>JAHHDR010000015.1 GCA_019739215.1 Rhizobium sp.
CGGGCAGCGCCGGGGGCCCGCGGCACCTTTCGGCAGGTCGGCTTTCTCGATGGCAAGCGCGGCGTTGACCGCGCCTAGAATGGCCGCGCCATGCTGCGAACGCTCGTAAACCCTTGGGGATCGTGCGCAGCCTTCCCAGCGCCTCGGTATCCTTCGGCCTGCTGCTGGGCGATTTCGAAGATCGCATCGTCCTTGAGCACGCGTCCCCGCGGCACGTCGCGCGCCCGGGCTTCGCGCTCGCGCCAGGCCGCGAGCTTCTGCAGGATCGCCAGTTCGATCGGCTTTCTGATCCGCATCCGCAGCCGCTGCCAGGCATCGTCCGGGTGAATGTCGTAGGTTTCGCGGGACTCCAACACCGCCATTTCCTCGGCGAGCCACTCGGTGCGCCCCTCGCGCTCGAGTTCGGTCTTGAGGTGGAGGTAGACCTGCCGGAGATGGGTCACATCGGCCATGGGCGTAGTCGAGCTGCATTGGCGCTCAGCGGCCGGTGGCTCCAGTCGGTGAAGCGGGAGGACTTGTCGAGCTGCTCGCTGCAGATCCTCTGGACCAGCGTGTCGTAGGACACCGAATCCCCGAAGCCGCAGACCATCGCGGCGACCTGGGTGTCGAAGATCGGATGCGGAATGAGACCCCCGCGATTGAAGATGATTTCGATGTCCCTGGCGGGCGGCGTGGAAGACCTTGGTGACTGAGGCATCCGCCATCAGCTTGAAAAAGGGTGCGAGATCGAGCCCCGGTGCGAGCGGGTCGACGATCGCGTCCAGATCGGGCCCCGACATCTGGATCAGGCACAGTTTGCGGCCAGAACGTGGTTTTCGCGCAGGAATTCGGTATCGACGGTGACGTAGTCGTGCCGGGCCAAAGATTTCGCAGGCGGAAGCAAGCTCTTGCGTGTCGAGAATGATTTTTCATGCATACAGATCCGTGTTTGGACACGTTAATCTGCCTTGGACGCACAAAAAATCAAGGCTCGCGCGCACGCTTGCTGCGGTTTTCCGGAATCAAACGGGCCGCTGCAGTTTGCGGGTCACGGTATAGGTCAGGAATACAGCCTGGACCGCGGCCGTGAAGGCGAACATCGACTTGGGCCCGAACCAGCCCATCAGGCTTGCCGCCATCCAGGGGCCCGCGACCGCGCCGGCTGCCCAGAAGAACAAGCAGGGCCGCCGAGATCACCGCGAAATCACCCGGTCCGGCGCGGTCGTTCGCATGCGCCGAGCACATCGAATAGAGCGGCATCGAGAATGCGCCGAGCAGAAAGACGCCGGCGATGTTGAGAAACACGCTCGCGCCGGCAAAGAAGAACAGCAGCAGGCTGGCCAGCAGGCCACCCGACGCCGCCACCATGATGACGCTGCGCCGGTCGTTGCGGTCGGAGAAATGCCCGAACGGATATTGCAGGACGACACCGGAAATGATGCTGGCCGCAAGGAACCAGGCGGTCGCCTCGGTCGTGAACCCGAGGCCGAGGCAGTAGACCGGCCCGAGCGCGCGATACACCGTGTTCGTCATCCCCACCGCGACGCATCCCACCGCGGCCAGCGGCGACGTGACCCACAGGTAGCGCAGGTCGAAGCGCACCCGGTCGGGCGGCGCCGGGCTCGAGCGGTCCGCGAGCGAGATCGGCGTCAGTGACAGCGACATGGCGATCGCCGAAATGCCGAACAGGATGAAGGTCTCCCCGCCGAACCAGGGCAGGAAATACTGCGCCGAGGAATTGGCGATGAGATCGACATAGCGATAGACGGACAGCGTGCGCGCCCGCACCGAATTCTCGACCTTGGCGTTGAGCCAGCTTTCGATGACGGCGAACAGCACGGCGAGGCAATAGCCGCTGACGAGGCGGAGTATCAGCCAGAGCCATGGGTCGACCACCATGCCGGCCAGGATGATCGACGCCGTCGCGATCGCCGCCATCGCCGAGAAGGCGCGGATGTGGCCGATCGCATTGAGGATGTGGGTTAGGTGGAAGCAGCCCGCCGCGCGAAGCCGAGATAATAGGCGGCGGTGATCAGGCCGATGAGCCAGGCCGGAAAGCCGTCCGATGCCGCGCGCCAAGCGATCAGCGTGCCCTGGAGGCCGTTGCCGAACATCAGCAGCGCGGCCGAGGCGAGGAGGGGCACGAGGGTGGAGAGTCGGTTCATTGCAGAGGCACGACGGCAGGAGGATATGGACACCCAGCCATTAGCAGCTTTTGAACCCGGAGCCCCCTCCAATAGGCGCCTGCAGCGTAAAAAATCTGCAGGCTAGGGGCGTCGGATTTTGTCCTCGGAGGATGACCGCTCAGAAGAAGTCGAAGAACTTGGTGTTGCCCTCGATCTGCGCCTGGGTGATGCCGATGAGCGTGAGGGAATCGCCGGTGGACAGGGTTAGCGTGACATTTCCCGCGGCCTCCGAATAGACGATGTCGTCGAACAGGAAGTAGTCCATGCGGATGAAGTCGTGATCCGCCCCCGTGCGGTCGAAGTCCGTCACCGTGTCGTGGTCGTAGGCCGGCCTGGAACACGAAACGTGTCGTTACCCTTTCCACCGGTCAGCGTGTCGTTGCCGCGATGGCCGTAGAGCCAGTCGTTTTCCTGCGCCGCCCTGAAGCCTGTCGTCGCCGGCGAAGCCCCACAGGCTGTCGTTTCCCTTGCTGCCCCGAACCGTGTCATCACCCTCGAGCAGGCCGTTGAGGATGCGCAGCGGGTCCTTGTTGAAGGAAAAGGCCTTGTAGATCGATTGCGCATCGGCGGAGAGGCCGTCGAACGTGTAGAGCAATTCTCCCTTCGAGTTGAAGAACTCGGCGCTTTCGATCGTTCCGCCGGTGACGACGCTGTCGGTGCGCTCGAAGCTCTTGCCCTCGAAGATCATGGACGTGCCGTCCTTGTCCCTGAGCGTGAAACCGTCGCCGTCGAGCCCTCTCAGGGCAAGGGTCTTGCCGTCGAACTGCGAAAAAATTGTCGAACTTCGGGAGTGTCTTGGCGTAAGTCAGTTTGGCCATGCGGGTATCCTCATCTGTCGCGCGCCAGAAGACACCGCCAAGATTGCGCGCGGCTGGAGTGGACGCGCCCCAGGCGCTTGCGCCTTGACAAATCGGGCACATCATGCGCTTGTCCCGCCGAATTTCAGGCCCCATGGCGCGGGGGATTCCCCGCAAAGAACCAAGACATTCAGGACGACATCATGCATCGCTACCGCAGCCACACCTGTGCCGCTCTTCGCAAGACCGACGTCGGCGAGACCGTCCGACTTTCCGGCTGGGTACACCGCGTGCGCGACCACGGCGGCCTGCTGTTCATCGACCTGCGCGACCATTACGGCATGACGCAGGTGGTGGTCGATCCCGATTCTCCCGCCTTCAAGATGGCCGAGACGGTGCGCGGCGAATGGGTGATCCGTATCGACGGCGCGGTCAAGGCGCGCTCCGCCGAGACCATCAACAAAGCGATGGCGACCGGCGAGATCGAGCTCTACGCGCAGGAGATCGAAGTGCTCGCGGCGGCCAAGGAACTGCCGCTGCCCGTGTTCGGCGAGCCCGACTATCCCGAGGATATCCGCCTCAAGTACCGCTTCCTCGACCTGCGGCGCGAGACGCTGCACAAGAACATCGTCCGCCGCACCCAGATCATTTCCGAGATGCGCAACCTGATGAACGGCGCGGGCTTCGGCGAGTATGCGACGCCGATCCTGACCGCGTCGTCTCCCGAGGGCGCGCGCGATTTCCTCGTGCCATCGCGCATCCATCCCGGCCAGTTCTTTGCCCTGCCGCAGGCCCCGCAGCAGTACAAGCAGCTCCTGATGGTCGCCGGCTTCGACCGCTATTTCCAGATCGCGCCCTGCTTCCGCGACGAGGATCCACGCGCCGACCGCCTGCCGGGTGAGTTCTACCAGCTCGACGTCGAAATGAGGCTTCGTCACCCAGGAAGACATCTGGAACACGATGGGTCCGATGATGACCGAGGTGTTCGAGAAATTCGCCGACGCGCAAGCCGGTGGACGAAGGACTGGCCGCGCATTCCCTATGACGAGGCGATCCGCAAAATACGGCTCCGACAAGCCGGACCTCCGTAACCCGATCGTGATGCAGAGTGTCACCGAACACTTTGCCGGCTCGGGCTTCAAGGTGTTCGCCGGGATGATCGAGAAGAACCCCAAGGTCGAGGTCTGGGCGATCCCAGCCAGGGACCGGCGGTTCGCGCGCGTTCTGCGACCGCATGAACGCCTGGGCCGCAAGGGTCTCGGCCAGCCGGGCCTCGGCTACATTTTCTGGAAGGAAGAAGACGGCAAGACCGCGGGCTCCGGCCCGCTCGCCAAGAATATCGGCGAGGAGCGCACCGACGCAATCCGCACGCAACTCGGCCTCGAGGCCGGTGACGCCTGCTTCTTCGTGGCCGGCGAGCCCTCGAAATTCTACAAGTTTGCCGGCGAAGCCCGCACCCGCGCCGGCGAGGAACTGAACCTTGTCGACCGCGACCGGTTCGAGCTCTGCTGGATCGTCGACTTCCCCTTCTTCGAATACAATGACGAAGACAAGAAGATCGACTTCGCCCACAACCCGTTCTCGATGCCGCAGGGCGGGCTTGAGGCCCTGCAGAGCCAGGATCCGCTGACGATCAAGGCTTACCAGTATGACGCGGTCTGCAACGGTTTCGAAATCGCCTCGGGCTCGATCCGCAACCAGTCGCCGGAAACTGATGGTCAAGGCCTTCGAGATGGTCGGCCTCAGCCAGGCCGATGTCGAGGAACGCTTCGGCGGCATGTACCGCGCCTTCCAGTACGGTGCCCCTCCGCATGGCGGCTGCGCTTTCGGCATCGACCGTGTTGTTATGCTGCTGGTCGGCGCCAAGAACCTGCGCGAGATCACGCTGTTCCCGATGAACCAGCAGGCGCAGGACCTGCTGATGAACGCGCCGGCCCCGGCCATGCCGAAGCAGCTCATGGAGCTCTCGCTGCGGGTCATTCCGCCGGTGAAGAAGGACTGATTGATCGGGACCCGAAAATCCCGGCGAGAGCCGGGATTTTTGCTTCGGGATACCACATCACCACGCATCAGGCGTTCGCACCATGTGGACGATATTGGCCGGGTTCATGATCCATCCGCCGCGGAAATCCTCGCCAAGATCCTCGATCTGGTCGCAACGCGTGGCGCCGCCGGCTTCGAGTCGGGCGAGTGCGGTCCGGTGGTCGTCGGTGAAGAGTTCCAGCCAGACCTCGGCCTGGGTATAGTTCGGCGCCTCGTCGATCCACAGCCGGTTCGGGCCGAGGATGAAGCCCTTGGCGCGCGCCTTGTCGTCGAACGGCGGGAGCTTCACTACGTCGCGATAGAAGGCAAGCACCGCCTCGTACTGGTGGGATGGCACCTTCATGGCGATGTTGATGCCGCCCTTGATGTCTGCACTCATCACTTGCTCCCTACTTTTCCTTCCAGGCTTCGGCACGGGCATGCGGATGCCGGTCAAGGACGAAATCAGGTTCGATGCCGTGTTCGAGCCAGATTTTGGCGCCGGCCAAGACCAGCGCGAAGCCCCCGGTGGCGTCGAGGGCAGAGACCATCTTCTTCTCTGAATCGCCGGCAAAGCCGTAATTCTCGATTTCGACCCAGGTCTGACCGGGTTTGAATTCGCTGAAGCGCCATTCGACGCGTGTGGGCTCGTTCTCAATATCCCAGTCGATCCGGATCAGGCGATTGGACTCGATGGCGAGCACCTTCACGAGCGTGGAGGCGCCATACATCTCCCAGTGCCATTCGAGCTCTGTGCCCTCGGCCAGTCGCGTCGTGCCGCGGCTGAACCAGAATCGAGCGGTTATGTCAGGGTCAACGAAGGCCTCGAACACGCGCTCTATGGGTGCGCGGATCAGGAGTTCCGTACGGACGACAGGATCGGTCATCGCTACTCCCTCACATCTCGACATTCTGATCGGAGGCGACGACGCCCTTCAACTCGCTGGGATAGTAGCCCTCGCGAAGGTTGATTCCATATTCGACATAGGCCTTCATGCAGGCCAGCATCTGCGACCAGCCCTCGCAGTTCATGTAGGATGATTTCTGGCCGCGTGCGTTCTCGCGCCAGCCGGTTTCGGCGATGGTGACCATCGTGCCGCCGTCGTCGAGTTGCCTGAACAGCATCTCGACCCTGGTCTGGTAGCCTTCCTCGCCCTCGTCAACGCCAGCATCCCAGCGGAAGACGATTTTCCTGAAGGGCTCGACCTCGTCGACGATCACCGGCGCCATGTTCCACCAGGTGACTGTGGTGCCCGCGACGAGCGGAGCGCTCGCGCCGCCGATGGTTGTGAAGTAGCCCGAGAGCTTCGTGGGATTCACGACGGCGTCGAAGACCTCCTCGACTGGGCGCCCGATGCGCCCGTTCACACGAAATTCCAGCGTCATGCTGTCCTCCAACGTTTGACGGCAAGCAGAATATGTTATAAAAATATAACATGTCAAGCGAGGCGAAAGACGACAAGATTTTCAAGGCGCTGGCCAATGGCCTCAGGCGGCGGATGCTGGACGTGATGAAGGCCGCGCCACAGACGACCGGCGGGCTGTGCCACCTATTTGCCGAGGTCGATCGCTGCACCGTGATGCAGCATCTGAAGGTCCTGGAAAATGCCGGGCTGGTTCTGGTGACGCGTGAGGGCAGGGAGCGCTGGAACCATCTCAACGCCCTTCCTATCCAGAAGATACATGATCGCTGGATCAGCCATTATGCGGGGCATGCGATGAATGTGCTGGGCGCCCTGCAGGCACAGTTGGACAAGTAGGGCCCCTTCGGCATTCCCTGAGCCGCATCCCCCGATCGGGGGATTGCCGAAATCCGGCGTGTCGATACGTTGGCGGGAGTCCGAACAGGCGAGGGAGTGCGCATTCATGGCAGGCAAGATCCAATATTCGCTGGGCGAGGAAGATCTCGGCAGGGCCGCCAGCAATCTGCTCTATCGCGGCACGCCGAAGAACGACACCTTCCATGGCAAGAGCGGCGATGACACGATTTCCGGCGCCAACGGCAATGACAAGCTCTATGGCGACAAGGGAAATGACGGGGTCTACGGCCAGAATGGCAACGATAAGCTATTCGGAGAAGCCGGTTATGATTTGCTCGATGGCGGCACCGGAAACGACAAGTTGAAGGGTGGGTCGGAAGCCGATTCCTTCATCTTCAGTACCAAGTACGACAAGGACACGATCCTCGATTTCCGATTGGGAGATATCATCACGCACGATACCGTTCGACTTGCCGGTTTGAACAGCGTTGACGACATCACGGACCTTAGGGAGTTCCACATGACCCAGGTCGGCAAGAATGTCGTGATCGATGGCGGAGGCGGCGATGTGCTCGTCCTGAAGGGGATAGACCTCGATGACCTCCAAGACTACCACTTCACGTTTTGATACTGCCACCCGTGCGCTGAACGGCCTGGCTCGACAGCCGCTGACCTTCGATTTGCCGGAAATTCGCCTGCGTCACGGCGAATTTCGGCAGTGATTGAGCCGTAATCCCCTTGCAACCTTGGCATTCCGGCGCAGGGCCGGAGGACACCACAGGGGATTACCATGACCAACCAGGATTTCGAGCCCGGCCGGGAGGCCGCGCTTCCACCGCGCGCGCCGGAAGCTGATGCGGAGCGCCCCGGCGGATTTGCTGCCTTCATGCGCACACCAGGCGTCAAGTTCGTCATCATCGGCATTCTCACACTGCTGCTCCTCATCCCGACCCTACTGGTCTGGGCGCTGGTCGAGGAACGCGCGCAAAGGGCCACGGAAGTCTCGGCTCGCATATCCGCGGGGTGGGGTGGACCACAGATCGTCAATGGCCCTTACCTTGCCGTGCCCGTCACGGTCATGCGGACGCAGACGGTCAATGGCCAGTTGACCGCGTCGCAGGTCACCGATTGGGTCCTGCTGATGCCCGAGGAACTCAAGGTCGACGCCAGGCTCGACACCGAGGCGCGCCGGCTCTCGATCTATTCGCTGCCGGTCTACAATGCCAAGCTGCACTTTTCCGGGCGATTCGGGACTGACCTCGTCCAGAGCCTCGGCATCGTCGACGGCAGGCCTGAGCTCGATCGCGCCTTCCTGGTCATGGGGATTGCCGACATCACCGGCATAAGGTCCAATGCCGACATGAAGATCGACGGCGGCGCGGCGCAACCCTTCCAGCCTGGCATGAAGGGGATCAAGGCACTGCGCGCGGGCTACACGGCCTATGACGCCAGCCAGACCTACGCGCAGGACGACACGGGGATCAACCGGCCGGTGTCGCGCGACCTGATCGAGAAGGGTTTCGCCTTCGAGATGGATCTCTCGCTCAACGGCTCGACCCGGTTCTCGCTGGCGCCCGCCGGCCAGACCACGACGTTCGCCGCCGCCGCCAACTGGCCCGACCCGGGCTTCGAGGGCCTGTTCCTGCCCGAGACAAAGACGATCACCCAGGCCGGATTCGAGGCGAACTGGACCGTTCCCTATCTCGCGCGCGGCATCGACAAGGCGGTCAATTCCAACGTGTTGCCGCTCGGTGGCAACCTGATGTCAGTCAATCTCGTGGAGCCGGTGAAATTCTACCAGCTGGTGACGCGGACGCTGAAATACTCGATCGGCTTCCTGTCGCTGGTGTTCTTCGCCGTCTTCATCATCGAGCTCAAGGGCGGGCGCATGGTGCACTGGGTGCAATATGTCTTGACCGGACTGGCGCTCATCATCTTCTACATCCTGCTGCTGGCGCTGGCGGAGCATGTCGGCTTCGCACTCGCCTACGGCATGGCGGCCGGCGCGACGACGCTGCTGATCGCGGCCTATGTCGGCTCGGTCACCGGCAACCGCAGGAGCGGGGTCTCCATAGCCATCGTGCTGGCGGTGACCTACGGCGTGATGTACCTGATCCTCCGCGAGGATGAATATGCGCTTCTTGCCGGCGCCATCATCTCCTTCGCGACCATCGCCGCCACGATGTACTTCACCCGCAATGTCGACTGGTCGGGCAGACGCCAGCCGGCCTGACATCGAGCCTTGGCGCCAATGCAAAGCCCCCGGGACACCTGTCCCGGGGGCGTGTTCGTTCAGGTCGCCTTGCCTGAAATCAGGCGGCGCGCTGGATCTGGCGCGGCGCGTTTGGGTCGCGGATCCCCTTGCGGCGATTGAGCTTGAAGCGGCCGACGAGGTCGGCGAGCAGGCCTGAGTCGGTCGCCAGCGAATGGCTGATCGCCGTGGTCTCCTCCACCATCGAGGCATTCTGCTGGGTCATCTGGTCGATCGAGTTCACGGCGGTGCTGATCTCGTTCAGGCCCACCGACTGTTCGCGCGAGGCGGTGGTGATGGCGTCGACCTTGATGTCGATTTCGCCGACGAAGCCTTCGATCCGGCCGAGTGCATCCCCCGTCTGGGCCACGAGCCGGACACCGCTGGCGACCTCGTTGCGGGAATTGTCGATCAGCCCGCCGATTTCCTTGGCGGCATGCGCGGAGCGCTGGGCCAACTCGCGCACCTCCTGGGCGACGACGGCGAAGCCCTTGCCCGCATCGCCGGCCCGCGCGGCCTCCACGCCGGCATTGAGCGCCAGGAGGTTGGTCTGGAACGCGATCTGGTCGATGACGTCGATGATCTTGCCGATTTCGCCCGAGGCATTTTCGATCCGGCGCATCGCCTCGATCGCTTCGCGCACCACTGCGCTGGAACTGGTGGCGCAATCCTTCGCCTCGCGTACGAGGTCACGCGTTTCGCTGGTCCGCTCGACGGATGCCTTGACGGTCGATGTCACCTCTTCGAGTGCGGCGGCGGTCTGCTCCAGCGCGGCGGCCTGCTGCTCGGTGCGGCGCGACAGGTTGTCGGCGGCTTCGCGCATCGCCTGGGAGTTGTCGGCAATATGGGCGGTCTTGTCGAGAACCTGTTCGAGGGTCGCCTGGAACGTGGCGATGGAATTGTTGAAGTCGGTGCGCAGCATCTCGAAATTCTGGGCGAACGGTTCGTCGATCGTCATGCGGATATTGCACTCGGCCAGACGGTTGAGACCCGCGCCGAGCGTTTCGACCACGACCTTGAGGCTCGCGGCCTCTTCGGCGCGCTGGCGGTCGCGCTCGATGCGTTCCTCCTCGGACAGGAGGCGGTCGTTTTCCATTTGCTCGCGCATGCGCTTGCGCTCCAGGGCGGCATTGCGGAAGGTCTCGACCGACTGGGCGACTTCTCCGATCTCGTCGGCACGGTCGCGATAGGGGACAGCGTCGCCATAGTCGCCATCCGCCAGTCGCTTCATGTATCCGCCGATCGAAGCCAGCGGCACCACTGCCCGTCCACGCATGAACCAGAGTCCCGTGAGGAAGATGGCGATCGAGATGAAGCTTCCGATCAGCGCCGCATTGCCGTAAAGGCTGTCCTGTGCTTCGGCTGCGACCTGGGTCGCCGCCATGTGGGCATTGGCCTTCTCGACAAGCTGGTAGACCGCCTTCTGATGATCGCGGAACTTGCCCTGGAGCCCGTCGAGCGCATCGTGCATCGCGGCAGCATCCCGCGTTTCGCCCGCCTTGGCGAAGCCTTGGTCGATTTCCTGCCAGAAGACATCGCCGGTCCGGAGAACTTCCTCCTTCAGGAACGACTTGAGATCCGCGGGAAGTGCCGAACGCTCCCAGTAGGCGCGGCGCTCTTCATAGGACTCCCTGAGCTTTCGGATGACGTCGAGATTCTCGGCAATCAGTTCCTCGTGGATGGTCGCTTCGTTGGCCATGCCATAGGCTTCGATCACGTAGAGCGGCGGTGGGAGGATGTCGGCGACGAGATCCTTTTCATCGACGATCTGCTGGAAGATGGGGCCGCCGACCTTCAGTTCGTTCAGCGCAAGGCGCTGAACGAACTGAAGGTCGGCGGCCCCATCTTCCAGCAGATCGTCGATGAAAAGGATCTCGTCGCCGACATCCTCCCACCGCCGCTCTACGTGATCGAAGCCTATGGCATGGCCAACGAAGCGACCATCCACGAGGAACTGATTGCCGAGAATCTCGACGTCATCCGAAAGCTCAGGGAGTCCTATGAAGAGCGCCGCGCCTACTGGGAGCGTTCGGCACTTCCCGCGGATCTCAAGTCGTTCCTGAAGGAGGAAGTTCTCCGGACCGGCGATGTCTTCTGGCAGGAAATCGACCAAGGCTTCGCCAAGGCGGGCGAAACGCGGGATGCTGCCGCGATGCACGATGCGCTCGACGGGCTCCAGGGCAAGTTCCGCGATCATCAGAAGGCGGTCTACCAGCTTGTCGAGAAGGCCAATGCCCACATGGCGGCGACCCAGGTCGCAGCCGAAGCACAGGACAGCCTTTACGGCAATGCGGCGCTGATCGGAAGCTTCATCTCGATCGCCATCTTCCTCACGGGACTCTGGTTCATGCGTGGACGGGCAGTGGTGCCGCTGGCTTCGATCGGCGGATACATGAAGCGACTGGCGGATGGCGACTATGGCGACGCTGTCCCCTATCGCGACCGTGCCGACGAGATCGGAGAAGTCGCCCAGTCGGTCGAGACCTTCCGCAATGCCGCCCTGGAGCGCAAGCGCATGCGCGAGCAAATGGAAAACGACCGCCTCCTGTCCGAGGAGGAACGCATCGAGCGCGACCGCCAGCGCGCCGAAGAGGCCGCGAGCCTCAAGGTCGTGGTCGAAACGCTCGGCGCGGGTCTCAACCGTCTGGCCGAGTGCAATATCCGCATGACGATCGACGAACCGTTCGCCCAGAATTTCGAGATGCTGCGCACCGACTTCAACAATTCCATCGCCACGTTCCAGGCGACCCTCGAACAGGTTCTCGACAAGACCGCCCATATTGCCGACAACTCCCAGGCGATGCGCGAAGCCGCCGACAACCTGTCGCGCCGCACCGAGCAGCAGGCCGCCGCGCTGGAGCAGACCGCCGCCGCACTCGAAGAGGTGACATCGACCGTCAAGGCATCCGTCGAGCGGACCAGCGAAACGCGTGACCTCGTACGCGAGGCGAAGGATTGCGCCACCAGTTCCAGCGCAGTGGTGCGCGAAGCGATCGAGGCGATGCGCCGGATCGAAAATGCCTCGGGCGAAATCGGCAAGATCATCGACGTCATCGACCAGATCGCGTTCCAGACCAACCTCCTGGCGCTCAATGCCGGCGTGGAGGCCGCGCGGGCCGGCGATGCGGGCAAGGGCTTCGCCGTCGTCGCCCAGGAGGTGCGCGAGTTGGCCCAGCGCTCCGCGCATGCCGCCAAGGAAATCGGCGGGCTGATCGACAATTCCCGCAACGAGGTCGCCAGCGGTGTCCGGCTCGTGGCCCAGACGGGGGATGCACTCGGCCGGATCGAAGGCTTCGTCGGCGAAATCGACATCAAGGTCGACGCCATCACCACCGCCTCGCGCGAACAGTCGGTGGGCCTGAACGAGATCAGCACCGCCGTGAACTCGATCGACCAGATGACCCAGCAGAATGCCTCGATGGTGGAGGAGACCACGGCGATCAGCCATTCGCTGGCGACCGACTCAGGCCTGCTCGCCGACCTCGTCGGCCGCTTCAAGCTCAATCGCCGCAAGGGGATCCGCGACCCAAACGCGCCGCGCCAGATCCAGCGCGCCGCCTGATTTCAGGCAAGGCGACCTGAACGAACACGCCCCCGGGACAGGTGTCCCGGGGGCTTTGCATTGGCGCCAAGGCTCGATGTCAGGCCGGCTGGCGTCTGCCCGACCAGTCGACATTGCGGGTGAAGTACATCGTGGCGGCGATGGTCGCGAAGGAGATGATGGCGCCGGCAAGAAGCGCATATTCATCCTCGCGGAGGATCAGGTACATCACGCCGTAGGTCACCGCCAGCACGATGGCTATGGAGACCCCGCTCCTGCGGTTGCCGGTGACCGAGCCGACATAGGCCGCGATCAGCAGCGTCGTCGCGCCGGCCGCCATGCCGTAGGCGAGTGCGAAGCCGACATGCTCCGCCAGCGCCAGCAGCAGGATGTAGAAGATGATGAGCGCCAGTCCGGTCAAGACATATTGCACCCAGTGCACCATGCGCCCGCCCTTGAGCTCGATGATGAAGACGGCGAAGAACACCAGCGACAGGAAGCCGATCGAGTATTTCAGCGTCCGCGTCACCAGCTGGTAGAATTTCACCGGCTCCACGAGATTGACTGACATCAGGTTGCCACCGAGCGGCAACACGTTGGAATTGACCGCCTTGTCGATGCCGCGCGCGAGATAGGGAACGGTCCAGTTCGCCTCGAATCCGGCCTGGGTGATCGTCTTTGTCTCGGGCAGGAACAGGCCCTCGAAGCCCGGGTCGGGCCAGTTGGCGGCGGCGGCGAACGTCGTGGTCTGGCCGGCGGGCGCCAGCGAGAACCGGGTCGAGCCGTTGAGCGAGAGATCCATCTCGAAGGCGAAACCCTTCTCGATCAGGTCGCGCGACACCGGCCGGTTGATCCCCGTGTCGTCCTGCGCGTAGGTCTGGCTGGCGTCATAGGCCGTGTAGCCCGCGCGCAGTGCCTTGATCCCCTTCATGCCAGGCTGGAAGGGTTGCGCCGCGCCGCCGTCGATCTTCATGTCGGCATTGGACCTTATGCCGGTGATGTCGGCAATCCCCATGACCAGGAAGGCGCGATCGAGCTCAGGCCTGCCGTCGACGATGCCGAGGCTCTGGACGAGGTCAGTCCCGAATCGCCCGGAAAAGTGCAGCTTGGCATTGTAGACCGGCAGCGAATAGATCGAGAGCCGGCGCGCCTCGGTGTCGAGCCTGGCGTCGACCTTGAGTTCCTCGGGCATCAGCAGGACCCAATCGGTGACCTGCGACGCGGTCAACTGGCCATTGACCGTCTGCGTCCGCATGACCGTGACGGGCACGGCAAGGTAAGGGCCATTGACGATCTGTGGTCCACCCCACCCCGCGGATATGCGAGCCGAGACTTCCGTGGCCCTTTGCGCGCGTTCCTCGACCAGCGCCCAGACCAGTAGGGTCGGGATGAGGAGCAGCAGTGTGAGAATGCCGATGATGACGAACTTGACGCCTGGTGTGCGCATGAAGGCAGCAAATCCGCCGGGGCGCTCCGCATCAGCTTCCGGCGCGCGCGGTGGAAGCGCGGCCTCCCGGCCGGGCTCGAAATCCTGGTTGGTCATGGTAATCCCCTGTGGTGTCCTCCGGCCCTGCGCCGGAATGCCAAGGTTGCAAGGGGATTACGGCTCAATCACTGCCGAAATTCGCCGTGACGCAGGCGAATTTCCGGCAAATCGAAGGTCAGCGGCTGTCGAGCCAGGCCGTTCAGCGCACGGGTGGCAGTATCAAAACGTGAAGTGGTAGTCTTGGAGGTCATCGAGGTCTATCCCCTTCAGGACGAGCACATCGCCGCCTCCGCCATCGATCACGACATTCTTGCCGACCTGGGTCATGTGGAACTCCCTAAGGTCCGTGATGTCGTCAACGCTGTTCAAACCGGCAAGTCGAACGGTATCGTGCGTGATGATATCTCCCAATCGGAAATCGAGGATCGTGTCCTTGTCGTACTTGGTACTGAAGATGAAGGAATCGGCTTCCGACCCACCCTTCAACTTGTCGTTTCCGGTGCCGCCATCGAGCAAATCATAACCGGCTTCTCCGAATAGCTTATCGTTGCCATTCTGGCCGTAGACCCCGTCATTTCCCTTGTCGCCATAGAGCTTGTCATTGCCGTTGGCGCCGGAAATCGTGTCATCGCCGCTCTTGCCATGGAAGGTGTCGTTCTTCGGCGTGCCGCGATAGAGCAGATTGCTGGCGGCCCTGCCGAGATCTTCCTCGCCCAGCGAATATTGGATCTTGCCTGCCATGAATGCGCACTCCCTCGCCTGTTCGGACTCCCGCCAACGTATCGACACGCCGGATTTCGGCAATCCCCCGATCGGGGGATGCGGCTCAGGGAATGCCGAAGGGGCCCTACTTGTCCAACTGTGCCTGCAGGGCGCCCAGCACATTCATCGCATGCCCCGCATAATGGCTGATCCAGCGATCATGTATCTTCTGGATAGGAAGGGCGTTCGAGATGGTTCCAGCGCTCCCTGCCCTCACGCGTCACCAGAACCAGCCCGGCATTTTCCAGGACCTTCAGATGCTGCATCACGGTGCAGCGATCGACCTCGGCAAATAGGTGGCACAGCCCGCCGGTCGTCTGTGGCGCGGCCTTCATCACGTCCAGCATCCGCCGCCTGAGGCCATTGGCCAGCGCCTTGAAAATCTTGTCGTCTTTCGCCTCGCTTGACATGTTATATTTTTATAACATATTCTGCTTGCCGTCAAACGTTGGAGGACAGCATGACGCTGGAATTTCGTGTGAACGGGCGCATCGGGCGCCCAGTCGAGGAGGTCTTCGACGCCGTCGTGAATCCCACGAAGCTCTCGGGCTACTTCACAACCATCGGCGGCGCGAGCGCTCCGCTCGTCGCGGGCACCACAGTCACCTGGTGGAACATGGCGCCGGTGATCGTCGACGAGGTCGAGCCCTTCAGGAAAATCGTCTTCCGCTGGGATGCTGGCGTTGACGAGGGCGAGGAAGGCTACCAGACCAGGGTCGAGATGCTGTTCAGGCAACTCGACGACGGCGGCACGATGGTCACCATCGCCGAAACCGGCTGGCGCGAGAACGCACGCGGCCAGAAATCATCCTACATGAACTGCGAGGGCTGGTCGCAGATGCTGGCCTGCATGAAGGCCTATGTCGAATATGGAATCAACCTTCGCGAGGGCTACTATCCCAGCGAGTTGAAGGGCGTCGTCGCCTCCGATCAGAATGTCGAGATGTGAGGGAGTAGCGATGACCGATCCTGTCGTCCGTACGGAACTCCTGATCCGCGCACCCATAGAGCGCGTGTTCGAGGCCTTCGTTGACCCTGACATAACCGCTCGATTCTGGTTCAGCCGCGGCACGACGCGACTGGCCGAGGGCACAGAGCTCGAATGGCACTGGGAGATGTATGGCGCCTCCACGCTCGTGAAGGTGCTCGCCATCGAGTCCAATCGCCTGATCCGGATCGACTGGGATATTGAGAACGAGCCCACACGCGTCGAATGGCGCTTCAGCGAATTCAAACCCGGTCAGACCTGGGTCGAAATCGAGAATTACGGCTTTGCCGGCGATTCAGAGAAGAAGATGGTCTCTGCCCTCGACGCCACCGGGGGCTTCGCGCTGGTCTTGGCCGGCGCCAAAATCTGGCTCGAACACGGCATCGAACCTGATTTCGTCCTTGACCGGCATCCGCATGCCCGTGCCGAAGCCTGGAAGGAAAAGTAGGGAGCAAGTGATGAGTGCAGACATCAAGGGCGGCATCAACATCGCCATGAAGGTGCCATCCCACCAGTACGAGGCGGTGCTTGCCTTCTATCGCGACGTAGTGAAGCTCCCGCCGTTCGACGACAAGGCGCGCGCCAAGGGCTTCATCCTCGGCCCGAACCGGCTGTGGATCGACGAGGCGCCGAACTATACCCAGGCCGAGGTCTGGCTGGAACTCTTCACCGACGACCACCGGACCGCACTCGCCCGACTCGAAGCCGGCGGCGCCACGCGTTGCGACCAGATCGAGGATCTTGGCGAGGATTTCCGCGGCGGATGGATCATGAACCCGGCCAATATCGTCCACATGGTGCGAACGCCTGATGCGTGGTGATGTGGTATCCCGAAGCAAAAATCCCGGCTCTCGCCGGGATTTTCGGGTCCCGATCAATCAGTCCTTCTTCACCGGCGGAATGACCCGCAGCGAGAGCTCCATGAGCTGCTTCGGCATGGCCGGGGCCGGCGCGTTCATCAGCAGGTCCTGCGCCTGCTGGTTCATCGGGAACAGCGTGATCTCGCGCAGGTTCTTGGCGCCGACCAGCAGCATAACAACACGGTCGATGCCGAAAGCGCAGCCGCCATGCGGAGGGGCACCGTACTGGAAGGCGCGGTACATGCCGCCGAAGCGTTCCTCGACATCGGCCTGGCTGAGGCCGACCATCTCGAAGGCCTTGACCATCAGTTTCCGGCGACTGGTTGCGGATCGAGCCCGAGGCGATTTCGAAACCGTTGCAGACCGCGTCATACTGGTAAGCCTTGATCGTCAGCGGATCCTGGCTCTGCAGGGCCTCAAGCCCGCCCTGCGGCATCGAGAACGGGTTGTGGGCGAAGTCGATCTTCTTGTCTTCGTCATTGTATTCGAAGAAGGGGAAGTCGACGATCCAGCAGAGCTCGAACCGGTCGCGGTCGACAAGGTTCAGTTCCTCGCCGGCGCGGGTGCGGGCTTCGCCGGCAAACTTGTAGAATTTCGAGGGCTCGCCGGCCACGAAGAAGCAGGCGTCACCGGCCTCGAGGCCGAGTTGCGTGCGGATTGCGTCGGTGCGCTCCTCGCCGATATTCTTGGCGAGCGGGCCGGAGCCCGCGGTCTTGCCGTCTTCTTCCTTCCAGAAAATGTAGCCGAGGCCCGGCTGGCCGAGACCCTGCGCCCAGGCGTTCATGCGGTCGCAGAACGCGCGCGAACCGCCGGTCCTGGCTGGGATCGCCCAGACCTCGACCTTGGGGTTCTTCTCGATCATCCCGGCGAACACCTTGAAGCCCGAGCCGGCAAAGTGTTCGGTGACACTCTGCATCACGATCGGGTTACGGAGGTCCGGCTTGTCGGAGCCGTATTTGCGGATCGCCTCGTCATAGGGAATGCGCGGCCAGTCCTTCGTCACCGGCTTGCCGTCGGCGAATTTCTCGAACACCTCGGTCATCATCGGACCCATCGTGTTCCAGATGTCTTCCTGGGTGACGAAGCCTCATTTCGACGTCGAGCTGGTAGAACTCACCCGGCAGGCGGTCGGCGCGTGGATCCTCGTCGCGGAAGCAGGGCGCGATCTGGAAATAGCGGTCGAAGCCGGCGACCATCAGGAGCTGCTTGTACTGCTGCGGGGCCTGCGGCAGGGCAAAGAACTGGCCGGGATGGATGCGCGATGGCACGAGGAAATCGCGCGCGCCCTCGGGAGACGACGCGGTCAGGATCGGCGTCGCATACTCGCCGAAGCCCGCGCCGTTCATCAGGTTGCGCATCTCGGAAATGATCTGGGTGCGGCGGACGATGTTCTTGTGCAGCGTCTCGCGCCGCAGGTCGAGGAAGCGGTACTTGAGGCGGATATCCTCGGGATAGTCGGGCTCGCCGAACACGGGCAGCGGCAGTTCCTTGGCCGCCGCGAGCACTTCGATCTCCTGCGCGTAGAGCTCGATCTCGCCGGTCGCCATCGCTTTGTTGATGGTCTCGGCGGAGCGCGCCTTGACCGCGCCGTCGATACGGATCACCCATTCGCCGCGCACCGTCTCGGCCATCTTGAAGGCGGGAGAATCGGGATCGACCACCACCTGCGTCATGCCGTAATGGTCGCGCAGGTCGATGAACAGCAGGCCGCCGTGGTCGCGCACGCGGTGTACCCAGCCGGAAAGTCGGACGGTCTCGCCGACGTCGGTCTTGCGAAGAGCGGCACAGGTGTGGCTGCGGTAGCGATGCATGATGTCGTCCTGAATGTCTTGGTTCTTTGCGGGGAATCCCCCGCGCCATGGGGCCTGAAATTCGGCGGGACAAGCGCATGATGTGCCCGATTTGTCAAGGCGCAAGCGCCTGGGGCGCGTCCACTCCAGCCGCGCGCAATCTTGGCGGTGTCTTCTGGCGCGCGACAGATGAGGATACCCGCATGGCCAAACTGACTTACGCCAAGACACTCCCGAAGTTCGACAATTTTTCGCAGTTCGACGGCAAGACCCTTGCCCTGAGAGGGCTCGACGGCGACGGTTTCACGCTCAGGGACAAGGACGGCACGTCCATGATCTTCGAGGGCAAGAGCTTCGAGCGCACCGACAGCGTCGTCACCGGCGGAACGATCGAAAGCGCCGAGTTCTTCAACTCGAAGGGAGAATTGCTCTACACGTTCGACGGCCTCTCCGCCGATGCGCAATCGATCTACAAGGCCTTTTCCTTCAACAAGGACCCGCTGCGCATCCTCAACGGCCTGCTCGAGGGTGATGACACGGTTCGGGGCAGCAAGGGAAACGACAGCCTGTGGGGCTTCGCCGGCGACGACAGGCTTCAGGGCGGCGCAGGAAACGACTGGCTCTACGGCCATCGCGGCAACGACACGCTGACCGGTGGAAAGGGTAACGACACGTTCGTGTTCCAGGCCGGCTACGACCACGACACGGTGACGGACTTCGACCGCACGGGGGCGGATCACGACTTCATCCGCATGGACTACTTCCTGTTCGACGACATCGTCTATTCGGAGGCCGCGGGAAATGTCACGCTAACCCTGTCCACCGGCGATTCCCTCACGCTCATCGGCATCACCCAGGCGCAGATCGAGGGCAACACCAAGTTCTTCGACTTCTTCTGAGCGGTCATCCTCCGAGGACAAAATCCGACGCCCCTAGCCTGCAGATTTTTTACGCTGCAGGCGCCTATTGGAGGGGGCTCCGGGTTCAAAAGCTGCTAATGGCTGGGTGTCCATATCCTCCTGCCGTCGTGCCTCTGCAATGAACCGACTCTCCACCCTCGTGCCCCTCCTCGCCTCGGCCGCGCTGCTGATGTTCGGCAACGGCCTCCAGGGCACGCTGATCGCTTGGCGCGCGGCATCGGACGGCTTTCCGGCCTGGCTCATCGGCCTGATCACCGCCGCCTATTATCTCGGCTTCGCGGCGGGCTGCTTCCACCTAACCCACATCCTCAATGCGATCGGCCACATCCGCGCCTTCTCGGCGATGGCGGCGATCGCGACGGCGTCGATCATCCTGGCCGGCATGGTGGTCGACCCATGGCTCTGGCTGATACTCCGCCTCGTCAGCGGCTATTGCCTCGCCGTGCTGTTCGCCGTCATCGAAAGCTGGCTCAACGCCAAGGTCGAGAATTCGGTGCGGGCGCGCACGCTGTCCGTCTATCGCTATGTCGATCTCATCGCCAATTCCTCGGCGCAGTATTTCCTGCCCTGGTTCGGCGGGGAGACCTTCATCCTGTTCGGCATTTCGGCGATCGCCATGTCGCTGTCACTGACGCCGATCTCGCTCGCGGACCGCTCGAGCCCGGCGCCGCCCGACCGGGTGCGCTTCGACCTGCGCTACCTGTGGGTCACGTCGCCGCTGGCCGCGGTGGGATGCGTCGCGGTGGGGATGACGAACACGGTGTATCGCGCGCTCGGGCCGGTCTACTGCCTCGGCCTCGGGTTCACGACCGAGGCGACCGCCTGGTTCCTTGCGGCCAGCATCATTTCCGGTGTCGTCCTGCAATATCCGTTCGGGCATTTCTCCGACCGCAACGACCGGCGCAGCGTCATCATGGTGGCGGCGTCGGGTGGCCTGCTGGCCAGCCTGCTGCTGTTCTTCTTTGCCGGCGCGAGCGTGTTTCTCAACATCGCCGGCGTCTTTCTGCTCGGCGCATTCTCGATGCCGCTCTATTCGATGTGCTCGGCGCATGCGAACGACCGCGCCGGACCGGGTGATTTCGCGGTGATCTCGGCGGCCCTGCTGTTCTTCTGGGCAGCCGGCGCGGTCGCGGGCCCCTGGATGGCGGCAAGCCTGATGGGCTGGTTCGGGCCCAAGTCGATGTTCGCCTTCACGGCCGCGGTCCAGGCTGTATTCCTGACCTATACCGTGACCCGCAAACTGCAGCGGCCCGTTTGATTCCGGAAAACCGCAGCAAGCGTGCGCGCGAGCCTTGATTTTTGTGCGTCCAAGGCAGATTAACGTGTCCAAACACGGATCTGTATGCATGAAAAATCATTCTCGACACGCAAGAGCTTGCTTCCGCCTGCGAAATCTTTGCCCGGCACGACTACGTCACCGTCGATACCGAATTCCTGCGCGAAACCACGTTCTGGCCGCAACTGTGCCTGATCCAGATGTCGGGGCCCGATCTGGACGCGATCGTCGACCCGCTCGCACCGGGGCTCGATCTCGCACCCTTTTTCAAGCTGATGGCGGATGCCTCAGTCACCAAGGTCTTCCACGCCGCCCGCCAGGACATCGAAATCATCTTCAATCGCGGGGGTCTCATTCCGCATCCGATCTTCGACACCCAGGTCGCCGCGATGGTCTGCGGCTTCGGGGATTCGGTGTCCTACGACACGCTGGTCCAGAGGATCTGCAGCGAGCAGCTCGACAAGTCCTCCCGCTTCACCGACTGGAGCCACCGGCCGCTGAGCGCCAAGCAGCTCGACTACGCCATGGCCGATGTGACCCATCTCCGGCAGGTCTACCTCCACCTCAAGACCGAACTCGAGCGCGAGGGGCGCACCGAGTGGCTCGCCGAGGAAATGGCGGTGTTGGAGTCCCGCGAAACCTACGACATTCACCCGGACGATGCCTGGCAGCGGCTGCGGATGCGGATCAGAAAGCCGATCGAACTGGCGATCCTGCAGAAGCTCGCGGCCTGGCGCGAGCGCGAAGCCCGGGCGCGCGACGTGCCGCGGGGACGCGTGCTCAAGGACGATGCGATCTTCGAAATCGCCCAGCAGCAGCCGAAGGATACCGAGGCGCTGGGAAGGCTGCGCACGATCCCCAAGGGTTACGAGCGTTCGCAGCATGGCGCGGCCATTCTAGGCGCGGTCAACGCCGCGCTTGCCATCGAGAAAGCCGACCTGCCGAAGGTGCCGCGGGCCCCGGCGCTGCCCGAAGGCAATGGCGCGGCCGTCGAGATGCTCAAGGTGCTGCTCAAGCTGATTGCGGAAAAGAACGGGGTTGCCGCCAAGATCATCGCCTCGAGCGAGGACCTCGACCTGATCGCCTCCAAGGGCGAAGAAGCCAATGTCGGGGCTTTGCGCGGCTGGCGGCGTGAACTCTTCGGCGAGCCGGCTATTCGCCTGATCCAGGGCGAAATGGCGCTTCGTTTCGTCAACCGCAAGGTGGACGTGGTCTCGCTTCCGACTGCCGCCGAAGAGGTCGCATAGGCTGGCAGGCCCGAGGGTTGCCCCCGGACCTTCCTTCGCTGCGGAGTGCTGACTTCGCGCGACGTGCGCCGCCTGCGATGCAACCGGCGCCAAACTACATGCCATTCCGACGCACAACGCATTGCCACGCGGCGTCGAGGTCTTGCAATCGTCAGAAAATGAAGTCTGCGGCGCCGATGTCGTGGTGCGAGACACCCTTGAGGGTGATCGTGTCATCACCGACGGTGATCACCACGTTCTTGCCCGCATCCCGGATGTCGAGGTCGGCGAAGGAACTGACGTCGCTGTGGAAAGACAGGTCGATGAGATCCTGGCTCTTGCCGCGCGCCTGGAAGTCGACGATCACATCCCGGCCGTCGCCCGAGACGAACTCGAAGACGTCGGCGCCTTTGCCCCCGGCGAGGATGTCGTTGCCCGTGCCGCCGACGAGCCGATCGGCACCGTCGCCGCCATTGAGGCGGTCGGCGCCACCGAGGCCGTAGACCGTGTCGTTGCCGCCCAGCGCGTTGATCACATCGTTCTTGTCGGCTGCTTCGATCTCGTTGGAATAGTTGTTGCCCTTGATGACATAGCCCTGGTCCGCAAGGTACTGCTTGAAGATCGCGCCGGACTCGACTTCCGCGCCGTCCATCTTGAGGCCCGACGCCTTGTAGGCGAGCTTGCCGTCCTCGTAGACGGCCATGCCGGTCAGTTGCTTGATGCCGGCGTCGTAATCGCCCGACATCACCTTCGACCAGTTGAACGAGCCGCTCAGCACCACATAGTCCGACTTGCTCTCGGATATGATGATGTCGCCGTTCTTCGAGATCGTGTAGTCGGGATCCTTGCCCTTCAACGCGTCGAGGTCGACATTGGAGATGTGGAATTCGAAATTGGTGATTTTCGCGCCGAGGAAGATGCTGGGCATGTTGGTGT
Source organism: Rhizobium sp. (assembly GCA_019739215.1). Taxonomy (GTDB): domain Bacteria; phylum Pseudomonadota; class Alphaproteobacteria; order Rhizobiales; family Rhizobiaceae; genus Rhizobium_E. The sequence continues at coordinate 22,781 of JAHHDR010000015.1, forward strand.
TTTCTCCGCCGTTGTTGCGAAGAAGATAGGGCTGCAATCCTTACCAAATCGGCGCCACCAAGCCCCCCAGGAACCACCGTTGGGAATTAGTATTTACAACCGGTTTACGGAAACGATAAAATTCTTGTCATTCAAATCGGAAGGCGAGCCGTTTTCCCGTCAGTTTTGCGAGCTGCTGCAGGCGACCCTCGATCCGCTCGCCCTGGAAGGCGGCAAAGTCGTGGGGAACGACGAGTTCGAGGTCCAGGCCGGATGCAGTATCTTTCGGCTGCTCGAAGCGCAGATGCCTGACCACACCCGGCATGGATGCCGAGAAGACGTAGGCGACACGCAGCAGGCCGCCGAGAAGCTTTGCGAGTTCAAGAAAGCGCGGCGTGGCGATGGTCGCCAGTTCGCCAGTTTCCTGGTCGTCGCGCAGGCCCTCGAAACGATAGTAGTTGGTGAGCGCGATGAAGGCCCTGCCGGGGTGAGTGATCCCGGTGAAGGCGCCATGGGCGATGAGGTTCAGGGCCTGGCGGCCGCGATAGTCGGGGTGGGCGCGCCAACTGATGTCGGCAAGCAGGCAGGCCGCCTGGCGATAGCGCGCCTCCTCCACGGTTTCGCGAACGCCGAAGGCCGGCAGCATCTCGCCGGACCACGCCGCCAGTTCGCGCGCATGTTCGGGCGAACGCGCGCGCAGGATGGCGAGTTCGCCCGCCACCGACAGCAACGGATCCTGGCGCCGCTCGGAATCCGACAGCAGCGAATAGAGATAGCCTTCGCGCACGCCGCCTTGCGAGAACGAAATGCGCGACGGCTTCATCTCCGCCAGAACCTCGCGCATGGCAATGGCGCCATAGGGCAGAAGGGCGCGGCGCGATCGCGAGACCGACTGGTAGGCCGGCTCCCTCTGGTCCTTGTTGCGGATGACTTCGTCGAGGAAGATCATCGCCTCGTCGAGACCGAGACGGTAGTCCTGGATCATGTGGAGCGGATAATTGCGCAACTCCATGTGGAGCTTGGCAAGCGCGCGCCAAGTGCCGCCGACGGCATAGAACGTCCGCCCCTCGCCTTCCTTGAGAAAGTCGACTTCGCGCAGGAACTTGCGCGCGACATTGGCGGCCTTGGTCAGTGACCCGCCCGCCTGCTCGGACAGCCTGATCCCGCCGAGCGGCGTGGTCAGCCCCTTGCCGTGGTTGCGGCCCTTGACATCGACCAGTTCTAGCGAGCCGCCGCCGAGGTCGCCGACAATGCCGTCAGCGTCGAAATAGCCGCTGACGATGCCCAGCGCGGAAAAAATGCGCCTCTTCCTCGCCGGACAGCAGCCGGATCTTCTGGCCGAGGATGGCCTCGGCCTTGCGGATGAAATCCGGGCCGTTCCTGGCATCGCGCGCAGCCGCCGTGGCGATGGCATAGGTGGTGCCCGAGCGCGCCTGGCTGGCCAGCGCCTTGAAACGGGCCAGCGCCGCGAGCGCACGCTCGACGCTTGCCGGCTCCATGTTGCCGGTCTGCGCCAGGCCCTTGCCGAGCCCGCACATCACCTTCTCGTTGAACAGCATGGCCGGGGAGCGATTGAGCCCCTCGTAAATCACCAACCTGATCGAGTTGGATCCGATGTCGACGACGGACACCGGCTTCATACCGGGCAGGCGCCCCTGGGCTTCAGATTCGACCATCAGGCTTCAGCAGACAGCTTCTATTTCCTGCCGGAGGGGAACCTGCCGGCGATCAGTTTCGGCGCGCTTGATTTCAAGGCCTCGCCTCGTCCGGAGAGCGAGGGATTGGTCATGAAATAGAGCTGCGCGTTGAATGGCTCCTCTCCTTCGCGGACGCTGACGCGCCTCGAAGTGCCGTCGGGGAGTATCTCGTAGGACTGCTGGTTGTCAATCAGGTTGGCCAGCATGATCTGGGACAGGACCTGCTCATGCACAGTCTTGTTCACGAGCGGAACGAGCGTCTCGACGCGACGGTCGAGGTTGCGCGGCATCATGTCGGCGGAGCCGATATAGACCAGCGCCTTCTCGTGCGGCAGGCCGTGGCCGTTGCCGAAACAGAAGATGCGGCTGTGTTCGAGGAAGCGGCCGACGATCGAACGCACCCAGATGTTTTCCGACAGTCCTTCGACCTGCGGCCTGAGGCAGCAGATGCCGCGCACAACCAGTTCGACCTTCACGCCGACGGCACTCGCATCATAGAGCGCGTCGATGATCTCGGGATCGACCAGCGAGTTCATCTTCATCCAGATCGCCGCCGGCTTTCCGGCCTGGGCATGGGCGATCTCCTCGTTGATGTGCTGGAGAATGCGGGGCCGCAGCGTGTTGGGCGAGACCGCAAGCTTCATGCCCGCCTCGGGCTCGCCATAGCCGGTGATGAAGTTGAAGACATTGGCCATGTCATGGGCGATGACAGGGCTGCAGGTGAAGTAGCTCAGGTCGGTGTAGATCTTGGCCGTGACCGGATGGTAGTTGCCGGTGCCGAGATGGCAGTAGGTGCGCAGCCGGCCGTCCTCGCGGCGGACGACCATGCTCATCTTGGCATGGGTCTTGAGTTCGATGAAACCGAAGACGACCTGGACGCCGGCGCGCTCGAGGTCGCGCGCCCAGCGGATGTTGGCCTCCTCGTCGAAACGGGCCTTGAGTTCGACCAGCGCCGTCACCGATTTTCCGGACTCAGCCGCGTCGATCAGGGCGCGGACGACCGGGCTGTCATTGGAGGTGCGGTACAGCGTCTGCTTGATCGCCACCACGTCAGGGTCGCGCGCAGCCTGCAGCAGGAACTGCACCACCACGTCGAAACTCTCATAGGGGTGATGGACGATCATGTCCTTCTCGCGGATAGCGGCGAAGCAATCGCCGCCATGTTCGCGCACCCGCTCGGGATGGCGTGCATTATAGGCGCTGAAGCGCAGGTCGTCGCGCGGGGCCCTGGCGATTTCGGACAATGCATCGAGCGCGAGGAAGCCCGGAAGAACCGAGGTGCGATTGTCGGGAACGCCGAGTTCGTGGGTGACGAAGCTGCGCAGCGACTTCGGCATCTCGCTGTCGGTCTCGATGCGGATCACGGAGCCGCGGCGGCGGCGCTTGAGCGCGCTTTCGAAGAACAGCACCAGATCCTCGGCCTCTTCCTCGACTTCGATATCGCTGTCGCGGATCAGCCGGAAGGTGCCCGATCCCTCGACCTTGTAGCCCGGAAACAGCTTGGTGATGAAGCTGAGGACCGTGTCCTCGAGCGTGATGTAGCGCAGCACGCCCTTCTGGTCGGGCAGCCGTATGAAGCGATCCAGCGCCTGCGGCAGGCGGATGAGGCCGGTCATGGGCTCCTTGCCGGTGAGACTGGTCAGTTGCAGGGCGATCGAGAATCCGAGGTTGGGAATGAAAGGAAATGGGTGCGCCGGATCGATGCAGAGCGGCGTCAGCACCGGGAAGATCGCCTCGTCGAACTCCTTCTCCAGCCACTTGCGGTCGTCCTTGGTCAGCGCACTGGGCCTGACGATCAGGATGTCCTCGCGAACGAGATACTGCTGCAAGACGGCGAGCGCCGCCTGCTGTTCCATCTGCAGATTATTGATTTCCTTCAGAATTGCTTCGAGCTGCTCCGCCGGTGTCCGACCGTCGGGGCTTTTGATGGTAACGTTGGCGCGCACCTGCCCTTCGAGGCCGGCCACGCGGACCATGAAGAATTCGTCGAGATTGTTTGCCGATATCGACAGGAACCGCACCCGCTCGAGCAGCGGATGATTGGTGTTCAGCGTCTCCTCGAGAACGCGCCTGTTGAACTGCAGCCAGGAAAATTCGCGATTGATGAACCGCTCGGGTCGCTGGCGGATCTCCACTTCGCCGGCGACCGGCGGTTCGGCGACCAGTTCCGGCGGCAATTTGGCGACACCTGCTTCCATCTCTTCCAACTCCCGCGACTCCCTGCTGCCGGCAACGCCGGAGCGAATATTACAGATTGATGACAGCCGCGTGACAGTCAATCATCCGCGTGCGGCAGGGATCCGAGAACCTCCGCCGCCAGCGCGCGGCTGATGCGCGTTCCCCGCGCCAGCGCCAGGCGATCGAGACGCTCGACGATCGACTGCGCGGCGGCAAGCGAGCGCTCCATGCGCGGCACGATATAGGCGATCACTTTGTCGTCGGCGAGCAATTGCCGGTCGGCAAAGAGCTTGACCAGGATCTGTCCAAGCAACAGGTCGTCAGGCGGCCCGATCTCCACCGTCATCGCCGCCTTGAGCCGCGAGGCGAGGTCCGGCAGCGTGACACCCCAGGCCATCGGCCAGCTCCGCGCCGTGATCAGCAGGCTGGTGCCGGCCGAGCGCACGGCGTTGATCAGATGGAACAGTTGCGTCTGGTCGAACCCCTCGCGGTCCGCGTCCTCGATCAGCACCGGCCCCTCGCCGGCGCGCGTCACCGCATCGGACCCCGCAACGGCGCGGACTCTCGCAGCGCCGCTCCTGCGAGCCCATACCTCCGCCAGATGCGACTTTCCGGAGCCTTCCGGGCCGGTGATGATGACGACGGGCGACGGCCATTCCGGCCAGCGATCGATGATCGAGGCCGCGGCGCTCACGGGATCGGAGATCACGAGATCATCGCGCCCGCGCGCCGCCTCGTGGCGGAATTCGAGCGGCAGTTGCTCGGGTTTGCCGGCTCTTGGCGTCATGCGGATCACTCTATCACTTATCCCTGACGATCAGAACCGTCGCGTCCTCGGCGATCAGTTCGGTCTGGTCCGGCGGCGCGCCGCCATGGTAGAGGTCGCTATCGAGGTAACGCGAGATCGCATAGCGCACGAGCACGGCGATGGACGCCGAAGCCGGGACGGCGACCAGCAGCCCGACGAAGCCGAACAGCGCGCCGAAGGCAAGCAGCGCGAACATCAGCCAGACCGGATGCAGGCCGACGCGCTCGCCGATCAGCTTGGGCTGCAGCACATAGCCGTCGATGATCTGGCCGACGAAAAATATCCCCGCAATCAACAGGATCCACGGGTAATCCGGCCAGAACTGCACCAGCGCCACGCCGACCGACAGCACGAGACCGACGAGCGAACCGAGATAGGGAATGAAGGAAATCAGCCCGGAGACGATGCCGATCAGCAGGCCAAAATTCAGCCCCGCCAGCGACAGGCTGCCGCCATAGAGGATCGCCAGAACCAGGCAGATCGTGCCCTGCCCGCGCACGAATCCGGCGATCGCGTCGTCCATTTCGCCTGCCAGCCGCCGCACCACGTTCACCCAGTCCCGCGGCACCCAGCCGTCGACCTTGGCGATCATCCTGTCCCAGTCGAGCAGGATGTAGAAGGCCACGACGGGCGTGATGACGAACAGCGAGAGTATGTCGACCAGCGCCTTGCCGGACGCCCATATCTGCACGAAGATCCCGGCCAGGAAGCTCGCGCCCTCGCCGGCATATTTGGCGAGATTTTCCTTCAATACGCCAAGCTGGCCCTTCATCCAGGCCGGCATGACCTCGGAATTGGGATCGGCGACCAGTTGCTGCAAGCTGGAGATATAGCCAGGCACCTTCTCGGCGAACTCGGATGCCTGCGTCACCAGAAGCGGGATCACGATGATGAAGGCGAGCACCAGGAGGATGACGAAGGTGAGCAGGATGAGCGACGTCGCGGCCATGCGCGACAGCCCCCAGCGTTCCAGCCTGTCGGCTACCGGATCGAGAAAATACGCCAGCGCCATGCCTGCGACGAAGGGCAGCAGGATCGTCGAGAACAGCCAGAGGAAAACGACGAAGAAGGCGAGCACGAAGAGCCAGAAGACCACCTGCCGCCTCAGGCTCCGTGCGGAAATATGGGTGGCCATCCGTCGATCCCCGTGAACAATCACTGGAGGCAATAGGATGGCTGCACTATATGGTCAAGTATGAGGCGCGCGCCGCGGCGGCGCCGCCGACATGGCGAGAGGACGCGGATCGGTGTTGCCGCCCTTGAGCGCCGCAGTTGCCCGGAGACATTTCGCATGGGAGTGACCGAAGACCAGGTCTCCACCGCCCTCCTTGCCGACGACGGCACATGGCCGTCCGCCCGGCGCCAGGTCCTCGACTGGCTGGTCGGCGAGACCCAGCACGAGCGCTTCGTCGACAATATCCTCGTCGCCCTGTCCGAGCGGTTGGTTGCCGCGGGCGTGCCGGTGGCGCGCGTCTCGCTGCATTTCCAGACCAACCACCCGCAATGGCGCGGCGCGCGGCTTCTGTGGCGGACGGGCCTGGCGGAGGCCGAGGTCGATCTCTACGGCTACGAAATCCAGCATGAGGAGGCGTTTCTCCAGAGCCCACTCAGGGTGATCCGCGACGGCGTCGACGCGCTTCGCCGAAATCTGGAGGAGCCGGTGACTGATCCCGTCGCCGAAGCCTCGCTCTATGCCGACCTTCGCGCCGAGGGTATGACCGAATACGTGGCGCTGGCGCTGGCCCATACGCTGGGCAAGCGTCATGTCGCGACTTTCTCCACAAAACGCAGCGGCGGTTTTTCTGAGGAACATCTTCTTGTACTCAAGGATATCCTGCCGGTCCTGTCGCTCGTCACCGAGGTGCGCCTCAAGAACGTGATGGCGCGCACGTTGCTGCGCACCTATGTCGGGCCGCATGCGAGCGAGGAGATCCTTGCGGGTGCCACGACCCGTGGCAGCGGTGCCACCAAGAGCGCCGCCATCATGGTCTGCGACATGCGCGATTTCACCACCCTGTCCTCGCTTTGGCCGCGCGACTATGTGATCGAACTGCTCAACGACTATTTCGATGCGCTGTCGGGGCCGATCGAGGACCATGGCGGCGAGATCCTGAAATTCATGGGCGATGGGCTGCTGGCCATTTTCCCGCTGTCCGTGCCCACGGCCTGCGCAGACCTGCTCGCCGCAATCCGCGAAGGTCGCAAGGCGATGGCGGCGCTGAACGCGAAGAGCGCGGCGGACGGCCATCCGCAGCTCGGCTACGGCGTCGGCGTGCATCTCGGCGATGTGATGTATGGCAATATCGGCTCGCGGCGCCGGCTCGACTTCACGGTGATCGGGCCCGCGGTCAACGTCGCCTCGCGTCTTGAAAGCCTCACGAAGGATACCGGGCAGCCGGTCCTGCTGTCACGCGCCTTCGTCGAGCATGCGGGATGCGAGGCCGACGTCGATCACCTCGGGGCGCACATCCTCAAGGGGCTTGCGGAGCCGGTCGAGGTGGCGGCCCTCAGGCTCGACTGACCGGATTGCGGCGCTGTGTCAGGCGCCGTGGCACTTCTTGAATTTCCGGCCGGAGCCGCAGGGGCACGGATCGTTCCGTCCGACCTGCCCGGCCGCGCATCCGCCCGCGTCCGGCGCCACGTCGCCGCGACAATAGCGCCATTCGCCACCAATCTGCCGGAACTCCGATCGCTCCGAAAGGACATGGAACCGTCCGTCGCGCCGGAAGCGTGCCCGGAACGTCACTGTCCCCTCCGCGTCGCCCTCGCCGCCGCCGCTGGTGTCGAGCACCTCGAGCCCCAGCCATTCGGTCCCCGCAAACGACCGCCTGACGTCATCGCGATCGAAGTTCAGCAGCGCCTCGCCGGCCGATGTCCGCTGGAGATGGTCGGCATTGCCGGCGACATACGCGCAGTAGCGCGACCGCATCAGCGCCTCGGCCGTCGGAGCCGGCTGGCCCGCGAGGATGGGATCGCAGCATGCGCCCGATGATTTTGCCGAACCGCAGGGGCATGGGTTCATGGATCTGATCTCCTCGTGTGACCATCGCCAGCCGGCTGCTTCGTATATGCCAACCGTCCCGCGACCTTCGCCTCCAACGCATCCGACTCTTGCAAGTCATGCTTTCAATAGCGCTCTGCGGAAAGGCCCAGACCTTTCCGCTTTTCAAGGTCCGATTTCAAGGGTCCAGCCCTTCGCCTGCCTCCGGACGCCGCTTGAATGCATGTGAAAATTGAAGTATTATTTAAATGGATGCATCTTCTGATCGGGAAGGCATGCAACAATGCTGATTCCGCAAATCAAATTTACTGCTGGCGCAACTTTCCTGCTGTTGTCGACATGCATTCCGCAAGTTGCATCTTCCGCAGATACTTTACCGATCCTTGGATTCTGGTCGATGCAAGGACAAGGCTGCGGAGACAACAGTTACTTTGAGATCAAGAAATCGGGAGCTTCGGGTCCCGAGGAACTGTGCGAGCTTATATCTGCGACACGCAAGGGCCATCGTTTCACCTTGAAGCAGAGATGCGACACCGAGGGCGTAAGCTCGGTCACTACTCTGGTCGTGCGCCGGATCAGCCCGAAAATCATTGAGGTCCACGGCCAACGCTACCGAAAATGCAAGCCGAACTGGCAGTGAGGGAACGTTATGACAAGGAACGGACGCCTCGCGGTCGCCGTAGCATTCGCACTTTCCGCCGGGGCTTCGGCTGCCTCAAGCGCCGACCTTTCCGATATCGCGGGCGTCTGGGCAACGTCCGACCAGTCTTGTGACAGCCCGAATGTCGCGTGGCACATCATGCACGATCGCATTGTCTTCGTCGGAAAACTACGCCGAGGGCGCCTGCTTTCCGACGTCAATTCAGAAAAGCGGCAGGACTTACGCCATCAAGGCGCGCTGCGATCAGGAAGGCAACAAGTCAGACGACAGTTTCGAGATCGTAAGGCTATCAGCGAAGGCGTTGTCCATTGGGGGCGACCGTTACAGATACTGCTCAAAGAACTGGAAGGGATGATGCGAATGACACGTGTAGTTTCGATCCGGCTCGCCATTGCCCTGCCTGCCACGGCTTCTCTGCTCGCAGCAATCGCTTTGTCCGTCTCGGCTCACGCTGCCTCCGGCACCGATCTCTCCGACATCCGCGGCATCTGGGCAACGCCTGACCAGTCTTGTGACAATCCGGAAATCGCATGGCACATCAGGCCCGACGCCATCGTATACATTGGAGACTACGGCGACGGCGACTGCGTGCCGAAATCGATCCGGAAACGCGGTGCGACCTACACCATAAGGGCGCGGTGCCAGATTGAACGCGACATTTCCAACATCACTATGAAGATTACCAAGGTGTCGCCCAAGGCGCTGTCGATCGATGGCCGCCACTTCAGGTATTGCCGAAAGGGCTAAAAGGGGATCGCAGATGGCTCGGTGTCAAACTATCAGGTCCCTGATTCTTCTTTCCGCAACTGCCCTGCTCTCAGCGAGCGCCACCGTGGCGCCGGCGGCCGACTTTTCTCCCATTCATGGAAAATGGATGGAGGAGGGCATGGGATGCGTCGATAACAATGACATCCGCCGCACTATCTCGCGCAACAAGGTCGAGTTTTACGAATCGAGTTGCAGCATCGTTTCTTCGCGCGCAAAGGCAAGGAGCTACACGCTGGAACTCGCATGTACCGGCGAAGGCGAAAGCTGGAAGAGAACCGAAACCTTCAAACTCGTCAATCGGCGCATCATGACCTCAGCGGGTACGCGCTTCATCCGCTGCTAGCCAGCAACCACATAACGCCAGGAATGTGTTGGATTCACCCTCGCGGAGCTTGAATCGCCTGCCCCTTCGTGTCATTGCGCCCACACGATCAAGACCCTCCGGAGACGGCAATGAGCGAGGCTAAGCAGAACGGCCTGACCTATAGCGATGCGGGCGTCGATATCGATGCCGGCAACCTGATGGTCGAGAAGATCAAGCCACTGGTGCGGTCGACCCGTCGGCCCGGCGCCGATACCGAGATCGGCGGCTTCGGCGGCCTGTTCGACCTTAAGGCCGCCGGCTTCACTGACCCGATCCTGGTCGCGGCCAATGACGGCGTCGGCACCAAGCTCAAGGTCGCCATCGATGCGGGCAAGCATGACACTGTCGGCATCGACCTCGTCGCCATGTGCGTCAACGACCTCGTGGTGCAGGCGGCCGAGCCGCTGCTGTTCCTCGACTATTTCGCCACCGGCAAGCTCGATCCCGACCAGGGTGCGTCGATCGTCTCCGGGATCGCCGAGGGCTGCCGGCAGGCGGGCTGCGCGCTGATCGGCGGCGAGACGGCGGAAATGCCGGGCATGTACCGCGAGGGCGACTACGATCTGGCGGGCTTCGCCGTGGGTGCCGCCGAGCGCGGGCAGCTTCTGCCGGCGGGCGATATCGCCGAGGGCGACGTCATCCTCGGGCTCGCCTCATCCGGCGTGCATTCCAACGGCTATTCGCTGGTGCGCAAGATCGTCGAACTCTCGGGCCTTGGCTGGGACGCGCCCGCGCCGTTCGACGGCGACAAGACGCTGGGCGAGGCACTGCTCACGCCGACCAAGATCTATGTGAAGCCGCTGCTCAAGGCGATCCGCGAGACCGGCGCGATCAAGGCGCTTGCCCACATTACCGGTGGCGGCTTCCCGGAGAACATTCCGCGGGTGTTGCCGAAGGCGCTGGCCGCCGAGGTCGACCTTGATGCCATCCCGGTCCAGCCCGTATTCCGCTGGCTGGCATCCGCCGGCGGCGTCGCCGAGAAGGAAATGCTACGCACCTTCAACTGTGGCGTCGGCATGATCGCCGTCGTGCCGGCGGACAAGGCCGACGCCGTCGCCGCGATCCTGACCGGCGAAGGCGAGACCGTCGTTGCGCTCGGCCGGATGATCGTGCGCGCCGAGGATGACGCCGGCGTCAGCTACAAGGGCAAGCTCGCCTTATGATCGCGGCCCGCAAGCGCGCCGCCATCATGATTTCAGGCGGCGGATCCAACATGGCGATGCTGATTGCAGCCGCGCAGGCCGCGGACTACCCGTTCGAATTCGTCGGCGTGATCTCGGACCACAAGGATGCCGGCGGGCTTGCCCGGGCGCAAGCGGCGGGCGTTCCCGCCATCGCGTTCGAGCGCAAGGACTTCGCCTCGAAAGCCGCCCATGAGGCGGCGATCCTGGGTCACCTTGCGGGTCTCGATCTCGACCTCATCTGCCTTGCGGGCTACATGCGGCTGCTGTCCCCCGGATTCATCGCGGCCTGGCACGGCAAGATCATCAACATCCATCCGTCGCTGCTGCCGCTATTTCCCGGGCTCCATACACACCAGCGGGCCATCGACGCCGGCGCGCGGCTCGCGGGCTGCAGCGTGCATTTCGTCACCGAGGGCGTCGATGAAGGCCCGCTTGTCGCCCAGGCAGCGGTGCCGGTGCTCGACGGCGACACGGCCGAAAGCCTGGCGGCCCGGGTCCTGAAGGCGGAGCACAGGCTCTACCCATTGGCGCTGCGCAAGGTCGCGGGTGGCGAAAGCAGCACGCAGGCGGACGCACAGCTCATTTCCTTCGGCTGAAGCATTCGCTCAATATTTCCAATTTTCCTTCATCGGCCATGAACCGACGCCGCATTCGATCTGCCTCCCACCGGGCGCCGTTAAGCTGGCATTAACGGCGTGCACCACCAATGGATGCGAAGCGGCGAAGGGATTGTCATGCGGAAGCTCGTATCCATCTGGAGTGTCCTGCCGAAGGGGCAGCAGCTCTTCCTGGTCCTGCTGGCGACCTTCATCGTCATCCCGTTCGTTGTCCTGCTCTTCCTGCAGGTCTACAACGCCTACAACCTCACCCAGCTCGGCAACGACATTTCGGTCAAACAGAATGCCTGGAAGCATCGCGCCGCACGTCTCAATGCCAATGTGGTCCCCGAGAGCCTGAAGAGTGCGGCAAACCAGTTCGCCTACCAGTTGCTCGAGGTGCATGACGACCTCGTCGCCGAACGCAGGCTGGTGGTGACGGTCCAGCAGCCGCTCGGGGAAACCAAGCAGAAATCCGGCAAGATCGTCACGACGGAGCAACTGCTCGATGCCGCCAATGACCGGATCCAGGAGATCGGCGAGCAGGAATGCGACGCGCTCCTGAAAACGCTGGCAGGCAAATGCACCGTCATGTCGGCCACCGGACGTGCCATCGGCGACAACGCCTTTGAGTATCAGGTCCAACTGGCATTCTCGGAAAAGAGCACCCTTGGTTCCGTGGACCCCGAAGGCTATTACGAGTTTCGTGTCACGAAATCGAGCCCTGGCCGGGCGGCGACGAAGTCACGCGTCTTCTTCGGGAAATCGGCAGCGTTGCGGATGCGCATCTACAAGGATGTGGCGACCACCTGCGCCACCATCCGCGCCAAGTCCGGCAATTGCAGCGTGACCAGCCTCTCCGTGGCCTCGAAGCTCGATCGCGGCACGCCGATGGTGCGGCTGTCAGCGTCGGCGGCCTATGCGACCCTCGTGCCGGCCGACGACATCACCGCATCGACCCGTTGAAGCTGCGGGCGGCGGTGCTATGGTCGAACCGCGACAATTCGGGGAGATTCGCATGTTGCGCAGGCTGGCGATCCTGTCCTTGATCATTTCCGGCCTGCCGACCATCGCGCCGGCCGCCGAGATGCTGCAGACTTCGGCCGACGGAACGGTGACATTCCGCGGCAGCTACGGCATCACCGCCATCGAGGCCAACGAACTCGTCTATGCCGGCAAGAGCAAGCTCTCCCAGTTGATCTGGCGAAGCACGGCCGTCAGTACCTTTACCGGCGAGTTGACGGCGGAGGTCGGTCAATTCTACCTACGCGCAACCGGCACCCTCGGCACCGGCGGCGACGGACACATGCGGGACTACGACTGGCTCGTGGAAAGCCGACCGTGGAGCGACCGGTCGATCCACCCCGACACGCGCCTCGATCACTATTTCGCCGGCAGCATCGAAGCCGGTCGGGAAATTCTCTCCCACGGAAACACCAGTATCGCCCTGGGCGGCGGCGCCCGCTACACCGATGTGAAATGGACGGCCTGGGGCGGCTCCTACGTCTATTCCTCCTCCGATTTCCGCGACGCAAGGGGCAAGTTTCCCGGCGATGAGAAGGCCATCAGCTACCGCCAGCAGTGGCCGGTGCCGTTCCTCGCTGCCAACGTGGTGCATTCGGACGGCCCCTGGACATTTTCCAGCGCGTTCCAGGGCGGCGTTGCCCTTCAGGGTCGGGGCACGGACGACCACTGGATGCGGGCGCTGCGCTTCATCGACCATGTCGAGGCGACGCCTGCACTGATGATCTCGGGCGCCGCCGAATATGAAATCAGGCCCGATACCGCGATCTTCGTGTCCGGCGCCTTCGACCGGATCTTTCGCGGCCGGGCGGACACGACCATGATCGACCGCATGTCGGACGACAAGAGCCGGTTCAAGGACGGCGCCGGGGCGGACTATATGTCGATGACGCTCTCGCTGGGCCTGCGCGGGAAGTTCTAGACTTGAAGAAGTATCAGCAATGTCATATGTTTTGATCGCGAACTGGAGCAAAATCGATGACATCTCAGCCAGCATTCCGCTACCCGCTTGCCGCTGAATCGATGGCCGACGATCTGGCCGCGGCACTCGGCATCAGCAAACGCGAACTCGCGGAGACCGCGGGCATACCAGCAGGCAACCTGAACCGGAGAGCACGCGCGAATTCGGCGCAGACCCAGAATCGCTTGCGGGAGACGGTGGAGATCCTTCATCGCGTGACGCCTTGGGCCGGGGGCCTGAGACAGGCCTTTGCCTGGTACCGCTCAGAGCCATTGCCGGAGTTTGGCGGGCGAACGGCTGAATCGCTTGTGAAGTCGGGCAGTTCGACGGCGGTGCGCGATTATCTCGACCATGTCGCGCTCGGCGGCTTTGCATGATCTTTTCGGGCTTCGCCTGTCGGGCGCATGATCCGAAATGGGCCCACACGCCTCTTTCCGGTGAAGGAGCGGCCATTCATGGCGGCAGGTTCAATCCCGTGGGTGTCCCCGCACTCTACCTTGCGACCAGCCTCGAAGGCGCGGTCCTAGAGGCCAGCCACGGTTTCGCCTATCGTTTCGAGCCTCTGACGATCTGCACGTATCGGATTACCGGACTGGATCTGGCCGACCTCACAGATGCCGCCACTCTTGCGGCGGCAGGGATCACGCTGGATGATCTGACAAGCCCTGGCTGCTTGAGCGATACGAAGGCCGGCGGCCAAGATCATGGCTCGTGCATGACAGGCTCGCGCGGTCATGGGCCGGGATAAGCGTTCCTTCCTTTGCCCGCAATGCCCGCCCGGACCATCGCAACATCGTGCTCTGGAGGTGGAACAGCGGACCAGAGGATCGCATCGACCTCTTCGATCCCAACAACCGACTGCCGCGGGATCAGCGATCCTGGGAGTAGGGTAAGACTAAGGCCCGTAGCGCATCCTGGCCCATTGCAGCATCATGATGGTCTTGCCGTCGCAGATCTCGCCGGTGGCGATCATTGAGAATGCCGCGTCGAGCGTCAGGTCGAGGACTTCGATGTCTTCCCCCTCGGACGCAAGTCCGCCGCCCTTGCCCGCCTTTTTCGCCAGATCGATCTCGGCGGCGAAGAAACTGACGCGCTCGGTCACCGTGCCGGGCGACATATAGGCGTCGAAGAGATGTTCGGCGTTCTCCACGCGGTAGCCGGTTTCCTCCATCGCCTCGCGGGCGATCGCCTCGGCCGGATGCTCGCCGTCGAGCAGGCCCGCCGGCGTTTCGATCATCCAGCCCTCGCCGCCATTGAGATAGACCGGCACGCGAAGCTGGCGGACAAGCGCGACGGACTTGCGCGCCGGGTCGTAGAGCAGGATCGTCGCGGCATTGCCGTGATCGTGGATCTCGCGCTCGACCGTGATGCGCCCGCCCGAGCGCGTCGCGTGTTCAATCGTGACCTTCTCAAGCGTGATGAAGCGCTTCGACAAGGTCTCGCGCCCGAGCACCTCGATGCTGCGATCAGCTTTGGCATCCATTGTCGGTTACTTCCTGAGCCACACGTGGTTGTCGTGCAGCCCGACCCCGCCATAAGGCGCCGCAGCCTCCGCACTGGTCAGCACGTTGATGCCCTCGCCGTCGAGATGGGCACCATTGGGCCACAATCCCTCGGCGATGAGCGTGCCGGGCTTGGCGACATCGGTGACCCGCGCATGAATGCGCAGCGATGCCCGCGCATTGCCGATCGTCACGACGTCGCCGCTGGCGATGGCTTCGCGCCCGGCGTCGTCAGGCGAAATCATCAGTTCCGGTCGGCCTTCCTTGTCCCGCGACGTCCTGGTCTCGGCGAAGCTGGAATTGAGGTAGTTGCGGGCCGGCGGCGTGGCCAGCCTGTAGGGATGGTCGGCATCCGCTGCCTCGACCGCCGCCCAGTAATCGGGGAAGACAGGAAGGGTTTCGACCGGTCCCTGCAGGCCCATGCTCTCGGGTGGTCGGGTCGGCGCCTTCTGCTGCTGCCAGTCCGGCCGGAACCGGAACCTGCCGTCGGCATGGGCGAAGCCATCAAGGAAATGGGCCTTGTCGAAATCCGGCTGACGGTCGATCCACTTGTCCGACAGCAGATCGTCAAAGCCGGCGCCGATGGGCGACAGGATCGCATCGATATGCTGGCGTTCGGAGAGACCGAAACCTGGCATGTCGGCGACGCCCAGGCGTCGGCCCAGTTCCTCGATGACGAACAGGTTCGTCCGGACATCTTCGGGCGGCTCAACCAGCTTCGGGCCCAGCAGGATATGGCTGTGGCCCCCGCCGCGATAGATGTCGTCATGCTCGACAAACATGGTGGCGGGCAAGACGATGTCGGCCACCGCGGCCGTGTCTGTCATGAACTGCTCGTGGACAGCGACAAAGAGATCCTCGCGGGCAAAGCCCTGGCGGACGAGCCGCTGCTCCGGCATCACGTTCATCGGATTGGTGTTCTGAATCAGCATGGCGGTCACCGGCGCACCGCCCTGTAGCGCGGTTGCGTCACCGGTGAGGATTCTGCCAAGTTCGGTCTGCGGCAGGTGGCGGATCGCGGGGTCGACGAGCGAGGCGCCGGTCAGCAGCCTGTTGTCCATGCCGAAAATGCCGGAGTTGGAATGGAACCCGCCGCCGCCCTCGTGCTGGAAGGAGCCGAGCACGACAGGCACCGACAGTGCCGCATGCATGGAGACCGCGCCGTTGCGCGAGCGGGTGAAGCCGTAGCCGAGGCGGAAATAGGTCTTCTTTGTGGTGCCGACGAGGCGGGCGAAGGCCTCGATGTCCTCGACCGAGAGGCCGGTAATCGCGGACGCCCATTGCGGCGTGCGGGTCTGGAGATGGGCCTCGAGGCCGGCGGGATCGTCGGCGTATTGTGCAAGGTAGGCGCGGTCGGCATGGCCGTCGCGGAAGGCGACATGCATGACGGCGCAGGCAAGCGCGGCATCCGAGCCCGGGTTGAGGATCAGCTTGATGTCCGCCTGCTTCATCGTCGGATTGTCGTAGATGTCGATGACGACGATCTTGGCACCGCGATCCTTGCGGGCGCGGATGGCGTGCGTCATGACGTTGACCTGGGTCGAGACCGCGTTGGTACCCCAGATGACGACGCAGTCGGACTTGGCCATTTCGCGCGGATCCGGACCGCGCAACGTGCCGGCACCCATGACGAAGCCGGTCCAGGCCTGGTTGACGCAGACCGAGTCGAAGAAGCCGGAATATTTCTTCGCATGGCGCAGGCGGTCGATGGAATCGCGCTGCACCCAGCCCATCGTGCCGGCATAGTAGTAGGGCCACACCGTCTCGGAGCCATGCTTCGCCTCGGCCTTAAGGAAAGCCTCGGCTATTTCGTCGAGCGCATCCGCCCAGGCGACCCGCTGCCAGCCGCCGGCGCCCTTGGCGCCGGTGCGCCGCAATGGATGCATCAGCCGGTCGGGATGATAGAGACGCTCGGCATAGCGGGCGACCTTGGCGCAGATCACGCCTGCAGTATAGCTGTTGGCATCTGATCCGCGAACCCGGCCGATCCGGCCATCGGCACCAATCTCGATATCGAGCGCGCAGGTGGACGGACAGTCATGTGGACAGGCCGTATGGCCGACGGTGGTGTTGGCGATCGTGGTTTTTTCGATGGTGCGGGTGGCGATGTTCATGGCATTTCTATAGGACAATGCCGCCGCGCCGGAAAGCGCATGCATCGCGCAATCGCGAAATATCATCCTGGTATCACGGTACGTCATGAATTATCGCCATATCTATCATGCGGGAAATTTTGCCGACGTGCTCAAGCACGCCGTGATGGCGCGGCTGATCGAGTATCTCAAGCTCAAGGACAAGCCGTTCCGCGTGATCGACACCCATGCCGGGATCGGCCTCTACGACCTCTCGAGCGAGGAGGCACAGAAGACCGGCGAATGGCATGGCGGCATCGGCAGGCTGCTGGGCAAGGAGTTGCCCAAGCCGGTCGCACCGCTGCTGGCACCCTATCTCGACGCCGTGCGAACGCTGAACACAACCAGCAACGTGCGTCTCTATCCCGGCTCGCCGAAGCTCGCGCGCATGCTGCTACGCAAGGAAGACCGGCTGTCGCTGATGGAACTGCATCCGGAGGACTGCGAAACCCTGCGCAGCCATTTCGACGGCGACTTCCAGACGCGGGTGACGCATCTGGACGGATGGCTGGCGCTGAACGCGCATGTCCCGCCCAAGGAG
The DNA here is from genome assembly GCA_019739215.1 of Rhizobium sp. Taxonomy (GTDB): domain Bacteria; phylum Pseudomonadota; class Alphaproteobacteria; order Rhizobiales; family Rhizobiaceae; genus Rhizobium_E. Next base: position 40,176 of record JAHHDR010000015.1, read on the forward strand.
AAGCGCGGCCTGATCCTGGTCGACCCGCCCTTCGAGGAGCCCGGCGAGTATGAACGCCTTGTCGACGGTCTCGCCAGGGCCTGGCGAAAGTTCCCCGGCGGCATCTACTGCCTGTGGTATCCGCTCAAGCGCGACGCGCCGATAAAGGACTTCATGAAGGCGCTGCATGCCCTTGAAATACCGAAGATGCTCGCGGTCGAACTGTCGGTCCGAAGCGACCGTGGAGACGGGCTTTCCGGGTCGGGCCTGATCATCGTCAACCCGCCCTACACGCTCAAGGCAGAGTGCGACATTCTCCTGCCTTTCCTCAAGGAAAAGCTGGCGCAGGATCGCTTCGCCAACACCCGGAACATGTGGATCCGAGGTGAATGAGCATTCTGGTCCTGCGAGTGTGACTGCTTTGCACTTGACCCGCCGACGGCAAGCGGATCAAGGTGCGGCGCTTCGAGAATGGAGGGAAGACATGTTTTCGAGACGTCTGGCGATTGCGATCGGACTTGCCGCCATGCTGGCGACGCCGGCTGCCCGTGCCGACGAACTCCGGCTGCCCGACCCCAATGACTACTGCGCGACGCCGCAGGTGATCGAACGTGTCAAGCAGAAGGTCGACCACAAGTTCCGCAGCTATACCAAGACCAAGCTCTTCCTGATCGAGATCATCGATCCGGCCGAGCACCATGCCCGCGATCGCGACGAGACCCACACGGTCCAGCGCAAGTGGTGCCATGCCAAGGCCCGGATGAGCGACCGCACGGTGCGGGACATGTGGTACCTCATTGAAAAACCCTGGGGCTTTGCCGGCATTCCGCTGCTGGCCAGCGCGGAATTCTGCATTGTTGGGCTCGATCCCTGGAAAGTCTACGGCAAGGATTGCTCGACGATCCGCAACGCGATCGGCTGGTAACGGCCGATGGGGCGGCTCTTCGGCCTGTTGTTGGTGCTGGTCGGGCTTGCGGCGCCGCAAGTTGCCCATGCCGACGATTTCGACTTCTATGTCCTGTCCTTGTCCTGGTCGCCGAGCTGGTGCGCGTCGAACGACCGCGACGGCTCGAGCGCGCAATGCGACGGGCGGCGGCCCTACCGGTTCATCGCCCACGGCCTCTGGCCGCAGAACGAGCGCGGCTGGCCGGAATATTGCCGGAGCCGCGAACCCGAGCGGGTGCCCCAGTCGTTGGCGAGGACACTCTACGACATCATCCCCTCCGCGGGCCTCGCCGGTCATGAGTGGCGCAAGCACGGCACGTGTACCGGGCTGAGCCAGAGGGTTTATTTCGACACGCTGCGCGCCGCCTACCGGAAGGTCCGGCTGCCACCGGTCATTTTCGACGGTCGCATCCCGCGACGACTGGCCATCGCCGAGATCGAAGCCCTGTTCGGCCGCGCCAATCCCGGTCTGCGGCCAGACAGCATCGCCGTGACATGCAATGGCGGCCAGTTGACCGAGATCCGCATCTGCATGACCAAGTCGCTCGGCTTCAGGGCCTGCGAGGAAGTCGATCGCAACGCCTGCCGGTCGCGCCTGGTCAGCGTGCCCGCCCTACCCTGAGGTTTCCCATGAAACTGCTGTATTTCTCCACATCACCCTATTCGGCCAAGGCGCTGATGGCGTCGAAATATCTCGACCTCGGCGTCGAGACCGTCCTGACCCGCACCGAGCCGGCGCCGGAAATGCTCACGAGCAACAATCCGCTCGGCAAGATACCGGTGCTGGTCCGCGACGACGGCCCGCCGGTCTATGACAGCCGCGTCATCATGCAGTTTTTCGACCGGATGTCGAAAGGCGGGCTCTATCCGCGCAAGGGCGAAAAGCGGACCGACGCGGAGGTGCTGGAAGCCCTGTGTGACGGGATTACCGACTGCCTGCTCGCCATTGTCTACGAAAAGCGGTTTCATCCCGAGGACAAGGTTCACCAGCCCTGGATCGACCGGCAGTGGGACAAGGTGGTGCGCGGGCTGGACCACCTGAACGCCAATCTCCCGCGCACGACAAAGAAGCTTCACGGCGGGCATTTCGCGCTTGCGGCGATGATCGGGTATCTGGACCTGAGATTTCCCGGCGAATGGGAAAAGGGCAGGAGCAAGCTCAAGGCCTGGCCGAAGAAATTCGAGGCGTTGTTTCCCGATTATGCCGGCATGAAGCCGCAGGCATGACGAAAGGGCCGGGTTTGCGCCCGGCCCCTCCTCATTCGGCCAATGGGATCAGAACTTCACGCCGAGGCCGACATTGACCTGATGTTCCTTGAGGCCACGATCGGTGGCGCCGGAATCGAGGTTGAAGGTCTGGGATTGGTAGTTGGTGAAACGATACTCGGTCCGTGCCGTGATCGATTCGGTGATCATGGTTTCCACGCCGGCACCAAGCGTCACGCCGAGCAGCGTCTTGTTGCTGTCGGAGGTCTTGTCGGTGACTTCGAGATTGGTGGCTGCGAGACCGCCGGTTGCGTAGACCAGAGCCGGCGAGAGGTCGTAGCCAGCGCGGGCGCGAATCGAACCGTTCAGGCCCTGGGTCGCCTCGACGCCCTTGTAGGACTTCTCGATGCCGGAATAGTTGAGGTCGACTTCCGCGCCGTAGACGATCTGGCCGTCCTGCTTGTTGTAGCCGGTGTAGACGCCGCCGCCAAAGCCCTTGGCATCATAGTCCTTGTTCATCTTGGTCTTGCCCCACTGGTGGGTGAGTTTGCCGCCGACATAGGCGCCTTCCCAGTTTCCGGCCGGGATCACGTCCACGGATTGCGGCGCGGAGGGGATTTCGTCGATGGCGTCGGCGGCGCGGGCGAAGGACGCGGCAGACAGGGCGATGGCCGAAGCGGCGAGGATCTTGGTGATTTTACGCATGACTCTACTCCTTGTATGCGGACGGGCTGCGTTCAGAGCGGTCCGTCGATGGTTTTCGGAAATCGACCCGTGGGCGGACCGAAGAATTGATGCCCCTTCATCGGGGATTTCCGGTTACCAAATCATGAATCAAAAAAGGCAATCTTGTGTTATTGTATTAAGCCGCATCGCTCGACTTAAACTGTTCGTTCACCATATAAATATTACCGATCAAATTCCGATGGATACTCTTAAGTTTTTCATCCAAGAACATTGAAAATACCATGGTTAAAAAGTGCCTAATCCGATCGTTTGATCAGGCCGTATCAGCACTATATCTGTTAATCCCATCAATGACGTGATTCAAAAGGCTCGGCTTTGACATCGACACAACTGAAGACCGCCCTCGTTACCGGCGGCGCGAAACGCATCGGCGCGGCGATCATCAGGGATCTGGCAGCGAATGGCTATACCGTTGCTATCCACGCCTCCACGTCGCTCGATGAGGCGGTGACGGTGCGAAACGAGATCACCGCATCCGGGGGGCACGCCTGCGTGGTGACAGGCGACCTCATCCGGCCTGAAGGACGCGAGGCGCTGATCGCCGAGACGAATGCGCAGATCGGTCCGATCGATCTTCTCGTCAACAATGCCTCGATCTTCCAGCGCGACGGTGTGGAGGATTTCGACGAATCCCTGTTCGATGACCATTTCGCCATCCATGTGAAGGCACCGACGATCCTGACGCGGGATTTCGTGCGGCAACTGCCGGAAGCTGTCAGTGGGCTCGTGGTCAACATCATCGACCAGCGCGTCTGGTCGCCGACGCCGCGGTTCTATTCCTACACGCTGTCAAAAGCTGCGCTCTACATGGCCACGAAGACGGCCGCCCAGGCACTGGCACCGCGCGTGAGAGTCAATGCCATCGGCCCTGGACCGACGCTGCCGGCAGCGCGCCAGACCGAAGCGGACTTCCAGAAACAGGTGTCCGGGCTTATCATGAGGAAGGGTGCGGGACTGGACGAGTTCGGCCGGACGATCCGGTTCCTGCACGAGACCCCGTCGATCACGGGACAAATGATCGCACTCGACGGCGGCCAGCATCTCGCCTGGCAGACGCCCGACGTGGCAGAGGTTGTGGAATGAATAGGTGGCAGTGAATTCTGGCAAGCCGCTCGATGGCGGCATACTTTACGACGACGAGCCAACGGAAGACGAAGACGACTTTGTGGAACCAGCGGCCGAGGCTCCCGTCACTGACGGCACCGGCGCGACCATCGCCTGGAACGAGACCCCACGGCCCGAGACCGGCCTCACCGGCATGGAACTGATCGGCGAGTTCGTCAAGCAACTCCCGAACAGCCCCGGCGTCTACCGTATGCTCAACGCTGGCGGCGACGTCCTCTATGTCGGCAAGGCGCGGTCGTTGAAGAAGCGGGTCGGCAACTATGCGGCGGGTCGCGTCCATTCCAACCGGATCGCGCGGATGGTGCGCGAGACCGCGAACATGGAATTCGTCACCACCCGGACGGAAACCGAGGCGCTGCTGCTCGAGGCCAACCTGATCAAGCGGCTCAGGCCGAAATTCAACGTGCTGCTGCGCGACGACAAGAGCTTTCCCTATATCCTGATATCGGGTGCCCATCGCGCGCCGGCGATCATGAAACATCGCGGCGCCCGCGTGCGCAAGGGCGACTATTTCGGCCCGTTCGCGTCCGCGACGGCGGTGGGGCGGACGATCAATTCTCTGCAGCGCGCCTTCCTGCTGCGCACCTGCACGGATTCCGTCTTCGAGAGCCGTACTCGTCCGTGCCTGCTCTACCAGATCAAGCGTTGCGCCGGACCCTGCACGCACGAGGTCAGCGACGGCGACTATGCCGAACTGGTGTCGGAGGCGCGGGATTTCCTGTCGGGCCGCAGCCAACTGGTCAAGGCGACCATCGCGAAGGGGATGAACGAGGCGGCGGACGATCTCGATTTCGAGCGCGCCGCCGTCTACCGCGACCGGCTCGCGGCGCTGTCGCATGTGCAGAGCCATCAGGGCATCAACCTCGCCTCGATCGAGGAGGCCGATGTCTTCGCCATCCACCACGATGGCGGACTGTCCTGTATCCAGGTGTTCTTCTACCGGACCGGCCAGAACTGGGGCAACCGCGCCTATTTCCCGAAAGCCGATCCGGCGATGAGCGGCGCCGAGGTGCTCAACGCCTTCCTGGCGCAATTCTACGACGACAAGCCATGCCCCCGGCAGATCCTGCTGTCCGAGGCGGTCGAGGAGCAACAGTTGCTGTCCGACGCCCTTACCGAGCGATCCGGCTTTCGCGTGCAGATCCATGCACCGCAGCGCGGCGAGAAGCGCGAGGTGGTGGACCATGCGCTGTCCAACGCGCGGGAAGCACATGGCCGCCAGCTTGCGGAGACGTCGTCCCAGGCACGGCTGCTCAATGGGGTGGCGGAAACCTTCGGGCTCTCCTACCCGCCGCGGCGGATCGAGATCTACGACAATTCGCATATCATGGGCACCAATGCCGTCGGCGGCATGGTTGTCGCGGGGCCGGAGGGCTTCGTCAAGAACCAGTATCGTAAGTTCAACATCAAGAACGAAGACCTGACGCCCGGCGACGACTTCGGCATGATGCGCGAGGTGATGACGCGACGCTTCGCGCGGCTGATCAAGGAAGAAGGCTTGCCTGACCGCTCGCAGCCCCCGGCGGAAGACGCGCCCTTCCCGGTCTGGCCCGACGTGATCCTGATCGACGGCGGCCAGGGCCAGATGACGGCAGTGCGTGCGATTCTCGACGAACTCGGCATCCGAGACGTCGTCACCGCGATCGGCGTGGCCAAGGGCCAGGATCGCGAGGCAGGCCGCGAACGCTTCTTCATGCAGGGCAAGCCGGATTTCTCGCTGCCGCCGCGCGATCCGGTGCTCTATTTCATCCAGCGCATGCGCGACGAGGCGCATCGCTTCGCCATCGGCTCGCATCGCGCGCGGCGCAAGAAGGAATTGATCAAGAACCCGCTGGACGAAGTGGCAGGCATCGGCCCGACGCGCAAGCGCGCCCTGCTGCAGCACTTCGGCACTGCCAAGGCGGTATCACGGGCGGGCATCACCGACCTGCTCGCCGTGCCCGGCATATCGGAGACCGTTGCGCGCATCGTCTATGCGCATTTTCATGACAAGGTTCCGGAAAGGTAGGACTGCCAATATAACGCCGACGGCCTGAATCAAAAACGCCACCGCCTTGCGGCGATGGCGTTCTAATGGGGGTCGGTCAACAGTAAGGCAGAACGAGGACTCCGCGTATTTACGGCTGACCGACCGGCCCCACGACCCAGGAGATGCGGCGGACCTGAGCATCATGGGGTATGCGAATCTGTGAGCAATTAGGTCCGCATTCCAGTCGTAGAAGACCTTGCGCTAAAATCGTGAGGAAATCAATGGGTTGTTAACCAAGCAGCTTTCAAATTGCACGCATGGTTAACTGTGGCGGCCGGCTTCATCTCTGCGCGAGATCGCGTCGGCCTGTATAAAATCCCCTGAAAAATACGGAATTATTTCGAGTCTGAAATACAGCATCCGATTTCGCAACAGGCGGCGAGGATGCAACTCAGTGCGAGCGATAGCTGTCAGTAAGATATTGAAAAAAATCCATAATGTTCGAATTACTAAGGACAAACCGCTGTGGATCGACGCGCGCAGAGCGCGTCGCGCTGTATACATGCGCAATCCCGTCCGATTCACCAGGATTTCTGTTGGCACCCCATGGGAAACCCCTTCAATGTCCGCAGATCACACGGAATTGACTGTGGATAAGTCTCGAAAATCGTGCGTCTTATCGATTTCGGCTCAGGCTGCGGCTGCGACAACCCTGTTGCGGCCCGCATGCTTAGCCTCATAAAGCGCCCGGTCGGCCTGCCGCATCAGGTCGTCGCCCGATGTCGCGCCATGAATTGTGGTGGCGATGCCAAGCGAAGCCGTGATTTTCAGTTCCGTTCCGCTCTGCTTGAGCACGAAGGGCTGGTTCTCGACAACGTAGCGCAACCTCTCGGCAACGGCGGCCGCCGTCTCCGGAGCCGTGTCCGGCATGATCACCACGAATTCCTCGCCGCCAAAGCGGCAGGCAAGGTCTGCGCCGCGTACGGTGGACCGAACCCGGGCCGCGAACTCCTTGAGCACTTCGTCGCCGGCATCATGGCCATAGGTATCGTTGACCGACTTGAAGCGGTCGATATCGGTGATGCAGACCGATAGCGGTCGACCTCGCGCAGCAGCCCGGTCGAACAGCAGCTTGAGATGCTTGTCGAGGTAGCGGCGATTGTTAAGGCCTGTCAGCGGATCGGTGACTGCAAGTTCGATCGTCTGGTGCACGCTCTCGCGCAGACGGTCGTTAAGACGCTTGCGGCGGATCTGGGTCAGGCACCGCACGAGCAATTCGTTCGGATCAAGCGGCCGCAGAATGTAGTCGTTGACGCCGAGCTCCAGGGCTCGCACCACCATCGCCTCGCCGCCGGCATCGACGACCAGCAGGACCGGGATGAAGCGCGAGCGCTCGAGCGAGCGGATCTGTGAGCAGAGCCGCAGCGGGTCGTAATCGTCGAAATTCGAATTGACGATGATGAGGTCGTAATTGCCTTCGGCCGCTTCGAAGATCGCCGCCTGCGGGTCGCTCATCGCCGAGATTTCGGCAACGGGCTTGAGGGCCCGGGCAATGCGCTCCTGGGAATTGGCCCGGCCGTCAACCAGCAGGATGCTGGCCGGCTCGTCCTCGCGCACGGCGCTGGCGTCGATGCCGATCGTGCGGGCGGTCTCGGCGCGCAGGCGCAGTTCGTCGGACAGCATCTTGAGGCGCACAAGGCTCTTGACCCGGGCCATCAGTTGCATGTCGTTGACGGGTTTCGTCAGGAAGTCGTCGGCGCCGCAGCGCAGGCCCCGAACCCGGTCGGTCGGCTGATCGAGCGCGGTGACCATGACCACGGGAATATGGGCGGTCTTGGGATTGGTTTTCAGGCGCTCGCAGACTTCGAAACCGTCCATGCCGGGCATCATGATGTCGAGCAGGATGACATCCACCGACGCCTTGGCGCAGATGTCGAGGCATTCGTAGCCGTTCTCCGCTGTCAGCACGTCGAAATACTCGGCGAGCAGCCGGGCCTCGAGGAGTTTCACGTTCGCGGGAATATCGTCCACTACCAGGATACGCGCGGTCATATGAAGTCCCGTTACTCAGATACAGTTTGGGTCAGTCGGTCATACATAATGGGCCGGCAATCAGGCGTCGCCGAGATAGGTCTTGATCGTCTCCAGGAACTTGGGCACCGAAATTGGTTTGGACACATAGGCTTCGCAGCCGCCTTGGCGAATGCGTTCCTCGTCGCCCTTCATCGCGAAGGCCGTGACGGCAATGACCGGGATGACGTGCAGTTCGTCGTCTTCCTTCAGCCATTTCGTGACTTCGAGCCCCGACACTTCCGGCAACTGGATGTCCATAAGGATCAGGTCGGGACGATGCTTGCGAGCGAGGTCGAGCGCTTCCATCCCGTTCCGGGTCTGGATCGTCTTGTATCCGGACGCCTCGATGAGGTCGCGGAAGAGCTTCATGTTGAGCTCGTTGTCTTCGACAATCATAACCTGTTTTGGCATGGCGCCGGTCTCTATTCCCGATTTTGCACGCTGTCTGCCTGACCTATATAGGAATAGACACACGGATTCTCAGCGGTTCCGGGATAGATGGTAGGTCCATTAGGTTTAAAAAGGCGTAAGATGAGAGACAAAATGCCGGACAGAAGGCGAAGCGGCACCGCCAGTCTTGAGGAGGCGGAGGGCGCGGCCATCCAGATCCTGGGGTGGATCGTCGGACAGCCCGACCTGATCACGCGATTCCTGGCGCTGACCGGCATCGAGGCGAGTTCCATCCGCCAGGCTGCGGCTGAACCCGGATTTCTCGCCGGCGTCACGGGTTTCGTGATGGCGCACGAGCCGACGCTGATGGCCTATTGCGCAGAAAGCGGCGTCAGGATCGAGTACGTGGCTGCCTGCCACCAGGCGCTCGCAGGCTCGGCGGACGAGAACTGGCCATGACGGCGGCGATCATCGAACTGCTGGCCGCGTCCCGGCGACCGCTTGTCGTCTGCGACGTCGACGAGGTCGTTCTCGAGTTCCTCGATCCGTTCGACCGCTACCTCAACTCGGTCGGCCACCGGCTGCATCCCGACAGTTTCAGGCTGCATGGCAACATCCGCAGCATAGCGGAGAGCATCGTTGCGGAGGATGCCGAGGTCGAGCGGATGCAGGAGGAATTCTTCACCACGCAGGATCGTTGGCAGACCCCCGCTGCCGGCGTGGACGCGGCCCTGCGCAGCCTGTCCGAGGATGCCGACATCGTCTTCCTCACGGCGATGCCGCCGCGGCACCACGACGTCCGCCGGACGTTGCTCGACCTGCACGGCCTGGATTTTCCGATGATCGCCACCGAGGAGCCGAAAGGCCCTGTCGTGGCGAGCCTGATCGCGGAGCGAAAGGTGCCGGCGGCCTTCATCGACGACATCGCCTACAACCACCGCTCGGTGCGGACGCACGCGCCCGACTGCATCCTGATCCACCTGATGGCCAACAAGGTGTTTCGCGCGATGGCGCCGAGGCCGGACGCCGGCATCGTGGTGGCAGAGGACTGGATGCAAGCGGAGTTGCTGATCCGCCACCACCTCGGACTTTCGCCGGGCTGACGCATTCCCGTCAGCAGTGATCGCCTGGCCGCTTGAGCGGACAGGGCCGCCGTCGTATTGTCGGGCGTTCAACTTCTGTTCCGGGCGTTCGATGGGCGAGCAAGACGAAATTCAAGGTTTCTGTCGCGACTGCATGCGACCCGTCGCTGGTGACAGGCGCCGCTGCCGTGCCTGCGGCTCTCCCCGCCTCGTCCGCCACGCCGAACTCGAGCGGCTGACCATCGCCCATGTCGATTGCGACGCCTTCTACGCCTCGGTGGAGAAGCGCGACAATCCGGAACTGGCGGACAAACCGGTCATCATCGGCGGGGGCAAGCGCGGCGTGGTGTCGACCGCCTGTTATGTCGCGCGCATCCATGGCGTGAAGAGTGCCATGCCGATGTTCAAGGCGCTCGAGGCCTGTCCCGACGCCGTCGTGATCAAGCCCGACATGGAGAAATATGCGCGCGTCGGCCGCGAGGTCCGACGGATGATGCAGGATCTGACTCCGTTGGTGCAGCCTCTCTCGATCGACGAGGCCTTTCTCGATCTCGCGGGCACCGAGCGGCTGCATCATGACCCCGCCTCTCGCACGCTGGCGAAATTCGCCCGACGGGTGGAGCAGGAGATCGGCATCAGCGTGTCGGTCGGGCTTTCCTACTGCAAGTTCCTCGCCAAGGTCGCCTCGGACATGAACAAGCCGCGCGGCTTCTCGGTCATCGGCGAGGCCGAGGCGGTCGAATTCCTCAAGGAGCGACCGGTGACGCTGATCTGGGGCGTCGGCAAGGCCTTCGCCGCCACACTCGCCGCCGACGGCATCACCGTCATCGGGCAATTGCAGCAAATGGACGAAGCCGTGCTGATGAAGCGCTACGGCATCATGGGCAAGCGCCTGTTCAACCTGTCGCGCGGGCAGGACGACCGGCGGGTCCATCTCAACGACGAGGCCAAGACAGTCTCGGCGGAGACCACGTTTTTCGAAGACTACAGCCGCGCCGAGGACCTGGTGCCCGTGCTCAGGGCGCTGTCCGAGCAGGTTTCGCGCCGCCTCAAGAAGGCAGCACTCGCAGGCCATACCGTGGTGCTGAAACTCAAGACGCAGGATTTCAAGCTCCGGACCCGCAACCGCCGGCTCGACGCGCATACCCAGCTTGCGGACCGGATCTTCAGGGAGGGGCTGGCGCTGCTGGAAAAGGAACTCGACGGCACCAGGTTCCGGCTTCTCGGGATCGGGGTGTCCGAACTCGGAGATTCCACCCGGGCCGACCCGCCGGACCTGATCGACCAGGACGCCGGACGACGCGCGAAGGCGGAGGCGGCCATGGATCGGCTTCACGACAAGTTCGGCAACAAAAGCATCGAAACGGGCTACACGTTCGGCCGCGGCAAGCGCGGCCACGGCTGAAGTCCGGGGTTCGGCCGCTTCTGCCGCCGTCGCGCGCGGTGGCGATGGCTCCCGGTCTTCACGTTCCGTTAACCGTGATGCCAACCTACGGGGTGTTTCCTTCGTAACTTACGTCGCCGAAAAGATTCCTTAAATCGAGAGCTCTAACCTTGACACACACAGTATTGCGTGGGGACTGACATGCTTTCGAAACTCGCATTTTCACTTGCCTTGACCGCCACGACCCTATTCGGCACCACAGCACTGGCCGCGGAAAACACCGCACCGCTGCAGATCTTCGTATCGAAGGACAAGCAGAGCCTCGTCGTCTATGACGGTGACCAGGTCGTGACGACCTCCAACGTCTCGACCGGCAAGCGCGGCCATACGACCCCGTCGGGGATCTTCTCGATCATCGAGAAGAAGAAGACACACTTCTCCAACCTCTATGACGATGCGCCGATGCCCTTCATGCAGCGGATCACCTGGTCCGGGTTCGCGCTGCACGAATCGCGCCATGTGCCGGACTATCCGGCATCGCATGGCTGCGTGCGCATGCCGCGCGCCTTCGCCAAGGAGCTGTTCAGCATGACCAAGCGCGGCTTCCATGTGGTCATCAGCGACCGGGAAATCGCGCCCCGCGCGGTCGTGGACGCCGACCTGTTCATGCCGCGCTTCGCCAAGCCGCAGGCCGAACTCCTGAGCGACGCCGAACTCCGTCCGACCGTTTCTGGTGACGTCGAGGTCGAGGTTGCGATGTCGGAAACGCTGCCGAAGCTCGGCGCCGAAGCGGTCGCCGCCCTCCCCCGCAACGAACCGCCGGTAAAGATCCTGATTTCCCGCGCCACCGAGCGGCAGAAGATGATGGATGCGCAGCGCATGCTCTCGCGTCTGGGCCATTATGACGGCGCAATCGACGGTGCTGCCGGCGCGAAAACCCGCGACGCGATCAAGGCCTACCAGGACCTGCACGGCCAGAAGCCGACCGGCGTGATGGACGAGGCCTTCCTCGTTTCCATCCACAAGGTGATGAACCGCAAGCCGCTGACCGGCTGGCTCTCGGCACGCCGCAACTTCAAGCCTGTCTTCGACATGCCCGTCGACATTGCCAATCCGGAGGCCGCGCTCGGCACGCATTTCTTCACCGCGATCCGCGTCAACCCGGCGCAGAACAAGGCGGACTGGTTTGTCACGTCGCTCGACAACCACATTCCGGCAAAGACCATGCAGCGCCTCGGCATCACCGTCAGCGCCGACGCGACCGCCGACAGCGCGGCCGAAGACGCCTTCAAGCGGGTGGCGATCCCGTCCGAGACGCGCGCCAAGATCGAGACCATGCTCGGCGACGGCTCGTCGCTGACCATCACCGACACCGGCACCGAAAGCGAGACTGGCCTCGGCACGGACTTCATCACCATCGTCAAGCCGCTGCCGAAGACGGAGGGGTGAAAGCCCCGGCTTGGAGGGGAAGGCCGGGCGTTTGCTCGGCAGCCTTTCAAGATCCTGACATCAGAAATTGTCGGTGGCGAACCGCTTGCAGGGAAGACACGTTGCAAGCGCTTTATTGGCAATGGACTTGCCTGAGGAAAACCAGGGCAGGTCATAAGGACGTCATGGATGAGGTCGCGTGACCGGATTTGGCCCATCTCGGCCGAGGCAGCATCGAAGCCCCTGGCCGTCAAAGTCATTTGTGCGCTGCTGTTGTCGGCGCGCCGATGGGCAATCTCCTTCGCCGAAAACCTTCAACTCTCCGTTTTCAACGCACCGATCAAGGCACGCAGCGCCGGCGGCGTCTGACGGCGGCTGGGGTGATAGAGGTAGCAGCCCTGAAATTGCGGACACCACTCGTCGAGAACCTGTATCAATCGGCCGGACGCCAGGTCTTCGGCAACATCGTGCTCCAACAGGTAGCCGAGGCCGGCCCCGGCCCTGACGGCAGCGGCGGCGAGATCGCCGTCATTGCCGACAAAGGAACCGGAGGTCCTGACCTTGATCTCACGTCCATTGCGTTCGAACTCCCAGGGAAGAAGTCCGCCCGCGCTTGCCAGCCGGTAGCCGATGCAGTTGTGCGCTTCAAGATCGGCAGGCGTCTGCGGCTTCGGATGGCGCTCGAAGTAAGAGGGCGTTGCGACCACGATGGTTCGGAGGTCCGGACCGACTCGTACGGCGATCATGTCCTTGGCGACTGTCTCACCGAACCGTATTCCCGCATCGAAACCCTCAGCGACAATATCCGTCAGCCGATCATCGATATTCACTTCGACGTGAATGTCGGGATGGGCGAGGAGAAACGCCGGAAGCTTCTCCATGAGAACGTTTTTCGCAGGGTAGGAGAATGTGGTGATCCGAACTGAGCCAGACGGGCTGTCGCGCCATTCCGCCAGAGCTGCCAGGCCATCCTCGATCGTTGCGAAGGCCGGCCGGATCGATTGCAGCAGCCTGTCGCCCGCCGCCGTTGGCGAGACGCTGCGCGTCGTCCTCGCCAGCAGCCTGACACCCAATTTTTCCTCAAGCCCGCGGATCGCGTGACTGAGCGCCGAGGGCGACATCCCCAGCGAGGCCGCAGCCCTTGTGAAGCTCCGCTCCCGCGCGACGGCCGCAAAGCCCATGAGATCGTTCAGTTCGCCTCGTTCCATTGCTGCAACGTGCTCACAAGTTCATGCGGCGCGCAACGGCTAATCGAGGGGCTTTCGACAGGCTAGGGTGTCGGCAGAGAGATCTTCCGAACACGATCAAGGAATTCGACATGGACCTGTCAAGTTACCGCACACTGGGCCGATCCGGCCTTATCGTCAGCCCGCTGGCGCTGGGAACAATGACGTTTGGCGCCGAGCGCTGGGGCGCAGGCACGAAAGGATCGCGCCAGCTCTTCGACACTTATGTTTCAGCGGGTGGCAATTTCTTTGACACCGCCGACGTCTATTCCGGCGGCCGCAGCGAGGAGATGCTGGGGTCGTTTGTTGCCGACACCGGCCTTCGCGACAGGCTCGTCATCGCCACCAAGTCCGGCTTCGCGCGCAGCCAGGGAACACCACTGCATGGTGGCAACGGAGCCAAGAACATTCGGCTCGGAATCGAAGGCTCGCTGAAACGGCTGAAGACGGACTATATCGACATGTACTGGATGCACGTGTGGGATCGGACCACGCCCGCCGAAGAGGTGCTCCAGACGCTGACCGACGCAGTCCGCAGCGGGAAAATCCTGCACTATGGATTCTCCAATACGCCATCATGGTACGTCGCAAAGATAGCGACGCTGGCGGCCGTCCACGGACTTCCGATGCCAATCGGGCTGCAATATGCCTATTCCCTCATTGATCGGGGCGTCGAACTCGACATCCTTCCGGCAGCCGCAGAGTTCGGGATGGGGCTTGTCCCCTGGAGCCCCCTTGCAGCAGGATTGCTGACGGGCAAGTATGGCCGCGACATGCTTGCTCAAGCCGGCGCGAGGGGCGGTGTTCCGGATAAGGCTTCGAGCGACGACGAGAGCGAGAGCAACGGCCGACTGAATGGCGACAATCCCTTCGGGGGCATGCTGTTCACCGAGCACAATTTCGACGTCGTCGATGTCGTGCGACAGGTTGCCATGGAGCTGGAAAAGTCAATGGCGGCAGTGGCGCTGGCATGGACGATACGGCGTCCGGGGATCGATACCATTCTTGTCGGTGCCAGCCGCGCCGAGCAGCTCTCGCAGAATGTGGCATCGCTGGAAGTGGACCTGACAGAGGATCAGCGCGCCAGGCTGGACCAGGTCAGTGCGCCGCCTTCGTTCAATCCCTACTTCATCTTCAGCTTGCCAACGCAGGTGATGTTTGGAGGGCAGACGGTCCAGCCTCGGGGCTGAGTCAGATCGATCCCTCTTCGCCTGTGTGATCGCAAACAGGCGCAACGGGATGAAAGACGGCAACAGACGCCAAACCCTTCAGACAATCTTGGCGTGCGCCATTCGGCCGCATCACACCAGTTCCACATCCACCACGCCGGGGCTTGCCCTCAGTGCGGCCGCGATCTCCGGCGAGATGCGGTATTTCTCCGGCAGTTCGACCTCGATCTCCCTGCGTCCGTCCTCCTTGATCAGGATGAACGAGACCAGCCCCTCGCCCTTGGTGCCGAGATGGGTGGTGACGTTCCTGAGCGGCGCGGCGTCGCGCAGGAAGACGCGCATCGCCTTCTGCATCTGCACCGACTTTTCCTCGAGCGACTGAAGGGAATTGATCCTCAGGCTGATGCCCTCGGGCCGCTCCTCGGCCTCGACGCCGATGACGAAGCTCTTTCCGGTCTCAAGCATGTCGCGGTACTGGTTCAGCACCTCCGAGAACATCACCGCCTCGAACTGGCCGGACGAATCCGAGAAGGTGACGATGCCCATCTTGTTGCCGGTGCGGGTCTTGCGCTCCTGCTTGGATGTCACCGTGCCGGCCAGGCGACCGGGTGCCTTGCCCTGCTTCACGGCATTGGAGAAATTGGCGAAGGTCTGGACGCGGATCTTTTCCAGCGTCTTGGAATAGCTGTCGAGCGGATGGGCGGTGAGATAGAAGCCTAGCGCCTGGAACTCGCGCAGCAGCTTTTCCGACGGCAGCCAGGCGGGAACCGAGGGCAGAATGACCTTTTCGGGACTGCTGCTCATGCTGCCGAAAATGTCCGACTGGCCGCTGGCCTTGTCGGACAGGGCGCGTTGCGAATAGGCGAGCAGGCGGTCGACGCCGCCCGAGAGCACGGCCCGATCGACGCCGAAGCAATCGAAGGCGCCCGCCGAGATCAGGCTTTCCCAGACGCGGCGGTTGACGAATTTCGGATCCGTGCGGAGGCAGAAGTCCTCGATGCTGTCGAAGGGCATGTCGCCGCGGACCTCGACGATATGGTCAACCACCGCCTCGCCGACACCCTTGATGGCGGCCAGCGAGAAATAGATGCAGTTGTCGCCGACCTCGAAGGCGCGAAACGAGGTCTGCACACTGGGCGGCACGACCTTGATGCCGAGCCGCACCGCATCCTGGCGGAAGTCGTTGACCTTTTCGGTATTGGCCATGTCGAGCGTCATCGACGCGGCGAAGAACTCCACGGGATGGTGGGCCTTCATATAGGCGGTCTGGAAGGATACGACGGCGTAGGCGGCTGCGTGCGACTTGTTGAAGCCGTAATTGGCGAACTTGGCGAGCAGGTCGAAGATGATGTCGGACTGGTTCTTAGACACGCCATTGGCAACGGCGCCCTCGACGAAGCGGGCGCGCTGCTGGTCCATCTCCGCCTTGATCTTCTTGCCCATGGCGCGGCGCAGCAGGTCGGCCTCGCCGAGCGAATAGCCCGAGAGCACCTGGGCGATCTGCATCACCTGTTCCTGATAGACGATGACGCCCTGGGTCTCCTTCAGGAGATAGTCGATCTTCGGGTGGATCGACTCGATCTCCTCCTCGCCATGCTTGCGGGCATTGTAGAGCGGGATGTTCTCCATCGGACCGGGGCGGTAGAGGGCGACCAGCGCGATGACGTCCTCGATGCAGTCCGGCTTCATGCCGAGCAGCGCCTTGCGCATGCCCGCACTTTCCACCTGGAAGATGCCGACCGTCTCGCCGCGCGCCATCATCTCGTAGCTCTTGGGGTCATCGAGCGGCAGGGTCGAGAGATCGATCTCGATGCCCTTGCGGCGGACGAAATCGACGGCGACCTTGAGCACCGTCAGCGTCTTGAGCCCGAGGAAGTCGAACTTCACCAGGCCGGCCTGCTCGACCCATTTCATGTTGAACTGGGTGACGGGCATGTCCGAGCGCGGGTCACGATAGAGCGGCACCAGTTCGGCAAGCGGCCGGTCGCCGATGACGATGCCGGCGGCGTGGGTCGAGGCGTGGCGATAGAGGCCCTCGATCTTCTGGGCGATATCGAGCAGGCGGGCGACGACCGGCTCGCGCTCGGCCTCCTCCCTGAGGCGCGGCTCCTCCTCGATCGCCTTGGAGAGCGGCGTCGGATTGGCGGGATTGTTGGGCACGAGCTTGCAGATGCGGTCGACCTGGCCATAGGGCATCTCGAGCACCCGGCCGACGTCGCGCAGTGCCGCACGGGCCTGGAGCGATCCGAAGGTGATGATCTGCGCCACCTGCTCGCGGCCGTATTTGGCCTGCACATAGCGGATCACCTCCTCGCGGCGATCCTGGCAGAAGTCGATGTCGAAGTCGGGCATCGAGACGCGTTCGGGATTGAGGAAGCGCTCGAACAGCAGCGAGAAGCGCAACGGGTCGATGTCGGTGACGGTCAGCGCGTAGGCGACCAGCGAACCCGCGCCGGAGCCGCGACCCGGCCCGACAGGAATGTCGTGCTGCTTGGCCCATTTGATGAAGTCGGCAACGATCAGGAAGTAGCCGGGAAATTTCATCCGCTCGATGATGCCGAGCTCGAATTCCAGTCGCTCGCGATAGTCCTGCTCGCTATAGCCTTCGGCGCGGCCGATCGTCCTGAGCCGCATCTCCAGCCCCTCCCAGGACTGGCGCTTGAGCTCTTCCGACTCCGGGTCCTTGCCGTCCTCGGCGCCGGTATCGGCGGTGAAGCGCGGCAGGATCGGCGCCGTGGTCTTGAGGATGAAGGAGCAGCGCCGCGCGATCTCGACCGTGTTGTCGATCGCCTCGGGCAGGTCGGCGAAGAGCTTCGCCATTTCGGCGCGCGACTTGAAATAGTGGTCGCGGGTCAGGCGGAAGCGGTTGTCGTCAGAGACCATGGCATTGTGGGCCACGGCCATCAGCGCGTCATGGGCCTCGAAATAATCGGCGGTCGGGAAGAACGGCTCGTTGGTCGCCACGATCGGCAGTTCGCTGGCATAGGCGAGGTTCAGCATCGCCGCCTCGTGGGCGCGATCATAGCCCTCGTGGCGCTGCAGCTCGACATAGAGCCGGTCACCGAACAGCGACCGCAGGTCTTCCAACCGCCGGGCGGCGAGGTCGCGATGCCCTTCGGAGAGCGCGATGTCGACGGGGCCGCCACGCGCGCCGGTGAGTGCGATCAGGCCCGGAGCGTGCTCGCCCAGCCACGAACGCTTGATATGGATCGCCCCATGTCCGCCCTCGCCGTCCATATAGGCACGGCTGACGAGATGGGACAGTCGATGATAGCCGCCGGCATCGGCGGCGAGAAGCACAATGGCTGGCAGTTTCTTCAACTGCGGCTGGCGGTTGGAGCGCTCTTCGCCGGTGTCGTCCTCCATGTCGATCGAGAGCTGGCAGCCGATGATCGGCTGCAGGCCTTCCCCCGATGCAGTCTTGGAGAATTCCAGCGCGGCGAAAAGATTGTTGGTATCGGTCAGCCCGATAGCGGGCTGGTCGTCGGTAGCGGCCCTGGCGATGATCTTCTTGACCGGCAGCGCGCCTTCGAGAAGCGAGTAGGCAGAATGAACCCTGAGATGAACGAACTGGGGGCTCTCGCGGAGCCCGTCACTCACCACCAGAACAGAATCATCCGCCATGCCATGCCACCCTTGCCAACACGCCGGACTTTACCGGCGCGGGCGCGGTGGTGCGAGTCCCCTTTCGGGCCCCTCGCCCTTTCCCACTACAAAGTGATCATCAGCACGGCGCAGCTGGCGACGAACATAACGATCGAAGTGAATGCTGCCATGTCACGAAGAAAATCGGTCATATCTGCCTCCTGTTCGCTTATGTTTCTTTTATGTTCTATTTTTGTTCTATCGTCAAGCCATGCCGAAACGGGTGGTTAAGAAAGCGTTGCCGATCGTGCGGCGTGCCCGCAATCCACAGCCGCCGTGCTCACCTGACCGTGGAGGCGCTTGACACTGTGATGCATGGAGAGAAGAGCATCGCGGCCGCGACGCTATCGCGCGGGAATCCGGGGGACATTTGCGCTGGCGCCCTCCTTCAGCACCGCCGCGACAGTGTCGGGCAGGCGGAAGCGACGACGGTATTCGCCGGGAGTGAGACCGCTCAGCTTGCGGAACAGCCGACGGAAGGAGGCGAGGTCCGAATAGCCGACCTCCTCGGCGATCTCCTCGATGGGGCACTCGTCCCCCTCCAGCATCTGCTTGGCCTCCTCGACGCGCAGCCACTGGACATATTCGAGCGGTGCATAGCCGGTCGCCTTGCGGAAGCGACGGTCGAAGGAGCGCTTGGGCAGTCCGGATAGTTTGAGCATCTCGGCGAGGACCTCGCCGGACGTGTAGTTGAGCGCGGCGTGCTCCTGGCATTTTTCCATCACGGCATCGCCATGACCGACATTGGCGGCCATCGACGCATAGGGCAACTGGCCGTCGCGGTGCCACTGGTACAGAAAGAGCTTCGAGATCCGGATTGCCTCGGCCGTGCCGGCCCGCTTGGCGATGAGGAACAGCGACAGGTCCTGCCAGGAGGACGCGCCGCCCGCACAGACGAGCGAGTGCCTCGGTCCCGACTGCACCAGGATCCGTTCCTCGTGCAGCGTCACGTTCGGGAACTGCGTCCGGAACAGCGGCACGAACATCCAGTGCGTGGTGGCATTGTAGCCATCGAGAAGGCCCGCCTCGGCCAATGCGAGCGAGCCGCCGCAGGTCGCGCAGACCAATGCGCCCTGCTCATGCATCCGCCTGATCCAGTCCAGCAGCCGGCGGTCGAGATTGCGCAGCATCTCCGGCGTATCGACGACGATATTGGGCACGATGACGATGTCGGTGTCGTCGATCTCGTCCACCGTATGCTGCGGGACGATGCTCACTCCGGTGATCAGCGAAAGCGGTCCGGGTTCCGCCGAGACAATGCGGGGGGTGAACAGAACCTCGCTCACCGGTTCGTTGGTGTTGCTCCGCCAGGAGGACCCTGCCGTCCAGAGTGTGTCGTAGATGCCGTAGATGATCGAGGGGTCGCATTCCCGAAATGCGACGATGCTGACGCTGGCAGAGCGTCTCACCTCTGGGCTTGATGGCTCAATCAGCTTCATGACGGCCATTCTGCCTCTGCCGACCCCGCTTTGCAATGCGTAAAAGATGCTCCGAACCGAGCGGCTCGATGGGTCTCGCCTGAAACAAACGTTCAGAACGCCACAGCCACCACAGTTCGCCAACCCGTCGGCCCCTCAAGGAAAACAGCAGGGACCCGACATCGCAACGCAAAGGAAAATGAAATGAGAAATCTCGCAATCATCGTCGCCACCACCCTCACGCTCGTCTGCGGGAGCCAGGTGGCAACTGCCCAGGACGTCAAGGCAGAGTCCGAGGCAACGTACCAGGATATCTTCAAGACCTACGGCGTCGTGCCCGGCTTTGCCAAGGCCTATCCGAAGCACGTCATCGCCGGTGCCTGGCAGATGACGAAGTCGCTGGAGACGAGCCCTGAGAACAAGCTCGACTCCAAGACCAAGGCGCTGATCAACCTCGCGGTCGCAGCCCAGATCCCGTGCCGATACTGCGTCTGGATCGAGACCGAGGCGGCCAAGAAGGCCGGTGCCAGCCAGGACGAGGTCGCGGAAGCCGTCGCGCAGGCGGCCTATGTCCGCCACTGGAGCACCGTGCTCAACGGCATGCAGATCGACTTTGACGCGTTCAAGGCTGAATTCGGCAGCCAGTGATCGCCCCGGCCGGCGCGGCACCGCCCCGCCGGCCCTTCAACGCCACGCCGGAAAGCCTGCCTGTCCTGGCCGACAGAAGGCGAAGGCAAGGGCTGATGCGGACGGGCGGCCTGCGGCCACCCGACAAGGATAAAGAAAAATGGAAGTCCTGCTGAACGTTGCCAATATCCTCTATGTGCTTGCCTATTTCACACTCGACATGATGCGGCTGCGCATCCTGACCATCACGGCAGCCGTCTGCCTTGCCATCTACTTCTATGGGCAGGCCGATCCGATGCTGAACGTGGTCTGCTGGAACCTGTTCTTCATTGCGCTCAATGTCGTGCAGATCGCCCGCATGCTCATCGCCAGTCGCCGGCCTACAGCACCCTGAGAACTGGCTGGGTAAACTGCAGGAAGGCTTGCGACGAGCACCGCAAGCCTTCTCCTGTCTGAGCCCGTGGTCGACGACCGCGCCGTGCTCAGAACTCGAACTTCAGTCCCACCTGCACCACCGGATAGACCTTGAAAGCCGAGAGCCGGTGCTGCGCGCGTTCGATTTCCCTCCGGATGTCCTTCCGCGAGAAGCCAAGCTTGTGGGCGCGGGAATCGACGTCGAGGTCGGGCGTGCCGGCATAGAGCGCGCCGAAGTCGAAGTTCAGCGACACGCGCTCTTTCACCTTCACGGAGTAGCCGGCGCCGAGATAGGGCTGGATGAGGTTCTGCGTCACCGAGAAATCGGTCAGCGGATTGGGCACGAAGACATTGCCGCCGCCCTTCAGCCTGCCATGCAGGTTCTTGACCTTGCCTTCGATGCGATTGGCGGACAGCCGCGCGCCGCCCGACAGGTAGAAATCACCGGCAAAGGGGAAATAGTCGACGGTCACTCCCGCATTCAGCAGGGATGCGCGGGAATGCAGGTCGTAGTCGCTGCGCTTGTAGAGGAAGTTTCCCGAATAGCCGTTGATCCCGGCACGAACCTGCCAATGCGCATTCGCCCGATATCCGGCCTCGATTCCCATGCCCAGCGTGGAGACGTTGGGCATCAGGAAGAAGCGATCATAGGCTGGGTCGTCCCCGGCAAGCGCCGGCCCCGCCAGCACGGAGACCAGGACTGCCAGCAATCGGACCGGGAATTTCATCGTCTGCCTCCAGCGCATCGGCGCGGCCCGTGATTCGCAACGGCGGAATCTCCGTCAAAGCTAGTCGCGAGGGGTTGAAAGAGTTCTAATATCCGGCGATTGGTCCCGAATTGCCCGACAGTGCCCTTCACGCCCCGAGCGCGATGGCGCCGGCGGCCCCGAACCTGCGCCGTCCGTGACCGACATCCGCGGGACCGCGGCCGCCGAAGGTCGGTCCGTCCTGAGGCGAAAGCTTCAAGAGCGCGTTGCGGTAGCTCTCCGCGGCGGCTTCCAATGGGCGCCCCAGCCAGCGTGAATACTGCCTGAGGTGGTAGAGATTGACGCTGAGCGTGCTCACCGACTGCCGGTCCTGCCAGGCCATGATCCCGGCCTCTACCGACAGGCGCACCAGCCGGTAGAGCGTACTGCGGGACAGTCCGAAGGTCTCGGTCATCGCGGGTATGCTCAGCCCCGGTGCCGGGACCCAGGAGTCTCCTGTCGCGACTTTCGGCATGTGCCGCAGGATGTCGCTCATCACCAGCCAGCCACCGCGCATGTCCTGGGTCAGGCAGACGTCGAGCGGCGCTTTCACCCATCTGGGGTCCTGGAGCAGGGCCGACGCCGTCTCGAAATAGATGTCCATGACCACATCGCGGTCAAGGCCGGCCGCGGCCTCTCCGGTCGCTGCCTCGATCAGCATAAGGGTCCAGTCGGACAGTGCCGTTCTTGTGGCTTCCGACAGGCTGATGAGCTTCAGCCGACGGTCGCCGCGGTGATCCCGCCTCTGCAGGTAGCCGTAGGCGGTCAACTGGTTGAAGAAGGCCAGCGAGGTGTTGCGGCTGGCGATGCCGAGACTGGAGGCCCGCTCGCAGATCCAGTTCGCGGCCGCGCCATGAACGAGCCCGTCCTCATGGCAGGTCACCGCGATCAGGTGGACCAGCAGCCATTTCTGCCGCGTGTCGACAAAACGCGCGAAACGGCGGGTGCGGTTGAAATAATCGATGGTCGCCTCGGCATGAAACCGGATTTCCGGCAGAAGATTGTCGTGGCCACCGGCACCGGAACGGGTCGTCAGCATGGAAAATTGTCCCTTTTCTTGCAGGCACTTCGGCCTGTGTTGCTGGGCTCAATCTGCACAGGCGGCGAACCGGCCGGTGTTTCGCGGGGAACAGGCGGCGATTTTTTTTCTCAAATCGGCCGAATAAATTTGAAAGCGTGTTCGTTGCCGCCTATTTTCGGACATAGCCGGGGCGGAAAAGAGTTTCGGTCCAAAGGGTTCTGAGAGCACCAGCGGCGCTCGACACCCGATGGCCGAACCTGCTACCCGACGGCATCCCTCGACCTTGAAGCGGTGATCATGGCGAAACGAGCGTACAATATCCCCAACATGCTGACTTACGGCCGCATACTGGCCGTACCGCTGATTGTCCTCTGCTTCTTCCTTGAAGGCCGCATGCAAGCCTCGGATTTCGCCCGGTGGACGGCGTTCGCGCTGTTCGCCATCGCCTCGATCACGGATTTCCTCGACGGATACCTGGCGCGGATATGGGCGCAGACCTCCAATATCGGCAAGATGCTCGACCCGATCGCCGACAAGCTGCTGATCTCGTCGATCCTGCTTCTGGTCGCCGCCGACGGCACGATCGCGGGCTGGCCGCTCTGGGCTGCGATTATCATCCTGTGCCGCGAGATCCTGGTGTCGGGCCTGCGCGAATATCTCGCCGATCTCAAGGTGTCGGTGCCGGTGACGCAGATCGCGAAATGGAAGACCACGGTGCAGATGCTGGCACTGGGCTTCCTGCTGGCCGGGCCGGCCGGCGAAAAGGTGCTGCCCTACACGATCGAGATCGGCACGGTGCTGCTCTGGATCGCTGCTGTCCTGACCATCTATACCGGCTACGACTATTTTCGCGCCGGGTTGAAGCATGTGGTGGACGAATGAGGGCGCGGCTCGTCTATTTCGCCTGGGTGCGGGAGAGAATCGGCAAGGGCGACGAGGAAATCGAACTGCCGGCAAGCGTGTCGACCGTCGGAGATTTGCTGAATCATCTCAAGACACTGGGCGAGGAATATGAGGTGGCGCTCGAGCATGACCGGGTGATCCGCGTGGCGCTCGACCAGGAGCATGCGCATCATACCGACAGCATTGCCGGCGTGCGCGAGATCGGGATATTTCCACCAATGACGGGCGGCTGAGATGGCGGCGGTCGAGCCGATCGTGCGTGTCCAGTCGGAGGATTTCGACTTCGCCGCCGAGTCCCAGCGGCTGACAGAGGGCCGCAGCGACATCGGCGCCGTCGTCTCCTTCACCGGGTTGTGTCGGGACGACGGCGGGGCGTTGTCGGCACTGGAACTCGAACATTATCCCGGCATGGCGGAGGCGGAGATCGCGCGCATCTGCCGCATCGCCATCGCGCGATGGCCGGTGACGGGTTTGGCGGCCATCCACCGTTTCGGCAAGATCGCGCCCGGCGGCAACATCGTGCTGGTGCTGGCGGCGTCCGCGCACCGACAAGCCGCGTTCGACGCCGCGAACTTCGTCATGGATTATCTCAAGACTTCGGCGCCCTTCTGGAAGAAGGAGCATTTCGCCGACGGCTCCGAAGGCAGTTGGGTCAGCGCCAAGGACGCCGATGACACGGCTCTCGCGCGCTGGGCCGACGACCCGCCGCGGAGCTAGTACGGCTTTCAGCCCGCTAGGTCCTGCGCTCCTGCCGGATGAGAACGGCGAGGATGACGAGAAAAGAGAACATCGCCAGGTCGCGCCAGAGAAACGGCAGATAGGCTCCCCACAAGGTCTCGACGAGCCCGAACAGGGCGGCGCCTGCAGCGCAGCGCGCCGGTGACGATTGGTCGCCAATCGCCGCGATCATGACGACCTTGAGCCCGAATATCAGCCCGGCCCCGAAATCCATCGATCCGTAATAGGCCGTGGCCAGGATGCCTGACAGCCCTGAGAAGGCCGCCGTCGTCATCGCCGCCACAACGACCACGCGACCGGCATCGACGCCGAGCAGGGACGCGGCCAAGGGATCATCGGCGACGGCGCGCCAGGTACGGCCGTGTCGGCTGCGGTCAAGCGCGAGCGCCGCAGCGACGACGATCGCGGTCATGGCCAGCGCATTGGCAATCTGGATCTCGGTCAGGACCACCGGAAAGCCCGGCGCCTGCCAGAAGGTGATGCGGCCATTGAAGAAGGGCGAAAGCCAGAGGTCCCGCGACCCTGCCGCGATCCGCACCAGTTCCATCAGTACGATCATCACCGCCAGCGATGCCACGACGACGGTATTGGGCGCAATGCGCGCGAGCGGCCGGATGATCCTGTCGCCCGTGACCGCCGATGCCAGCATCGTATAGGCCAGTGACGCTACAGCGCCCACGGCCAGCGCCGCCGGATAGATCAGCCAGAGCCGGTCATAGCCAAAGGCGGTGAAGAAGACAAAGACCTGCCCGGTGAAGGCGAACAGGGCGCCCGGGGTGAAATCCGCCCGCCGGGTCAGCGCGAAGCTCAGGGAGTAGCCGAAGGCCAACATGGCATAGAGTGCCGACAGCGGCGCGGCATTGAGCAGTTGCTGCAGAAGATAGGCCGTTTGTGATGCGGATGGCATGGCTTGAATTATAACTGGCAAAACTGTTTACACCAGTTATAATTTGCAAATGAGCTTCCAATGGACACCCCACCGGTTCAGCGCGGGCGCGCTGGCGCTTGATGTCGCCAACAGCGTGATCCTGCGCTTCGACGAGCGCCGGAGGACAGACCGGTTCGCGGTGCCGGCCCAGTTCGACGCCTTTGCGGCGGCCGCGTCCGCACTGTGCGCCGAACGCGGCGCGTTCCCCGATCTGACACCGGTTCCGCCGGGCCAGCGTGGCGCGTTCATCGCGCTGCGGGAGGCGATCGACGGGCATTTCCGACATCGCGCGCGCGCGGGCAGCGACGACATGGGCCTGCTCGCCGACCTGCTCGCCCGGCTGTCGGCGACATTCGCCGCCCACGCCGCCCCGTCCGACACGTGCCCGGTCGATCTCGCAACGGCGCGGTCGGCGCTGGGGCTGGTTGCCTCACCGGATACGAAACGGCTGAAGATCTGCCCCAACTGCGAATGGCTGTTCATCGACCGCAGCAAGAATCGCAGCCGCACCTGGTGCGACATGGCGGTCTGCGGCAATCGCTCCAAGGCGCGGCTGCATTATCACCGGCAACGCAACGGAGAGGCCAAATGAGGGCATTGGCGATTGTGGCGATGCTGGCCGCCCTCATCCTGCCGGCGGGATGCCAGCGCGAGGCGGAGGACTATGTCTCCATCAAGGGCAAGGTGTTCATCTTCAACATCCGCTATGCGCGGGCGTTCTACATGCTGACACTCAACCGCCTGCCGGCGACGCCGGACAATGCGGTCGTGATCGCGGAATTCGAGGATCCCCGCGGCGGGCCGGCCCTGGTGCAGGAGCAGAAGGTTTTTCCGAACATGAGCCGGATCGACCTCCAGAGTCCGGACGTCGATTGCGTGGTGACCGACAAGGCTTACAAGATCCGGATCCGGCTGCTGAGCCCCACGGGCGAAGTGCTGCAGACCATCGACACGACGCTGGAATCCACACTGGATGCGACCATGCTGCCCGAACACGCGCTGTTCGAGGGGCCTGTCTATACCCGGACGCAGAAGGGCTACAATGCGGATGGCAGCATCCGCTTCCGAAAGAAGTGCGGCTAACCCATTCCTGCACTTGAAATAAATCCGCTCCCAGATACGTTCAGTCACAGGAAAGCCCCGCTGGCCCGTCAGGCCGATACCGCATGCGCCTGCACCATGGCGCGGAAGGCGGGATCGGCCAGGAAGCGTCCGCGGACCAGTGGCAGAGGCAATGAGATTGATCTCCAGACGTGCATTTCTTGTCGGCTCGGCGGCGCCCTTCCTCATCAGGGTGCTGCCCGCAGGCGCGCAGGAAAGCTGCGGCGCGGAGACCGACATCATCGCGCTGGCCGACTATGTCCTCGCCAACCGCTCGAAGTTGTCCAGGCTGCAGACACGGCGCCATGGCGCCATTTCGGCCTATCTCAAGCTGCGCTACCAGCAGCTCTCCGCCGACCAGGTCGATGGCATGATCGGCCCGCTTGTCACGGCGCGGGTGGACCGTGCCCGTGAATTGCTGATCACCTGGCGGATCAACGCGCTCGGTCTCGAGGCGATGCTGGAGGCCGCAACACCCGAGGGCGAGAGGAATTCGTCACGCCGGGCGCTGGACTATCCATGCTTCGCGCGGGCGTGATGTCCGGCGAAGTCGGCTTTCTGTTCGACAGGTTCGCCGCTCAGCCCGACCAGGCCCGCAACAGGCTCGAAACCGCACTGATCCATGCGACAGTCGACATCGACGATGCGTCGGCACTCGAAATCGCGTCCGAAGCACTGGCCCGAAAGCTGATCGTTGCCGCCGGCGGGTTGGTGGCGGTCCATTCGGATGCCGATGGCTGGCGGGAGTTCATCGGCCGGCTTCCGGACCCGACCAAGGCGGCAGGCCTCGCAAACTATCTCTACTGGTTTCCCGCCCTGCGGCGCCGGCCGGCACTTCCCCGTCCGCCGGCGGGCAGCGCCAAGAGCGAACTGGCACGCGCCCTGGTGCACCAGACCCTGATCGCCGCCGCGCATATCCCCGAGCGCGACTACCTGATGACCTATGTCAACCAGACCGGTGACTATGCCGGGGCAAGCGCCGCGGCCACCATGATCAACGACCTGACCCGCGACGGCACACGCATCGAGATGGAAACCGCCTGGCTGGTCATCTTCGAGGCATTGAAGGCTGCCGGTCCGTTAAAGGAGACGGTGGAGGGTCAGCTTGCATCGATCGGCTTTTCCGGAACGCGTTTCGGCGGGAACAACATCCGCGAAGCGCTGGACACGATGCTTGCCGTGGAAGACTTCAAGGGCGTGGCGTCCGGCACCGGTACCATGCCCGCCATGGTCGAGGGCACCACCAAGGAATTTGTCGTGCAACTTCCCGCCTGGCGGGAAGCCGCCGAGGCGATCGGCGCGGGCACGGATCTTGGCCCCTTCCGATCAAGCGGACAGAAGCTCTCTATCGTCGCAAACCTGCTGTTCGCTACCGGGAAGTTCGCGGACCTGACGAAGTTTCTGATCAGCACGGTGCCGAACAGCGACAGCATCCGGCTCGCGGAGATTTACGCCGAAGCACTTGACCGGAGGTGCGCCGGCCATCTCGCATTTCCCGCCGAAGCCGTCACCATGCCGGGAATGCCGCTCTTTCGCTTCGACCCCTGAACGAACAAGGCCGGAGCATCAGCCCCGGCCCTGTCTCATCAGGATATCGTGTTCGATCAGCCGACGATTTCGGTGCCGGCAGAACCAGTAGGCGATTTCCTGTCCTTGGCGGTTTCCGGGGCGTCCGAACCGTGTACGGAGTTTTCGCCGATCGACAGCGCGTGGCTCTTGCGGATCGTGCCTTCAGTCGGCCTGGGCCGGGTTGGTCGCGCCCATGATCTCGCGGTTCTTGAGGATGGCGTTCTCGCCTTCCAGAACCTGCACGACGGTCGGGCCGGAGGTCATGCCTTCGACGAGTTCTCCGAAGAACGGGCGGTCCTTGTGGACGGCATAGAAGCCTTCCGCCTGGCGCTTGCTCATCCAGACGCGCTTGGAGGCGACGACGCGCAGGCCGGCATCTTCGAGCATCTTGGTGATGGCGCCCGTCAGGTTGCGCTTGGTGGCGTCCGGCTTGATCATCGAGAAGGTGCGTTCAATCGCCATTTTTCCATGTCCTCTGTCTTGAAACTCTCGGGTGGGCGGCTCCATAGCCGCCTTCCCGCGACAAGACAAGGGGGGCGGGCGTTCTGGCCGCACCGGGAGGCCCGAATTTCACGGAACTGACATCAACGTCAGGCCGCCTGCACCATGCGACCGCGTCCGCCGTGGAGCTCGAGGCAGCGCTCGAACCAGTCGTGGACGGGATCACCGGCGACAAGCAACGGCTTCGGCGAGACGACGCGCGCCCATTGCAAGGCGCCAAACAGGATGTAATCGGCAAAGAGCGGCCCCTGGCCGCCGAGGAAGGGCTGGAACTTCAGCATGTGCCGGATCGGCTCAAGCCGCGGCTGGAACGATGCCAGTTCGCTCGGGTGGTCCGCGTCGACCTGCTCAAGCGTCCGGCCGAGACGCTGCTCGCCGGCCGACCAGGCCTATTTCAGGTCGACCCGCGAGCAGCGTCTCGGCCGGACGCTTGAGCAGGTCGACGCGGACCACCCGAGCGAACTGGCATCGTTCCAGCCGCGGCTTGAGCCGATCCGGCACATGCTGAAGTTCCAGCCCTTCCTCGGCGGCCAGGGGCCGCTCTTTGCCGATTACATCCTGTTTGGCGCCTTGCAATGGGCGCGCGTCGTCTCGCCGAAGCCGTTGCTTGTCGCCGGTGATCCCGTCCACGACTGGTTCGAGCGCTGCCTCGAGCTCCACGGCGGACGCGGTCGCATGGTGCAGGCGGCCTGACGTTGATGTCAGTTCCGTGAAATTCGGGCCTCCCGGTGCGGCCAGAACGCCCGCCCCCTTGTCTTGTCGCGGGAAGGCGGCTATGGAGCCGCCCACCCGAGAGTTTCAAGACAGAGGACATGGAAAAAATGGCGATTGAACGCACCTTCTCGATGATCAAGCCGGACGCCACCAAGCGCAACCTGACGGGCGCCATCACCAAGATGCTCGAAGATGCCGGCCTGCGCGTCGTCGCCTCCAAGCGCGTCTGGATGAGCAAGCGCCAGGCGGAAGGCTTCTATGCCGTCCACAAGGACCGCCCGTTCTTCGGAGAACTCGTCGAAGGCATGACCTCCGGCCCGACCGTCGTGCAGGTTCTCGAAGGCGAGAACGCCATCCTCAAGAACCGCGAGATCATGGGCGCGACCAACCCGGCCCAGGCCGACTGAAGGCACCATCCGCAAGACCCTCGCCCTGTCCATCGGCGAAAACTCCGTTCACGGTTCGGACGCCCCGGAAACCGCCAAGCACAGGAAATCGCCTACTGGTTCTGCCGGCACCGAAATCGTCGGCTGATCGAACACGATATCCTGATGAGACAGGGCCGGGGCTGATGCTCCGGCCTTGTTCGTTCAGGGGTCGAAGCGAAAGAGCGGCATTCCCGGCATGGTGACGGCTTCGGCGGGAAATGCGAGATGGCCGGCGCACCTCCGGTCAAGTGCTTCGGCGTAAATCTCCGCGAGCCGGATGCTGTCGCTGTTCGGCACCGTGCTGATCAGAAACTTCGTCAGGTCCGCGAACTTCCCGGTAGCGAACAGCAGGTTTGCGACGATAGAGAGCTTCTGTCCGCTTGATCGGAAGGGGCCAAGATCCGTGCCCGCGCCGATCGCCTCGGCGGCTTCCCGCCAGGCGGGAAGTTGCACGACAAATTCCTTGGTGGTGCCCTCGACCATGGCGGGCATGGTACCGGTGCCGGACGCCACGCCCTTGAAGTCTTCCACGGCAAGCATCGTGTCCAGCGCTTCGCGGATGTTGTTCCCGCCGAAACGCGTTCCGGAAAAGCCGATCGATGCAAGCTGACCCTCCACCGTCTCCTTTAACGGACCGGCAGCCTTCAATGCCTCGAAGATGACCAGCCAGGCGGTTTCCATCTCGATGCGTGTGCCGTCGCGGGTCAGGTCGTTGATCATGGTGGCCGCGGCGCTTGCCCCGGCATAGTCACCGGTCTGGTTGACATAGGTCATCAGGTAGTCGCGCTCGGGGATATGCGCGGCGGCGATCAGGGTCTGGTGCACCAGGGCGCGTGCCAGTTCGCTCTTGGCGCTGCCCGCCGGCGGACGGGGAAGTGCCGGCCGGCGCCGCAGGGCGGGAAACCAGTAGAGATAGTTTGCGAGGCCTGCCGCCTTGGTCGGGTCCGGAAGCCGGCCGATGAACTCCCGCCAGCCATCGGCATCCGAATGGACCGCCACCAACCCGCCGGCGGCAACGATCAGCTTTCGGGCCAGTGCTTCGGACGCGATTTCGAGTGCCGACGCATCGTCGATGTCGACTGTCGCATGGATCAGTGCGGTTTCGAGCCTGTTGCGGGCCTGGTCGGGCTGAGCGGCGAACCTGTCGAACAGAAAGCCGACTTCGCCGGACATCACGCCCGCGCGAAGCATGGATAGTCCAGCGCCCGGCGTGACGAATTCCTCTCGCCCTCGGGTGTTGCGGCCTCCAGCATCGCCTCGAGACCGAGCGCGTTGATCCGCCAGGTGATCAGCAATTCACGGGCACGGTCCACCCGCGCCGTGACAAGCGGGCCGATCATGCCATCGACCTGGTCGGCGGAGAGCTGCTGGTAGCGCAGCTTGAGATAGGCCGAAATGGCGCCATGGCGCCGTGTCTGCAGCCTGGACAACTTCGAGCGGTTGGCGAGGACATAGTCGGCCAGCGCGATGATGTCGGTCTCCGCGCCGCAGCTTTCCTGCGCGCCTGCGGGCAGCACCCTGATGAGGAAGGGCGCCGCCGAGCCGACAAGAAATGCACGTCTGGAGATCAATCTCATTGCCTCTGCCACTGGTCCGCGGACGCTTCCTGGCCGATCCCGCCTTCCGCGCCATGGTGCAGGCGCATGCGGTATCGGCCTGACGGGCCAGCGGGGCTTTCCTGTGACTGAACGTATCTGGGAGCGGATTTATTTCAAGTGCAGGAATGGGTTAGCCGCACTTCTTTCGGAAGCGGATGCTGCCATCCGCATTGTAGCCCTTCTGCGTCCGGGTATAGACAGGCCCCTCGAACAGCGCGTGTTCGGGCAGCATGGTCGCATCCAGTGTGGATTCCAGCGTCGTGTCGATGGTCTGCAGCACTTCGCCCGTGGGGCTCAGCAGCCGGATCCGGATCTTGTAAGCCTTGTCGGTCACCACGCAATCGACGTCCGGACTCTGGAGGTCGATCCGGCTCATGTTCGGAAAAACCTTCTGCTCCTGCACCAGGGCCGGCCCGCCGCGGGGATCCTCGAATTCCGCGATCACGACCGCATTGTCCGGCGTCGCCGGCAGGCGGTTGAGTGTCAGCATGTAGAACGCCCGCGCATAGCGGATGTTGAAGATGAACACCTTGCCCTTGATGGAGACATAGTCCTCCGCCTCGCGCTGGCATCCCGCCGGCAGGATGAGGGCGGCCAGCATCGCCACAATCGCCAATGCCCTCATTTGGCCTCTCCGTTGCGTTGCCGGTGATAATGCAGCCGCGCCTTGGAGCGATTGCCGCAGACCGCCATGTCGCACCAGGTGCGGCTGCGATTCTTGCTGCGGTCGATGAACAGCCATTCGCAGTTGGGGCAGATCTTCAGCCGTTTCGTATCCGGTGAGGCAACCAGCCCCAGCGCCGACCGCGCCGTTGCGAGATCGACCGGGCACGTGTCGGACGGGGCGGCGTGGGCGGCGAATGTCGCCGACAGCCGGGCGAGCAGGTCGGCGAGCAGGCCCATGTCGTCGCTGCCCGCGCGCGCGCGATGTCGGAAATGCCCGTCGATCGCCTCCCGCAGCGCGATGAACGCGCCACGCTGGCCCGGCGGAACCGGTGTCAGATCGGGGAACGCGCCGCGTTCGGCGCACAGTGCGGACGCGGCCGCCGCAAAGGCGTCGAACTGGGCCGGCACCGCGAACCGGTCTGTCCTCCGGCGCTCGTCGAAGCGCAGGATCACGCTGTTGGCGACATCAAGCGCCAGCGCGCCCGCGCTGAACCGGTGGGGTGTCCATTGGAAGCTCATTTGCAAATTATAACTGGTGTAAACAGTTTTGCCAGTTATAATTCAAGCCATGCCATCCGCATCACAAACGGCCTATCTTCTGCAGCAACTGCTCAATGCCGCGCCGCTGTCGGCACTCTATGCCATGTTGGCCTTCGGCTACTCCCTGAGCTTCGCGCTGACCCGGCGGGCGGATTTCACCCCGGGCGCCCTGTTCGCCTTCACCGGGCAGGTCTTTGTCTTCTTCACCGCCTTTGGCTATGACCGGCTCTGGCTGATCTATCCGGCGGCGCTGGCCGTGGGCGCTGTAGCGTCACTGGCCTATACGATGCTGGCATCGGCGGTCACGGGCGACAGGATCATCCGGCCGCTCGCGCGCATTGCGCCCAATACCGTCGTCGTGGCATCGCTGGCGGTGATGATCGTACTGATGGAACTGGTGCGGATCGCGGCAGGGTCGCGGGACCTCTGGCTTTCGCCCTTCTTCAATGGCCGCATCACCTTCTGGCAGGCGCCGGGCTTTCCGGTGGTCCTGACCGAGATCCAGATTGCCAATGCGCTGGCCATGACCGCGATCGTCGTCGCTGCGGCGCTCGCGCTTGACCGCAGCCGACACGGCCGTACCTGGCGCGCCGTCGCCGATGATCCCTTGGCCGCGTCCCTGCTCGGCGTCGATGCCGGTCGCGTGGTCGTTGTGGCGGCGATGACGACGGCGGCCTTCTCAGGGCTGTCAGGCATCCTGGCCACGGCCTATTACGGATCGATGGATTTCGGGGCCGGGCTGATATTCGGGCTCAAGGTCGTCATGATCGCGGCGATTGGCGACCAATCGTCACCGGCGCGCTGCGCTGCAGGCGCCGCCCTGTTCGGGCTCGTCGAGACCTTGTGGGGAGCCTATCTGCCGTTTCTCTGGCGCGACCTGGCGATGTTCTCTTTTCTCGTCATCCTCGCCGTTCTCATCCGGCAGGAGCGCAGGACCTAGCGGGCTGAAAGCCGTACTAGCTCCGCGGCGGGTCGTCGGCCCAGCGCGCGAGAGCCGTGTCATCGGCGTCCTTGGCGCTGACCCAACTGCCTTCGGAGCCGTCGGCGAAATGCTCCTTCTTCCAGAAGGGCGCCGAAGTCTTGAGATAATCCATGACGAAGTTCGCGGCGTCGAACGCGGCTTGTCGGTGCGCGGACGCCGCCAGCACCAGCACGATGTTGCCGCCGGGCGCGATCTTGCCGAAACGGTGGATGGCCGCCAAACCCGTCACCGGCCATCGCGCGATGGCGATGCGGCAGATGCGCGCGATCTCCGCCTCCGCCATGCCGGGATAATGTTCGAGTTCCAGTGCCGACAACGCCCCGCCGTCGTCCCGACACAACCCGGTGAAGGAGACGACGGCGCCGATGTCGCTGCGGCCCTCTGTCAGCCGCTGGGACTCGGCGGCGAAGTCGAAATCCTCCGACTGGACACGCACGATCGGCTCGACCGCCGCCATCTCAGCCGCCCGTCATTGGTGGAAATATCCCGATCTCGCGCACGCCGGCAATGCTGTCGGTATGATGCGCATGCTCCTGGTCGAGCGCCACGCGGATCACCCGGTCATGCTCGAGCGCCACCTCATATTCCTCGCCCAGTGTCTTGAGATGATTCAGCAAATCTCCGACGGTCGACACGCTTGCCGGCAGTTCGATTTCCTCGTCGCCCTTGCCGATTCTCTCCCGCACCCAGGCGAAATAGACGAGCCGCGCCCTCATTCGTCCACCACATGCTTCAACCCGGCGCGAAAATAGTCGTAGCCGGTATAGATGGTCAGGACAGCAGCGATCCAGAGCAGCACCGTGCCGATCTCGATCGTGTAGGGCAGCACCTTTTCGCCGGCCGGCCCGGCCAGCAGGAAGCCCAGTGCCAGCATCTGCACCGTGGTCTTCCATTTCGCGATCTGCGTCACCGGCACCGACACCTTGAGATCGGCGAGATATTCGCGCAGGCCCGACACCAGGATCTCGCGGCACAGGATGATAATCGCAGCCCAGAGCGGCCAGCCCGCGATCGTGCCGTCGGCGGCGACCAGAAGCAGGATCGACGAGATCAGCAGCTTGTCGGCGATCGGGTCGAGCATCTTGCCGATATTGGAGGTCTGCGCCCATATCCGCGCCAGGTATCCGTCGAGGAAATCCGTGATCGAGGCGATGGCGAACAGCGCGAACGCCGTCCACCGGGCGAAATCCGAGGCTTGCATGCGGCCTTCAAGGAAGAAGCAGAGGACAATCAGCGGTACGGCCAGTATGCGGCCGTAAGTCAGCATGTTGGGGATATTGTACGCTCGTTTCGCCATGATCACCGCTTCAAGGTCGAGGGATGCCGTCGGGTAGCAGGTTCGGCCATCGGGTGTCGAGCGCCGCTGGTGCTCTCAGAACCCTTTGGACCGAAACTCTTTTCCGCCCCGGCTATGTCCGAAAATAGGCGGCAACGAACACGCTTTCAAATTTATTCGGCCGATTTGAGAAAAAAAATCGCCGCCTGTTCCCCGCGAAACACCGGCCGGTTCGCCGCCTGTGCAGATTGAGCCCAGCAACACAGGCCGAAGTGCCTGCAAGAAAAGGGACAATTTTCCATGCTGACGACCCGTTCCGGTGCCGGTGGCCACGACAATCTTCTGCCGGAAATCCGGTTTCATGCCGAGGCGACCATCGATTATTTCAACCGCACCCGCCGTTTCGCGCGTTTTGTCGACACGCGGCAGAAATGGCTGCTGGTCCACCTGATCGCGGTGACCTGCCATGAGGACGGGCTCGTTCATGGCGCGGCCGCGAACTGGATCTGCGAGCGGGCCTCCAGTCTCGGCATCGCCAGCCGCAACACCTCGCTGGCCTTCTTCAACCAGTTGACCGCCTACGGCTACCTGCAGAGGCGGGATCACCGCGGCGACCGTCGGCTGAAGCTCATCAGCCTGTCGGAAGCCACAAGAACGGCACTGTCCGACTGGACCCTTATGCTGATCGAGGCAGCGACCGGAGAGGCCGCGGCCGGCCTTGACCGCGATGTGGTCATGGACATCTATTTCGAGACGGCGTCGGCCCTGCTCCAGGACCCCAGATGGGTGAAAGCGCCGCTCGACGTCTGCCTGACCCAGGACATGCGCGGTGGCTGGCTGGTGATGAGCGACATCCTGCGGCACATGCCGAAAGTCGCGACAGGAGACTCCTGGGTCCCGGCACCGGGGCTGAGCATACCCGCGATGACCGAGACCTTCGGACTGTCCCGCAGTACGCTCTACCGGCTGGTGCGCCTGTCGGTAGAGGCCGGGATCATGGCCTGGCAGGACCGGCAGTCGGTGAGCACGCTCAGCGTCAATCTCTACCACCTCAGGCAGTATTCACGCTGGCTGGGGCGCCCATTGGAAGCCGCCGCGGAGAGCTACCGCAACGCGCTCTTGAAGCTTTCGCCTCAGGACGGACCGACCTTCGGCGGCCGCGGTCCCGCGGATGTCGGTCACGGACGGCGCAGGTTCGGGGCCGCCGGCGCCATCGCGCTCGGGGCGTGAAGGGCACTGTCGGGCAATTCGGGACCAATCGCCGGATATTAGAACTCTTTCAACCCCTCGCGACTAGCTTTGACGGAGATTCCGCCGTTGCGAATCACGGGCCGCGCCGATGCGCTGGAGGCAGACGATGAAATTCCCGGTCCGATTGCTGGCAGTCCTGGTCTCCGTGCTGGCGGGGCCGGCGCTTGCCGGGGACGACCCAGCCTATGATCGCTTCTTCCTGATGCCCAACGTCTCCACGCTGGGCATGGGAATCGAGGCCGGATATCGGGCGAATGCGCATTGGCAGGTTCGTGCCGGGATCAACGGCTATTCGGGAAACTTCCTCTACAAGCGCAGCGACTACGACCTGCATTCCCGCGCATCCCTGCTGAATGCGGGAGTGACCGTCGACTATTTCCCCTTTGCCGGTGATTTCTACCTGTCGGGCGGCGCGCGGCTGTCCGCCAATCGCATCGAAGGCAAGGTCAAGAACCTGCATGGCAGGCTGAAGGGCGGCGGCAATGTCTTCGTGCCCAATCCGCTGACCGATTTCTCGGTGACGCAGAACCTCATCCAGCCCTATCTCGGCGCCGGCTACTCCGTGAAGGTGAAAGAGCGCGTGTCGCTGAACTTCGACTTCGGCGCGCTCTATGCCGGCACGCCCGACCTCGACGTCGATTCCCGCGCCCACAAGCTTGGCTTCTCGCGGAAGGACATCCGGAGGGAAATCGAACGCGCGCAGCACCGGCTCTCGGCTTTCAAGGTCTATCCGGTGGTGCAGGTGGGACTGAAGTTCGAGTTCTGAGCACGGCGCGGTCGTCGACCACGGGCTCAGACAGGAGAAGGCTTGCGGTGCTCGTCGCAAGCCTTCCTGCAGTTTACCCAGCCAGTTCTCAGGGTGCTGTAGGCCGGCGACTGGCGATGAGCATGCGGGCGATCTGCACGACATTGAGCGCAATGAAGAACAGGTTCCAGCAGACCACGTTCAGCATCGGATCGGCCTGCCCATAGAAGTAGATGGCAAGGCAGACGGCTGCCGTGATGGTCAGGATGCGCAGCCGCATCATGTCGAGTGTGAAATAGGCAAGCACATAGAGGATATTGGCAACGTTCAGCAGGACTTCCATTTTTCTTTATCCTTGTCGGGTGGCCGCAGGCCGCCCGTCCGCATCAGCCCTTGCCTTCGCCTTCTGTCGGCCAGGACAGGCAGGCTTTCCGGCGTGGCGTTGAAGGGCCGGCGGGGCGGTGCCGCGCCGGCCGGGGCGATCACTGGCTGCCGAATTCAGCCTTGAACGCGTCAAAGTCGATCTGCATGCCGTTGAGCACGGTGCTCCAGTGGCGGACATAGGCCGCCTGCGCGACGGCTTCCGCGACCTCGTCCTGGCTGGCACCGGCCTTCTTGGCCGCCTCGGTCTCGATCCAGACGCAGTATCGGCACGGGATCTGGGCTGCGACCGCGAGGTTGATCAGCGCCTTGGTCTTGGAGTCGAGCTTGTTCTCAGGGCTCGTCTCCAGCGACTTCGTCATCTGCCAGGCACCGGCGATGACGTGCTTCGGATAGGCCTTGGCAAAGCCGGGCACGACGCCGTAGGTCTTGAAGATATCCTGGTACGTTGCCTCGGACTCTGCCTTGACGTCCTGGGCAGTTGCCACCTGGCTCCCGCAGACGAGCGTGAGGGTGGTGGCGACGATGATTGCGAGATTTCTCATTTCATTTTCCTTTGCGTTGCGATGTCGGGTCCCTGCTGTTTTCCTTGAGGGGCCGACGGGTTGGCGAACTGTGGTGGCTGTGGCGTTCTGAACGTTTGTTTCAGGCGAGACCCATCGAGCCGCTCGGTTCGGAGCATCTTTTACGCATTGCAAAGCGGGGTCGGCAGAGGCAGAATGGCCGTCATGAAGCTGATTGAGCCATCAAGCCCAGAGGTGAGACGCTCTGCCAGCGTCAGCATCGTCGCATTTCGGGAATGCGACCCCTCGATCATCTACGGCATCTACGACACACTCTGGACGGCAGGGTCCTCCTGGCGGAGCAACACCAACGAACCGGTGAGCGAGGTTCTGTTCACCCCCCGCATTGTCTCGGCGGAACCCGGACCGCTTTCGCTGATCACCGGAGTGAGCATCGTCCCGCAGCATACGGTGGACGAGATCGACGACACCGACATCGTCATCGTGCCCAATATCGTCGTCGATACGCCGGAGATGCTGCGCAATCTCGACCGCCGGCTGCTGGACTGGATCAGGCGGATGCATGAGCAGGGCGCATTGGTCTGCGCGACCTGCGGCGGCTCGCTCGCATTGGCCGAGGCGGGCCTTCTCGATGGCTACAATGCCACCACGCACTGGATGTTCGTGCCGCTGTTCCGGACGCAGTTCCCGAACGTGACGCTGCACGAGGAACGGATCCTGGTGCAGTCGGGACCGAGGCACTCGCTCGTCTGTGCGGGCGGCGCGTCCTCCTGGCAGGACCTGTCGCTGTTCCTCATCGCCAAGCGGGCCGGCACGGCCGAGGCAATCCGGATCTCGAAGCTCTTTCTGTACCAGTGGCACCGCGACGGCCAGTTGCCCTATGCGTCGATGGCCGCCAATGTCGGTCATGGCGATGCCGTGATGGAAAAATGCCAGGAGCACGCCGCGCTCAACTACACGTCCGGCGAGGTCCTCGCCGAGATGCTCAAACTATCCGGACTGCCCAAGCGCTCCTTCGACCGTCGCTTCCGCAAGGCGACCGGCTATGCACCGCTCGAATATGTCCAGTGGCTGCGCGTCGAGGAGGCCAAGCAGATGCTGGAGGGGGACGAGTGCCCCATCGAGGAGATCGCCGAGGAGGTCGGCTATTCGGACCTCGCCTCCTTCCGTCGGCTGTTCCGCAAGCTGAGCGGTCTCACTCCCGGCGAATACCGTCGTCGCTTCCGCCTGCCCGACACTGTCGCGGCGGTGCTGAAGGAGGGCGCCAGCGCAAATGTCCCCCGGATTCCCGCGCGATAGCGTCGCGGCCGCGATGCTCTTCTCTCCATGCATCACAGTGTCAAGCGCCTCCACGGTCAGGTGAGCACGGCGGCTGTGGATTGCGGGCACGCCGCACGATCGGCAACGCTTTCTTAACCACCCGTTTCGGCATGGCTTGACGATAGAACAAAAATAGAACATAAAAGAAACATAAGCGAACAGGAGGCAGATATGACCGATTTTCTTCGTGACATGGCAGCATTCACTTCGATCGTTATGTTCGTCGCCAGCTGCGCCGTGCTGATGATCACT
>JAHHDR010000016.1 GCA_019739215.1 Rhizobium sp.
AACCGAGATTTTCCGGGCCGGCATCGGCCTGACGCTGAAGCGCTGAACCCCTCTATTTCAGGGCGGAGATCAGCGCTTTCAGATCGGCCTCGACGAGGCCCCTTATATCCGGGCGGTCGAGTGCGAACGCGACATTGGCCATGATGAAACCATCCTTCGCGCCGGTATCGTAGGTTTCGCCGCGATAGTGATAGGCCGTGAAATTCTGCTGCTTGAGCAGCTTGAGCATCCCGTCTGTCAGCTGGATCTCGTTGCCGGCGCCGCTTTCCTGGGTCGACAGGATCTCGAATATTTCGGGCTGAAGGATATAGCGTCCGTTGATGAAGAAGTTCGACGGCTGGGTCCCCTGTGGCGGCTTCTCGACCATGCCGGTGATGCGGAACCCCTCGCCGATCTTCTCGCCGGGCGCCACGATGCCATAGCGATGGGCCAGTTCCGGCGCGCATTCCTCGACCGCGATGACATTGCCGCCGCTGACTTCGTAGAGGTCCACCATCCCTTTCAGGCACGAGACTTCCGACTTCATGATCATGTCGGGAAGCAGCAGCGCGAACGGCTCGTGGCCGACGATGTCGCGCGCGCACCAGACCGCGTGGCCAAGACCGAGCGGCTCCTGCTGCCGGGTGAAGCTGGTCGAGCCGGCCTTGGGCAGGATGGAGGACAGGACGTTCAGTTCCGTCTTCTTGTTGCGGGCCTTGAGCGTGGCCTCGAGTTTCGTACTGGATATCGAAATAGTCCTCGATCACGCCCTTGTTACGACCGGTGACGAAAACGAAATGCTCGATGCCCGCCTCGATGGCCTCTTCGACCACGTATTGGATGACCGGCTTGTCGACCACCGTCATCATTTCCTTCGGCACCGCCTTGGTGGCGGGAAGGAATCGGGTCCCCAAACCAGCCACGGGAAACACTGCCTTTTTGACCTTACCAGCCGTCATCTAGGTCTCCTCGAAAGACATCAAACAGTCGTGATTGCAGGAACTATGAAGCAATACCTATCTCTTTCTGAAAAGGTGACGCAAGGCCACCTCCATGGTAAAGAATTTATTGACTCAGATACGGTAAATTCGCGTCTCCGACCAACGCATGACCGGAATGATGCCAATGCAGAGTGACCGCAAATCGACCCTGAAAACCATCCTTCTGCCCTTCATCGCGGCGGGCTGCCTCCTTGTTGCTTCGCCTGCGAACGCGGACAAGGGCTTCCAGAACTGGATAAATGGTTTCTACGCCACCGCCGCCAAGGCGGGAATCAGCAAATCGACTTATGTCGCCGCCTTCAAGGGCGTGACCGAACCCGACCCCGATGTGCTGACGAAGGCTGCCTATCAACCCGAGTTCAAGCATACGATATGGGACTATCTCGACAGCCGCGTGAACCCCTACACCGTCGGCATCGGCCAGGACATGATTCGCCAGCACGGACGGACGCTGAACGCGATCGAACGGCATTTCGGTGTCGACAAGCATATTCTTCTCGCGATCTGGTCCATGGAGAGCAATTACGGCGCGGTTTTCGAGAAACCCGACAGGCTGCACAGTGTTCCACGGGCGCTGGCGACGCTGGCCTATGCCGACAAGCGCCGGGCCAAATTCGCCCGCACGCAATTGATCGCCGCTCTCAAGATCCTCGAACGCGGCGACGTCAAGCCGTCGCAACTGACCGGTTCCTGGGCCGGCGCCATGGGTCATACCCAGTTCATTCCCACGAGCTACCTGCTCTATGGCTTTGACGCCGACGGCAATGGCAAGCGCGACATCTGGAACTCGATCCCGGATGCCCTCGCTACCGCCGCCAACCTTCTGAAGAAGAATGGCTGGCAGCAAGGCAAGACCTGGGGCTACGAAGTCGTCGCACCGGCCGGCGCCGGAAAGTACGAAGGCAAGAGCAAGAGCCTCGCCGAATGGCAGTCGCTCGGCTTCGTCCGACCCAACGGCAATGGCTTCAAGTTCGGCAAGGATCGCGCCGTGCTCAAGATGCCGGCGGGACCGAGCGGACCGGCGTTCCTGATGACCAAGAACTTCTTCGTGATCAAGAACTACAACAACTCCGATTCCTATGCGCTCGGCGTCGGCACGCTGGCTGACCAGCTTGCCGGCTATGCCGGCGTGGCGCAGGCCTGGCCCCGGCCGGCCGGTACGCTCGATATCAACCAGAAGTTCGAGCTCCAGACCCGGTTGAAAACGCTCGGCTACTATGACGGCGCCATCGATGGAAATTTCGGATCGGGCTCCAAGGCGGCAATCGAGGCGATCCAGAAGCAATTCGGAATGGAGCCGGACGGCAAGCCGTCCGCGGCTTTGCTCAAGGCCTTGAAGCGATAGCCCCGCTTCCCCTATAATACCCCGCATCAGGGCCGGCCGAACGACCGGCCCTTTTGCTCTCATACCGGATGGGCGACAATGCGAACTCTGCCGCGCGGCTGGACAAATCCCTTCCTCCTCAGGCTGCTCGTCCTGTCTGCGCTGGCCTGCGCCTTCCTCGTCACTGACCCCGCGTTCCGCTATCAGGGCATTGCCCATGCCCAGGAGGTCCGCGAGCGCCGTTCGATCATCGACATGATCTTTGGCGGCCGGAAAAAGCGGGTCACGACCAGCAACCCCTCCGTGACCCGGGTGAAGAAGCCGCGCAAGAAAAAATCCGCACCCGCCTCGGATCCGTCCGTGACCGGCGCCGAGGTCGAAGTCGTCAAGCAGGCGGACGCCAAGAAGGTTCTGGTCGTCGGCGACTTCATGGCGTCCGCGCTGGCCGACGGCCTGATCGTCGCCTTCGCCTCCGATCCCGGCATCGTGATCGAGAAGAAGACGGACGGATCATCCGGCCTGGTTCGTGATGACCACCTCGACTGGCCACAGACCCTGGCGAGCCACATCGCGGAGGTGAAGCCCGCCCTTGTGGTG
Source organism: Rhizobium sp. (assembly GCA_019739215.1). GTDB lineage: Bacteria > Pseudomonadota > Alphaproteobacteria > Rhizobiales > Rhizobiaceae > Rhizobium_E. Next base: position 2,902 of record JAHHDR010000016.1, read on the forward strand.
ATCATGCTCGGCGCCAATGACCGCCAGCAAATGGTTGCGAACGGCAAGCGCGAGAAGTTCCAGACGGAACCATGGAAGGTGGAGTACGAGAAGCGGGTCGCTGCAATCATCGACGTCACCCGCCAGAACAAGATTCCCTTCGTCTGGACCGGCCTGCCGGCATTCTCGTCGCCGTCGCTCAGCGCCGACGCGGCCACGCTCAACAACTATTACCGATCCAAGGCGGAGTTCGCCGGCGGCGAGTTCATCGATATCTGGGACGGCTTCGCCGACGAGAACGGCAAGTTCATCGCGACAGGCTCGGATATCAATGGCCAACCGGTCCGCCTGCGCGGCTCCGACGGCCTCAGCCTGACCAGGGCCGGCAAGCGCAAGATCGCGTTCTACGTCGAAAAGCCGATCCGCAAGCTGATCGGCAGCGGCTTGCCAGCGATTTCACAGCTCAACGCGTCGGCCAATGTCGACCAGGCCGCGGTCGTGCCGACAGTCGCCGACATCGTCTCCGTGCCGCCGATAAGCCTCATGGATCCAGATCTCGATGGCGGTGCCCAGCTGCTGGATGCGGCAACCCTGCCCAAGACTCATGGCGGCTCGCCGCGCGACAAACTGATCGAGAAGGGCGAGACGGTCACGCCGCCCGACGGCCGCGTCGACGATTTCAAGTGGACACCCGTTGAAGAACCCGCCGGCTGACGTCGATCAGCGCGGCGGGCTATTGATCTCCGGTTTCGAAGCGCCTTAGCGCGGCAGCGTGGTTACGCCCATCAGCGCCTCGTCGATGGCGCGCGCGGCCTGCCGGCCTTCCCGTATCGCCCAGACCACCAGCGACTGACCGCGGCGCACGTCGCCGGCCGTCCACAGCTTGTCGACGGAGGTCTTGTAGTCGTTCTCATTGGCGATGACATTGGTTGAGCCACGCTTGTCGACGTTCAGCGCCAGCTTTTCGCCAAGGTCCTTGAGCACACTGTTGGTGAAGGGCCCGCGGAAGCCTATGGCGATGAAGGCGAGATCGGCCTTGATGATGAATTCGCTACCTTCGATCGGACGGCGCCGGTCATCGACCTGGCAGCACTTCACGCCCGTCAGGATGCCGTCCTCGCCGACGAATTCGAGCGTCGCGACCTGGAACTCGCGCATCGCGCCCTCGGCCTGCGACGATGAGGTGCGCATCTTGGTTGCCCAGAACGGCCAGACGGCGAGCTTGTCCTCTTTCTCCGGCGGTTGCGGGCGGATGTCGAGCTGGGAAACCCGTACGGCGCCCTGCCGGAAGGCCGTGCCGACGCAGTCCGAAGCGGTATCGCCACCGCCGACCACGACCACGTGCTTGCCACCGGCCATGATCGGCGCGGAGGGCCAACCGATGCTCTCGATGTTCTCGCGCCCGACACGCCGGTTCTGCTGCACCAGGTAAGGCATGGCGTCGTGAACGCCCGCCAGGTCCACGCCCGGAATGCCGGCATCGCGCGGCGTCTCGGAGCCGCCGCAATAGAGCACCGCGTCGTGATCCGCGAGCAGCTTGTCGACGGACACATCGACACCGACATTGACGCCGCAATGAAAGGTGACGCCCTCGCCGCGCATCTGCTCGACGCGACGGTCGATGAAGTTCTTTTCCATCTTGAAATCTGGGATACCGTAGCGCAGCAGGCCGCCGGGACGGCTTTCGCGCTCATAGAGATGCACGTCGTGCCCCGCCCGCGCCAATTGCTGCGCCGCTGCCATGCCGGCAGGCCCCGAACCGATCACGGCCACTGACTTGCCCGACTTGATCGTCGCAGGCTGCGGCACGATGTAGCCCATCTCGTAGGCCTTGTCGGCGATCGCCTGTTCGACGGTCTTGATCGCGACCGGCGCATCCTCCAGGTTCAGCGTGCAGGCTTCCTCGCAGGGAGCCGGACAGACGCGGCCGGTGAACTCGGGAAAATTGTTGGTCGAATGCAGGTTGCGGATCGCCTCTTCCCACTTGCCGTTGAAGACAAGGTCGTTCCAGTCGGGAATCTGGTTATGAACGGGGCAACCCGTCGGACCGTGGCAGAACGGAATGCCGCAATCCATGCAGCGGGCCGCCTGTTTCTCGACCTCGGGATCCGACATCGGAATGGTGAATTCGCGGAAATGGCGAATCCGGTCCGAAGCGGGCTGATAGCGTCCCACCTGCCTGTCGATTTCGAGAAAACCCGTTACCTTGCCCATACTACTCAGTCCTCAAGCGGCTGCGTTGGCAGCCTGTGCATTTACCCGATCGTGTCCGATCAGGATACCCCCAAGCCTAATCGTCATGATGACGTGTGGAAATACGCCGGATGCCGGTGGCACCCTTGAGGGGCGGCGACTACTCCGCCGCCTCCTGCATCTTCATCCGCTCCATGTCCTCGAGCGCGCGGCGATACTCGACCGGCATCACCTTGCGGAACTTGGGTCGGAAGTCGGTCCAGTTGTCCAGGATCTCCTTCGCGCGCGTCGAGCCCGTATAATGCGCGTGGTTGGAGATGAGCTGGAACAGCCGTTCTTCGTCATGACGGGTCATGTCGCCCGAGACATCGACCATGCCCATATGGGCGATGTCGCCGCCGTGGTGATGCAGCTTTTCGAGCAGTTCGTCCTCTTCCGGCACCGGCTGCAACTCGACCATCGCCATGTTGCAGCGGCGCGCGAAGTCGTTGCTCTCGTCGAGCACATAGGCCACGCCGCCTGACATGCCGGCTGCGAAGTTGCGGCCGGTCTCGCCGATCACCACGACGACGCCGCCGGTCATGTATTCGCAGCCATGGTCGCCCACGCCCTCGACCACCGCGATGGCGCCGGAGTTGCGGACGGCGAAGCGTTCGCCGGCCACGCCGCGGAAATAGCACTCTCCGGTCGTGGCGCCATAAAGCACGGTATTGCCGACGATGATCGAGTTCTCGGCCACGATCCTCGAATTTTCCGGCGGACGGATGATGATGCGACCACCCGACAGGCCCTTGCCGACATAATCGTTGCCGTCGCCCTCGAGTTCGAATGTGATGCCGCGCGCCAAGAAGGCGCCGAAAGACTGCCCGGCCGTGCCCTTGAGGCGCACGGTGATCGTGTCGTCCTTCAGGCCCTTCTGGCCGTAGCGCTTGGCGACCTCGCCGGACAGCATGGCGCCGGCGGAACGGTCGACATTCTTGATGTTCGCCTCGATCACCATCGGCTGCTTTGTCTCGAGTGCTGGCATGGCGCTCGCGATCAGTTCGCGGTCGAGGATGTCGTGGATCGGATGGCTCTGCCGCTCGGTCCAGTACGTCGCCTCCACCGGGGCGTCGACCTTGTGGAACAGTCGCGTGAAATCCAGCCCCTTCGCCTTCCAGTGGCTGATCGCCTCGTCCCTTTCGAGATATTCGGAACGTCCGACGATCTCGTTGAGGCTGCGGAAACCCATGGCCGCGAGGATTTCGCGAACATCGTTGGCCACGAAGAAGAAGTAGTTGATCACATGCTCGGGCAGGCCCTTGAAGCGCTTCCTGAGCACCGGGTCCTGGGTGGCAACGCCGACCGGACAGGTGTTGAGGTGGCACTTGCGCATCATGATGCAGCCGGCCGCGATCAGCGGCGCGGTGGAGAAGCCGAACTCGTCCGCACCGAGCAGCGAGCCGATGACCACGTCGCGCCCGGTCTTGAGGCCGCCGTCGACCTGAAGCGCCACGCGGCTCCTGAGGCCGTTCAGCACCAGGGTCTGCTGGGTCTCGGCCAGGCCGATCTCCCAGGGGCTGCCGGCATGCTTGAGCGAGGTAAGCGGCGAGGCGCCCGTGCCGCCGTCATAGCCCGAAATGGTGATATGGTCGGCGCGGGCCTTGGCAACACCGGCCGCGACCGTGCCCACGCCCACCTCCGACACGAGCTTCACCGAGACATCCGCCGTCGGGTTGACGTTCTTGAGGTCGTAGATCAGCTGCGCCAGGTCTTCGATCGAGTAGATGTCGTGATGCGGCGGCGGCGAGATCAGGCCGACGCCCGGCGTCGAATGACGGGTCTTGGCGATCGTCGCATCGACCTTGTGACCGGGCAACTGCCCGCCCTCGCCGGGCTTCGCACCCTGAGCGACCTTGATCTGCAGCATGTCGGCATTAACGAGATATTCCGTCGTCACCCCGAAGCGGCCCGAGGCGATCTGCTTGATGGCCGAACGCTCCAGCGGGATGGAGCCGTCGGCCTTGGGGAGATAGCGCTCGCTCTCTTCGCCGCCCTCGCCTGTGTTGGACTTGCCGCCGATCTTGTTCATGGCAATGGCCAGCGTCGTATGCGCCTCGCGGCTGATCGAGCCGAAGGACATCGCGCCGGTCGCGAAACGCTTGACGATATCAGACGCCGACTCGACTTCGGAAATGTCGATCGGCGCGCGACCAAGTTCCTCGGCCATCTTGACCGTGAACAGACCGCGCGGCGAGTTCATGCGGACCGTGGACGTGTTCACGAGCCGGGCAAATTCCTTGTAGCGATCTTCGGCATTGCCGCGCACCGCGTGCTGGAGCTCCGCCACCACGTCGGGCGTCCAGGAATGGGCCTCGCCGCGCATCCGGTAGGCATATTCGCCGCCGATATCGAGCGCATTGGCAAGAATCGGGTCGCGTCCGAACGCGGCCAGGTGACGGCTATAGGTCTCGGCGGCGATTTCGGCCAGGCCTACACCCTCGATCATGGTCGCCGTGCCGAAGAAGAACTTCTCGACGAATTCCGTCGACAGGCCGACAGCATCGAAGATCTGCGCGCCGCAATAGGACTGGTAGGTGGAGATCCCCATCTTGGACATGACCTTGAGGATGCCCTTGCCCACCGCCTTGATGTAGCGATAGACGACCTCGTCCTCGGACACTTCCTTGGGGAACTCGCCACGCTTGTGCATGTCGATCAGCGTATCGAAGGCGAGATAGGGGTTGATCGCCTCCGCGCCATAGCCGGCAAGGCAGCAGAAATGGTGCACTTCGCGCGGCTCGCCGGATTCCACGACGATACCGACCGAGGTGCGCAGGCCCTTGCGGATCAGATGGTTGTGCACCGCCGCGGTGGCGAGAAGCGCCGGGATCGCGATGCGGTCCGGCCCGATCTGCCGGTCCGACAGCACGATGATGTTGTAGCCGCTGCGCACCGCGGCTTCAGCCCGTTCGCAGAGCCGCTCGAGCATTTCCGGCATGGCATCCACGCCGCGCTCCACCGCATAGGTGAAGTCGAGCGTCTTGGTGTCGAAGCGATCCTCGGTATGACCGATCGAGCGGATCTTTTCCAGATCGCCATTGGTCAGGATCGGCTGTCGCACCTCCAGCCGCTTGGCCTTGGAGGCACCCTCGTGATCGAGAATGTTCGGGCGCGGGCCGATGAAGGAGACGAGGCTCATCACCAGCTCCTCGCGGATCGGATCGATCGGCGGATTGGTGACTTGGGCGAAGTTTTGCTTGAAATAGGTGTAGAGCAGCTTGGACTTGTCCGACATGGCCGAAATCGGCGTATCGGTGCCCATCGATCCCACCGCTTCCTGGCCGGTGGTCGCCATCGGCGACATCAGCAGCTTGGTGTCCTCGAGCGTGTAGCCGAAGGCCTGCTGGCGGTCGAGCAGCGAGACGTCACGACGCAGCGCACGCGGCTCGACCGGGTCGAGATCCTCGAGAATGAGCTGGCTCTTGTCCAGCCAGTCCGCATAGGGGTGCGCCCTGGCGAGGCCGTCCTTGACGTCGGCGTCGGACACGATCTCGCCCTTTTCCATGTCGATCAGCAGCATCTTGCCCGGCTGCAAGCGCCACTTCTTGACGATCATCTCCTCCGGCACCGGCAGCACGCCGGCTTCCGAGGCGAGGATGACCCGGTCGTCAGAGGTCACGATATAGCGGGCCGGACGCAGCCCGTTGCGGTCGAGCGTCGCGCCGATCTGGCGGCCGTCGGTAAATGCCACTGCGGCCGGGCCGTCCCACGGCTCCATCAACGCGGCATGATATTCGTAGAACGCCTTGCGCTCGCGGCCCATCAGCTGGTTGCCGGCCCAGGCTTCCGGGATCAGCATCATGACGGCATGGGCCAGCGAATAGCCGCCACGCACCAGGAACTCGAGCGCATTGTCGAAACAGGCCGTGTCCGACTGACCTTCGTAGGAAATCGGCCAGAGCTTGGAAATGTCGTCGCCATAGAGCGGCGAGGACACCGATGCCTGGCGCGCCGCCATCCAGTTGACGTTGCCGCGCAGCGTGTTGATCTCGCCGTTGTGGGCGACCATCCGATAGGGATGCGACAGGCGCCAGGACGGGAACGTGTTGGTCGAGAACCGTTGGTGCACCAGCGCCACCGCGGAGGTGAAGCGCGGGTCCGCGAGATCGCGATAGTAGGCGCCGACCTGGTAGGCCAGGAACATGCCCTTGTAGACGATTGTCGTGGTCGACAGCGAAACGATGTAGAAACCCTTGTCGTTGCCCTTGCCCTGGTCATAGATCCGGTTGGAAATCACCTTGCGAAGCGTGAACAGCCGGCGCTCGAACTCGGCATTGTCCTTCACATCGGCGCCGGCGCCGATGAAGACTTGCACATGAAACGGCTCGGTCGCCGCAATTTCGGGCGCCTTCGACAGCGAGGCGTTGTCGACGGGCACCTCGCGGTAGCCGAGCAGCACCTGGCCCTCGGCTGAAATCACATCGCCGATGATATCCTTGAAATGGGCCCGCGCGGCCTCGTCCTGTGGCATGAACAGATAGCCGACGGCATAGTGTTCGGCCGGCGGCAGCGTCACGCCTTGCGCCGCCATTTCCTCGCGGAAGAACTGGTCGGGAATCTGCACGAGAATGCCCGCACCGTCGCCCATCAGCGGATCGGCGCCGACTGCGCCGCGATGCGTCAGGTTTTCGAGGATGAACAGGCCGTCGCGCACGATCTGGTGCGACTTCACGCCCTTCATGTGGCAGACGAAGCCGACGCCGCAGGCGTCATGCTCGTTGCGAGGGTCATAGAGACCCTGTTTCGCAGGCAGGCCGGAATTGTAGGTCACGGTTTTCTTCGAGGCCTTCGCCAGCTCAGCAGAATCGAAGCCGTCGAATGGATGTGATGCGGTATGGTCCGTCATCCCTATGTCCTCCTGTCGCGCGCCTGCCGCGCTCTTTCTGTTTCACGGCGCGCGGGACTTCGAGCCCTCGCGCCGCAAGCGATGTCGATCCTCGCATTTTCCTGAACGCGCTGCAATTACCGGGCCAGATCGACCCCGTCTTCGCGCAGCTGCCGGCTTCTGCCCTGGACTGAATTCCCCGTCAGCTTTCCCAGGGCCGGACCGCTTCTTGAAGACCGTTTCCGGCCCAGGATCCATGCAGCAAAATAGGACAGCATGACTGTCCTATTGCCGGGAATTGATGACACAAAGAGCCGGCCCTCGCAAGGGCAATTTGCAAAAATATGACCAGAATGTGGGCAGGTCGGATGCGTGGAAATCCATCCACCGGATGCTTTCTTGAACAGACCTGTTCGCCTATAACTCCTGCCACCAACAGGAGTGACAGATGTATTTCGCGTCCGACAATTGGGCAGGCGCCCATCCGCTCGTCGCCGAGCGCCTCGTGAAGGCCGCCGGCAGCTATTCGGTGCCCTATGGCGAGGGACAAACCGACCGGAAAGTGCAGAAGACTCTCTCGGAAATTTTCGAGCGCGACGTCAGCGTGTTCTTCGTCGGGACCGGCACGGCTGCGAACGCGCTTTCGCTCGCCTCGCTAGCCCGGCCGGCCAGCGTGATCTTCTGCCATCCCAGGGCGCATGTCATGCACGAAGGCGGCGCCGTCGAACTGATGACCAATGGCGGCAAACTCGTGCCGGCCCGGCCTTGCGGGCCCGGCGCCAGCAAGATCGACCCGGAGGGCCTGACGAAGGCGATCGCGCCTTACCTGTCGACAGATGCCAGTGTCGGCAACCGGATAGCCTTCACCTTGTCGCAGGCGACCGAGGCCGGGACGATCTACAGCGTCGAGGAGATTGCCGCGCTCTCGTCCGTGGCCCATTCGGCCGGCCTCAAGGTCCACATGGACGGTGCACGCTTTTCCAATGCAATTGCCGCTCTGGGCGTCACACCGGCGGAAATGACCTGGAAGGCCGGGTTGAAGAAGACGATTGCCTCGGCGCACCAGCAGCCGTTCTTCGTGCCGCCGAGCGAGAGGATGTCGATCCCGGCCTTCCAGGTCATTTCCGCCGGTGTGACGCCCAGAGCGGCAATTGCATTGGAAAAGCGTGCACCGTCCATGTGGACCTTGAGGCCGGCCGAATGGGCCACGGACGAGAGCGCGGCAATCTCCTCGACGCTGTAGATCGTCCCGGCCTCGGTCGCCTGCGACAAGGTGAAGGCTATCCGGTTGCCGACACTGGCATCTGTCGACAGGTAAGGCGCGATCGCCTTCGTCAGGCCCTCCGGGTCGATCTTGCTGGCGCCGGGCCCGCAAGGCCGGGCCGGCACGAGTTTGCCGCCATTGGTCATCAGTTCGACGGCGCCGCCTTCGTGCATGACATGCGCCCTGGGATGGCAGAAGATCACGCTGGCCGGCCGGGCTAGCGAGGCGAGCGAAAGCGCGTTCGCAGCCGTGCCGGTCCCGACGAAGAACACGCTGACGTCGCGCTCGAAAATTTCCGAGAGAGTCTTCTGCACTTTCCGGTCGGTTTGTCCCTCGCCATAGGGCACCGAATAGCTGCCGGCGGCCTTCACGAGGCGCTCGGCGACGAGCGGATGGGCGCCTGCCCAATTGTCGGACGCGAAATACATCTGTCACTCCTGTTGGTGGCAGGAGTTATAGGCGAACAGGTCTGTTCAAGAAAGCATCCGGTGGATGGATTTCCACGCATCCGACCTGCCCACATTCTGGTCATATTTTTGCAAATTGCCCTTGCGAGGGCCGGCTCTTTGTGTCATCAATTCCCGGCAATAGGACAGTCATGCTGTCCTATTTTGCTGCATGGATCCTGGGCCGGAAACGGTCTTCAAGAAGCGGTCCGGCCCTGGGAAAGCTGACGGGGAATTCAGTCCAGGGCAGAAGCCGGCAGCTGCGCGAAGACGGGGTCGATCTGGCCCGGTAATTGCAGCGCGTTCAGGAAAATGCGAGGATCGACATCGCTTGCGGCGCGAGGGCTCGAAGTCCCGCGCGCCGTGAAACAGAAAGAGCGCGGCAGGCGCGCGACAGGAGGACATAGGGATGACGGACCATACCGCATCACATCCATTCGACGGCTTCGATTCTGCTGAGCTGGCGAAGGCCTCGAAGAAAACCGTGACCTACAATTCCGGCCTGCCTGCGAAACAGGGTCTCTATGACCCTCGCAACGAGCATGACGCCTGCGGCGTCGGCTTCGTCTGCCACATGAAGGGCGTGAAGTCGCACCAGATCGTGCGCGACGGCCTGTTCATCCTCGAAAACCTGACGCATCGCGGCGCAGTCGGCGCCGATCCGCTGATGGGCGACGGTGCGGGCATTCTCGTGCAGATTCCCGACCAGTTCTTCCGCGAGGAAATGGCGGCGCAAGGCGTGACGCTGCCGCCGGCCGAACACTATGCCGTCGGCTATCTGTTCATGCCACAGGACGAGGCCGCGCGGGCCCATTTCAAGGATATCATCGGCGATGTGATTTCAGCCGAGGGCCAGGTGCTGCTCGGCTACCGCGAGGTGCCCGTCGACAACGCCTCGCTGTCGAAGGCGCCCGAAATTGCGGCGACCGAGCCGTTTCATGTGCAAGTCTTCATCGGCGCCGGCGCCGATGTGAAGGACAATGCCGAGTTCGAGCGCCGGCTGTTCACGCTTCGCAAGGTGATTTCCAACCGGATCTATGACCAGGGCAAGGGCAACGACAAGGGTTTCTACATCGTTTCGCTGTCGACCACGACAATCGTCTACAAGGGCATGTTCCTGGCCTACCAGGTCGGCGCCTACTATCGCGATCTCGCGGACCCGCGCTTCACCTCCGCGGTGGCGCTGGTGCACCAACGGTTCTCGACCAACACGTTCCCGTCCTGGCGCCTGTCGCATCCCTATCGGATGGTCGCCCACAACGGCGAGATCAACACGCTGCGCGGCAACGTCAACTGGATGGCGGCGCGCCAGGCATCGGTGTCCTCGCCGCTCTATGGCGACGACATTTCCAAGCTCTGGCCGATTTCCTACGAAGGTCAGTCGGACACGGCCTGTTTCGACAATGCGCTCGAGTTCCTGGTGCGTGGCGGCTATTCGCTGGCCCATGCCGTCATGATGCTGATCCCGGAAGCCTGGGCCGGCAACCAGCTGATGGGCCGCGAGCGCAAGGCGTTCTACGAATATCATGCCGCGTTGATGGAGCCGTGGGACGGCCCGGCCGCAGTGGCATTTACCGACGGCCGCCAGATCGGCGCGACGCTCGACCGCAACGGGCTGCGTCCGGCCCGCTATATCGTGACCTCTGACGACCGGGTCATCCTCGCCTCGGAAGCCGGCGTGCTGCCGGTGCCGGAGGAGATGATCGTCAAGAAGTGGCGCTTGCAGCCGGGCAAGATGCTGCTGATCGACATGGAAAAGGGCGAGATCGTGTCCGACGCCGACGTCAAGGACGGCCTCGCCAGGGCGCACCCCTATGCGGACTGGCTGGACAAGAGCCAGCTCATTCTCGAGGATCTCGACCCGGTCGAGCCGCGTGCGCTGCGTCGTGACGTCTCGCTGCTCGACCGCCAGCAGGCCTTCGGCTACACGCTCGAGGACACCAAGCTGCTGATGTCGCCGATGGCGACCACCGGCCAGGAAGCGGTGGGATCGATGGGCACCGATACGCCGATTTCGGCCATGTCGGACAAGTCCAAGCTGCTCTACACCTATTTCAAGCAAAACTTCGCCCAAGTCACCAATCCGCCGATCGATCCGATCCGCGAGGAGCTGGTGATGAGCCTCGTCTCCTTCATCGGCCCGCGCCCGAACATTCTCGATCACGAGGGTGCCTCCAAGGCCAAGCGGCTGGAGGTGCGACAGCCGATCCTGACCAATGGCGATCTGGAAAAGATCCGCTCGATCGGTCATACCGAGGATCGCTTCGACACCAAGACGCTCGACTTCACCTATGCGGTGGAGCGCGGCGTGGATGCCATGCCGGAAATGCTCGAGCGGCTCTGCGAACGGGCTGAAGCCGCGGTGCGCAGCGGCTACAACATCATCGTGCTGTCGGACCGGCAGATCGGGCCGGACCGCATCGCGATCCCGGCGCTTCTCGCCACCGCGGCGGTGCACAACCATCTGATCCGCAAGGGCCTGCGCACCTCGGTCGGTATCGTCGTGGAATCCGGCGAGCCGCGCGAAGTGCACCATTTCTGCTGCCTTGCCGGCTATGGCGCGGAGGCGATCAACCCCTATCTCGCCTTCGATACGCTGATCGACATGCACAAGCGTGGCGAGTTCCCCAAGGAAGTGTCCGAGGACGAGGTCGTCTATCGCTACATCAAGGCGGTGGGCAAGGGCATCCTCAAGGTCATGTCCAAGATGGGGATCTCCACCTACCAGTCCTATTGCGGCGCGCAGATCTTCGATGCTGTCGGCCTGTCGACGGAATTCGTCGAGAAGTTCTTCTTCGGCACGGCGACCATGATCGAGGGTGTAGGCCTGGCCGAAATCGCCGCCGAGACCTATAGCCGTCACCTGGCCGCGTTCGGACGCGACCCGATTCTTGCCAATGCGCTCGATATCGGCGGCGAATATGCCTACCGGATGCGCGGCGAGGCCCATTCCTGGACGCCCGACGTGGTGGCGGAGCTCCAGCACGCGGTGCGCGGCAATGCCGAAGATCGCTACAAGGAATTTGCCCGGCTCGTGAACACGTCCACGGTCCGCATGAACTCGCCGCGCGGTCTGTTCACGGTCAAGATGGCCGAGGAACTTGGTCGCGCGCCGATCGACATTTCCGAAGTCGAGTCGGCGTCTGATATCGTCAAGCGTTTCGCGACCGGCGCGATGTCCTTCGGCTCGATCAGCCGCGAGGCGCATACGACGCTGGCCATTGCCATGAACAAGATCGGCGGCAAGTCCAACACAGGCGAGGGCGGCGAAGAGAGCGAGCGCTATCTCCCCAAGGCCGACGGCTCCATCCCGCTGGAGCGTTCGGCCATCAAGCAGATCGCCTCGGGCCGCTTCGGGGTGACGACGGAATATCTCGTTAATGCCGACATGCTGCAGATCAAGGTCGCTCAGGGTGCGAAGCCCGGCGAGGGCGGGCAGTTGCCCGGTCACAAGGTCGATGCGACGATCGCCAAGACCCGTCATTCGACGCCGGGCGTCGGCCTGATCTCGCCGCCGCCGCATCACGACATCTACTCGATCGAAGACCTGGCGCAGCTGATCTACGACCTCAAGAACGTCAACCCGACGGCGGATGTCTCGGTGAAGCTCGTGTCGGAGGTGGGCGTGGGCACGGTCGCGGCCGGTGTTGCCAAGGCCCGCGCCGACCATATCACCATTTCGGGCTATGACGGCGGCACGGGCGCCTCGCCGCTTACCTCGCTCAAGCATGCCGGCAGCCCCTGGGAGATCGGCCTGGCCGAGACCCAGCAGACCCTGGTGCTGAACGGCCTCAGGAGCCGCGTGGCGCTTCAGGTCGACGGCGGCCTCAAGACCGGGCGCGACGTGGTCATCGGCTCGCTGCTCGGTGCGGACGAGTTCGGCTTCTCCACCGCGCCGCTGATCGCGGCCGGCTGCATCATGATGCGCAAGTGCCACCTCAACACCTGTCCGGTCGGCGTTGCCACCCAGGACCCGGTGCTCAGGAAGCGCTTCAAGGGCCTGCCCGAGCATGTGATCAACTACTTCTTCTTCGTGGCCAACGATGTTCGCGAAATCCTCGCGGCCATGGGTTTCCGCAGCCTCAACGAGATCGTCGGACGTTCCGAATATCTCGAAAGGGACGAGGCGATCAGCCACTGGAAGGCGAAGGGGCTGGATTTCACGCGACTGTTCCACAAGGTCGACGCCCCGGTGGAGGCGACGTACTGGACCGAGCGGCAGAGCCATCCGATCCACGACATCCTCGACCGCGAACTGATCGCGAGCGCCATGCCAGCACTCGAGACAAAGCAGCCGATGGTGATCGAGGCGAACATCAAGAATGTCGACCGTTCCGCCGGCGCCATGCTGTCCGGCGAGGTCGCCAAGCGCTACGGCCAGAAGGGCCTGAAGGACGACACGATCACCGTGCGCCTCAAGGGCACGGCCGGGCAGTCTTTCGGCGCCTTCTTGGCGCGCGGCATCACATTCGAACTCGAGGGCGACGGCAACGATTATGTCGGCAAGGGCCTGTCGGGTGGTCGCATCATCATCCGTCCGCCGGAAAATTCGAGGATCGTGGCCGAGAACTCGATCATCGTCGGCAATACCGTGCTTTATGGCGCCACGACCGGAGAGTGCTATTTCCGCGGCGTGGCCGGCGAACGCTTCGCCGTCCGCAACTCCGGCGCCATCGCGGTGGTCGAGGGCGTGGGCGACCATGGCTGCGAATACATGACCGGCGGCGTCGTCGTGGTGATCGGCGAGACCGGCCGCAACTTCGCAGCCGGCATGTCAGGCGGCGTGGCCTATGTGCTCGACGAGAGCAACGACTTCGCGCGCCGCTGCAACATGGCGATGGTCGAGTTGCAGCCGGTGCCGGAAGAGGACGAACTGCTCGAAAAGCTGCATCACCACGGCGGCGACATCGCCCATATGGGCATGGTCGATGTCTCGGGCGACATGACCCGTCATGACGAAGAACGGCTGTTCCAGCTCATCTCCAACCACGCGCATTATACGGGCTCGACGCGCGCGAAGGAGATCCTGGACAACTGGACCGACTTCCGACCCAAGTTCCGCAAGGTGATGCCGGTCGAGTATCGCCGCGCGCTCGAGGACATGGAGCGGATGAAGATGCAGGAGGCGGCGGAGTAGTCGCCGCCCCTCAAGGGTGCCACCGGCATCCGGCGTATTTCCACACGTCATCATGACGATTAGGCTTGGGGGTATCCTGATCGGACACGATCGGGTAAATGCACAGGCTGCCAACGCAGCCGCTTGAGGACTGAGTAGTATGGGCAAGGTAACGGGTTTTCTCGAAATCGACAGGCAGGTGGGACGCTATCAGCCCGCTTCGGACCGGATTCGCCATTTCCGCGAATTCACCATTCCGATGTCGGATCCCGAGGTCGAGAAACAGGCGGCCCGCTGCATGGATTGCGGCATTCCGTTCTGCCACGGTCCGACGGGTTGCCCCGTTCATAACCAGATTCCCGACTGGAACGACCTTGTCTTCAACGGCAAGTGGGAAGAGGCGATCCGCAACCTGCATTCGACCAACAATTTTCCCGAGTTCACCGGCCGCGTCTGTCCGGCTCCCTGCGAGGAAGCCTGCACGCTGAACCTGGAGGATGCGCCGGTCGCGATCAAGACCGTCGAACAGGCGATCGCCGACAAGGCCTACGAGATGGGCTACATCGTGCCGCAGCCTGCGACGATCAAGTCGGGCAAGTCAGTGGCCGTGATCGGTTCGGGGCCTGCCGGCATGGCAGCGGCGCAGCAATTGGCGCGGGCGGGGCACGACGTGCATCTCTATGAGCGCGAAAGCCGTCCCGGCGGCCTGCTGCGCTACGGTATCCCAGATTTCAAGATGGAAAAGAACTTCATCGACCGTCGCGTCGAGCAGATGCGCGGCGAGGGCGTCACCTTTCATTGCGGCGTCAATGTCGGTGTCGATGTGTCCGTCGACAAGCTGCTCGCGGATCACGACGCGGTGCTCTATTGCGGCGGCTCCGAGACGCCGCGCGATGCCGGCATTCCGGGCGTGGACCTGGCGGGCGTTCACGACGCCATGCCTTACCTGGTGCAGCAGAACCGGCGTGTCGGGCGCGAGAACATCGAGAGCATCGGTTGGCCCTCCGCGCCGATCATGGCCGGTGGCAAGCACGTGGTCGTGGTCGGCGGTGGCGATACCGCTTCGGACTGCGTCGGCACGGCCTTCCGGCAGGGCGCCGTACGGGTTTCCCAGCTCGACATCCGCCCGCAACCGCCGGAGAAAGAGGACAAGCTCGCCGTCTGGCCGTTCTGGGCAACCAAGATGCGCACCTCATCGTCGCAGGCCGAGGGCGCGATGCGCGAGTTCCAGGTCGCGACGCTCGAATTCGTCGGCGAGGACGGCATCCTGACGGGCGTGAAGTGCTGCCAGGTCGATGACCGGCGCCGTCCGATCGAAGGTAGCGAATTCATCATCAAGGCCGATCTCGCCTTCATCGCCATAGGCTTCCGCGGGCCCTTCACCAACAGTGTGCTCAAGGACCTTGGCGAAAAGCTGGCGCTGAACGTCGACAAGCGTGGCTCAACCAATGTCATCGCCAATGAGAACGACTACAAGACCTCCGTCGACAAGCTGTGGACGGCCGGCGACGTGCGCCGCGGTCAGTCGCTGGTGGTCTGGGCGATACGGGAAGGCCGGCAGGCCGCGCGCGCCATCGACGAGGCGCTGATGGGCGTAACCACGCTGCCGCGCTAAGGCGCTTCGAAACCGGAGATCAATAGCCCGCCGCGCTGATCGACGTCAGCCGGCGGGTTCTTCAACGGGTGTCCACTTGAAATCGTCGACGCGGCCGTCGGGCGGCGTGACCGTCTCGCCCTTCTCGATCAGTTTGTCGCGCGGCGAGCCGCCATGAGTCTTGGGCAGGGTTGCCGCATCCAGCAGCTGGGCACCGCCATCGAGATCTGGATCCATGAGGCTTATCGGCGGCACGGAGACGATGTCGGCGACTGTCGGCACGACCGCGGCCTGGTCGACATTGGCCGACGCGTTGAGCTGTGAAATCGCTGGCAAGCCGCTGCCGATCAGCTTGCGGATCGGCTTTTCGACGTAGAACGCGATCTTGCGCTTGCCGGCCCTGGTCAGGCTGAGGCCGTCGGAGCCGCGCAGGCGGACCGGTTGGCCATTGATATCCGAGCCTGTCGCGATGAACTTGCCGTTCTCGTCGGCGAAGCCGTCCCAGATATCGATGAACTCGCCGCCGGCGAACTCCGCCTTGGATCGGTAATAGTTGTTGAGCGTGGCCGCGTCGGCGCTGAGCGACGGCGACGAGAATGCCGGCAGGCCGGTCCAGACGAAGGGAATCTTGTTCTGGCGGGTGACGTCGATGATTGCAGCGACCCGCTTCTCGTACTCCACCTTCCATGGTTCCGTCTGGAACTTCTCGCGCTTGCCGTTCGCAACCATTTGCTGGCGGTCATTGGCGCCGAGCATGATCACCACAAGGGCGGGCTTCACCTCCGCGATGTGGCTCGCCAGGGTCTGTGGCCAGTCGAGGTGGTCATCACGAACCAGGCCGGATGATCCGTCCGTCTTCTTCTCGATCACGATGCCGGGATCGGAGGCGAAGGCGACGATCAGGCCGTCGGCCAGCGCGGACGCCATGAAGTCGCCGACGACCAGAACCTTCTTGGCGTCCGCCTGCTTGACGACTTCGACCTCGGCGCCGGTCACGGACGGATCCGAGGCGGGTGCGGATTTTTTCTTGCGCGGCTTCTTCACCCGGGTCACGGAGGGGTTGCTGGTCGTGACCCGCTTTTTCCGGCCGCCAAAGATCATGTCGATGATCGAACGGCGCTCGCGGACCTCCTGGGCATGGGCAATGCCCTGATAGCGGAACGCGGGGTCAGTGACGAGGAAGGCGCAGGCCAGCGCAGACAGGACGAGCAGCCTGAGGAGGAAGGGATTTGTCCAGCCGCGCGGCAGAGTTCGCATTGTCGCCCATCCGGTATGAGAGCAAAAGGGCCGGTCGTTCGGCCGGCCCTGATGCGGGGTATTATAGGGGAAGCGGGGCTATCGCTTCAAGGCCTTGAGCAAAGCCGCGGACGGCTTGCCGTCCGGCTCCATTCCGAATTGCTTCTGGATCGCCTCGATTGCCGCCTTGGAGCCCGATCCGAAATTTCCATCGATGGCGCCGTCATAGTAGCCGAGCGTTTTCAACCGGGTCTGGAGCTCGAACTTCTGGTTGATATCGAGCGTACCGGCCGGCCGGGGCCAGGCCTGCGCCACGCCGGCATAGCCGGCAAGCTGGTCAGCCAGCGTGCCGACGCCGAGCGCATAGGAATCGGAGTTGTTGTAGTTCTTGATCACGAAGAAGTTCTTGGTCATCAGGAACGCCGGTCCGCTCGGTCCCGCCGGCATCTTGAGCACGGCGCGATCCTTGCCGAACTTGAAGCCATTGCCGTTGGGTCGGACGAAGCCGAGCGACTGCCATTCGGCGAGGCTCTTGCTCTTGCCTTCGTACTTTCCGGCGCCGGCCGGTGCGACGACTTCGTAGCCCCAGGTCTTGCCTTGCTGCCAGCCATTCTTCTTCAGAAGGTTGGCGGCGGTAGCGAGGGCATCCGGGATCGAGTTCCAGATGTCGCGCTTGCCATTGCCGTCGGCGTCAAAGCCATAGAGCAGGTAGCTCGTGGGAATGAACTGGGTATGACCCATGGCGCCGGCCCAGGAACCGGTCAGTTGCGACGGCTTGACGTCGCCGCGTTCGAGGATCTTGAGAGCGGCGATCAATTGCGTGCGGGCGAATTTGGCCCGGCGCTTGTCGGCATAGGCCAGCGTCGCCAGCGCCCGTGGAACACTGTGCAGCCTGTCGGGTTTCTCGAAAACCGCGCCGTAATTGCTCTCCATGGACCAGATCGCGAGAAGAATATGCTTGTCGACACCGAAATGCCGTTCGATCGCGTTCAGCGTCCGTCCGTGCTGGCGAATCATGTCCTGGCCGATGCCGACGGTGTAGGGGTTCACGCGGCTGTCGAGATAGTCCCATATCGTATGCTTGAACTCGGGTTGATAGGCAGCCTTCGTCAGCACATCGGGGTCGGGTTCGGTCACGCCCTTGAAGGCGGCGACATAAGTCGATTTGCTGATTCCCGCCTTGGCGGCGGTGGCGTAGAAACCATTTATCCAGTTCTGGAAGCCCTTGTCCGCGTTCGCAGGCGAAGCAACAAGGAGGCAGCCCGCCGCGATGAAGGGCAGAAGGATGGTTTTCAGGGTCGATTTGCGGTCACTCTGCATTGGCATCATTCCGGTCATGCGTTGGTCGGAGACGCGAATTTACCGTATCTGAGTCAATAAATTCTTTACCATGGAGGTGGCCTTGCGTCACCTTTTCAGAAAGAGATAGGTATTGCTTCATAGTTCCTGCAATCACGACTGTTTGATGTCTTTCGAGGAGACCTAGATGACGGCTGGTAAGGTCAAAAAGGCAGTGTTTCCCGTGGCTGGTTTGGGGACCCGATTCCTTCCCGCCACCAAGGCGGTGCCGAAGGAAATGATGACGGTGGTCGACAAGCCGGTCATCCAATACGTGGTCGAAGAGGCCATCGAGGCGGGCATCGAGCATTTCGTTTTCGTCACCGGTCGTAACAAGGGCGTGATCGAGGACTATTTCGATATCCAGTACGAACTCGAGGCCACGCTCAAGGCCCGCAACAAGAAGACGGAACTGAACGTCCTGTCCTCCATCCTGCCCAAGGCCGGCTCGACCAGCTTCACCCGGCAGCAGGAGCCGCTCGGTCTTGGCCACGCGGTCTGGTGCGCGCGCGACATCGTCGGCCACGAGCCGTTCGCGCTGCTGCTTCCCGACATGATCATGAAGTCGGAAGTCTCGTGCCTGAAAGGGATGGTGGACCTCTACGAAGTCAGCGGCGGCAATGTCATCGCGGTCGAGGAATGCGCGCCGGAACTGGCCCATCGCTATGGCATCGTGGCGCCCGGCGAGAAGATCGGCGAGGGGTTCCGCATCACCGGCATGGTCGAGAAGCCGCCACAGGGGACCCAGCCGTCGAACTTCTTCATCAACGGACGCTATATCCTTCAGCCCGAAATATTCGAGATCCTGTCGACCCAGGAAAGCGGCGCCGGCAACGAGATCCAGCTGACAGACGGGATGCTCAAGCTGCTCAAGCAGCAGAATTTCACGGCCTATCACTATCGCGGCGAAACCTACGATACCGGCGCGAAGGATGGTTTCATCATGGCCAATGTCGCGTTCGCACTCGACCGCCCGGATATAAGGGGCCTCGTCGAGGCCGATCTGAAAGCGCTGATCTCCGCCCTGAAATAGAGGGGTTCAGCGCTTCAGCGTCAGGCCGATGCCGGCCCGGAAAATCTCGGTCGATTCGATGCCGCTCTGCTGGGTCTTTTCCCAGGAGACGTCGGTGTTGAAGTCCAGCGAGCGCGACAGGCTCCAGGTGAGGCCGGTCCCGAGCGTCAGCACCGACTGCATCGGCGTGGTTTCCTCGGAATAGTCGCGCAGTGTCAGCCCGCTCGATATCTGGCCGGTGATGTTCTGCAGGATGACCTGGCTGAGCACCATCGTTCCGGTATAGGCCGTGCTGCCGGAGGCACCGGCGGTGGTCGTCGGTTCGATCTCCGTGCGCAGGTTGAGCGCGACATTGGTGCCCCGATAGGGCGACCAGATGGCATTGCCGTCAATCGTGGCGGCCGAGATCGATTTCAGCGCCGCATCGTCGAAATCCGCGACCAGATAGCCGCCGGCGAGTTCGCCCCTGAGCTTCTCGCCGAAATCCGTCTCAAGGCCGGCCTTCATCGCATAGAGGTCGGCATCCCGCACATAGCCCGCGGCATCCCTGTGCTCGTCGTAGAGCGTGCGGCCATAGGAGGCCTCGAGAAAGGGGATGAGAGCGGGAGAGAGTTCGTAGCCGAGGCGACCGCGGACGCGGGCCGTGTTGTTGTCGCGCGCCGACTGGTCGATCAGCAGGCCATCGGCAAGGACGGCGTTGCCGTAGGTCTCGCGCGTGAAATCGATTCCTGCCGTGGTGCGCAGCACGCCGAGGTCGCGCATGACCTCGGCGCTGGCGGTGTATTCGTTGACCTCGGATTGCGTGACGGCGTTGGCCAGCGCATTGGGATCACCGATCTCCTCCCGGCTGAGCGAATAGCCGGCGCGCAGTGTGGCGGTGGTCTCGTCGGACAGGTCGAGCCGCAGTTCAGCCTGTATCTTGCCTTCGGGGTCGTCCTGCCGCACGCCGGACAGGGTCTTTTCCCAGGTGCCCTCGGCATCGATGCGCAACTGGTGCAGCGACCAGTCCGACGTCAGCGAGGTGCGCAGGCCGGAGCGGAGATAGGTGCGCGAAGTCTTCTCTCCGCCCGTCGTGGTTCGTTCGGAGCCGATGGTCTCCGTCAGCGACGGCCGGAGGATGAAGGAGCCGACCCGGACGCCCTGGGCATCGTTCCAGCCCTCCTTCGTCGCGGTTCGCAGGCCATCGACCGTGGTTTCCCGCATGTTCTGCCGGCGCAGTTCCTGCAGGGCCTCCTGGTCGAGGATATCGGAGGGATCGGAAAGCGGCGTGTCGAGCAGTGTCCGCGGCAGGGCCGAGCTTTCCTGTTCCAGTTCATCGACCTGTTCAGGGTCCAGGGGGTCGACTGCGGCTTCGCGCTCGCTGTCGGGGGCCAGGCGCGACTCGTTGGCGAGGGTGGTTCGGGTATCCGTCGCGGTTGCGGACTGCGCCGATGCCGACCCGGAGGTCAGGAGGAGAGCCACATGCGCGGTCAGCACGCCGGCGCAGAGCGCGGCGATTGGTCTATGGCGCATGGTCAGGCTTGATATCATGAATGTGGCCGCGAACTCACTCGATCCTTACCCATTCGTAAAGGACCAAGGTTAACCATTCGTTGCCAAGCCGGGCCGGCGGCGACCACAAATCTGTCGCGTTTTTCGGCAAAGGCTCGCCGCGCGGTGCGGCCGGCGCGCGCACCCGGACGCCGAGGCGGAGCCGCGAAAGATGCGGGTAGGGGGCAAATCTGCTCTGGACAGGCGGGAAAGAAAGAGTAAATCACGGGCATGAGCGAAAATGTGCTGAAACTTCCCGAGACCGACGCGGCGCGTTCCGCGCTCAGGACCATCAAGGCGGAGAAGTCCGGGCTCACCGATCTCGAGCGTGCGCTGGGCAATGGCCTGTCCGTGCCGTTCACCGATGCGGTCCGCAAGATCCGGGCGACGCCGGGCCGGGTGATCGTGACGGGAATCGGCAAGAGCGGTCATGTCGGCGCCAAGGTCGCGGCGACATTTGCCTCGACCGGGACACCGGCCTTCTTCGTGCATCCCGTCGAGGCCAATCACGGCGACCTCGGGATGATCACGACCCGCGATGCCATCATGGCGCTGTCCTGGAGCGGCGAGACCTCGGAGCTTCAAGGCATCGTCTCCTATTCGCGGCGCTTTTCCATTCCGCTGATCGCCATCACTTCCGGCGAGAATTCGACGCTGGCGCGCGAGGCCGACATCGTGCTCTGCCTGCCGAAGTCTCAGGAGGCCTGCCCGCACGGGCTGGCGCCGACCACCTCGGCGCTGATGCAGCTTGCCATCGGCGATGCGCTGGCCGTCGCCCTGCTCGAGGCACGCGGCTTTTCGGCGATCGATTTCAAGACCTTCCATCCCGGCGGCAAGCTGGGAGCGACGCTCAGCCATGTCGGCGACGTCATGCACAAGGACGACGAGATTCCGCTCGTGCCTGCCGGAACCGATATGCGCGGCGCCGTGATGATGCTGTCCGCCAAGCGGTTCGGCTGCGTCGGGGTTCTCGGCGATGACGGTCGTCTGGCCGGAATCGTCACCGACGGCGACATCGCACGTCATCTCGACAAGAACCTCGTCGAACTGAAGGTCGACGAGATCATGACGCGCAATCCCAAGACCGTGCGCCCATCGACTCTGGCGACCAGCGCCATGGGCCTGCTCAACCTCCACAACATCTCGGCGCTGTTCGTCACCGACGACGACAAGCGGGTCGTCGGTGTTGTGCATTTCCATGACCTGCTGAAGATCGGCGTCGCCTGATCAGGGCTTTGCCATGACGCGGAACTGGTTTCCGAGCCAGCCCATGGTGAAGTCGTGGGTGGCGCTGGCGGCGTAATCCTCTGAAATTCCCGGTCCCATGAGGCTGATCTGCAGGGATTGGCCGTTGAGCGTGACCTCGGCGCGGTAGGTGCCAAAGGGCACGCCGGTCACCACCAGGCCTTCGCCGGTCGGACGAACCGTCCGGACGATTGTCTGACCGGTGGCGGTGTTGGTCAGCGTGACCTCGGCGCCAAGGAGATCGATATCCGTCTCGATCGACCGTTCGAGGACGAAGATGCCGCCATTGCCATAGGGGTCGTCCGGGGCGCTCTCATAATAGCCGCCCGTGAAATCGCGGACAACGTCTTCATGGCTGCCGAAGGTGCTGTCGTCTTGCGCGCGGAAATCGAGATTGATGCTGCGCCCGCCATCGACCACGACCTGATAGGCATGGGCCATATAGATGCCGGGCGGCAGGCTCTCGGTGGAGATCTCGTAGCGGCCGCTTTCATCCGTGATCGCCGTTTGCTTGATGCTCTCGCCGCCATAGGGCAGGTCGTCGGCATTGTAGGTCTGAAAGACGACCTCGACATTGACGCCGGCCAGCGGGGCGCCGCTTCGGTCGGTCACAAGCCCGGTAACGGTACCAGCGGATGCTGCCTGGGCCGAGGCCACGAGCATGGCCGCCCCGATGATGAGGGTTTTGAAATTCATAAGAGTCTCGTGGAAACGGAAGGGTTCAGTCGGCCTCGACCTTGAGGTCGCTGCCGTCGTTCGACAGGACGCGGACGCGACTGCCGGCGGGAAGGTCGGGACCGTTGACGATCCAGATCGTGTCGCCGATCTTAATCCGGCCGCGGCCGTTGTGGATCGGGTCGATCAGGTCGGCCGTGCGGCCGATCAGGCTGGCGCCGCGATTGTTCAGCGTCGGTTCTTCCGACTGGTTGCGGCTGCGGTTGAGCCAACGTCGGCCGAGCCAGAGGCTGAGGACGGCGAGTGCCGCAAAGGTCAGCCACTGCACCTCCCACACCCACCAGCCGGTTTCCCAGAACATGTTGGACAGCAGGCCGGTGGCGAGACCCGCGACGCCGACCCAGACCAGGACATTGCCGGGCACCACGATCTCGGCCACCAGGAGCACGATGCCGAGGATCCACCAGGCCCAGGGGCCGGCTTCCTTGATCAGCGTGACGATCATGACTGATCACCCTGAGGGCCGGGGCGGATGACGAAGGGGTTTGCCTGCGCGGTGGCGGTACTACTGGTGCTGACGCCGGGCGTCGAGCGTGTGGTCGGCCGCGGTGTCGTGGGCGAGCCGCCGCCATCGCCGAAAACTTCCTTGGCAATGGCGCCGATGCCGCCCAGAGAACCGATCAGCGAAGAGGCTTCGAGCGGCATCAACACGATCTTGGAATTGCCGGCGGTGCCGATCGCGGTTAGGGCTTCGGTGTATTTCTGGGCAATGAAGTAGTTCAGCGCCTGCACGTTGCCGGCGCCGATGGCGTCCGACACCATCTGCGTTGCCTTGGCTTCGGCTTCGGCCAGGCGTTCGCGCGCCTCAGCCTCGCGATAGGCGGCTTCGCGCTCGCCCTCGGCCTTGAGGATGGCGGCCTGCTTGAGGCCTTCGGCCTTGAGGATCTGGGCGTTTCGGGTGCCCTCGGCCTCGAGAACCAGCGCGCGCTTCTCGCGCTCGGCCTTCATCTGCCGTGCCATCGAATCGATCAGGTTCTGCGGCGGGGAAATGTCCTTGATCTCGACCCGGGTGATCTTGATGCCCCAGGGATTGGCGGCTTCGTCGACCGTGCGCAGCAGCCGCTCGTTGATCGTGTCGCGGTTGGAGAGCAGTTCGTCGAGGTCCATCGATCCCATGACCGAGCGGATATTGGTCATGGTCAGGTTGAGCAGCGCCTGGTTGAGGTCGGAGATCTGGTAGGCGGCCTGGGCAGCGTTCATCACCTGGTAGAAGGCCACGGCGTCGGCCTTGACGCTGGCATTGTCCTTGGTGATGACTTCCTGCGTCGGCACGTCGAGAACCTGCTCCATCATGTTGAGTTTGGCGCCGATCGTCTCGAAATAGGGGATGATGAAGTTGAGGCCCGGATGCAGGGTCCTGGTGTATTTCCGGAAGAATTCGACCGTATAGTTATAGCCCTGCGGCACTGTCTTGATGCCGGCCCAGAGTGTCAGGATAACAAGTACGACGAGTCCTATGACGACCCAGTCGAAGCCCGAAAACGATCCCAAGTCCATGTGTCCCTCCGAATTGATTCACGTTCCGCGCATGAGCGCGCATCATACATGAAACGTTGGTATGGATGGGTTTATTTGCAATAGTGCGACTGTTGACGCGAGATTCGTGTCGAAGTCCCTTCCTGTGGAAGTCCAGGTCGGAGGAAGCATTCAATGTCCGACGATGACATGATCTGTCGTCCGCTGAGGCAGATGGCGCGCAATGCTCTGCTGTCCAATCGCCGCCTCGACATTGCCTGCATGGCGCTCGCGCCCGGCGAATGGGAGGCGCCGCGCATATCGTTCTTTCCGTCGCTCAAGGAGACCATGGTCCATCTCCTGAATGCCGACCGCTGGTATGCCGACATGATCCGCGGCAGCCGGCCCGGCATCCCGGTGGCGGAGGGCAATCGCGCGACGCCAACGGATTTCGCGTCCGAGCGGGCGACAGTCGATGGCTGGATGGTGGCATTCTGCGAGGATCTGAGCGCGAGTGAACTGTCGCGCGAGATCATCAACCACTGGCCGGACCGCACTTTCACGGAAACGCTTGCCGATACTCTGCTGCACGTCTTCCTGCACGGCCAGCATCACCGCGGCCAGATCCATGCCATGCTTGCAGGATCGAGCGTAGCGCCGCCTCAACTCGACGAGTTCATCCAGGCGAATGTCCCCGATCTTAGGGCGCCCGACCTTGCCGCGCTTGGCTGGGACGAGGCATGGCTGACGCGATAGGTAGCGGGTCCGGTCAGACCCAGCCCATCAGTTCGCGCCGGACCTGCTTCTCCAGCACCGCCATGCCTTCCTCGCTGTCGTTGAGGCATGGGATATGGGTGAACCTCTCGCCGCCGTTATGAAGGAAGGTCTCGCCAGCTTCGACCGCGATCTCCTCAAGGGTCTCGAGGCAGTCCGACACGAAGCCGGGATTGATGATGGCGATGCGCTTCACGCCCTTCCTGGCCAGGTCTTCGACCGTCGTGTCGGTATAGGGCTTGAGCCACTCTTCCGGCCCGAACCTTGACTGGAAGGTCACGACCAGCCTTTCAGATGTCCAGCCGAGCTTTTCGCGCAACAGACGGGCGGTCTTCTGACAGTGGCAATAGTAGGGGTCGCCCTTGTCGAAATAGCTCTGCGGGATGCCGTGGAAGGAGGTCACGACCTTTTCGGGTTCCCAATCCAGCGTCGCGAGATGGGTGCCGATCGAACTTGCCAATGCAGTGATATAGCTGTCGTCGTCGTGATAGGGCGGAACGGTGCGCAGCGCCGGTTGCCAGCGCATCGCCTTGAGCGCATCGAAGGCCTTGTCATTGACGGTTGCCGTGGTTGCCGCGGCATATTGCGGATAGAGCGGGAAGAGCAGGATTCTCTCGCAGCCCTGCTGCTGCAGCGCATTCATCCTGTCGGATATCGAGGGATTGCCGTAGCGCATGCCCCAGTCGACGATGACGTTGGGAAGATCGGCAAGGCGCGCCGCCATCTTCTCCCCCTGCGACCGCGTGTAGGTGCGCAGGTAGCTCTCGTTGAGATCCTTGTTCCAGATCGTCCTCGTAGGCTTTGCCGACCTTTTGCGGACGGCGGTTCAGCACGATGCCGTAGAGGATCGGATACCAGTAGAGCCGCGACCATTCGATCACCCGCTTGTCGCGGAGAAACTCCGCCAGATAGCGCCGCATGGAATTGTAGTCGGTGCCGTCTGGCGTGCCAAGGTTTACGAGCAGTACGCCGACCTTGCCGGACTTGACGGGCGGGTGATTGGCGGGACGGGCTGCGGTCATGGTCGGTCCTGTTGTTCCTGGCGTCATCTACGATGGGGATCGCCGCGTGGATTACCGCGGATGCCGCTTTGCACAAAGCAAAAACGGCCCGGTGATCCGGGCCGTCTGTCGCATGCAGGTTGGAGCCGGTTATTTCGCCGGCACGGTGATTTCCCGGCCGACCGGCAGCGCGCGCGGGCGCAGGCCGGAGTTGGCTTCCGAAATCTTCTTCCACATCGCGCCGTTGCCATAGAACCTCTCGGCGAGGTCCCAGAAATTGTCGCCGCTGACGAGCGTATGCTTCTGCTCCGACGACACCGTTTCGGCGGCGTCGCTGCCCTGGCTGACCTGGGTCGCCGACTGTTCCGTCGAACTGCTTTCCTGGCCGACGACGGGTGGCTGGTTGGCGATGTCCGTTGCGGCTGCGGGAAGGTCCGGCGTGGTGACTTCACTTCCGGTCGCGACGTCGGACTTGGCTTCAGCGGCAGGCTCGGCGGTGGCAGGCTCGGCGGTGGCGGGCTCGGCAGGCGTTTCCGCCGGGGTCTCCGTGGCCGCTACAGCAGAGTCGACAATGGTGATGCGGTCGTCGGTGAAGGGCTTGTAGGGCGAGTTCTTGCCGATATAGGCGGCCGTCACGTCCTCGAGGCTCGGACCGAAGTCGTAGGCATTCTTGGCCTTTTCGGCGAAGACCTTGTAGCCGTCGCCGCCGCCGCGGACATAGTTGTTGGTCACGACGCCATAGGTCTTTGCCGGGTCGAGCGCGACCATCTTGCCGCCGTCCATCACCTCGGCCGAGATCACCCGGCTGCCGGCCGGCTTCTTCGGGTCGAAGGAGTATTTCATGCCGGCGACCTGGGGGAAGCGGCCTGCACCTTCCTCGAGTTGCGACAGGCCGTTTTCAAGTGCCTCGACGAGATCCGCGCCGGTTATCTGGAACGTCGCCACTGTGTTCTGGAACGGCAACACCGTCAGGACCTCGCCCATGGTCACGGGGCCTGCGTCGATGGAGGCGCGCACGCCGCCGCCGTTCTGCACCGCGATCGTTACGCCCTGGTCCTTGACGCGGTCGAGCATGGCCTCGGCCACGAGGTTGCCCATCGTGCATTCCTTGGCGCGGCAATTCTTGCGGTCGCCGTCGATGGTTTCGGCCGACTCGCCGATCACCCTGGCCTTGAGTTCTTCAAGCGGCTTTGCAAGTTCGGTGACGCGGGCCGCGACCGCTTCGTCCGGCTTGACCGACGCGTCGAGCAGTTGCGGCGCGCCCTCGGCGGTCTTGACCTTGCCGGCGTCGTCGAAGACGATCTTGATGTCCCCGAGATATTTCGAATAGGCATAGGCCGTGACGATCGGGACATCTGCTCCCGACGGGTTCTTGACGAGGGTGGGGTAGGGGCCGGAGGCGCCTTCCTCCGTGTTGGACAGCAGCGTGTGGCTGTGACCGCCGACAATCACGTCGATACCATCGACGGCTGCCGCGATTTCCTTGTCGCGCGGATAGCCGACATGGGAGAGCAGGACGATCTTGTTGACGCCCTGGGCCTCCAGTTCCTTGACCGCATCCTTGAGATACTGGACCTCATCGACGAAGAAGACCGCCGGGCCGGGCGACGATGTTTCATCGGTGTCCGTCGCGAGGACAGAAACGATGCCGATCTTCTGGCCGCCAAGTTCCTTGACGATGTAGCCCTTGAGCCCGCCGCCGACTGGCGTGTTGGCGCCGGCAACGGTGTTGCCCGAAATGATCGGGAACTTCGCCGCGGCTATCAGCTTGGCCAGTTCCTCGGGGCCGTCATCGAATTCGTGGTTGCCGACCGCCATGGCATCGAAGCCGATGGCGTTTCATGAATTCGGCAACCGCCTCGCTCTTGTAGGTGGTGTAAAACAGCGAGCCCTGGAACTGATCACCGGCATCGAGGACCAGGACATTGGCGTTCTGTGCCTGCAGCGCACTGCGGCGCGCATCGATTGCGGACTTGACCCGGGCGACGCCACCGAAGCACTCGCCCTTGCCTTCGTCCTCGGCCGAGCAGGTCGAATCGAACTTGTTGATCGATTCGATGCGGGAATGCAGATCGTTGATGTGGAGAATGTTGAGTTCATAATCGGCAAGGGCTGCGCCCGAGGTGACGGCCAGTGCCGACACGGTCAGCATGGCAAACCGTAGAATGCGGTTCATTGGTCTCTCCTTCTCGATCTCAAATGTCGTTCGTCGGTCTATCGAAGAATTGCGACAGGCGCTTGGAGCTTGCCCTCACTGACGCGCATGCCCGACCGCGATGCTACTACTGTACCGGCGCCGCAGTGACAGCGGCCACGGTGGTCGAGCGGCGAGCGAGCGTGAACTGCGCACCGGAATCGGCGGTGCAATTGAGCTGACTCGGGTTGACCAGGGCGCAATTGACCTTGGACTGCTTGTTCTGGACAAGCGACGTCAGGCTGATTTCGTAGAGGTTTCCGGAGGAGTTGATGTAGTTGCCTGTGGCCAGCATCTGATTGGTGTCGGTTGTGCGCGTCGAGAAGCTTCCGGCCTGGAAGGTTGAAATCAGACCGTTGGGGTCTGTCCACGTGCCCTCGATCGTCACCGGCGCCGGTGCCACCGGCAGCGGCCTTTCGCGCTCGGTGGAACTGCAGGAGGCCAGCGCAGCCGTGGCGATGAGAGCCGGAATGGCGAAGTGTTTCATGCATATCTCCCTTGGGTCGGCGCCTGCCTCGTTTTTCTGCGCATCTGCCCCGTCGAGACGCGAGTTTGCAGCCATTCGAAAGCGAAAGCAAGGCTTTGGGAGGGGTTCTCCCAGCCTCTCGATGGGGTCGCTACCCGCAAAACCCCGCGGGCAGGCCCGCGGGGTCTCTGGTGCGTTGGCGGGGGCTGGTCAGCGAACGAGAATATTGCGGAACTGCCACGGATCGGACCTGTCGAGGTCTTCCTTGAACAGCTTTTCCCGGTCGTCCAGCGGTGTCCAGTCGGTGTAATGACCTTCGACAGGGCCGAGATACGGCATCTGCACTTCCAGGCAACGCCTGTAGTCCATCTCATCGGACTCGACGATGCCGGCCCTGGGGTTTTCGAGCGCCCAGACCATGCCTGCGAGCACGGCCGAAGTCACCTGCATGCCGGTCGCGTTCTGGTAGGGCGCGAGCTTGCGGGCCTCGTCGAGCGAGAGGCGCGAGCCGAACCAGTAGGCGTTCTTCTCGTGGCCGTAGAGCAGCACGCCGAGTTCGTCGACGCCGTCGACCAGTTCGTTCTCGTCGAGAACGTGCAGGGCAGGCTGTGCATTGCCGCCACTGCCGAACATCTCGTGCAGCGAGATTACCGCATCATTAGCCGGATGGTAGGCATAGTGGCATGTCGGGCGATAGGTGACCTCGCCATCCTTGTCGCGGACGGTGAAGAAGTCGGCGATCGAGATCGACTCGTTGTGGGTGACGAGGAAGCCGTATTGGGGCCCGGGCGTCGGGCACCAGCTGCGCACGCGGGTGTTGGCGCCGGGCTGCTCGAGGTAAATTGCGGCCCTGGAGCCTTTCTTCTGCTTCCTGGCGTTCTTCGGCATCCACTTTTCGTGGGTGCCCCAGCCGAGCTCGGCGGGCTGCAGGCCCTCGGAGATGAAGCCCTCGACCGACCATGTGTTCCAGAAGGTGTTGAACGGCTTGGGATTCTTGGTGCGCTGGGTGTCGCGTTCGGCAATGTGCACGCCCTTGACTCCGAGCTTTTTCATGAGCTTGGCCCAGGCTTCGCGGTCATCGACATCAGGTTCGTCGAACTTGGTGCCGGTGTCCCTGGCGAGGTTGACCAGCGCCTGCTTGACGAACCAGGAGACCATGCCGGGATTGGCCCCGCAGCAGGAGACGGCGGTGGTGCCGCCCGGGTTCTTCTGCTTTTCCTTCACCACGGTTTCGCGCAGCGCGTAGTTGGTGCGCGCGGCATTGTCCTTGTCGGCGTCGAAATAGAAGCCGAGCCATGGTTCGACGACAGTGTCGATATAGAGCACGTCGAGCTTGCGGCAGAGCTTCATCAGATCGAGCGAACCCGTGTCTACGGAGAGGTTGACGCAGAAGCCCTGGCCTTCGCCTTCGGTCAGAAGCGGCTTGAGCAGCTTCTTGTAATTGTCCTGCGTCACGTGCTCTTTGATATGTTTGATGCCGCGCTCCTGAAGGAGGCCAGCATCGTCTTCACGCGGGTCGATGACGACCATCCGGCTCTTGTCGAATTTGAAGTGACGCTCGATGAGGGGCAAGGTGCCACGTCCGATCGAGCCGAAGCCGATCATGACGATCGGACCTGTGATTTCGCCATAAACCGGATACTTATGATCTGCCATTTCCCGCTGTACTCCTTCTTTTGACACGGATGGCTCGCTACAAACCACAAATCGATGTCACAAAAAAGGGGTCGCAAGCGCTTACCGAGCCGGAAGACCGCCGGTCGGCCGCGCCATCAGGCCGCTGAGATAACCGACAAGAGCGGCCTTCTTGCCGGCCATCCCCTTGTAGGCGAGCTGGTCGGACGTAAGATTTTCGAGCCGCTGGATCAGCGCGGCCGCGACGTCGGGCGCATTCGGCAGCGCAGCGAGGCTGCCGATCGGATCGGAATAGATGCTGATCGAGAACACGATGTCGCCGGTCTCCGGCAGCCGGCGCAGCACCTGCCGTTCGACGCGGACGAAGTTCGTGGCAGCCGAGAATGGCCGGCGGTTGGCTTCGTCGTTGCGCTCGGGTGGCCAGAACAGTTCGCCCTCGGGGTAGATCGACCAGTTCATCCGCATGGCCGGAAGATCGGGCTGGAGGTTGTCGAAGATGCGGTTGATCATCGCCGCATTGCGGGTGCCGCCCGCAAATCCCGGGACATGGGCGTGGACGATCTCCATGGGATGCCCGATCTTCTCGCGGAGTGACCAGGCCGAAGGGAAGGCGACGTAGCCCGCCACGACATGCCAGCCGGTCTCTCGCCGGGAGAGGATGACGAGGTCGTCCTGGATCAGCGACCCCGCCGTGATGAGGGGCGGCGCCTCTGAATCGAGATCGATCGTCCGCCCCGCGATCTCCAGCCGGTTGCCTGTCCGCCGACAGAGGTCGGGGTGGTCTTCGAGCAGATGAGCGACGACGAGAGCGAGGCATTCACGCTGGCCCGCTTGCGAGCCCTGGACCTGCTGGAACACGGCGTCAGGTTGGGTTTGCAGCAGCCGCTGCTTTTCTGCCAGGAAGGCGTCGAGATCGGCATCGGGCTCGAGCCAGTACCGTGGATCGATCGCCGAAAGGCCGATGGCGAAGGAGCTCCCTGCGAGGTAGGGGGTATATTTCGGCCCGGCTGGTCCCGCTTTCGTCATGCCTTGAGCATCTCGAAGCCGGGCGCGACGGTGGTTAGGGCCACCTCGGTGATGTCGTATGTGGCGATGCCGTGGATCGTGAACGGATCGGCCGCGCAGATCGCCTCGAGTTCAGCCCGGTCTCCGCGCGCCAGGATGACGCCGCCGCTGCGCGGAACCTTGCGGCCGGATGCGAGGAAGAGGCCCTTATCATAGCCCTCGCGGACCCAGGCCATATGCGCCTGCATATGCTCGTCGGCGGCTTCGATCGGGGCGATGTAGGTGAGGGAGAGGATGAGCATGCGAACCTTCAAGCCAGTGTCGCGGGAACCAGTCCCCGCAAGGAGTTTCCGACATAGAAAGGGTGGCGCGCCAGGTCGTCAAGGGTAAGGCGCCGGTTGCGGGCCTTCTTGCCGCAGATCAGCGAGGTGCGGAGGATGCCGGCGAGGCAGCCGGATGAGAGGGGCGGGGTCAGCAGCGCGCCGGAGCCGTCGTCGACGAAGATGCTGGTGATCGTGCCTTCGCAGACCTCGTCCTTCTCGTTGAGGAGGATGACTTCGTCGACCGTTTCGCGCGGATGCTCGGCGCGGGCGGCGTCGTAGATCGCCCGCTTCGAGGTCTTGTGGCGCAGGATGGGGTCGGTAGAATTCAAGCGGGCCGCGCGCGCCACGCCGATGCGCCAGACGGTTCCCTCAGGTGTCGGCACAAAGGGAGCGGCGACAATCTCGTGGCGGCCGTCGGCGAAGAGTTCGAGGCGCAGGCGTGCCTCGGTCGTGGCGTT
The DNA here is from genome assembly GCA_019739215.1 of Rhizobium sp. GTDB lineage: Bacteria > Pseudomonadota > Alphaproteobacteria > Rhizobiales > Rhizobiaceae > Rhizobium_E. The sequence goes on from JAHHDR010000016.1 coordinate 34,768, forward strand.
GGCGGTCGTCTCGTCCAGCGCTGTCAGCGCCTGTTCGGCGCCATCGAAGCCGAGCACCCTGGCCGAATTCCGGAGCCGCGCTGCGTGCAGATTTCGGCGGACGATCCCGGTTGCCGGCTCGAAACGCATGGTCTCGATCAGCGAGAAGTCCGTCATGCCGCGATCTCCGAATCGCCCACGGCGAAGCGGGCCTTGAGCAGGCACTCCGCATATTCGTCCGCGGCATTGGAGTCGAAGACGATGCCGCCGCCGGCGTTGAATACGGCTTCACCGGTGTCATGGAGCGAGATCGTGCGGATGGCGACGTTGAAGCGCATGCGGCCATCCGGTGCAATGAAGCCGATGGCGCCGCAATAGGCGTCGCGCGGGCCGTCCTCGAGTTCGTGCAAGATTTCCATTGCCCGCATCTTCGGGGCGCCGGTGATCGAGCCGCAGGGAAAGAGCGCGGAGAAGATATCGCCGACGGTCATGTCGGGGAGCAGCCTCGCGCGGACATGGCTGACCATCTGGTGGACGGTCGGATAGGTCTCGACATCGAAGAGGCGTGGCACATGCAGCGTGCCGACCTCGGTGATGCGGGATATGTCGTTGCGGAGGAGATCGACGATCATCCTGTTCTCGGCCTGAGTCTTCTCGTCGGCCTTCATTGCCTCGATGATCCGGCGATCCTCTTCGGGCGAGGCGCCGCGCGCGGCGGTGCCCTTCATCGGGTGGGTCTCGATCCAGCCGTCTTCGTCGACATTGAAGAACAGTTCCGGCGAACGCGAAAGCAGGATCGGGCCGCCGAGATTGACCAGCGCGCCGTAATGCACCGGCTGGCGCTCGATCAGCGACCAGAAGGCAGCGACTGGATCGCCGGACCAGCGGGCGCGGATCGGCATGGTGAGATTGGCCTGGTAACAGTCGCCCTGCCTCAGATGCCAGTGCAGCTTTTCAAAGCGTTCCCTGTAGGTGGCGAAGTCCCAGTCGGCGCGGGGACTGGCGAGGAAGGGTTCGTTCTCGAGCCGTTGGCGCGGCGTGGCGAGCGGATGGCCGGTGGCCGGTGCATCGAACACGCCGAAGGCCATCAGAGGTGTTTCCCGGCCCAGCGCGGCGTAGTGCGCCAGCCTCGTCTCGAAGAGGTAGCCGGCCTCGTAGGCCATGAAGCCGGCAAGCCATTTGCCCTGTTTCCGGGCCGTTTCCATCGCCACGAGCCCGGCGAAGAATTCGTCGGGATCGCGGGCGACGATCAGCGCTTCGGGCGCCACGAAAACGCGCGTCTCGTCCGCGACGTCGTCGCGCAGCAGCACAAAGGGTTCGTCCGGTGTCATGACATGCTCAGGTCGGTGTGCCCGGGAAGTCGGTCAGGCCCTATCAAGCGCTTCCAGCTCGTCGATCAGCCCTTCGATCATCGACAGGCCCTTGTCCCAGAACGACGGATCGGTGGCATCGAGGCCGAAGGGCTTGAGCAGTTCCGCATAATGCTTGGTGCCGCCCGCCTTGAGCAGTTCGAAATAACGCTCCTGGAAGCCGTCCTCCGCGTTCTGGTAGACGGCATAGAGCGAGTTGACCAGGCAGTCGCCGAAGGCATAGGCGTAGACATAGAAGGGCGAATGGATGAAGTGGGGGATGTAGGACCACCAGGTCTCGTAACCCTCGGAAATCCGGATCGCCGGGCCGAGGCTCTCGGCCTGGACCGAAAGCCAGATCTCTCCGATCTGCTCCGATGTCAGTTCGCCATCCCTGCGGGCGGTGTGCAGTCGGCGTTCGAATTCGTAGAAGGCGATCTGGCGGACGACCGTGTTGATCATGTCCTCGACCTTCTGGGCGAGCATCGCCTTGCGCTCGGCCTTGTCCCTGGTCCTGGCGAGCAGGGCGCGGAAGGTCAGCATCTCGCCGAAGACCGAGGCCGTCTCTGCCAGCGTCAGCGGCGTCGAGCACATCAGAGCGCCCTGGCCGCCGGCCAGAACCTGATGGACGCCATGGCCGAGCTCGTGGGCCAAAGTCATGACATCGCGCGGCTTGCCGAGATAGTTGACCAGAACGTAGGGGTGGGCGGACGGCACCGTCGGATGGGCGAAGGCGCCGGGGGCCTTGCCGGGTTTTACCGGCGCGTCAATCCAGCCCTTGTCGAAGAAGTCGCGGGCGATGGCGGCCATTTCGGGTGCGAAGTCGCCATAGGCGGAAAGCACCGTGTCGCGGGCCTCGTCCCAAGTCACAACCTGCGTAGGTGTCTCGGGCAGCGGCGCGTTGCGGTCCCAGTAGTTGAGCTGGTCCATGCCCAGCCACCGGGCCTTCATCGTGTAATAGCGGTGCGACAGGCGCGGATAGGCAGCCTTGACGGCAGCGGCCAGCGCATCGACGACCTCGCCTTCGACGCGGTTCGACAGGTGCCTCGAGTCGGCGATGTCCTTGAAACCGCGCCAGCGGTCGGAGATGTCCTTGTCCTTTGCGAGCGTGTTGGTGATCAGGGTGAACACCCGGATGTTCTGCTTGAAGACACGGCCGATTGCCTCTGCCGCGCGGGCGCGCAATTCAGGGTCGGGTTCCTGCAGCTTGTTCAGGACAGACTCCAGCGGCAGCGTTTCGCCGTCGAGCTCGAATTTCAGTTCGGCCTGGGTTTCGTTGAACAGGCGGTTCCATGCGGCGGCGCCTGTCTGGGATTTTTCCAGGAAGAGCTGCTCCAGCTTGTCGTCGAGCTGGTAGGGCTTTTCCTTGCGCAGGTCCTCGAGCCAGGGACGGAAATGGGCAGCGCCCGCGTCCCGCGCCATGGCCTCATCCATCACGGCATCGTCAATGCGGTTCAGTTCGAGCCCGAAGAACAGAAGGTCGCCCGCCATGCCCGTGATCGCGGCACTCGTGTCGGCGAAGAACTTGCCGTTGGCCGGGTCCGTCATGTCGGAATAGTAGCCGAGGCCGGCATAGGAGCCGATGCGGCCGATCAGGTCTTCAAGCGCCTCGAACTGGCGGAGCGCCTCGCCAAGGCCTTCATTGCCGGTCTTGCCGCAGGCGGCGGCGAGGTTGCCCTTCCACCTCTCCTGAAACGCGGCCGCGTCGACCCGTGCCTTTACGAGGTCGCCGATAAACGCCGAGCCGTCTCGCGAGGGATAGAGATCGCCGAGATTCCATTGCGGAAGGGTGCCGAGCGCCTCGGCAACGTGTTCGCCGCGGGTCTCCGGCGCCTGACGATTGGGGGAGCGGATCAGGGGGGTGTGCATCGATACCTCGCATCTTCTCGAATCCCCCTCTCTCTAGAGCATCGCACCGCTGATGGAAACCGGGCGAACCGGGCGCCTCGGCAATGAGGCCCAAAATGGGACGATCGCTAAAATCCGAGCATTTCCCGGAACCGGATCTTCAGCCGACGGTGCCAGTGTGCGCCCATAATCAGAACGAACTCGGGGAGAATTTCCTGTGAGCACGCATATCCTTTTGATCGACGACGATCCCGTCCAGCGACGGCTGCTTCGCCACGCCGTTGAGCGCATCGGCCACGTTGCCCACACGGCCGAAAACGGCCGGCAGGGACTCGAGGCGCTGGGCCGCCTCGGCGACAAGGTTTCCGTCATCATTCTCGACCTGATGATGCCCGAGATGAACGGCTTGGCCTTCCTCAATGCCATGAAGGATCGCGGTATCGATATTCCGGTCATCGTCCAGACCGGGCAGGGCGGCATCGAGACCGTGGTCATGGCGATGCGCGCCGGCGCGTTCGACTTCGTGGTCAAGCCGGTTTCGCCCGAACGCATCGGCACCGCCGTCAACAATGCGCTGAAGCTTGATCGCAATGCGGCGGCGCGGACGCCGGTCCGCTCGCGCAGCAGCACGATCCGCTTCGAAGACATTGTTGCAGTGAGCCCGGCGATGGCGCGGGTGATGGAACTCGCCAAGCGTGCGTCCCAGTCCGACATTCCGGTCGTGCTCGAAGGCGAGTCCGGCGTGGGCAAGGAGATGGTGGCGCGCGCCGTGCAGGCCGGGTCGGACCGGGCCAACAAGCCGTTCGTGACCGTCAACTGCGGGGCTATTCCGCACAATCTCGTCGAGAGTATCCTGTTCGGCCACGAGAAGGGCGCCTTTACCGGGGCCACCGAAAAGCATGCCGGCAAGTTCGCCGAGGCCGATGGTGGAACGCTGTTTCTCGACGAGATCGGAGACCTGCCGCTGGACGTGCAGGTCAAGCTTCTGCGCGCGATCCAGCATGGCGAGATCGAGACGATCGGGGCGCGGCGGACGCAGAAGGTTGATGTGCGGCTGATATCGGCCACCAACAAGGACCTGATCGCGGCCGTGAAGAATGGCGAGTTTCGCGAAGACCTGTATTACCGGCTGAACGTGTTTCCGATCACCATCCCGGCGCTGCGGCGGCGCAAGGAGGACATACCGGTTCTCGCGCGCACCTTCGCCGAGCGGTTTGCTGCCGGGCAGAAGCTGGAAACGGTGCCGGAGATCACACCGGCGGCGATGGCCCTGCTGACGGCCTTCGACTGGCCGGGCAATATCCGGCAACTCGAGAACTCGATCTTCCGCGCCGTGGTGCTGGCGGAGGGTCATGCCCTTGATGTCGGAGACTTCCCGCAAATCGCGGCCCAGATCCCCGGCTATATCTCGTCGGACGGCGAAAGCATCTTCACCGGCAACAGGGATGTGCTCCAGGTTCCCAGCATGGCGGTGAACCACCTGCCGTCGGTCTTTCCGGATTTTGCCGGAAGCGACGAGGTGCGCCATGAGACCAGGCCGGCGGTGGTCCACAGTGTTCCCGACGGGTCGCTGCAGGCCATTGGTCCGGATGGCGAGGTCCGCGCGATCGCTGTTGTCGAGGAGGAACTGATCCGCTTCGCGCTGCGCTTCTACCGCGGACAGATGAGCGAGGTGGCGCGCAGGCTCGGTATCGGGCGATCCACGCTCTACCGAAAGCTGAAGGACTACGGCATAGACCCCGACGACCCGATGCGCGCCCGTGAGCTCGAACGGGTGTGAATGCGGGACCTGGCACGCGCATCCTATTCGATGCGCGTGCGCCGGATATCGAGATGGTCACGTATGCAATTGTTAACCATGACTGAAATTTTCGTGGCCGCTCCGCCACACGAAATCTTTTTTCGATTCGCCCTCAAAGCCCTGCCAAAAGCCTCGGGTAAGAATTCTCTCATATAGAGAGTGAGCGGGTGGAACACGAAAACGTGAAAAAACCGCTGGAAAACATCACGAAAATGAGCTTAATGCGCATACTTGGTTAAAATCCTGCTTGTCGTTTATCCCTTGTTAGTGCTTCGTTGACTATCAATCGGGATCTGACGTGAGTGTACGCATTTGCCATCGTCTTACCGCAATTGCATCTCAAGAGGGCAACGGGGCGATGACCAGTGGACGGGGATCGAGTTGGCATATAGCGAAGAGTCCGAACGCCGGATTTCACAGAAATTCAGCCTGATATCCGAGACGACGCGGAAGTTCTTCCGCAATCTCAAGGTGCTTCTGCCGGCGGCGGTCGTGGCTCTCGGGATGTTGTCGATCGACGTCGTCGCGCAGGCGCAGACCCAGGCACTGAAGCTCTACAACACGCATACCCGCGAAAAGCAGACCATCGTGTTCAAGCGCGGTGGTCGCTATGACGCGTCCGGTCTGAAGAAGATCAATCACATGCTGCGCGACTGGCGCCGGAACGAACCGACGCGGATGGATCCGCGCCTGCTCGATCTCGTCTGGGAAGTCTATCAGAAGTCCGGTTCGCGCGCCTATATTCACATCGTCAGCGGCTATCGTTCGCCGGGCACCAACAAATTGCTCAAGTCGCGCTCACGCCGCTCGGGCGTCGCCGAGAAAAGCCAGCATATCCTCGGCAAGGCGATGGACTTCTACATTCCCGACGTTCCGCTCAGCAAGCTGCGCGAGATCGGTATGAAGTTCCAGGTCGGTGGCGTCGGTTTCTATCCGAAGTCCGGTTCGCCCTTCGTCCATATGGATGTCGGTGGCGTCCGTGCCTGGCCGCGCATGCCGCGCCGTGAACTGGCGCGCCTCTTCCCCGACGGAAAGACACTGCACGTGCCGGCCGAGGGCGGTCAGATGCCGGGCTATAGCGCGGCACTGTCCGACTACAAGCGTCGTGTCGGCAAGAATTCGATCGTGATCGCGGGCGTTCCGTCCAAGAATTCCGATTCGGAAAGCCGCCAGAGCAAGAGCCTTCTTGCTGCGCTGTTCTCTCGCGCCGACGAAGACGAGGGCGATTTCAACGATGCGCCGGAGACGGCAGCCGAAGAGCCCAAGGCCAAGCGCAAGCCGGAAGAAAAGCCTGCGGAAATCCTGGTCGCCAAGGCCGAGGAAGAGAAGTTGAAGGCGCCGGTGCCACGTGTGCGCCCGGCCTATGCCGAAGAAACCGAGACGATCCAGACCGCGCTGTTCTCCACCAAGAAGAATCCCGCCGAGGATGCCATGAAGGCCGCGCTCACGCCGCAGCCCGTGGAATTCGACGAGGCCAAGCCGGAAGAAGACAAGCCTGAATTCTCCGATCTCGCGCAGTACAAGATCCCGGTTCCGGAAATTCTCGGCGACCGCAAGCGTCCGGGTGACAGCGAGGACGTTATGACGGCCTCTGCCGAGGCGTTCGACGCCGCCGCAGCGATTACCGTGGCCGGTCTGCCGGTTCCGGAGGTGCGTCCTGAACTCGCGACGGCGGATGCGCAAGAATTGGTGACGGCCGCGATCGCCGGCGATGACGTCGATGCACCCGCGCCTGCCTTGTCCGAAAAGGAAATCGCCGCGCTGGCTCGCGAAAGCGGCGCGGAACTTGCCAGCCTGAGCACGGATACCGACGATACCGCCGCCCTGATCGACAGCCTCGACAATGCCGACAAGGCAGATGCGAGAGAACCGCTCGCCGAGATGGCCTCGCTCGACATGCCCAAGGCGTCGGTAACCCGCGGCTTCTCTCTGCCGACCAGTCTTTCGCTGGATGACGATGCCGAGCAGCCGAAGCGCGTTGCCAAGGGTTCACGGATCAAGACCGATGCTGCGTCCAAGGACAGCATTCGCGTCGAGCCGAAGCTCACCGAGAACCTGATCGCCCAGTGGGCGCTCACCAATGGCCGCTCGCGGATCCTGGCAAAGCCGGTCAAGGCGCCGCGCTTCATCAGCAAAACCATGCGCAAGCAGCCGACCGAAGTCTATGTCGATGGCTTCAGCCTCGACACTGCCGAAGTCGACTCGGGCCGCTTCTCCGGCACCGCAGTGAACTTCATGCCGGTCAAGAAGTTCGAGAACTGATCGCGCAAGCGCTCGAATTGACGCCACACGTCGGAACCAAATAACAATGCCGGGGCGTTTGCTCCGGCATTGTCGTGTCTGGAGACGAGAGGCGCGTCGGCCTTGCCTTGGGGGATAATGGCCCTGCGGACTTCAGGGCGTGCTTGTCGCTTCAGCCCGGCGCTTGCCCCATGTGGTCCAGACAAAGGCAGCGATGAAATAGGCGGCCATCAGCAGGACGATTGTCGGGGCGGGGGCGGCGTCGATGAAGAAGGCGGCATAGACGCCGATCTGCGATGCGGAGAGCGCGATCGCCAGGCTGAGCAGCAGCATCGTACCGAAGCTGCGGGTGAGCAGGAATGCAATGGCGCCAGGCGCGATCAGCAAAGCGATGACGAGAACAATGCCGACCGCCTGCAGCGCGCCGACGATGGCCAGCGAAATCAGGCTGAGCAGGCCATAATGCAGCAGGCCAACGGGCAGGCCGGCGACCCGGGCCTGCGCCGGATCGAAGGCATGAAGCAGCAGATCACGCCATTTGACGGCAATGATGACGACGGTGAGAAGTGCAATGAGGGCGGCCTGGATCAGGTCGTAGCTGCCGATGCCCAGCATGTCGCCGAACAGGATGTGGTCGAGATGCACGTCCGACTGGATCTCGAGATAGAGCACCAGGCCGAGGCCGAACATGCCGGAGAACACGATGCCCATGACCGTGTCCTGCTTGATACGGCTGTTGTCCTTGAGGAATCCGGTCGCGACGGCGGAGAACAGGCCGGCTGCAAAGGCGCCGACCGCGTAGGGTATGCCGATGATATAGGCGATGACCACGCCCGGAAAGACGGCGTGGGAAATGGCGTCGCCCATCAGCGACCAGCCCTTGAGCACGAGAAAGCATGAGAGGAGCGCGGTGGGCACCGCGATCAGCGCCGATACCAGGAATGCGTTCAGCATGAAGTCGAACTGGAACGGAGACAGCAGGGTCTCGATCATGTCGGGGTCTCCGTGATGGCGGTGGCGCGGCGGCGCGCGGCGAGCATGCCGTGCTTGGGCGCCAGGAAGAAGGCGCAGAGAAAAATCGCGGTCTGAAGCACGACGATGATGCCGCCGGTGGCACCATCGAGGAAGTAGCTGATATAGGCGCCGGCAAAGCTCGTGGTCGAGCCGATCGCGGCGGCAATGATCAGCAGGCGGGGAAAGCGGTCGGTGAGAAGATAGGCCGTGGCACCCGGCGTGACCACCATGCAGATGACGAGGAATGCGCCAACCGTCTGGAGTGCGGCGACGGTTGCCGCCGACAGCAGGGTGAAGAACAGCACCTTGAGGAAGGTCGGGTTCAGCCCGATCGAGCGCGCGTGGGTCTCGTCGAAGAATGTCACCATGAGGTCTTTCCATTTGACCAGAAGAATGGCGAGCGTGACGACGCTGATCATGACCAGTTGCAGTGTATCCTCCGGCGTAATGGCGAGAATGTTGCCCAGCACGATGGTCTTGATGTCGACCGATGTCGGCGACAGCGACACCATGAACAGGCCGAGGCCGAAGAAGGATGAGAAGATCAGGCCGATGATCGCATCCTCGCGCAGCTTGGTTCGCTGGTTGAGGAACAACATTGTGGCTGCAGCCAGGCCGCCGGAAAAGAACGCGCCGATCGAAAACGGCAGGCCGAGCATGTAGGCCCCGGCCACGCCGGGAACGATGGCGTGGGAAAGCGCATCGCCGATCAGCGACCAGCCCTTGAGCATCAGGTAGCAGGACAGCAACGCGCAGACGCCGCCCACAAGGGCGGAGACCCACATGGCGTTGGTCATGTATTCGTAGGCGAAGGGCTCGAGAAGCACGTCCATCAATCGCTCTCCGGATCCGATGGCGGGGAAACCCGCGGCACGGCCTTGCCGCCCTGGAGAACCAGGGGGCGCTCGTCATCGGTGAGAAGACCGAAGGGATAAGGTGTTTCACTGTCGGCATGGCCGAGCACGAAATGCCGGAGAACGCCACCGAAGGCGCGCTCGAGATTGGCCTGGGTGAAGATCTCGGCTGTCGGGCCGTAGGCGAGCACGGTGCCCTTGACCAGGATCGTCTGGTCGCAGAACTCCGGAACCGAACCGAGATTGTGGGTGGAGACCAGAATGATGCGGCCCTCGTCGCGAAGATCGCGCAACAGGGCCACGATGGCATCCTCGGTCTTGACGTCGACGCCGGTGAAAGGTTCGTCGAGCAGGATCACCCGGCCATCCTGTGCAAGCGCGCGTGCGAGAAAGACGCGCTTCTTCTGGCCGCCCGAGAGTTCACCGATCTGCCGCTTGCGGAAATCGCTCATGCCGACCCGCGCAAGCGCCTCGTCCACGGACCTGCGGTCCGACGCGCCGGCGATGCGCATCATGCCCATGTGGCCATAGCGGCCCATCATCACCACGTCCTCGACCAGGACGGGGAAGTTCCAATCCACTTCCTCCGACTGCGGCACATAGGCGACGAGGTTCCTGCGCAGCGCCTTGTTGACGGGTTCTCCGAGTATCGCGATATCGCCGCCAGCGAGCCGGACAAAGCCCATGATCGCCTTGAAGATGGTGGATTTTCCCGATCCGTTGACGCCGACCAGCGCGGCGATCGTGCCGGCCGGCACCTCGAAGCTTGCATCGCGAATGGCGGTCAGGCCGTTGCGATAGGTCACGGTCGCATGCCGCACCGAGAGGCCCGGGCCGGCCTCGGCGAGGGTCGAGACGGGGTGCGCGGGCGCGACGTTCATTGCGACAGTCCCTCCTCGAGCCCCTTCTGGATCGTGCTCGTCGTCACCTTCAGCAAGTCGATGTAGGTGGGAACGGGCCCATCCGGTTCGCTCAAGGAGTCGACATAGAGCACCCCGCCGTAATGCGCCCCGGTCTCGCGCGCGACCTGCCGGGCCGGCTTGTCGGAAATCGTGCTTTCGCTGAAGACGGCGGGGATCTTGTGCTCGCGCACGGTATCGATCACCTTGCGGACCTGTTTGGGGGTGCCCTGCTGGTCGGCGTTGATCGGCCAGAGATAGAGTTCCTTCATGCCGAAATCGCGTGCCAGGTAGGAAAAGGCGCCTTCGCTGGAGACCAGCCAGCGCTTGTCCTCAGGGATCGTGTCCAGCTTGGCCTTGATCGGAGCGACCGCCTCTTCGATGGCCTTCTTGTAGGTCTCGGCATTGGCCTTGTAGGTCTCGGCATTGGCCGGATCATGCTTCACCAGCGCGTCCCTGATATTGTCGACATAGACGAGCGCCCCTGCCGAGGACATCCAGGCATGCGGGTTCGGCTTGCCTTCGTATGGACCATCGGAAATTCCGAGCGGCTCGATGCCGCCGGACACCACGACGCTCGGGAACGCCGTCGAGGTTCTGGAAGAACTTCTCGAACCAGCGTTCAAGGTTGAGCCCGTTCCAGAGAATGAGTTGGGCGCCCTGGGCGCGCTGCAGATCACCGGGCGTCGGTGCGTAATTGTGGATCTCGGCGCCAGGCTTGGTGATCGATTCCACGTCTGCGGCATTGCCGGCGACGTTGCGTGCCATGTCGGCGATCACGGTGAATGTGGTGACAACCTTGAATTTTTTCAGCGGCAGCAGCGGGCGAAAATGTCGGCAGCAGCATGAAGGCCGTAGCTGCAAGCGCCGCGACGAAGCCGCGCCTTGTTCCTGTCAGCATGCGGGCGTCTCCTTATTGAGAATAATTTGCAATAGCAACGTAGGTCAGGTTTTTGACTTTTGCAAGTGCAAGTCATTCGCAATGGCTGCGGTTCCATCGAGACGAACCAAGTCCGGCGAGAGGATCGGTCATTTCAGCGAGGTCGAGGCAGGGCCGCGCCGGTATCATTGGACAACTCAGGCTCGGCTATCGCTGCGGCCCGAGGACCGCGACCGCATGTGGTCACATCAGCCTATTCTGCATGCCGGGAACTCAAAGCGGGGGCTCGGATGTGGGCAACACGTGCCTGCCAGCGCGCAAACGAAAACCGCCGGCTGAGGGCCGGCGGTGGAGCAGTTTCGATCGTGTCTCGGTCAGGCCTCGTCCGGCGGTCCTTCGACCATGCCGAGCGCGGCGAGATAGGTTTCCAGGATGGCCTCCTGCTCCATGCGCTCATCCTTGTCCTGCTTGCGGATCTGGATGACCTTCTTCAGGATCTTGGTGTCGAAGCCAGTCCCCTTCGCCTCGCCATAGACATCCTTGATGTCGTCGGCGATGGTCTTCTTCTCTTCTTCCAGCCGCTCGATCCGCTCAATGAAGGATCTGAGCTGATCGCGTGCGACGCCATGTGCATCCGCCATTGGTCCGCTCCCTTTTGATTCCAGTGGAAAGTTGTCGCGCTCAGGTGCCGCGAAAGCGGTCCGAGGTCAAGCGGTTTCAGCCGTCATTATTCCTTGGGGCGGTTGATCTCGAAGGCGGATTTCTGTGCGCCACTCGCTTCGGACTGGTTGAGCGCCTTCCATTCGTCATAAGACATGCCGTAGACGATCTCGCGCGACTCCTCCTTGCTCAGATCGGCGCCGGCTGCCGTCGCCGCGTCGAGATACCAGTTCGACAGGCAGTTCCGGCAGCCGGCGCCGATCTGAGCAAGGAGGAGTCGCGCGAGATCGTCTACGGCATGTCTTATGACGAATGGAAGGCGCTCAACCAGTCCGAAGCGAGTGGCGCACAGAAATCCGCCTTCGAGATCAACCGCCCCAAGGAATAATGACGGCTGAAACCGCTTGACCTCGGACCGCTTTCGCGGCACCTGAGCGCGACAACTTTCCACTGGAATCAAAAGGGAGCGGACCAATGGCGGATGCACATGGCGTCGCACGCGATCAGCTCAGATCCTTCATTGAGCGGATCGAGCGGCTGGAAGAAGAGAAGAAGACCATCGCCGACGACATCAAGGATGTCTATGGCGAGGCGAAGGGGACTGGCTTCGACACCAAGATCCTGAAGAAGGTCATCCAGATCCGCAAGCAGGACAAGGATGAGCGCATGGAGCAGGAGGCCATCCTGGAAACCTATCTCGCCGCGCTCGGCATGGTCGAAGGACCGCCGGACGAGGCCTGACCGAGACACGATCGAAACTGCTCCACCGCCGGCCCTCAGCCGGCGGTTTTCGTTTGCGCGCTGGCAGGCACGTGTTGCCCACATCCGAGCCCCCGCTTTGAGTTCCCGGCATGCAGAATAGGCTGATGTGACCACATGCGGTCGCGGTCCTCGGGCCGCAGCGATAGCCGAGCCTGAGTTGTCCAATGATACCGGCGCGGCCCTGCCTCGACCTCGCTGAAATGACCGATCCTCTCGCCGGACTTGGTTCGTCTCGATGGAACCGCAGCCATTGCGAATGACTTGCACTTGCAAAAGTCAAAAACCTGACCTACGTTGCTATTGCAAATTATTCTCAATAAGGAGACGCCCGCATGCTGACAGGAACAAGGCGCGGCTTCGTCGCGGCGCTTGCAGCTACGGCCTTCATGCTGCTGCCGACATTTTCGCCCGCTGCTGCCGCTGAAAAAATTCAAGGTTGTCACCACATTCACCGTGATCGCCGACATGGCACGCAACGTCGCCGGCAATGCCGCAGACGTGGAATCGATCACCAAGCCTGGCGCCGAGATCCACAATTACGCACCGACGCCCGGTGATCTGCAGCGCGCCCAGGGCGCCCAACTCATTCTCTGGAACGGGCTCAACCTTGAACGCTGGTTCGAGAAGTTCTTCCAGAACCTCGACGGCGTTCCGAGCGTCGTGGTGTCCGGCGGCATCGAGCCGCTCGGAATTTCCGATGGTCCATACGAAGGCAAGCCGAACCCGCATGCCTGGATGTCCTCGGCAGGGGCGCTCGTCTATGTCGACAATATCAGGGACGCGCTGGTGAAGCATGATCCGGCCAATGCCGAGACCTACAAGGCCAATGCCGAGACCTACAAGAAGGCCATCGAAGAGGCGGTCGCTCCGATCAAGGCCAAGCTGGACACGATCCCTGAGGACAAGCGCTGGCTGGTCTCCAGCGAAGGCGCCTTTTCCTACCTGGCACGCGATTTCGGCATGAAGGAACTCTATCTCTGGCCGATCAACGCCGACCAGCAGGGCACCCCCAAACAGGTCCGCAAGGTGATCGATACCGTGCGCGAGCACAAGATCCCCGCCGTCTTCAGCGAAAGCACGATTTCCGACAAGCCGGCCCGGCAGGTCGCGCGCGAGACCGGGGCGCATTACGGCGGGGTGCTCTATGTCGACTCCTTGAGCGAACCGGATGGGCCCGTTCCCACCTACATCGACTTGCTGAAGGTGACGACGAGCACGATCCAGAAGGGGCTCGAGGAGGGACTGTCGCAATGAACGTCGCGCCCGCGCACCCCGTCTCGACCCTCGCCGAGGCCGGCCCGGGCCTCTCGGTGCGGCATGCGACCGTGACCTATCGCAACGGCCTGACCGCCATTCGCGATGCAAGCTTCGAGGTGCCGGCCGGCACGATCGCCGCGCTGGTCGGCGTCAACGGATCGGGAAAATCCACCATCTTCAAGGCGATCATGGGCTTTGTCCGGCTCGCTGGCGGCGATATCGCGATACTCGGAGAACCCGTCAACAAGGCGCTGCGCAGGAACCTCGTCGCCTATGTGCCGCAGTCGGAGGAAGTGGATTGGAACTTCCCCGTCCTGGTCGAGGACGTGGTGATGATGGGCCGCTATGGCCACATGGGCATGATGCGCATCGCCGGCGCGTCGGACCGCAGGTCCGTGGACGAGGCGCTTGCGCGGGTCGGCATGAGCGATTTCCGCAAGCGGCAGATCGGTGAACTCTCGGGCGGCCAGAAGAAGCGCGTCTTTCTCGCACGCGCGCTTGCACAGGATGGCCGGGTGATCCTGCTCGACGAACCTTTCACCGGCGTCGACGTCAAGACCGAGGATGCCATCGTGGCCCTGTTGCGCGATCTTCGCGACGAGGGCCGCATCATTCTGGTCTCCACCCACAATCTCGGTTCGGTTCCGGAGTTCTGCGACCAGACGATCCTGGTCAAGGGCACCGTGCTCGCCTACGGCCCGACAGCCGAGATCTTCACCCAGGCCAATCTCGAGCGCGCCTTCGGTGGCGTTCTCCGGCATTTCGTGCTCGGCCATGCCGACAGTGAAACACCTTATCCCTTCGGTCTTCTCACCGATGACGAGCGCCCCCTGGTTCTCCAGGGCGGCAAGGCCGTGCCGCGGGTTTCCCCGCCATCGGATCCGGAGAGCGATTGATGGACGTGCTTCTCGAGCCCTTCGCCTACGAATACATGACCAACGCCATGTGGGTCTCCGCCCTTGTGGGCGGCGTCTGCGCGTTGCTGTCCTGCTACCTGATGCTCAAGGGCTGGTCGCTGATCGGCGATGCGCTTTCCCACGCCATCGTTCCCGGCGTGGCCGGGGCCTACATGCTCGGCCTGCCGTTTTCGATCGGCGCGTTCTTTTCCGGCGGCCTGGCTGCAGCCACAATGTTGTTCCTCAACCAGCGAACCAAGCTGCGCGAGGATGCGATCATCGGCCTGATCTTCTCATCCTTCTTCGGCCTCGGCCTGTTCATGGTGTCGCTGTCGCCGACATCGGTCGACATCAAGACCATCGTGCTGGGCAACATTCTCGCCATTACGCCGGAGGATACACTGCAACTGGTCATGATCAGCGTCGTCACGCTCGCCATTCTTCTGGTCAAATGGAAAGACCTCATGGTGACATTCTTCGACGAGACCCACGCGCGCTCGATCGGGCTGAACCCGACCTTCCTCAAGGTGCTGTTCTTCACCCTGCTGTCGGCGGCAACCGTCGCCGCACTCCAGACGGTTGGCGCATTCCTCGTCATCTGCATGGTGGTCACGCCGGGTGCCACGGCCTATCTTCTCACCGACCGCTTTCCCCGCCTGCTGATCATTGCCGCCGCGATCGGCTCGACCACGAGCTTTGCCGGCGCCTATATCAGCTACTTCCTCGATGGTGCCACCGGCGGCATCATCGTCGTGCTTCAGACCGCGATTTTTCTCTGCGCCTTCTTCCTGGCGCCCAAGCACGGCATGCTCGCCGCGCGCCGCCGCGCCACCGCCATCACGGAGACCCCGACATGATCGAGACCCTGCTGTCTCCGTTCCAGTTCGACTTCATGCTGAACGCATTCCTGGTATCGGCGCTGATCGCGGTGCCCACCGCGCTCCTCTCATGCTTTCTCGTGCTCAAGGGCTGGTCGCTGATGGGCGACGCCATTTCCCACGCCGTCTTTCCGGGCGTGGTCATCGCCTATATCATCGGCATACCCTACGCGGTCGGCGCCTTTGCAGCCGGCCTGTTCTCCGCCGTCGCGACCGGATTCCTCAAGGACAACAGCCGTATCAAGCAGGACACGGTCATGGGCATCGTGTTCTCCGGCATGTTCGGCCTCGGCCTGGTGCTCTATCTCGAGATCCAGTCGGACGTGCATCTCGACCACATCCTGTTCGGCGACATGCTGGGCATCGGCAGCTACGACCTGATCCAGGCCGCCCTCATTGCACTTCTCACCGTCGTCATCATTGCCGTCAAATGGCGTGATCTGCTGCTTCATGCCTTCGATCCGGCGCAGGCCCGGGTCGCCGGCCTGCCCGTTGGCCTGCTGCATTATGGCCTGCTCAGCCTGATTTCGCTGGCCATCGTCGGCGCGCTGCAGGCGGTCGGCATTGTTCTCGTCATCGCTTTGCTGATCGCGCCTGGCGCCATTGCATTCCTGCTCACCCGCAGCTTCGGTACGATGCTGCTGCTCAGCCTGGCGATCGCGCTCTCCGCATCGCAGATCGGCGTCTATGCCGCCTTCTTCATCGACGCCGCCCCCGCCCCGACAATCGTCCTGCTGATGGCCGCCTATTTCATCGCTGCCTTTGTCTGGACCACATGGGGCAAGCGCCGGGCTGAAGCGACAAGCACGCCCTGAAGTCCGCAGGGCCATTATCCCCCAAGGCAAGGCCGACGCGCCTCTCGTCTCCAGACACGACAATGCCGGAGCAAACGCCCCGGCATTGTTATTTGGTTCCGACGTGTGGCGTCAATTCGAGCGCTTGCGCGATCAGTTCTCGAACTTCTTGACCGGCATGAAGTTCACTGCGGTGCCGGAGAAGCGGCCCGAGTCGACTTCGGCAGTGTCGAGGCTGAAGCCATCGACATAGACTTCGGTCGGCTGCTTGCGCATGGTTTTGCTGATGAAGCGCGGCGCCTTGACCGGCTTTGCCAGGATCCGCGAGCGGCCATTGGTGAGCGCCCACTGGGCGATCAGGTTCTCGGTGAGCTTCGGCTCGACGCGAATGCTGTCCTTGGACGCAGCATCGGTCTTGATCCGTGAACCCTTGGCAACGCGCTTCGGCTGCTCGGCATCGTCATCCAGCGAAAGACTGGTCGGCAGAGAGAAGCCGCGGGTTACCGACGCCTTGGGCATGTCGAGCGAGGCCATCTCGGCGAGCGGTTCTCTCGCATCTGCCTTGTCGGCATTGTCGAGGCTGTCGATCAGGGCGGCGGTATCGTCGGTATCCGTGCTCAGGCTGGCAAGTTCCGCGCCGCTTTCGCGAGCCAGCGCGGCGATTTCCTTTTCGGACAAGGCAGGCGCGGGTGCATCGACGTCATCGCCGGCGATCGCGGCCGTCACCAATTCTTGCGCATCCGCCGTCGCGAGTTCAGGACGCACCTCCGGAACCGGCAGACCGGCCACGGTAATCGCTGCGGCGGCGTCGAACGCCTCGGCAGAGGCCGTCATAACGTCCTCGCTGTCACCCGGACGCTTGCGGTCGCCGAGAATTTCCGGAACCGGGATCTTGTACTGCGCGAGATCGGAGAATTCAGGCTTGTCTTCTTCCGGCTTGGCCTCGTCGAATTCCACGGGCTGCGGCGTGAGCGCGGCCTTCATGGCATCCTCGGCGGGATTCTTCTTGGTGGAGAACAGCGCGGTCTGGATCGTCTCGGTTTCTTCGGCATAGGCCGGGCGCACACGTGGCACCGGCGCCTTCAACTTCTCTTCCTCGGCCTTGGCGACCAGGATTTCCGCAGGCTTTTCTTCCGGCTTGCGCTTGGCCTTGGGCTCTTCGGCTGCCGTCTCCGGCGCATCGTTGAAATCGCCCTCGTCTTCGTCGGCGCGAGAGAACAGCGCAGCAAGAAGGCTCTTGCTCTGGCGGCTTTCCGAATCGGAATTCTTGGACGGAACGCCCGCGATCACGATCGAATTCTTGCCGACACGACGCTTGTAGTCGGACAGTGCCGCGCTATAGCCCGGCATCTGACCGCCCTCGGCCGGCACGTGCAGTGTCTTTCCGTCGGGGAAGAGGCGCGCCAGTTCACGGCGCGGCATGCGCGGCCAGGCACGGACGCCACCGACATCCATATGGACGAAGGGCGAACCGGACTTCGGATAGAAACCGACGCCACCGACCTGGAACTTCATACCGATCTCGCGCAGCTTGCTGAGCGGAACGTCGGGAATGTAGAAGTCCATCGCCTTGCCGAGGATATGCTGGCTTTTCTCGGCGACGCCCGAGCGGCGTGAGCGCGACTTGAGCAATTTGTTGGTGCCCGGCGAACGATAGCCGCTGACGATGTGAATATAGGCGCGCGAACCGGACTTCTGATAGACTTCCCAGACGAGATCGAGCAGGCGCGGATCCATCCGCGTCGGTTCGTTCCGGCGCCAGTCGCGCAGCATGTGATTGATCTTCTTCAGACCGGACGCGTCATAGCGACCACCGCGCTTGAACACGATGGTCTGCTTTTCGCGGGTATGCGTGTTGTAGAGCTTCAGTGCCTGGGTCTGCGCCTGCGCGACGACGTCGATCGACAACATCCCGAGAGCCACGACCGCCGCCGGCAGAAGCACCTTGAGATTGCGGAAGAACTTCCGCGTCGTCTCGGATATCAGGCTGAATTTCTGTGAAATCCGGCGTTCGGACTCTTCGCTATATGCCAACTCGATCCCCGTCCACTGGTCATCGCCCCGTTGCCCTCTTGAGATGCAATTGCGGTAAGACGATGGCAAATGCGTACACTCACGTCAGATCCCGATTGATAGTCAACGAAGCACTAACAAGGGATAAACGACAAGCAGGATTTTAACCAAGTATGCGCATTAAGCTCATTTTCGTGATGTTTTCCAGCGGTTTTTTCACGTTTTCGTGTTCCACCCGCTCACTCTCTATATGAGAGAATTCTTACCCGAGGCTTTTGGCAGGGCTTTGAGGGCGAATCGAAAAAAGATTTCGTGTGGCGGAGCGGCCACGAAAATTTCAGTCATGGTTAACAATTGCATACGTGACCATCTCGATATCCGGCGCACGCGCATCGAATAGGATGCGCGTGCCAGGTCCCGCATTCACACCCGTTCGAGCTCACGGGCGCGCATCGGGTCGTCGGGGTCTATGCCGTAGTCCTTCAGCTTTCGGTAGAGCGTGGATCGCCCGATACCGAGCCTGCGCGCCACCTCGCTCATCTGTCCGCGGTAGAAGCGCAGCGCGAAGCGGATCAGTTCCTCCTCGACAACAGCGATCGCGCGGACCTCGCCATCCGGACCAATGGCCTGCAGCGACCCGTCGGGAACACTGTGGACCACCGCCGGCCTGGTCTCATGGCGCACCTCGTCGCTTCCGGCAAAATCCGGAAAGACCGACGGCAGGTGGTTCACCGCCATGCTGGGAACCTGGAGCACATCCCTGTTGCCGGTGAAGATGCTTTCGCCGTCCGACGAGATATAGCCGGGGATCTGGGCCGCGATTTGCGGGAAGTCTCCGACATCAAGGGCATGACCCTCCGCCAGCACCACGGCGCGGAAGATCGAGTTCTCGAGTTGCCGGATATTGCCCGGCCAGTCGAAGGCCGTCAGCAGGGCCATCGCCGCCGGTGTGATCTCCGGCACCGTTTCCAGCTTCTGCCCGGCAGCAAACCGCTCGGCGAAGGTGCGCGCGAGAACCGGTATGTCCTCCTTGCGCCGCCGCAGCGCCGGGATGGTGATCGGAAACACGTTCAGCCGGTAATACAGGTCTTCGCGAAACTCGCCATTCTTCACGGCCGCGATCAGGTCCTTGTTGGTGGCCGATATCAGCCGCACATCAACCTTCTGCGTCCGCCGCGCCCCGATCGTCTCGATCTCGCCATGCTGGATCGCGCGCAGAAGCTTGACCTGCACGTCCAGCGGCAGGTCTCCGATCTCGTCGAGAAACAGCGTTCCACCATCGGCCTCGGCGAACTTGCCGGCATGCTTTTCGGTGGCCCCGGTAAAGGCGCCCTTCTCGTGGCCGAACAGGATACTCTCGACGAGATTGTGCGGAATAGCCCCGCAGTTGACGGTCACGAACGGCTTGTTGGCCCGGTCCGACCCGGCCTGCACGGCGCGCGCCACCATCTCCTTGCCCACGCCGGACTCGCCTTCGAGCACGACCGGAATGTCGGACTGGGACGCACGCTTGGCGAGTTCCATCACCCGCGCCATCGCCGGGCTCACTGCAACAATGTCTTCGAAGCGGATCGTGCTGCTGCGCGAGCGGACCGGCGTCCGCGCCGCCGCATTGCGATCAAGCTTCAGCGCATTGTTGACGGCGGTGCCGATGCGTTCGGGCGAAACCGGCTTGACCACGAAGTCGAACGCGCCGGCGCGCATCGCCATGACCACGGTCTCGATGCCGCCCTGCCCGGTCTGGACGATGACCGGAATATCGATACCGCGATCCTTCATGGCATTGAGGAAGGCCAAGCCGTTCATCTCGGGCATCATCAGGTCGAGAATGATGACGGAAACCTTGTCGCCGAGGCGGCCCAGCGCCTCGAGTCCCTGCCGGCCGTTTTCGGCCGTGTGGGCAACGTGGCCGATGCGCTCAACGGCGTGGCGAAGCAGCCGTCGCTGGACGGGATCGTCGTCGATCAAAAGGATATGCGTGCTCACAGGAAATTCTCCCCGAGTTCGTTCTGATTATGGGCGCACACTGGCACCGTCGGCTGAAGATCCGGTTCCGGGAAATGCTCGGATTTTAGCGATCGTCCCATTTTGGGCCTCATTGCCGAGGCGCCCGGTTCGCCCGGTTTCCATCAGCGGTGCGATGCTCTAGAGAGAGGGGGATTCGAGAAGATGCGAGGTATCGATGCACACCCCCCTGATCCGCTCCCCCAATCGTCAGGCGCCGGAGACCCGCGGCGAACACGTTGCCGAGGCGCTCGGCACCCTTCCGCAATGGAATCTCGGCGATCTCTATCCCTCGCGAGACGGCTCGGCGTTTATCGGCGACCTCGTAAAGGCACGGGTCGACGCGGCCGCGTTTCAGGAGAGGTGGAAGGGCAACCTCGCCGCCGCCTGCGGCAAGACCGGCAATGAAGGCCTTGGCGAGGCGCTCCGCCAGTTCGAGGCGCTTGAAGACCTGATCGGCCGCATCGGCTCCTATGCCGGCCTCGGCTACTATTCCGACATGACGGACCCGGCCAACGGCAAGTTCTTCGCCGACACGAGTGCCGCGATCACGGGCATGGCGGGCGACCTTCTGTTCTTCGGGCTCGAACTGAACCGCATTGACGATGCCGTGATGGATGAGGCCATGGCGCGGGACGCGGGCGCTGCCCATTTCCGTCCCTGGCTCGAGGACCTGCGCAAGGAAAAGCCCTACCAGCTCGACGACAAGCTGGAGCAGCTCTTCCTGGAAAAATCCCAGACAGGCGCCGCCGCATGGAACCGCCTGTTCAACGAAACCCAGGCCGAACTGAAATTCGAGCTCGACGGCGAAACGCTGCCGCTGGAGTCTGTCCTGAACAAGCTGCAGGAACCCGACCCTGAATTGCGCGCCCGCGCGGCAGAGGCAATCGGCCGTGTCTTCAAGCAGAACATCCGGGTGTTCACCCTGATCACCAACACGCTCGCAAAGGACAAGGACATCTCCGACCGCTGGCGCGGTTTCAAGGACATCGCCGACTCGAGGCACCTGTCGAACCGCGTCGAAGGCGAGGTCGTCGATGCGCTGGCCGCTGCCGTCAAGGCTGCCTATCCGCGCCTGTCGCACCGCTATTACACGATGAAGGCCCGGTGGCTGGGCATGGACCAGCTCAACTACTGGGACCGCAACGCGCCGCTGCCCGAGACACCTACGCAGGTTGTGACTTGGGACGAGGCCCGCGACACGGTGCTTTCCGCCTATGGCGACTTCGCACCCGAAATGGCCGCCATCGCCCGCGACTTCTTCGACAAGGGCTGGATTGACGCGCCGGTAAAACCCGGCAAGGCCCCCGGCGCCTTCGCCCATCCGACGGTGCCGTCCGCCCACCCCTACGTTCTGGTCAACTATCTCGGCAAGCCGCGCGATGTCATGACTTTGGCCCACGAGCTCGGCCATGGCGTCCATCAGGTTCTGGCCGGCGGCCAGGGCGCTCTGATGTGCTCGACGCCGCTGACGCTGGCAGAGACGGCCTCGGTCTTCGGCGAGATGCTGACCTTCCGCGCCCTGCTCGCCAGGACCAGGGACAAGGCCGAGCGCAAGGCGATGCTCGCCCAGAAGGTCGAGGACATGATCAACACGGTCGTCCGCCAGATCGCCTTCTACGAATTCGAACGCCGACTGCACACCGCCCGCAGGGATGGCGAACTGACATCGGAGCAGATCGGAGAGATCTGGCTTTCGGTCCAGGCCGAGAGCCTCGGCCCGGCGATCCGGATTTCCGAGGGTTACGAGACCTGGTGGTCCTACATCCCCCACTTCATCCATTCGCCCTTCTATGTCTACGCCTATGCCTTCGGCGACTGCCTGGTCAACTCGCTCTATGCCGTCTACCAGAACGCGGAGGACGGCTTCCAGGAGCGTTATTTCGAACTGCTCAAGGCGGGCGGCACCAAGCATTATGCGGAACTGCTCAAGCCCTTCGGCCTCGATGCCACCGATCCGTCGTTCTGGGACAAGGGCCTGTCGATGATCGAAGGGCTGATCGACGAGCTGGAAGCGCTTGATAGGGCCTGACCGACTTCCCGGGCACACCGACCTGAGCATGTCATGACACCGGACGAACCCTTTGTGCTGCTGCGCGACGACGTCGCGGACGAGACGCGCGTTTTCGTGGCGCCCGAAGCGCTGATCGTCGCCCGCGATCCCGACGAATTCTTCGCCGGGCTCGTGGCGATGGAAACGGCCCGGAAACAGGGCAAATGGCTTGCCGGCTTCATGGCCTACGAGGCCGGCTACCTCTTCGAGACGAGGCTGGCGCACTACGCCGCGCTGGGCCGGGAAACACCTCTGATGGCCTTCGGCGTGTTCGATGCACCGGCCACCGGCCATCCGCTCGCCACGCCGCGCCAACGGCTCGAGAACGAACCCTTCCTCGCCAGTCCCCGCGCCGACTGGGACTTCGCCACCTACAGGGAACGCTTTGAAAAGCTGCACTGGCATCTGAGGCAGGGCGACTGTTACCAGGCCAATCTCACCATGCCGATCCGCGCCCGCTGGTCCGGCGATCCAGTCGCTGCCTTCTGGTCGCTGATCGAGCGCCAGCCGGTGCATTACGGCGCGCTGGTCAATCTCGGCGGCCCGATCCTGCTTTCGCGTTCGCCGGAACTGTTCTTCAATGTCGACGAAGACGGCTGGATCGAGACCCACCCGATGAAGGGCACCGCCGCGCGCGGCGCCTCGCCCGAAGAGGATCGCCGGATCATCGAGGCAATGAAGGCCGACGAGAAGACTCAGGCCGAGAACAGGATGATCGTCGATCTCCTCCGCAACGACATATCCCGCATCACCGAGGTCGGCACGCTGCATGTGCCACGCCTCTTCGATGTCGAGACCTATCCGACCGTCCACCAGATGGTCAGCCATGTCCGCGCGAGGCTGCTCCCCGACATGACCGTCGGCGATATCTTCTCCGCGCTCTTTCCCTGCGGCTCGATCACCGGCGCCCCGAAGATGCGGGCAATGGAAATCTTGCACGAACTCGAGGACGGCCCGCGCGACGCCTATTGCGGCGCCATCGGCTTCATTGCACCGGATGGCCGCATGCGCTTCAACGTCGCCATCCGCACGATCTCGCTCCATGACACCGGTGAAGCCGTATTCAACGCCGGCGGCGGCATCGTCTTCGACTCCAATGCCGCGGACGAATATGCGGAGTGCCTGCTCAAGGCCCGCTTCGCCGTGGGCGATTCGGAGATCGCGGCATGACGGACTTCTCGCTGATCGAGACCATGCGTTTCGAGCCGGCAACCGGGATCGTCCGCCGAAATCTGCACGCAGCGCGGCTCCGGAATTCGGCCAGGGTGCTCGGCTTCGATGGCGCCGAACAGGCGCTGACAGCGCTGGACGAGACGACCGCCAACGCCACGACCGAGGCACGCCTGCGCCTCGAACTCTTCGCCGACGGCCGCCACGAGATTGTCGCCGCTCCCTTTGTGCCGACACCTGAGGGAACCGTCTGGCGCATCGGCGTGGCGCGCGCGGCCCGCTTGAATTCTACCGACCCCATCCTGCGCCACAAGACCTCGAAGCGGGCGATCTACGACGCCGCCCGCGCCGAGCATCCGCGCGAAACGGTCGACGAAGTCATCCTCCTCAACGAGAAGGACGAGGTCTGCGAAGGCACGATCACCAGCATCTTCGTCGACGACGGCTCCGGCGCGCTGCTGACCCCGCCCCTCTCATCCGGCTGCCTCGCCGGCATCCTCCGCACCTCGCTGATCTGCGGCAAGAAGGCCCGCAACCGGCGCCTTACCCTTGACGACCTGGCGCGCCACCCTTTCTATGTCGGAAACTCCTTGCGGGGACTGGTTCCCGCGACACTGGCTTGAAGGTTCGCATGCTCATCCTCTCCCTCACCTACATCGCCCCGATCGAAGCCGCCGACGAGCATATGCAGGCGCATATGGCCTGGGTCCGCGAGGGCTATGATAAGGGCCTCTTCCTCGCATCCGGCCGCAAGGTTCCGCGCAGCGGCGGCGTCATCCTGGCGCGCGGAGACCGGGCTGAACTCGAGGCGATCTGCGCGGCCGATCCGTTCACGATCCACGGCATCGCCACATACGACATCACCGAGGTGGCCCTAACCACCGTCGCGCCCGGCTTCGAGATGCTCAAGGCATGACGAAAGCGGGACCAGCCGGGCCGAAATATACCCCCTACCTCGCAGGGAGCTCCTTCGCCATCGGCCTTTCGGCGATCGATCCACGGTACTGGCTCGAGCCCGATGCCGATCTCGACGCCTTCCTGGCAGAAAAGCAGCGGCTGCTGCAAACCCAACCTGACGCCGTGTTCCAGCAGGTCCAGGGCTCGCAAGCGGGCCAGCGTGAATGCCTCGCTCTCGTCGTCGCTCATCTGCTCGAAGACCACCCCGACCTCTGTCGGCGGACAGGCAACCGGCTGGAGATCGCGGGGCGGACGATCGATCTCGATTCAGAGGCGCCGCCCCTCATCACGGCGGGGTCGCTGATCCAGGACGACCTCGTCATCCTCTCCCGGCGAGAGACCGGCTGGCATGTCGTGGCGGGCTACGTCGCCTTCCCTTCGGCCTGGTCACTCCGCGAGAAGATCGGGCATCCCATGGAGATCGTCCACGCCCATGTCCCGGGATTTGCGGGCGGCACCCGCAATGCGGCGATGATCAACCGCATCTTCGACAACCTCCAGCCCGATCTTCCGGCCATGCGGATGAACTGGTCGATCTACCCCGAGGGCGAACTGTTCTGGCCACCCGAGCGCAACGACGAAGCCAACCGCCGGCCATTCTCGGCTGCCACGAACTTCGTCCGCGTCGAACGGCAGGTGCTGCGCCGGCTGCCGGAGACCGGCGACATCGTGTTCTCGATCAGCATCTATTCCGATCCGATCGGCAGCCTCGCTGCGCTGCCGAATGCGCCCGACGTCGCGGCCGCGCTGATCCAGCGGCTCGAAAATCTTACGTCCGACCAGCTCGCCTACAAGGGGATGGCCGGCAAGAAGGCCGCTCTTGTCGGTTATCTCAGCGGCCTGATGGCGCGGCCGACCGGCGGTCTTCCGGCTCGGTAAGCGCTTGCGACCCCTTTTTTGTGACATCGATTTGTGGTTTGTAGCGAGCCATCCGTGTCAAAAGAAGGAGTACAGCGGGAAATGGCAGATCATAAGTATCCGGTTTATGGCGAAATCACAGGTCCGATCGTCATGATCGGCTTCGGCTCGATCGGACGTGGCACCTTGCCCCTCATCGAGCGTCACTTCAAATTCGACAAGAGCCGGATGGTCGTCATCGACCCGCGTGAAGACGATGCTGGCCTCCTTCAGGAGCGCGGCATCAAACATATCAAAGAGCACGTGACGCAGGACAATTACAAGAAGCTGCTCAAGCCGCTTCTGACCGAAGGCGAAGGCCAGGGCTTCTGCGTCAACCTCTCCGTAGACACGGGTTCGCTCGATCTGATGAAGCTCTGCCGCAAGCTCGACGTGCTCTATATCGACACTGTCGTCGAACCATGGCTCGGCTTCTATTTCGACGCCGACAAGGACAATGCCGCGCGCACCAACTACGCGCTGCGCGAAACCGTGGTGAAGGAAAAGCAGAAGAACCCGGGCGGCACCACCGCCGTCTCCTGCTGCGGGGCCAATCCCGGCATGGTCTCCTGGTTCGTCAAGCAGGCGCTGGTCAACCTCGCCAGGGACACCGGCACCAAGTTCGACGAACCTGATGTCGATGACCGCGAAGCCTGGGCCAAGCTCATGAAAAAGCTCGGAGTCAAGGGCGTGCACATTGCCGAACGCGACACCCAGCGCACCAAGAATCCCAAGCCGTTCAACACCTTCTGGAACACATGGTCGGTCGAGGGCTTCATCTCCGAGGGCCTGCAGCCCGCCGAGCTCGGCTGGGGCACCCACGAAAAGTGGATGCCGAAGAACGCCAGGAAGCAGAAGAAAGGCTCCAGGGCCGCAATTTACCTCGAGCAGCCCGGCGCCAACACCCGCGTGCGCAGCTGGTGCCCGACGCCCGGGCCCCAATACGGCTTCCTCGTCACCCACAACGAGTCGATCTCGATCGCCGACTTCTTCACCGTCCGCGACAAGGATGGCGAGGTCACCTATCGCCCGACATGCCACTATGCCTACCATCCGGCTAATGATGCGGTAATCTCGCTGCACGAGATGTTCGGCAGTGGCGGCAATGCACAGCCTGCCCTGCACGTTCTCGACGAGAACGAACTGGTCGACGGCGTCGACGAACTCGGCGTGCTGCTCTACGGCCACGAGAAGAACGCCTACTGGTTCGGCTCGCGCCTCTCGCTCGACGAGGCCCGCAAGCTCGCGCCCTACCAGAACGCGACCGGCATGCAGGTGACTTCGGCCGTGCTCGCAGGCATGGTCTGGGCGCTCGAAAACCCCAGGGCCGGCATCGTCGAGTCCGATGAGATGGACTACAGGCGTTGCCTGGAAGTGCAGATGCCGTATCTCGGCCCTGTCGAAGGTCATTACACCGACTGGACACCGCTGGACGACCGGGAAAAGCTGTTCAAGGAAGACCTCGACAGGTCCGATCCGTGGCAGTTCCGCAATATTCTCGTTCGCTGACCAGCCCCCGCCAACGCACCAGAGACCCCGCGGGCCTGCCCGCGGGGTTTTGCGGGTAGCGACCCCATCGAGAGGCTGGGAGAACCCCTCCCAAAGCCTTGCTTTCGCTTTCGAATGGCTGCAAACTCGCGTCTCGACGGGGCAGATGCGCAGAAAAACGAGGCAGGCGCCGACCCAAGGGAGATATGCATGAAACACTTCGCCATTCCGGCTCTCATCGCCACGGCTGCGCTGGCCTCCTGCAGTTCCACCGAGCGCGAAAGGCCGCTGCCGGTGGCACCGGCGCCGGTGACGATCGAGGGCACGTGGACAGACCCCAACGGTCTGATTTCAACCTTCCAGGCCGGAAGCTTCTCGACGCGCACAACCGACACCAATCAGATGCTGGCCACAGGCAACTACATCAACTCCTCCGGAAACCTCTACGAAATCAGCCTGACGTCGCTTGTCCAGAACAAGCAGTCCAAGGTCAATTGCGCCCTGGTCAACCCGAGTCAGCTCAATTGCA
>JAHHDR010000017.1 GCA_019739215.1 Rhizobium sp.
GGATAGAGGCCTAGCAATGGCGCGACGGCGAGCCAGGCGAAAACTGATAGACTCCGGAAACGGTAGAGGACGCTGGGCGCCGATATCCTTTATCTGTTCATAGGGATTGGGGAATGCGCGGTAGAGAAAGGACGACCGCAATCATGGAGGCGGAGTATTTCGAGAGCTTGCTTTCAGAAACCGTGTAGCTGGGCCAGGTCGAAACAGGGGACAATCCGACGCAGGAATTCTCGTGCCGCTGCGATGTAGCCGCCCAGAAATGCCAGTGGACGCGACCAGTGGACAATTTGCTCCGCGAAAACGCAGCGGACGTCTGAGGTTTCGGTACCAAGTCCCGCCGACGAAGATCAGAAGGTCCCATGAAACGCCGGCCCTTGGTGCTGGCCCGACGAGATGGGCAACGCTCATGGTCGCGACAACGAAATCCCATAAACGAAAGAAAGCCAAAGCAGGCGCCCGGTAGCGAGCAGCCGCAGATTGCTGCGCAGCTTAAAAAAATCCGGGGGGCTTCTGCAGCAGCGCCTGAATTTTTGTCGTCCCGTTGTTTCCGCTGCGAGGCTGCAGACCAATCCACCTCTGTGTCGGGGAATATCGGAAATGTACTTGGGACTTCACGAATTCGAATGTGGGATTATTGTCGTATCTCCCGGCGCCCCCGTCCGCCGCAAACGCGCGCATGTGGCACGGCAAAGGGACTGCTCGTAGTCCAGTATCAATCTCAGCCCTTCGGAAGCGTAATCTCGTGGGCTGCGTAGATGATCATCAGCGGAGGCAGGAAAACCCGAGTAATGCCGCAAGTACGACCGCGTACCAATTCTCATACAGGTAGAAAAAGCATGTTCGATCCCCCTTGATTAAAAGGAGATTGAGACAAACCTTTAGATGAAGTCCCGCAATCGATCGAATGCGATCTGTGATTGAAAAAAGCAATCCAGAGTAGTGTAATCGTTAGATTGTCCTTCTTCGCCACCACCAGATGCCCCCGCAATCGGCGCCCCGTCCCTCAAGCCGCACGGTGATGTCGCCGAAATTTCCACGACCTCGAAC
This sequence comes from Rhizobium sp., assembly GCA_019739215.1. Lineage (GTDB taxonomy): Bacteria > Pseudomonadota > Alphaproteobacteria > Rhizobiales > Rhizobiaceae > Rhizobium_E. Next base: position 1,048 of record JAHHDR010000017.1, read on the forward strand.
CCCGCTGCCGCCAGCGTCTTGCGCACATAGGACTCCGAGTGTGCGAAGCGCTGGTGCGGTCCGACCATGAAGTCCGCGATCGGCAAAAGGTCTTCTCGGGCAGCGTTTTCGGACGAAAAACAGGACATACCCGCCCGGCTCGAGATTGTCCGGCGACGCCCGAAGAAACAGTTTCCTCGAGAAAGCCGACATAGGGCCAGCACGTCGGTCCGCCGTCACGACATCGAATGGGGCCATCCTCGTTGTCCCTCGAGGAAGTCGGCGGCTTCGGCGACATAGAGGCGTCTCGTAGAGATCCTTCTCATGGGCGATCTCGGACCATGTTTCTCGGAGAGATCGAGGGCCGACCATCTCGTCGCAGATGGTCGCGCAGGGGCGCCGCCCGTCAGGCCCGTGGCCGCAGCCCGAGGTCGAGAAGCTTCTTGAAGGGGCCAAGCTCAAGGGCCTGGATGCGTTTCGCGGGACCATCAGCGGCACGCAATATTCCAGCTGGTCGACGAGAATGGATTCGAAGGCCTCGGCATGCTGGTCGAAACAGCGTCCTCGACATAGGCATCCGGCGGCCTTGGGCGGGGTGGTCGCCCAGGACCCATCGAGGCAATGCGCACGGCAGCGCCGCCATGGGTCCTCGGGGGTCGAGTGCCAGCACCTTCTGATAGGCCTGTGCGGCCTTGTCGAAGTCACCGGCTTTTTTCGAAGCGTGAGGCGCCCTCGTTATAGGCAGCGGGCCAGCGCCGTTTTCGTCGATCTTCTTTTTTCTTCGCCATGGCGCCTGCAGTATCCCACCGGTTTTGGGCGGTCATAAGCGGGCAGGGCGGCGAATGCAATCGGTCAATGCAGGATGAAGTCACCCTTGAAGCGTGGCGCCACTCCGTCGGTGTGATTCAGCCCTTTGATGCACGTAGCGGACCGAATGCAGCGGCCCCCTCGATTCTTCTCCTTCCAGAATTTCAGAAAGGATGTCATCTCGGGAAAACTCCGGCGCCCAGATCGTAATGCTGCCAGACGAATGTCTGGAGAAGGGAAGGGTGGATCGGGGATTCGGTAGAGGATTTTCGGCGGTGGGTCCAGGACCATAGCCCTTGAGTCGCATTTCCATTTCATTCGTCATGGCAACCTCGCTTGGTTGTTGCGTCAACATGACAATGAAAACGACAGGAAGCTTAACCGGGCGTTAAACTATGAATGCGACATATGGCCCCGGTTGTTCTTTCTAGCGAACCAGGTGGGCGTGTCAGCCGCCTCTCGAGCAGGTTTCCAGACATTGCGCAGCAGTTTCCCACGATCGCGAGATAGAGCACGGCTGCCCAGGACATACATCTGGAAGTCGAAACGTGCGGGAATAGGCATATTTGGTCTCGCCCAATCAGGTCGAAGACCGTGACGATCGAGGACGATCGCCGAGCCCTTGATCATCAGGATGAATTTTCATTTGCCATAGGGGCCGGAGTGCCACCATCAGCGCCTGCGGCATGATGACCCTGATGAAGGTGGGCGCGGTATGAATGCCGAGCGCCTTGGCCGCCTCTGCCTGGCCCCGCGGCCACGCTCTCGATTGCGCCGCGCAGGATTTCGGCCTGATAGGCGGCGGTGTTGAGGGACGAAGGCGAGCAGCGCGCAATAATAAGCCTCCCTGAAGAACCACCACAGTCCCGACGGATTCGAATTCAGCCCGGAGGTTTGCCGAGGACCGTAATAGATCAGGAAGACCTGCATGATCAGCGGGCGTGGCCGCGAAAAAGGTAGATATAGCCGGATGCTGCCGTGGCAATGATCGATGGACTGGCTCATGCGGGCATAGGCCAGCGGCAGGGGACAGGATCGCGCCGATCACGATCGAGGTCCCGACGAGCTCGAGCGTCCAGCAACAGGCCCCCACAGGCATCCTGATGCCCGTACCGGTTTGAAACTTGGCGACATCGAATTCCGTGATGGACCATGTTGACGATCCCCACGAAGAGCGCCAGCCACAGGGCCATGAACACGATTGCCGGCGATCCGCGCGGGGGTGAAGCGGGCGGGGGCGGTGCGGGGTGGCGGCGCCTGGGGTGGGGATCATCGCCGAAGCAATGCTCATCGTCTTACCTCCGCGCGGCGTGCCTTGGTCTCGATCCAGTTGAAAACGAAGGAGGACAAAATCGCCAGGACCAGGAACATCAGGCAGGCCATGCCATAGAACAGGAACGGGTCCTTGGTGACCTTGGCGGCAATGTTGGCCTGTCGAAGAATATCGGGCAGACCGATGGCGGAAACCAGGGCGGTGTCCTTGAGCAGTATCATCCAGAGATTGCCGAGGCCGGGCAGTGCCACGCGGACGAGTTGCGGCAGGATGATGAGCCGCATCGTCTGGCCCTTTGTCAGGCCGATGGCAAAGCCGCCCTCGTACTGGCCCTTCGGAATGGCTTTGAAGGCCGATTGGAGAACCTCAGCGCAATAGGCCGAGAACACGACGCCGATTGCTACCATGCCGGCAACGAAGGGATTGATCTCGATCGTGCCACCCGAACCAAAGGGCGCCAATGCCTGGCCGAGAACGATCGGCAGGCCGTAATAGATGATGAACAGGGTGAGCAGTTCCGGCAGGCCGCGAAACAGCGTCGTGTATATGTCGGCGGCCGTGCGCAGAAAGCTCTCTTCGGACTGCTTGGCAAGGGCGATGAAGAAGCCGACGATCAGGCCGAGGGGCAGGGTGCAGAGCGCGAGGCTGGCCGTCACGTAGAAGCCGCTTGCGAGGTCGTCGCCCCAACCTGTGTCGCCGCAGGAGAGTATCGTATTGCCGAGAAAGATCTTGAAAAACGCCGACCGGACCGCAAAGCGGGTCGATGGTGGAAAGCACGGGCTGAACCAGCGCCCAGACGCCGCTGGCGAGCCAGCCGATCGCGTCCCAGAGTGGTGCCAGTAATGACGTCTGAGCCTCCGCCTGAGCGGTGACGTCGGTCTCCATGCTTTCCCCCGTCCTGTTTGCCGGACTTCACTTCCTACTTCGAACAAAAACGGCGGGAGGGCAACCCTCCCGCCGTCATATTCACCCGATATCGCGACCTGATCAGCCGCCGTAGACGTCGAAATCAAAATACTTGTCGTTGATTTCCTTGTACTTGCCGTTGGCGCGGATCGCTTTGATCGCGGTGTTGAACTTTTCGCGCAGCGCGTCCTCGCCCTTGCGGATGGCAATGCCGGCGCCGACACCGTTGATGACCGGATCGGGAGTCAGGGCCCCGAGGATCTTGCAGCACTCGCCGTCCTTGCTCTTCACCCAGTCCGAAAGCACGACGACGTCGTCGATGACGCCATCGATGCGACCGTTGATCAGGTCGAGCTTATATTCTTCCGAGGTCGGGTAGAGCTTCAGCTCGGACGTCTTGAAATGCGCCTCGGCATAGTTGGAATGCGTGGTGGAGCCCTGCGCACCCAGCGTCTTGCCGTCGAGGCCGGCTTCGGTCGCTTCGGTCAGTGTTGAGTCCTTGGCGACAGCGATCGCCGGTCCGGTGTTGTAATATTTGTCGGTAAAGTCCACCTTCTCCTTGCGCTCGTCGGTGATCGACATAGAGGCGATGATGGCGTCGAACTTCTTGGCCTGCAGCGCCGGGATGATGCCGTCCCAATCCTGGGTCACGAAGGTGCACTCGGTCTTCATTTCTTCGCACAGAGCCTTGGCGATATCGATGTCGAAACCGGTCAGCGAGCCGTCGGCCTGGAGATTGTTGAAGGGCGGGTAGGCGCCTTCGGTGCCGATGACGAGCTTGTCGGCGGCGATAGCTGCGCCCGAAAGCGCGCTGAAGACGGTGACGGCGGCGGCAATGGCGAGACGTTTTGTCAGTCGCATGGATTTTTCCCCTTGTTCGGTTCCGTGCCCGTTTTTTGTTTTGCTGCGGACACGGGGTCATGCATTGCGGGGGAGTGGCCCCGCACCCCGCGATATTCGTACGGTTCCGGGCGGAAAAGCAACAGGAAAGACGAGTTTGAAGCCAGGCGCCCGTCGAGCCCTCCAACGAATCTGAACCTCAGGTGAAGCGCGGGTTCAGGCCTGGTAAAGACGGAACCAAATAGAAATCGCACCGTTCCATGCGGCCGGAACCACAAAATAGCCCTCAAATTGGGCAGGGTCTGGCGCGGGATTCGAAATGAAAAGTCTAGAGAGGACGCCACCCATGGCAATCAACAAACGGCTTCTGGCCACCGCCGCAATTCCCTTCCTGGCAATTGCCGGCGCTGGACTGCCAGCCTTCGCGGCAGTCATGAGGCCTGCAGCAGCCATCGAGGCTCAGAGCCCGATCATCGCCGTCCAGAGCGAAGAGGAACTGCTGCCTCGGAAGCAGCGCAAGCGCGACAACCAGCAGGCGTCAGACCCTGCCGTCGAGAGCGGTGATGCGGCGGCGGAAGAGCCTGTCCGCAAGAATCGCAAACAGCGCCAGCAGGCCGAAGAGCAGCAGCAGATGGACGAAGCACAGCCTTCGGACAACGCGGAGGCGGTTGAGGAGCCTGTGCGCAAGAACCGCAAACAGCGCCAGCAGGCTGAAGAACAGCAGCAGATGGACGAAGCGCAGCCTTCTGACAATGCCGAGGCCGTCGAGGAGCCTGTCCGCAAGAAACGCAAACAGCGCCAGCAGGCCGAAGAGCAACAGACGGAGGAGGTCCAGCCTTCCGACAATGCCGAAGCCGTCGAGGAGCCCGTTCGCAAGAAGCGCAAGAACCAGCAGCAGGCCGAGGACCAGCAGCAGGCCGATCCCGCCCAGGTGAGCGACGAGGACATCGTCAACCAGAGCCGGAAGCGAAAGAATCGCGAGCAGGCCAACGAAGAGCAGCAGGCGGATGAGGCCCAGCCCTCGGACAATGCCGAAGCCGTCGAGGAGCCCGTTCGCAAGAAGCGCAAGGACCAGCAGCAGGCCGAGGACCAGCAGCAGGCCGATCCGGCCGACGTCAGCGACGAGGACATCGTCAACCAGAGCAGAAAGCGGAAGAATCGCAATCAGGCTGAAGCCGAAACCCCCGAGGTGATGGAGAAGCGCGAGGAGATCGCGAAGGATCCGTCAAAGACCACGGACACGGTCGTCCTGCCGGTCGAAAACGGGGCTGCCGTCCTTGATTCGGACAAGGATGCCGACAATGGCGGCGCCAATCGCGAGCGTCGCAAGCGTCAGCGCGAACAGGTGGAAGAGGTCCGCGTGCCAAGGTCAGACAGGGATTCCCAGAAGGTCGATGTCGACATCAAGATCAGGCCCGTCATCGAGTTGAAGGGTGATCGGGTCGACGACTTCCGCGGCTATCGCCGTCCAGAAGGCAAGGTCATCGGCAAGGGCGATGACGTCAGGGTCGTGTTCGATCTCGACGGCCGGATCGTGATCCGGAGCGACGACCGCGACCGGATCGGCCGCGACGAGCGCATCCGGTACGAACGGCTCCGCGACGACCGCATCAAGGAGATCATCGTTCGGCCGAACGGCGATCGTATCGTGACGATCCGCAATCGCTGGGGCGAAATCATCCGTCGCTCGCGCATCGACAACCGCGATGTCGAGATTGTGCTGTTCTATTCGCCTGAACTCGAGCGCGGGGGCAACCGGCTCTTCCTGCGCGATCCCGGCGACGAATTGCCGCCGATGCGTCTGCGCGTGCCGATCGACGACTACATCATCGATGTGTCGAGCAATCGCGATCGTGAATATGACTATGAGGAGTTCCTCGCCAAGCCCCCGGTCGAGCAGGTTGAGCGAGTCTATTCTGTCGAGGAGGTGAAGTACTCGGCACGTATCCGAGACAAGGTGCGCCGTATCGACCTTGATACGATCACCTTCGAGACGGGCAGCGCCGAGATCGACCGAGAGCAGGCATCCACGCTGCGGGAGGTCGCCCAGGCGATCGGTGATATTCTTGAGCGTGATCCCGGGGAAACCTTCCTGATCGAAGGCCATACCGATGCGGTCGGGTCCGACGAGTCCAACCTGGTCCTGTCGGACGAGCGTGCCGAGTCGGTGGCCAGCATCCTGTCGGAACTCTTTGACATTCCGGCTGAAAATCTGACGACGCAGGGTTACGGCGAGCGGTACCTGAAGATCGATACGGACGGGGCGCAGCGCGAAAAATCGTCGTGTCACGATTCGCCGGATCACGCCGCTAGTGCGGCCGGCGGAAGTCTCCGAGAACTGATCGTCTCCAATCCCGATACGAAGAGGCCCGCCGGCGTTCGCCGGCGGGCCTCTTCGTATCGGGATTGGAGACGATCAGTTCTCGGAGACTTCCGCCGGCCGCACTAGCGGCGTGATCCGGCGAATCGTGACACGACGATTTTTCGCGCTGCGCCCCGTCCGTATCGATCTTCAGGTACCGCTCGCCGTAACCCTGCGTCGTCAGATTTTCAGCCGGAATGTCAAAGAGTTCCGACAGGATGCTGGCCACCGACTCGGCACGCTCGTCCGACAGGACCAGGTTGGACTCGTCGGACCCGACCGCATCGGTATGGCCTTCGATCAGGAAGGTTTCCCCGGGATCACGCTCAAGAATATCACCGATCGCCTGGGCGACCTCCCGCAGCGTGGATGCCTGCTCTCGGTCGATCTCGGCGCTGCCCGTCTCGAAGGTGATCGTATCAAGGTCGATACGGCGCACCTTGTCTCGGATACGTGCCGAGTACTTCACCTCCTCGACAGAATAGACTCGCTCAACCTGCTCGACCGGGGGCTTGGCGAGGAACTCCTCATAGTCATATTCACGATCGCGATTGCTCGACACATCGATGATGTAGTCGTCGATCGGCACGCGCAGACGCATCGGCGGCAATTCGTCGCCGGGATCGCGCAGGAAGAGCCGGTTGCCCCCGCGCTCGAGTTCAGGCGAATAGAACAGCACAATCTCGACATCGCGGTTGTCGATGCGCGAGCGACGGATGATTTCGCCCCAGCGATTGCGGATCGTCACGATACGATCGCCGTTCGGCCGAACGATGATCTCCTTGATGCGGTCGTCGCGGAGCCGTTCGTACCGGATGCGCTCGTCGCGGCCGATCCGGTCGCGGTCGTCGCTCCGGATCACGATCCGGCCGTCGAGATCGAACACGACCCTGACGTCATCGCCCTTGCCGATGACCTTGCCTTCTGGACGGCGATAGCCGCGGAAGTCGTCGACCCGATCACCCTTCAACTCGATGACGGGCCTGATCTTGATGTCGACATCGACCTTCTGGGAATCCCTGTCTGACCTTGGCACGCGGACCTCTTCCACCTGTTCGCGCTGACGCTTGCGACGCTCGCGATTGGCGCCGCCATTGTCGGCATCCTTGTCCGAATCAAGGACGGCAGCCCCGTTTTCGACCGGCAGGACGACCGTGTCCGTGGTCTTTGACGGATCCTTCGCGATCTCCTCGCGCTTCTCCATCACCTCGGGGGTTTCGGCTTCAGCCTGATTGCGATTCTTCCGCTTTCTGCTCTGGTTGACGATGTCCTCGTCGCTGACGTCGGCCGGATCGGCCTGCTGCTGGTCCTCGGCCTGCTGCTGGTCCTTGCGCTTCTTGCGAACGGGCTCCTCGACGGCTTCGGCATTGTCCGAGGGCTGGGCCTCATCCGCCTGCTGCTCTTCGTTGGCCTGCTCGCGATTCTTTCGCTTCCGGCTCTGGTTGACGATGTCCTCGTCGCTCACCTGGGCGGGATCGGCCTGCTGCTGGTCCTCGGCCTGCTGCTGGTTCTTGCGCTTCTTGCGAACGGGCTCCTCGACGGCTTCGGCATTGTCGGAAGGCTGGACCTCCTCCGTCTGTTGCTCTTCGGCCTGCTGGCGCTGTTTGCGTTTCTTGCGGACAGGCTCCTCGACGGCCTCGGCATTGTCAGAAGGCTGCGCTTCGTCCATCTGCTGCTGTTCTTCAGCCTGCTGGCGCTGTTTGCGGTTCTTGCGCACAGGCTCCTCAACCGCCTCCGCGTTGTCCGAAGGCTGTGCTTCGTCCATCTGCTGCTGCTCTTCGGCCTGCTGGCGCTGTTTGCGATTCTTGCGGACAGGCTCTTCCGCCGCCGCATCACCGCTCTCGACGGCAGGGTCTGACGCCTGCTGGTTGTCGCGCTTGCGCTGCTTCCGAGGCAGCAGTTCCTCTTCGCTCTGGACGGCGATGATCGGGCTCTGAGCCTCGATGGCTGCTGCAGGCCTCATGACTGCCGCGAAGGCTGGCAGTCCAGCGCCGGCAATTGCCAGGAAGGGAATTGCGGCGGTGGCCAGAAGCCGTTTGTTGATTGCCATGGGTGGCGTCCTCTCTAGACTTTTCATTTCGAATCCCGCGCCAGACCCTGCCCAATTTGAGGGCTATTTTGTGGTTCCGGCCGCATGGAACGGTGCGATTTCTATTTGGTTCCGTCTTTACCAGGCCTGAACCCGCGCTTCACCTGAGGTTCAGATTCGTTGGAGGGCTCGACGGGCGCCTGGCTTCAAACTCGTCTTTCCTGTTGCTTTTCCGCCCGGAACCGTACGAATATCGCGGGGTGCGGGGCCACTCCCCCGCAATGCATGACCCCGTGTCCGCAGCAAAACAAAAAACGGGCACGGAACCGAACAAGGGGAAAAATCCATGCGACTGACAAAACGTCTCGCCATTGCCGCCGCCGTCACCGTCTTCAGCGCGCTTTCGGGCGCAGCTATCGCCGCCGACAAGCTCGTCATCGGCACCGAAGGCGCCTACCCGCCCTTCAACAATCTCCAGGCCGACGGCTCGCTGACCGGTTTCGACATCGATATCGCCAAGGCTCTGTGCGAAGAAATGAAGACCGAGTGCACCTTCGTGACCCAGGATTGGGACGGCATCATCCCGGCGCTGCAGGCCAAGAAGTTCGACGCCATCATCGCCTCTATGTCGATCACCGACGAGCGCAAGGAGAAGGTGGACTTTACCGACAAATATTACAACACCGGACCGGCGATCGCTGTCGCCAAGGACTCAACACTGACCGAAGCGACCGAAGCCGGCCTCGACGGCAAGACGCTGGGTGCGCAGGGCTCCACCACGCATTCCAACTATGCCGAGGCGCATTTCAAGACGTCCGAGCTGAAGCTCTACCCGACCTCGGAAGAATATAAGCTCGACCTGATCAACGGTCGCATCGATGGCGTCATCGACGACGTCGTCGTGCTTTCGGACTGGGTGAAGAGCAAGGACGGCGAGTGCTGCAAGATCCTCGGGGCCCTGACTCCCGATCCGGTCATCAACGGTGTCGGCGCCGGCATTGCCATCCGCAAGGGCGAGGACGCGCTGCGCGAAAAGTTCAACACCGCGATCAAAGCGATCCGCGCCAACGGCAAGTACAAGGAAATCAACGACAAGTATTTTGATTTCGACGTCTACGGCGGCTGATCAGGTCGCGATATCGGGTGAATATGACGGCGGGAGGGTTGCCCTCCCGCCGTTTTTGTTCGAAGTAGGAAGTGAAGTCCGGCAAACAGGACGGGGGAAAGCATGGAGACCGACGTCACCGCTCAGGCGGAGGCTCAGACGTCATTACTGGCACCACTCTGGGACGCGATCGGCTGGCTCGCCAGCGGCGTCTGGGCGCTGGTTCAGCCCGTGCTTTCCACCATCGACCCGCTTTGCGGTCCGGTCGGCGTTTTTCAAGATCTTTCTCGGCAATACGATACTCTCCTGCGGCGACACAGGTTGGGGCGACGACCTCGCAAGCGGCTTCTACGTGACGGCCAGCCTCGCGCTCTGCACCCTGCCCCTCGGCCTGATCGTCGGCTTCTTCATCGCCCTTGCCAAGCAGTCCGAAGAGAGCTTTCTGCGCACGGCCGCCGACATATACACGACGCTGTTTCGCGGCCTGCCGGAACTGCTCACCCTGTTCATCATCTATTACGGCCTGCCGATCGTTCTCGGCCAGGCATTGGCGCCCTTTGGTTCGGGTGGCACGATCGAGATCAATCCCTTCGTTGCCGGCATGGTAGCAATCGGCGTCGTGTTCTCGGCCTATTGCGCTGAGGTTCTCCAATCGGCCTTCAAAGCCATTCCGAAGGGCCAGTACGAGGGCGGCTTTGCCATCGGCCTGACAAAGGGCCAGACGATGCGGCTCATCATCCTGCCGCAACTCGTCCGCGTGGCACTGCCCGGCCTCGGCAATCTCTGGATGATACTGCTCAAGGACACCGCCCTGGTTTCCGCCATCGGTCTGCCCGATATTCTTCGACAGGCCAACATTGCCGCCAAGGTCACCAAGGACCCGTTCCTGTTCTATGGCATGGCCTGCCTGATGTTCCTGGTCCTGGCGATTTTGTCCTCCTTCGTTTTCAACTGGATCGAGACCAAGGCACGCCGCGCGGAGGTAAGACGATGAGCATTGCTTCGGCGATGATCCCCACCCCAGGCGCCGCCACCCCGCACCGCCCCCGCCCGCTTCACCCCCGCGCGGATCGCCGGCAATCGTGTTCATGGCCCTGTGGCTGGCGCTCTTCGTGGGGATCGTCAACATGGTCCATCACGGAATTCGATGTCGCCAAGTTTCAAACCGGTACGGGCATCAGGATGCCTGTGGGGGCCTGTTGCTGGACGCTCGAGCTCGTCGGGACCTCGATCGTGATCGGCGCGATCCTGTCCCCTGCCGCTGGCCTATGCCCGCATGAGCCAGTCCATCGATCATTGCCACGGCAGCATCCGGCTATATCTACCTTTTTCGCGGCCACGCCCGCTGATCATGCAGGTCTTCCTGATCTATTACGGTCCTCGGCAAACCTCCGGGCTGAATTCGAATCCGTCGGGACTGTGGTGGTTCTTCAGGGAGGCTTATTATTGCGCGCTGCTCGCCTTCGTCCCTCAACACCGCCGCCTATCAGGCCGAAATCCTGCGCGGCGCAATCGAGAGCGTGGCCGCGGGGCCAGGCAGAGGCGGCCAAGGCGCTCGGCATTCATACCGCGCCCACCTTCATCAGGGTCATCATGCCGCAGGCGCTGATGGTGGCACTCCGGCCCCTATGGCAAATGAAAATTCATCCTGATGATCAAGGGCTCGGCGATCGTCCTCGATCGTCACGGTCTTCGACCTGATTGGGCGAGACCAAATATGCCTATTCCCGCACGTTTCGACTTCCAGATGTATGTCCTGGGCAGCCGTGCTCTATCTCGCGATCGTGGGAAACTGCTGCGCAATGTCTGGAAACCTGCTCGAGAGGCGGCTGACACGCCCACCTGGTTCGCTAGAAAGAACAACCGGGCCATATGTCGCATTCATAGTTAACGCCCGGTTAAGCTTCCTGTCGTTTCATTGTCATGTTGACGCAACAACCAAGCGAGGTTGCCATGACGAATGAAATGGAAATGCGACTCAAGGGCTATGGTCTGACCACCGCCGAAATCCTCTACCGAATCCCCGATCACCCTTCCCTTCTCCAGACATTCGTCTGGCAGCATTACGATCTGGCGCCGGAGTTTCCCGAGATGACATCCTTTCTGAAATTCTGGAAGGAGAAGATCGAGGGGCCGCTGCATTCGGTCCGCTACGTGCATCAAAGGCTGATCACACCGACGGAGTGGCGCACGCTCAAGGGTGACTTCATCCTGCATTGACCGATTGCATTCGCCGCCCTGCCCGCTTATGACCGCCCAAACCGGTGGGATACTGCAGGCGCATGGCGAAGAAAAAGAAGATCGACGAAACGGCGCTGGCCGCTGCCTATAACGAGGCGCTCACGCTCGAAAAAGCCGGTGACTTCGACAAGGCCGCACAGGCCTATCAGAAGGTGCTGGCACTCGACCCCGAGGACCATGGCGGCGCTGCCGTGCGCATTGCCTCGATGGGTCTGGGCGACACCCCGCCCAAGGCGCCGGATGCCTATGTCGAGACGCTGTTCGACCAGCATGCCGAGGCCTTCGAATCCATTCTCGTCGACCAGCTGGAATATTGCGTGCCGCTGATGGTCCGCGAACGCATCCAGGCCCTTGAGCTTGGCCCCTTCAAGAAGCTTCTCGACCTCGGCTGCGGCACGGGCCTGACGGGCGGCGCCCTGCGCGACATCTGCGACGAGATGGTCGGCCTCGATCTCTCCGAGAACATGGTCGAGATCGCCCATGAGAAGGATCTCTACGAGACGCTCTATGTCGCCGAAGCCGCCGACTTCCTCGAGGACAACGAGGATGGCCCATTCGATGTCGTGACGGCGACCGACGTGCTGCCCTATGTCGGCTTTCTCGAGGAACTGTTCTTCGGCGTCGCCGACAATCTCGAGCCGGGCGGGTATGTCCTGTTTTCGTCCGAAACGCTGCCCGAGAAGACCTTTGCCGATCGCGACTTCATGGTCGGACCGCACCAGCGCTTCGCACACTCGGAGTCCTATGTGCGCAAGACGCTGGCGGCAGCGGGGTTCGAGGTCGTGGAATTCGGCGACATCACCGTGCGGCTTGAGGACGGGGCGCCGATTGCGGGGCATCTGGTGGTGGCGAAGAAGACAATCTAACGATTACACTACTCTGGATTGCTTTTTCAATCACAGATCGCATTCGATCGATTGCGGACTTCATCTAAAGGTTGTCTCAATCTCCTTTTAATCAAGGGGGATCGAACATGCTTTTCTACCTGTATGAGAATTGGTACGCGGTCGTACTTGCGGCATTACTCGGGTTCCTGCCTCCGCTGATGATCATCTACGCAGCCCACGAGATACGCTTCCGAAGGCTGAGATTGATACTGGACTACGAGCAGTCCTTTGCCGTGCCACATGCGCGCGTTTGCGGCGGACGGGGGCGCCGGGAGATACGACAATAATCCCACATTCGAATTCGTGAAGTCCAAGTACATTTCCGATATTCCCGACACAGAGGTGGATTGGTCTGCAGCCTCGCAGCGAACAACGGACGACAAAATTCAGGCGCTGCTGCAGAAGCCCCCCGGATTTTTTAAGCTGCGCAGCAATCTGCGGCTGCTCGCTACCGGCGCCTGCTTTGGCTTTCTTTCGTTTATGGGATTCGTTGTCGCGACCATGAGCGTTGCCCATCTCGTCGGGCCAGCACCAAGGCCGGCGTTCATGGACCTTCTGATCTTCGTCGGCGGACTTGGTACCGAACCTCAGACGTCGCTGCGTTTCGCGGAGCAAATTGTCACTGTCGCGTCACTGGCATTTCTGGGCGGCTACATCGCAGCGGCACGAGAATTCCTGCGTCGGATGTCCCTGTTCGACCTGGCCAGCTACACGTTTCTGAAGCAAGCTCTCGAAATACTCGCCTCCATGATTGCGGTCGTCTTTCTCTACCGCGCATTCCCCAATCCCTATGAACAGATAAAGGATATCGGCGCCAGCGTCTCTACCGTTCCGGAGTCTATCAGTTTCGCCTGGCTCGCCGTCGCGCCATTGCTAGGCCTCTATCCGGAGAGTGCCACCCGCTATCTCTTTCTGAGGGCCCGGACGGGTTTCAACTGGTTGAAATCGGAAGACAACCGCTTCAACCCGATCACGAGATCGACACCTCTGGACGTCATCGACGGCATCGATTTCTGGACCCGCATCCGCCTGGAGCAATGCGGAATCTTCGACGTCCAGAATCTCGCCACCTACAATCCGATCATGCTCTATATCGAGACGCCCTACGGGATCTATCAGGTCTTCGACTGGACCGCTCAGGCACAACTCTGCCACATCGTCGGTATCGAGAAATTTCTCCTGTTGCGTGAGATCAACATTCGAACGATCTTCGATCTCGAACGCGCGATACGGAGCGCGGACTCGCCTGATCAATTCGACGCAATCATCGCCGCAATCTTGCTGGCACCGACGGAAACAATCAGAGAGGCCTCATCAATCGCCGGAGCCAAGTTCCTGATCATCGAAGGCGGCAAGCCGTTGCTTCAGTCTGATTTCGAAGCTTACGCTCTTTGGGCACGCGAAACCATCGGCGACAGTTCCGGCACCACGAAAGCCATCGAGCACATGGTCAGTTGGATCACCGACGATCTTCATGTCCGACGTCTCCGTCGCCTCTGGATCGAGATATCCGAGAGCCTCGGGGAAAGCGCGCTCATGCTGCCGGACGACAAGAAATTCCCTGGCAGGTCAGCCCCGTGAACGGCTGATGCCCTTTCACTTTTCCGGCCGATCGCTTAAACCCTCCCGCAACATTCATTTGCGGGAGAGACGATATGGCCAAGGTTGCCTTCATCGGTTTGGGCGTCATGGGCTATCCCATGGCCGGGCACCTCAAGACGAAGGGCGGCCACGATGTCACGGTGTTCAACCGTACGTCGAGCAAGGCGGCGAACTGGGCGGCTGAACATGGCGGCTTCGTCGCGGCGACGCCTGTCGGTGCGGTCGAGGATGCCGACTTCGTCTTCACCTGCGTCGGCAATGATGACGACCTGCGCGAGGTGACGATCGGCGCCGAAGGTTGCCTCAAGGGCATGAAACCCGGGGCGATCCTGATCGACAACACGACCGCCAGCGCCGAAGTGGCCCGCGAACTCGACGAAGCCTGCCGGGAGATCGGCTGCCATTTCATCGACGCGCCGGTGTCTGGCGGACAGGCCGGCGCCGAGAATGGCGTGCTGACCGTCATGTGCGGTGGCGTACCCGAAGACTTCGAACGCGCCCGGCCGGTGATCGATGCCTATGCGCGCATGGTCGGCCTGATGGGCCCCGCGGGCTCGGGCCAGCTCGCCAAGATGGTCAACCAGATCTGCATCGCCGGGCTGGTGCAGGGCCTGGCGGAAGGCGTGCATTTCGCCAAGCGCGCCGGTCTCGACGTCGAACAGCTGATGGCCGTGCTCGGCAAGGGGGCCGCCGGCTCCTGGCAGATGGACAATCGCCACAAGACGATGAACGAGGGCAGATTCGACTTCGGCTTCGCCGTCGACTGGATGCGCAAGGACCTGGCGATCTGCCTCGAGGAGGCGCGGCGCAACGGAGCGAAGCTGCCGGTCGCCGCCCTGGTCGACCAGTTCTATGGCGATGTGCAGCAGATGGGCGGCCGCCGCTGGGATACATCCTCGCTGCTGGCACGACTGGAGAAATAGGCGGGGCCATGACGGAGCCGGGCCGGGACTGGAACGCCGAGCAGGTGATCGACCAACTGCGGTCCCTGCGGGACCCGGCCAATATCGAAGGCATGGCCCGCTTCGGCATCGAGACCGGCACGGCGCTCGGCATTTCCAACACGGCGCTTCGCGCCATCGGCCGCAAGATCGGGCGCGATCATGACCGCGCGCTGGCACTCTGGGGAAGTGGCATCCGGGAGGCGCGGCTGCTCGCGGCCTTCACCGCCGACCCGAAGCAGATGACCGCCGATGCGGCCCGCGCCTGGGCCGCCGATTTCAACAGTTGGGAAATCGTCGATGGCGTGGCCGACCTGTTTGCGGAGGCCGGCCTCCAGGACCTGCTGATTGCGGAATTCGCCGGCGACGAACGGGAGTTCGTCCGCCGTGCCGCCTTTACGATGATCGCCTGGAGCGCCGTCCACCTGAAGAAGGAGCCGGATTCGGCGATCCTGAACTGGCTTCCCCTGATCGAACAACATGCCCGCGACCCGCGCAACTTCGTGCGCAAAGCGGTGAACTGGGCACTGCGGCAGGTCGGAAAGCGAAACCCCGCCTGCCACGGCCCCGCGCTCGACCTTGCCCGGCGGCTGGCCGCGAGCGCGGACAAAACCAGCCGCTGGATCGGCCGCGATGCACAGCGGGAACTGACCAGCGACAAGGTGCTTCTGCGTGTCGGGGTGAAAAGCTGATCAGTTCAGCGCGGCGTGGTCGATGCGGAAGATCATGATGGAGCCGCCCGCGCCCAGAGATTCCAATCCCGGCACGACGATTCCCGCCTGCAGGTCGCGAAGCAAGGGCAGTTGGTCTTCATTCGGCAGGCCGGCCGGAATGCGGCAGATGGCGAGATAGTCGAAGCCTGCGAGGCGTTCGGCATTTTCGGCGGCCGTCCTTCCCATCAGCACAGCGATCGTATCGGACATCGCGCCGGAAGCGCGGTGGAAGGGAATGGCCGAAACCGAAATTCCGGCCGGATGCGTGGCGGCAAGCTCGATGCCCAGTCTCGGCGTGGTCATGATCCGGCCAGCCGTCACGCCATGGAGCGCGGTGGAACTGACCTTGCCGCAGTCGCCGCGCACCACATGATCAAAGGCATCATAGCGCACCGGTTCCGGTGGGAAGACATACATCCGTCCCGCCGCCAACATGGCCAGGACTGCCAGCGAGCCGAGCACCAGCCCGCGACCCGCGGCGCGCTGCTTCTCTGCCCTGAAGTACAGGACCGCGATCGGCAGAAGAACGACGACGAGCGACAGGGCGATTCGCAGGAAGCGCAGGGACATGCACGCCATGGCGACCGCGGTCAGCGTTGCCACGAACAGGATGGGCAAGGCAGGCTCGCCGCGCCGCATCGCCCTGCCGACCGAGGGCACGGCGGCGGCGAGAACGGCGAATACTGCGAAATACTGCAGGAGCGCCCGCATGTCGCGGGTGGAAAACAGCGAAAAGACACCCTGCTCGAAGTTGATCCGATCGAACCAATAGGTCTTCGCCAGGCCCTTGAGCATCGGCATCGGCCCATCGAGCAATCCCGGCCAGGTCCAGGCAATCACCGCAATCAGGAGGAGGTTTGCGCCAATGAACGAGGCGCTCCGCCGGGCCCGGCTCGATGTTCCGGAAGGCTCGCCGGTCCATGCCAGGGCGATCAGCCCGAAGCCGATGACCGCGGCAGCGTAGGGTGCGGAAAAGCTGTCGTTGACGGCAACGAGGTAGCGGGACGGCGCGATCAGCGCCGCCGCGAGCAGGAAGGCCATGCCGGCGCAGGCGGCACCGGTCGACCGGAGCATGGCCCTGCTGCCGCGCTCGTCCAGCAGCCATGCAAGAGTGAGCCCGCCCAAGACTGCCACGAGCACCGGCAGCGTCTCAAGCCCCACCGCAAGGGACAGCGACGACGCCGCGCCGACCATGATGCCACCACGCCGGTCCCAGCGGAGGACGCCGCAGGCAATCAGCGCCAGCAGCACGATCTGGACATTGTGATGGTCGATGCGACCCGGGCTGAACTCCCAGATCGAATAGATCGCGAAGACCGGAAGCATCACGAGAATTGCGACCGGAAGTTCGCTGGCGCGCGGCACGAGCCGGCGAAGGCATCCCAGCAGCGTCAGCAGGTAGACCGCGCCGAGAACCGGCGGCCAGGCCCTGAAGGCGAAGGCCAGCGCGGGTTCCCGCCCCATGACAGGCTCAAGGCCCCAGGCAATCAGGGCATAGGGCAGATCGACCAGCCGCGACCAGGGGAGGATATAGGTCTCCGGCATCTGGACAGCCGGCAGCGACAGGTCGAACCATGACGCGCCATCGACCAGCCGGCGGATCTGGAGTTCCCGCAAGACATCGTCGACATCCTGCGCGAACGGGATTCCATCGAGCAGGTCAAAGCCGATCACGGCGATGGACGCCGCCAGAACGACAAGAAAATAGAAAGGCAACGACCACCGCTCGCCCCGAGGTGGGGCGACAGCATCAGGAGGGGCGACCAGATCGTGGATCGTCATGCACATGCCTCGCGGATCGCACGAAGCCTACAAAGCGCCGATGACTATTGTCTTAAGTGCTGCCGTCAATCTTCATGGCTCTTGGCCTGTTCGAGCATCATGTAGTCGAGCGGCAGTTCGGTCGTGTACTTGATCTGCTCCATCGCGAAAGCAGAGGAGACATCGCGGATCTCGATCTTGGCGATCATGCGCTTGTAGAAGGCGTCATAGGCGGCAATATCAGGTACGACGACGCGGAGAAGATAATCGACGTCGCCGGACATGCGATAGAACTCGACCACTTCCGGAAACTCCGAAATCACCTCCGAGAAGCGCTTCAGCCATTCGATCGAGTGGGTGTTGGTACGAATCGAGACGAACACCGTGACCTTGGTGTTGACACGGACGGGATCGAGCAGGGCAACGCGGCGGCGAATGACGCCGTCCTCTTCCATCTTCTGGATGCGGCGCCAGCAGGGTGTCGTCGAAAGACCGACCTTCTTCGCCAGATCGGCCACCGCCAGCGTCGAGTCTTCCTGCAGAAGCCTCAGGATTTTTCTATCAAGCCGGTCCATGCATGCCTCCGGAGCAGAATTTTCGTAGTCATATATCAGGCTCGTGCGCAGGTGGAAGCCGTTTCAGGCAATCCGGCGCAAAACGTTGCGCCGTAGTTCAGGCAGCAACTCGGTCTCAAACCACGGGTTCCGGCGAAGCCATCCGGTGTTGCGCCAACTGGGATGCGGCATGGGCAGGACGCCGGCTGCCAGATGGGTTCGCCAGGCGCGCACCGTCTCGGTCATGGATGCCGATATCCCGGCGCCGAGGTGCCAGCGCTGGGCATGACTGCCGATGGCGAGCACGAGCTCGATCTGCGGCATCGCTTCGATCGCCCTGCGGCGCCAGATCGGCGCACATTCCCTGCGGGGCGGCAGGTCCGAGCCGCGTGCGTCGTAACCGGGAAAACAGAAGCCCATGGGCACGATGGCAAAGTTGCCGGGATCATAGAATTGCGCCCGCTCGACTCCGAGCCAGTCGCGCAACCGGTCGCCGGACGCGTCGTTGAAAGGTATCCCGGTGTCATGCACGCGACGGCCCGGCGCCTGGCCCGCGATCAGGATACGTGCCTTTGCCGACAGGACAGCAACCGGGCGCGGCTCATGCGGCAGCGGATTCGCCGCGACGTCGCGGCAGTGTCGACAGCCTGCAATCGAGGCGGCCAGGCTCTCGACCGGCTCCGGGGCGCGTTCGGCTTGCATGGCGAGAGTGGTAAACACGTTTGGAGACGCGATCAACCTGCCGGAGCGGGAGTTTAGCGATGTACCGACATGAGCAAATTCCATCAGCACATTGAAATCTATATTGATTCCCTTGATCTGATCGTCAGTCGACCGGCGCTGTCATGGCAAACAAATCCTTAGCGCGGAAGCATCTTCTTAAGGATTGGGGGTTATTGTCCAAGTTCACGCGCGGAATGCGAACCGGTTTGTATCATGAGTAATAGCGCCAGTTCATCGCCTGACAAGATTATCGTCTACCGCTCCCGCGCCTCGAAGAATCGCGACACGGCGAAGGCCGTCAAGGACACGCGCGAAAGACTCCAGACGAACGGACAGGCGATCGGCAGCTTCGAGCGCGAGTTGATGGAACTGCATCTGTCGTCGGTGCAGCAGTTCGCAGCCCTGATGCCGCTCTTCATCATCATCGTCGGGCTCACGGCCAGCTATTTTGGCGGCGAACTCAATCTCATGCCGTGGATGCTGGCGTCTCTGGTGGCACATTCCATCTATCTCCTGCTCGCGCGGCAGGCATCGAAGGGCAATGTTTCGGCGGAGGCTGCGGCCGGTTGGCGAAAGAGGCTGCTCGCGGCCCAGATCCTCTCCGGCCTCTGCTGGGCATGGTTTGCCTTCAACAGCTGCAGCGCCTGCGGCACGAGCTATTTCTTCTTCTTCAAGAGCGCGACGCTGTTCATCGCGCTGTCCGGCGCGTCCTTCGTGTTCTTCATGCTGCGCGGCGCGACGCTCTATGCCTTCGCGCCCGTCGCCGTGGCACTGGCGGCGGCCTCCTATCTCAGCCGTGATCCGCTCGATGTCGCGCTTACCGTGGTTTTCTCGATATCGCTGGCCTTCTTCGCCTTCATCACCGACCGGCTCTACAACACCAATGTCAGGCTGCTGTCGTTCCAGTCCGAAAAGGACGACCTGATCGCCGAACTCGAAGTCGCGAAATCCATGTCGGACGAGGCGCGACGCCGGGCAGAGGAAGCCAATCTTGCAAAATCGCGCTTCCTGGCCTCGATGTCGCATGAACTCCGGACGCCGCTCAACGCGATCCTGGGCTTTTCGGAGGTCATGGCGACGGAGGTGCTGGGGCCGCTGAACAATCCGACCTACAAGGAATATGTCGGCGACATCCACACGTCGGGTCAGCATCTGCTCAATCTCATCAACGAGATCCTCGACCTCTCGCGCATCGAGGCCGGCCGCTACCAGTTGAACGAAGAGGCAATCCAGCTCGTCGACATCACCGAGGACTGTATCGGCATGGTGCAGCTGCGCGCGCGCGCCAAGGACATCCACATCACCGACCAGTTCGAGCCGGAGATGCCGGCGCTGTGGGCCGACGAAAAAGCCATCCGCCAGGTCGTGCTGAACCTGCTGTCCAATGCGGTGAAGTTCACGCCGAAGGGTGGCGAAATCGTCGTCAAGGCTGGCTGGACGGCGTCGGGCGGGCAGTATGTGTCGATCAAGGACAATGGCCCGGGCATTCCCGAGGAGGAAATTCCGGTGGTTCTCTCGGCCTTCGGGCAGGGCTCGATCGCTATCAAGAGCGCCGAGCAAGGTACCGGCCTGGGCCTGCCGATCGTACAGGCGCTGCTGCACAAGCACGACGGCACGTTCCTGCTGAAGTCACGACTGCGCGAAGGCACCGAGGCGATCGCCATCCTGCCAGCCAAGCGCGTGCTCCAGCCGGTATCGGCGGTCGAGCAGGAGGCGCTCGACTATCGCAGGAAGGTCACCGCCTAGAGGATCGAGACATAGGCGACGTAGAGCACCGCTGCGACCAGCGTGCAGAAGACCGCGAACGAGCCGAGGTCCTTGGCGTGCTTGCCGGTGCGCGAGACCTCTGGAGAGACGCGGTCGACCAGTTCCTCGATGGCGGTGTTGAGCGCCTCGAAGCCGAACATGATCAGGAAGATGACGGTGAGCCCGAGGAATTCGGCCAGCGTGGCCCCGACCCAGACGAATAGCGCCAGGGCGGCGGCAAAGAACAGGATCTCGTGGCGGAAGGCCGATTCCTGCAATGCGCGGCGCAGGCCCGCCGCCGAGTATCCGCCGGCGGCGATCAGGTGCGCAAAGCCATGTTTCTTGTCTTCCGGTTCCTGCATGCCCTTGGGCGCTCCGATCTCGGTCATCGTCCAATCCTGTTCGCGTACACGGTCCGCCGCGGCGGCGAAGGTCCTGGCGCCGTCAGCCCTTGTTGCTGACACCGGCCGCCTCGAATGTCGCCATGCCGCTGTGGCAGGCCGCGGCCGCCTTGACAATGCCGGCGGCAAGGGCGGCACCTGTCCCCTCGCCCAGTCGCATGCCGAGTGCGAGAAGCGGCGTCTTGCCGAGCTTTTCGATCGCTCGCATGTGCCCCGGTTCGGCGGAGACATGGCCGATCAGGCAATGATCGAGCGCGGAAGAATTGGCCGCCTTCAGCACCGCAGCGGCGGCCGTTGCAACATAGCCGTCGATGATGACGGGTATGCGCTCCATGCGCGCGGCGAGAATCGCACCGGCCATGGCGGCGATCTCGCGGCCGCCGAGGCGTCGCAGGAGTTCGAGCGGGTCGGAAATATGGTCGCGATGAAGCGCGACCGCCTTCTCGACCGCGGCGATCTTGCGGTTCAGCACCTCGCCTTCCGATCCGGTGCCGGGACCGACCCAATCGGCCGCGGTTCCGCCATAGAGCGCGAGGTTGATCGCGGCGGCAACGGTCGTGTTGCCGATCCCCATCTCGCCGACGCACAGCAGGTCGGTGCCTCCGGCGATCGCCTCCATGCCGAAGGCCATGGTAGCGGCACAATCGCGCTCGGACAGGGCCGCTTCCTCGGTGATATCGCCGGTGGGGTAGTCGAGCGCGAGATCGAACACCTTGAGACCGAGATCGTGGGTGGCGCAGATCTGGTTGATCGCGGCACCACCATTGGAGAAGTTGGCGACCATCTGCTTGGTCACCTCGGGCGGAAACGGCGTCACGCGCTGGCGCGTCACGCCGTGATTGCCGGCGAAGATCGCCACCAGGGGCCGGC
The DNA here is from genome assembly GCA_019739215.1 of Rhizobium sp. Taxonomy (GTDB): domain Bacteria; phylum Pseudomonadota; class Alphaproteobacteria; order Rhizobiales; family Rhizobiaceae; genus Rhizobium_E. Next base: position 22,788 of record JAHHDR010000017.1, read on the forward strand.
TTACCGCCGGTTTGCGACCGGTCCACGCCGCAAGCCAGAATGCGATTTCCTCGAGCCGTCCGAGGGAGCCCGGCGGCTTGGTGAGCTGGCTGTCGCGCGCGCGCGCCTCGACAAGCGCCTCACCGATCGGGCCGGGCATATTGGCGATGAGTTCGCGAAAATCGTCAAAGGGAAGTCCGCTGTTGGCCATCGCGCCTGCTCCGAATTTAGGTTTTCCTGATCTGTCGCGGCCTCTATTATCGACAGAGTCGGGGGGCGGCAACCACGGTTGCGGCGCAAACGGCGCGAGCAAGGGCGGGCAAAGATGATTTTTCGGGATTTTCTGGACGACACCGTCCGCTCCGTGGGCTTCCTCAGCCGGATCCCCATGCCGGGCCGGTTCTTCGATGGCCACGACGGTTCGCTGAGCCGCGCCGTCCGAGCCTTCCCCGCAGCCGGACTGCTGATCGCGCTGCCGCCGGCGGCGCTGTTTGCCACCTTGCTTGCGGGCAATGTCAATCCGTTGCTGTCGGCCGTGCTCGTGCTCTGCCTTCAGACGTTTCTGACCGGCGCCCTGCACGAGGATGGCCTCAGCGACACGGCTGACGGTGTCGGCGGCGGCCGCGATCGGGAATCTGCGCTCCGGATCATGAAGGACAGCCGGATCGGCACCTATGGCGCGGTCGCGCTCGTGCTGTCCTACGCGGTTCGCGCCGCCGCACTGGCGGCCTTTGCCGCGGTCACGACGCCCACGGTTGCCGGGTTCGCCATGCTGGGCATTGCCGCCCTCAGTCGCGCGGCCATGGTCTGGCACTGGTCGCTGCTCGCCCCGGCCCGCAGCGACGGGGTGGCGGCATCAGCCGGCACGCCGGACGGCCAAGCCACTGTGGTGGCACTGGCCAGTGGCGGCATGCTGGCGCTCATCCTGGTTTCTCCCGCCCTGTCCTTGCTCGCGACACTCTTCGCCATCACGCTCACAGCCGGCACCGCCTACGGCTTCAGCCGCTATATTTCCGTCCGGATCGGCGGGCATACCGGGGACACGATCGGCGCAACGCAGCAATTGACGGAGATCATGTCGCTTACGGCCCTTGCCCTGTTCGCCTGACGACCCGATATTCCGGGAACGATGAACTCGATCCGGTGAACCATGGAATCGCCCTGCATTCTCGTCTGTTCGATGGACAACAAGACCGGCTACTGCTTCGGCTGCGGCCGCACCCGCGCCGAAATCGGCGCATGGACAACCTACTCCAGCGCAGAGCGGCAGGCGATCATGGCGGCGCTTCCAGAGCGCCTGGAGGGCGTCGAGAGGCGCCCACGGCGCGAGACCCGGCGCACGCGGATGGCCCGGGAGAGGAGCGATTGATGTCCCGGATACTCATTGTCGCCGTTGTCGTGCTGGCAGGGCTCTTCCTGATCACGGTCGGCTTTTCAGGGACGTCGAGCCGCCTCGACGGCGACGATTTCATGCAACTGGTCTATTACACACTACTCGCGGCGCTGGTCGGCGGCGGCGTGCTGGCCAGCCAGAGGAATCTGGGCGAAGCGGCGCGCAATCTCGGCGTCTGGCTGCTGATCATCGTCGTGCTCTCGGCGGTCTTCGTGTTCAAGGACGACGCGCAGAATTTCGCCTCGCGGCTCACCGCGGGACTGATACCGGGCCGGGCCGCGACCATGGTCGACGAAGCCGGACGCCGCTCGGCAATCCTCTACATGGGCCAGAACGGGCATTACCAGGCTGATGCGACGATCAACGGCGTCGCGATCCCGATGATGATCGACACCGGCGCCACGACCATTGCCCTCAGCTACGAGGATGCCGACCGCATCGGCCTCAACCCGGCGGGGCTGAGCTTCACCGGAACCGTCATGACCGCCAACGGCCCTGCCCGGACTGCCTATGTCACGCTCCCGGACATCGAGGTCGCGGGAATCCGCCGCATGAACGTAACTGCCGGCATTGCCGAACAGGGCAAGCTCGGCCGCAGCCTGTTGGGCATGAACTTCCTCTCCTCTCTCCGGTCCTTCTCTTTCAGCAACAACGAGATGACGTTGCAGGATTGAACAAAGCGGCGCGCGGTTCGCCTCATTTGCGCTGCAGGGTTGATCGAAGACAAGGAACGTGCCTGTGTTCCAGGGCATCTGCTTTGTGCAGATTGCAGCGAGGAACGAAGATGACCAAGCCCGTCCTGGACCAATCCGAACTCGAGCTTACTCACCGCTACTGGAAGGCCGCCAACTATCTCTCGGTCGGACAGATCTACCTGCTCGACAATCCGCTGCTGCGCCAACCGCTGGAAGCCGAGCACATCAAGCCTCGGCTGCTCGGCCACTGGGGGACGACGCCGGGCCTCAACTTCATCTATGTCCATCTCAACCGGATCATCCGGGCGCGAGACGCCGATGTCCTCTATGTCTGCGGCCCCGGCCACGGCGGGCCGGGCATGGTGGCCAATACCTATCTCGAAGGCACCTATTCCGAGGTCTACCCAGAGATCGCCGAGAATGCCGAGGGCATGCGCAAGCTTTTTCGCCAGTTTTCCTTTCCCGGCGGCATTCCAAGCCATGCGGCACCGGAGACTCCCGGCTCGATCCACGAAGGCGGCGAACTCGGTTACGCGCTCGTCCACGCCTTTGGCGCCGCCTTCGACAATCCGGAGCTTGTCGTCGCCTGCGTCGTGGGGGATGGCGAGGCGGAAACCGGTCCGCTTGCCGCCAGCTGGCATTCCAGCAAGTTCATCAATCCGGCGCGCGACGGCGCGGTGCTGCCGATCCTGCATCTCAACGGCTACAAGATCGCCAACCCGACCATCCTGGCGCGGATGGACGATGCAGACCTCGATCATCTCTTCCGCGGCTACGGCTACGAGCCGATCTTCGTCGAGGGCCACGAGCCCATGCCCATGCACCAGGCGATGGCGGCGGCGATGGATCGCGCCTTCGACATGATCGAGCGCATCCGCGCCGACGCCCGCAGCGGCAACGCGCCGTCAGGCTGCCCGCGCTGGCCGATGATCATCCTTCGCAGCCCGAAGGGCTGGACCGGTCCAAAGGAGGTCGATGGCAAGAAAGTCGAGGACTTCTGGCGCTCGCACCAGGTCCCGGTGGCCAATTGCCGGGGAGACGCTGCCCATCGCGAGATCCTCGACACATGGATGCGCAGCTACGATCCGGACGACCTGTTCGATGCCGACGGCCGCCTGAAGTCGGAACTCCGGTCGCTGGCACCATCCGGCGAGCGTAGGATGGGCGCCAACCCGCAAGCCAATGGCGGCGCGCTGCGCAAGCCGCTCACGCTTCCCGCCATCGAAGACCATGCCGTTGCGGTGACGGATCGCGGCAAGCCGATGGTCCAGACAACCGCGGTCCTCGGCGGCTACCTGCGCGATGTGATCAGACTGAATGCCGATGAGAAGAATTTCCGCATCTTCGGCCCGGATGAAACCGAATCCAACAGGCTTGGCGCGGTGTTCGAGGCCACCGACCGCGTCTGGATGGAGCGGATCGAGCCCTACGACGTCCAGCTTTCACGCGACGGGCGGGTGATGGAAATCCTCAGCGAGCATCTCTGCCAGGGATGGCTGGAAGGCTACCTGCTGACCGGCCGCCATGGCTTCTTCTCCTGCTACGAGGCTTTCATTCATATCGTCGATTCGATGTTCAACCAGCATGCCAAGTGGCTGAAGGTCTCCCGCGAGCTGGAATGGCGCAAGCCGATCGCTTCGCTCAACTATCTGCTGACATCACATGTCTGGCGTCAGGACCACAACGGCTTCTCGCACCAGGACCCCGGCTTCGTCGACCTCGTCGCCAACAAGAAGGCCGATATCGTCCGCATCTACCTGCCGCCGGACGCCAATACCCTGCTCTGGGTGGGCGACCACTGCCTCAAGACCTGGAACCGCATCAACGTCATCGTCGCGGGCAAGCAGCCCGAGCCGCTATGGCTGACGATCGACGAAGCGGCGGCACATTGCGAGGTGGGCATCGGCATCTGGGACTGGGCGGGGACAGAGAGCGGCGACGAAGCGCCGGATGTCGTCATGGCCTGTGCAGGCGACGTGCCGACGATGGAGACGATGGCAGCGGTCATGCTGCTGCGCGAAGCCCTGCCGGACCTCCGGATCCGCGTCGTCAATGTCGTGGACCTGATGGCGCTACAATCCGAGCACCAACATCCGCACGGGCTGCCCGACGATGACTTCGACCGGATCTTCACCCGGGACAGGCCCGTGATCTTCGCCTATCACGGCTATCCCTATCTCATTCACCGGTTGACCTACAAACGCGCCAATCACGACAACCTGCATGTTCGCGGTTTCATCGAAGAAGGCACCACCACCACGCCCTTCGACATGGCAGTGCTGAACGAACTCGACCGGTTTCATCTCGCCATCGAGGCAATACGCCGCGTGTCGGGTCTGGCCGACAAGGCAGCCCATGTCATCGCGGGCTTCGAGGCCAGGCTCGCGGAACACACCGCCTATGTCCGTGAGCATGGCGAGGACATGCCGGAGATCCGGGACTGGGCCTGGGTGGGACGCTAACGCTTAGAACAGGCTGACGAGGAAACGCAGCGAAACGAGCAGCAGGAAGATCGCGAAGCTCACTTCAAGCTGGCGGCGCGTCAGCGCATGGGCCAAGCGAACCCCCAACGGGGCCGCCAGCAGCGAAACCGGGATGACAAGCGCCACCGTGATCCAGTTGACGAAGCCGGTCGAGAGCGGAGGCAATCCGGGCTCTCCCCAGCCCGCCCAGACATAGCCCACGAGGCCGGGGATGGAGATCAGCACGCCGACACCAGACGAGGTCGCGACCGACTGGTGCACCGTGCGGTTCCAAAGCGTCATCCACAGGTTGGACAACGTGCCGCCGCCGATGCCCATCAGGCCGGATAGAAGACCGATCGCGCCGCCAGCCACCGCGTTGACCGGGCCACGCGGCATCTCGGTACCAAAGCGCCAGCTCTCGCGGTTGAAGAACATCTTGAAGGCGATGAGCATGGCGAGCGCCATGAACACGATCCGGAGAACCGCTCCAGGGACCTGGGCCGCGACAATCGCGGCGAGGACGGTGCCGAGCGGGATACATAGGGCCCAGCCCCGCAACACATCCATGTCCACGGCACCCCGCAGGCGGTGCGCCTGGAAGGACCGGATCGATGTCGGCACGATGATGGCCAGAGATGTGCCGACGGCGACATGGGTCCGGACACTGTCGGGCACGCCGAGCAGACCATAGACCTGGTAGAACACCGGCACCAGGATCGCCCCGCCGCCGACGCCGAACAGCCCGGCAAGCACGCCCGCCGCGCCGCCGGCGACAAGCAGCGCTGCTGCGAACACGATCATTTCGGAGAATGGGGGCATGGGAGCATCTTTCTGATGCTCGTCCTATGCCGGCGTACTCATTGCGGCAAGGCCAATAGCTCGGCATCCGGTACGGCGCGCCATTTTGCAGAATCGCCTTGAAAATGCTCAAACTTGCCCATAGATCATCTCCTGCGGACCGGGCCCCTCTGGTTGCCGGAGTTGCTCTGGCGGCGATGTCGGACCGCGTGACAGGGCCCGATTGTGACTTCTCCAACGGGCTGCCAACTGGACCTGACCTCTGGAGATTTTCCATGAATTCCGCCGCCGGAATGCTCTGCCCCACATGCCGCGTTGCGCTCGTCATGAGCGAACGGTCGGGCATCGAGATCGACTACTGCCCGCAATGCCGCGGGATCTGGCTCGATCGGGGCGAGCTCGACAAGATCATCGAACGCAGCGCCCGCGAGAGCGCCCCCGCGCCGCAGCCGCAACAACAAGGCTACGCCCAGACAAGCCACCAGCAGCCGCAACAACACCAGCAGCCGCAAAATCATCAGCAGGGCTACGACTCCCGCTACCAGCAACCCTATGGTCAGAAACGCAAGAAATCATTCCTGGAAGAACTCTTCGACTGATCACGGCCGTCGGCTCCACCCACATGCAGAACGGCGCCGTCATGCGGCGCCGTTTTCCGTTGTAGGCCGGACTACAGGCTGCAGTGGCGGTAACCCCGCTTTCGCGTCCGCAGGTCGAAATGGAAGTGGTCGCCATGGTAGGCGTCGCCGGGGCCCAGCACCGTCGTGAAGTACTTGCAGGAATCTTCGCGCACGGTCTTGAGCAAGCCCTTCTCGCGGAAGGCGAAGAAGCTCTTCTTGCGCACGTCGATATGCTTGCCGTTCTTCAAGGTGAAGCCGCCGATGTCGAGGGCGTTGCCCTTGGCGTGTTCCGACCAGGGGTTGGCGGAGCGCGAGTTCATCTTGCGGCAGGAGTAGGACGACATCTGGTGTATCGATTTAACGCCGGAGAAATAGCGGTAGCGCGCGGACGGCGCCAGTTCGTTCTTGACCCACTTGGCCATGAAACGCGTCATCTGGCAGTTGAGCGTCGCTGCGGGCTTGAGCTGGATGCCGCCCTGGAAGCCGGACACCTTGACCGGATGGGCGATGCCGCATGCGCGGCCCTTCGAGATCGGCGGCAGTTCCTCGAACCGGACACCCATTTTCTGGAGATCGCGGCGGCAGGCGATCTCGGCGGCGCTCATCTGATTGAAAACAGGGGCTTCCTCGCTCGGATCGGCCGCACGCGGCAGGAGGGCGACCTCTGTCTCCTCGTCGACGTCGCGCCGCCGGGTCGGCAAGGCGATCTCGTCGGCCGTGGTCGCATCGCTGAAATCGACGATCCTCGACTGCTTGATACCGGCCGGCTGACGCTCGGTCAGCGCATCGGTGCCGATGCCATCGACGACCGGCTGCGTGGTCTGCCCCTCGGCAATGTCGCTGGCCTGTTCCTCGGCAAGGCTGACCGGCTGCTCGACGCCGAGGGCCGCGTCGATGTTCACGCCATTTTCGGTGACGGTGGCCTGCTGCCCAGGCTCCTCGTCGATCTTCGGAAGCCGCTCGCCCTCCACGGGGGCGCTGGCGTCGATCGACGCAAGATTGGGTGTATCCAGGTCCTGACGGCGATCGTCCGCAGTCTGGACCGTATCAGGTGTCGTGGCGTAGGCCGACATGTCCTCGGCGGCGCTTTCGCGCGGAATGGAGGAAACTGTCGTTTCCTCGTCGATGCCGAGCGGCGGCGACACGGGTCCTGAACAGGCCACGAGCGCGGTGCTGAGGAGCAAGGGCAGCACCATCCGCCGCGACGATCGAAATAACGCAATACGCATCGACACTTCCCACCGGACAGTCCGGGATGTCCGGCCAGTCTAGGGCTCGCTTGGTTAGGAAAATGTGAACGTGGTGGACGACTTCAGAACAATCGGCGCCTGGCGCGCCACAGCCACCACTGGCGCCTGAGTTGCGACGGCTGGATGGAATTGTCGAGAACGGCCGTGCCGGCACGCTCGGCCCGGTCCAGAACAGGTCCGGTAAGTGCGACAGCGAGGAAGGCAAGCCGTGACTTCGCCGGCAGCGCCCGGGCCTTTTCTCTGGCCAGGCGGAGGTGATCGCGACCGTAGCCGATGAAGGCGGACAGCGCGGCGGCGATCCGGTCTGGCTCGGCGCCGGCGAGGAAGCCTTGTGCGTCGAGGCCGACGGCGGACAGGATGTCACCTGGAATGAAGACCTGGTTGCGCCGCCGGCGCAGCGGCAGCAACATCAGGCAGCCGGCAACCAGTTGGGCGACACCGGCGTGCCCGGCGGCGTCCGAAGTGCGATCGGCATTGTCCGGATCGAGGATCAGGGCGCCGAGTTGCAGGAGGGAGGACGACGTCTCGCCGGCATAGCCTTCGAACGTCGCCCGGTCCGGCATCGGATCGTCATAGAGATCGAAGATGCGCGCATCCGCCATGGCGGCCAAGGCGGCCCGGGGCAAACGGTGATCCACGATCGCATGGCCGATGCCGGCTGCGATGGGGTTGGCCTGCGCATCGCCATGCGGCTGGCCTTCGACGAGATCGCGCCAGTACTGCAGGCGGACCTCGCCGGGCAACGGCTCCCGGACAAGCTCGCGCACGCGTGCGAGTTCGGCACTGTAGGCATAGAGCGCCGCCAGCGCGCCGCGCTTGTCCTCTGGCACCAGCAAACAGGCAAGGTAGCGATCGAAGTCGGTGCCACGCAGCGTCGAGAGACAGGCGGCATAGGCCTCATCGCGTCCGAACGCCATGTCAGCCTTCCACGGCGATGAGTGCGGCAGCGACCGCCCGCTCCTCGGCCAGGAGGATGTTGAAGGTGCGCACGGCCGCCCCGGTCGACATCGGATCGGCCGATATGCCCGCCGCCTTGAGCATGTCTCGGACTTGGCGCGGCAGCGGCCGGAGACCGTCACCCGTGCCGACGAGCAGCACCTCGATGTCGGCGCGTTCGGCAATCACACGCTCGAAGGCTTCCGGTGACAGGGGATCCGTCTCCAGCTGTGGCCATCCGTAGATGCCGGAGGGAAGGCACAGGATCGAGCCCCTGTGGCTCATGTCGGCGAAGCGGAAGCCGCCATTGCCATAGGCATCGATCGGCGCCCGCCCCGGATAGTGCTGCTCGCGGATGACGATGCCTCTGGCCATCAGACTGCCGGCTTCGCCGCCTGGCTGTCCCCTGGCGCCTTGTCCTTGTCCGTGTCGAAGGCGTCGGACCGGAGCCGGAAATAGATCAGCATCGGGCCGGCGACATAGATCGACGAGTAGGTGCCGACAACCACGCCGAACAACATCGAGATCGTGAAAGCACGGATGACGTCACCGCCGAAGATCACGAGGCCGAGGATCGCGACAAAGGTCGTACCGGCCGTCAGAATCGTTCGAGACAGCGTCGAGTTGAGTGAGAGGTCGATCAATTCCTCGAGCGGCATCTTCTTGAACCGTCTCAGGTTCTCGCGCATTCGGTCGTAGATGACGACGGTGTCGTTGAGCGAAAAGCCGATGATGGTCAACAGCGCCGCGATCGCAGTGATGTCGAACTCCATTCGCGTATAGACATAGAGGCCAATCGTCATGATGGCATCATGTAGGGTCGCCGTCAGTGCGCCGATGGCGAATTGCCACTCGAACCGGATCCAGATGTAAGCCATGATCGCGATCAGCGAGAGGCCGATGCCGATCAGGCCGGTGATCGCAAGTTCACCGGAAACCGAAGGCCCGACCACTTCGACCCGTCGAAACTCGTAGTCGCTCTCGAGCGCCGTGCGGACCTTGTTGACCACGCCTTGCTCGGCCGTCTCGTCTTCCTGGCTCTGCACCCGCACCATGACGTTTGTCGGATCGCCGAAGCCCTGAACCTGGGCGGAGCCAAGACCGAGATCGCCCAGCTTGGACCGGATGTCGGCCAGGTCGGCATCACCCTGCTTTGCCTTGAGTTCGATCATCGAACCACCGGTAAAGTCGATGCCGAGATTGAGCCCCATCGTTGCGAAACCGACAATGGAGGCTACGGTCAACGCCGCCGTGATGCCGAAGCTCCAGTTGCGGATCCTCATGAAATTGATGCGGGCGAAATCGAAGAAGTGGGTCCGGATGCCCTTCGGCATCGCCTTGGAGCGGTTGCGGCGTAGCCAAATGGCGATCATCAGGCGCGAGATCGTATAGGCCGTGAAGACCGTCGTGATGATACCCACAGACAGCGTGACGGCGAAGCCGCGCACCGGGCCTGACCCCATGTAGAATAGGATGATTGCCGCAATGAGTGTTGTGAGGTTGGCGTCGATGATGGTGCCGAAGGCCTTCTGGAAGCCCGATTCCATCGCGTTGACGATGGACCGACCCTGCTTCACCTCCTCGCGGAATCGCTCGTAGAACAGCACGTTGGAATCGACTGCCTGTCCCATCGTCAGCACGATACCGGCGATACCCGGCAGTGTGAGCGTGGCCCCCAGCGCCGAAAGCACCGCGATGATCATGACGATGTTGATCGCCATGGCGATGTTGGCGATCAGGCCGAGCGTGCCGTAGAAGAACAGCATGAAGAAGACGACGGCGATGAAGGAGATGATGGTCGCCGTCACCCCGGCGCGGATCGAGTCCGCGCCGAGACCCGGTCCGACCGTGCGCTCTTCCACCACTGTCAAGGTGGCTGGCAGCGCACCGGCGCGCAGCAGGACCGCGAGATCACTGGCCGACTGGACGGTGAAATTGCCGGAGATCTGACCGGAACCGCCGAGAATGGGCTCGTTGATGTTGGGCGCGGTGATGACTTTGTTGTCGAGCACGATGGCGAAGGGCCGGCCGACATTTTCCTGGGTCACGCGTCCGAAGATCTGCGCGCCCTGGGAATCGAAGCGGAAACTGACGATCGGCTCGTTGCCGCGCTGCTGGTCGAAGCCCGGCTGGGAGTCAACGAGGTTCTCGCCCGAAAGCAAGGCCCGCTTCTGGATCAGAATCGGCACGGGCGGCGTGTCGTTGGTGTAGAGCACTTCCGAATTGGCGGGCGGCCGCGTGGCGAGCGCCTCCTCGGCCGACATGGTCGGATCGACGAGATGGAATGTCAGCTTGGCGGTCTGGTTGAGGATCGCCTTGAGACGTTGCGGATCCTGCAAGCCCGGCACCTGGACGATGATGCGATCGGAGCCCTGTCCCTGGATCAGTGGCTCGGTGGTGCCGAGTTCGTCGACACGGCGGCGGACCACCTCGATCGACTGCGCCACGGCGGAGCGTACCCGGTAGTCGATGCCGGCATTGGTGAGATCGTACTGAAAGGTACCGTCGGCGCTGGCGGTTTCAGACACTTCGTCGATCGTGGTTCCCGTCAGGCCGGTGCTGACCGGTTCGCGGAGGTCCTTCAGCGCCGTGCGCGCAGCCTCGACCTGGGCTGCGTCCCGCAGCTTGAAGGTGATCTTCTGGCCAGAGCCAGCAAGGCTCGTATAGCCGATGCCGGCGCGGCGGAGATTGGCGCGGATTTCATCAAGGATCGTTTCCCTGCGCTCCTGGATGATGTCGTTGCGCTCGAGCTTGAGCATGATGTGGGAGCCGCCCTGAAGGTCGAGGCCCAGCGTCATCGAGTTCTTGGGCAGCCAGGACGGAAGGGTGTCGACGACGTTCTGCGACAGGAAGTTCGGCGCCGCCAGCCAGAAACTGAGCACGACGGACAGCCAGATGAGCGTGGACTTCCAGCGGGAAAAATAGAACATGTCGTCACTCGACTATTTCAAGTACAGGAATGGCGGGCACATGCCCGCCACATTCACCGCGATCAGGGCTTGTTGGCCGCCTGGGGCTGTTCCTTGACCGGCTCGCTCTTGACGCGGACTTCGGAGATGTTGGCGCGGACGACCCGGACGCGGACGCCATCGGCGATCTCGGCCTCGAGTTCAGCGTCATCGATCACCTTGGTGACCTTGCCGACGATGCCGCCGCCCAGCACGATCTGGTCGCCGCGGCGGATGTTCTTGAGGATCTCCTCACGCTTCTTCACCTGCTGGCGCTGGGGGCGGAAGATGAGGAAGTAGAACACGACCAGCATCGGCACGAACAGCAGGAGGATATCGAGCCCACCTCCCAACGGCGACTGGGCGGCTGGGGCCGACTGGGCGAAGGCTTCGGTGAAGATCATCATTTGCTCCCGGCATGACAGAGGAGCGGCGCCACTCGGCCCGCTCGATGGTGGCGGGAATATAGGAAGAACACCCTTCAATGCAACACCATCACCCAAATTTGCGCGGCAAAACCGTCGCCGCAGCCGGGATCCGGCCTTTCACCGCCCCGGATTAACGTGCTAGCGCGTGGCAACGCCCAAGAGATGGAGGATGGTCGCCGTGACCGACGATGGCATGATGTCGATCCTGACGGAACTCAAGCGCATCGCCGACGCGCTGGAACGGCAGGCAAAGCCGGTGGCGGCCGCACCGGACTGGACGCAGGCCGACTGCTTCATATGGAATCCGGGCCAGCTCGCACTGGCCTCCGTGGCGCGCGTGAACCGCGTCGACATGTCGCTGATCCGCGGCGTCGATCACGTCAAGACGATACTGTTCGAGAACACGACCCGCTTTGCCGACGGACTGCCGGCCAACAACGTATTGCTTTGGGGCGCACGCGGCATGGGCAAGTCCTCGTTGGTCAAGGCGGTCCACGCGGCGATCAACCACGCCGGCGGAAAGCCGCTCAAGCTGGTCGAGGTCCATCGCGAGGATATTTCGAGCCTTCCTGAACTGATGGAGATCCTGAAAGGCGCGCCCTTCCAGGTCATCCTGTTCTGCGACGACCTCTCCTTCGACAATGACGACACGTCCTATAAATCGCTGAAGGCAGCGCTCGACGGCGGCGTCGAGGGACGGCCGGACAATGTCGTGTTCTACGCAACGTCGAACCGCCGACACCTCCTGCCGCGCAACATGATCGAGAACGAACAGTCTACCGCGATCAACCCATCGGAGGCGGTTGAGGAAAAGGTCTCGCTGTCGGACCGTTTCGGCCTTTGGCTCGGCTTCCACAAATGCTCACAGGACGACTATCTGGCGATGATCGACGGCTATGCGGCCTATTTCGGCCTCGACATGGCATCCGACGCGTTGCACCACGCCGCACTGGAATGGGCAACCACGCGCGGCTCGCGCTCCGGGCGCGTCGCCTGGCAGTTCATCCAGGACATTGGGGGCCGTCTCGGCAAAAGGCTTGTCACCCCACAGGCGTGATGGATCAGGCCAGTTCGCCACGCATGCGGGCGGAGAGTCCGTCGCGTTCGCGGACGTGCGTGTCGAGGGCCTGCTCAAGCCGAAGCAGGAACTTTTCCGCAAGCCGCGTCGACTGTCCCCGGCGGTCGAGTTCTGCGACAACCTGCCGGTGCACGGCCACCTTGCGCCGGCTCTCGAGCACATTCATCTCCGCAGCCGCCAGATCCTCGTGTGTCGCGAACATCGTTTCCCTCGATAAATGCGTGGCCAATGCCACGACAACTCGGCGACAAGACATCGGTTCCGTGATGGAACGGCATTTCAGCGTCTGATGTCGAGGAGAACGTCGCGATGCGAGGGGTGGGAACTGAAGGCGTAGATCCGGTTAAGGTCGCGATCGGTTATCGCACGCAGGAAACGTGCCTCGATCGTGTTGTCCGGGTTGACCTTCATCAGCACGCAGCCGATCCGGCTGATGCGGGCATCGGGAACATCGAGATAGAAGGACCGCGGAATGGCGAAGGCGGTGTTGATGGCGAGCACCGCGGCCATTGGCGATATGCGGACAAGATCGCAGCGGCGACTTGCCATATGCTTGACGGCCTTCTCGGTGAACTCGATCCGTGCCGCATTCATGGTTTCGACGAGAGGGAAGCGACCCTCCCTGTCATACATGAAGGATTCTTCCTTGCTCATATATGTCCGGCGGAAGGCCGGGGCCTGCGCATTCATTTCAATTCCCTCGACACTGCATGCGATCGGAAGGCATCAAACCACAGAGTCTTTCAGAATTGGCTACATCCCCGGCCGGGATTTTCCCACGGTTAACCGGCCGTTGCGCGTGTCGCTCAAAACAGAAAAGCCCGGGATTGCCCGGGCTTTTCCACGTCTTTCCTAACGCAATACTACTGGAGGAAAGTCATCGGATTGACGGCCGCCGCATTCTGGCGGACCTCGAAATGGACCTTGGGGCGCTTGGCGCCGCCGGTCATGCCGGACAGGGCGATGACCTGGCCCCGCGTCACCTTCTCGCCGCGCTTGACCTTCAGTTCGGAGGCATTGCCGTAGACTGTCACCGCACCATTGTCGTGCCGCACCAGGACGGTATTGCCGAGATCCTTCAGGCCGGCGCCGGAATAGATCACGACACCATTCTCGGCCGCCTTGATCGGCGTGCCCTCGGGAACCGAGATATCGATCCCGGGATTGCGAACGCCGTCGACATTCTGCCCGTAGCCGGCAATTACCGCACCGCGGACCGGCCAGCGGAACTTGCCGATGCCCGTTTCGTCCGGTGCGTCCTCGCCGGTGTCGGCCTTCTGCACGTCTTCGACACTCTTGGTGGCAACGGGCGGCGTATAGGATTTTGGCTTGGCCTCGACGACATCCTTGGTCTTGCTGTCCGCAGGGATCGATGCGGTCTTGACCGGATCGGCGTCAGGACCGGGAATGACCAGCTTCTGGCCGATCTTGATCGACGCCGTCTCAAGGCCGTTCGCGGCCTTCAGCGCGTCGACGGAAACCTTGTGCTTGCGGGCGATCTTGGCGAGCGAATCGCCCTGCTCCACCTGATGTGTCGCGCCCTTTGCGTCGGCGGCATTCGCAAGCTTGGAGTCGGACGGTTTCGTCTTGTCGCGACTTGCCGTGGTGGCAGGCAGGATGGCCTTCTCGTCCGGCGTCTTCGTCGGCGTCGGCACCTTCTTCCTGGTGCTGTCTGCCACGTTGGCCGCCACGTCGTTCTTGCCGTCGACCTTGACCGGGATGATGATGGACTTGCCGAACTTGAGGTCGGCGCCCGATGTCATCTTGTTGGCCTTGAGGATCTCGGCCTGGGGCACGCGGTACTTCGCAGCGATGCCCGACAGCGTGTTGCCGCTGTTGACCAGGACACGCGGTGACGCGTCGGTGACTTTCCACACGCCCTTGACCGTGCCGGTCTTGATCGGATCGGCGTCGACATTGACCGAAACCTTGGCCGGCATCGGCTGCCTAAGGGCCACGCTGGCATCGACCTTCGGATTGGCCGTCGCCAGTTCAGTCCGCTCCACCTTCATCGGCGTCACGGCAGACCGCGTATCAATCGTGGAGGTGCTGATCGGGTCGTAGGAGACGTTGGGGTTGCCCGGATAGGGCTGGTCGAGCGCCTGGTCGCCGGTGACGTCCACGTCCCGCGCCTGCACCGAGGTCACGTCGGCACGCGGCGTCGGCAGCTTGCCGTTGACCGCATTGACCTTGTGGGGGATCGAATTCGTCGTGAGTGTGTCGGGCTTGGATGAGAACAGCCCGTCGAAACGGGTCACATCCGAGGAGCAACCCGAGGCCACGCCGGCCAGCAGGACCACCGCGGCAAGGCGAAGAGAAGACGATTTGGTATTCCGAACTACTAAGGCACGCATGACTTGAACCCACGCTACGCATTTACTTGTATTGATTAAAGCGCGTTAGTCTTACCCCCCGGTTAACAGGCGATGCGGCGGACGAGAAAAATTATGGAAAATGATAACCTTAACGGAAATTTACCATTGGCGGCGCATGCGCGTCACAGGTACTGCGCCACGCGCTGGACGATGGGCAGGTAGGGCGTGTTGAAGAGTTCGAAACGTTCGAAACGGCTTCCTGTCTTCACCAGCTTGACCATGCGGGCGAAGCCGTCCTCGCCGACGACGGGCGCGAGCATCATGCCGCCGGATACCAGTTGCTCCGCGTAGATCTGTGGAAAGCTCGGGAACGCTGCCGTGACCACGATTCGGTCGAACGTCCCCTCGCCCTGCAGCCCGGACGAACCATCGGCCTGGCGCACGACAACGTTGCGGAGCGACAGCCGGTCCATTCGCTCCTGCGCCAGAGTCACCAGCGTCTTGTAGCGATCGATCGTCAGGACGCGCTCGGCCAGCCGCGCCATGACGGCCGCGGTGAAGCCGCTGCCGGTGCCGATCTCCAGCACACGGTGGCTCGGTTTGAGCTTCAGAGCGTCAACGAGTTCCGTCGCCAGATCAACGCCCTCCATGAATGCGCCGCATTCGATAGGGATCGTCCGCGAGGACCAGGCGCTGGAGGCGTGTTCAGAGGGGGTGAAAATGTGGCGCGGTGTCTGCTCTACGGCATTGAGAAGGTCGGTCGCGGTGATGCCCCTGCCCCGGAGACGGAGGCAAAGCGCCGCAAATCCTTCCCTGTTTGCCGATTGCGGCATCGTATCCCCTAGGCGATCACCGCACGCTGGATCCGGTCCAGCAGATCGTAATCGGTAAGATCGAGTTTGAGCGGCGTGACGGAGATCTTGTTGCCCCTGAGCGCATGGATGTCCGTGCCCTCCCGGAAATCACCCTTCCGGGCATCGAACTTGAGCCAGTAATACGGATAGCCGCGGCCATCGGAGCGCTTGTCTATGTTGATGCCGAAATCCAGCTTGCCCTGCGCGGTTACAGCAATGCCCTGCACCTCATCCGGGCGGCAATTCGGGAAATTGAGGTTCATGAAGGTCCAGTCCGGCATGTCGACCTCGACCAGCTTCTTCAGCAACTCCGGCGCATAGTTCTCGACGATCTCCCACGGAATCAATCTTTCGCCATCCGAGTAGCTTGCCGCCTGCGAGATCGCGAACGACTTGATGCCCTGCAGCGTGCCTTCGATGGCGCCGGCAATGGTTCCGGAATAGGTGACGTCGTCGGCCATGTTGGCGCCGTTGTTGACGCCTGACAGCACGAGGTCCGGCTTCTTGCCGCCCAACACTTCCTTGACGCCCATGATGACGCAGTCCGTCGGCGTACCGCGCAGTGCGAAGTGCTTATCGGACACCTGGCGCAGGCGGAGCGGCTCGGACAGCGTTAGCGAATGGGCAAGCCCGCTCTGGTCCGTTTCGGGCGCGACGATCCAGACGTCGTCGGACAGTGTGCGGGCGATCCGTTCCAGGACCGCCAGTCCTTCGGCGTGAATGCCATCGTCGTTGGTCAGCAGGATGCGCACGGTCAGGCCGCCTTTTCTATTTTGGTCAGTCCACCCATGTATGGCAGAAGCACGTCGGGAATTGTGACGGAGCCGTCTTCGTTGAGATAGTTTTCCACAACGGCGATCAGCGCCCTGCCGACGGCCACGCCCGAGCCGTTGAGCGTGTGGACGAACCTGATCGCGCGGTCAGCCTTGTCGCGATAGCGCGCATTCATGCGGCGGCCCTGGAAATCTCCACAGACAGAGCAGGACGAAATCTCGCGATAGGCATCCTGTCCCGGCAGCCAGACCTCGATGTCATAGGTCTTCTGCGAACCGAATCCCATGTCGCCGGTGCAGAGCGTCATGGTGCGGAAATGCAGGCCGAGCTTTTTCAGGATGTTCTCGGCGCATTCGGTCATGCGCTCATGCTCGGCCTTCGAGCTTTCGGCATCGGTGATCGAGACGAGCTCGACCTTGTTGAACTGGTGCTGGCGCAGCATGCCGCGCGTGTCGCGGCCGGCAGAGCCTGCCTCCGAGCGGAAGCAGGGTGTCAGCGCGGTGAAGCGGAGTGGCAGCTGGTCGTGTTCGAGGATCTGCTCGCGCACGAGGTTGGTCAGCGGCAGTTCGGCCGTCGGGATCAGCCAGCGGCCGTCTGTGGTACGAAACATATCCTCAGCGAATTTCGGCAATTGGCCAACGCCGTAGGCGGAATCATCGCGCACCATCAGCGGCGGCTGGACCTCGAGATAGCCGTGTTCTTGCGTATGCGTATCGAGCATGAACTGGCCGAGCGCGCGTTCGAGCCGCGCAAGCTGGCCCTTGAGGATGGTGAAGCGGGCACCGGCAATCCTGGCCGCACCCTCGAAATCCATCCAGCCGAGGCTTTCGCCGATCTCGAAATGCTCCAGCGCCTTGTGGTTCCAGCCGGGCTTCTGGCCAGATCGGCGTTTCTCGACATTGCCGTGCTCGTCCTTGCCGTCCGGGACATCGTCGGCCGGGATGTTGGGGATGCGCGAGAGCGCGTCGGTCAGTTCCGCGCTCAGCCGTCGCTCCTCGTCTTCCGCCGCGGGAAGCGAGGTCTTGATGTCCGCGACCTCAGCCTTCAGCTTCTCGGCCAGTTCGGCGTTCTTCTGGCCCATGGCAATGCCGATCTCCTTGGAGGCGGCATTGCGGCGCGACTGCATTTCCTGGGCCTTCTGCACGATGGAGCGGCGCTGCTCGTCGAGCGCGATCAGTGCGTCCGCCTGGGGCTCGGCGCCCCGGCGCTTGAGTGCAGCGTCGAGCGCTGCCGGATTGTCACGAATCCATTTGATGTCGAGCATGGTGCCACCATGTGTTTGAACGCAAGGCACGGGAATGCGCGATTCCCGTTTTGCAAAGGGTTTTGGCCCGTCAGGCCGTGAAATTCAAGGAGACTGCCGCCTCAGGAGGCGGCATTTTCTTCGACGCTTGACCGAGATCGACCCTTTTCGATCATACGGCCGGTCAGGATCGCGATCTCGTACAGCAGAATGGTTGGAACGGCGAGGCCGATCTGCGATATCGGGTCCGGCGGGGTCAAGACTGCGGCGACGACGAAGGCGATGACCCAGGCATATTTGCGCTTCTCGGCGAGAGTCGTCGAACTCAGAATTCCGACGCGGATGAGCAGCGACGTCACGACCGGAAGCTGGAATACCAGGCCGAAGGACAGGATCAGCATCATGATCAGCCCGAGATACTCGGAAACCTTCGGCAGAAGCTGGATCGAGACCTGACCGTCTTCAGGCAGTTGCTGCATGCTGAGGAAGAACCACATCACCATGGGGGTGAAGAGGAAATAGACCATGGCCGCGCCGAGGAGAAAAAGTGCCGGCGAGGCGACGAGGAACGGCAGGAAGGCTGAGCGCTCGTTCTTGTAGAGCCCCGGTGCGACGAACTTGTAGATCTGCGTCGCGATCACGGGAAACGCGATGACCATGGCGCCGAACATTGCCACTTTGATCTGCGTGAAGAAGAACTCCTGTGGCGCGGTGTAGATCAGTTCGGTGCTGCTGGGGTCGAGGCCAGCCCAGACGACCGCGGTGCGATAGGGCACCACGAGCATGTTGAACAGTTCCTTGGCGAAGAAGAAGCAGACGAGGAACGCTGCGAAGAATGCGACGATCGCCCAGATCAGGCGCTGGCGCAACTCGATCAGATGCTCCATCAGAGGTTGGGGCTTGTCTTCGATCTCGCTCATGCGTCACCCGCTTTCGCGGCCTTCTTCCTGGAAGCTGGCTTGGCCGTTACGGGCTCTGGTTCGGTGGACGGCACGACGACAGCCTGAGCCGACTTCTTCCTTGCACGCCCGACAGGCTTCGCGTCTGAGGCAACCACATGCACGGCATGCTCGACATGCGGCTCGGCAGCCTTGCGCCTGACCGCCTTCTTCGCGGATGGGGGATAGGCGTCCGCAGTCTCGGCAGTCGCCTTGGCGATGGCAGGCTTGGTTTTGGAGCCCGGTTCCGCAACCGGCTCGCTGGCGACGACCGCGGGCGTGGCAGCCGTGGTCAGGGCCGGCTTTGACGGCGTAGTGGCGACCGGGGCAGGCTCAACGGGCGCGGGCTCCGGATCGACGACGGGATCAGACGACAGTTCAGCGACGGGCGTGCCCTCATCGACCTTCGGCTTGGCCGAGACGTCGCCGGCCTTCTGCAGGTCGGCCTTGATATCCTGGCCGAGCTGGCGGATCGGGTTGATCGCGTCGCGCAGCGAACTGGCCGGATTGTATTTGTTGACCTCGCCGAGGCCCTTGCGGACTTCGTCCAGTTCGGCCTCGCGCATCGCCTCGTCGAACTGGCCGCGAAACTCATTGGCCATGGTCCGCACGCGGCCCATCATCTTGCCGAATGTGCGCATCATTCCCGGCAGGTCCTTGGGCCCCACCACGACAATCAGAATGATCGCGATGACAAGGAGCTCGCTCCAGCCGACTTCAAGCATGTCGAATATCCCGGGAAAGACGGCGCGGCATCACTCCGCCCCGCCCGAAACCAGTTCGTTGTGGATTCACTTGGTGACTTCGTCAGCCTTGTGATCGACGGACTTGGCAGTCTCGGTCGTCTCGTCTTCCGCCATGCCCTTCTTGAAGCTCTTGATGCCCTTGGCGAAGTCGCCCATGAGCTCCGGAATCTTGCCGCGTCCAAAGAACAGCAATACGACCACGAGGACGATGAGCCAGTGCCAGACGCTGAAGGTACCCATTTTTCTTACTCCCAGATAACGGTGCTTGGATTGATTTAGTCACTTATTGCGGCTTTTTCAAACACCAATATGTCGCGTTCGTTAACGGACAAGGCCACGTCGCGCAAGCCTTGGGGTACGCCGTCCGGACGAATCCGCGCTCGAACCGGCTGGTCACAGCCGGCCACGGCAAATGTGAGGAGATCGACGACGCCGAGAAAGCGCCGCGAAATAATTCTTGCCGGCACTCCCGCGCCCTCGCTTTCGACCTGGACACACTGCAGCCGGATTGCCACGTCCACCGATGCACCATCGGCAAATCCCGTGGCGCGGAACCGGCCGAGCGGCGTCTCCACCCTGCCAGCTTCGACGACGCCGCTGAACTGGTTGATCTCCGAGAAGAAGGATGCCGCGAAGATGTCGACCGGCCGGCGATAGAGATCGTCGGACGACCCGACCTGGACCAGCCTGCCGCCACGCAGAAGCGCGATCCGGTCCGACATGCGCATGGCCTCCTCGGCGTCGTGGGTGACGACGATCGCGGTCGCCCGGGCTTCTCGCAGGATCGCCAGCGTATCGGCCCGCACCGAATCCTTGAGGCGGGAATCGAGCCCTGAAAACGGTTCGTCCATCAGGATGACAGCCGGCCTGGGGGCAAGCGCCCGAGCCAGTGCCACGCGCTGCTGTTCGCCGCCTGACAGAACATGGGGATAGCGGTCTGCGTAATGCGTCAGCCCGACCCGGGCGAGCGCATGCATCGCCTCCTCGCGGGCGGCAGCGCTCTCAAGCGCTGTCAGCCCGAAGCGCACATTGTCGAGGAGGGTCATGTGCGGGAAGAGCGCGAAATCCTGGAACATCAGGCCGATGCCGCGCTTCTCCGGTGGCAGGAACACGCTTGGTCCGGCCATTTCGCGGTCATTGAGCAGAATTCGGCCCGAGGTTTGGGCCTCGATGCCGGCGGCAATGCGCAGCAGCGTCGTCTTGCCGGAGCCCGACGGCCCCAGCAGGCAGAGGACCTCGCCCGGCTCGACCGTGAGAGACAGGCCCGAAAGCGTTTCCTTGCCGTGATAGCTGTGGGCGATGTTTTCGAAGCTCAGCCGCGCTGCGAATGTCACGCCCGCGGTGGTTCGGCTTTCTCTCAGGGCCGGAATGGCAAAGTCCTTCTCGATCGGTTCGAAATGCAGTCGGCTTGCCCGCCGCTGCAAAGTCGAGCTTATTCCTCCTCTTCACCGCCCGGTGTCAAGAGGCCGAGTTCCTCCAGATCGAGCTGGGTGATCGGATCCTCGTCCGAACCGAGGTCGTCATCACGCGGGATCGGGACCGAAAGGCTCGCGGGAATACGGCCCGACAGCATGCCCGCCGCCTTCAGTTCCTCCAGCCCCGGCAGGTCGCGGATCTCCTCGAGCCCGAAATGGTCGAGGAAGTCGCGGGTGGTGCCGAAGGTGACCGGGCGTCCCGGCGTGCGCCGGCGACCGCGAAAGCGCACCCAGCCGGCTTCGAGCAGAACGTCAAGCGTGCCCTTTGACGTTTGAACACCCCTGATGTCCTCGATCTCGGCCCGCGTCACCGGCTGGTGATAGGCGATGATCGCCAGAACTTCCAGCGCGGCGCGCGAGAGTTTCCTGACCTCGTTCTGGTCGTTGCGCAGCACGAAGGCAAGGTCCGACGCAGTCCGGAAAGCCCAGTGCCCATCGACACAGACGAGATTGACGCCACGCGGCGCGTAGAAGGCGCGCAGGGCCAGGAGCAGCGCCTCGACATTCGCGCCCGCCGGCACGCGGTCGGTTAGATAGGCCACGGATACCGGCGCGGATGAGGCGAAGACCAGTGCCTCGACGATGCGCGCAGCATCGCTGGCCACCAGATCGGCCGGCGATGGTCCCTCCCTGTTGTCGTTGCCCGCATCGGGCTCAATCATGCCCCGCCTCCATCGCCGCGATATCGGCCTCGGTGACGGGGTTGGCGCCGGTACGCATGTAGATGGCACCGAAAGCGCCGTCCTGGCGCATTTCCACCCTGCCCTCGCGCACCAGTTCCAGCGTTGCCGCGAAGGAACTGGCGATAACGCTGGCTCTCTCGGCTGGGTCGGTGAGATAGGCTACCAGAAAGCGATCGAGTGCGGTCCATTCGTCGAGTTCGCCGACAAGGCGCGCCAGCATGAGCCGCGCCTCCGCCAGCGACCAGACGCGGCGCCGGGCGATCGTCACATTGGTCACGGCATTGCGCTGGCGCAGGGCGGCGTAGGCCGAGAGAAGGTCATAGAGCGTGGCGTCGAAGGCCGACCGCCGCTCCTCGACGATCATCTCCGGTGCCCCCCGGGCGAAGAAGTCGCGGCCCAGCCGATCGCGATTGACCAGCCGCCCGGCAGCCTCGCGGATCGCTTCGAGGCGGCGCAGGCGAAAGGCGAGCGTGGCGGCGAGTTCCTCGCCCGAGGGACCATCGTCCTTGGCCGGCTTTGGAATGAGCAATCGCGACTTCAGGTAGGCGAGCCACGCGGCCATGACAAGGTAATCGGCCGCAAGCTCGAGCCTGATCCGGCTCGCGCTCTCGATGAACTCCAGATACTGCTCGGCCAGTGCGAGCACGGAAATGCGGGTGAGATCGACCTTCTGGTTGCGGGCCAGAAACAGGAGCAGATCGAGGGGGCCTTCGAAGCCCGCGACGTCTATGACCAGCGCGGGCTCGTTTTCCTGCGGCGCCTTGCGCTCCGGTTCCCCCCAGAGTTTTTCCAGCGGGATGACGTTGGGCGGATTGGAGTCCTTTTCGCTCATCCGCCTTCCCTTCTCAGACGGACGGCAGGAGCGAGGCGAACTCCGCACGGATGGCGGCCTGGTCGGCGCCATCGACATGACCGAACGCGGCCTCGACACGGCGGGCGCGCGCCAGCGCCTTTCCCTCGAGCGGCCGTGCGGCTTCGACAACCTGCAGCATCTCCTCCATCACGCCATTGCAGTGCAGGACGATGTCGCAGCCGTTTTCCGCAATCGCCTTCGCCCGCTCGCCCAAGGTCCCCTTGAGCGCGTTCATCGAGGAATCGTCCGACATCAGCAGTCCGTCGAAGCCGATATAGTCGCGGATGATGCCCTCGATCACCCTGCGTGACGTGGTGGCGGGGGCGTAGGGATCGATGGCGGAATAGACGACATGCGCGCTCATCGCCATCAGTTCGTCCTTCAGCGCCCTGAATGGCGGAAAATCATGGGCCTTGAGTTCATCGACCGGCGTGTCGACGACCGGGAGTTCATGATGGGAATCCGCCATGCCCCGGCCATGACCCGGGATATGCTTCATGACAGGCAACACGCCGCCGGCCTTGAGGCCTTCTGCCGCGGCACGGCCCATCTCGGTGACGATGGCCGGGTTCTTGCCATAGGCCCTGCTGCCGATGACGTCGCTCGCGCCCTCGACCGGCACGTCGAGAACCGGCAGGCAATCGACATCGATGCCGAGCTTGAGGAGATCGAAGGCGTGCAGGCGCGACATCAGCCAGGCCGCACGCAGGCCAGCCTGCCGATCCTCACGGTAGATCGCGCCGAGATCGGCACCGGAGGGATAGCGCGGGCAGATCGGCTCACGGATCCGCTGGACGCGGCCGCCCTCCTGGTCGATCAGCACCGGTGCATGCCTGTCGCCATGCACGGTGTCGCGCAGGCTCGCCACGAGATCGGAGATCTGGCCGGCCTCGCCGATGTTGCGGCCGAACAGGATGAAGCCCCAGGGCTGGACATCCCGGTAGAGTGCCCGCTCTTCGAGCGTGAGCTCCAGACCGCCGACGCCCAGGATGACTGCTTTCGATTCGCTCATGATGCTTGATTCGCTTTCCGGCCGATCATAGTGGCGGGAGATCAAAAGGCGATGGCGGCCGTGTTGCCGCCAACAGAAAAGGCGGGCGAAACGCCCGCCTGGCAATGGACATCATGCAGGCTACCTGGAGACGAGGCAACTCCCGCCGGCCTTCTTGTACTGTGTGCAGAGCGCCTGGGCTTCCTGCTTGCTGCCCGCCGGGATGCGCACGCGGTAATAGGTGCCCTTGTTCTTGATCTCGGCCCGGCGAATGTCGACGCCGCGGCCGCCGATCACGCCAGCGAATTTTGCCGACAGGCGCGTATAGGACGTCTGGGCTTCGGCCTCAGAAGGAAGCGATGCGATCTGGATGACATAGGAGCCGGCCGGCACGGATGTCGTCGCCGCCGATTGCTGCTTGGCGGGATCGGCCAGCGCCACTTCCTGCGGCTTGGCCTCGGCGTCGCGCTGCACGGTGCCCTGGTCCGTCACCCTACCCACGACGGTCACCGGCTGGTCGACCGGACGAACCTCGGGAACGGGCGTGATCTTGGTGGTCTTCACCCTGCGCACCGGCGCATCGGCTTCGACATCCGTTACGGAAACCGCGGCGTCCTCGACAATGGCGGGCGGCCCGGCCGCAAGCTCGACCGGTTCGGGAGCGACAACGGGCTCAGGGATGACAACAGGTTCGGCCGTGTCCACGGGCTGCGTGGTGTCGACGGCGATGGAGCGTTCGACGGGCACTTCGACGACCGGGGCCGCCGCCTGTGTCTCCGCCACCGGGGTATCGACGGGATCTGGCACCACCACGGGTTCAGCCGGCCTGGCATCGACCGTCGCAGTCTCAGCCTCTGCCTGCTGATTGGCCTCAGCGGGCGGAGTGTCCGCCACGGACTGGTCGGCGGTTTCCGGCGGAACGGTTTCGACCGACATACGGGCGACGGGGTCCGCGCTCGCGACCTCGGCCTCGACAGGCGTCGCCGCCTCGAGCGCCCTCAATGCCGCGTCTTCATCCTGCGCCGGTGTCACCACCTTCGCCGCGGGTTCGTCGTTGGGCGCGAGGCGCTCGGGGACATTCTCGATCGCCTTGGCGATGTCGTCGGCCTGGCTGTCGGTCGCGATCGCCGCGTCCTGTGCTGCCTTCTGGGCAATCTTCATCAGTTCGGCATCATTGGCGGCCTGCTGCTGCAGGTCGTCCTCCGTGACCTCGCGCTCCACCAGCGTCCCGTCCGGGCGGACCACCATGGTCTTGACCTTGCGCGGAGACACGCCGCTGACGACCTTGCTGGTGGTCGTGACGCGATCCTGCTCCTGTTCGTCGGGCAGAAGGCGCGGGTCGACCGTATCGCCGGTCGGCGTTGCCATTGCCAGGAGGTCATCCTCCACCGGCTGCCCCTCGGGCATCAGCGTGCGCTGGACAACGTCGATCGGCTCCTCGTTCGAGGTGAGCAGCGTTTCCTGCCTGGCTTCATCGGTGCTGGTGCCGGACACACGGTCATAGACTGCCTTGTTCTGGTTCGGCACCTGCTTGCCGCCAGGATCTTCCGGCACGATCTTGACCGGATCGGTATCTGCAAGGATGACCTTCGGCTCGGTCGAGGCGAGGATCGTCGTTTCTCCGGACATATAGGCATACACGCCGGCCCCGCCGAAAAGCACGATCGCCACGGCGGCGCTTGCGAGCAGCAGCGTGCCGCGACTGCCGCGCACGTTGCGCGGTTCTGCATGCATGGGCGCCAGGGCAACCCTGTCGGGGCTGGAACCACTGCGGTTCTCGGTAAAGGAGCGACGGAAATCCTCTTCCAGGGCGCGTTCGAACTCGTCGAGATCCAGGCCAGCGGCCGCGTTGCGGCTCTGGCCTCCGGCGGCAAGGGTCGCGTCGTCCGCCGGCGGGCGGGCACCCGACGCCATGGCCGGCTGCGTCGCCGCCGTTGCGAAGAGCTGTGCCATCTCGGAATCGAGATCGAGATCATATTCCGGATTCGCTGTCGGCTTCTCGTCGTGATGAACCGGAGGCAGATCCGGAACTTCGATCTCGGCGATCGGCGCGAACGCGTCGTCCTCCTCGGCGATCTGGGTCGGATCGAAGGGCAGCGACGCATAGTCGGCCCGCACGATCGCCGGCGCGGCCTGCGGGGGAACCGGCAGCCCTTCGTCGACAGTCTCGGCCGCCCGCTCGATGACTGGCTCCTCGACCGGCTCCTCGGCGAGCCGGGAGATAACCTCCGGGCTCGCGTCCATGCCGACGTCATCGAGATCCGAAAGGTCGAGTTCGATCTCGCCGAGGTCTATGTCGAAATTGCTGTCGTCGAAGACGTCGTCGGCCGCACGCCACGCCTGGCCCGACACGTCGGCCGGAAGGGCGGTTTCAGCATGGCCTACAGCCCCGCCGCTCGGCGCCACCACGTCGGGAACCACCAATTCCTGCACCACCGGCGGCGTTGCGCGCTCGGTGTCTTCGATCGTCGCCGGTCTCGACTGCACGCGCCAATTGGCGGGACCATCGGTGACCGGATATCTGTCGACCTCCGCGAGCAATGCATCCAGCCCGTGGTCATCGGCCGGTACGGTATGCGTGGAAACGTAGACGTCGGCAGACGCGGTCTCGACGAACTCCGGCTCCGTGATGGCCTCGACCGTATCGTATGACACTACCTCGTCGACAGCAGCCTCAAAGGCAGGTGCCGCGATTTCAGGCTGCGCGGAATAGTGCTCGACGGCAGGGGCTTCAAGGACAGGGGCTTCAAGGGCGGGCGCTTCAGAGGCAGACACGTCAGCGGCAGCAACATCGGAGATGGCATGGGTCGGCGCCGCATCCATCACCGGGTGCGCGGCAAGATCCGCCCAATAGCCGTCCTCGACCGGCACCGGAGGCGGCACATGCTCGACGGCGTGAGCGACGTCCGCGGTGGCGGCCTGAAGCTCGGGCTGGTCCTGGGGCTCAAGATGGTCCTGGGGCTGGTCCTGGGGCTCGAGATCCGGGGCTGTGCCCATGACCGAATCGGTTTCCGGCGCCAGCGTGCCGGATATCGCGGCATCAAGGTCGTCGTCCCGGAAGGATGCATAGATGTCCCGGCCATGGTCGAGGGCGACCGGCGACGCGACGATGGAGGAAAGGTCCGGCACATCGTGCAGTTCGGCGGGAACCTCGGTATCGACCGGCCGACGCTGATGCACGACCTCGGCATTGACGCCATGCGGCACCAGCGGATCGACGCTGCGGGCATCGAACGCGGCAAACTCGCGCAGGATCGCATCCTCGAGGTCGAAGACCGGATGGGCCGCCGGCCGCTCGTGGATATGTCCATCGGTTGCGTCGGAAAAGGTCTCGACGGCCTCCATGATCACCGGTTGGTCGACGTGTTCCGGCTCGAGAACGGGCGCCGGCTCGAAAGCATGTTCCAGCTCGAAAGCGGGCTCTGCCGGCGGCGCGGCGACGAAGGGCTCGACTGCAGGGACGGCTGCCGAAGCAGACGGCGGCACGGGCTGGTCGTAGATCTCCAGTTCCTTGAGAAGTTCGTCTTCCAGGTCGAAGGCCGGTTCGCGCCGCTGGGCAAGCGTCGGAGCCCTGACGACAGGGACCACTTCGAAACTGGCGATACGCGCAAGCTCGGCAAGCGGATCATCCTCGGCGAAGACATCATCGTCCACGCCCCGCTTCAGCAACAGCTTATTGTCTGCCATTATCACCACTCGATATACGCCCTGTGTGCCGCGTTACCAGCGCATTGTGGGGAAATGGTGACGCCTAACGCATCTCCTCCGGTGCCGAGGTTCCGGTTATCGTCAAACCGGATTTCAGCACGGCAGCGACCGCGCGCACCAGTCCCAGCCTGGCCATAGTCAGTTCTCTGTCATTATCCTTAACAAACCGTAAGTCCGGGTTCTTGTTGCCCTTGTCATAATGGGAATGCAAGGCAGTCGCGAGATCGTACAAGTAATAGGCCACCCTGTGCGGCTCCATCGCAAGCGCCGCCGATTCGACCAATCTCGGGAATTCTGCCAGTTTTGCGACAAGTTGCAACTCACTGGGATCACTGATCAGTTGGCCGGCCTTTTCGGCAAGCACAGAATCCGATGTATCGAGATCCGGAAATGCTTCCAGAGCGCGGCGGAAGACTGTCCGGCAGCGGGCATGTGCATACTGCACATAGAATACCGGATTGTCCTTCGAGGTCTCCGTGACCTTGGCGAAGTCGAAGTCCAGCGGCTCCGAGCTCTTCCGGTAGATCATCATGAAACGGACCGCGTCGGAGCCGACCTCGTCGACGACGTCGCGCAGCGTGACGAAGGTCCCGGCCCGCTTGGACATCTTGAACGGCTCGCCGTTCTTGTAGAGCTTGACCAGCTGGCAGAGCAGAACGGTCAGCTTCGCCTTGCCCCCCGAGATCGCCCGGGCGAGTGCCTCCAGCCGCTTGACGTAGCCGCCATGGTCGGCGCCGAGCACATAGATCATGTCGGTGAAGCCACGGTCGTACTTGTCCTTGAAGTAGGCGACGTCGGCGGCGAAATAGGTATAGCTGCCGTCCGACTTCACCAGCGGACGGTCGATGTCGTCTCCGACCTCGGTCGAGCGGAACAGGGTCTGTTCGCGGTCTTCCCAATCCTCGGGCAGTTGCCCCTTCGGCGGCGGCAGCGTGCCGCGATAGACGTGGCCCTTGTAGGTCAGGTCGTTGATCGCCGACAGGATGGGGCCGCCATTGCCGGCATGCAGGGTGCGCTCGGAGAAGAAGACATCATGATGGATGTTCAGAGCCGCGAGGTCTTCGCGGATCATCACCATCATGGCATCGATGGCGCGATCCTTGACCAGCGGCATCCATTCCGCCTCGGTCATGCCGCGCAACCTGGTGCCGAATTCCGCCTTCAACGCTTCGCCGACAGGCACGAGATAGTCTCCAGGATAGAGACCTTCCGGAATATCGCCGACCTTTTCGCCGAGCGCCTCGCGATAGCGCAGGAAAACGGAGCGGGCCAGGACATCGATCTGAGAGCCTGCGTCGTTGATGTAATATTCCTTGACGACGTCATAGCCGGCAAAGGCCATGAGGTTGGCCAGCGCGTCGCCGACCACGGCGCCGCGGCAATGGCCGACATGCATCGGGCCGGTCGGATTGGCGGAGACATATTCGACATTGGTCTTGCGGTCCCTGCCGAGCGTCGAGCGTCCAAAGTCCTCGGCACCACCGATTACGGAGGCGAGCAGCACTCGCCAATAGGCGCCGGAGAGTTTGATATTGATGAAGCCGGGGCCTGCGACCGAGACCCCATCGACATCGGCATCGGCCTCAAGATGCGGCAGGATCGACTCGGCCAGTGCACGCGGGTTCATGCCCATCGCCTTGGACAGCACCATGGCGGCATTGGTGGCGAGATCGCCATGCGCCGCGTCGCGCGGCGGCTCGACGACAACGCGGGAGAGATCGGCATCGCTGCGCCGGTCCTCGGGAATGACCTTGTCGAGCAGGATGGTCTTGATACGGGTTTCGAAATCCGCAAACAGGTTCATGTCAGAGTCCTTTGCCGGCGGCTCCGCGCCCCGGCCCTCAGTGTCGCAATGGACTGATTTCGGCGGCTGCCTATCGCAAATCGGGAGTCCGGTCAAACAGACGCTTGTGGGTGGCGATGGCGAACGTGTCCGTCATGCCGGCAAGAAAGTCTCCGACCTGCCTGGCCTTGGCCTGCACCGGCAGCGACTGGATCTGGTCGAACCAGTGGTGGCTCAGCATCTCCTTTGGCCTCTCCATGAAGAGATGAAAGAGGTCGGTGACGATCTCTGCGGCGTTGGAGCGGATGCGCATGATGTCGGGATTGCGGTAGATCCGGGTGAAGAGCAGCTTCTTGATCTCGCGATCGGTCACCGCCATCTCGTCGGAAAAATGCGCGAAGGTAAGGCCGGCCTGCCTGACGTCGTCGGCACTTCTCGGCTTGACCGCGCGGATGTGCGTCTGGGCGACGCCGATGACATCCTCGACCATCCGGGTGATCTGGCGACGCATCATCTCATGCGTGAACCGCGTCGCCTCCAGTCCCGGATAGCGGTCATGGACCTCCCGCATCAGGCCGGCAAGGAAGGGCACGTCTTCGAGCATCTCGAACGTGAGGTAACCCGAGCGCAGACCGTCGTCGATGTCGTGGGTGTTGTAGGCGATATCGTCGGCGATCGCGGCGACCTGGGCCTCGAGGCTCGCGTGACTTGCCAGTTCAAGATCGTGGCTTGCGCTGTATTCCGTGATCGGCAGCGGCACCGGCCCCCGCGTGCCCTGGCCATTCTCGTCGAGAAGCGGCCCGTTGTGCTTGACCAGGCCCTCAAGGCTCTCCCAGGTCAGGTTCAGTCCGTCGAACTCAGCATAGCGCCGCTCGAGCTTGGTGACGATGCGCAGCGACTGGGCATTGTGGTCGAAGCCGCCGAACGGCTCCAGCACCGCGTGCAGCGCGTCCTCGCCGGTGTGGCCGAAGGGGGTGTGGCCGAAATCATGCACCAGTGCCACGCCCTCGGCGAGATCCTCGTCGAGCCTGAGCGCGCGCGCCAGGGCACGGGCGATCTGGGCGACTTCCACGGTGTGGGTCAGCCGGGTCCGGTAATGATCGCCATCAGCGGCGATGAACACCTGCGTCTTGTGCTTGAGCCGCCGGAATGCCGTGGTGTGGACGATGCGGTCGCGGTCGCGCTGGAAATCGGAGCGTGTCGGGCTCGATGGCTCCTTGAAGAGGCGGCCGCGCGTGGTCCAGGGATCGGCGGCATAGATGGCGCGCTCGCCCACGCCGAAACCAAGAGCCCCGCTGTCGATCGTCATTCCTGTTCATTCCCACCATTGACGGCAACCGCGCGCCTTCATACCTATAGGTCCATGTCAAAGATAGCGCGATACGTCGAGATTCGCGGCGCTTTTTTGACGCAACAACCCGCTCAACGGACCTTGAACCCGCTTCGAGAGGCCAAAATGACGACTGAAAACATTACGCTGACGGATGCCGCTGCAAAGCGGATCGCGACGATTCTCGCCAAGGACAGCGCCAAGAACGCGCTCAGGGTTTCCGTGGAAGGCGGCGGCTGTTCGGGCTTTTCCTACAAGTTCGATCTGGTCGATGCCGGACTCGAGGACGACATCGTGCTCGAAAAGGGCAGTGCCCGGGTGCTGATCGACTCGATGTCGCTGGTCTACATGGACGGCTCCGAAATCGATTTCGTCGACGACCTGATGGGCCAGTCCTTCCAGATCCGGAACCCCAACGCCGTCGCAAGCTGCGGATGCGGAACGAGCTTCGCCATCTGACATCCCGCGCCGGCTGCCAGCCGCCGCCCCTCGGACAGGATTGTCCGCGGGAGGGCAATTGCGTGGCCGGGCGAAGCCCCCGCGCGATGTAGAAAGTGGTGGAAGCACCTCCCTTGCTGGGTTAGAAACGCCGCAGCAGAGGAACGCACCGCATGAAGATCGCCACCTGGAACATCAATGGCGTCCGCGCCCGCATCGAAAACCTCGTTGCCTGGCTCAAGGAATCCGATCCGGATATTGTCTGCCTGCAGGAAATCAAGTGCCAGGACGATGCCTTCCCGCGCACCGAGGTCGAGGCGGCCGGATACCATGTCGAGACCCATGGCCAGAAGGGGTTCAACGGGGTGGCGATCCTGTCCAAGGCACGGCCAGACGAAGTCAACCGCGGCCTGCCGCATCTCGATGACGACGACGCTTCCGACGAGCATGCCCGGTTCATGGAGGCCGTGTTCTCGGTCGAGGGTGGCGCGATCCGCGTCTGCACGATCTACCTTCCGAATGGCAACCCGTCGAACGATCCGGTCAAATATCCCTACAAGCTCAAATGGATGGCGCGGCTCGAAGCCTTCGCGCGCCACCGGCTGGCGCTCGAGGAACCGCTGATTCTCGCCGGCGACTACAACGTCATTCCCGAACCGCATGATTGCTGGGATCCGAAGGTGTGGGAAGGCGATGCGCTCTTCCTGCCGGCCACCCGCAACGCTTTCCGCCGCCTGGAGAATCTCGGCTTTACCGATGCCGTGCGGGCCTCGACCGACACCGTGCCCGCCTACACGTTCTGGGACTACCAGGCCGGCGCCTGGCAGAAGAACTGGGGCATCCGCATCGATCACCTGATGCTCTCTGCGGAGGCGGCCGACAGGCTGGTGTCAACCGGCATCGAAAAGCATGTCCGGTCGTGGGAAAAGCCGTCCGACCACGTTCCCGTGGCCGGCTATTTCAACTTCGAGTTCTTCGGCACCTGATCAGCGCGGGAACAGCAGGTCGCAGGCGTGGATCAGTCCGTAGGCATGGATGGTCAGCGCCGCATAGTAGCCGAAGCCGGCAAAGAGCCGCTCGCCGCCCGTCATGTCGATCAGTTCCTCGCGCATCTTGACGGAACTGCGGTTGCTGAGGCTGAGCAGCGCCATGACCGCGAGGCCGCCATAGAGCGCCTGCGAGGGCACGCCGACGCGCCAGCCGGCGAACAGGATCGCCGCCGTGACGAGAAAGGTGCCGCCGAGCAGGCCGTCCTGCGTCGGAAAGACCTGCCGCAGCACCTGGCCGCCGTCGAAGCGCGACATGGGCAGCAGGTTGAGCAGGTTGAAGGCGGTCAGGATCAGAAGGAAGATCAGCGCATAGCCGGCAAAGGCGTGCGTCGCGGGGTGGCCAACCATAGCGCTCTGCGCGGCCACGAGCACCGGCACCAGGAAGGCAGACATGCCCGGGCCCATCAGCGCACAGGCCGCAACCTCGAATCGCGAATTGTAGGGACGGCCGCCGATCGCCACGCCGCCGAGAAGCGGTATGAAGATCATCCTCACCGTCCGGTGGCCGAAGGAGCGATAGGCCGCGAGATGGCCAAGTTCGTGAAGCGCGATCACGATGGTCAGAAAACTCGAATAGATCAGGCCGGTGGCGGTCAACCCGAAGAACGGCCAGAGCACGAGCGTCGACAGTACCGCCATCAACAACTGGGTGCCCGGCTGCTCGAAAAGACCGGTCTGGTCGACCTTGCCCGTCTCCAGCCAGTTCGAGAGCGCATTGAGCTCGCGGCGCAGCGCGAAGAAGCGGAAGATGAGGAATGCCAGGCCGCGATAGCGGTCCGTCAGTTCGACGGTCAGTTGGCTGCCATCGGCGGTGGCGGCCACGATGCGACGCTCCCTGAAGTTCGCCCAGAACGAGGGATCGAGCGTCGAGTCCTCGACGACACGGGCCTCGTAGGCGTGCTGCCAGCCGCCGTGCGGCTCGGAAAGCTCCAGCGTGCGGCGGACCGGATTGCCCTGCCGGTCGGCGTGGGAGAGATGCTGGATCACCCTGCCCGTGCCCGGCTCGGCGACGCTGTCGATCAGCGCCGGGTACCAAAGGGCGTCGCGCCCCAGAGGATGGACCGCCTGCCAGACGCGATCCGGCCGATCGTGAAGCGTCCGCCGCAGGCGGATCGTCATCATGCCCACGGGGGCCGCCATGAGCAGCCAGATCAGGCCCAGATTGGCGATCAGGAGTATCAGCGCCGGGGTCGAAAGCACCATCTGCCATCCATCTGTTGCGTCGGCACAACGCCGTGCCGCAAACGTGACCCTAGAACTTTGCCATTAAGAATTAACTATATGACATCGTTAAAATATTAACCGGCTGTCACCATAATGGGCACCATCACATGCAAGTCGGCCAAACGCCCCACTGCCAAGTCCGCCCGCCCGGTGTCACCTATGTAACCGACGATCGGAAGCGCAGGCCGTAAAGAGTAACCGTGTCTGTCATTCAGGATGAAGGAAATGAAGGAGCTTATCGCATTCGCACTGGTGTCGCTGGCCACGGCAACGCTCGGCGCCACGCTGTTCGGCGCAACCGCGCTCGCGGCGATGTCTTGACCCCAACAACACGGTCCCCTGTTGGGCCTTCGTGCCCGCGCACAGGCGAGGCCCACCGGTCCGCCGGCTGAGCAATCCGCCGATCGCGTCATACACGCGCCGGGCCGGCACGCGCGCCCAACGACCGCCCTTCAGGAAGACCTGACAAATCATTGAAATGCCGACCTTTCCAGAATCTCCCGCACTGTCCCGCGCATTGCCGCCGCCACGGGCACGGGTCGTCGAATTATTTTCAAATCCGCCCTTGTGTGCCCGGAATCCTTTTGCTACATGCAGCGCCGCCGGACACGGTTCGGCACCTACCACGATGCGGTCGTGGCGGAATTGGTAGACGCGCAGCGTTGAGGTCGCTGTGGGGCAACCCGTGGAAGTTCGAGTCTTCTCGACCGCACCAAGTCAAAACACCCTAAGTGATTGAGACTACAATCAAATCCCCGGCGGCAACGTCCGGGGATTGATTTTTTCTAGGTATTTGCAATGCAAAATGCATAACAAACTGGCGTGGTGCGGGCTTCGGCAATTGACCCCGGCCAGCGACGCCGAAAGTGTCGACCTCGATCACATATTGATAGTGAATGATCGACAAAGAGAGCAAGTTGGCCAGTGGATGTTACTCCTGCGGACGTTACGCCGGTAACGGCCTCCGACAGAGGATGCCACCGTTCAAGCCGACCAAATCACGCCCATGAACTCACCCTTGGATCGGAACGGCGACAGGGAGAGCAACGCGATAGGATCGCCAAAAATCAGATGATCTCCGCTGAAAAGATGCCATACTACTTTGCCCTTGTGATCGATGTTGAGAAAACGCGCCTTAGTTGTGCGTTTCTCAAAAGAGTTGTATCTTCGATTACCGGTTCAACTGGTCAGGAGGGCTAGGATGAGTTCGTTAAGAATCCTAATCGCAGTGTTCATCACGGCCGCGGCCAGCTTCGTTGCAACGTCAGAGTTGCGCGCAATGGAGATATTGGGTCCACAGACGATCGAGCCGCCGGAAGTAATGGAAGTCCCAGAAGTTACGGTGCCAGAAGTGGAGACCCCCGAAGTTAACGAAATTCCATTTGGGGCTAAACTCGATACCCACCTCAATAAGTGGAACGATCCATCGACACCAAAGACGTCGGACGCAGCCCCCGTCACGAACATATCCCCTCTCAAAGTAGTTCCTCCAGATCCAGCCTTGACTAACTGGACTGATCAAAAGATGAACGACAACAAGGCTATCGAGGCGGTTATCGAGCGTGAAGACAAATGGAAAAAGACCGAGCGTCAGCTTGACGCGCTGGAAGACCTTCTTACAGCTACGCCTCAGTCCAAACGAGACGAAATGATCGAGGCTATGACAATAGCGGTACTCGACGCTCTCGGCGCGTGCTCAGTATGCGAATGGGAACGGAAAACCGACCGGGAATATTTCACCCGCCAGGTAATCGCCGAATTTAAGAAACAGCAGGCCGAGAGAGACGAAAAGCGGCGGAGTCAACCGTTTGATCACGAGAGAGTGCGAAAAATGCACCCAGATTGGTTTCGCAGGTAGGCTTGGCGATAGTCCAAAGACGCCGGGAGTGTTGGCCATCCTTCGAGGCAAACGCCTTCATCTGCATTGATTTCGCAATCATTTTCATGTGTCTCCTTTTGGATAACTATTGATACGGGGCCAGTACCGTTGGCCTCTCGTCAATTGCGGAGGTCGTAAATCACAAATGGTATCGCACTACAAATTGCACTACATTTGAGCGCGGCCATCTACTTAAACTCTTGAAATTGCTACATATATTTCGGAGCATGAAGCTTCTCGACCGCACCAAGGCTGATCACGCCAAGTGACCGAGCCCATAATCAAATCCCCGGCGGAAACGTTCGGGGATTGATTTTTTCTGGGGTATTGCAACGCAAAATGCATCACAAACCCGGTGGTGTGGACGCAAAGTCAGCCCGATCAAAGGCGCCAAGGACCTCGATCCGATACCCCGTGAAAACGGCGGGCGGCCGTCCAACTGCCGGATCCTTCCCGATCCGCTGAAACGTCGCGCAAATACCGAACAATCCCGACCCAATCCGCTCCAATTCAGGTGATCACCTGATGTTTGGCACCATCGATCTGCGTTTTACTGCTCATCGCGGTCATTCCTGGCTTCGAAAGATCGCCAATACATCCTCAAGGTAGAACTCATGGCGAAGGGACCGTCGAATGTTGATATCCGCAAGTCATTTTTCATCTCCCGTGCTGGCAATCCTGGTGGGATATGCAGCGCTGAACTTCACGGACGCGGGTTCATACCTGCCGGTTCGATATTGCGGGACCAAAGAGAAGGCCAATGCGTCCCTGGACATAGCGCAGCATGAAAAGGTCAGAAACATCGCACCTGCCTCGCGCAACAGCGCCGCCATCGTTGCTTCCACCAGGGGGCGCGACACGCTCGAAAAGCAGACCTGGAAAGAGCCGACCAGCTTTGCCCGCTGCGCGAGGAAGTGAGCTGATCAGTGCTGTTCTGAAAGCGCGCTGACCTGCTGGCGCGGAAACGTTGCGACCGCACCATTTCACTTCGGAGAACTCCTGCCGGAAGATATTCCGACACTGGCCGGATTGGCCGCTCGCAACGCAGATTCCGCTGCGGCATTTTCCGCTGCGGCATTCCGTCGTGGAGGTGTAGAATGCGCTCATGGACGATGCCCTGCCCTTCGATGCGCTGCGCCAATCCGTCGACCCGGCCGTGGTCGAGGCGATGGAACGTCTGGTCCGGCATGGTCCGGACCGGAAGCTGAACCGCATCAACGTACTTGCCTTTGCCAGCGCCGAGGGACTTGATCCCGAAGCGGCGATATCCGGGTTTGTCCATGCATCGCGCACCGGGCTGTTCGACATGTCCTGGAACGTGCTGTGCCCCGGTTGCGGCGGCGTGCTCGGCGTCAATGCGACGCTGAAGACCGTGCACAGTTCCCGCTACACATGCTCGCTCTGCGCCGCCGGCTATGAGCCCGATCTCGACGACATGGTGGAGGTCACTTTCACCGTCAATCCGCGGCTACGTGCGATCGAGGCTCACCATCCCGACAGGCTCTCGCCAGAGGAATATTTCCGGCAGATCTATTGGGGCTCTGGAATTGACCTGCCGGAAGACGGCTACGAGCGCATCATCGGCGAGTTCCTCATTGAGGCGATGGAGCT
Source organism: Rhizobium sp. (assembly GCA_019739215.1). GTDB lineage: Bacteria > Pseudomonadota > Alphaproteobacteria > Rhizobiales > Rhizobiaceae > Rhizobium_E. Next base: position 59,272 of record JAHHDR010000017.1, read on the forward strand.
TCCGCCCGGCGAGAAGGGCGTGATCTCGCTGCAACTGCCGGCCGACTACGTGATCGTGTTCGAGCCGGTCACGCATGCGGTGCAGTTTATCGACGTGACGGGCGAGCCGACCCGGGAGCGGCGCAGCCTGTCGCTCACCTATGACCGCTCGCACTCGCCCAGTCAGGAAATAAGGCTCCAGCCCGGACCGCTGCGCATCCAGGTGGAGAATCACCTCGACGTGCGCACGCTGCCCTCGGTCTGCATCGCCAACGACATCCTGCACGACCTTCTCGGCAAGCGCCGGCCATTCCTCACCGCCAAGGCGTTGCTGTCGAACCAGACTTTCCGCGATCTCTATCGCACCGATACGATCGGGCCCGACCAGCGGCTGAAGATCACCAGCCTGACATTCCTGTTCACCGACCTGCGTGGTTCGACAGAACTCTACGAACGCGTCGGCGACCTCGCTGCGTTCGAACTCGTCCAGTCGCATTTTGCCGTGCTCAACGACATCGTGGCGGCGGAGGCGGGTGCCGTCGTCAAGACCATCGGCGATGCCGTCATGGCGACCTTCCCGACGCCCGACCGCGCCGTGGCCGCAGCAATGCGGATGCGCGAGGCGATGATCGATCTCAACGGACAGGATGGCCGCGAGGAACTGCTGCTCAAGATCGGGATCCATGAGGGGCCCTGCATCGCCGTCAGCCTCAACGACCGCCAGGACTATTTCGGCCAGACGGTCAATATCGCCTCGCGGGTCCAGCAGCTTGCGACAACGCACGAGATCTATGCGACCGAGCCGGTTCTCGGCGACGCCCGTGCTCTCGGACTTCTGTCGATACGCGGCCTGACGCCCGAGGCGCAGAATGTGGCGCTGCGCGGCATTGCCAACGAAATCAAGGTTTTCACCATCCCGACGCCCGACCCTTCGCGCTATCCCGCCGCGGATCGCCTCTTGCGTCCGGCGCCGGCTGTTGCCAGATAGAGCGATAGCCTCCACGCGCCCAAACGTCCACGAGCCATCTCCCATGCACCGTTCCGAGATCGAGACTACCATGCTGCCCCTCCCCGGCTCGCCACCGGTGCGCTGGCGGATCACCGAGGGGCTCACGGGCTATGAGGATGCCGTCGCGGAGATGGAGCGCCAGGCGGGGCTGATCGCCGAGGGCAGCGCCGACGAGCTTGTCTGGCTCGTCGAGCATCCCCCGCTCTATACCGCCGGCACCAGCGCCGAGGACAGGGATCTCCTGGCGCCTGCGCGCTTTCCGGTCCACAAGACCGGTCGCGGCGGCGAGTTCACCTATCACGGCCCGGGCCAGCGGGTGGTCTATGTCATGCTCGACCTCAAGCGCCGCCGGCAGGACGTGCGCGCCTTCGTCTCCGCGCTGGAGGCCGTGGTGATCGGCACGCTCGATGACATGAATGTCCGTGGCGAGCGGCGCGAGGATCGCGTCGGTGTCTGGGTGCGCCGGCCGGAGCGCCCGCCGCTTCCGGGCGGCCTCGTCGCCGAAGACAAGGTGGCGGCGATCGGCGTCCGGCTCCGCCGATGGGTGAGCTTCCACGGCTTTTCGCTGAACGTCGATCCCGATCTCGAGCATTTCTCGGGTATCGTGCCCTGCGGTATCACCGGCTATGGCGTGACCAGCCTCGTCGACCTTGGCCTGCCGGTCACGCTCGATGACGTCGATCCCCTCATCCGGCGGAATTTCGAGCAGGTCTTCGGGCAAACCGCCGCGGAAGGGCTCGCCGCCGTGGAAACTCTGCCCGCCTGAGACCAGCGCCGTTGCGGAGCCCCGGCGGCGATGCTATGCGCCAGCCAAAGGGAGCTTTCGCCATGTCAAACCCCAATCCGTCCAGCCCGATCCGCATCGCGCCGTCCATCCTCGCCGCCAATTTCTCGCGGCTGGGCCAGGAGGTCACGGATGCGATCGAGGCCGGTGCCGACTGGGTCCATCTCGACGTCATGGACGGCCATTTCGTGCCCAACATCACCTTCGGGCCCGACGTGGTAAAATCGCTGCGGCCGCTGACCGACGCCGTCTTCGACTGCCACCTGATGATCTCACCCGCCGACACCTATCTCGAGGCCTTCGCCAAGGCAGGCGCAGACATCATCACGGTCCATGCCGAAGCCGGCGCGCACCTGCATCGATCGCTGCAGGCCGTGCGCGCCCTGGGCAAGAAGGCCGGTGTGGCGATCAACCCGGCCACGCCGGAAAGCGCCATCGAATATGTGCTCGACAGCGTAGACCTGATCCTTGTCATGACCGTCAATCCCGGCTTCGGCGGACAGAAATATGTCGAAGCGACGACGGAGAAGATCCGTCGCGTGCGCCGGATGATCGGCGACCGGCCGATCGACCTGGAGGTCGATGGCGGCATCACCGCCGAAACCATCGCCGTTCCCGCCGGCGCCGGCGCCAATGTCTTCGTTGCCGGATCGGCTGTTTACAAGGGTGCGGGACTCGCCGACTATCGCGCGAATATCGAGGCCCTGCGACAGGCGGCGGAAGCAACGAGGAGATAGGATGCGGCACGCGGCCATCGCGCTCTCGGCATTGCTGGCCGGCGCACCTCCGGCTGCCGGTCTCGCCGGAGACATGGCCTCGCTCAATGTCCTGGGCTATTCCCGCGACGGCAAGGTCTTCGCCTTCGAGGAATACGGCATATTCGACGGATCGGGCGGCGCCTATTCGACGATCTATTTCATCGACATCGACCCGGACAGGTTCCTGCCGGCAACGCCGGTCCGGTCGTTGGTGCACGAGGAAGGCCAACTGGCGAGAATTCGGGTCGAGAGCCGCGCGAAGGCCGATCCGCTGATCGCAGCGCACGGGCTCATCGACAATCCCGGCGTGATGGTCGCCTACAACCCGCCCTCGGAGGTCGGCAGCAATCCGCACGCCCTGCGCTATTATCCGTTCCTCTCGGCACAGGTAACGGGCTATACCTATACGCTCAGGCTGGAGGAACGCGCGTTTGCGCCCAGCCAGGACTGCCTCAACATGACGGGCAGCTATGCGGGCTTCACCCTGCGGCTCACCGAACGACAGGGCAGCAGCGTCGACACCGTGCTGCATGCCGACAGCACCATCCCTAAGAGCCGCGGCTGTCCCAATGGCTATCGCATCGGCGCCGTAATCGCGAGCGAGATGGGCGATGCGCCGCATATGGCGATGATCCTCGTCGACAGCATGGGTTTCGAGGGCAATGACCGTCGATGGATCGCAGTCCCGATCCTGCCCTATGGGCCGAGACCGTGACGGCCTCGGATAGCACCGGGTCGAACGAAGGTCTTTTCCGACGGCTGGCACGGCGTGCGGGCCATGCGGTCCCCTCTCCCTCGACTGTTATCTTCGGGTCGGCGGGCTGGGGTCTCCTGCTGGCCATCGCGGCGATGGTGGGCATCTGGACGCACAACCGGCTGATCGTCGCCAATCCCTACGCCATCGCGGCGGTGTATTTCTACGGCGGCTCGCTTGCCTTTGCGCCGGCGCTCTGGCTGGCGCGGCTCGTTCTGGACGGCCGAGGCAGCCTGGCCCGCCTGGCGGGCGCGTCGATCATCATGGCCGTGACCGCACATCTCGTCACGGCGGCAGTCTTTGCGCTGCAGTACCGGGTCTTCTATTCCCACTGGCACGCCGATTTCCCCCAGATCGTCTGGTTCTTCCAGCTTGCCTTCACATCCGCCGGCGCCGGCTACACGTTCACCGTGGGCAGCCTGGCCTATTACTGGCCGTTCTCCTGCCTCGCATTCATCGGCTTCGGCCTGTGGTTTGCACGGCGCGGGAGCGCCAAGGCGCATTGAGCTTGCCGCCGCCATTTGTTAGAGGGGCGGCAACGAAGGCTCCATCCCAAGGATTTCTGCCGATGATCCCGCGCTATTCCCGCCCCGACATGGTCGCCATCTGGTCGCCGGAGACCCGGTTCCGCATCTGGTTCGAGATCGAGGCGCACGCCTGCCACGCGCTGGCCGAGCTCGGCGTGATCCCGAAAGAGGCCGCCAGCATATCTGGGACAAGGGCAGCGCCGCGACGTTCGACGTCGCCCGCATCGACGAGATCGAGGCCGTCACCAAGCACGACGTCATCGCCTTCCTGACCCATCTCGCCGAATTCGTCGGCCCCGACAGCGCGCTTCGTGCACCAGGGCATGACCTCGTCCGACGTGCTCGACACCTGCTTCGACGTCCAGCTGACGCGCGCCTCCGACATCCTGCTCGCCGACATCGACCGCTGCTCGCGGCGCTGAAGCGCCGCGCCTTCGAGCACAAGTGACACCGTCACCATAGGCCGCAGCCACGGCATCCACGCCGAGCCGGACCCTTCGGCATCAAGCTGGCCGGCCTACGCCGAATTCGCAGCGTGCCGCGACCGCCTGTCGCCGCGCGCGAGGAGATCGCGACCTGCGCGATCTCCGGCGCCGTCGGCACCTTCGCCAATATCGATCCGCGCGTCGAGGAGCATGTCGCGGCGAAGCTCGGCCTCGCCTCGAGCCGGTCTCGACCCAGGTCATCCCGCGCGACCGCCACGCCGATGTTCTTCGCCACGCTCGGCGTGATCGCCTCGTCGATCGAGCGGCTCGCCATCGAGATCCGCCACCTGCAGCGCACCGAGGTGCTGGAAGCCGAGGAGTACTTCTCGCCCGGCCAGAAGGGCTCGTCGGCGATGCCGCACAAGCGCAATCCGTGCTCACCGAAAACCTGACCGGCCTTGCCCGCATGGTGCGCTCGCATGCGATGCCCGCGATGGAGAACGTGGCGCTCTGGCACGAGCGCGACATCTCGCACAGTTCCGTCGAGCGCATGATCGGTCCCGACGCGACGATAACCCTCGACTTTGCACTCGCGCGTCTGAGCGGTGTGATCGACAAGCTGCTGGTTTATCCTGACAACATGCTGAAGAACATGAACAAGTTCCGCGGTCTCGTTCATTCCCAGCGGGTCCTGCTTGCCCTTACGCAAGCCGGGGTGTCGCGCGAGGATGCCTACCGCCTCGTGCAGCGCAATGCGATGAAGGTCTGGGAACAGGGCAAGGACTTCCTCGAGGAACTGCTCGCCGATCAGGAGGTGCGCGCCGCCCTTCCCGAGTCCGAGATCCGCGAGAAATTCGATCTGGGTTACCACACCAAACATGTGGACACGATCTTCAACCGCGTGTTTGGATAGGTCCGCATCCAGCATTTGGGGGAACGCATGGCAGGCAGGCTTTCGGGGAAGGTTGCGATTGTATCGGGTGGCGCGACCGGCATGGGAGGCGCCGCTTCCGTGCTGTTTGCAGCCGAGGGCGCGAAGGTTGCGATCATCGACCGCAATGCCGCCGAGGCAGACGCGCGGGTCAACGAGATCATCGCGGCGGGTGGCATTGCCATGGCGGTGACGGCCGATGTTTCAAAGGCAGCGGAGGTCACGGAAGCCGTCTCCCAGGTCGAGCATGCCTTCGGACCGGTGACGGTGCTCTTCAATCACGCGGGCACAATCGTGATCAAACCCTTTCTCGACACGACAGAGGAGGAATGGGACTGGCTGCACGAGGTCAATGTCAAGTCGATGTTCCTGATGACGAGGGCCGTGCTCCCGGGGATGATCGGCGCAGGCGGCGGCTCGATCGTCTGCACGTCGTCGATCTCGGCGGTCGCCGCCACGCCGATGGAAGTGCTCTATGACACGACCAAGGGCGCGGTGCACATGTTCGCTCGCGCCATCGCAGTCGAGTTCCGCGACCGCAACATCCGCTGCAACGCGGTTTGCCCCGGCTTCGTGCGGACTCCGCATGGCCTGCGCGAGGTGCGGGACCTGCAGGCGCTGGGCGTCGACGTCTCGGAGGCCGCGCTGATGGCGCAGCAAGGTCGGATCTGCGAGCCGGAAGAGGTCGCCCGGGCCGCGCTTTTCCTCGCCAGCGACGAGGCGAGCTTCGTCAACGGCGCCCACCTCTTCGTCGACAATGGCTTCACCGCGCTCTGATCGACATCTCTGCTAGCGCCGGTGGCTCGACAAGCTTGCGGTAGAGATGCCAGGTTGCATGGCCCAGTACCGGCAAGACGACAGCCAGCCCGGCGAAGAGCGGAATGCTGCCGACGACCAGCAAAGCCGCGACGATCAGTCCCCACAGCAACACCGGCACGGGGTTCCTCAGTGTGGCGCGAACCGAGGTGGCGATTGCCGCCGCGGCGCCCACGTCACGCTCCAACAGCAGCGGGAAGGTGACAACCGAGATCGCCAGCGCCAGGACTGCAAAGCCAAGCCCCGCCAGGTCACCCCAGAACATCATGGACCAGCCTGCGCTCGTCGTCAGCACGTTGGACAGGAACACCGACAGCGATGCTGGCACTTCGGGTCCGAAATGCCATTCGTAGATCGCCTGGGCGACGTTGAGCCAGGCGATGAACAGGACGAACAGCATCGCGGCGGCGGCAAAGATCGAAAACAAGGCCGGCGACTTTCGCACCTCGAGTGCCTCCCGCCAAGACGGATCCAGGCCGAGTTCGCGCCTTCGGCTGATCTCGTAGAGGCCGAGGGCCGCGACCGGACCGAGCAGCGCGAAGCCCGAGGCGAGCGGAAACATGACCGGCAACATGTTGGCGCCAGCACTCCAGACCATCAGCACGACGCCGGCGACGGGATAAAGCAGGCAAAGAAAAACATAGTGCGACGGTTTCTCGCGGAAATCTATCCAGCCCAGCCGAAGGGCATCGAAGACTTCGAGCGCGCCGATCGTTCTAACCGCGGGACGTGGCATCGATCCCTGCGCGTCCGAATAGACATGAAGCACTGCCATTGCCGTCTCCTCCTCACAAAGAGGTTGCCGCGCTTGAAAGTGCGGCGCGGCATATAGTAGCATCTGCGAATGGAATTGTCGCCACGGCCATACAGGCTCACGAGGTGTTGAACCGCCAACTCTATCGACAGGTCACGGGCATTCTGCTTCTATCCGCCCGCCTGCAGGGAGTCGGCGCGACATGGGACTACGACATATTCTGTTCATGAGCTGGCTGCTGCCGCTGATGGCAATCGCAGGGCTTCTCTACAACGAATTCGCAGTGCCGGCAGCGTCGCTGCCAGAGACCAACCGGGCGATGCGCGAGCGCATGTGCCAGGAACATGTCGACCTGGCCCGCACCGAGCCGGTCAACGATGTTGCACGGACGGCGGTCGAGGAATGCCTCGGGTCCGGGTACATCACCCATGCAGAGGGAATCACCGCGATCGACTGAGCGCGGCGCTCGCTGCTTGACAGGCGACCGCGGAGCCATCATCTGACGCCCATGAAAGCATCAGACGCAGACATTCTCATGATCCCCGGTCCGGGCAACGGCAATCAGGACCACTGGTTGGCACGCTGGCAGACGCGGCTTTCCACGGCCCGGCTGGTGGCTGACGAAGGTTGGCATGGCGGAAGCCCCGCCGATCCGGCGGGGGCGACGCTCGCCGCCATCGAATCCGCTCAAAAGCCAGTCGTTCTCGTTGCCCATTCCACCGGCGTCTACTCGGCAGTTCTGGCCGCGCCGCTGTCGCTGCGGCGGATCGCCGGGGCCTTCCTGGTCTCGCCGCCCGAACTCGAGGGCAATGGCGCAATGGCGCGGAAGCTTCGAAAACTCGGCGCCTACACGCGCGAGCCGCTTCCGTTTCCATCAGTTGTCGTTGCCAGCCGCAACGATCCGCATGGCAGCTTCGAACATGCCGGCGACCTCGCCAATGCCTGGGGTTCCCTCTTCATCGATGCAGGGGAATCAGGGCATATCAACGAACTGTCCGGTCATGGACCGTGGCCGGAGGGATCGATGGTCTTTGCGCAGTTCATCGCGCGCCTCACGCCGTAAAAAAGCCGCCCGGAGGCGGCCTTGAGGCTCTTAAGGGTCCTGAGGATCAGCTGGCTTCGATCTGGTCGATCGCCACCGGCAGCAATTCGGCGAGCTTGGCGCGGACGTCGTCCTCGCCGGCAGACACACCGGCCGCCTTGAAGTCTGCCGCGACCTTGCGGACAACGTCCTCGTCGCCGGCTTCCTCGAAATCCGCGGCCACCACTTCCTTGGCATAGGCATCGGCATCCGCCTTGCCGAGCAGGCCGGCCGCCCACAGCCCGGTCAGCTTGTTGCGTCTGGCGATGACGCGAAACTTCTTCTCCTGGTCATGGGCATATTTGTTCTCGAACGCCTTTTCGCGATCGTTCATGGTCACCATTGGATATCTCCCGGATTCGTGTCGCTTGAATATAAGCTCGGCGCACATAAATCAAAAGGCACAACAAAGTGCAACATGGCACGGCATCTCCGCAAATTCAGGGGATCGGCCATCACCGAGATTGTTAAACTCCCGCAATTCGTTTATGGACCGCTCAAAAGAGCACTGCGGCAGCTCGGCCTCCCCTGAGTCTTGCCGCCAACAAAAAAGAGAACAGGATGAACAACCGCCGTCGTCGGATTTACGAGGGTAAGGGAAAGATCCTTTACGAAGGCCCAGAGCCAGGCACGCTGGTTCAGTTCTTCAAGGACGACGCCACCGCTTTCAACAAGAAGAAGCACGAGATCATCGATGGCAAGGGCGTCATCAACAACCGGATTTCGGAATTCGTCTTCACCCATCTGAACCGCATCGGCATCCCGACCCACTTCATCCGCCGTCTCAACATGCGCGAGCAGCTGATCCGCGAGGTCGAGATGATCCCGCTCGAAGTCGTGGTGCGCAATGTCGCCGCCGGCGAGTTGTCGACGCGCCTCGGCATCGAGGAAGGCCTGGTCCTGCCGCGCTCTATCATCGAGTTCTATTTCAAGTCCGATGCGCTCGAGGACCCGATGGTCTCCGAGGAACACATCACCGCCTTCGGCTGGGCGAGCCCGCAGGAACTCGATGACGTGATGGCGCTCGCCATCCGCATCAACGACTTCCTCACCGGTCTCTTCCTCGGCGTCGGCATCCAGCTTGTCGACTTCAAGATCGAATGCGGCCGCCTCTACGAGGGCGACATGATGCGCATCATCCTGGCCGACGAGATCTCGCCGGATTCCTGCCGCCTGTGGGACATCGAGACCAAGGAAAGGCTCGACAAGGACCGCTTCCGCAAGGATCTCGGCGGTCTGCTCGACGCCTATCAGGAAGTTGCGCGTCGCCTCGGCATCATCAATGAGAACGAACCGATCCGCTCGTCCGGCCCGGTTCTGGTCAAGTAATCGTATTTCGTAAGTTTGAGGGGAAGATGATCAAGGCACGCATCGTCGTCACGCTGAAGAACGGCGTTCTGGATCCGCAGGGCAAGGCAATCGAGGGCGCACTCGGCGCGCTCGGTTTTTCCGGTGTCGACGGCGTCCGCCAAGGCAAGGTCTTCGACCTAATTGTGGACCATGACGACAGGTCCAAGGCCGAGGATGACCTCAAGGCGATGTGCGAAAAGCTGCTCGCCAACACGGTGATTGAGAATTACACTATCAACCTCGGGTAGAGGTTGGGGGCTGTTGTGGGCGAAGTCAGCAACGAGTTGATGTATGAACTGCTCAAGCAGATGCATGCCGACATGGCCATCATGAAGTTCGACATCTCGGGCTTGAAGACGGAAACCAGCAATATCCGAGGAACGCTGGCATCCATGCATATGGACATCCATCAGATTTATACTCGCCTTGACCGCGTCGACCTCAGGCTTGAGAAGATTGAGCGCAGCTTGAACTCAGGGAACTTGCCGAGCGCGGCCAGGATCCTTTCGAGCCTCAAACCTGATTGGTTCCGTTAGGAGAAATCTACATGAAATCCGCCGTCGTCCAGCTTCCCGGCCTTAATCGCGACCGCGACATGATCGCGGCGCTGACCAAGATCTCGGGCCGTGCGCCCGTCACGATCTGGCAGACCGAGACCGAGATCCCCGATGTCGACCTGATCGTCATTCCCGGCGGCTTCTCCTATGGCGACTATCTGCGTTGCGGCGCCATCGCAGCCCGCATGCCGGTGCTGCAGGCGATCCGCGAGAAGGCCGACAAAGGCGTCAAGGTGCTCGGCGTCTGCAATGGGTTCCAGATCCTGCTTGAGGCCGGCATGCTGCCCGGCGCGCTGATGCGCAACGCTTCGCTCAAGTTCGTCTGCCGCGAAATCAAGCTCGAAGTCGTCAACAACGACACGGCCTTCACGCGCGCCTACGACAAGGGGCAGATTATCCGCTCGCCGGTTGCCCACCACGATGGCAACTATTTCGCCGATGCGGAGACCCTTGCCGCCATCGAGGGCAACGGACAGGTCGTGTTCCGCTATGCCCATGGCACCAATCCGAACGGTTCGATCAACGACATCGCCGGCGTTATGAACGCAGCAGGCAATGTGCTGGGCCTGATGCCGCATCCGGAAAACCTGATCGAGGCGGCCCATGGCGGCAACCGATGGCCGCGGCATATTCGCTTCGGCGCTCGAAGTCATCGCCGCTTAAGCTTTGGTGGCTATGAGAGGCTGAGCGACAGAATTCCGGAGCCCCTCATGCGTCTCGACCTCGTCTGCCTGCTGTCCGCAGCGGCCTTTCTGCCCGGCTGCTCCTCCAAGGAAAAGCCGGTGGCAGCACTTGAGATCGGCGCCTTGCCGATCATGGAGCGCGTCGCGCTGGGCGCCAACCGATGCTGGTTCAAGTCCAAGGATGCGGCATTCGCGCCGTACCGCCTGGCGCCGGAACTGAAATCCTTCACGGGGACGCCACGCATCCTGGTTGTGAAACGCAACGCGCCGGAATCGCTCCCCCTGCTCGTCGTTCAGGCGCAAGGCAACCCCGCCAAGCTCTCGGCCTTCGGACCGTTGATGCAGGATGCAACGATCAGCGTCCGTGTCAACAAGGATGTCAGCCACTGGGCGCGCGGCGGCAGGGACTGCTGAACCGCGGGCCAGTCCGTCTCAACGCGCATTGTTCAGGTAGCAGGCAAGCAGGGAACGGGACGCTTCGCTGTCGGCAACCTCGCGCGTCAGCCCGATATCCCTCAACGCGCTATCGCTGAGTTCGAAAAGGTGCAGGCGCGTACGCCGCAAGTCACGCCTCTTTCCAAAACCTGACCACAACGTCCTTGCCACCGTCTTCAGGACCGAAAATCCCAGGCGACGGCCTGCCGTCATCTCTGATGGCATTGTCTCTATTGCCCTCATTGCTTCTCTCCGTTCATCCAAATTGTACCTGTTTTCGCTTCATACTTGACGCGAAAAAGAATGCAATATAGAGAATTGTCATGGTGACAAAATGGGTTCCCGACCTCGAAAGCCGCAAAGGCCCGCTTTATGTCCGTATCGCGGACAGTGCCGAGGCCGACATCAAGACCGGAAAGCTCGCGGCAGAGACGAAACTGCCGCCGCAGCGCGATCTCGCCTATGATCTAGGCGTGACAATAGGGACAATCACCCGTGCCTATGCGTTGCTGCGCGAACGCGGCCTGGTGAGCGGCGAGGTCGGCCGGGGCACCTATGTGCAGCCGGGACTGGCCGCCAACGAGAACCGGACGAGCGATCCGATCACCCTGAATTTCGGCGGCACGCGTGCCATGTCGCCACCGCCCGGCAAGCTGCGCTTCGATACGACCGCGGCCGTGGACGTCGGCCAGTCCGCTGCCATCGGAAAGCTGATGATGGAGATTGCCACCAGCCAGCCGGGCGAGATCGCGAGCTATACCCGGGTTCTGTCTCCCGACTGGCAGGAGGCCGGGCGGCGTTGGCTGTCAACAGCCAACTGGTCGCCCGAGCCGCGCTCGATCGTCCCGCATCTCGGGGTCCATGCGGCGATCACGGCGATCATTGCCGCCGTCTCATCTCCCGGCGACCGGATCGTCAGCGAACACCTGACCTATGCGCAGGTCACCCGCAGCGCCGTGCTGACCGGCCGCCAGGTGGTGCTGGTCGATTCCGACGCGGACGGCATCATCCCGGAGGATTTCGAGCGGGTCTGCGCTCGCGAGCATCCCAAGGCTGTGTTCACCATCCCGTCCGGCCAGAACCCGACACTCGCCACGATACCGGAAAGCCGCAGGCGTGAGATCGCCGACATCGCCCGCAAGCACAATGTGTGGCTGATCGAGGACTACATCTATGGAAGCATGATCCAGGATGATGTTCCGCTCTTCGCCGAGATCGCGCCCGACCGGACGTTCCACGTCAACGGCCTGTCTAAATCGGTGGCGGCGGGCGTGCGCGGCGCCTGGGTCTCCTGCCCCGCCCACTTTTCCCAGCGCGTGCGCGTGACGCAGAAGCTGATCACCGGCGGATTGCCTTTCGTGCTCGCCGAACTTGCCGCCCGGCTCGTGCTGTCGGGCACGGCGGACCAGATCCGGACGAAGAGCCTGCGGGAAATCGAGGCGCGCGAGGCCGCCGCCCGCCGGATTTTCGCTGGCTGCGATTTCCGGTCTCATCCCCACATGCCGTTTCTCTGGCTCAAGCTGCCCGAACCCTGGCTTTCGGGCACGTTCAAGCAGGCCGCCTTCAACGAGGGCGTGCTGATCGACGACGAGGACGAATTCAAGGCCGGACGCGGAGAGCGAATCTATCACCGCGTTCGCATCGGGTTCAGCGAAGGCGTCAGCCGCGCCGCGATCGAGGACGGAATGGCGACGCTGCGGCGTTTGCTGGATGACGGACCATCGGCCTATGTCGGTGTGGGCTGATTTGCCCAGTGCGGCCTGTGTCGCCCCAGCGATCCCTGACTATTGCGACAACGAAATCGACAGCATGCCCCGACCTGTTGATGCCGGCCATTTTCCTGTCGCACTCGCCAACGGCTTGGGTTATAGGGGTCGCGAAGTCCTCCTGCCCAGCTTTTCGAGAGCCCGATGACCGTTTCCAACGACCGCCCGATCACGCCAGACCTCATTGCCAGCCATGGCCTGAAACCGGATGAATATGATCGCATCCTGTCGCTGATCGGGCGCGAACCGAGCTTCACCGAACTCGGGATCTTCTCGGCGATGTGGAACGAGCACTGCTCGTACAAATCCTCGAAGAAGTGGCTCAAGACGCTGCCGACCAACGGGCCGCGCGTCATCCAGGGCCCGGGCGAGAATGCCGGCGTGGTCGACATCGACGACGGTGACTGCGTGGTCTTCAAAATGGAGAGCCACAACCATCCCTCGTACATCGAGCCCTACCAGGGTGCGGCGACCGGGGTCGGCGGCATCCTGCGCGACGTCTTTACTATGGGCGCACGGCCGATCGCGGCGATGAACGCGCTGCGCTTCGGCGCGCCGGATCATCCCAAGACCAAACATCTGGTCGCAGGCGTGGTCGCGGGCGTCGGCGGCTATGGCAATTCCTTCGGCGTGCCGACTGTCGGCGGCGAAGTCGAGTTCGACGCGCGCTACAACGGCAACATTCTCGTCAATGCCTTTGCGGCCGGCCTCGCCAAGTCCGACGCGATCTTCCTCTCCGAAGCCAAGGGCGTCGGCCTGCCGGTGGTCTATCTCGGCGCCAAGACCGGCCGTGACGGCGTCGGCGGCGCGACCATGGCCTCGGCCGAGTTCGACGAAACGATCGAGGAAAAACGCCCGACGGTTCAGGTCGGTGACCCCTTCACCGAAAAATGCCTGCTTGAAGCCTGCCTCGAACTGATGAAGACCGGCGCCGTCATCGCCATCCAGGACATGGGGGCAGCGGGCCTCACCTGCTCCGCCGTCGAGATGGGCGCCAAGGGCGACCTCGGCATCGAGTTGCAGCTCGATCAGGTGCCGGTGCGCGAAACCCAAATGACCGCGTATGAGATGATGCTGTCGGAAAGCCAGGAGCGCATGCTCATGGTGCTGGAGCCGTCGAAGGAAGAGGTCGCCAAGGCGATCTTCGTCAAATGGGGCCTCGATTTCGCCATCGTCGGCAAGACCACCGACGACCTGCGCTTCCGCGTCCTCCACCAGGGCACCGAAGTGGCCAATCTGCCGATCAAGGATCTTGGCGACCAGGCGCCGGAATATGACCGCCCGTGGACCCCGTTGGTCAAGCCGGCGCCGCTGGCTGCCAATGACGTGCCGCAGGCCGATGTCGCCGATGTGCTGGTCAAGCTGGTCGGTTCAGCCAACAATTCCTCGCGCCGCTGGGTCTACGAGCAGTATGACACGCTGATCCAGGGCAACTCGCTGCAACTGCCGGGCGGAGACGCCGGCGTGATCCGCGTCGAAGGCCATGAGACCAAGGCGCTCGCCTTCTCCTCCGACGTGACGCCGCGCTATGTCGAGGCCGATCCGTTCGAGGGTGGCAAGCAGGCCGTGGCCGAATGCTGGCGCAACCTGACCGCGACAGGCGCCCTGCCGCTCGCCGCCACGGACAATCTCAACTTCGGCAATCCCGAAAAGCCTGAGATCATGAGCCAGCTTGTCCATGCCATCAAGGGCATCGGCGAGGCCTGCACGGTGCTGGAATTCCCGATCGTGTCGGGCAATGTCTCGCTCTACAACGAGACGCATGGCAAGGGCATCCTGCCGACCCCGACCATCGGCGGCGTCGGGTTGATCAATGACTGGAGGCCGCATGGCGCGAATCGGCTTTGCCGAGGAGGAGGAGCCGATTCTACTGGTCGGCGCGCCGGCAAGCTGGGGCACGCATCTGGCGCAGTCGGTCTACATGCGCGATATCCATGGCCGCACCGACGGCCCGCCACCCTTCGTCGACCTCAAGCACGAAAAGAAGGTCGGCGATTTCGTCCGCGAACTGATCCGCGATGGCCTTGTCACCGCCGTGCACGACTGCTCGTCGGGCGGACTGGCGCTGGCGATCGCCGAGATGGCGATGGCCTCGGGCATCGGCGCCGCCGTCAACGAGATCGAGGGCGCGGACCCGATCCCGGTCTTCTACGGCGAAGACCAGGGCCGCTACGTGGTGACCGTGGAGCGCGACGACCTCGACGAGGTGCAGGAACTGGCCGAGGCGCGCGGGATTTTCGCGCCGTGGATCGGTACGACCGGCGGCGCGACTGTGACGCTTGGCGCCGCACGGGCACTGTCGATTGGGGAATTGCAAAAGGCCCATGAATCGTGGTTCCCTGACTTCATGGGCGGCGAACTGCCGCCCACGGAATGAGGAGATATCAGTCATGCCAATGAACCCGGGCGACATCGAAGACATGATCAAGGAAGCCATCCCGGGCGCGAAGGTGGTGATCCGCGACCTCGCCGGTGACGGCGACCACTATGCGGCAGAGGTCGTGGCCGAGCAGTTCCGCGGCAAGACCCGTGTCCAGCAACACCAGATGGTCTATCAGGCTCTGCAGGGCAATATGGGCGGCGTGCTGCATGCACTCGCGCTGCAAACAAGCGCGCCGGAATAGCGAGGACCCGTCGCCCGCGCGGATGAACGCATATCTTGCCGCAAATTTTTTGGCAAATGAATAATTTCCCCGTATAATTCGTTAGGCTATGGTTGGCACACCTGACGCACGCCGTGCGTCTGGGGTCAATTCAGCCGAATCGGGGACTTCTTCATGACATGGCAAACGCCGTCGTCGGCGACCACCGCCGGAACCACCGTCCAGCTGGGCATCTCCGATGATGTGTTCATCGCATCGGGCACGGTGATCGCGTCGACCGACAGCAATGCCATAAGGGGGACGGGCTCGGGGCACCAGGCGATCATCTACGGGTCGGTGATTGGCGCGAGCGTCGGTTTCTTTACCATCCATTTCGGCGACTCCGCCGCCGTCGATCACGGGCAATCGATCCATGTCAAGGCCGGCGGTCATGTCCAGGCACTGGATTTCGGTGCCGGCATCGCCTGCTACGCCTACGGCTCGGAGATTATCAACGACGGAATCATATCGTCGATCGGGGGAGCCGGCGTGGTGCTGCGCGGCAGCAATGCCGCCACGACGACGGTGCTGGTCAATACCGGCACGATAGAGGGTCATGCCGGGATCACCCGGTTCGGAGTCGATGCGATCGGCGAAACCATCGAGATTCGCAACAGCGGCACGATTTCCGGTGAACTTGCCGCCTACACGCTGTTTGCAAACGACGGTGGCGCGGCAAAGGACCTCATCACGAATACGGGAACCATGATCGGTGACGTCGACCTGTTCAAGGGCGACGATCTCTATGACGGCAGGAAGGGGTTCGTCGATGGCGACGTCAAAGGCGGAGACGGCAATGACGTCCTGCTTGGCGGGCGGGAGAAAAACAGCCTGTTTCGGCGAAGCCGGAACCGACCGGCTCATGGGCGGGCTGGGGGCCGACACGGTTTCAGGCGGCGCCGGCGCCGACACCTTCGTGTTCCGGTCCACCACCGATTCGCGAACCGGGGCCGCCCGGCGGGACACGATTTCCGATTTCTCGCAGTCCGAGGACGATATTCTCGACCTCGGGGCGATCGACGCCGACGCGACGTCCAAGGGAAATCAGGACCTCAGTTTCGTTGGCGGCAAGGCATTTTCGGGCGAGGCAGGCGAACTTCGCTATTCCAGGTCCGGTGGCGACACATTCGTCTCGGCCGACAGCAACGGGGATGGAAAGGCGGATTTCTCAGTCAAGCTCGATGGCAATCATGACCTTGAGAAGGGGGATTTCATTTTGTAGTGGAACCGGGCGGAACAGGTCGTATATTGGCTGCCGACACCCGGAAACATGGACAGATCAACAATGTCAGGCGTGATGGACACTTTTATCTCGGGCATCGTCAAGAGCGCGATGAACGAGATCCTCAAAAAGTCGGGCCTCAAGTCGACGACGACCAAACGCGCCCGGCGCAAGACAAAGGCGCCAAGCTCTGCCTCGACGACATCCGGAGCGAGAAAGCCTGCCGCCAAGGCGAAGGCAAAGCCGGTTTCGGGTTCCGGCGGCCGGGGATCGGGCGCGGCACCGACCGCCAAGAAGCAGGTGAGCAAGCGCCGGACGAGTACGGCACGCTCGAAGGCAAAGCGTCGCGCCTAGGCTATGGTGGTGACAGGCTCATTCCTGGCAATGGTCGCCGGCTGGACAATGCTTTGCGTGACGCTGTCATCGGCGAGCATGGCGCCACAATGTCATTCCAACGAGGCGTTTCATGTGGTCGCCCTTCCCTACCCCGATGACGCCGGCAATCGGTTCGCGGTTTCGCGGCAGACCGGCGAAGCCCCGGCGGATTGTGTGTTCGACGAAGCGAAGGCCGACGTCGTCATCGGTCAGGCTGGCGACCCGCTGTGGTTTGGCGACCTCTCCGGCAGCAGCCTCGTGCTCAGCCGCTCGACAGGTCCGCAAGGCGACCTTGTGGTCTATGACCTGGATAGCGGCAAAGCCGTGCTCGACGTGCCGTCCGACGAGTACGAACTGAAGGGCGGCAGGCTGTTCTTCTGGCAGCGCGTGGCGCAGGCCACGCCCGAGACCTGTGCGAGCTTCGCCGAGAACGAAGCGAACGGCCTTGGCTCCGTGATCGCCGTTCTCAAGACGCTTGATCTCAAAACGAAGGCGATCTCCGAGACCGGCGAGAGCAAATGTGTCGCGGTGCAGTGAATACGGCCGAAAGCGGGCTGGAATTTCCGTTGGCGGCTTGCTATCTACGGGCAATCGGAACCTGCGGGCCTTGACCCCGCATGTGAAAGGATTTTTGGAATGAGCGGTATCAACGATTTCCTCGACAACGAAGTGAAGAGCAACGACGTGGTCCTCTTCATGAAGGGCACTCCGGATTTTCCGCAATGTGGCTTTTCCGGCAAGGTCGTGCAGATTCTCGACTATGTCGGCGTCGACTACAAGACCCACAACGTGCTGGCGGACGCCGACCTGCGCCAGGGGATCAAGGACTATTCCAACTGGCCGACCATTCCGCAGCTCTATGTGAAGGGCGAATTCGTCGGCGGTTGCGACATCATCACCGAGATGTTCCAGGCCGGCGAACTGCAGCAGTTCCTCGTGGACAAGGGCATCAGCGCGAAGGGCGTCGTGGCCTGAGCCCAACGCCGATCGCAGTCTATTCAGGGGCCGGGCGACCGGCCCTGATTTTTTGAGAATTTTTCAGCCTCCCGGGCGGACCATCCATGAGCCAGACAGACGTCACGGCCAATGCCGAAGCGCTGAGAGCGCGCGCCAATCTCGGAATGAGCGAGTTCATCGCGCTCTGCGCCGCCCTTGCCGCCGTGGCGGCAATGTCGATCGACATCGTGCTGCCCGCCCTGCCCGCGATCGGCAGCGCCTTTGGCGTTGCGAATGAAAACGACCGGCAGCTGGTCATCCTGATCTTCACGGCGACATTTGCCGTGAGCCAGTTGTTCTACGGCCCCCTGAGCGACCGGTTTGGACGCAAGCCGCTGATAACATTCGGCCTCGGACTCTACCTGGCCGGCTCGGTGGCGGCGATGTTCGTCACGAGTTTCAACGGCCTGCTTGCGATGCGTGTCGTCCAGGGGGTCGGCACCGCGGCACTGCAGGTCGTGACCCTCGCCATGGTGCGCGACTGTTTTTCGGGTCCGTCCATGGGGCGGGTCATGACCTTCGTGTTCACGACCTTCATGATCGTGCCGATCATCGCGCCGACGCTCGGCCAGCAGATCGAATTCGTGACCAATTGGAAGGGCATCTTCGCCTTCAACGCCGTCGCCGGCGCGCTTATCCTACTCTGGATGGCGACGCGTCTCAAGGAAACGCTGAGGCCCGAGGACCGCCGGTCACTCGCGTTTGGCAGCCTTGCCAGTGCATTCAAGGAAATCGTCACCAATCGCGTGACCGCCGGCTACGCCGTCGCCAGCACGCTGACCCTTGTCGGGCTGTTCAGCTACGTCATCTGCGTCCAGCAGGTCTATGGCGAGCTTTACGGTCTCGGCCACCTGTTCCCCTACGCCTTCGGCGCGTCCGCGATCGGCGTGGCTGCCGCTGCGCTGTTCAGCGCGCGGCTGGTGCGGCGGCTCGGCATGCGGCCTGTGGCGCATGGGGCACTGTCGATATTCACCGCATCCGGGCTGGTGCTCTTCCTGATGTCGCTCGGCGGCAACCCGCCGTTCTGGGTGACCTTCGGCCTGCTTTCGATCTGCATGATGGCGTTCGGCGTCGTGCAGGGCAACATCGGCGCAATTGCGCTCGAGCCGCTCGGCCACATCGCCGGAACCGCCTCGTCGCTGATCGGCGTGGTGACGCTCACCATCGCCAACATCCTGGCGGGCATCGTCGGCCAGGCCTATGACGGGACTGTCGTTCCGCTTGCCATCGCCTTCGGCATCGGGGGGCTCGCCGCGACGGTTGCAGTGATCTGGACGGAGCGCGGACGCGTATTCCGCAACACCGTCGTTGCGACCAGCCAAAACGCCTTCATCGACGTTTCACTAATCTTGACTGGACAAGCGTCCAATCTTGATTCATAGACCAGCTACCTTTTGTCTCGTGGCCCGCCGCGCGGACGCGCCTGCCATCCCCACTACAAGAGTGCTCTCATGTTGCCCGCCGAACGCCAGATTTCGAGACCGGAATTCATTGCCCTGATTGCAGGGCTGATGGCACTGAACGCACTTGCCATCGATGTGATGCTGCCCGCGCTGCCGGCGATGGGCGAGGCCCTCAACGTCCTGCATGAAAACGAGCGGCAATATGTGCTGACCTCCTACCTGATCGGCTTCGGTATCGCGCAATTGTTCTTCGGCCCGATCTCGGACCGGTTCGGGCGGCGTCCGCCGCTGATGATCGGCCTCGTGATCTACATCGTGGCGGCAGCGCTTGCGGTGATCGCGCCGAACTTCTTCACCCTGCTCGTGCTGCGCTTCATCCAGGGCATCGGCGCGGCGGCCACCCGCGTCGTCGGCCAGTCCGCCGTCCGGGACCGCTTCGAGGGTCGCGGGATGGCAGAGGTGATGTCGCTGATCTTCATGGTGTTCATGGCGATCCCGGTCGTGGCGCCATCCATCGGCCAGTTGCTGCTGTTCTCAGGCCATTGGGAGTGGATATTCCTGTTCATGGCAGCGCTCGCGACCGCTATGGCCGTCTGGGCCTACCTGCGGCTCGGGGAGTCGCTGACCGACGCCAACCGGCGGCCGCTGCATCCACGCGTGATCGCCGAGGGTTTCGCGATGGTCTTCTCCCATCGCAGCGCGCTGCTCTATGGGATTTCCTCGATCTTCGTCATGGGCGCGCTGTTCGGCTTCATCGGCACGGCGCAGCAGATCTATGTCGACATCTACGGTCTCGGCGCCTGGTTCCCGATCGCATTTGCCGGTGTTGCCGGACTGATGGCGGTGTCGTCGTTCCTGAATTCGCGCATTGTCGGCCGCTTCGGCATGCGGCGGGTCACCCATACCGCCCTGTTCGCCTTCACGCTGCTGAGCGGGGTGTGGCTGTTTCTCGCCATGAACGACATGCTGCCCTTCACGGCCTTCATGATCGTCTTTGCTGCCACGATGTTCTGCTTCGGTATGGTCGGGTCCAACACCCAGGCGCTGGCCATGGAGCCGCTCGGTGCGGTGGCCGGCACTGCAGCCTCCGTCTTCGGCTTCATGCAGACTGCGGGCGGCGCCGCGATCGGCGCATGGATCGGCATGCAGTATGACGGCACGATCGTGCCGACCGCGGCGGGCTTCTTCCTGCTCGCGATTGTTTCCATCGGCTGCGTGCTGATCGCCGAGCGAGGCAGGCTCTTCGGCGTCGGCGCGCAGTATCAGAAGAAGGGCTGAGGCCCTAGATCGTGAAGACCTGGTTTCTCAGCAAATCCCACATGTCCCTGTTGGGCGCGAGGATGAGTCCGCCGTCCGTGTGGTTTGGCGTGTAGACCGAACCGTCGAAACGGGCGGCATAAGCACCGGCTTCCTGGGCGATCAGAGTGCCCGGCAGATGATCCCAGGGCATCAGCTTGTTGTACATCAGGAAGTGGACATGGCCGGCGGCGAAAGTCCGGTATTCGTGTCCGGCGCAACGGTAGTTCATCAGGAACCGCACCTTGGCCATGTTGCCGAGCACGGTCGCACGGTCGCTGCCAGGGAGGTAGCCGGTCGAAGCCATGCCATACATCTGGTCGAGCGATGCGGGTTCGATCACCGATAGCCGCACACGCTTGCCGTCAGGTGTCACCTGCCAGGCGCCTGAGCCCTTCTCGGCCAGCACGAAATCGTCACCCATCGGATCATAGATGATGCCGGGCGACCGTCTCACCCTTCGAGACGACCGCAGCCATGACGGCGAAAAGAGGGATGCCGGGAGGCGAAGTTGAACGTGCCATCGATCGGATCGACGGTCAGAACCAGGTCGGCATCGGCGATCCTGGGCAGCAGGGCCGGATCAGCGGCGACCGATTCCTCACCGACGAACAGCGCGCCCGGCACGATGGCTTCGTATCGCGCCTTGATGTAACGCTCGGCCGCCTCGTCGCCCTCCGTCACGAGGTCCGACGCCTCGGTCTTGATGCGGATGTCCACCCTCGCCCAGCTTGCGGAAACGCGGCAGGATTTCGACCTTCGCGGCCTCGCGCATCAGCGCGGCCCAGCGACGTGATATCAAAGTTTTTCATTCGGCAGCTTCCCTGGATGTAGCGGGCGCAAGGCCCGAAAAATTCGAAGGAAGTTTCGGGTCGAGCAGGTGGGGACGGATTGGTGTGGCCGAGCGCGCGCAGCATCGCGTCCTTGCGGCCGGGCATGCGCGCCTCGATATCCGCCAGCATCGCCTTCATGGCATTACGCTGCAGGCCGTCCTGCGAGCCGCAGAGGTCGCAGGGGATGATCGGAAACCGCATGGCTGTGGAAAAAGCGCGCAAGATCGTCCTCGGCGCAATAGCTGAGCGGGCGCAGCAGCATCAGGTCGCCGTCGTCGTTTGAGCAGCTTGGGCGGCATGGCGGCGAGCCGTCCGCCATGGAAGAAGTTCATCAGGAATGTCTCGAGAATGTCCTCGCGGTGATGGCCGAGCACAACGGCGTCGCAGCCCTCCTCGCGGGCGATACGGTAGAGATTGCCGCGCCCTCAACCGCGAGCACAGCGAACAGTAGGTCGCGCCCGCGGGGCACCTTGTCCTTCACGATCGAATAGGTGTCACGATACTCGATGCGATGGCGGATGCCGAGCGCGGTGGAGGTAATCCGGCAGGATGTGCTTGGGGAAGTTCGGCTGGCCCTGGTCGAGATTGCAGGCAACGAGTTCGACCGGAAGCAGCCCGCGCCAGCGCAGTTCAAGCAGGATGGCCAGCAGGCCATAGGAATCCTTGCCGCCGGACAGGCAGACCAGCCAGCGCGTCTGGCCGTTTCAGCATGCCGAAATCCTGGAAACGCCTGCCTTGTCTGCCGGATCAGTTTCTTGCGAAGGTGGTTGAAGCCGCCGGACTGCGGCGCATGCCGGAAGAGCGCCTGCATCGTCGCATCGCCCGCGAAGGCCGGATCCTCGCGGTCATGATCGGGATTGGTCGTCAGCATCGGTGTCGCCGCAGTTTCCATATCGGAGCCAATAGCCTATCGGCGCCCGCAGGCAAAGCCCTCACCGCGGCCAGATCATGCGCCGCAGCACGTCGTCCCCATTGCGAAAATGATGGCGCAGGCGCGGCAAGCACATGGACACCGGCGAGAAACATCGCCGCATAGGCGAGGAAGGCATGCAGGCTCGACCAGAGATGCTGGGCGTGGAGCGAAATGCCAAGCGGCAGCGAGGGCACGACGAACAGGCCGAAGAAACCAGCTCGCGATCGGCAACGGCGATGTCGAGACCACGGCCCAGCCGGTCAGCGGCACGAGGACGAGTGCGAGATAGAGAACGACATGGCTGCCGCGGGCCAGCGCTTTCTCGCCATCCGGCATGCCGACGGGCAGCCGGGGTCGATGCGATGTCACCGCCCAGAGAATTCGGAGCCCGGCAAGCCCGAGGATCGTGAAGCCGAAGGCCTTGTGCCACTGGTAAAGGCCGTACTGCTCGATCGGATTGCGGACACCCTGCATGTACCAGCCGAGCCAGAACTGCCCGAAGAACAGCGCAGCCATTGCCCAGTGAAAACAGGATGGAGACAAGGCCCCAGGACGTATCGGTGTTGCGGATCATGCTTACGGATACATCGGTGCAGTGCTGATTGAAAACGTGCTCAACAAAAAAGCCGCCCTTGCGGACGGCTTCCTTGACATATTCTCGCTGACAGAAATCAGCGCGAATAGAATTCGATGACCAGATGCGGTTCCATGACGACGGCGTAGGGAACGTCGGCGAGGCCCGGAACGCGGTTGAAGGTCGCGCGCATCTTGTTGTGATCGGCTTCGATATAGTCCGGAACGTCGCGCTCGGCGAGACCAACGGCCTCGAGAACGATGACGAGCTGCTTGGACTTTTCCTTGACCTCGATCACGTCGCCGGCCTTGCAACGGTAGGAACCGATGTTGACGCGGACGCCGTTGACCTTGACGTGGCCGTGGTTGACGAACTGGCGTGCAGCGAAGATGGTCGGAACGAACTTGGCGCGGTAGACGATCGCGTCAAGACGCGACTCGAGCAGGCCGATCAGGTTCTCCGGCGTGTCGCCCTTGCGGCGGGCCGCTTCGTCGTAAGTCGCACGGAACTGCTTCTCGGAGATGTCGCCATAGTAGCCCTTGAGCTTCTGCTTGGCGCGCAACTGCACGCCGAAGTCGGAAAGCTTGCCCTTGCGGCGCTGGCCGTGCTGGCCGGGGCCGTATTCGCGGCGGTTGACCGGGGACTTCGGACGGCCCCAGATGTTCTCGCCCATACGGCGGTCGATCTTGTATTTGGACGATGCGCGCTTGCTCATCGCATTTCCTTTCTTTTTATGGCGTGGCCAAAGCCAATTCGCCTTGTTATCAGGAAACACGCCCTCCTCTGAGAGAACCTTTCGGCCTCTCTGACAGGTATCTCACATATGCGAATGGAGACGCCACGGGACATGCTCTGTTTCCGATGGCAACCTGCCGGCAGAAACGCAACACCGGGCATCGCTGCCCGGAGTTGAGCGGCTTCTATGGAGTGATGACAAAAATGTCAACAGCGGTGGCTTGAAT
Source organism: Rhizobium sp. (assembly GCA_019739215.1). Taxonomy (GTDB): domain Bacteria; phylum Pseudomonadota; class Alphaproteobacteria; order Rhizobiales; family Rhizobiaceae; genus Rhizobium_E. The sequence goes on from JAHHDR010000017.1 coordinate 83,097, forward strand.
AGTTGCCGGGCGTTCGCCATTTCACGCTCGCACAGGGTACCGGGCCCCTCTGGCGCGCTCTCCGGACAGCGCGCGATGTCGGAACCTCCAGAGCCAACCTATGCCAGGGCCCCGCATCAGGTACGCCTCGGCATGCGTCCGGATCAAGGTTGACCGATGCCATTCCTCGAACTTTCCCTTCTCGGGACGCCCGCATGGATGTGGGCCATATTCCTCGCGATCGTTCTCATTCTGCTCATTCTCGACCTCGGCGTCCTGCACAAGGAATCCAAGGAAATCGGGATCCGCGAGAGCCTCATGCTCTCCACCTTCTACATCGCCATCGGCGTCGCCTTCGGCGGATGGATCTGGTACCAGTCGGGCGAGCAGCCCGCGCTCGAATACCTGACCGGTTTCGTCGTCGAAAAAATCGCTGGCGATGGACAATATCTTCATCATCGCGATGATCTTCTCCTATTTCGCCATTCCGCGACAATACCAGCACAGGGTGCTGCTCTACGGCATCCTCGGCGTGATCATCATGCGCGGCATCATGATCGCGGGCGGCGCGGCGATCGTCGAGAACTTCCACTGGGTCCTCTATCTCTTCGCCGCCTTCCTGGTGATAACGGGCATCCGCATGCTGTTTGCCGGCGATCATGACGCGAGCCAGCTCGAGAACAACAGGGTTCTCAGGTTCCTGCGCCGCAAGCTGCCGGTGACGGACAGGCTTCACGGCGAAAAGTTCATCGTGCGCGAGCCCGATCCGAATACCGGAAAATTAAAGACCTGGATCACGCCGCTCTTTCTGGCGCTGATCATGGTCGAACTCGCCGATCTCGTCTTCGCCGTCGATTCGATCCCCGCGATCTTCGCGATCACCACCGACCCCTACATCGTCTACACGTCCAACATCTTCGCGATCCTTGGCCTGCGCGCGCTCTATTTCGCGCTTGCCGCGCTGATCCACCGCTTCGCCTATCTCAAATATGCGCTGGCGGCGGTGCTGGTGTTCGTCGGGTCCAAGATCTTCGTCGCCGACATGCTGGGCCTTGCCAAGATCCCGCCATCGGTATCGCTCGGCGTCACGGTGACGATCCTGGCCGCCGGCATCATCGGCTCACTCTGGGCCACGCGGAAGGAAAAGCCGGAACTGGCCTGACAGGCGGAACGCTGCCCGCGAAACAGCGGGAGGCTCGGCGACGCCTCAACGTTCGGCGGCCTGCACAGGCTGCCGAACTGGCATCAGGCATCAGGCCGACAGCCCGGCCAGATAGGCAGCCCGCTTCTCCTTGAGGCTCTCAAGCGCCGTGTACGACGGATCGTTTCGCAGCGCCTCATAGTCGACGATTGGATCAGGCGCGGATGCTGGCGGCAGAGCGTCGAACTCACGCTGTGTCATAGCCGTATCCGCGATCACCACCCTGCCACCCAGCATCCCGGCCAGTTCGTCTGCAAGTTCCTGCGCGAGCGCCGGGCCGTTCGATCCGACTGATCGGCCGGACATCCAGTCCTGTATCATCCGTCCCAGCGCATCATCGCTGCCGGTGACGCCCTGGTTGTCGATCGTGGCGACGACCCTGTTGCCCACCACGACCGTCGCATAGGGCTGCGTGGCCGGGCTGACGGGATTGTATTTGAGAGAACTCTCGACCGTGTCCGTCCACGGGCGCTCGGCATAGGTGCTCTCGAGGCTGGAAACCATCGCTTCCATCCGGGCGAGATGTTCCTGGTAATCCGCTTCGGGCATTTCCCATATTCTGGTGACTGCCGATTCGGGGAAGTCGGAGCCGCGATGCACCACCGTATCGAATGTCCGAAGGGTGCCGCCTATAGTCATTGAAACGGTCGTCGGCGTTCCCGGAATCGCGGACCGCGACGCGAGGGACGATCCCTCGGACGTTGCCTGAGGTTCGAGCATGTCGGCAAAGCCCGCTGCCGCCCGCGCGCTGCGGCTGGCCGGTTCGAAATTCGCTGATGAAGAAGACGTCGATGCAATCGTGGTCATGGCAATTTTCCTCGTGGCAATATCTGCGGAAAATGCCGGTCGGAACTTGCGCCAGATTGACGAGGTGCGCGGTCAGCGAAACGGCATGCGCCTTCATTGACATTGCCGACCCCGGGATGGCACTTCCGTCGCTCGCTGAGGAGAATGCAACATGTCGCTCTTCGACCCGATGGACTATGAACACTTCGCTGGCTCACTCGCCGGTGTCACCCTCGTCGATCAATGGGACGCGCGGGTCGCAAAGGTCGGCGGCAAGGTCTTCGCGTTGCGCACGGCTCGCGCACATGACGACGGCACGAGCATCGTCTTCAAGGTCGCGGAGGAGAGTTTCGAGATCCTGACCTCGATCGAAGGCATCGGCCAGGCGCCCTATTTCGCCAAGCGCCAATGGGTGTCGGTGTCCGATGGAGCGGACCTGCCCGACGCCGATCTCAGAACCTATGTCGAGCGATCCTATCGCCGCGTGGCCAAGGGCTTGACCAAGAAGGCACGGACGGAACTCGGTATCGAGATCGGGTAACTATTCCGCGGCGTGGCGCGGTGCGGCCTCGGCGGCATCCGGATTGCCCGGCAATGTCTCGCAGCCGAGATCCGGAAAGGCGACGATGCGCTGGCCCAGGCGGTCCTGATGCACCACGACCAGGCCCTGCTCCTCGAAATAGCCGAGCAAACGCCGGGCGCGGCGAACCGAATGGGTGCCATAGCTTCGGGCGATCGCCGCATCGCCGGGGCATGGCTGGCCGCTGAGCGCCGCATTGGCCAGCATCAGGAACACGGACTTGAGGTCATCCGCCACGCCGTCACTCAGTGCAAGCACCCTGCCCCAGGCCTCGCCGGCCATGGTCTCGTCATCGGCGCCGGAGCGGATCACCGCCAGCCGCTGGCGAAATCCCGAAAGCGACAGCGGCGTGCCGACGAGACGTCGGATGCGGCAGCGGACGAGAAAATCCTGATAGAGCTCGGCATCGGTGCGGAAGGCGGATGCGGAATCGACGATGTCGGCCAGCGCGGCCGTGACCTGCTCGTCGCGCTCTTCCTGTGACATTTCGGGTCGGCGCGCCCGCGGTTCGGTCGCGGCGACGGGCTCCTCGCCCCTGGGCCGGGCCAGTTCGGCGAGAATATCGGTCGCCGGTCGCGGCGCCGGTGCGATGTAGCGCGCGATCGGACGGGCGAATTCCGCCGGGTCAGGCGTGAGAATCAGGTCCGCAGCATCGTCCATGGCGGCAGGCAGGGGCATCAGCTTGGGGCTCGACGAGCGTGCGGACGTCTCGACGACACCGATCTGGACCTTGACCGGCCGCTTGGTCAGCGCCGGACCGAGGGCAACGAAAGCACCACGCGGCAGATCGCGGAACATCTCCGCCTGGCGGCGATCGAGGCCCAGGAGATCCGCGGCGCGCGCCATATCGATGTCGAGAAAGGTGCGGCCCATGAGGAAGTTCGACGCCTCCGCGGCGACATTCTTGGCGAGCTTGGCGAGGCGTTGCGTGGCGATGACACCGGCAAGCCCGCGCTTGCGGCCGCGGCACATCAGGTTGGTCATCGCGCCGAGAGAGAGCTTGCGGACTTCGTCCGTCACCTCGCCGCTGGCGGCCGGGGCGAACATCTGCGCCTCGTCCACCACGACCAGAACAGGATACCAGTAATCGCGGTCGGCATCGAAAAGCCCGTTGAGGAAAAGTCCCGCCATCCGCATCTGGTCCTCGACATCGAGGCCTTCCAGCGACAGCACGCAGGAGACCCGGTGCTGGCGAACGCGCGCGGCGATGCCGAGCAGTTCGGCTTCGGTGCGCTCGCCCTCGACCACGACATGGCCGTAGCGATCCGCCAGCGTGACGAAGTCGCCCTCGGGGTCGATGATCACCTGCTGCACCCAGCCGGCGGACTGCTCGAGAAGGCGACGCAGGAGATGCGACTTTCCGGAGCCGGAATTGCCCTGCACCAGCAGGCGCGTCGCCAGCAGTTCCTCAAGATCAAGTGTCGAGCGGTCGCCCGTGGCGCCCGTCCCCATGTCGATGGCTGCAGTCATTCCATTCCTCGTTGCCGCGCGCCTATCTAGCAAGGATTCGGGCCGGGCGGGGAGAGGAATTGCATCAACCCACAACGATTTGGTCGCCTGTGACTGCTGTCGCACAGGGTTGATCGATGTCAAGGAACGTCCCGTCCGGCGGGCCTAAGGTTGCGACCAATGGAGGGCCGATCATGAAATTCTTCATCGCCTACGCCACCGTCGAAGGCCAGAGCCGCAAGATCGCGGAGACCCTCGCAACGATCATCGAGACACGGGGTCACCAGGCGGTGATCACGGGCGCGTCCGACATGTCGGAATATACGCTTGAGCGGCCCGACGGCGTCGTGCTCTGCGCGCCGATCCATGCGGGCCGCTACCCCACCTACTTCACCGATTTCGTTCGGCGCGAGGTGGAGTGGCTGAACACCACCCCCTCCGCCCTGGTGTCGGTAACGCTGTCCATCGCCAGCGACGACCCCGCCGAACGCGAGGAGGCGGCCCGCTTTCCCGAAGCGCTGGCCGCCGAGACCGGCTGGTCGCCCCGCGCGGTCCACAACGCCAAGGGTGCCTTGCGCTACACGGAATACGATTTCTTCAAGCGCTGGATGCTCAAGCGCATCGCAAGCAAGCACAACGCGCCCACCGATACCGGCAGCGACTACGAACTCACCGACTGGGCCGCACTCGAAGCCTTCGCCGTTGATTTCATCGAACTCTGCGGGTCCGTCTCCGGGCAGCCAGCGGGGATCGTGCAATAGGCTGCACCCCAGTGGGCGGCGTGGGCGCAGCCGGCGAATTCCGGGACAGCCCGACGCGCGCGAATGTTGCGCGGCCACATCTTTTGCTTCCGCTCGTCGTTTTCTGAACATGGCTTTACCGTGCGTTAAGCACGGATATGCATCCTGCCTTAACCATACCCGGCTCGCGTTCTCGTTGCATGATGCTCGAGGAGCCGGGGCGTCAGGCATTTTGTAAAGTCCATGTATTTAGTTCGGAAGTAGCCGTGACAAGTATCATCACCAACAATGGCGCGGCATCAGCCGTCGACCATCTGCGGACTATTTCCGCCCAGCGCTCGGACAGGCAGCAGGAAGTCGCAACCGGATTGCGTGTGAAAGACGCGAGCGACAACAGCGCCTACTGGTCCATCGCGACGATCATGAACTCGGACACCCGTGCGCTGAGTGCTGCCCGCGACGGGCTGGATTTCGGGGCGGCCGCGGCCGACACAGCCAGCGTCGGCATGCGCATGGCGATCGACATCGTGGACGAGATCAAGAAAAAGTTGCTCAACGCCCTGGAGCGGGGCGTGAGCCACGACAAGGTCAATTTCGAAATCACCGAACTCAAGCAGGAACTGCGTACCCTCGCGGAGGGCTCGACGTTCAACGGCGTGAACTGGCTCATCCGAAAATCCGCGGCGGACGATGTCGGGCCGGAGGTCGTCAGCGGCTTCGGCCGGTCCGCGGATGGCACCGTAGCAGTCCAGACGCTGGTGTTCGAGCGGCAGGCGCACTACGGCACCAATCACCTGATCGACGAGGATTCCAACACCGGCATTCTCACCAATGCCGGGTTTGCAGCAGATGTCGGTGCCGCGACCGACTGGGTGCTCATGCATGGCAGGAACCAGACGCTGCATAGCGAGATCGGTCTCGATGCAAGCACTACGCCCGACCAGATCGAGGAAATGCTTGTCGTCACCGACCAGATGCTGCTCGCCATGACCGACGCCTCCGCCGACCTCGGCTCTCTGGGGATGCGGATCGGCATGCAGAAGGATTTCGCCTACGATCTCAGCGCCAACAACACGCGCGGGGTCGGTCGGCTGGTCGATGCCGACCTGAATGATTCGGCAACCCGCCTGCGCGCGATCGACGTGCAGCAGAGCCTGACGACGGCGGCACTCTCCATCGCGAACCAGGCGCCGCTTGCCATGATGAAACTGCTGCAATGAGCCAGCCGACCGGCCGCGGGCAATAGAAAACCCGGCCTCTCGCGGGGCCGGGTTGCAAGGTTCAGGTCACGAAAAGCGATCTCAGGCGGTCATGGCCGTCTTGAGGTTCTCGTCGATCTTGTCGAGGAAGCCGGTCGTGGAGAGCCACGGCTGGTCCGGACCGATCAGGAGTGCGAGATCCTTGGTCATGAAGCCGCTCTCGACGGTCGAGATGCAGACCTTCTCAAGCGTGTCGCAGAACTTCGCCAGTTCGGCATTGTCGTCGAGCTTGGCGCGATGCGCGAGGCCACGTGTCCAGGCAAAGATCGATGCGATCGAGTTGGTCGAGGTCTCCTGGCCCTTCTGGTGCTGGCGGTAGTGGCGGGTCACCGTGCCGTGGGCGGCTTCGGCTTCCACCGTCTTGCCGTCGGGCGTCAGCAGGACCGAGGTCATCAGGCCGAGCGAGCCGAAGCCCTGGGCCACCGTATCGGACTGGACGTCGCCGTCATAGTTCTTGCAGGCCCAGATGTAGCCGCCGGACCATTTCAGCGCGGAGGCCACCATGTCGTCGATCAGGCGATGTTCGTAGATGATGCCGAGCGCGTCGAAATCGGCCTTGAACTCGCTCTCGTAGATCTCCTGGAAGATGTCCTTAAAGCGGCCGTCATAGACCTTGAGAATGGTGTTCTTTGTCGACAGGTAGACCGGCCACTTGCGCATCTTGCCGTACATCAGCGAGGCGCGGGCAAATTCCCTGATCGACTCGTCGAGATTGTACATGCCCATGGCAACGCCGGCGCCGGGGGACTTGTAGACTTCCTTCTCGATGACCTGACCGTCCTCGCCGACGAACTTCATCGTCAGCGTGCCCTTGCCGGGGAACTTGAAGTCGGTCGCCTTGTACTGGTCGCCGAAGGCGTGGCGGCCGACGACGATCGGCTGGGTCCAACCGGGAACGAGACGCGGCACGTTCTTGCAGATGATCGGCTCGCGGAAGATGACGCCGCCGAGGATGTTGCGGATCGTGCCGTTCGGGCTCTTCCACATGTCCTTGAGGTTGAATTCCTTGACGCGGCCCTCGTCCGGCGTGATCGTCGCGCATTTGATGCCGACGCCATATTTCTTGATGGCATTTGCGGCATCGATCGTCACCTGGTCGTTCGTGGCGTCGCGATTTTCCACCGACAGGTCGTAGTAGTCGATCTCAAGGTCGAGATAGGGGTGGATCAGCTTGTCCTTGATGAGTTGCCAGATGATGCGCGTCATCTCGTCGCCGTCGAGATCGGCGACAGGGTTTGCGACCTTGATCTTCTGCATGGATTTTCCTCTTTTGCTCGGAAGTCGCGACTACCCGGGAGTGCCGCGCGAAACACGATGGTTGCCTATAACATCGGGCAAACGAGACGCAAACGGGATATTGCCTGACGTCACGGATTTGACCGAATATTCGATCCATGGTCGACGTTGAACCCAGACCATAGAATCACAGCGGGGACCTTCATGAAATTGATCTTGGCATTGAGCCTGATGCTGGCGAGTTCCGTACCGGCGGTTGCCGCTCCCGAAGATCCTGTCAAGGCGATCATGGATCTGGCGACCCAGCTGTGGAGCGACGCGCCGCCGGAAGGCAAGGACTATTTCGACAAGGACCACATCGGCCTGTTCACGACGGATTTCACGGCGGCGTATCGCGAGGCCGAAAAATATCCGATCTATGACGAAGGCGGCGGCCCCTTCGGCTACGACGTGATCACCAACAGCCAGGATGGTTGCCCGCTCAAGGATGTCTCGATCGTCCCCGGTCCGGAGACAGCCGGCACCACCGAGGTCAAGGTGACGTTCAAGCTCATGAGCTGCTATGCCGACGATCCCGGTAAGGACACGCTGTCCGAGGTCAATTTCAAGGTTGTGACGGTGGGGGGCAAATCGCTGATTTCAGACATAGACCGCATCATCGACGGCAAGCCTGCATCGCTGGTTGCCGAAATGAAGGAAATCGCCAAGGCCGGTGCCGCAGCGCCGAAAGAGCAATAGCGGCGGAACCGGCCGGCCTTCCGATCGCAGTACCCGAGTGGTGCCCGACACGAGAAACTGTGGCGATGCGCCGCGCGGCAGTTGAGTTTCCCAGAGGCCCGCATTATTCGCTGTCGGGCAGACGATAAGAAAAAGCGCGCGTAGAGTCATGTCAGGCACCAATTCCGAACTTCCCCTGATCACCGGCGGCCCGGTGATCGTGCTCGTCGAGCCGCAGCTTGGCGAGAATATCGGCATGGTAGCCCGTGCCATGGCGAACTTCGGCCTGTCCGATCTTCGGCTCGTCGCGCCACGCGACGGTTGGCCGAGCGAGAAGGCACGTGCCGCGGCCAGCAAGGCCGATCATGTCATCGATGGCGCCGTCGTCTACGAGACGCTCGCGGACGCGATCGCCGATCTCAATTTCGTCTATGCAACCACGGCCCGGGTGCGGGACGGGTTCAAGCCCGTCCGCTCGCCGATCGTCGCAGCAGAAACCCTGCGCCGCCGCTATGACGCCGGCGAGAAGGTCGGTATCCTGTTCGGCCGGGAGAAATCAGGCCTGTCGAACGAGGATGTGGCGCTGGCCGACGAGGTGGTGACATTCCCGGTCAATCCCGCCTTCGCCTCCCTCAACATCGCCCAGGCCGTGCTGCTGATGTCCTACGAATGGATGAAGCAGAGCATGGAATCGCACGACGCGACACCCTTCCAGGCCGTCGAGCAGGAACCCGCAACCAAGGACCAGCTGTTCGGATTGTTCGAGCATCTGGAGGAGGCGCTCGACGCACGCGGCTTTTTCCGGCCAGTCGCGAAAAAGCCCAAGATGATCGACAACCTGCGCGCCGTGCTGTCGCGCCGCGCCTTCACCGCGCCGGAGATCAAGGTGCTGCGCGGGGTGATATCCTCCCTCGACCGGTTCAGCCGAAAGCATCCACGCGGCACCGGCAATCCGGACGATTTCGATGACTGACGCGCCAAGGCCGATTCTCGTGTTCGACAGCGGTATCGGCGGCCTGACCGTGTTGCGCGAATTGCGGGTGCTGATGCCGGAGCGCAACTTCGTCTACGTCGCCGACGATGCGGGATTTCCCTATGGCAATTGGCCGGAGGACGAGCTTCGCGCCCGCGTCGTGGCGCTGTTCGGCAGACTGATCGACGAGTTCAGGCCCGAGATCTCCGTCATTGCCTGCAACACCGCCTTCACCCTGGTGGGAAGCGACCTGCGCGCCACCTACCCCGATCATGTCTTCGTCGGCACCGTGCCCGCCATCAAGCCCGCGGCGGAACGCACCCGTTCCGGGCTCATTTCGGTGCTGGCGACACCGGGCACGGTCAAGCGCGCCTATACACGCGACCTCATCCAGTCCTTCGCCAGCCAGTGCCATGTGCGTCTGGTGGGCTCTGAAAAACTGGCGCGGATGGCGGAGAGCTATATTCGCGGCGATGCGGTGGCGGATGCCGACGTGCTGGCCGAGATCGAACAGTGCTTCCACCACCAGGATGGCAGGAAGACCGATATCGTGGTTCTCGCCTGCACGCATTACCCGTTCATGGCCAATGTGTTCCGCCGCCTCGCCCCGTGGCCGGTCGACTGGATCGACCCGGCCGAAGCCATCGCCCGGCAGGCCCGCCGCCTGGTCGCGCCCGCCGACCACCTGCAGCCGGAGCACCACGCAGACAGGGCCATCCTGACATCCGGCAAGCCGGATTTCTCAACCCGCAGGCTGATGCAGGGATTCGGCCTGAGCGTTCACTGACGCTTTCATCCCGCGAGAGGGATCATGTCGACCGCTTGTGGAAGCGCGTCAGGGCTTCACAACCCTGATGACATATCGCCAAGATGTGATAACCTTCGATTGATTTCGGAGGATTGCGCCATGGAGAGTGCCAAAGCGGGGCCGCAAGCGAGGCTGCTCGACTTCAGCCAGGTGAAGGAAATAGAGGCAAGGCGCATCTGGGCGCGGCGGAAGACCGAACCGCCCTCGCCTGGCGCAGAGCCGCCCGATGTGGTCGGACTCGGCCTGTCCGGCGGCGGCGTCCGTTCCGCGAGCTTCTGCCTCGGCGCGCTGCAGGCGCTCAGCGTGTTCAAGGTGATCCCAAAGGTGGATTATCTGTCCACGGTCTCCGGCGGGGGTTACATCGGCGCCAGCATGGTCGCCCATATGAACGAGAACGGCGGTGCGTTTCCGTTCGACGACGACAAGTTCCAGGACTCGGCGGCGGTCCGGCACATCCGCAATCACAGCCGCTACCTCTTTCCCAAGGGTACAAGCGACATCTTGCGCTCGCTCGGCATCCTGATCCGCGGTCTGGTCGTCAACGTGATCCTGATCCTGTCGCTCATCGTGCCGCTCGCCGCGCTCACCATCCTGGCCAATCCGACGGTCGAGCACCTGCAGCGCAGCTTCGCCGCGGACCTCTGGAGCCTCTCCGCCTTTGCCCCGACCGGATGGGTCGCTGAAGCCCTCAAGAGCCGGTTCTTCTTCACCCAGATTCTGCTGGCGGGGCTGGCGATCACGGCGATCCTCTGGGCACTCTATCGTTCAGCCTTGGAAGAAGGCGTCGTCCGGCGCCGGCTGGGCAAGCCGGAGTTCCTGTCGAGATGGGCCAGCAAGTGGGCGTGGTGGATGCCGGTCCTGATCTTCACCTTCGTCGCCGAGTTCCAGACTCTTTTGATAGAATGGATCATCCGCTGCTGGTGGACAATCGACGGGGTTGAATTCGGTTCGGTCGTCACCGCGTTTGCGAGCGCCGCCGGCGCCTCGACGCTGCTGGCGTTCTTCCGTGGCAACCTGATCAACACGATCGCCAAGGCACTCGACACGCCGACGCTTGCCGGCGCAACCAAGGCGATTCTGGCGAGATCGATCCTCTATGCCGGCGCGCTCATCCTGCCGCTTGCCGTGTATTTCGTCTATCTGCTGCTCGCGGCGTCCGGCATCGACTTCTCAAGCCCAGCACGCGGCATCTTCCCGCTGCGGCCCGAGTTTCTTTCTGGGCCGCCCGGCCGGCTGCTGGGGGCGCTGGTCGTCATCCTGGCGTCGGTGGCGGTCTACACATGGGTATGGCGAAGCAAGGGAGAGCGCGAGACCGCGACCTGGACACGCTTCCGATATAGGGCGGCAACCGGAGCCGGGATAGGCAGTGTCCTGCTTCTTGTCGGCGCGATGATCATCCTGGCGGCCATCGTCGCCTATGCGGTGCGCGTGAAATTGACAGAAGACCACTGGATCGTCCTCTGGAACTATATCTGCCTCGGCGGCATCTTTGTCGGCATCGGCGCATTTTTCTCCGAGAATGCCAACACCCTGCACGGCCTTTACCGTGACCGCCTGAATGCCGCCTTCCGGCTCGGCCGCCGGACCGACCCGGAGACAACGCTGACACTGGCGAAGCTGAAATCCGATGTCGCACCCTATCTCTTGATCAATGCAACCCTGAACGCGCGCCGCAGCCGACAGGAGACCGAACCCATGCAGGATGCGGATATTCGTGAGGTCGGCAGCCCCGACGCGCAAATCCTTGCCAGCCACGAGTTGCCCGACCCGGCCCAGCGCGGCCGCAATGCGGAGTTCTTCCTGTTCACGCCGGACTATATCGGCAGCGAGGCGACCCTCTATGCGCCGACGACGCTGCCTGCCGCGGCAACGCAGCGTGAGCAGGATGTCGATATCGGCATCGACCTCGCGACGGCCGTGGCCATTTCCGGCGCCGCGGTGTCCTCCAACAGCGGCCGGGTCGTCTCGGGCGTGCTGTCGCCCACACTGGCATTGCTCAATGCGCGGCTCGGCTACTGGCTCGACAATCCGCTCTATGTCTTCAATGCCAGTGGCACGATTCCGCAGACATGGTTCGAGGTCTTCCGGCTCTACCTGCTGCAGGAAGCCTTCGGCCTGCTGCGCACCGACAGCAAGAAGGTCCTGCTCAGCGATGGCGGCCATATCGACAATATCGGGCTCTACCAACTGCTCAAGCGCCGCTGCAAGGTCATCATCATCATCGACGCGGAAGCCGATCCGGCGCTCAACTTCGGGGCACTCGCGGATGCCCAGCGCTTCGCGCGCATCGATTTCGGCCATCGTGTCAGGATCGAGTGGCAGCCCATCCGCGAGCAATCGGCCCGCCGCATGCGTGCATTCCGCGGCCAGCCCTCGGACGACGACCGGGCGGTACCGGAACCGATCACGACGGAGGACCACAACCGCCACTTCGCCATCGGAGAAATTCTCTACGATTCCGGCGAAACCGAACAGGACAGGGGCATTCTGCTCTACATCAAGGCCAACATGACCGGCGACGAGCCCGACTATGTCACCGACTACGAGCGTCGCTACCCGACCTTCCCGCACGAGTCGACGGCCGACCAGCTTTTTTCGGAAGAACAGATGGAGGCCTATCGGGCGCTCGGCTTCCACAGCGTCACGCGTGCCTTGTCCGCCGATCAGCCCGCTCCGACCGGAAAGCCGGGCGCGCTGATGCTGACGCTCAGGCAGTTGCTGGGCATGCCCGCACCGGCTGGGCAGGCGGGTGGATCCGGGATCTGACGGGCATCGTCGAGTGCCTCAGGTGCCGCCGATGCGGCTGCGGACGTTCATCCGGCTCAGGCGTTGCTCGGTCAGGCCGAGCCGCGTCTCGGCGCCATCCTCAAGGATCGTGTGCATGCGCATGGAAAGGCTGAACATGCGCAACCTGTTGCGGCCTTCGTCCTTGGCGACGTAGAGCGCGCCATCGGCAGCGGCCATGAGGTGGTCGAAATCCACCCCCGCATCGCGCACGGACGCCGCGCCGACCGAGATCGTGATGCGGATGGGGCTGCCCATGAAGGGTATCTGCATTCTTTCGACATCCGCGCGAAGTTCGTCCAGGAAATCCCGCGCCTCGGATGCCTCGCGGCCGGGAAGGAAAAGGCCGAACTCCTCGCCGCCGAGGCGGCCGAAAATCATGCCGGGTTCGAGCTTGCGGGTCACGAACGTCCCGAAGGCCTGCAGCACGCGGTCACCGCCGAGATGACCATAGCAATCGTTGACCGACTTGAAGAAATCGAGATCGATGATCGCGAGAACGCCGGCCTTGGGTGTCTTCACCAGCCGGTCCCGGGTTTCCGAAACGAAAAAGCGACGCGTGGCCGTGCCGGTGAGACCGTCGATCTCCGCCGCCAGCCGGTATTTGCGCTCGGCCCGTTCCTTGATCAGCGCAAGGAAGACGAAGGTGCTGAAAATACCCATCATGAAGGCTTCAAGTGCGATGATCGCAACCCAGGCGGCATGGATCTCGCCTGCGCTTTCGGTGGCCGGCAAGAGGGTCGCGAATAGGGTCCGCACGACATAGAAGACGGAATGCACGGAATAAATCAGCACGGTTGCGAGAAACGTCGGCAGACGCTCTTCCTTCCAGCCCCGCCAGGCGGAATTGACGATGTGGATGCAGTAGCTTCCCTGGATCAACATCATCGCGATCGCGCGATAGGCCACGTTGTCGGAAAAGTCCGGAATGAAGGCATAAGCCGCCAGCCAGGCCACAGGCCCGACAACCAGGAAAACGACGCGCGGCCGGCCGCCCGTAAACTTGTCGAACCCGGCGGCGACAAGCGCGAAGGCGAGTGCCATCAGTGCCACCCCGGCGCCGACGGCAAGCCAATGCGGCAGCACCGTTCGGGTTGCGATGAGAGCGGCGCCGAGCACCGCACTCCACATCGCCACCGCCCACCAGAGGACGGCCTTCTCCCTCTGGTCATGCATCCACACGAGCGTGAGCGCCACAGCAACGATCAACACAGTGATCGCGATGCAGATCATGACGGTGGGGACACTCAGGACGACGTTCAAGGGGGGCGGACTCCCTGGTTCAGGAATCCGCTATCAGAGAAAGCTTAACAAAGCCGGAACTTCGCAATGAAATCAGGCTTCAAGCACCGCCAAACGGGGTATCAGCCGAGTGCTGCCGCCACGGCCTCGATCGCCTCGGACGCCTTCGAGCCGTCCGGGCCGCCGGCCTGGGCCATATCCGGCCTGCCGCCGCCGCCCTTGCCACCCAGCGCCTCGGAGGCGACGCGCACGAGATCGACGGCGGAAAAACGTCCGGTGAGATCGTCCGTCACCCGCGACCACCGCGCTCGCCTTGCCGTCAGCGGACACGCCGACCAGGGCGACGACGCCGGTGCCCGCCGCCTTCTTGCCCTCGTCGGCGAGACCCTTGAGGTCGCGGGGCTCGACGCCTGTCAGGACGCGGCCAAGGAACGGGACGCCGCCGATGTCACGCAGGTCCTGGTCGCCGCCACCACCGCCCGCCCATGGCGAGCTTCTTCTTGGTGTCGGCCAGTTCGCGCTCGAGCTTGCGGCGCTCGTCGACGAGGCTTTCGGACCCGCGCCAGCACGTCGTCAGGCTGGACCTTGAGGATCGTGGCAAGCTGCTTGACCCGCTCGTCCTGGGTCGCGAGATAGTCGCGGGCGGCCTCGCCGGTCATCGCCTCGATACGGCGCACACCCGAGGACACCGCGCTTTCCGATACGATGCGGAACACGCCGATGTCGCCGGTGGCGCGCACGTGGGTGCCGCCGCAAAGCTCGACCGAATAGGTTGCGATCGCCGGAATGGCGGCCCATCGAGAGTACGCGGACTTCGTCGCCGTACTTCTCGCCGAACAGCGCCATGGCGCCCGCCTCGATGGCATCGTCCGGCGTCATCAGGCGGGTGAGCACCTGTTCGTTGGCGCGAACTTCGGCGTTAACCTCGGCCTCGATCGCGGCGATGTCCTCTTCGGTCAGCGCCTTGGGGTGCGAGAAGTCGAAGCGCAGGCGATCGGCCGCGACCAGCGAGCCCTTCTGCGTGACATGGTCGCCCAGACGGCCGCGCAGCGCCGCATGCAGCAGGTGCGTCGCCGAGTGGTTCGCGCGCACCGCATCGCGGCGCTCGACGTTGACCGTCATGGCGACGGCATCACCGACCTTGATCGTGCCCGCCTCGACCGTGCCGCTCATCGCGTGCAGGCGGCCGAGCGGCTTGGCGGTGTCGATCACGGTGATCTTGAGGCCGTTCGCCGCCGGAGATCGAGCCGCGATCGCCTTCCTGACCACCCGATTCGCCGTAGAACGGGGTCTGGTTAGTGAGCACGACGACCGCGTCGCCCGCGCTCGCCGACTGGACTTCCTTGCCGTCCTTCACCAGCGCCACGACCTGGCCTTCGCCGGTGGTCGAGGTGTAGCCGGTGAACTCGCTGGCGCCTTCGCGCTCGGCGATGTCGAACCACACTTCGCTGTCGGCGGCCTGGCCCGAGCCCTTCCACGCAGGCGCGCGCGGCGGCCTTCTGCTGCGCCATGGCGGCATCGAAGCCCGCCTTGTCGACGGCGATGCCGCGCGAACGCAGGGCGTCCTTCGGTCAGGTCATAGGGGAAGCCGAAAGTGTCGTAGAGCTTGAACGCGGTCTCGCCATCGGAAGTTCGCCGCCCTCGCCCATGCCGGCACTCACGGCCTCGTCGAGCAGGCTCGAGGCCGTTCGCTCCAGCGTGCTTGCGGAACCGGGTACTTCCTCGCGCTCTCAGCGTCTCCGTCGATCAGCGGCCTCGCGCGCGGACCGAGTTCCGGATAGGCCGGCGCCCATCTCGCCGGACCAGCGCCGGCACCAGGCGGTGAACATCAGCGGGTCGCGCGCGCCGCAGCAGCTGCGCCATGGCGCATGGCGCGGCGCATGATGCGGCGCAGCACGTAGCCGCGGCCCTCGTTCGAAGGCAGCACGCCATCGGCCAGCAGGAAGCTGGTCGAGCGCAAGTGGTCGGCGATCACGCGGTGGCTGGCGCGAGTGTCACCCTCGGCGGGAACGCCGGTCAGGCTTTCCGACGCGGCGATCAGCGCCTTGAAGGTGTCGATGTCGTAGTTGTCGTGGACGCCCTGCATGACGGCGGAGATGCGCTCCAGACCCATGCCGGTGTCGATCGGAGGGCTTGGGCAGGTTGCCGACGATCTCGCCCGCAGACTGCTCGAACTGCATGAAGACGAGGTTCCAGATCTCGATGAAGCGGTCGCCATCCTCTTCCGGCCGAGCCGGGCGGACCGCCCCAGATATGGTCGCCGTGGTCGTAGAAGATCTCCGAGCACGGGCCGCACGGGCCGGTATCGCCCATGGCCCAGAAATTGTCCGACGTCGGGATGCGGATGATGCGGCTCTCGGGCAGGCCGGCGATCTTCTGCCAGAGGCCGAAAGCCTCGTCGTCGGTATGATAGACGGTGACCAGCAGCCGGTTCCGATCGATGCCATATTCCCGGGTGATCAGGTTCCAGGCGATGGGTCGATCGCGCGCTCCTTGAAATAGTCGCCGAACGAGAAAGTTGCCGAGCATTTCGAAGAACGTGTGGTGACGGGCGGTGTAGCCGACGTTGTCGAGGTCGTTGTGCTTGCCGCCGGCGCGGACGCATTTCTGCGCGCGTGGCAGCGGTGGAATAAGGGCGGTGCTCGAGACCGGTGAAGACGTTCTTGAACTGCACCATGCCGGCATTGGTGAACATCAGCGTCGGGTCGTTGCGCGGCACGAGCGGCGCGGACGGGACAATCTCGTGTCCGTTCTTCCGGAAATAATCCAGGAAAGCCGTCCGGATTTCATTCACGCCACTCATGATATGCCTTTCAAACCTTCAAAACGCCTTGATGGCGCCATTTTGGACACCGGCTTTTATCGCCCGGCCCATGCGCTGTCCAGAAAAACAAAGCCCCGGCCCGCCTGTTTCGGCGACGACCGGGGTTCAGTCCTCCGGGTGCGGGACCGCACCGGACATGCGTGGCGCCAATCAATCGTCAGGCGAGTTCACTTCCGCTTCCGGCGAACCGTTTTCCAGGAACTTCTCGGCGATCAGGCCGGCGTTCTGGCGCAGCGACAATTCGATCTCCCGGGCAAGATCGGGATTTTCCTTGAGGAAGGTCTTGGCATTCTCGCGGCCCTGGCCGAGGCGCTGGCTGTTGTAGGAGAACCAGGCACCGGACTTCTCGACGATACCGGCCTTGACGCCGAGGTCGACGAGTTCGCCGGTCTTGGAAACGCCTTCGCCATACATGATGTCGAACTCGACCTGCTTGAAGGGCGGAGCCAGCTTGTTCTTGACGACCTTGACGCGGGTCTGGTTGCCGGTGACTTCCTCGCGATCCTTGACGGAGCCGATGCGGCGGATGTCGAGGCGCACGGACGCATAGAATTTCAGCGCATTGCCGCCCGTGGTGGTTTCCGGCGAACCATACATCACGCCGATCTTCATGCGGATCTGGTTAATGAAGATGACCATGGTCCTGGACTTGGAGATCGAGGCCGTCAGCTTGCGCAGCGCTTGGCTCATCAGGCGCGCCTGGAGACCGGGGAGGCTGTCGCCCATTTCGCCTTCGATTTCGGCGCGTGGCGTCAGCGCCGCGACCGAATCGACGACGAGGCAATCGATCGCGCCGGAGCGGACCAGCGTATCGGTGATTTCAAGCGCCTGTTCGCCGGTATCGGGCTGCGAGATCAGCAGGTTTTCCAGATCGACGCCGAGCTTGCGGGCATAGACGGGGTCCAGCGCGTGTTCGGCATCGACGAAGGCGCAGATGCCGCCCTTCTTCTGGGCCTCGGCAATCGTCTGCAGCGCCAGCGTGGTCTTGCCAGAGCTTTCCGGCCCATAGATCTCGACAATGCGGCCGCGTGGAAGACCGCCGACGCCGAGCGCGATATCGAGGCTCAGCGAACCCGTGGACACCGTCTCGATCTCGACGACATTCTCGTTGGAACCGAGACGCATGATGGAGCCCTTGCCGAACGAGCGCTCGATCTGGGAGAGAGCCGCATCCAGTGCCTTGCTTTTGTCCACTGCCTTGTTGTCCTCTACGAGTCGAAGCGAGTTCTGAGCCATTGTGTCCACCTTTAGGTTATCGGGGCTGCTGAAGCAATGTTCTGGATCGACGCTGTATGTACTCTATTTGTTCTCATGATGCAAGTGCCATGCAAGTAATTGAACTGCAATTTAAATCGGGTGCGTGTTCTGTCTTCGTTTCACAAGATGTAGCGGTGTCCGCCTGTTTGCATCGTTC
Source organism: Rhizobium sp. (assembly GCA_019739215.1). Lineage (GTDB taxonomy): Bacteria > Pseudomonadota > Alphaproteobacteria > Rhizobiales > Rhizobiaceae > Rhizobium_E. The sequence goes on from JAHHDR010000017.1 coordinate 101,089, forward strand.
TTGCCGCATGTCCTGTCGCCGGACTATGGATGATTCGAAACGCAGGCGGGGTTTGCGCATGACTGACATTCTGGTCCTGGGCGGAGCCCATATCGATCGCCGCGGGCGCATTTCCGGGACGACGGCGCCGGGTGCCTCCAACCCCGGCACATGGAAGGAAGAGGCGGGCGGCGGCGCGTTCAACTGCGCGCGCAGCCTGGCGCGGCTCGGCCATGCGGTGACGATGATCTCGCCACGTGGCGGCGACGCCGAGGGCGAGGCGGTGAGTGCCGCCGCGGTGGCGGCCGGGGTCATCGACCGGCCCTTCACGTTTCTCGATCGCCGGACGCCGAGCTATACGGCAATCATGGAGCGGGACGGCAACCTGGTGATCGCGCTGGCCGACATGGATCTCTACCGCCTGTTCAGCCCGCGCCGGCTTGGCGTTCGGCAGGTGCGCGACCTGATGGACGCGGCCGGCTTCCTGCTTGTTGACGCCAACCTGCCGCCCGAGACGCTCGCCGCGATCGCAAAGGCGGCGGCATCGCAGGCGATCCGGCTGGCAGGCATCGGCATATCACCGGCCAAGGTCGTGCGTTTCATCGGTCTGCTGCCGTCCTTCGACTGGCTGTTCATGAACGAGGCCGAGGCGCGCGCGCTGACCGGCGAGGCGCCGGGCGATCATCGCGCCTGGCCCGGCATCTTGCGGCAGGCGGGGCTGTCGGGTGGCGCCATCACCCGTGGCAGCGGTGAACTCGTCGCCTGGGACACATCCGGCACGGCGTTCCTCATCCCTCCCCCGCTGGACCGGATCGGCGACGTCACCGGCGCCGGCGATGGTTTTGCGGCCGGCTTTCTGCACGGGCGGCTCAATGGTGCCACGCTCGGCGATGCCGTCGTGCATGGCGCCGCCTCGGCCCGGCTGGCACTCGCGAGCGAGATGGCGACGGCAGAAGACCTGACGCGTGAACTGCTGATGGGAACGCTGCCGCTTGTGCCAGCTGCAGAAATCGTGTTGTAAGGCGCGAAAATCCGCCGATCCAGGACAAGAAGTCATGACCAACGCAAGCTCGCTCCCCGTTTCCTACTCCGCTGAAGTGGCCGCCGCCAAGGCGTCCGGCACGCCGGTCGTGGCACTGGAATCGACCATAATCACCCATGGCATGCCTTTCCCAGGCAATCTCGAAATGGCCGAGAGCGTCGAGGCGATCATCCGGGCCGAGGGCGCGGTGCCGGCGACGATCGCGGTGATGAAGGGCAAGTTGCATATCGGGTTGGACCGCGACGAACTGCATGCGCTCGCCCAGGCCACCGACGCGATGAAGCTGTCGCGCGCCGACCTCGCCTTCGCGATCTCCGAGCGACGGACGGGTGCGACGACAGTGGCGGCCACGATGATCGCCGCGGCGCGGGCCGGCATCCATGTCTTTGCCACCGGCGGCATCGGCGGCGTTCACCGCAAGGCCGAGGAGAGCTTCGACATTTCCGCCGACCTCGAGGAGTTGTCACGCACGCCGGTCATCGTCGTCTGCGCCGGCGCCAAGGCCATCCTCGACGTGCCCAAGACGCTGGAAGTGCTCGAAACCAAGGGCGTCCCCGTGGTCACCGTCGGCCAGGACGAATTTCCCGCCTTCTGGTCGCGCGGTTCCGGCCTCAGGAGCCCGCTCCGCCTCGACAGCGCCGATCGCATCGCCGCCTTCCAGCGTGCGCGGGAAGCCTTCGGCATCGCCGGCGGCATGCTGATCGGCAATCCGGTGCCGGAGAGAAACGAAATTCCCGGTGTCGAGATGGAAGGCTATATTTCCGAGGCGCTCGCCCGCGCGGACGCTAAGGGAATTACCGGCAAGGCGGTGACGCCCTTCCTGCTCGCCAGCATCTTCGAGATCACCGAGGGCCGCAGCCTCACGACCAATATCGCACTGGTGGAGAACAATGCGCGGCTGGCGTCTCGAATTGCGGTCGCCCTCATCCAGACCGGTTGAGACATCCCCGCGCGATCACGCGCCACTGTCCAGGAACTGGCGTTCGTCCGCCGTGCTCTGGCGGCCAAGAATGTCGTTCCGATGCGGGAACCGGCCGAAACGGGCTATGATGTCGCGATAGTGCCGCGCACGCGCCAGATACATGTCGTTGCCCAGCGTCGCGGCCAGGCGCACCGCTTCATCCTGGTCGGCGAGATCCTCGCTATGCCCGAACGGAAGGTAGAAGAACACCCGCTCGCGCAACGGCCACTCGCGGTCAAAGCCGCTGACGACAGAGATCCGGGCGACTGCGCGCGCCTTCGGGTCGCCGTCATGGGCGCGGGGCGAGTTGCGATGAAGATTGCGCGTGAACTGATCGAGAAGGAGGATCAACGCCAGCGCGCCCTGCGCCGTGTCCTGCCAGTCGTCCAGGTCTCCGGCCAGCGCGTTGTCGACCAACGGTCCGAATTGCCGGCGGATCAAATCGTCGAATTCGGCCGGCGGGGCGAACCAGTTCTTCTCGTTGCCGGCTTCGAACCAGAATTGAAGGATTGTGACGATCGCGTCGTGTCGCTGCTCCATCGCTCCTCCGGTCTCAGCTATCCAGCATCTCGCGCACGGTCGTCGCCAGTTGCTTGAGCGAGAATGGCTTGGGCAGGAAGCCGAACTTCGAGCCTTCCGGCAGGTTTCTCGCGAAGGCATCTTCCGCAAAGCCGGAGACGAAGATGAATTTCATGTCCGGCCATTTCGCGCGGATTTCACCCAGCAGCGTCGGACCATCCATTTCCGGCATCACTACGTCGGAGACCACGATATCCACCTGGCCTTCGAGTTCCTCGAGGATGTCGAGCGCCTCGACCCCGGACCCGGCCTCGTGGACCGTGTAGCCGCGGGTCTCCAGCATTCGCTTTCCTCCGCGCCGCACCGCCTCCTCGTCCTCCACCAGCAGGACCACGGCCGAGTTGCCGGTCAGGTCGAGGTCGGCGACTTCGGCGGCGGGCTTGCTCTCGATCGCGGCCAGGGCGGTCTCGCCCCCCTCTTCGGCGGGCTGCTCGATGGGGATGTGGCGTGGCAGGAAGATATGAAAGACCGTTCCCTTGCCGACTTCGGAAACCGGAAAGACATAGCCGCCGGACTGTTTGATGATGCCATAGACCATGGACAGGCCCAGTCCGGTGCCCTTGCCGACATCCTTGGTGGTGAAGAAGGGTTCGAAGATCTTGTCCATGATGTCAGGCGCGATCCCGGTGCCGGTATCACTGACGTCGATCAGTACGAAATCCTCGGCCGGAAGGCCGCGAAAACCGAGCGCGGCGGCTTCCGAGGCCGCAATATTGCGGGTGCCGATCGTCAACGTGCCGCCTTCGGGCATGGCGTCGCGGGCGTTGACCGAGAGATTGACCATCACCTGCTCGAACTGAGACAGGTCGGTCTTCACGGGCCATAGATCGCGGCCATAGTCGACCTCGAGCTTGACCTTGGTGCCGGACAGCATGCGGGCGACAAGCATGCGCAGGTCGCCGATCGCGTCGGTCAGGTTGATGACGGCCGGGCGCAGTGTCTGCTTGCGCGAGAAGGCGAGCAACTGCCGCACCAGCACGGCCGCGCGGTTGGCATTGCGCTTTATCTCCATGAGATCGGCAAAGGCAGAATCGGATTGCCGCGCCTGCAGGAGCAGATGGTCGGCCGAAAGCATGATGGCGGTCAGGACGTTGTTGAAGTCATGGGCGATGCCGCCGGCCAGCGTGCCCACCGCATTCATCTTCTGCGTCTGGGCCATCTGGCTTTCCAGCGCCTTCTGCTGCGTCGTTTCGACCGCATAGACGATGGCCGCCTCCTCCGGCGCCTCGTCGGCCTGGTCGATCACAGCGTTGACATAGAACCTGAAGGCACGGGCCTCGTCGGCGGGATGGCGGGAATCGACGGGCTCGATGTCGACCTTGCGATCTTTGGCCGCCGCAAGCGCCTCGTTCAGCTGGCCGCGGCCGTTGTCGTGGATGATCTGGTCGAGCCGGGCTTCTCCGCCATCCCGCGGCGCCAGGCCAGAGAACAGCTTCATGAACTGCGTGTTGGTCCGCAGGATGCGGCCCTCGCCGTCGACCGAGGCAATCGCCATCGGGGTGTTGTTGAAGAAGCGGTTGAAGCGTTGTGCGGCTGACGAATCGTCCTCGGCCGAGGCTTCGTCCTTCTGCCGCACCAGCACGATGGTGCGGCTTTCGCCGGGTGCACCATCCTTCGTGGACGAGACACGGTGAACGATGCGGACCGGAAGGCTCTGCCCGCCGGCCTTGCGGAAATCAAGATCGAGGGTCTCGGTCCTTGTCTGGCCGGGCTCGGGCTGGATCGCCTGGATGCGTGTCAGGCCCTCGCCGGCGGCGATGTCGCGGATCGTCATCGTGCCCGATTCGAACTTCGTGAGGTCGATGCCCAGCCATTCGGCCAGGGTCGCGTTCACATAGAAGATCTCCCCCTTGCGGCCGGCCGAGAAGAAACCGGCAGGCGCGTGGTCGAGATAGTCGATCGCGTTCTGCAATTCTCGGAAGAAGCGCTCCTGGTCGTCGCGCTCGGCGGAGATGTCGGCAAGCTGCCACAGGAAAAGTCCGGCTCCCGCCTCGTCCTCGAGCTTGATCGGTCGGGCGCGGAGCCGATACCAGAAGGCCTGCTGGGGCCCTGCATCGGAATGTCCCAGCGCGTGCGACAGGCGGAATTCCTCATGGCCGGTCTTGCCTTCCATAAGGCCGTTGGTCAGCCGATAGAGCGCTTCGGTGCTCTCGCGATTGCGCGACAGCAGCGTCTCGAGCGTCAGGATCTCGGCCGGACTGGCGCTTCCGGTCAGGCGCGCATAGGCGGCATTGGCGTAGATTACGCGGCCCTTGCGATCGGTGACGATCGTACCGTCGGGATGACCGTCCATGAAGGCGCGCGGGATGAGATCGGCGCGGTTCTGCGGCATGACTTCGACGAAGCCGATGATGGCCGAGACCACGAAGAAGATGCCGGCCATGGCGAGCACGCCGAGAATGCCGAGCACGATCTCGTTGTCGAGGTCCTTCTGGAACCAGATGAAAGCCGCTGCCGACGCCACAAGCACCACGGCCAGCAGGACGACACGAACGACCAGCCCCGGCCGGTGGGCGTTCTCGACCGCCGGAACCTGATAGCCCGCCGCCTGTTTCAGATCTGTCATCGGTACCTCAATCCACAGCGAGACGACCCATCGCGCGACTCATTCCTTAGCAATTCGCAGGGCGGGTCAAAAGCGCCGGACGCCATCTATTCACCGGTTAGCCCCCATTTCCGGGGGCATGACAAGTCTCGCGAAGGTTTCGGGACCGAAAGACCTTGCCAAGCCCGAAAAAAGCCGTCTATGACCGGCAGGATCGTCACCCGAAAGGATGGTACTCATGTTCGACGGATTGACACCGGACCTCGCGCCCCGGCTCGTCCTCGCCATCGGCGGCGTTGGCATCGCATTCGTCGTGCTGATTCTCGTTCTCATCATCCTCAAGCGCCGCAACTCGCCGCTGTTCATCAAGGGCGGCAAGAGTCGCGAGCCGCGTCTGCTGGTGCTCGATGCCGCGGCCGTCGACCCCAAGCGTCGCCTGGTGCTGATCAGACGCGACGACGTCGAACATCTTATCATGATCGGTGGACCGACCGATATCGTCATCGAGAGCGGCATTACGGACCGGTCCAGGGCTGTGCCCCCTGCCCGCGCCCATACGACCGAAGATGCGTCTTCTATTTTGCCGAGCCTGGCATCACCGGTCGAGGCGCGACCCACGCCGATCGCGGCCGAGCGCAGGGCGGAGGCGGCACGTCCGGTTGCGGCAGCGCCGGCCGAACGCGCCGTGGCGCCGGCGGCGGATGCACGCAGCACCACCGTGGCCGTGCCGGCAGCGACCCAGCCTGCCGTCCGGTCGGCACCGCCCGCAGTCGAGGTGGCCCGCAGGCCCGAGCCCGCGATTGAGCGCACCATCGAGCGGACCGCGACGGCGCGGCAGCCGGAAAACAAGGACGTATCGGCGATGGGCGCGGTTCTCTACGGCGAGGACCGTGAGCCGATGACGGGCGGCAGGCCTACTGCGCCAGCCGCGGGAACGCAGACGGTCCAGCCTGTCCCCCGTCGCATCGAAACCATCGAGCCGGTGCCCGGCCATGCGCGCCCCGAGCCTGGACAATCGGCGGCAGAGGCCATTCTTGACGCTGCCCGGAGCCGGGTCCTTCAGAACCATCCGTCCACGACCTCGACGGCTGCGCTGCCGGCGTCCGAGCGATCCGTCGCCCCCCCCATGGAATCTGCGCGCCGCGTCCAGTCGGCGCAACCGGCCGCTTCCGCATTGCCTGCAACATCTCAGAGCCCGCAACGAAACCTGCCCCAGGTCGAGGCGTCGCGGCCGACGGATGTGGAGCCGAGCGACTTCGAAAAATTGCTCGAGGCCGAACTTGACGCCAATGGCGTGTTCGGAAGCCAATCGCCGCAGGTCCGGGGCGATACGCGGGTTACCAACGCCGCACCGGCCAACGCCGCGGCGCCGCCGGTCAGGGTCGCCCCTCCGATCAGCGGGGCCACCGCAGACGTCACCTCCGAGGCGGAAGTCGCGCGGCTGCTCGGCGAGATCGCAATCAACCGCAAGCCCTGAACGGATTTACAATCGGCGCCACCTGCCCTAACCGTTAGCGGGGGAGGAGCCGCCATGGAAAAGCACGTCATTGTCGCCGGTTCGCTGCATCACGACCTCGTGGTCAATGCCGAAAGGTTTCCGGTAGCGGACGAGTATGTCCTCGGCCATTCGCCGCGAACGATTCCCGGTGGCAAGGGCACCAACCAGGCGCTTGCCTCCGCGCGCTGCGGCGCGACCACCTGGCTGACGGGTTGCGTCGGGGATGACGAGGCCGGCCGGAACATTGCCGCCCATCTGTCCGAAGCCGGCGTCAACGTCTCGCTGCTGCAGAGCGCGGTCGACGCGGCAACGGGCTCGAGCGTCGCCATCGTCAATGGCTTCGGCGATTTCGGCGCCGTGGTGATGGCCGGAGCAAATGCCGCCTTCGATGCGTCGAACGTCAAGCTTCCGCCCGAGAGTGGGCTGCTGCTGTTGCAGAACGAACTGTCCGAAGCGGCCAATATCACCCTCGCTAGGAAAGCGCGGGACGCCGCGGTCGACGTCGTTGTCAACGGATGTCCTTTCCGTGAGCCGGATCCAGAATTGCTGTCGCTGGCGGGTACCCTGATCCTTGGCCTGCACGAGGCCGAAGCGATGGTGGGTCATGCCTTCTCCAACGCGCGAATGGCGCTCGACGCCGCACAGTCGCTCTCCGAGCGGGTTCCACGGATCGTGGTTCTGCTCAGCGCGGGCGGCATGGTGCATGCCGAACCCGGTGGCCGGCCGGAATATCACCCGACCCGCGAGACCAAGCCGCAGTCCATGCACGGCGTGCTCGACTTCTTCGTCGGCGCCTTTGCCAGCCAGATCGTTGGCGGTTCCGAGTTCGACGCGGCGGCTCACTACGCGCAATCGGCGGCGCTGCTCTTCATGACCACGCCGGTCGAGCGTCGCGACCTTATACGCGCGACGCAGATACGCGCCCGGCTTGGCGAAGACGACCGGTAACGAACAGCCTACCTAACGATCAGGCCATGAGCCGCGGGTATTCAATCGCCGGACACCGATCCATGATCACGGTGATGCCCGCCGCTTCCGCCCGGCTCGCGGCCTCGTCATCCCGGACCGTGAGTTGCCCCCAGATCGTCTTGGGGCGTTCCGGCATTGCCAAGACCTCGTCGACAACCGACTGCAACTGATCGGCCGCGCGGAACACGTCGACCATGTCGACCGGTCCGGCGATGTCTGCGAGCGAGGCCACCACAGTCTTGCCGTGGATCGTCTTGCCGGCATGTCCGGGATTGATGGGGATGACGTCGTAGCCCTTTTCGACGAGAAATCGCAGCACGCCGTTGCTCGGCCGCGCCGGATTGGGCGATGCGCCCACCATGGCGATCCGCCGGGTGTCCTTCAGTATCTGCCGGATCAGGCCGGGCTCGTAGCTGTCATGGTTCATCTGATGCCTCGCGGATCTGGCTGCAATGCGGTTCTTGCGAGCCGCCCACGCCTATGCCAATGCTAGTGCGTTCACGGCTGAAGTTGGGAGGACCGGCCCGAATGTCAAGGTTGCTTGCCCTCGCGATCGTCCTGGCTGTGGCCACGCCGGTCGAAGCGATCTCGCGCTACTCCGCACTCCAGCTCAGTTGCGAGGAAATTTCGGCCATCATCCGGCGGGAAGGCGCGGCGATCTTCCGCTATCCCTCTCCGCGGCGGACCGGGCTCACGCTGTTCGACCGCTATGTCCGCAACAGCGGCTATTGCGCCCGGCACCAGTCGCTGGAGAAGGTCTACATTCCCTCTGCCGGCGGCGAACAATGCCCGGTACAGCATTGCGTCAGCGTGCCCGGCAACTGCATCGGCGCCTTCTGCGACTAACCTGCCCGGCCCTTCGCCCTCACGGGGCCAGGACGACGTGCCCCTCCTTGTCGAGCGGAAAGAACGGGTTGAAGGCAATTTCCCAAAGATGGCCGTCGGGATCGGCAAAGTAGCCCGAGTAACCGCCCCAGAAAACCTTCGCCGGCGTCTTGGCGGGTGTCGCACCGCAGGAAAGCGCGAACTTGTAGACAGCATCGACGCCGCGCTCGCTCGATACATTGTGGGCCAGCGCGACACCTGAAAATCCCTTCGGCGTATTCTCCACACCCGCATCATGGGCCAGCGCTTCGCGCGCGAAGAGGCCGAGCACCGTGCCCTTGAGCTGGATGAAGGTGACGGTCTCCTGGCTGGCCGGCGAGCGCTTCCAGCCAAGTTTCTCGTAGAAGGCGGTCGATCTGGCCAAGTCGTCCACCCCCAATGTAACCAGTGAGATTCTAGGGTCGAGTGACACGGTTCGGCATCCTTGTTTCTGATTTGTTTACTTTATGTTTTTTATTCGTACCGCAATGCATCAATGACATCAATGGCTGAGATCAAGCCTTTTCACTTGCGCGAACAGAAAGGCAACGGCTTGACCATTCGATGGCACCAGCGCGGCATTCAGCTTCAGAGCACCTTTCACCCGAATAGGCTGCTCCATTGCGCGTGAAATCAGGCGACGCGCGCGAATCCGCTTGGAATTCCGCCGCAAGTCTGGTCAAGAGGAATCGTCATCTTTCCTGCCGGCACAGCCGGACAATCCCGGTTTCCCGAATGCCTATCGACGTCGTCCTGCTGGTCCTCCTGGGTGCATGCCTGCATGCGACCTGGAATGCCCTCGTCAAGTCGGGCACCGACAAGCAGCTCGACTCGACGATGGTGGCCCTGGGCGCCTCTGTCGCCTCGATCGTGGCGCTGCCCTTCGTGCCGATGCCCGCAATCGCGGCCTGGCCCTATATCGTGGCCTCCGTCTGCATTCACTTCACCTACTACCAACTCGTGGGCGCCGCCTACAAGCATGGTGACATCGGGCTGGTCTATCCACTGATGCGCGGCGCGGCACCGCTGATCGTCGCGATCTCGACGACGGCCTTTCTCGGCGAGCACCTGACGCCGCTGATGTATGCCGGCATCGCCATCATATCAGGCGGGGTTCTGGCGCTTGCCTTCGAAGCGCGGGGCGGCGGCAGCACGGGACGCGCCGTCGGCGTGGCACTGCTCAACGCGTTGGTCATATCGCTCTACACGTTCGTCGACGGCATCGGCGCGCGCGTCGCCGGACACCCGATTGCCTATACGCTTTGGATCTGCATCCTGCCGCCGATCCCGCTCTTTGCCTATGCGTTCGCCACGCGGGGGGTCGGCACGGTCACGCGCCACGTGCGTGCGACCTGGAAGCGCGGACTGCTCGGCGGCACCGGATCGGTCGCATCGTACGGACTGGCGCTCTATGCGATGACCAAGGCGCCGATCGCCGCCGTCGCGGCCTTGCGTGAAACGTCGATCCTGTTCGCGCTGCTGATTTCCGTGCTGATCCTGAAGGAGCGCGCCAGCCCCTGGCGCTATGTCGCCGGCGCGATCATCGCGGCGGGCGGCCTTGCGATGAAACTCGGCTAGGAGCGACGCCCGAGCTTGCCTTCGCAGCATTGCACATCGCGTCGCAGAAGCTACAAGAGACACATGACCCCTGTTCTTACCGTCGAAGAAATCGAAGATTTTCTCGCCCGCGAGTTCCCGCAGATCAACGCGGGCGGGCGGGTCTTCACCTGCGTCAGTGTTGCGCCCGGCACCGCGACGCTGCGGCTTCATCCCGACGAGAGCCATCTGCGCCCGGGCGGAACGGTGTCCGGCCCTGCCCTTTTCGCGCTGGCGGACGTCGCCGCCTATGTCGCTCTGCTCGCCCATATCGGACCCGTGCCGCTGGCCCTGACCACCCAGCTCAACATCAATTTTCTCAACCGCGCCGATCCCGTGCCGCTCGACGGGGTCTGCCGGATCCTCAAGCTTGGCCGGTCGCTGGCCATGCTCGAGGTCTCGGTGGAACGAGCCGACACGCGGCAACTGATCGCCCATGCGACCACGACCTACTCGATCCCGCCGGCAAAAAATGATGCGGTAAAATAATACCCCATGCATAAGTCATTGATTTAATTTATGTAATTTTTTTGGTGCCGAGATCGGCTTTCTTGACCTTCCGCCGTGCCTCACGTATAAGCCCGCTCAGATTGCCGCCCTTACGGGTGGCATTCTTTTTGGGGCGCCCAGGCGGCCCAATCCAAGCAACAAGAAACGCCTCCGTTCCGGCCTGCCGGGATCGAGGATTGAGATTGAGAGCACAACATCATGTCCACCTTCGTACAGAAGCCGGCGGAAGTTGAGAAGAAGTGGATCCTGATCGACGCCGAAGGGCTTGTCGTCGGACGCCTCGCTTCCATCATCGCCATGCGCCTCCGCGGCAAGCACAAGCCTACCTTTACCCCCCATGTCGATGACGGCGACAACGTGATCGTCGTCAATGCCGACAAGGTTGTCTTCACCGGCAAGAAATTCACCGACAAGAAGTTCTACTGGCACACCGGCTATCCGGGCGGCATCAAGGAGCGCACGATGCGCCAGACGCTCGAAGGCCGCTTCCCCGAGCGCGTGCTCGAGAAGGCCGTCGAACGCATGGTTCCGCGCGGTCCGCTCGGCCGTCGCCAGATGAAGAACCTCAAGGTCTATTCCGGCGCCACCCATCCGCATGAAGCCCAGCAGCCCGTCGCTCTCGACGTTGCCAAGCTCAATGCCAAGAACATCAAGCGAGGCTGATTATGGCTGATCTTTCTTCCCTCAAGGACCTCGCCGGCGTGACGACCGAGTCCGCTGCTCCGGTTCATGTCCGCAAGGTCGATGCGCAGGGCCGTTCCTACGCCACCGGCAAGCGCAAGGACGCGGTCGCCCGCGTCTGGGTCAAGGCCGGTTCCGGCCGGATCATGGTCAACGGCAAGGACTACTCGGCGTATTTCGCCCGTCCGGTGCTGCAGATGATCCTGCGCCAGCCGATGGTTGCAGCTTCGCGCGACACCCAGTTCGACATCGTCGCCACGGTTGCCGGCGGCGGTCTCTCCGGCCAGGCCGGTGCGGTTCGCCACGGCATTTCCAAGGCCATGACCTATTTCGAGCCGTCGCTCCGCGCCGTGCTCAAGAAGGGCGGCTTCCTGACGCGCGACAGCCGCGTGGTCGAGCGCAAGAAGTACGGTCGTGCCAAGGCACGTCGTTCCTTCCAGTTCTCGAAGCGCTGATCGCTTCCGGACAATTCGGATTTTGGAAAGGCCGGGTCCCGCACCCGGCCTTTTTGTTTGTCTTTTTGGCCCGATAGGTGATGAAATGTCCTTTCCAGCCAAACATCGCATGCTTGCCGCAAGCTTCGGTTTACTTCATTTGATTAAGACCGAATCGAACGCAGCCGTTCCGTGCCGCCATACGAACGAAGCGAGATGATGCAGTGACAGATACAGCAGAGACACAGTTCTTCGACCTGGCGCCGATCGCCATGTGGTTGGAGGACTTCAGCGCCGTCAAGGTGCTGTTCGATCAGTGGCGCGCCGAGGGCGTCGAAGACATCCGCGCCTTTCTCGCCGAAGACGCCGACCGTGTCATCGCCTGCGCCAGCCGGATTCGCGTTCTCGACGTAAACCGCAAGACGCTCGAACTGTTCGAAGCGCAATCCCAGGAGCACCTGGTCTCCAATCTGGCACTGGTGTTCCGCGGGGAAATGCTCAACAGCCATATAAATGAGCTATGCGAACTCTGGGAAGGCGCGCTGGAATTCGCCAGCAACGCCATCAACTACTCGCTCTCGGGCAGGCGGCTCGATATCCAGCTCAGAGGACAGGTGCTTCCCGGCCATGAGGACACCCTCGCCCGCGTGCTCGTCACCACCGAGGATGTGACGGCGCGTGAAAATGCCCGGCGCGGCGAGGAGAAGAACCGTCGCTACGCCGAAGGCATCTTCGTCCATTCGCCGGTGTCGCTGTGGATCGAGGATTTCAGCCAGGTCCGGCGGCTGATGGAGGATATCCGCTTTCGCGGCATCACCGACCTGCGCACCTTCACAGACGTTCATCCGGAATTCGTGCGCCAGTGCATGAGCGAGATCCGCGTCATCGACGTCAACCAGGCGACGCTCGACCTCTTCATGGCGCCTGACCGCAATGCGTTGCTGATGCAGATCGGCGACGTCTTCCGCGACGAGATGGAAAAGAGCTTCCGCGAACAGCTGATCGAGCTCTGGAACGGCAACCTGTTCCACCACCGGGAGGTGGTTAACTACGCGCTCGATGGCTCGGAGCGCCACGTCCTGCTGCAGTTTTCGGTCTTCCCCGGCCATGAACCCGACTGGTCGCTGGTGCAGGTGGCGCTCACCGACATCACCGCCCGAAAGCGCGCAGAGGCCTATCTCGAATATCTCGGCAAGCATGACGTGCTGACCCGGCTGCATAACCGAGCCTTCTTCAACGAAGAGCTCAACAGGCTGGAACGCAGTTCGCTGCGCCCGGTTTCTGCGATCATGATCGATCTCAACGGCCTGAAGGACGCCAACGACACGCTGGGCCACGATGCCGGCGATTCGCTGCTGCGCCGGCTGGGCGAGGTGCTCAACGGGGCGACCGCTGCCCGCAATACGGCCGCCCGCATCGGCGGCGACGAGTTCGCCATCCTGATGCCGGGGTGCGACCGGCTGGCGGCGGTGGCGCTTATCGAAACCGTCAGCGAACTGTTGAAGATCAACAACCAATTCTATTCCAACCTTCCGCTGTCGATCGCCTACGGGATTGCGACCAGCGAGGCGAGCGAGAAACTCGAACTCGTCGTGCGGCGGGCGGATGCGGCGATGTACGAGCACAAGCGCCAGTATTACGAGGATCACTCCAACGAGCGGCGCGGCAAGCCCGCATCGGCGGCCTGACAACCAGCGCCGCCGGCCCATCTTCCACGCCAGGCGTCGGCAGCGACGCCTTGACCAAAGCCGCGCGCGGGGAGAGATTGCCGGGCACATTCCCGCCATCCGAGTTTGATCATGCCACCACGCACCACCGACAACGCCTTCACCGCCAAAGCCATCAAGGGCGCGGCAACGGACCCGACCTATGCTGGCGCGCTGTCCTTCATGCGGCGAAAATACACCAAGAACCTCAAGGACGTGGACGCCGTGGTCTGGGGTATTCCCTTCGACGCGGCGGTGTCGAACCGGCCCGGCACGCGCTTCGGGCCACGCGCCATCCGCGAGGCCTCGGCAATCTTCGACAACGATCCGCAATATCCCTTTCACCGCGACCTCTTCGCCGACTTTGCGGTGATCGACTATGGTGACTGCCTGTTCGATTATGGCGATCATCCCAAGATCCCCGGCACGATCGAGCGGGAAGCGGCGAAGATCCTGAAATCGGGGGCATTCCTGCTGACGCTCGGCGGAGATCACTACGTGACCTGGCCGGTGCTGAAGGCGCATGCGGCCGTCCATGGCCCGCTGGCGCTGGTCCATTTCGACGCGCACCAGGATACGTGGTTCGACGACGGGCGGCGGATTGATCATGGCTCCTTCGTCGGACGCGCTGCCCGCGACGGCGTCATCGACGTCACCCGCTCGATCCAGATCGGCATCCGCACCCATGCGCCTGACGATTGCGGCATCCGCATGCTCTACGGCCACGAGGTCGAGGACCTGACGGCGGCGCAGATTGCCGAGACGATCCTCGGCCATGTCGGCGACCGGCCGTGCTACCTGACATTCGACATCGACTGCCTCGATCCGGCCTTTGCGCCCGGCACCGGTACGCCGGTCGCCGGCGGTCCCTCCTCCGCCAAGATGCTTTCGGTTCTCCAGAGACTCGGAGCGCTCGATATCCGTGGAGCCGACGTGGTGGAGGTGTCGCCGCCCTACGACCATGCCGGCATCACCGCGATCGCCGGCGCGAGCGTGGCGATGTATCTGCTGGCGCTGCGCGGCGAAAAGCAGGGCGGGACGCGTTGAGGGAGAGATTCCGGGACTTGAAACCCTGAGTCCGCCATCGACTGCAACCCGCTGAAACCGCGCGTTATTCCGGCGTCATACTGTCCGCATGCGGCTCGAAGGCGCGTAGCACGGTCGACGGCGCGCACAGCGCTTGTTGCCTTCGCGTCATCCGGGACCTATATGCTCGCGACATCAGGAACGGAAGGACGGACACAGCGCCATGAAACCCAGGATCTTCATCGACGGCGAACACGGCACAACGGGGCTGCAGATCCGCACCCGCATGGCCGGCCGCGACGATGTCGAACTGCTGTCGATCCCGGAAGCAGAACGCCGGAATGCCGCGATGCGCGAGGACCTGCTCAACGCCGCTGATATCGCCATCCTGTGCCTGCCCGACGATGCGTCGAAGGAGGCGGTTGCCATGACCGCCGCCAACAACAACGTCCGCATCATCGATACTTCGACCGCGTTCCGCGTGCATCCTGACTGGGCCTACGGCTTTGCCGAAATGGACCGGGTGCAGGGCGACAAGATCCGATCGGCCCGCCATGTCGCCAATCCGGGCTGCTACCCGACCGGGGCCATCGGCCTGATCCGGCCGCTGCGCCAGGCGGGAATCCTGCCGGAATCATACATGATCTCCGTCAATGCCGTATCGGGCTATACCGGCGGCGGAAAACAGATGATCGCGCAGATCGAGAATGCGGCCGCCCCCGACCATATCGGCTCGCCGCATTTTCTCTATGGGCTGCCCCTCAAGCACAAGCATGTGCCGGAGATGCAGATCCACGGCCTTCTCGCCCGCACGCCGATCTTCTCGCCATCGGTGGGCAAGTTCCCGCAGGGGATGATCGTGCAGGTGCCGCTGTTCATCGACCATCTCGCCGCCGGCGCGAACCTGGAGAGCGTGCATCGCGCTCTGACCGAACACTATGCCGGCCAGCAGATCGTCGAAGTGGTGCCGCTGGACGTCTCCGCCGCAATGCCTCGCGTCGATGCGGTGGAACTCGCCGGCGCGGACACGATGAAGCTCTTCGTCTTCGGAACGCCGGGCGGCGAGCAGATCAACCTTGTGGCGCTGCTCGACAATCTCGGCAAAGGTGCATCCGGTGCGGCGGTCCAGAACATGGACCTGATGCTGTCTGCCTGACGATGATGGGCGTGGCTTATCCGGTCGCGGCGCTGCAATGTCGTGGCCCTGCAATAAAGCGACCTCGCCGAACGTCTTGAGGAAAACCCGCCTCACCACCTTCAGGAGCAGCCATGTTCAGGACCGTCATCGCACTTGCCGCACTGGTATCCGCCACGTGGCCGGCACTGGCCGGCGAAGCGGATTTCCATGGCCGGTGGGAGATTAAGTCGGTGGTGATTGGGCCGTGGCACGATCCGTCGCAACCCCTTCCCGACCACGACACCGGCCCGCAGGTCGGCCAGGTTGTGGAGATCGCGAAGGGGCGGATGACGGGGCCGAAGCTGCTCGACTGCGCGCCGGTCGAACTGCAAACAGGCACCGTGCCCTATCTCGGCATGTTCGAAGGCGGGCTGGCCGTCGAGACGGGCAACAAGCCGTCCGCGGACGAGGTCGCGACAGCGCGCCGGCATGCGGAAGCTTTGGGCTTTACGGCCGAGCCGGTTGAGGAGCTGACCCACTCCTGCTCGGAAATCAGCCTCTTCCGGGTCAACGCGACCACGCTGGTCTTCGGTCTGGACTACCGAATCTTCACGCTCGGAAAGCCGTGATCAGCTTCTGACGGACACGTCCGTGGGCCTTGCATATTCTCCATGGAACGCGCGCCAGTGGGCCACTGCAAAGCCGAGCAGGACGAGCGCCAGCCCCTGGTGGGTCAGCGCCACGTCGATCGGCACCACCATCACCAGCGTCGCGACGCCGATCGCCGCCTGGGCGAGCACGACGAGGAAAAAGACGACGCCGCGGTTGGCATGCGTGGTGCCGCGATGCCTGATCAGCAGCGCAATCATCTGGACCAGTGCCACCGCAAGCAGCAGATAGGCATTCATCCGGTGCAGCCACTGCACGGCCTTGGCATTCTCGAAGGCATTGAGCCAGAGTGGCTGCATGACGGTCAGCCCGTCCGGCACAATGGCACCATCCATCAAGGGCCAGGTGTTGTAGGCGAGCCCGGCGTTGAGCCCGGCGACGAGCGCGCCGAGATAGATCTGGAACAGGACAATCGCCGTCACCAGCCCCGCAAGCCGGCTGTCACGCGAGCCCGGCAGCGGCTGGCCGGAATGCGGACAGAGCGCGCGCCACACCCAGGTCACCGCCGCGAAGATCAGGCAGGCCACGGTCAGGTGGACGGCGAGCCTGTACTGGCTCACATCCGTCCGCTCGCTGAGGCCGGAGGCAACCATCCACCAGCCGATCGCCCCCTGCACGCCGCCAAGGAGCAATATGCCGAACAGCGGCCAGCGCAGCCGGCGCTCGAGCCTGCCGGTGAGCCAGAAGAAGGCGAGCGGCAGCGCGAAGACCAGCCCGATAGCGCGGGCGATGACGCGGTGCGCCCATTCCCACCAGAAAATTTCCTTGAACTGCTCGAGGCTCATGCCCTTGTTGATCTGCTGGTACTGCGGGATGGCCTTGTAGAGATCAAACTCTTCCTGCCATTCGAGGTCGTTGAGCGGCGGGATGATGCCGTGGATCGGCTTCCACTGCGTGATCGACAGGCCGGACTCGGTCAGGCGGGTGGCACCGCCGACGAGAACCAGCGCCAGGAGCACAAGCAGCACGGTGACCAGCCAAGCCCTGACATAGCGACGATTGCGCTCGATCCGGTCAATCTCCTTGTAAATCCGGTTTTCGAGGGGTATTGCGCTTTCAGCCATGGCGGGCTCCTTTCAAGGCTGATGATCTGCATGAGCCCCGCCCGGCTGGCAAGATGCAAACACCGGATGTGAGACAATATGCCCGATACGCTGCGCAGGATCATCGGCACCATTCTTCTGGTCGTGCTCGTCCTCCTCTATGCGCTGGTCGCCGTGACGATCGCCTCGGCCACACTCGGTACCTCACCCTGGTATGTCCACCTCGCCTATTTCTTCTTCACGGGCTTCCTCTGGATCCTGCCGGCCATGTGGCTGATCAAGTGGATGCACCGGCCAGCCCGCAAGTAACCGGGCATTAACCAGCCGCAGCCAAATAGCCGCGGATGAATGGCGAGGTTAAGTTTTCTTCTGCCTCTGAGGCGCTAAGGTTCGCATGGAATTCAATCATGTTTCGCCTTTTTTCGCCGGGGAGCACCGTGCCGTGCACGCAGGGCAGATAAATTTTCAGACCATGGGCTTGCCAGAAGATCGCCCGGCATATGATCTAAACTTCCTCACCGCGGATCACCTCGACATGGCCGGCAACGTCACAGTTTCGATCCACGACCGGATGGAGCCGCTGGAGCATGGCTGGCGGGCATTGGAGGAATCGAACCTCAACTCGCTGCATCATGGCTATGACTGGTGCCGGGCCTGGGTGGCGCAGCACAATCGTCCACTGCTGATCGTCGAAGGACGGATGAACGGCGAACTCGCCTTCATCCTGCCGCTCGAGCGGGTCGCGGGCCGCTTGTTCACCAGCGCCCAGTTCATCGGCGCGGAACATGCCAATCTCAACACGGGGCTGATGTCGGACGCGTTCGTCGCCGCTGCCACCCCGGAGTTCATGGCTGACGTCGGCGCCCGGATCCGCGCGGTGGTCGGCGGTGTCGACATCGTGCTTCTGACAAATATTCCCCGGGTCTGGCGTGGTGTGCGCATGCCGTTCGCGATGCTGCCCTGCGTCGAGAACCAGAACCATGCCTTCGCGCTCACGCTGAAATCCGACTTCGTCGCCACCCTTGCGCAGTTGAGCGCCAAGCGGCGGCGCAAGAAGTTTTCATCGAGCCACCGCCGGCTTGAGGCCTTGGGCGGCTATGAGCACGTCGTGGCGCAGACGCCAGAGGAGAAGAACCGCTTCCTCGACATGTTCTTCGAACAGAAGGGCCAGCGCCTGGTGGAACTCGACCTGCCGAACGTCTTCGCCTGCCCCAAGACGCGCAGCTTCCTCCACACGCTTGCACAACTGCCGCAGGTCGACGATCGGTTTGCGCTGCGGCTGCATGCGCTCAGGATGACCGGCGGAGAATTCGCAGGAGAAGTGCCTGCCATTGCCGGGCTCTCCCGCAAGGGCGACCACCTGATCGTCCAGTTCTGCACCATCGGCGGTGGTCCGCTCACCCATGCCGCCCCCGGGGAACTTCTGTTCCACCTGATGGTCGAGGCCTATAGCAGCCAATCGGTTGGCCTGTTCGATTTCGGAATCGGCGACATGGCGTTCAAGCGGGCCTGGACGAATGTCGAGACCGTGCAGGTCAATGTGACCCTGCCTGTAACCCAGCTTGGAAAGCTTGCCGCGCTGAAGGAAGAAACCGCGACGCGGCTGAAGGCGATGATCAAGCAGAATCCCGCAGTCTATTCCTTCCTGCAGCGCATTCGAGCCCGCGTGCACAATTCGCCGCATGACAAGACCGGCGAGACCGATCGCGACGAGGACTGACGCCTTATTAGACTTTCGTTGGCAAGCCAACGATTTGTCCGCTCAATCTTGTGTTTTGTCGCAGGTTCTTGTCGGAAAACCGGGACCTGCTTAGGCCGCCCTGTTGCGGCCAGACGTCGGCGGGACGGAGTTGCCGCCGCCGAACAGCAGCACGACGTCGTCGTAACCGGCGTCGATGAAGCTCTTGGCAGCGTCCTCGATCTCCTGATGCGAGGCATCGGCCGCAGACAGAATGATCTCGGCCTGGCCGCTGCGCGCCAGGCGCTTGACGCCGTCGACATTTGCCGGGCCGCATTCGACGATGACGATGTCATAGGCATTGGCCAGCGAATCCACGATCATGCCGAGCCGCTCGGCGGCGCGCATCGCTCGCTTGGCGTTGGCGTTTCCATGCGGCATGACATGGGCATCCGACAGGCGGTCGCCATGGATCGTGTCGGCGATCGAGGCCTCCCCGCAGAGCAGATCGGTGATGCCGGGCTGGTGAATGTTTTCCGCCATCAGGCGTGTCGGCAAGGCGGACCCGGTCATGTCGATCAGGATGGCCTTTCGGCCCATGCCGGCAACCGTGCGGGCAAGGATCACCGTCGAGGTCGATCCGACATCGCCGGACAGCGAGACGACGACGGCCACATTGGCGTCGGTATCGACAAGGTGGCGCGCCACGGCGTTGACCGAGAATTCCTCATCGACGAAGTCTTCCGCCGCATCCAGCATGGCGTCCTCGACTTCCGCGGCCTGGGGTTCGAGCGAAAGCAGACTGGCGGCCTTCGTATTCACCGGCACGAGGTCTTCGCTGGCGTCCACATTCACCATGTCCGGCTCCTCAATTTCGATGGGCTCGGCAACGTTTGCGACTTCCGGCGCGGAGCGAGGCGCGGGCGTGGCTTCGACGTCGTCCTCTTCGATTTCAGGCTCGGAATAGCGAATCGCGCGGCCCGAGAAGAGTTCGGACAGCATGACGAAAACAGCACTGAGGATGAAGCCCGCCAGTGCCGCCACGATCGTGATCGGCAGCACCTTGGGGAAATAGGGCTCCGCCGGCACCGTCGCATTGGAGATGATGCGCCCGTCGGCGGGCGTGGCGTTCATGTCCTGGCGGGACACCGCCTCCCGGTAACGGGCGAGATAGGTCTCGAGCAACTGGCGCTGGGCGGTGGCCTCGCGTTCGAGCGCCTTGAGGCCAACCTGACGCTCTTCGCTGACAGCCGTATCCGCCTTGAGGTTCTCGAGCTGGCCAATCAACTGCTTCTCGCGATCCCGCGCGATGCCGGCCTCGCTCTCCAGGCTGGCCAGGACCTTGCGCGTCTCCCGGCGGATCTGGTCCGCGATGCCGGAAAGCTGCGACCTCAGCCCCTTGAGGCGCGGATGGCCATCCAGCAGGGAAGTGCTGAGATCGGCGAGTTGGCTTTCGATACCGGACTGCGACTCCTTGAGCCGCTGGATCATGGGAGACGAAACGACTTCGGCGATCGCATCGACGTTGCGTCCGGATTGCAGTGCCGCGCGGACACTCTCCGCACGCGCCTCGGCATTGGCACGCTCGCCGCGCACCCGCGCCAGTTCCAGTGAAATGTCATTGAGCTGCGTCTGGGCGAAGGTGTTCAGTTCGCCGGTCCTGAAGATGTCGGCGGATGTGCGGTAGTCCGCGACCTTGACCTCGGCGTCCTTTACCTTCTCGCGCAGATTGGCGATCTCGGGTTCCAGCCATTTGGCAGTGTCGCTGGTGGTGTCGAGCTTGGCGCCGGATTGCAGGGCGAGATAGACCTTGGCGATCTCGCTGGGGACCTGGGCGGCGAGCTTGGGGTCTTTCGACGAGAACTGGATGGCGATGACGCGCGATTTCTCGACCTGGTAGACCTGGAGCTTCCTGTAGAATTCCTTGACCACCCGCTCCTCGGGCGACACGTCGAGCGGGTTTTTCACAAGCCCTGTCAGCACCATGATGCTGGTGATCGGATCCGGATTGGCGCTGGGATCGAATTCCGGCCGGCTGGCGAGATCCAGCTGCCGGGCAACCTGCTTGATCAGGTCGTTGGATTGCAACAGCGCGACCTGCGAGGCGACGCCCGCCTCGTCGAGGATCGGTTCAGGGGAGACCGGCTGGTTCTGCTGGGTGATCAGCGAGGGGTTCCGGGTCTCGATCAGGATGCGGGTCTCGGCCTGGTAACGTGGTGAAACCATGCTGGAAATTCCGAAGGCCGCGCCGCCCATAACCACGGTGGACAGAAGAACGAGCATGCGTCGACGCCAGATCGCCCCGACGAGCCCGCCGAGATCGATGTCCGCATCCTGTTCGCTGTAGCGCCTGTCCGACATGCGTCCCACTCCATACACTTCGCCCCCGGGAAACTAAACATACATGGTAAGCGAAGCGTTAATGGCGGCTGGCCGCCAGCCAATACGAAGCCTCGATGGCGATTTCGGCGCGATGAGCCCAGCGCTTTACCGGCTGTTAACCTTAATCGATCGATAACAGGCCCCATGAGTTCGACCGACCGCGCCCCGGTGCCGTTAACGGTCGGCAGCAGCTTGGAGAACGGCGCGACGCGCCCGAACCGCGGAGACCGACGCGAATGAATACCGCCCCGAAACGGCACCGGCTTTCAGTCGCCATCATGCTGGCGGCAGTGGCGGCTGTTTCATCCTGCTCGTCCTACCGCCCTGCCCCCAAGGCGTTCCACGAGGCAACGATCCAGCCCTACCGCATGGATTCGGGCGACCGGCTGCGCGTTACCGTCTTCGACCAGCGCGATCTGACCAACACCTATTCCGTCGACCAGGCCGGCTACATCGCCTTTCCGCTGATCGGCTCTGTCCCGGCCCGTGGCCGCACGATCCAGGAACTCGAAGGCCAGATCGCCGCGATGCTGCAGAAGGGCTTCCTGCGCAACCCCGACGTGTCGATCGAGGTGGACCGCTATCGCTCGATCTTCGTGATGGGTGAAGTGGGCCAATCCGGCCAGTATGCCTACGTTCCCGGCATGACCGTGCAGAACGCCATCGCGCTGGCCGGCGGCTACACCCCGCGCGCGCTGCAGGCCAATGCCGACATTACCCGCAAGATCAACGGGGAGATCCTCACCGGCCGCGTCCTGATCTCCGATCCGGTCCTTGCGGGCGACACAATCTATGTTCGCGAACGTCTGTTCTAATCTGGAAGATCGATGACGGATGAACCGCCATTACGCATACTTCACTGCTTCAGGTCGCCGATCGGCGGCATCTTCCGGCATGTGCGGGATCTTGCGATCGAGCAGAGCGCCGCGGGCCACCAGGTGGGCATCATCTGCGATTCCTCGACCGGCGGCGCGCACGAAGACAGACTTTTCGAAACCATCATGCCCTATCTCTCGCTCGGACTGTCCCGCATGGCGATCGATCGCTCGATCACGCCGAGAGACATCCCGGCCTTCTGGAGAAGTTACAAGGAAATCAGAGAATTGCGGCCGGACATATTGCACGGGCACGGCGCCAAGGGTGGCGCGATGGCTCGGCTTGCCGGCTCATTGTTGCGGGTGAACAGGTATAGCGTATCCCGCCTTTATTCGCCGCATGGCGGCAGCCTGCACTTCGACCGAAGCCGTTGGAGCGGCTGGGCGGTGTTCAAGCTCGAGCGACTGCAGGAATGGTTTACGGACGGGCTGGTCTTCGTCTGCCGGTTCGAGCGCCAGAGCTATGTCGACAAGGTCGGTGAACCAAAATGCCGCAACGAGGTGATCTACAACGGTGTCGGCGAGGGTGACTTCGAGATCGTCCCGGAGAGACCGGATGCTGTGCACTTTCTCTATATCGGCATGCTCCGCGACCTCAAGGGTCCGGACATTTTCGTCGATGCCTTCGCCAAGACGGAACGCCTGCTCAAGCGGCCGCTCAGCGCCATGATGATCGGCGACGGGCCGCAGAAACAGGAGTATCTGGACATGATGACGGCGCGCGGACTTGGACGCCGCATCACCATGCTGCCGGCGATGAACATCCGCGAGGCCTTTGCGCGCTCCCAGAACGTGGTCGTGCCGTCGCGCGCCGAATCCATGCCCTATATCGTGCTCGAGGCAATCGCTGCGGGTCGCACCGTGATCGCGTCCGATGTCGGTGGCATTTCCGAAGTCCTGGGCAAGGGAAGTGCCGCACTCGTACCGGCCGGTGACAGCGACGCGCTGGCGCGCGCCATGGCCGACAGCATCACCGTTGCCGGCTGGAAAGAGAACACCATGCCGGAGCGGGAGGGGTTTCACGCCATCTTCAGTTCCAAGACCATGGCGCGGCAGGTGACCAGCCTCTATCACGCGATCAGGGCCGGCTGATTTTTTTTCAACAGCAGTGCCATTGCGGGACGGGCGTCCTGTCTCGCGTAAGCGTTTCTTAGTGCCTTTGAACTAGGGTGCCGGAAAACCGGTATCGAGTGTGCAGGCATGAATCAGGCTGAGAAGAACGACGACATCGACGTGGATCGGCTGCGCAAGCAAGTCTCCGAGATCCGCACGATCACGACCGAGGAAACTTCGGCCGGCAAGCGGCCGAGCCAGCCGGTCGAGCTCAACGACTTCGCCAAGCGCGTGGCCGCGCAGTTCCGCGAGGAAAAATTCTCGCCGGCCATGATGACAGGCCTGATCCGCCTCGTCGACTTCCTGGTGCTGTTCGCCGTCGGCTGCGCTATCAGCTACGGCTATGTCCAGGAAGACCGGGTCATGGCGATCTACACGCTGACGATCGCGGCAGGCGCCGCGCTCAGCGTGCTGTTCCTCCAACTGGCCGATTGCTACCAATTGCCGGTGCTGCGCGCGCCCCGGCCCGCGCTCGGCAAGCTTGTCGGCGCATGGACGCTCTCCTTCGCCTGCCTGGCCGTGGCCCTGTTCTTCATGAAGCTCGGTGGCACTTATTCCCGCGTCTGGTTCGCAGGCTGGTACGTCGCCGGCGCGACCTATCTGGTTTTCGCCCGCTTCGCGACCGCATGGGCCTTGAAGCGCTGGTTGCGCAACGGCATTCTCGAGCGGCGCGCGGTCATCGTCTGTGGCGGCAATCCTGCCCGGGAGCTCATCCGCAACCTCGAGAGCCAGGCCGACAACGACATCCGCATTCTCGGGATCTTCGACGACCGTCTCGACCGGCGCTCGCCTGACCTGATCGCCGGCTATCCAAAGCTCGGCACCATCGCCGAACTGGTCGAGTTCGTGCGCGCCGCGCGCGTCGACATGCTGATCATCTCGCTGCCGCTGACGGCGGAAAACCGCATCCTCGACCTGCTGCGCAAGCTCTGGATCCTGCCCGTGGACATCCGGCTGGCGGCCCATGCCAACAATCTCAAGTTCCGCCCGCGCGCCTATTCCCATATCGGCAAGGTGCCGATGCTGGATGTGTTCGACCGGCCGATCAGCGACTGGGATTCGGTGGCGAAACGGATATTCGACATCTTCTTCGCCACCCTCGCCATCCTGTGCCTCTGGCCGGTCATGATCGGCGCGGCGCTGGCCGTCAAGCTGACCTCCAAGGGGCCCGTCCTCTTCAAGCAGAACCGGCACGGCTTCAACAACGAGACGATCACGGTCTACAAGTTCCGCTCGATGTACACGGACATGTCGGATGCCACCGCCGCCAATGCCGTCACCAAGGGCGATCCGCGCGTGACACCGGTGGGGCGCTTCCTGCGCAAATCCTCCATCGACGAATTGCCGCAGTTGTTCAACGTGCTTACCGGTGGACTTTCCCTTGTCGGACCGCGTCCGCATGCGGTGCTGGCCCAGACGCATGATCGCGTCTATGCCGACGTCGTCGAAGGTTACTTCGCGCGGCATCGCGTCAAGCCCGGCGTCACCGGATGGGCGCAGATCAACGGCTGGCGCGGCGAGATCGACACGGACGAGAAGATCCGGTTCCGCACTGCCTATGATCTCTACTACATCGAGAACTGGTCGCTCTGGTTCGATCTCAAGATCCTGTTCCTGACACCGATCCGGCTGCTCAATACGGAAAACGCCTATTGAGCACGATCGAGGCTGCACCGCGACAGCGCCATCAGCCGAAGCGCATGGCCCTGCGCTTCCTCGGGTCCGGGTGTGTCGCCTTCGGCGTGTTCCTCTCCGGCTTCGTCATTGCCGAGCCCGCGCCCTACGAACTCTTCATGGCACTGCTCATCGGCAGCTGGTTCATCCTGGGGCTGCCGATATCGCGCACAACCGGCGCGCTGCTAGCCTTCATGCTGGTCTACATGGTCGGCGGGTTCCTGTCCCTCACCCAGATGGGCGCGATCGGAACCGCCCCGATCTATATGGGGGTGACGCTGTTCCTGGCGCTGTCCTCGGTGTTTTATTGCGCAATCATCGAGGATGACTGGCATCGGTTACGGCTGATCTTCAACGCCTGGGTGGCGGCGGCGGTCATGACGGCGTTGCTTGGCATCGGCGGCTATTTCAGCCTGTTTCCCGGCTCGGAGGTGTTCACGCTCTACGATCGGGCCAAGGGCGCCTTCCAGGATCCGAACGTCTTCGGCCCGTTCCTCGCCGCCCCCGCCCTCTATCTCATCCACTCGATTCTGACCGGACGCGCGGCGACGCTTCCACTGAAGGCCGCCTGCCTCGGCATCATCACCATCGGTGTGCTGCTCTCCTTTTCGCGTGCGGCCTGGGCACTGTTCCTGTTCTCGGCAATGACGATGATCCTCGTGATGTTCATCAAGGAACGATCGGGCGCCTTCCGGCTCAAGATCATCGCGCTGGCGCTGGGGGGACTGGTCTTCGCCGTCCTCGCCATCATCGTCGCCCTGCAGATACCCGAGGTCTCGGACCTCCTCTTGAGCCGGACGTCGCTGGTGCAGGAATATGACGGCGGCCATCTCGGCCGGTTCGACCGGCACCGCATCGGCTTCCTCAATGCCATGGGCGAGCCGCTCGGCATCGGACCGCTGGTGTTCGGCACGATCTGGGGCGAGGACGAGCACAATATCTGGCTGAAATCACTCACGTCCTACGGCTGGCTCGGCTTCCTCGCCTATATCGGCCTGGCGGCGACGACGCTGTGGCTCGGCTTCCGGTACCTGCTTCGCGACCGTCCCTGGCAGCCGTTCCTCATGGTTGGCTGGATCGTGCTGCTCGGGCACCAGTTGATCGGCAATGTCATCGACACCGACCACTGGCGCCATCACTTCATGCTCTACGGCATTGTCTGGGGCTGTATCGCGCTGGAGCACGCGCATCGCCGCGCGCGGGCGCGCAGGAACATCCGACATGACGCCCTTTGACGGCGAGCGCCCGCTCAACATCCTCCAGGTCCTGGAACCGAGCGGTGGTGGATCCGGCCGACACTTCGTCGACCTCTGCGGCGGACTCGTGCGCCGCGGCCACCGGGTGACGGCGATCTATTCGCCCCGGCGCGCGGAGCCGCGGTTCGTGGCTGAACTGAAGGCGCTTCCACTGTACGCTATCCTGCCGGTCGCCATGCGCCGCGCGCCGTCGCCAGCGGATTTTCGCGCCTGGCGGGATGTTCGCGCCATCGCGCGCAGCCATGGTCCGTTCGACATCATCCATGGCCACAGTTCAAAGGCCGGCGCCCTGACAAGGCTGCACCTGCCGGGAACCGGGCCGCGGCGCATATACACGCCCCATGCCTTCAGGACGATGGATCCGACACTCGGCAAGTTCGGACGGGTCCTCTACGGGCAGATCGAAGGACTGTTCGGGCGCTTCCTGTCCGACGCCGTCATCTGCGTCAGCGACGACGAGCGCCGCCATGCGCTCGACCAGCTCGGCATCCCCGAACACCTGCTGACGACGGTGGTCAACGGCGTCGCGCCGCCGCCCCTGGACGACCGCGATGCCGTGCGCGCGCGACTTGGCCTGCGCCAGGACAGTTTCGTCTTCGGTTTCGTCGGCCGCCTCTCGCCCCAGAAGGCGCCCGAGCGCCTTGTCGAGGCCTTCCGCCGCGTTGCAAGCCAGAATGCTGACGTTGAGCTGGTGATGATCGGCTTCGGTGAACTGGAAAGCGACGTGAAGATCCAGATCATGCAGGCACACCTGTCGGAACGTGTCCATCTCGGCAGTGAAATCAGCGGCGCCGTGGCGATGCAGGCCTTCGACGCGCTGGTCATGCCGAGCCGCTATGAGGCGATGTCCTATGTGATGCTGGAAGCCGCAGCCGCCGGCCTGCCCATGGTGCTGACCGACGTGGGCGGCGGCGCCACCGTGGTCGACAACGGCGTCAACGGCCTTGTGGTGCCGAATTCCGATGACCCGACGGAACTCACAGCGGCCATGATAGCGATATCGTCGCCGCAGCGCATGGCCGCCATGCGGCAAGCCGCAAGGCACGTTGCTAACCGCTTCACCGTCGACAGGATGGTGAGCGCGACCGAAGCGGTCTATCGCCGTGTGTGCGGACGCCGCGAGGTCGAGGGATAGCACGCTCGAAATGCGGGCCATGACACTGTTTGATCGGTCGCGCTAAGATAGGTGCTGAAAGTTCGAAAATACCGCTTGCATCGCCGCACCGGAGCGTCTATCCGGTGCAAGCCCAATCGGGCATGGACGGAGTGTAGCGCAGCCTGGTAGCGCACTTGACTGGGGGTCAAGGGGTCGTGGGTTCGAATCCCGCCACTCCGACCATTTTCTCTAATATTTTCAATGTCCAGCGTGCTGCACGCGCTCGGCGGAAATCAGTTGCGCCGTGATCTCGGCAATCTCTGCTTCGAGCTTGGTGACCGAATTCTCATTCTTCGTCACGGTGAAATTGTAGTTCGCCTGCTTGGCGGCTTCCATCAGGAAAATGCGCGCGATCTCATCCGAGATCAGCCCCTTGAGTGCCCGCGAACAGCCCATGACCGCAAGCTTGTAGGCCTTGTTGTTCTTGCGCTTCCAGCGCTCGAGCAGGCATTCGGCTGCCTGCCTCGAATTCGAAATCCTGAGGCGCACGGGGTTATCGTCGCCGATTTCGAGCCACACCACCTTGGACCACTCCGCCGCCTTCATGCCGGCACTCCTTTTCATCACAGACTCATTCTGTGATTTCAGGACTAGGCCTTCATCCTTGCACGAGGATTGCGGATGGCAACCACGTGAGCGAGAGGGAACTTTTTCATCAACCACGCATTGTATCCGTAGTCACGAGTATCGATGACACGAGGTTCCGCATGACCATTCAATATTGGGACGAACCGGTTGACGTCACGCTCGACGGATTTGACCACCGCAGGACCATCGTCGCGACCTTCTACGCTTGCGAATGCCTGCTGACGCTCTGGCCGAACAGACAGGGACCCGCCTATGAGCAAGCACTGAAGACCTGCGCCGAGGCAGTGCGCAGCGGCACCGTGGACCATGCGATGGCCCGAACCGCCTTCATCGAGGCGGCACGCGAGGCCAGGGTCCTGACGGCGTAATGAGAAATCAGCGGACCTGGTCCAGCAACCGCTTGCATTCCAGCAGGTCGAAGAGCGCTTCCTGGAGAAGCGCGCGGTCTTCCTTGCCGATGGTGCCGCCCGTGGCCGAGAACTCCTGATCCTCCGACCCGCTGATCAGGCCGAAGAACCGGCGGCTGGACGGCGTCCTCGCCTTGCCGACGATCTGGTCGTCCTCGAAGACGACGGTCTTTTGTGCGGTCTGGACGGGATGCGGCGGGGCGTGATCCGCCTCGCTCTGGGCGGCCAGGGCCTCCATGGTGGCGAGATCGCCACTGGCTGCAGCGGCCACGAACTTGTTGCCGTTGGTCTTGAGCAGTTTCTGGACGCCCTTGATCGTATAGCCGTGATCGTAGAGCAGATGCCGGATGCCCTTGAGCAGTTCGACATCCTCGGGACGGTAATAGCGCCGGCCGCCGCCGCGCTTCATCGGCTTGATTTGTGGAAAGCGTGTTTCCCAGAATCGCAGCACATGCTGCGGCAGGTCGAGATCGTCGGCGACCTCGCTGATCGTCCGGAAGGCGTCGGGACTCTTTTCCATCTATCAGGAAGCCTTGGCGGATTTCGCCTTGCGCGCCAGATGGCTCTTGAGAATGCGATTCTTGAGGACGTTGGACGCCTTGAACGTCATAACCCGGCGCGGGGAGATCGGCACTTCCTCCCCCGTCTTGGGGTTGCGCCCGATCCGTTCGTTCTTGGAGCGGACCTGGAACGTGGCGAACGACGAAAGCTTCACACTTTCACCGCGGACAATCGCATTGCAGATCTCGTCGATGACGGTTTCGACCAGTTGCGCGGATTCGGTGCGCGAAAGCCCAACCTTGCGGAAGACTGACTCTGCCAGGTCCGCTCTCGTCACAGTCTTGCCGCTCATTTTCCCCGCCCATCATCGCTGACACAAGTGGATTTTGCGCGAGAGTATGTGCGTTGAAAGCCGGGGTCAAGCGGCTTGATCGCTGCCTATGAGTTTGAATTTGCTACCAGCGCAGCAATACCGAGCCCCAGGTGAAGCCGCCGCCCATCGCTTCGAGCAGCACCAGATCGCCGCGCTTTATGCGACCATCGCGGGCGGCCTCGGCGAGCGCGAGGGGAATGGATGCGGCGGACGTGTTGCCGTGCTTGTCGACGGTCACCACAACCTTTTCCATGGGAATGCCAAGCTTCCTGGCCGAGCCCTCGATAATCCGGAGATTGGCCTGGTGCGGCACAAGCCAATCGATGTCCCCGGCGTCGATACCGGTGGCATTGAAGGCATCGTAGATCACATCGGTGATCATGCCGACGGCGTGCTTGAAGACTTCGCGGCCCTCCATGTGAATGAAGCCTGCCTTGCCTGTGGTCGACGGGCCGCCGTCGACATAAAGCTTGTCCTTGTGGGTACCGTCCGAACGCAGATGCGCGGTCAGGATGCCCTGGTCGCCCGCCGTACCCTGGCCTTCCTTCCCCTCCAGGACGACGGCGCCGGCGCCGTCGCCGAACAGCACGCAGGTGGTGCGGTCGTTCCAGTCGAGAATGCGTGAGAAGGTCTCGGCGCCGATCACCAGCGCGCGCCTGGCCATGCCGCTCTTGATGTAGAGGTCGGCGGTGGTCATGGCGTAGACGAAGCCGGTGCAGACGGCCTGGATATCGAACGCGGCGCCGTGCCTGATCCCGAGCCGGTTCTGGATGTCGACGGCGCTCGCCGGGAACGTGTTGTCCGGCGTCGAAGTGGCGAGCACGATGAGGTCGATATCGCCGGGCTCGAGGCCCGCATCGGCGAGAGCATCGCGCGCGGCCGCTTCGCCAAGCGACGCCGTCGTCTCCCCCTCGCCCGCAATGTAGCGCTGGCGAATGCCGGTCCGCTGCACGATCCACTCGTCGGTCGTATCGACCATGGATTCCATTTCCTGGTTCGTCAGCACACGCCTTGGCAGCGCCGAGCCAACACCACGGACCACAGATCGGATCATGCTCAACTCAAATCGTTCCTGTCGCAGGTTCCTCTTCAACGTCCGACGGCGGCACGATGAGAGTGTGGTATTTCTTGAGATCGGCCTCGATCTTCTCGAACAGGCCGTTGCGGACCATGTCATAACCGACCTTGATGGCGGCCGCATAGCCCTCCCCATCCGTTCCGCCATGACTTTTTATGACAATGCCATTCAATCCGAGAAAGACCCCGCCATTGACCTTGCGGGGGTCCATCTTCTCCCGGACACGGTCGAAGGCGCTCTTGGCGAGGATATAGCCGATCCTGGCCATCCAGCTGCGCTCGATCGATTCCCTGAGGTAGTCCGCGATCTGGCGTGCGGTACCCTCGGCAGCCTTCAGCGCGATATTGCCGGTGAACCCTTCGGTCACGACCACGTCGACCGTGCCCTTGCCGATATCGTCACCCTCGACGAAACCGTAGTATTCGATCGTGTCCAGTCCCGCCTCGCGCAACAGGCGCCCGGCCTCCTTGACCTCTTCCTGGCCCTTGACCTCTTCGACGCCCACGTTCAGCAGGCCGACCGTCGGCCGCTTCACCTCGAACAGCGCCCGCGCCATCGCGCCGCCCATCAGCGAGAAATCCAGCAGCTGCTGGGAATCGGCGCCGATCGTCGCGCCGATGTCGAGCACAATGCTTTCGCCGCGCCTGGTGGGCCAGATGCCGGCGATCGCCGGGCGCTCGACATTGGCCATGGTGCGCAGGCAGAATTTCGACATTGCCATCAATGCGCCGGTATTGCCGGCGGAGACCGCGGCATCGGCCTCCTTGAGCTTGACGGCCTCGATCGCCTTCCACATCGAGGATGTGTAGCGACCGCGCCTGAGTGCCTGGCTCGGCTTCTCGTCCATGCGGATGGCGACATCGCAATGCCGGAATTCGGACTTGGCCCGCAGCCTCGGATATTTGTCCATCACCGGGCGACAGGCCGCCTCCTGGCCATAGATCAGGTATTCAATGTCGGGATGCCGTTCGAGCGCCCGTGCGGCGCCCTCGAGACTGACCTCGGGGCCGTGATCACCGCCCATGGCATCGATCGCGATTTTGACCACTCTTTTTCTTTCCTTCCATGCGGCCACTATCGGGCCGTCTGCCGCCGCCGGGGACGGCCGGGCAATGATTTCACTCTTCAAGCTTCAGGTTCTTGAGAACCGCGAATGGCGAAGGCTTCTTCTCCGCCACCGACTCCTGCTCCAGATGGCCTTCAAACCGCAGGCCCGGCTTGCGCGGATAGGGATCGAGCGCCATGGCCGCCATCTCCGCGACGAACGCGCCGACATCGATCTCGTCACCCGTAAACGGCTCAGGCAGGTCTGGGCCGTCGGGATCGAGCAGGATCTCGCCGGCGTCGTTGGCCGGGATGCGCGCAAGCGGCGATCCCTCCGGCACGAAGATCTCCTCGACATCCTCATCGATCACCTGCGCGACCGGCTCGAGCGTCACCACGCAGGCCTGTGTCGTCTCCGCATGGATCGAGCCCATCACCTTGACGCCATCCTTCTTCCAGCGCCGGACCTTCAGCTCAGCCGAGAGCGCCTCGACGCCGAGGATGCCCCAGAGCGCCGCAAGCGCCGCACGCTCGCGTGCATCGGCCTCGATGCGCAGCGCGAGCGGATTGTACGATACATGCCCGACCTTGATCCGGTAGCTGAAGGGTGCCCCACTCGTCATGCTCTCTCCTTCGCCGGTTCCGGCAGGCTCGCGTCGCCACTGGCCAGAACGGATTCGGGTATCGTCTTCAGTTCGTTCTCCGCTCCGACCATATAATCCGCCAGTAGCCGCATAGAAAGCGCCCCGTCGGCATTTTCCGGATGTATATTCCGGCGCAGCGCCGCCTCGAGCGCCGCTAAATCGTTGCCCTCAAGTGCGCGCGCGTAGGAATCCAGGCGGCCATAGAACATCCCCGCGAGCTTCTTCATCCGCTTCGGCACGCCGCTGTCGCCGATGCCGAGTTCGCGCATGGAGTGGTCGAGATCCTCGAAGAATGCCTCGACGACCTGCTGCGCAATGGCCTTGACCTGGTCTGCCGAGGTCGCGGTGCGGCGGAAATAGAGTATGAGCACGATGGCCAGCATCTCGAACCGCCCCATCACCGTGTCGGGCACGTTCATGCCGCTGAAGAATACCGGATGCCGGGCTGCGGCAGTCAAGGCGGCATATTGGCGAACCATCAGCGCGTGGCTGCTCTTATTTTTCCGAAACAGTCCGAGTATCATCAATTTGCCCTGATTTGGCGCTCTGAAATCCGCAGCAATCGTGGCGCGGCTTGTTGCATCCCAAGGGAAGCTGGTTTACCGAAGCAGGCACGAATTGCAATGGCGCAGGCTTGTTCGGGGAAAACTGCGTCGCTTCGATGGCATTTCAAAGGAATGGCGGAACCCCTCCCGCCGGGCGGATAGTTCGGGAGAATGTGTTGAGAGTTCAAGCCAGGCACAACCGCACCCTGAAGGCGAGCGGCATCGTCACTGCCGTGCTCGTCGCGACGGTTTCGCTCTCGTCCTGCACGACCGGCGACGTCATCCAGAACGGTTATGTGGTCGACGAGCAGACATTGGCGCTGGCGCCAGTCGGTTCCAGCCGCGAACAGGTCATGCTGTCCCTCGGCTCCCCTTCGGCGACGGCGACGTTCGATTCGGAAGTGTTCTACTACATCTCGCAGAAGCGCACGCGCGCGGCCGCCTTCATGAAGCCGACCCTGGTCGAGCAAAGCATTCTGGCGGTTTATTTCAATACGGATGGTGAAGTCGACCGCCTCGCCAACTACAAGCTCGAGGACGGCCGCGTCGTCGACATGCTGTCAAAGACGACGCCGACCGGCGGCTCGGAAATGACCTTCCTGATGCGCCTGCTCAGGGGCGGCGTCAACCCGGCTCAGGCCGCGGCGACCGCGCTCGGAACCCGGCGCTACTGACACGCGTCCGGCGGCGGGCAACGGCCTGCCGCTCCAGATACTGGACATGCAAATGGCGCCGGATCACTCCGGCGCCATTCTTGTTTCAGGGCGTGCCCGATTAGGCCAGGACGGCCAGCAGCAGCAGCGCCACGATATTGGTGATCTTGATGGCGGGATTGACCGCCGGGCCGGCGGTGTCCTTGTAGGGATCGCCGACCGTGTCGCCGGTGACCGACGCCTTGTGGGCGTCCGAACCCTTGAGGTGCTTGACGCCGTCCTTGTCGACGAAGCCGTCCTCGAAGCTTTTCTTGGCATTGTCCCAGGCGCCACCGCCCGAGGTCATGGAAATCGCAACGAACAGGCCGTTGACGATCACGCCGAGAAGGGAGGCGCCGAGCGCGGCGAAGGCCGAGGCCTTGGAGCCGGAAATCAGCAGCACGCCGAAATAGACCACGAGCGGCGCAAGGACCGGCAGCAGCGAGGGAATGATCATTTCCCGGATCGCGGCCTTGGTCAGCAGGTCGACGGCGCGCCCGTAATCCGGCTTTTCGGTTCCCGCCATGATGCCCGGCTTTTCCTTGAACTGCCGGCGCACCTCCTCGACGATCGATCCGGCCGCGCGACCGACGGCCGTCATCGCGATACCGCCGAAGAGGTAGGGGATCAGGCCGCCGAAGATCAGGCCCGCCACGACATAGGGGTTGGACAGATCAAAGGAGATCTCACCCATGTTGGCGAAGTAGGGATACTTGTCCCCGTTGGCAGCGAAATACTGCAGGTCATTGGCATAGGCAGCGAACAGGACCAGCGCGCCGAGGCCGGCGGAGCCAATCGCATAGCCCTTGGTGACCGCCTTGGTGGTGTTGCCGACGGCATCGAGCGCGTCGGTGACCTTGCGGACCTCGGGATCGAGATGGCTCATCTCGGCGATGCCGCCGGCGTTGTCGGTGACGGGACCGAAAGCGTCCAGCGCCACGATCATGCCGGCAAGGCCGAGCATGGCGGTGACCGCGATGCCGGTGCCGAACAGGCCGCCGAGCTGATAGGTGGAAATGATGCCGAAGACGATGACGATCGCTGGAAGCGCGGTCGACTCAAGGGAAACAGCCAGACCCTGGATCACGTTCGTGCCGTGTCCCGTCACGGATGCCTGGGCGATGGAATTGACCGGCCGCTTGTTGGTGCCGGTATAGTATTCCGTGATCACGACGATGAGCGCCGTCACCACAAGCCCGACCAGTCCGCAGAAGAACAGGCTCGTGCCGTTGACCAGCGCGCCTTCCTTGCCGAAATCACCCCATCCGACGGTGACATGCGTCGCCACGGCGAGCGCTATGATCGACAACAGGGCGGTCACGATCAGGCCCTTGTAGAGCGCGTTCATGATGTTGTTGTCAGCACCGAGCTTGACGAAGAAGGTGCCGGCGATCGAGGTCAGGATCGCAGCCGCCGCAAATGGCGAGCGGATAGATCATCGCGCTTTCGAGCACCGGGGTTCCGGCGAAGAAGATCGCCGCCAGCACCATCGTGGCGACCGACCGTGACGAGCATAGGTCTCGAACAGGTCGGCCGCCATGCCGGCGCAATCGCCGACATTGTCGCCGACATTGTCGGCGATCGTTGCCGGGTTGCGCGGATCGTCCTCCGGAATGCCGGCCTCGACCTTGCCGACGAGATCGCCGCCGACGTCGGCACCCTTGGTGAAGATGCCGCCGCCAAGGCGGGCGAAGATGGAAATGAGCGACGCGCCGAAGCCGAGCGAGACCAGCGCGTCGATGACGTCACGTCCGCCGCGCTCAAGACCCATGACATCCGTCAGCAGCCAGTAATAGACGGCTACACCAAGCAGTGCGAGGCCCGCGACCAGCATGCCGGTGATGGCGCCGGACTTGAAGGCGATGTCGAGGCCGGCGGCGAGGCTTTTCGAAGACGCCTGCGCCGTGCGCACGTTGGCGCGTACCGAGACATGCATGCCGATGAAGCCGGCCGCGCCCGAAAGAACGGCGCCGATCAGAAAGCCGAACGCTGCCTCCGCGGAAAGCAGGAAGAAGGCAAGGATGAAAACGACGACCCCGACGAAGCCGATGGTCCGGTATTGGCGTGTCAGATAGGCCTGCGCGCCCTCGCGAATATAGCCAGCAATTTCTTGCATGCGGGCGTTGCCCTGGTCGGCGGCCATAACCGACTGGGTCGCCCATATCGCATAGACCACGGACAGAAGTCCGCAGACTATGACGGCGAACATAATGCTCATTCCATCATTCCTCCAAATTCGGCTGGACAATATCCCGCCGCGAATCCTTCCGACGCCTGCCATACTCCCCGTACAGACGCAGAACCGGCGCGAGATTGCGTGCTGCAAAATGCCGCGTCAAGCCTTGCCGCGTCCAATAATTGAAATGCAGCGGCCGAATTCAGTAGTTTCGATTAAAATGTTTAGATCAGCTTTTCAGGCGGCGTTTGCGCGTCTCGCCAGCAGAAAAAGCAGGATCAATCCCAGGATCGCCAGCGGCCAGACCGGAAGAATCATCGCGTCCCAACCATAGGCGTTGAAAACGAGACCGGAAGCGAAGGACGCAAGCGCGACGGTGGAGAACAGGATGATGTCGTTGAAGCCCTGCACCTTGTCGGCCTCGCTCGGCCGGTAACTGGAGGCGACGATCGCAGTGGAGCCGATGAAACCGAAATTCCAGCCGACCCCGAGCAGGATGAGCGCGCCCCAGAAATTCCACAGCTCGATGCCCGTATGCGCCACCACGGCGCAGGCCATGAGGATCAGCAGCCCGGTCGCGACCACTTTCTCCGCGCCGAAGCGGTTGATCAGCTGGCCGGTAAAGAAACTCGGGCCGAACATGCCGAGGACATGGAACTGGATGCCGAGTGTCGACTCGTCGGTGGAGAAGCCGCAGCCGATCACCATGGCCAGCGGTGCGCCGGTCATCATGAAGGTCATCAGCGCGTAGGTCGATATCCCGCAGAACATGCCGGTCGCGAAGCGCTGGGTCATGACGATCTCGGCCAGCGGTCGCGGCGGCAGCGCACCCTCCGCATGTCCGGTTTCCAGCGCCGGCAACCTGAGAAAGATCATCACGCCCGCCGCCACGAGGCCGATCGGGACGAAGCTGAGGAAAGCGCCGGCAAAGGGTGCGGCGGGGAAAAGCTCGCCGGTGTAGCGGGCGATCTGCGGCCCCAGCACCGCCGAGACGATGCCGCCGGCCAGGATCCACGAGATCGCCGTTGCCTTGTAGGTCGAGGGCGAGGCGTCGGCGGCGGCGAAGCGAATCTTCTGGGTGAAGCCGCCTGATATCCCGGTGGCGACCATCGCGCCGACAAACAGCCAGAAATTTCCCTGAAACAGCGCGATGGTTGCAATCAGACCGCCGATCGACATCATCGACGCGCCGATGATGAACCCGAGCCGGCGACCCAGCAGCCGCGACACGATCGCGACAAGGACGGCACCGGCGGATACGCCGACGTTGAAAGCGGTCAGCGGCGCGGTGGCCAGCCCCTTGTCGTCACCCAGCATCTGGTAGGCTGCAAGCCCGCCGACGGCAAAGGCGATGGGTGGCGCGCTGCCGAGAATGGCCTGCGCCACGGTGAGCAGCGCGACATTGCGCTTGGCCGCGGCAAGATTGATCCCGGTATGCCCGTCCGCCGCCTCTGCCATGCTGCCAGCGCCCTGCCCTACTTGCTCGATCCACGAACCTTGCGCGCGACCGAATCGAGCACCGCATTGACCAGCCTGGGCTCCTCTTCGCCGAAGAAGGCGTTGGCGATCTCGACATATTCCGTGATGATGACGGGCGCCGGCACGTCCTTGCGCTCGCGTAGTTCGAACACGCCGGCACGCAGGATCGCCCGCAGCGTCGTATCCAGCCGGGACAACGGCCAGCCCTCGACGAGCGAGTCGGCAATCACCGGATCGAGCGCGCGCTGGTCCTTGACGACGCCAGCGACGATCGAGCGGAACCAGGATGCGTCGGCCTTTAGATACTGGTCGCCGTCGAGTTCCTGCCCCAGGCGGAAATTCTCGTATTCGGAGACGATTTCAAGCACGCCGGTGCCGGACAGGTCCATCTGGTAAAGCGCCTGGACGGCGGCCAGCCGCGCGGCTCCACGCTGATTGGCGCGCTTGACGTCGTCTGATGTCGTGTCGCCGCTCATGTCAGGCGCCGAATTTCTTCTTGAGAGCGATCATGGTGAGCGCGGCCTTGGCAGCAAAGCCGCCCTTGTCGAGTTCCTTGAGCTTGGCGCGGCGCCAGCCTTGCGCGTCGTTCTCGACCGTCAGGATGCCGTTGCCGATGGCCAGGGATTCACTGACGGCAAGGTCCATCAGCGCGCGCGAGGATTCGTTGGAGACGATATCGAAATGGTAGGTCTCGCCGCGGATGACCATGCCGAGCGCGACGAAGCCGTCATATTTGGTGCCGCCATTGTCGGCTCCGTCCAGCGCCATGGCAATGGCGGCGGGAATTTCGAGCGCGCCGGGAACCGTCACGACGTCGTAGGTCGCGTCGGCAGCCTTGAGCGCCTCGGTGGCGCCTTCCAGCAGCGCATCGGCCATGTCGTCATAGAAACGCGCTTCGACAATCAGGATGTGAGGGGCATGCTTCTTCTTGGCCATATCTGTCCTCGGGGAATTTCAGGCAGTCCTGCTGCAATTTTGAGCGCGTCAAACCACGGACCGGTCAGATTGGCAAGTCAATTCTCCTCATGCCACCTCCCAACAATAATGAACGGTCCGTCACCGCGTCCGCTTTCCAAATCAGCGGGTTTGCCCTACTGTTGAATCGAAATTAGCAGTTGCCACCCGGAGTATGTCATGGCCCGCTCACTTTCCCTTCTTCTAACCATCGCGGGCGTGCTCGTTGCAGGCCAGGCTTTCGCCCAGGCCACGACCAGCGACCCGCTCGGCATCAACGTCATCGACGAGCCGACCATCTCGACGCAGCGCGCCGGGATCGGCAACGGCACGTCGAGCACCATTCCCCGCAACCAGAGAAATTCCTGGGACAGCGGCTTTCTCAACGACCTGAACCTCGACGGCGAGATCGACCAGTAGGCGGCTAGCGCGATTCCCGATGACAAAAGGCGCGGGTGCCAGTGACATCTGCGCCTTTTTCTTGACCGTGACGCGCGGCGTGCCGTCAGGCGGTCGTCATTGCGCCTTGACGCGAAGTTTGTCGGTGGCAAATTCCATGATCAGCACCAGGACGAAGATCACCAGGATGATGGTCGAGGCGTTCTTGTACTGGAAGAGATCGAAGGCGACCTTGAGTTCCTGGCCGATGCCTCCGGCGCCGACAAGGCCGAGCACCACGGACGAGCGCACTGCCTTTTCCAGCGCAAACTGCGACGTGTTGATCAGTGACGGCATGATGTCGGGGATGACGGCGCCTGTCAGCACCGAGAATTTGCTGGCGCCGGCCGTGGACAGCGCTTCCTGCGGCTGCTTTTCGGAATCCTCGATCGCCTCGGCGAAGAAGCGTCCGCAAAAGCCGATCGTGTCGATGATGATGGTCATGGTGCCGGCAACCGAGCCGAGCCCGATCGAGGCGACGAACAACAGCGCCCAGACCATGTCCGGCACCGTGCGGAACAGCGAGATCAGCGTCTTGAAAATGTGACGGAACGGGCCGAAGGGCGAGAGCGTGCGCGATGCGAACCAGGCGATCGGCAGGCTGAGCAGGACGCCGAAGACAGTTCCGACAAAGGCGATCTGCAGCGTCTCGATCGTCCGCCACATCACACGGCCGAGGAAGCCGGGCTCGATGCTGGGCGGCAGCATGCGTTCGACAAGGCTGTACATCCGCGGAGCGCCGGCCAGGAGTTGCGACGGGGATGGCGAGACCTGATTGACCGAGACGATAAAGAGCGCACCGGCAGCGACGAGGATGGCAAAGGTCACCGGGGACAGACGACCCACCCGGCCGGGCACCAGCCGATCATGCATTGAAGACACCGTCGATCTCGCTGCGGCTGACAGCGCCTGCCGGAAGGTCGAAATGGATCCGGCCGGCCTTGAGCGCGATGATACGGTCGGCGAAGCTGATGGCATGGTCCATGTCATGGGTGGTGAAGACCAGCGTGATGCCGTTCTTGCGCACCAGTTCGCTGAACACCTCCATCACGTCGCGGCCCGCGGTCGGATCGAGGCTGGCAGCGGGTTCGTCGGCGATCATCAGCGCCGGTTGGCGGATCAGTGCACGGGCGATGGCCACGCGCTGCGCCTGGCCGCCGGAGAGTTCGTCCGCCCGCGCCTTGGCCTTCGCCGTCAGGTTGACCTGCTCCAGCGCCTCCATGGCCTGCTCGCGAAATTCCTGCCGGGCGATGGCCTGGTGCCAGGCGCGCCAGCCGCCGGCTAGGCCGAGCTTGCCATGGACGACGTTGGTCAGAACGGACTGGCGCCGCACCAGCCCGTGGCTCTGGAAAACGAAGCCCATGCGCTGGCGGATGCGCTGCAACTGCGTCTTGCTCGGCGATGCATGGAACGTCTCGCCCAGGGTGACAACCTCGCCGCTGCAGAAACTCGTGTGGCCGATCAGGCATTTGAGCAATGTCGACTTGCCGGTTCCGTTGGAGCCGATCAGCGCGATCCGTTCCCCGGTCCCGATCCGGAGATCGATATTGTCGAGGACGGGGCGGCCGTTGGCATAGCTCTTCTTCAGCGCCTCGGTACGGATGATGTCTGTTCGGATGATATCTGGCATGGCAGGCTCCGGGCTACGACGGAAGGCCGGCGACGAACGCCGGCCCCGCTATGGATGGGTGGGAACAAGGCTTAGTTGACGAAGTCCGTGATCGTGTCGATGCCGATGGTGCGGTACATCGAACGGACATAGTCATAGTCGCTGTCCTTCACGTCCGTGAGGAAGAAGCCGCCCTTGAACTTCTGATTGTCGTCGCCCTGAAGCACGCCGTCCATCAGTTCCTTGCCGTGCTCCATGAACGCCGCCTGGACCGTCTTGAGCACGTCTTCCGGCATGTCCTTGCGGGCGACGAGAATATCGTTCGGCAGGTCGCGGCCACGGGCCAGCACCGTGAATGCGGTATCCGGGAAGGCTTCGCGGACCGAGCCGAGATGGCCGAAATTGAGGCCGATGGCGGCGATGTCGCCGCGGATCAGCGCTTCAGCCGCCACGTTCTTCGACAGAATGACGGATTCATAATCGACATTGTAGTTGAGGCCCGCATCGGTCAGCGCCTGTGCAGGGCCGAGATGCTGCGACGTCGAGCCGACCGAACCGAAGGATACCTTCTTGCCCTTGAGATCCTCGAGCGAACGGATGGGGCCGTTCGACAGAACCGCGATCTGGGCGAAGTAGTCCGGACGCTGCCAGGCGACGACGATCTTGGGCTGGGCCAGCTCCTTCATGACGACATATTCTGCCGGGCCGGTCAGCACGAGATCGATCTGTCCGGAGTTCAGGGCCTCGACGGCCGAGGTGCGCGACGATACCGGGAAGAGTTCGATGTCGAGGCCGGTGACCTTCTCCAGGGCCTTTTCGAAGCCGCCGAATTCCTGCTGAAGGGCTTCCAGGCCCTCGATGTCGGTGACGGCGAACTTGACGGTTTCGGCTGCGGCCGGAACGATCGAGGCCACGGTGATGGCGAGCGCTGCGATGAGTGTGCGTATCATGTTTTATCCCCTTGCTGTATAGACAGGAAGCATTTCTGCGACTATCCCTAGCGGCGTCACATGACGGGTTAGTGACAGTTTCCCCAGGCGGCGGCAGAAAACAGACGAGGACCGAGATGAATGTGATGATCAGCAACGGGACGATCCTGCGTCCCGACGGCGCGGTGAAGGCCGACCTTGCGATAGAGGACGGGCGCTTTGCCGAGGCCGCGTCGAGCAAGGCAACGGTCATCGACGCCGAGGGGCTGATCGCGCTGCCCGGCATCGTCGACATTCACGGCGACGGCTTCGAACGCCACCTGATGCCACGACCGGGCGTGCGCTTCGATGTGGCGCTCGCGCTGCGCGATACGGACCGGCAGCTCGTCGCCAACGGCATCACCACGGCCTTTCATGGCGTGACGGTGTCCTGGGAGCCCGGACTACGTTCGGTCGAGGCTGCCGCCGAAGTGATCGAGGCGATCGGCGACATGCGAGACCGCCTTGCCTGCGATACCCGGCTTCACATCCGCTGGGAAACATTCGCGCTCGACCAGTTGCCCAGGGTGCTGGAATGGCTCGGCATGGAACCCCGGCCGATCATCGCGCTCAATGACCACACGACGGGATCCGTACTGAAGGGCACGATCGCCCGCAAGCTGCCGCAGATGGCGGAGCGCTCCAGCCTGTCGCAGGACGCCTACCGGGCCTTGCTCGACGCGGTCTGGGCGCGGCGCGGCGACGTGCCCGAAGCAATCCAGGCGGTGGCCCGTGCCGCGGCCGAAGGCGGCAATGTCCTGCTCGCCCATGACGAGGCGTCGCCCGAAGAACGCCTGCGTTTCCGCGCGCTCGGCGCCCGTTCGTCCGAATTCCCGCTGACGCTCGACACCGCCGCCGAAGCGCGGCGGCAGGGCGAGCATGTGATCCTCGGCGCGCCGAACGTGGTGCGCGGCGGCAGCCACAATGGCGCGCTCAATGCCACCGACGCGATCCGGGCCGGACTCTGCACCTGCCTGGCGTCGGACTATCACTATCCCTCGCCGCTACACGCCGCCTTCAAGCTGGCGGGGACCGATCTCGCGCAACTCGTTGATGCCTGGAAGCTCGTGTCCACCAATCCGGCAGCGGCGGCCGGGCTTGACGACCGCGGCACGATCGCGCCCGGAAAACGCGCCGACCTCCTGCTGGTCGATGCCAGCCGGGCGGATCATCCGGAAATCGTCGCGACCTTCTCGGGCGGGAGGCTGGTCCATGCAACGCGGGCGCTGCACCTGGCGCCGGCGTCCGTTGCCACCTCAGTTGCGGCCTGAAGCGGCGGGGAGACAGCCATGCTCGACCAACCGAATTCGCCGCTGGCCGCCT
Source organism: Rhizobium sp. (assembly GCA_019739215.1). GTDB lineage: Bacteria > Pseudomonadota > Alphaproteobacteria > Rhizobiales > Rhizobiaceae > Rhizobium_E. Next base: position 143,261 of record JAHHDR010000017.1, read on the forward strand.
TCGACGGCCTTACCTTCGGCCCGCGGCAGGACAGTCCGATCTGGCAGCAGATCTATGACCACATCCTTGGGCTGATCGAGACGGGGGCGCTGTCGGCGGGCGAACAGTTGCCGGGCGAGAACCACATGGCAGCACGCCTCGGCGTCACCCGCATCACGCTGCGCCGGGCACTGCAGCAGTTTGCAGAAGGAAGGCCATCTCACCGCCCGCAAGGGCGTCGGCATCTTCGTGCGCAGCCCGCCCTCGATCTTCTCGATCCGCGACGGCCGTTCCTTCCGGGAGAACATCGATACCCGCAGCCGCTCGATCACGACCGTCACACGCCTGCTTGCGCGCGAGCCGGCTGACACGGATGTCGCTGCCATGCTGGGGATCAAATCGGGCGCGGGAGATCGTCCATCTCCGGCGCGTGCGGCTCGTCAACGACCAGCCGATCTACGTCAACGACAAGTATTTTCCTGCCGCGCGCCTGCCGGAGTTCGAGGCCGCCTATCGCGAAAAGCAATCGGTGACGCAGGTGTTCCGCAGCCATGGCATTGACCGCTTCCGCCGCCTCGAGACCCGCGTCAGCGGCGGTTTCGCTTCAGCAGAGGAGGCCGAGATCCTGCAGCTTACGCCCGGCACGCCGGTGTTCCGGATCAATGCCCGAAATGTCGATGGCTCGGGGAATGCGATCGAATGGACGCGGGGATGCTGGCCGCTAACCTCGGTGGAGTTTGTCTTCGGCCCGGAGGGCTGATTTGAAGGCGTGGCGCCGACGTCGGTTCAGCCTTGTGGCACCTCAGTCCGGCGATCAGCCTTGAAGCGCGCGATCCAGGCGGCGCTCTGTGCATCCGCCAATCGTGACGTGCCGGGCGCCATGCGCTCGGCAATCGATGGATCGCCGCCCAGTGCCGCCAGGACGGCGCGCAGCCCGGCGCGCGGGTCCTCGGACAGCGCTTCATATGTCAGACGAACCGGCTCGATGTCGTGGCTGGCAAACCACTGGCGCCAGCCGGCATCGTGCAATTCCAGTTCGTCGACGATCGCCCCGATCGCGTCACCGTCATAGCCGGCATCCCGATGCGGCGCGGTTCTCTCCAGTTCGGACCCGTCAGACCCCTTGTGCCAGAGGCCGGTCGCGTAGGCCTTGAAGAGCGAGACGGCCTGGGCGACCTTGTCACCCCGCGAGAGATGGATGTAGAGCGGTCGCCCAAAGGCTCTCTCGAAGAGAGACGGGGCATCTGGCCCTTCCGGAAAGAGCGCTTCGAGGCGCGTGGGACAATTCCGGCAGCGTTTTCGAACATCACGCGCAGGCCGAACCAGGCGGTGCCTGCCCGGCCCTCCTTCAGGACCGCGTCCAGATACCTGCGGCTGAAGTCGACGGGGTCGGTGTCCCCGGCTCTTGTGACGCCGAGTTCTTCAGCGATCCCGTTGATCGACTGGCGCCTGAAATAGGATTGCGGCTGCCCCCAGACCGCTGGCTTCGAGCAGCGTGCACAGCATGGTACTGCCGCTGCGTGGCGTCCCGCAGATGATGTAGGAGTCGTACCGGCTCATGTCGTCTACTCGCGCGGGGATCTGTGCGGTTGCCTAAAGCCACTTGCCTATTCGAATTCCCTCAGCCTTGCTGCGTAGCGGGCCATCGTATCGGCTTCGAAATTCACGAAGTCTCCCGCCTTGCGATCGCCCCAGGTGGTGACCTCCAGCGTGTGCCTGATCAGCAGGACATCGAACAGGTCGCCATCAACCTTGTTGACGGTCAGCGAGGTGCCATCGAGCGCGACGGAGCCCTTCTGGGCAACGAATTTCGCGTGGCCCTCGGGGGCGCGCAGCGTGTAGCGCACGGCGTCGCCCTCTTCCTCGACCCGGACGATCTCCGCCATGCCGTCGACATGACCGGACACGATATGGCCGCCGAGTTCGTCGCCGATCTTGAGCGAACGCTCGAGATTGATGCTGGTGCCTTCCTGCAAAGTGCCGATCGTGGTCAGCCGGAGCGCCTCCTCCCAGGCCTCGACCTCGTGCCAGCGTTCGTTCGAGCCCTGCTGCGGCAGCGCGGTGACGGTCAGGCAGACGCCGGCATGGCTGATCGAGGCGCCGATGGCGATGGTTTCCGGGTCGTCATGGGTCGCGACCCGCAGGCGGATGCCCTCGTTCAGCGGAGTGATCTTCTCGACGGTGCCGATGTCGGTGACGATGCCGGTAAACATGTCTCAAGCCTTTACATATTCGAGGAGACGATCGGCGCCGAAGCGTGCGCTCGACCGGAGCGTAAATCCATCGGGGATCGCGTCGGGCGACACCGGCGAAGCGATACCCCCTTCCCCGACCACCAGATCGGCGGTGAACAGCATGATCCTGTCGACAAGCCCCTGCGCGAGAAACGCCGTCGCCGTGCGACGCCCGCCCTCGACGATGAGCGAGGACAGGCCGCGCGCGGGCCAGCGCTTCGAGCACTATCTGGTAATCCGGACCGTCGAGATCAAGCAGTTCGGCGCCTGCCGCCGCCAGCGCGGCGCGGCGGCCCGGATCGGCATCGGGTGCCGCGGCGATCAGCAGCGGATGTCCTTCGACGATGCCTTGGACCAGCTTCGCGTCCAGCGGCGTGTCGAGCCGGCGATCGAGCACGACCCGGACCGGGGAGCGATCTTCCAGCCCCGGCAGACGGCAGGTCAGTTCGGGGTCGTCAGCCAGCACGGTGCCTGACCCGACCAAGATGGCGTCGTTCTCGGCGCGCAGGATATGCGACTGGGCGCGGGCCTCGCGGCCGGTGATCGCCACCTGCCCCACGCCGTGCCGGCCGATCATGCCATCGGCGGAAACCGCAAGCTTCAGAGTCACTTGCGGCCGGTTCCTGCGTTGTCGATTCAGGTAGGCTTCAAGTTGAATCTCAGCCTCGGTCTCCAGCACGCCTGCAGTCACCGCAATGCCGGCATCCTGAAGCATGCGCAGTCCCCGGCCGGAGACGCGCGGATCCGGATCGGTCGCGGCAACCACGACGCGGGAAAGACCATAGGCGATGAGCGCCTCGGCGCAGGGCGGGGTCTTTCCGTGATGCGAGCAGGGTTCGAGCGTGACATAGGCCGTGGCGCCGCGCGCAGCCTCACCGGCCTCGGCGAGCGCCTGGGTCTCGGCATGGGGCCGGCCGGAGCGCGCGGTGACGCCACGGCCGACAATCGTGCCGTCCTTGACGATCAGGCAGCCCACGGAGGGATTGGCGCCGGTGGCGCCGAGGTGCCAGCGCGACAGGCGGATGGCGGCGGCCATGAAGCGTTCGTCGTCATGCCGCTGGTCGGCCATGACGTCAGCGCTCGACGCCCGGATCGCGGGCGATCTTGGCCGAGATCTGGCGGATCGCCTGCGAGAAATCCTCGATATGGGTGAAGTCGCGATAGACGGACGCATAGCGCACGAAGGCGACGTCATCGAGCGTCTTCAGGGCTTCCAGCACCTGCGTGCCAATATCCTCGGAGGAAATCTCGGTCTCGCCGGAGCTTTCGAGCCGGCGGATGATGCCGGACACCGCCCGGTCGATACGGTCTCGGTCCACCGGACGCTTTCTGAGCGCGATCTCGAAGCTGCGCACCAGCTTCTCACGATCGAAGGGCACCTTGCGGCCGGACTTCTTGAGCACGGTGAGTTCACGCAGTTGCACGCGCTCGAAGGTGGTGAAGCGCCCGCCGCAATCGGGGCAGATGCGCCGGCGGCGGATGGCCGAACCATCCTCGGCAGGTCGGGAATCCTTGACCTGCGTGTCTTCGGAATTGCAGAACGGGCAGCGCATGGGCACCTTGGAAGCGAATTTCGATGTCCCCAAGCCTTTAGCCTCCGCCGCCCTCCACCACAAGGGGCGCGTGCGATGAACCGCGGGCAGAGCGCTTGACACGCGCTGGCCTTTGGCAAACATGCGAGCCAAAATGGCGACCGACTCCGGAGCATGTGCTTGGCCGCGAAGACAATCGAGATCATCTACTTCGATGCCGGCGGCGGCCATCGGAATGCCATGCATGCCCTGTCGCGCCTGATCGCGAGCCGGCATCCCGACTGGCAGGTCGTGCCCGTCGACCTGCAGAAGCTTCTTGAGCCGATCGACCCAATCAACCGGCTGACCCGGCGGCTGACGGGATCGCTGCAGCGGTTGCTGGTGCCGGTCGCGCCGAATTTCCGGATGGCGTCCTGGCAGGCGCAGGATATCTACAACACCGCCCTCAAGCGCGGCACGACGCGCGGGCTCGGTGCGATCCTGCCGATCCTGCAGGGCTTCGTCCGGCGCTATGCGCCTGAGATCGAGCAGATCCTGGTCGACCGCTGGCGCGATCCCGCAACGTCGCGACCGGACCTCGTGCTCTCTGTCATTCCCAACTTCAACCGGGTGATTTTCTGCGCGCTGCGCGCCTTCGCAGCCGACATTCCCTATGCGACGGTCATCACCGACATGGTCGACTATCCGCCGCATTTCTGGATGGAGGACCAGGATCAGGTGATGATCTGCGGCACGCCGAAGGCCGCCAGGCAGGCCCGCGCGACCGGCTTCTATGCCGAAGACAGGATCTTCGAAGTCTCCGGCATGATCCTGAAGGAGTCCTTCTATCGCCCCGCACCACCGGATGGCCCGACGCTTGAAAGCCTCGGCCTTTCGGACGGCAAACCAACGGCGCTGATCATGTTCGGCGGCAACGGCTCCTTCCGGGCGACGCAGACCATTATCGGCCAGTTCGAGAAGGCGCGCGTCGATGTCCAGGCGATCGTCATGTGCGGCAACAACCGGAAACTGCTGGAAAGCCTGAAGAACCGGCCGGGCTGCCATGCCGTGGGCTTCGTCGACAATGTCGCGGACTATATGCGGATATCGGATTTTTTCATCGGCAAGCCCGGCCCCGGCAGTCTCAGCGAAGCGGTCCACATGGGCTGCCCCGTCATCGTCGAGCGCAATTCGAGCACGCTGCCGCAGGAGCGCGCCAATGTCGAATGGGTGCGCGACAACGGGTTGGGCATCGTGGTCCGGGGCTTCCGTCAGGACATCGCTGCCGCCGGGGCGCGCATGATCCGTGATCTCGAAAGCTACAAGGCCAATATCGAGGCCAATGTCCCGGAGAACCGGGCGGTGTTTTGAGATCGTCGGGGCTCTCGAGCAAATCGTCATGCAGCAGCCGACACCGAGCTTCGGCGACAACCCGGCCCGGATCGCCTGACAACAGAAGGCGGCCCCGCAAGTACGGGGTCGCTTTTTCCAACGACCGTCATCAAAGCGCGAAGTCGGACGCCTTCAGATTGATCGCGTCGTCGAACTGAATAACGAAGTCGGCCTTCCCGTCTCCATTGACGTCGCCCAAGAGGAAGGTGTCGCCGCCCTTTTTCTCGAAGCGCAGTTCGCCGGCCTTGTCGTGGAAATCCCGCTGGCCGACAAATTTGAAGGCCTGGTCGCCGCCACTCTTGGTGTTGGCGTCAATCAGGGCGAGGTCGATGGTGTCTCCCTCGCTGCGGCTGAAGTCGGCGATCACGTCGCGCTTGCTCGAAGTCTTGCCGGAATCCGAGAATTTGACGAACACGAACACGTCCTCGCCTCCACCACCGCGCAGCATATCCTTGCCGCCATTGCCCTGGATGCGATTGTCGGCCTCGTTGCCCGATATCCTGTTCCTGCCGGCGTTGCCGATCGCGTCGATTTCGTCGGAACCCGTCAGAGTGAGGTTCTCGTGGAAGCTACCCAACGTCCAACTGAGGGTGGAGTAGATCAGATCGTTGCCGGTATCAGCAAACTCATCAAGGAAGACGTCGCCGACATTGTCAATGAAATAGGTGTCGTTCCCATTGCTGGAATCATAGGTGTCGGCGCCGGCGCCACCGTCGAGATAGTCATCGCCATCGCCGCCATAAATCACGTCGTCGCCGCTGCCACCATATATGGTGTCGGCGCCTGCGCGCCCGAACATCGTGTCGTTGCCGCCGTCACCATGGATGACGTCGTTACCATCACTATCGGCGAAGTCCGAACCACCGTCGAGATAGTCGTCACCGTCGCCGCCATGGATGACATCGTTGCCGTCGCCGCCCTCCACGCTGTCATCGTCATCGCCGCCATATATGACGTCATCCCCTTCTTCCCCATACATGTCATTGACGCCGGCGCCGCCATGAAGGGTGTCATTCCCAAAGCCGCCGAAGAGCGTGTTCAATGATTGCGGCGTGGTCGCGGTAGCCTCGAGATCGGCCCAGAGCACGTCGTCGCCGTCCTCGCCATAGAGAAAGTCGCCGCCGAGCCCACCGACCAGCGTATCATTGCCATCGCCGCCATTGAGAATGTCGCGGCCGGCCTGTCCATAGATCCGGTCATTGCCGCCCTCACCATAGAGACCATCATTGCCGCCCAATTCAGCCGTCGACCAGTTTGGATCATCCGTGCCGGCGTCGCCATAGATCGTGTCGTTGCCGTCGCCGCCATGAATCTCGTCGCCTTCAAGCCCGTCGTCACCGCTATTGAAGATATCTCCGAAGATGAGGTCGTCACCGGCGTAGCCCCAGATTTCGTCGGTAGAATTGTCGATCTCGCCACCGCCGATATCCAGGGCCGCGCCCCACAGCACGTCGTCACCTTCGGTCCCGATCAAATTGCCGTTCAGATCCCTTGCCATGCCGTCGCTCCATCTTGCTTCTGCGCGTGCCGCGCACGAGATTGCTCAAGAACTCCTGCCTCCGGGAGCCGACCCTTCCGGTCCATTCCCGAATACGCCTGTATAAAAACACATATGACCCGGCGTAGGCGTCACAAATGCTACAGTATGCCGGCGACACGAAAAAACCCTCCGCATCGCTGCGAAGGGTTCTGGCCGTCAAACCGGTTCAGTCGGAAATCACATATAGCCGTACATCGGGAAACGCTCGGTCAGCGCCATGACCTTGCCGCGCACACTGGCTTCCACGGCCGCATTGCCCTCGTCGGAATTGGCTTCGCGCAGGCCGTCGAGCACTTCGACGATCAGGCTGCCGATCTCGGTGAACTCGGCTTCCTTGAAGCCACGGGTGGTGCCGGCCGGGGTACCAAGACGAACGCCCGAGGTGACGAAGGGCTTTTCCGGATCGAAGGGAATGCCGTTCTTGTTGCAGGTGATGTAGGCGCGGCCGAGCGCGGCTTCGGCGCGCTTGCCGGTCGCGTTCTTCTTGCGCAGGTCGACCAGCATCAGGTGGTTGTCGGTGCCGCCGGAGACGACGTCGAGGCCGTTCTGCTTGAGCGAGGCCGCGAGCGCCTTGGCGTTCTTGACGACCTGGGCGGCGTAGTCCTTGAACTCGGGCTGCAGCGCTTCACCGAAGGCAACGGCCTTGGCGGCGATGACATGCATCAGCGGGCCGCCCTGGAGACCGGGGAACACGGCCGAATTGAACTTCTTGGCCAGATCCTCGTCATTGGTGAGGATCATGCCGCCGCGCGGGCCGCGCAGCGACTTGTGCGTGGTCGTTGTGGCGACATGGCAATGCGGGAACGGCGACGGATGCTGGCCACCGGCGACGAGGCCGGCGATGTGGGCCATGTCGACCATCAGATAGGCGCCGACCGAGTCGGCGATCTCGCGGAAGGCCTTCCAGTCCCAGATGCGGGAATAGGCGGTGCCGCCGGCGATGATCAGCTTCGGCTTGTGCTGTTCGGCCTTCCTGCGGACGTCTTCCATGTCGAGCAGGTGGTCTTCCTCGCGCACGCCGTAGGACACCACGTTGAACCACTTGCCGGACATGTTGACCGGCGAGCCGTGGGTCAGGTGGCCGCCCGAATTGAGGTCGAGGCCCATGAACGTGTCGCCCGGCTGGAGCAGCGCAAGGAACACCGCCTGGTTCATCTGCGAGCCGGAATTCGGCTGGACGTTCGCGAAGCCGACGCCGAAGAGCTGCTTGGCGCGGTCGATCGCCAGTTGCTCGGCAATGTCGACATACTGGCAGCCGCCATAGTAGCGCTTGCCGGGATAGCCCTCGGCATATTTGTTGGTCATGATCGAGCCCTGGGCTTCGAGCACGGCGCGGGAGACGATGTTTTCGGAGGCGATCAGCTCGATTTCATGACGCTGGCGACCGAGTTCCTTGGTGATGGCCCCAAATATATCGGGGTCGGACTCCGCAAGGCTGCGGGTGAAGAATGCGGTGTTGTCGCTCATGTCTGGCTCTCGCTCCGGATGGTGACCGTCTGACGCAAGGCTCATAGCGGCAGAGGCAGGTCGGGGCAAGACGGATTGCGCCGGGCGATGTGGCACTTGCGGCAGTCGGGCGAAAGGGTGAGCCGGCGCCCCGCAGGGCGCCGGCTGCATCCTGACGCCAACGTCAGACCTGATATTCGAAATCGTTCAGCCCGAGATTGTTGTCGAGGATATTGGAATCTTCGAACCTGGCGACGAGGACCAGCCCGCCGGCGTCCGTGCCGTTGGAGTCGAACCAGAGGTTCTGTGCGTCGTATTCGTAGATGAACTGGGCATGGGTGCCGTCAGCCGTTGCACTGGACGAGATGCGAATCTCGTTGGAGTCCAGCGTATTGCCGAGGCCGAAGTCCGAGAGATCGATGAACAGCATGTCCTCGTCCTCGTTGAAATAGCGGACGACGTCGTAGCCCTGGCCATTCTGCAACCATGCGCGCGTGTTGCCAAAGTCCATCCTGAGTGTGTCGATGCCGGCGTCGCCGCGGATGCGGCCACCGTCGTCTGTCGACGTCTGACCGGCGCCGCCATAGATCACATCGGCGCCGGCGCCACCGAAGGCATCGCCGCCATCGCTGTTCTGCAGCCGGTCATCATAGGCACTGCCGATGACGTTCTCGACCTTCTCATAGCTGTCGCCCGCCGCACCGTCGCCCGACTGGTTGGTGCCGAGATAGGCCATGACGCCGGTCGTGGAGGTGGAATAGTCGACCGTATCCCTGCCCTTGCCGCCGCGGAACGTGTCCGCGCCGAGGCCGCCATCCATCGTGTCGTTGCCCTTGCCGCCGAACAAGATGTCGTCGCCGTCGCCGCCGAACAGGAAGTCGTCGCCGACGCCGGCGTCAATGAAGTCATTGCCGGCCTCGCCGTAGAGCATGTCCTGGCCGCCCTTGCCGTAGATCATGTCGTCGTCGAGGCTGCCGTTGATGATGTTGTCGCTGCCGTTGCCCTTGTACTTAGCCATTGTTCTGATTCCTTCGCTGTGTGATTGGCGGCGGCGCGGTGCTTGGGAGGACCGCCGCAGTTGATGAGCGAAGTATACGGTTGTGCCATCGTCGGTGTTGTTCCCCCGGGCACTGCGGTAGGACACACCTGACGTTACGTCAGATCCATCACATCATTGATATGGAAAGATTATTTAATGCGAATTCCCGGAAGACAGTACCTGCAAGCCGGGGGGCCGTTCTCAATCCTTGAACAGCGAGCGGATCGCCGACGAGAGTTCTTCGCCGGAATATGGTTTCCGGACAACCCGAACGTCTGAAAACTCCGGCGGAATGATCGAGCTGTCGCCATATCCGGTCGCAAAGACGAAGGGGATACCCTGTCGGCGTAACTCCCCGGCAACCTCGATCGAGGTACCGACTCCGAGGTTGACGTCAAGCACGGCGGCGGCGGGCCGGAACGTCTTGAGACGCGCCAAAGCCTCCGTTACCGAACCGACGGTCGCCACTTCACTGAAGCCGACCTCCGACAGCATCATTTCCGCGTCCATGGCGATCAGCATCTGGTCCTCGACCAGCAGCACGGGCACTTGGTCGGGTGACGTCAGCCTGCTGCCGAGATCCGGTTCGGCGGGCAGTTCGATCAGTGCGGCCTGCGGCAATGCCTGCAGCGCCGAAGCAAGGTTGCGCGCAGGGATGACGAAAGTGGCCCGCAAGCCCTCGGTTTCGTAGTCGAGGCGGCTCTGGCCACCGAGGTCGTGGGGAATACTGCGGCCGATCAGGACGGAGCCGAAGCCACGGCGGGTGGGCGGTGCAGCCCGTGGGCCTCCGCTCTCCTGCCAGACGAGTTCGCAGTCACCGGCGTCATTGAGCTTCCAACGCACAGTCAGGCGCCCCTCGGGAACGGAAAGCGCACCGTATTTCGCGGCGTTTGTCGCCAGTTCGTGGAAGACCAGCGCGAGGACCGAAAAGCCCGTCGTATCCACCCAGACCGCGGGTCCCACGAGGTCGATGGCGCCGACCTGTTCGCCATAGGGACGCAATTCCGCCTTCAGGAGGTCGCGAAGGAAGCCGCCGCCGTCTCCGCGCACGACCTGGTCATGGGCCACGGCCAGCGCCTCGATTCTCCCGCGAAGCACCGCGAGATACTCCTCGATGGTCCGGCCCGGCGGGCTCGCCTGTCCGACCAGCGACTTGATCACGGCAAGGATGTTCTTGACCCGATGATTGAGTTCCTCGTTGAGCATGCGCTGACGCAAGTCGGCCCTGCCGCGCTCGTCCGACATCACCTCGTTGTGGCGCAGTACCACCTCGACAAGCGCCGACCGTGCCGCTTCCGCAGCCTCAAGGTCCACGTCGCTCCAAGGCCGCGACTGGTTCTTCACCGTCTCCTTCCAGATCGCAAAGCTCTTTCGCGGGGTCAACCGATCGCCAAGCGGGCCGCTTGCGTAGGTCTTCCGCGGATTGCCGGCCCAGTTCAGCGTGTGCTCGAATTCCTTGCGGAAGAAGAAGAGGTAGTCCCTGCGGCGCTGCGAAAGCGGAATCGCCAGCACGCCGCTTGCCTCGGGGCAATAGGCAGCAGCCTGGGGATGCTCGGCACAGAGACTGTGGCTTGCCCAGATACGTCCCTCGCCCTTTTCGGCGAGATGATCGAGCAGTTCCGGCACGGACGCAGCCGGCGGCGTCGAGCCCAGCGCATTCCATTTGCCATCGATCCACAGCCCGACACCGTCACAATCGATCATCGATGCGAATTCCTGCATCGAGTCCGCCAAGAGTTCCGGGACGCTCTCCTGACGGGACGACGCCTTCAGGATCTGGTCGAGCGCCGCGCGGGCGGCCGACGCAGTGGCGATGCGGCTTTTCTGCCGCATCAGGTCGAGCCGGATCGACAGGAACTCGCCGAACATCTCGATCGCGGCGCGCTCGGCCATGTCTATGTGCTTGGGTGCATAATGATGGCAGGCCACCATCCCCCACAATTCGCCATCGATCACCAGCGAGATCGACATCGAGGCCGAGACGCCCATGTTGCGAAGATATTCGCAATGAATGGGCGAGACGCTGCGCAGATGTGCGTGCGACAGGTCCAGCGGATTGCCGGCGGCGTCATCCTCCGGCACGATCGGCACGCGTTCGCCGTCCGAATCCATGATGATGCGGATCGTGTTGCGCAGATAAAGCGCGCGCGCCTGCTGCGGGATGTCGCTGGCCGGAAAATACTGGCCGAGGAAGCTCTCCAGATTGCCGTTCTTGGCCTCGTTGATGACCTGACCGGAGCCGTCGGGCTCGAAACGGTAGACCATGACGCGGTCATAGCCGAGCACGGCCCGCACCAGGCGCGCGGTCTCGCGGGTGAGTTCGTCGAGCGTTGTCGCCCGCATCGCGCGCGCGATCACCGTGCGGACGATGTTGAGGGGATGGCCCCGCCCGCGACGCGGTTGCTCGAATTCGACGATCACCTCCGAGCCCGCCCGGTGCACGGCGGTGTCGAAGTTCCGGTCACCGATCTCAAGGCCGAAATGCAGCGCTGGGCGCCGCTCGAGCGCGGCATGCGACAATGCGTTGCGAAGCGCGTGCGTGGCCTCAAACCCGACCATCTCTTCGACTGTCGCGCCGTTGAGCGGCAGCGCGTGGTCGAGACGCAGCATGGAATGGACATTGGCAGAGTGGCGGGTGATTCGGGTGAGACTGGCATCGCAGGCAATCAGGGCGCCATGCGCCTGGATCGTGCCAGGGATGTGGATCGGTTCGCGATCGCAATTGGTGAGATCAACAGGCGCGTTCACGGCAATCCACCCCGCTGAATGCTTCGATTGCCGCTGCAAAAGTCATGCGCGATGCGCGAGCGGCCCGCTCCAGGCCGGCGGGCGAGAGGCCGTCGATCATCGTCACGAGGCGAGCCCACGCGCCAGGCCGCGAGGCCTGTGCCGCCAGGTGCCGCGCGCCGCGTTCGGGCGACAGACCGAGAGCAACGGCGCGACGCATCAGGACACGGGCGCCGAGCGACGACCCCTCGAGCACATAGAAGACGCCGAGAATGCTGTCATCGTCCGTGGGAGGATCGAACGTCGGGAGGCGCGAGGGAAGCCGTCCGCCAAGATCCATGATGTCATCGGCGAGTTCCCTGTGAATCAGGCCCGGGCGCCAGCCCTGCTGTCCCTCGTCAATATTGGCGCCGGACAGTGATGCCTCAACGCCGCCGCGAAACGCCGCCATGCCCTCGAGATAACGGACATAGCTGGCGAGATCGCGGAACTCGCCGACCAGATCGTCCAATTGCTGATGGTTCTCCCGGGTCATTTCCCGAAGAGCGAACCTGTTCCCCGCCTCGTTCATCCAATGTCCCGATAACAGTATCCCGCCGTAGCCTTAAATGGAGATACCCGTTCCTGGGTTCCATAGAAAACTCGGCTTTGTGCGATATCGCACAAAATAAGCCGCCCGGACAGCCGGGCGGCTTTGAAGCGCATTCATGGTCTCGCGATCAGTTGTCGGCAACCACCGGTTCCTGGTTGAGGCCGGTCTGCAGGGCCAGTTCCTGGGCGCCGTCCATCTGATAGATGTCGTCGCGGAACTGGACGATCCGGTCCTTCGCCGACCAGGCCGTCACGTATTTGAAGTAGATCGGGATCTCGACGGCAATGTCGATCGGCGTGTTGACGCCCGAACGGATCGTCGCTTCCATCTGCTGGCGGTTCCAGCCTGGCGTGTCGCGCAGAATCCAGGTGGTCAGGTCGCGGATGTTCTGGCAGCGCACGCAACCGGAGGACTCGAACCGCAACAGCTTGTTGAAGAGGCCCTGCTGGGGCGTGTCGTGCATATAGGTCGCGTGTTCATTGTGGAAGTTGATCTTGACCGCGCCCTGGGCGTTGATCTTGCCGGGGTCCTGCCGGAACATCAGATTGGGTGCCTTTTCGGCATTCCAGTCAATGGTCTTCGGATCAACCTCGGTACCCTTGGCGTCGAACAGGCGGATCTGGTTGTCGGCAAGGTAATTGGGATCCTTGCGCATCAGCGGAACGATGTCCTTCTCGATGATCGAGCGCGGCGCCGTCCAATAGGGATTGAGCATGACGTTGTAGATCTTGGAGTCCAGGATCGGCGTCGGACGGGTGATGCGCCCGACCACGGCCGTGTGGCGCGACACGACGCGGTTGTTCTCCACGGCCTCGATATAGGCGCCGGGAATATTGACCATCACGTAGCGCTGGCCAAGATCGGTGGTGATCGCGTTGACCCGCTCGAGGTTGGTGCGCAACTGCATGAGCCGCGTGTCCGCCGGAACGTTGAGCGAATCCATCGTGTACTTGCCGATCACGCCGTCGAGCGGCAGGCCGTGCCGGGCCTGGAAGCGCTTGACCGCTTCCTCGACCAGCGAGTCGTAGGACGAGGAGAGGCCGGCCGAACGCGACAGGTCGCCGGAGATGACCAGACGCTTGCGAAGGTCGATGATCGCCGGGTCGTTCATGCCGATCTTCAGCTTGACCGCGGTGTTGACCCGCGGCCAGCCGCCATTGGCGGACGATCGATTCGTAGTCGAGGATGGCCTGCTGCAGGTTGGCCGTTGCGCCGGAGCCGAAGATCGGATTGCGGGTCGACACGGCGGCAGCCGTGCGCGATGCCTTGGCGTCGAACTGGTCGTCCCAGTTGCCCCGGCGGGGCGCGTTGATGATCTCGTCCATCGCGACCTCGCCAAGCGCGGCACTGGAAACAGCGGCGGCGCCGGCGGCGGCGGCCGATGTCAGGAACGTCCTGCGCGAAAGAGAAGAAATACGGTCTCGACCAGACATGCGCTCTGCCTTCCTAAATTGACCCGGCATTCCAATGTGGCTTGCCCCTAGCACGAACGTGGTTAAGGAAACATCGCACGATGCTCATAATGTCGTGAACGGCCCACCACTGCAACTCCGGACGGCGCAGCGGGCCGACAATGCCCCGCCCGACGACCGGATGGCCGAGGTGTCACAACAATGTGGCTGTTTTGTGCATCCGCCAGGGCTTCCAGACGCCGGCCACGAACTCATTGCGCGACGCGAAACCTGACATAGTCGCGCCGTTCTGCGAGCCGGCTTGTGGTTGGCGCCGAACCATGCGGAAATCTTCGCCGCCTGCTCCATCGTGTCGAGCCGGACTTTGGTCGTGCCGGCCCCCGCGGGGCAAGGGTTCGCCCTTGAAGATCTCCTCAAGCCAGCCATCGTCGGAGATGCTGCTCATCATGTAATAGCTGCCATCGCTGATGGTGACGAAGGCAAGGCCGCTTTCGTTGAGCGACGGCCTGAGGTCGCCGATCATCTGCGAGAAGCGGATCATATAGTCATTCTCGCCCATCCTGCGGGCCTGCACCATCAACCGGTTCGGTGTGCCGTCATCGAGGGTGACGGCATAGCGTATCGCGCCAGCCTGCCGCTCCGGCGTCAACGTGGCGAAAGGCTTGTACGCACCCGTCTCGCTGTCAAGGGTCTCGAGCCTGAACGGGCGGTCCGAGGGGAACCCCAACATGGCGTCGCCCGAGGCGGTCGGGTCGGGCATGATGATGTCGGATTCGATCGTGCAGCCGGCGGCGAGCAGGAGGGTGGCCACTGCAAACAGGGTCTTCAGCATTCTCATGGACGTCTCCGGGCGCGCCATTCTCCAGGACACTGCCGTCCCCAGCGCGATATTGCTGGCAAGACGTTTGGCGGGGGCGATTTCATCCGGCCGTCCTACGCAACCGGGCATCGATTGCCAATGTTCTTTCTATGTTCCAATTTGCTTCCATGGCCGGCGTGATCGACACATTGGGAAAGGCGGGGCGACACCGGATGCTGGTGGTGGCCGAATGCCGGCGCTGCGGACGCCGGGCGCAGTTCTATGCGGAGGAACTGGCGGTATTCTATGGACGCGGGCGCGATCCCGCCACGCTCAGGTTCCGCTGCAAGCCCTGCGAAAGCACGAACTGCCGGATCACCGTGGCCGAACAAAGCTTCGAGCGCAGCCACGAAACGATCGTCTGGCGCCCCGTGCGCGTGACGAAGACGAGTTCTTGAAGAAGACGGGCAGGTGAAGAAGCCAATGAAGCTACATACTGGCGTCGACCATCCTGCAGGCGCGCAGGACGGCATCGACCTCGGCCAGCAGTTCGCGCCGGCGGGCGAGGCGATTCTCGGTGATGCGCGTCAGCACTTCGGCCGGAAGATCGTTGACGACGTCAGCGGTCGCCTCGTTTTCGGCGATGTCGAGCAGGAGATTGCGCATCACGGCATTGGCTTCGCCAAGATCCAGGACCTCTGCCGCGAGCGCCTCGCGCCCGGAGGCGAGCTTGCGGGTGACGATGGCCTCTATCTCATGCTCCACCAGGCGCGTCTTGGCGGCGATAAGACCGAATACCGCAAATGTGAGGACCACCACGCAGGCGACAAGAACCAGGACAAGCATCGAACAGCACCTTTCCGAACCTGATGACAATGTCGGGCTTCGGGCAGCGAAATTCAATGACCTTTATCAGAAAGGACCTTTATCACAGAGCGGCGCCAAGGCGGTCCCGGCATCCCCCACCGCTACCGCTACCGAAGCCGCCGGAAATCGACCCGGATGACGTTGCCGCCGCCGACATCGGCTGCAGTGTCCGCCGGCGAGCCGACTGCCTCCACTTCGTTGACCGGTTGTGCAGCACCGATGTGGGCTGCCTGCGCGTCGACCTGCGTCCGGAGATCGGAGACCTTTCGATGAAGCTGCGCCACCAGCTTCCTGTAATAGGCCACGATTTCCTGATGCTCGCCGCGCGTGATGTACCGCTCGTCAAACCATTGTGTCATGTCACTCACTCGCCTCATGCAAGCGCTGAACGTGACACTACCAGTTCCCGTTCCCCGGCAGGCGAACTGGCGGAAAGATTGGCTAACGGCGCCCTACCGCCTGTGCCGATGTGGGACTGAGTTCCGGCCGGCGGCGACATACGATTTTTGTTGGAACCATCTCCGCACCGATCAGTTTCTGGTGCACGACTGCGGTCTCAACCGTCCCCCCGATTGACCGCAGCATGGCATCCGCCCCCCGCCCCTTGGATGCCTCCAGTCAAAGAGCCCGACGCCCTCCCCTGAGCGTCGGGTTTTTTTCGTGTCGGAGCCAGGGCTTCTGCGGCGTTCAGTCACGATGAGCTCGAAACTCTTATGGTTTCGTTTTGCTCC
>JAHHDR010000018.1 GCA_019739215.1 Rhizobium sp.
ACGGTGGGTGCGGTCACCAAGCCGTTCCGCGACGCCGCCACCGGCTATTTCCGTCCCGAGGTCTATGCCAGCCGAAAGGTCGCCGAGCGGCCTCACGTCGGATCAGAAGACCCCGCAGCAGGCGGCCGAACTGATGGCGCGTACGCCGGGCATGAACCTCGCAGACGTCGCTGGAGACAGCACGCGCGGGCTGTTGCGCACCGCCTATAATGTCCCCGGCAAGGCCCAGTCCAAGATCAGGGCGCGGTTGAACATCCGCCAGATGCAACAGGGTGACCGGATCAAGAAGGCTGGTCCGCCAGACACTCGCGGATCCAGATGGCTACCTGTACGCCAAGGATGAGATCGAGGCAGAAGCCAAGACGCTTGCCGCACCTCTGTTCGAAGAGGCGAACGGCATCGCCATTCCATTCTCTGCGAACCTCGAATCCGCACTCCTGACCCCCGCCGGTCGCAAGGCCCTGTCGATCGCACACAAACATCGCTGAGAACGAGCAGAAGCCGTTTCCGTCAGATGTTCATAGACATCGAAGGCAATGGCCGGCGCGTTCCGGATGTTCGTGCCTGGGAATACATCCGCCAAGGCCTGGACGACATGATCCAGGCGGAAATCGATCCGATGACGAAGCGAATGACGTCAGCAGGCCCGCGCCATCGTTGGGACTGCAGAACCGCATCATGAAAGAGGTGAGGGCGGCAAAACACGCCCTATGATGAGGCGCTCAAGATCTGGTCGGGTTTCCCATAAGCTGGAGAACGCCCTTGAAGCCGGTCGGGAAGCGTTGAAAACAGTCCCCCGGAAGCCACGCGTCGGATGATGTCGACGATGAGCGAGGCCGACAAGCGCATGTTTCCGTGTCGGACTGGCGAACGCCATTTCGCGACAAGGTCGGCGGCACGTCCGTGATGCACAATGCCCCTGTTCAAATTCTTCTCCACGTCGGACAATGTCGCGAACCTGCGTGCTGCCTTCGACGATCCGGAGCAGTTCAAGGCTTTCCGACAGGCGATGATGGCTGAGGCGAACAAGCGCGAGACGTTCAACGCGCTCGGCAATTCGACCACGACGAAACAGGCGCTGGACGCTGCGGAAGCGGGCGGGCTGAACGAAGGCTCCGAACTGCTCAAGGATGTCGCGCAGGGCAGCATCATTCGCGGTGCGCTCAAGTATGTCGGCAGTCACATGAAGATGCTGGGTGGCTTCACGCCTGAGGTGGCCGATCGCGTCTCGCAAAAGCTGCTGACGACCGACCCCGCGACGGTCCGGAAGATCACGACCGAGCTATCTAAAATACGGCGTCAGCAAAATCAGCGCGGACCAGAAAAAGGCAACTGACCTATCGGGTCATAACCCCCACTGCTTGCAGAGCGGGCTTCACAACCGCAGTCACGATAGGCCGGAAGAAGCCGGTCCAGTGGCCCCCAGAGCAAGCATGGTATCGCTATCGCGACAGCGATCTGCAGCACCAGGGTGACGATGTCGGTCTCCTCGACCGGCGGCTCGGGATCGTTGTTCATTCCGCCAGAATGCCTCAACCTAAGGAGTTTTGTGAAGATGGCCAGCAATCGTCTCGGAACGTCCGGTGGCGGTAGTCTGATCAATTTGGTTTCCCGCCTGCTTCTTGCTGGAAAACACGTGAGTGTGGGAGAGTCGAGGCCAAGCCTTGCTAACCGTAGGTTGACGTGAGAATCTTCCTTCCTTCAATGGGAGGATGGCATGGCGAAATACTTCGGCTGGGGGATGGGACATGTCCGTCCTCGATTTCAGCGACGTCCTCCGCGGGCGCGGACGCGCGGTGAGCGAGCACACGATCAAGATCAGCTACGGCGAGGGGTACGTCACCACGATCAAGGGTGACTTCAACTTCAACAAAAAGGGCGACGTCACTGGCGGGACCGTGACGAAGATCGATTTCGAGAACGATGATCACTATGGCAACGTTTTAACCGGCATCGATCTGTCGCTTGGGTCGTTTGTCCGGGACCGCGAAGTCAAAAACGCCGGCCGATGACGCGTCCTTTGTATTCAAAGATCTTTTCGCGGGACGACATCATCACCGGGAACACTGGTGACGACGTGGATCAGGGGATTTTCTGGCAATGACCGACTGATCGGTGGCTTTGGCGACGACGTTCTTCAAGGCGATGATGGCGACGACACCCTGATAGGTGGCTTTGGGGCTGACACCATGACTGGCGGCCTTGGTTCAGATGTTTTCGCCTACAAGAACAGCGGGGATAGCGGAGAACAAAGCGCTGACCGCATAACTGACTTTTCGCAGGCTGAGGGCGACAAGATCGATCTGTCTAGCCTCGGATTTTTCGACTTCGACGGCGAAATCAGGTTCTCGTTTAGTGGAGGAAACACTGTGCTGGAGGTCGATACGCTGGGGGGCTTCAACTTCCCGCTGATCCTGCGCCTGACTGGCGAAATCCGCGCTGACCGAAGCCGACTTCATTCTCTAGCCGTCATTTATCGCAGTCCGGGAAGAAGACCATCGACGAAAAAATGATGGCGTCCTTGCCGTCTACCTTCGCCCCGGGAAAAGACGTGGACGGTCTTGCCATCTTCCTCCACGGCTCCTTCCTGAAGGGCTCCAAAGGGCTTTGTGACGACCTTGTCCATGGTCTTGTTCCAGGCATCGAACACGATTGAAATCGTCCTCTCGTGCTCCTCGATCTTGATCGAAGGGTAATCCCGCGCCGCATAGATGTTGCAAGCATCCGGCGGGGAGGATGCCCCTGCAATCAATAGCACAGTCAAAAAATTTAGCATGATGCCTCTCCATCGAAGTTAGCATCATGCCGCAACTCCAAGCACACGTAAAGGTAAGCGATGACCCGAGCTAGAACGGTTGCGGAAGTGATCGCCGGCGAAGCTGTTTCCGGCACTCCCGCGCAACGTATTTCGGACATGCGAGCAATCGCTTCGGTGATCGCAAACCGCGCGGCCCTTCTTGGAGTGACGCCTGAACAGGTGGTGGCCAACACAAACGAGTTCAACGCATACGATCGCGCGCTCCCCCCAGGCGTTGGCGAAGACCTCGTCGCCATGGCTCAAGAGCAGATTGACTACGTTGCGGAAAATGGCCCAGTCAATGACAGGATTACGTTCTACGCCACCCCGAACGCCGTCGACAATCTCCCCGGCGGACTGAGCTACGAAACCGAGACGACCGGACATCAATATTTTAGCGACCCTCAGATGAGGTCTATCGGCACGTCGGAAGGCTATGTGCAGCCTGACCGCTACGCCTATGCCCGGAATCCCGAGAATATTCCTGCCCCCGGCGCTCGACCGGCAGAGGACGCGCCGGGCGGCTGGACAGAGATGGCCGCTGCGCCTTCGGTCAAGTCTCCCATGGGCAGTGTGCAGGCCAAGGGGCTGTTTGCCGGCACGGCGCCGCTCGAGGCGAGTGCCACGGCGCGGCCGATGATGGACCTGCCTGCAACGGCGGACTTGGGTATGACGCCGAGCTTGGACGCTGGCACAGCAGTGCGTGGGATGCCGGACCCGGCTTCCGTCTCCAGTCGCATGGGACTTGCTGATCCCGACTTTGATACAAGCAGGTTTGACGGCAACGCGCCGACGGTGGCCGAGGGCTTCGACCAGGGCAGGTTCGGGGCCAAGCCGGAAATGGCGTTCGATCCCTCGCGCTTCGGCCAACCGCAGATCGACGCCGCCACGAATACGCAGAGCTTCACGGGTATGAGGCAGGCGCCGGCCGATCTGGGCAACTTTCCAGATGCCATGGCCGCGCAGCGCGGTCCGACGAGCGGCGTACTCAGTGCCGAAATGCAGGCGATACAGGGCGATGTGGAGCGCCAAACTTCAGGACCCGGCACGTCTAGCGCCCATGATCGGTCTAAAGACCGCATTTGCTGAAGAGCCCGCACAAGCCCCGGCGATGGCAGCAATCGAACAGCAGATGCCCGCGCAGAACGTGCCGGCCAAAGGGCTTTTCTCGGGAGTTCCGACCCCAGAACAGCAGGCCGCAGGCTACCAGCAGTTTGCGGGGTTGGGCGCCGAACATCACCAATCTTAGCGGCACAGTGGGCGTCTGGGATGATGGCACAGCATATCAGACGACCACTCCGAAGGCAGCGCAGATCCCAGACCTTCAGCAAAGCGTGGAGGCTGCACCTACGCTCGAAACCATCTCCGTCCCTGACCAACCGTCCATTGCCGCGGACATTGAAGGCCCGGCAACGATGCCTGCCAATGTCCAGCAGCAGCGCACGGCAGCAAAGCAGGTCACTCCGGCCGCCACGCAGACCTCGGCAAAGCGCGGCTTCTGGGACAGCCTCATGTCGCCGCAGACTGCAATCGGGGCAACTGTCGGCGGTCTTGCACTTGGGCCGGTAGGAGGCTTGTTCGGTGCTCTTGCAGGTCAGCAAGTGGCGCAGAACCCGGGTCTGTTTAGCGGCGGCGAGCCCATGGCGATCAACGACATCGGTTCAGGATCCGACGCGGTGTTCTCGGTTTGGAGTGGCGGGCAGCCACCCGGCACGCAAGCCACGGCGTCCGATGGTCAGCAGGTGACATCCCTATCCGGCGGTCGCATAGCCATCACCGGCAAGACCGGCGCCGTGACCGTATTTGACAGCAGCGGCAAGGCCATGGGCTATTTCGGCTCTGATCTGGGCTCTGACACAGATCAGGACGCCGAGGGCGGCGGCGGCCTGTTCGGCTGATTTCCTCACATCGCATTCATCGGCTCGCAGACCCTCTGCGAGCGCAATCTCCCATGCACCAATGAGGCCAACGTGTTTGTGGACAACTGGTCCGGCTACAGTTCCTTTCGATATGGCAAGCCCGAGGCGCAACCCAAGCCGAAGAAGTCGCCGCGCCTGCTTTCACCGGACAGGCGTCGAAGTGTAGTCAACCGCGTTTTCGATATTCTGAAGGACTGGCGTTCGAGCCCGTTCGAGAATGAGGGGCTTTGCGTCGCCGGACTGCGTGCTGCTTTCTGCCTGGACGGCCACTCTTTCGCTTTGGCCGACATCGAGGCTCGGTCCATTGTGTCCACGGCATTTGCGTTGACCGGCGCAGCGCGACCATCATGGGCCGAGGGACAGCCCGACGCCACCGTTCCTGAGGAAAACTGCCGCTGGTGCGCGAACGAAATCCCGATCGATGATCGGACGGGGGGGCGGAAGGGGCGCTTCTGCTCGCCAATGTGTGCGAGGTCCTACAATGAGCATCGGGCCAAGGACACCGGATGGCGTGACGCCAAGGTGATCAAGTCGGCTTATGCGACAATCGCCAAGCCCAGAAATCTGACAGCAGTCTGCAAGACCTGCGGCGGAGCCTTCATGCCCAGAAAAGGCGAGGGCAGGGGCATCTATTGCTCGATCAAGTGCCATGGCGTGGCCCACAGAAAGCCGAAGGTGCAAAGGGCGTGTAAACACTGCGGCGCGATGTTCCATCCGCACCGCACATCGCTGGCAGGGACGTTTTGCAGCACCGATTGCTGGTATGCAGAACTAGAGGGACGCGCGATCGAACGTTGGTGCCTGTTCTGTGGAAAGCAGTTCTTCGCAAAGTTTCCGGACGCAAAATATTGCTCTCAAAGCCATGGAGCCGCTGCATCCAAGCGTCGTGTCCGAGCAGCGAGGGCGATCGTCGAAGGGCGAGAATATTCAACTCTCGTCGGCTCGTTCGAATTGACCTGTCTTCAATGCGGCGACGAATTCCCCGCTAAAAGCACGAAGGAAAAGTTCTGCGGCAACGATTGTCAGGCGACGAACTGGCGCGCGAGGCTTTCAACCCAGTCGTTTGCGTGCCTGGAGGTGCGGTAGGCTCCAATCACTTGAAGGCCAGACTTCGCGCCAGTCTCAGCCGCGCAAAATAGAGGCTGTTGCCCACGCTACGGGGTTCAGATTTACTTGCCCGCGCGAGACGATTGGCCTCTCGCGTGCTCGTCGCCTTGGAAAGAATCATCTCTGAGCTTCGCCTGTCCAGGCCATGTTTGCGGGCGAAGTAACCAACTGCATATTGTCGAAATGCGGAGCGTCGGTCGTACATTGGCGGCCCCCGGGAGATACCCGTCATATGCGCGGGACGCGGCCTTTCAAGCAAGTATAATCTGAGTTTAACCTTACTACCTAGGGCTAACGGGCCAATCGGGCAGGATCATTGCCCACGAAGCTGTGCAGCTCTCCAAATCATCGTGCTGCGATTGGTTCCGGGCGGCGCGCGATGCGGCAGGAGGGTGACCTTCGGTCTTGGCGGAGTCCGAACCGCCCGGATGCGAGCATTCAACGCCATGCTTGCCATCAGCACAAGTTAAGCAAATGAGGTAATTCGGGTGTCGCGCATACTTCTGCGGCCACGTCAACAAGTCACTTGCCAACGGCAGGTAATGAAAACGGCGGCATGCGCTGCATGTAGGCCGTGCCCCGCGAGTTCGAGATCTTGTTCGCGGTCGACGCGGTGCGCAAAGACCCGGGCCTGTCGCACACTCAGGCGTTCACCCGTTGGGCAGTTCGGAATCAGGACGTGACCCTTGGCTAGTGGAAAGCCTCCTTCTGATGAACCAGGGTTTGCACGCGATCGGGCAATCAGTGCGAGATTCGTGAAAACAGAAGAATGACGTCGGCTTGTCGTGTCAGATTGGTCTTCACGAAAACCGCCTTCAGTCGGGAACGGACCGTCTCTTTCGAAACACCGGTAGCGTCGGCAATCTCCGTTAGTGTACCACCATGCATTAGCTGGAGGCATAATTCATGTTCGGTCGTGGTTAGGCCGAATAGTCTTCTTGTGGTCGCACCATCGACGATCGGGCGCTGTTCACCGCTGATCGGCGTGATAGTGACGAACACTTTGCGTCGAAGCGGGAGCAGGCCGGAGAACTCGTATGACGCTCCGGTTCCGATCGCAGCGATTGAAACCAACCATCTGCCGGCATCCGTCTCCAGTACAATGCGCGAGAGTTCGACAGTCTGCCCGCGACAGAGCCTCGAGACTGCCTCGGAGAACTGAGCATGCGCTGAGGGCTGACTTAAGGTGACCACCCTACCTCTAACCTTCAGCGCTGTGCCCAGTCGGAAGAGCGCCTCAGCACTGCCGTTCGCCTCATCCAGAACGCATCCAGCGCCCACCACGAATGCAGCTCGGTTGCCGCGTGCGACAAGCGCTGCGCGACCGACGGCAATCTCCGAAGAATCTCGCATTGCACGGAGCAAATTCATTGTGCGCTCAAGACTACCTCTTAGCTGCTTCATCAGTCGCACGGCGGCTGCGTCGTAGCTGGAAGATCGATCCATCGGATAGTTCAAATACATTCGAATTGTCTCTCCACGATCGGCCGCGATCTTCAATCCAGCCGCCGCTATCCCGCTCTGCGGCATTAGCCAATCATTGTAGAACTCTGTGTGCTTGAAGAGAGACGAGGGCGCTACTTCCTCGCTACTCACTACCGTCCCCGTCGGCACACCGAACCAGTATCTCTCCCACGGATTGATTGCAGCGAAATGACCTCTGTACGCCTCCAAGAAGTCTGTCGGAATGTTGTACGAGTATATAGAGTTGAGCTGGGATGCAGCGAAGTTGGCATTCTGAATTGCCGCAAAGCTCCCTGGGAGTGCCGAGGCAACCGCGGCGACAACGTCATCCCAGGAAGCCGCTCCGAATGGAACGCCGTCGACCATGGCCCCAAGCTCATTAGCGATATCCGGATGCAAATACACCCTGTCTACCTCTGTCGCCCTCGATCTTTGAATATCACAGAAGAATAGGCGCGCGATAGTCGGCACGGCCGCTTCGTGTTGAATGACATAAATCATCCTCCCGGAGCGGCCTGAGATCAGAAGCTAGTTATGTAGAAGTTGCCGGCCGTCAGATCGTCGATCGATACACCAACTAGCGTGATGCTGTTATCTACATCGAATGAAATCAAGACGCCTTCATCCGTGTCTTCTGCGATTTCAAGCACATCATCAAAGGTTTCAACACCTGCAATATAGGACAGGTCGATGCGATCGCGTCCCTCTCGCTTTCCTGTCCCGAAGTCGGTGATTTGGTCGTGTCCGAACGGCACCCCCACAAGCTCGTAGAATTCGAAAACGTCTTTGCCGCCATTGCCGGTCAGCACGTCATTGCCTTCGCGCGCGATAATAGTGTTGCTTCGCTTGTCCCCTGCGATTGTGTCATCGAACTCGGTTCCCAACACCCGCTCGATTGAACGAAGTGTGTCGATATCGCCAAAACCATCTATCGCAGTTTTCTTTGACAGGTCGAGGCTGATTCCGTTTGTGGCGCCGTAAAGCGCTTCCCGACCGTAATCGAGCTGGGTGAATCCTCCGCGACCATCCAACCTGTCATCGCCCTCGAGCAAGAGAAAGTATCCATTGTCGGCGTTCGCATTCTTGACGATGTCGTCAAACTTCGAGAGCCAGTACGTTTCGAAATTGCGGATGACATCCGAACCGCCCCAGGGGTTAACGGCGGTGCCGGCCTCGACGTCAAGAACAACGCCTCGCGTTGGCTGAGCTTCCGGCCAACCTGTATGATGATAGGCAAGGATGTCCCACCCCGCTCCCCCGTTCATCTTGTTGTTGCCAGGACCAGCGCGGAAGAAGTCGTCGCCACCAAGGCCTTTAACGATGTCATTTCCCAGATCCGCGTCGACCAGAAGTTCCTCGTTCCCGCTGGTGCCCGTGAAGACATCGTCTCCACGCATCAATTCTCCCATGAAATCCGAGATGCCATAGTCCCAGTCTGCCTGAACCGCCTCATGCAGCTCCGTGTAATTGATAGAAAGGTCTGTAACGTCCCAGATCATGTCACCATCAGCATCCGTAATGGTGACCCGAGTGACCGTTCCACTCGCGTTCCCCAAGCCGTTTCCCAGCATCGCCACTTGGTTGCCAAGAGAATCTTCGTACGTCGCTTGCGTCGCAGAAACGCTCAACTGGGCCATGGGCTCAAAAACTTGCTGCCACTCCTCCTCAAAAAGGAAGTCGAAGTTGGCGCCTACACCCGCTTGAAATTTAGCCATCAAATCCTCCCGTGGTCGGCCAGACATCTGTCCGCACTTCGAACAAGTCATACGTACCGAAGCCAGCCGACCTCGGCATCACCCGTTCGGGTCAAAACACCCAATTCGCAGGTGTGTATGCAAACTGGTTCTTCTGAACAGCCTTTCTGAAATCGCTCAACTTGGAGATCACCATGAAAGCGGAAGACATGACCCTCGCCACACAGACGGCGCTGCTCTGGGATCACCCCTTCTTCGGCGTGCTGCTGCTGCAACTGAAAAAGGTCGACGCGACCGACGACCCGCGCATCGAGACTATGGCGACCGGCGGCCGCACATGGTTCCTCCAAGGCATGCACGACTGAACATGGCCTCCCATTCAGAGAATAAAGTCGCCAGCGTCCAACTTCACCTTGTCATCGATGTTGAGTTGAAAATCTGGTTGTTTGTCCCGGTCCAAGTACCCGAATACAAATGTCGTGCCTTTGTGGTACCAATAGTCGAGTTCACCCTGACCACTGTAGTCAGAGGAATATCCCACCCATCTGAACGCTTGGTTTCCCGACTTATTGGCGTTGGCGTCAATCGCGCGGAGATCGATCTTGTCCTCGGATGGATCAAAATCCAGGATAGAGTCCATCATACCGCGCTTCCACGGTGAATCTGCCAGCGACCAATACACGAATGTGTCCGCACCTTCTCCACCCGAGAGAAAATCCCGTCCCTTTTCTCCGGAGATCCTATCGTTACCGGCGCCCCCCCAAACTCGATCAGATCCGACACCGCCCCAGATCTTATCGACACCTGACCCGCCCACAAGGGAGTCATTTCCGCCGCCACCCTCTAAATAGTCGTTTCCTGCGAAGCCGATCAGACAATCCCGTGCAGAGTTTCCATAGAACTCATCAGCGCCGGCGAGCCCATAAAACACTCCCTGACGACCGGCAGGAACGTTCCATCCCATCGGGTCCACACTAGTGTCGATATCGTAGAGAAAAGCGATGAGATCCCCCGCCACGGTGGTCGAGACAATGAGGCGTTGGGAATCAATAAATTCCTCAATTATTGCTTGGATGCGCGGCAGTTCCAATCTCAACGCGGCTTCGAGCGCGTGGCCGTTGATTGCCGTCTCAAGCTGCTCCATAACACGCGATGAAAATTCTTCAATCCCTTCTTCATATTGCTCAGCAAAGTCTCCGCCATCCCAGCTGGCCGCGCTCGGATTCCGAATATCCGCAACCAACTTAGCCAGGTCCGCCAGCTGATCGTTGAATAGACCGCCCACGAAGCCGTTGATGTTTGCCAACGCTTCAAGCACTGAAGTTCTGAGCGCTGGATCGACCGAAGAAGACGCGGCAAGTGCTCGTTGAAAATTGGCTTCCTCGCCGCTTTCAAATTCACGGCCAATCCACTCATGGGCAGCGATTGCCATCTCGCCTTCGAGGTTGGAAATTAAACCGCTTAGCCCGCTGCCGGGGACATTGGCCTTAATATTTGTGCCTTCGGCGACAAAGTCCCCGGTGGGAGTTTGCTCATATCCCCCTCGGACGACCATGCGTTCGCCATCTACCTGCATTCCCTCGCGCTTCTTGAATTCTGCGCCTTCCTCCATACCGGAGTTCAATTTGAGTAGCGGGTCGTCATCGTCCTTTATTGTAATGTCCGCACTCGTCCAGGAGAATGCCCCGCCTGGCAAATCGTAATCAGGCCCCGCCCACAGCTGAATAGAAAGCGTCTCACCACTTGGCTCGTATCTCGTGTCCGGCTTGTAAAAGAGCCTGATATCCGCAAAGGTCTTGCCTGCGGGAATTACGACCTTCCCTTGCGTATGTTCAAGGTTCATCGGGCTTTCTAGTTCGAACTCAACCAGAGGTACGGCGGTGCCCCGAACGTCGAACTCAACAGTCAAGTCCTTCGATAGAGCGCGATCCAAGGTGACCCGGAACGAAAGCGTCGTAGGTTGATCGGAATCCCCTTCGGACATTGTAATGGGATCTTGGGTGATAGAAACGACCGCTTTGGCCTCAGACTTGAAGGTGTATTCCCCGATAGTTTCATTTTGATTTCCGGCAGCGTCCTTTATGATCACGTCACCAAGGTCGATCAAATAGTCTACGCCGTAGTCGAAATCTTCGGTAGGATCGATTGTAACGGTCGATCCACTGATCTTCACCCGGGATCCGTTTAGTGCGAAACTTTCTACATGGACGTGCTGGTTGTTTTCAACCTTATAGAGCTCAATGCTGCCAGATGAAGCACTGATTGCTTCACTAAATGTCAAGACGAGGTTGCTGTCCAGGTCTGCAGTTGCACCATCGCTTGTGGTAAAATTTGTGATGGTTGGGGGAGTCGTATCCTTGACATCGGGCACATCAATGTCAAAAGTCGCGAAGCTATTAGCGTTTCCAGCGCCGTCTTTAACCGCCCCTGCGTTGATCTTGATCGTGTACCTGCTCGACGCGACAAGGTCATCCGTCGGATCCAGCGTGACGATTGTGCTTCCGATCCTCATCCGATCAGAGCCTGCTGAAAATGTTTCAATAACGGTTCCGTCCTTCAGAAGCACAATTGAGCCAGTGCCGAAGGAGATCTGCTCGCTAAAGTGCAACTGAAGGTTAGTCTTGAGATCGAAATCCGAACCCGAAGGGGGGAAAACTTGTTCGATAGACGGGGCAGTTGTATCGGTCGGACCGCTCCCGTTATCCTTGATCTTGATAAGGTAACTATATGAGCGGGTTCCTCCCAAGAACCCATCGCTCGATGCCGTAAGCACTATCTCAAATTGCTCCTCCCCTTCGCTTTGCCCATCGGCGATAATGTTAATGTTTGGCGTCGTTTGAGAATATGTGTTCCATGCGAAAGATGTATTGATGGAATTGAAGTCAAATCCGCCTGTAGCCGACAGACTGACGGTTTGTATCTTAATATTCATATATGTTGAATTATAAATTGGCCCCACGTATTCTAGAGGGTTCAACGTCAGATGTTGATTAAATAGTTCAATAATATTATAAGTACTTCCCTCTTGAAGTTCAACTTCGTAGTCAGCCATTACTTCCCCCACCTCTTATCCGCTTCGAACTTTATACTCTGCAGAGATTTATTCAATAGGGATAGAAAGACGGTATGTTCGAGGTGGGGTGCAAAACGCAACGAATCCAGCGGAGCTGGCCTAGACGCCCTAAAAGGAGCCGATCTCTCATTTGCCCCAATCGACGGGGACAGCTAGGACAACCGTCCCGACCGCCCACATTTGGCAAATTAGCCAGGTCCGAAGCCAGGGTTTGGACCCAATCCGACAGCTGAGAAGCCAGAAGGGAACCCCGATCTCGGCATTGATCCGCGTGAGGCCGCCGGCTCGTGGCAGAATGGGCCGAAGTCGCCATAGATTAGTCTACGCCGATCGACATCCGGCTGTGAATATCGTGGAAAAGCTCGAGTCCTGACTCGGCATCCGGTCTAAGGTTTGCGCAATTTCTGGTTATGAATATCGCGCTCACGGACAGAACCCCTTTGTCTTTGGCTCGCCTGAAGGGGCGGGTTAGTCGGGATGGTGTATACCCCAATATCAGCCGTATTTGGAAGGAGCGGGAAGACCTGGCGTGCCGTCTCTTCTGGGAGGAACCCTGGCTCCTTAGGCGCCTGCTTTATTGGAGAACCCCCGGCGCTATATTGTGGCGTTGCAAACACCTGGGCCTGATCAAGTACTGGGACCATCGGTGGACCGCGCGCGAGATCGCCATTCTTCGGCGGCTCTATCCAAAAGGCACGCGGGAAGAAATCTGCGAGGCCATCCCTGGCGTGGAGTGGCGGAAGATCTGCGTTGCGGCCCGGTATTATGGGTTCCGACGCGACAAGAAGCCGTACAAGATCACCGGGATCGTAGCCAATGACCAAGTCAGGCTTCGATGCTACGACATCAAGTGGACGATGCGAGATCTAGACGAGGAGTGCCGGACCGGCCGGTATTTCCAGACACGAGGATACCGGACGAAGTACCCGAACTTCAAGCACATCAATCGCGCGGCTGAGTGGCTGGGCGGTCAGTTGGAAGTGCGTTGGGATGACTTTGGATGAA
This sequence comes from Rhizobium sp., assembly GCA_019739215.1. GTDB lineage: Bacteria > Pseudomonadota > Alphaproteobacteria > Rhizobiales > Rhizobiaceae > Rhizobium_E. The sequence continues at coordinate 13,060 of JAHHDR010000018.1, forward strand.
CGGCATCTGTTGCCGATCAACTACTGGCGAGACGCCGAAGCGTTCGGACAAAATCCATAATCCTCACCACTTCCTGGCTACTAATAGACGCTTTGTGATCCGCCATGGCCGGGTCGTCTCCAGGACTCGGCATCGTACTAAGCTCATACTTATAGCTTTCGGCGAGTGCGTCGAAAACACTGTCAGGCATTCCACCCCATATCGCGTATAGCGCCTTACCCAAAAGAAACTCGATGCCTACAAGCTTGGCTTCAAGTTCGATCTTCGCCTCGTTATCCATGTGTGGCCCTACCATTTGGCGAAATGCTAGACCGCCTCGTCATTTGAAACAATGGAGTTGGCGGCAACCGGATCGGCTATTCCCAGGTATTCCCGGATAATCCTACCCAAACGTATCTGCCATGTTCCCAAACTGATCTCGTCTTGTTCACCTTGTCGGCTGTCCAAAACAAGACGCCCTCCCGCTACCAAATTTCAAGAAACGCGTATCAGTACTCCGGGCACTTCACCGCTCATTCCCCCTGCCTGTCCAGCCAGGCCTGCAGTTCGCGGTCCTCGCGTTCGAGCGAGGACACGTTGAGCACCTTGCGCAGGATTGCCACGGCGACAGCCCGGGCGCGGAGATTGATGCGGCCGGCCTCGCCCGTCGGGCTGGTCGGCTTGTAGACATCGAGTTTCGCATAGAGCTGCTGCAGCCTGTTCTGGACGCTGCGGAGGGAGAGGTTGCGGCGTCTGGCGATGGTGCTGTCGGTGAGGCCGAGTGCGACGTCGAGCAGCACCTCGTATTCGCTGTCGGTCAGCCCGCCGGCCGGGTTCTGGCTGCGCTGCTGGAGCCCCCGAACTTCCCGGTCTATGACGCACTGGCTTTCGATGAAGATTGAGCGCAGGGCCAGCTTCAAACGGTCATCCGAAGCCGATTTCAGCACGTAGCCGTAGGCTGCGCCCTCGGGCACGATGCGCGAGACGCCGCGGACATAGGCCTCGTCGGCATAGTTCGACCAGAACAAAATGCGGGTCTCCGGCCGTTCCTTCCAGATGGTGCGGGCGGCCTCGATGCCGTTGCGCGCATTCATCTGCAGGTCCATGACGATATGGGCGGCCTTGTTCTCGCGCGCCAGCCGCTCGCCGGCGCTGCCGTTCTCCGCTTCGATTACCATGTCGCATTCCGGCAGCGCCGAACGCACCGCTTCGTTGAGATAGGACCGGTGAAGGGGGTCGTCCTCGACGATCAGGACCTGCATGGCATTCATCCCGATGGAGGTCCGGAGAAGGGGGCGGTCTGCGAAATCGGCAGGCTGACCTCGACCGTGGTACCGCCGCCATCCCTGTTGCTTGAGATTTCACAACGTGCCGAGATCAGCCGGGCGCGGGTGCGCATGTTGCCGATGCCGGCGCCTTGGCGCTTCTGGTCGGGCGAAATGCCGTTGCCGTTGTCGTGCACGGAAATCCTGAGATTGGCGGCGGTCGCCCTGAGTTCGACCGTGATCCTGGCGGCATTGGCGTGGCGGATCGTGTTGTTGATGGCTTCCTGGACGATGCGGAACAGGGCGGTCGCGACATTCTGCGGCAGCGCCTCGACGATGCCGGAGGCCTCGTCCGAGATGGTCCATTCAATCGCTGCGCCGCTGTCACGCACCGAGCGCTCGAGATGGTTCTCCACCGCCTGGGTGAAACCGAACAACTGGAGCACCGCGGGGCGCGCTTCCTCGATGATCTGCCGGACGTCATGCATGCAGTGCTGGACGCTGCGGATGATCGGGTCGAGCGCCTCGCCGGACACGGACGGCGCCTGTGCCAGCCGTTCCAGCTTGCGCGACAGCCGGGTGAGGTCGGCCAGCGTCTGGTCGTGCAGGTCCATGCCGATGCGCTGGCGTTCTGCCTCGAGCGCCTCGGTCAGCCGGAGCGCGCCGAGCCGCAGGCCTTCTTCGCGGGGCGCGGGCCTCGGCCTCGACGATCGCGGAGCGTTTCGCCTGTTCGGCGGCGCGGAGCGCAAAGAAATAGGGCGCGAGAAGATCGGCGATCGACCGGGCCTTTTCGAGGTCGTCGCTTGTGTAGAGCGCGACCTGGTGGCTGGAGCAGGACAAGGCGCCGATGACATTGCCCTGCGCCTTCAGCGCCACATGAAGGCGCGAGCGCAGGTTGCCCTCGAAGATCGGCGCTGCATGAGAGCCTTCATAATGGAAGCGCGGGTCGCTGCAGGCGTCGTCCGATATCATCGTCTCGACCTCGCCATAGAGAAGGCTGCGGATCGGGCTGCTGGACACCGGCGCCGGCGGGTTGCGTCCCCAGCCGGTCTCGAACGGGCTCTCATGGGCGGTGTGGAACCTGCCGTCGAGCGTGATGATGCAGACATCCATGTGGTCATGCGGGATGATGTGGCTGACCTCGGCGGCCACCGCGCGGATGACCGAATGGAAATCGAGCTGACCCGCCAGCAGGCGCGAGATCGTCAGATACTGATCGAGCAGGGTGGTCGGCGTCGGGCTGAGCATGTCGGGACCTCCTCCCGGTCAGGCGGTCTCCCTACCGCCTTTGCATCTCGATATTGCGGCAATGCCAGGATGCAGTCCTGCGGCAATCCGCATATTTTCTGCGGGAACCCGCAGGCCGGATGCCGTGACCCGCCTATGCATGCCGGCCATTCTCGGACATCATGCTGTGACTGAGGCCCATGTACTGAAGACTGGTGCCTCGGTGCAACAACAATTTCGGTTGCCGTGAGGAGACGGTGCCGGAATGCGGCCGGGAAGAGGGCCGACCATCAGGGAGAGAGATTATGAACATCAGGACGATACTCCTGGCGTCAGCCGCTATGCTGGTCGCCGCAATGCCGATGTCCGCATCCGCCGACACTTCGGGCAAGAAGATCGCGCTTTCCAACAATTATGCCGGCAATTCCTGGCGCCAGGCGATGCTGACGAGCTGGGACAAGGTGACCAAGGAAGCCGTCAAGTCCGGCATCGTCGCGGCAGCCGATCCGTTTACGACCGCAGAAAATCAGGCCACCGAACAGGCGGCCCAGATTCAGAACATGATCCTCGAAGGCTATGATGCGATCGTCATCAACGCCGCTTCTCCGACCGCGCTCAACGGCGCCGTCAAGGAAGCCTGCGATGCCGGCATCGTCGTCGTGTCGTTCGACGGCATCGTCACCGAGCCATGCGCCTACCGCATCGCCGTCGACTTCAAGGCGATGGGTATGAGCGAGATCGAATATCTCGCCCAGAAGATGCCCGGGGGCGGCAACCTCCTCGAAATTCGCGGCCTTGCCGGCGTCTTCGTCGATGACGAGATTTCCGCCGGCATCCATGAGGGCGTGAAGAAGTATCCGCAGTTCAAGATCGTCGGCTCGGTCCACGGCGACTGGGCGCAGGACGTCGCCCAGAAGAATGTCGCCGGCATCCTCCCCAGCCTGCCGGAAATCGCCGCTGTGGTGACCCAGGGCGGTGACGGCTACGGCGCCGCGCAGGCCTTTGCCGCCGCCAAGCGTCCGACGCCGCTCATCATCATGGGCAACCGCGAGGACGAGTTGCAGTGGTGGAAACAACAGAAGGACGCCAATGGCTACGAGACCATGTCGGTCTCGATCGCGCCGGGTGTCTCGACACTCGCCTTCTGGGTCGCCCAGCAGGTGCTTGACGGGCAGAAGGTGCCGCAGGATCTCGTCGTGCCGTTCCTGCGCATCGACCAGGACAATCTCGAGCAAAAACCTCGCCAACACCCAGAAGGGTGGAGTCGCCAACGTCGAATACTCGCTTGATGATGCCAAGAAGGTGATCGCGGACGCGTCGAAGTGAGGACGTCCAGGTAGGACCTGCATCGCCGCCATCAGCGCGGCAAACAGACAATGCCGGCGCGGGTTCCGCCGCGCCGGTTTTCCTTCGCCCCACATCAATACAGAGTATGATCCGAGTTCATGACTGACGCTGCCCAGAACATGGCCGTCGTGGCCGCCGAAGGGGTCAAGGTCCATTTCGGCGCAGTCAAGGCGCTCGACGGCGTGGATCTGGTGATCGCGCCCGGCGAATGCGTCGGCCTCGTCGGCCACAACGGCGCTGGCAAATCGACGATCGTCAACGTGATCAATGGCGGGTTGTCGCCGCATGAAGGCGCCGTGCGCTATGCGGGTCGCGATGCCGGAAACGGGATTGCGGTGGCTCGGGCCAATGGCGTGCGCTGCGTGTTTCAGGAACTCTCGCTTTGCCCGAACCTGACCGTGGTCGAGAACACCCGCGTCATGCATCCGGAACTCAAGGGCTTCGGCTGGCGTGGGCGGGCGCTCGCCATTATCCGCGCCAAGCTCGACGACGTGTTTCCGGGTCATCACATCGATTGCACCTCGGCCGTGGGCGACCTTTCAATCGCCGAGCGGCAGATGGTCGAGATCTCCATCACCTTCGCAACCCTGCACGATGCCCCGCGGCTGGTCATCCTCGACGAGCCGACATCCTCGCTCGATGCCGGCCTTGCTAGCCAACTGATGGACTATGTTCGCACATTCGTCGCGAGCGGCGGATCGGTTCTGCTGATCTCGCATATTCTCGGCGAGATCCTCTCCAGCACAGACCGGATCATTGTGATGAAGGACGGCAAGGTCGTCGCCAGCCGTCCGGCGGTCGCGTTCGACATTCCGAGTCTCGTGCAGGCGATGGGTAACGTCGTCAAGGAACAGGCGCGCAATGCAAAACACGGTGCGGGATGAGGGTAAGGGCCTCGTCGAACTTCCGCCGATCCGGGGCAAGGGCCTGCCGTTCCGCGCCCGCAAGGGCGAAGTCATCGGGCTTGCGGGACTTGCCGGACATGGCCAGACGGACATGTTGCTCTCGCTCTTTCGCACGCTGAGCAGCGACTGGTTTCCCGGCCGGGGCGGCGATGTCGCCTTCGTTGCCGGTGACCGCAGCCTCAACGGCACGTTTCCGCTCTGGAGCATTCTGAAGAATCTCTCGATCTCCTCGCTGGGCAGCTCCGCCAGGGCGAGCTTCGTGCGGGAGGACCGGGAGATCGCGCTCGGCGAGGACTGGAAGACGCGGATCGAGATCCGCACGCCCGACATGGGCAATGGCATCCTGTCGCTCTCCGGCGGTAACCAGCAAAAGGTGCTGTTCGCCCGGGCGCTCGCCACCCGGGCCCGGATGGTGCTGATGGACGACCCGATGCGCGGCGTCGACGTCGGCACCAAGCAGGAGGTCTATGCCATGCTGCGCAGCGAGGCCGCCGACGGCCGGACCTTCATCTGGTATTCGACTGAGATGGACGAGATCCGGCTCTGCGACCGCGTCTACGTCTTCCGCAACGGGGTGATCGCTGCCGAACTCACGGGCGACGACATTACGGAGGACAAGGTGCTGGAAGCTTCCTTCGAGGGAGAGGCGGCGTGACGGGGCTGTCTGCAACCATCATCCGCCAGATCGTGCCGGCGCTGTCGCTTGCCGTGCTGCTTGGCGCGGTGTTCTACATCCAGCCTCGGGCGATGAGCTATACCGGGCTCAACCTGCTGTTCAATCTCGCCGTGCCGATCGCGCTTGCGACCGTGGCGCAGATGATGATCATGGCGGTCAACGATCTCGACCTGTCGATGGGCACCTTCGTCAGCTTCGCGGCCTGCGTGACTGCCACCTTCCTCCAGTCCGACCCGCTGATCGGCATACTCATCCTCGCCGGTGCCATTGCCACCTATGCGCTTCTTGGCGTGGTCATCCACCTGCGGCAACTGCCGTCGATCGTCGTGACGCTCGGCATGAGCTTCGTCTGGGGCGGGCTCGCGGTGCTGATCCTGCCCGCGCCGGGCGGGACCGCACCGGAATGGGTGCGGTGGCTGATGACGTCCAAGCCGCCGTTCGTGCCGATGGCGATCGTTGCCTCCGTCATCATCGCCGTCGTCGTGCATTTCGTCGTCATGCGTTCGACATTCGAACGCATGACGACGAAATGCACGACGACGGCGATGATGACGGAGGCAACGATCGCCATCGGCACGAACGGCGGCTTGGACGTCATCAGCCACCGCACCCATTCCGGTGCGGTCCCGCCCGGCGCGGGCAGGATCAGCACCGCGAGCCCGCCCCAGACGAAGCTCATGCCGAGCGTCACGACGATCGACGGCAGTTGCCGCAGGTGGATGACCACGCCAAGAAGCGCATAGGTGGCAATGGCACCGGCGAGGATGAGTATGCCGATCAGCGGGTCGGACTGGAGGAAGGTGGCAGTCACGCAGGCCGCGAAGCTGACGAAGGTGCCCATCGACAGGTCGAGATCGTTGACCGCCATGATCATCATCTGCGCCACGGTCGCAAGCGCGATCGGCACGGCGAGATTGAACAGCAGGTTGAGCCCGGTATAGCTCATCGCCCGAGGCTGGATGTAGAACACCGCGCCAAGCAGCACGGCAAGCGACAGCGCCGGCACGATCTGGCGGATGATGGTTGCAGACAGCCCCGTCACGCCGCCTCTCCCTCGAAGGAAGCTTCCAGCACCTTGTCCTCCGTAATGTCGTCGCCCGTGAGTTCGGCAGCGATCACCCCGTTGCGGAAGACGTAGACGCGGTCGCAGAGCCGGATCTCGTCCATCTCAGTCGAATACCAGATGAAGGTCCGGCCGTCGGCGGCCTCGCTGCGCAGCATGGCATAGACCTCCTGCTTGGTGCCGACGTCGACGCCGCGCATCGGGTCGTCCATCAGCACCATCCGGGCCCGGGTGGCGAGCGCCCGGGCGAACAGCACCTTTTGCTGGTTACCGCCGGAGAGCGACAGGATGCCATTGCCCATGTCGGGCGTGCGGATCTCGATCCGCGTCTTCCAGTCCTCGCCGAGCGCGATCTCCCGGTCCTCCCGCACGAAGCTCGCCCTGGCGGAGCTGCCCAGCGAGGAGATCGAGAGATTCTTCAGAATGCTCCAGAGCGGAAACGTGCCGTTGAGGCTGCGGTCACCGGCAACGAAGGCGACATCGCCGCCCCGGCCGGGAAACCAGTCGCTGCTCAGCGTGCGAAAGAGCGAGAGCAACATGTCCGTCTGGCCATGTCCGGCAAGTCCCGCAAGCCCGATGACTTCGCCCTTGCGGGCGCGGAACGGCAGGCCCTTGCCCCGGATCGGCGGAAGTTCGACGAGGCCCTTACCCTCATCCCGCACCGTGTTTTGCATTGCGCGCCTGTTCCTTGACGACGTTACCCATCGCCTGCACGAGACTCGGAATGTCGAACGCGACCGCCGGACGGCTGGCGACGACCTTGCCGTCCTTCATCACAATGATCCGGTCTGTGCTGGAGAGGATCTCGCCGAGAATATGCGAGATCAGCAGAACCGATCCGCCGCTCGCGACGAATGTGCGAACATAGTCCATCAGTTGGCTAGCAAGGCCGGCATCGAGCGAGGATGTCGGCTCGTCGAGGATGACCAGCCGCGGGGCATCGTGCAGGGTTGCGAAGGTGATGGAGATCTCGACCATCTGCCGCTCGGCGATTGAAAGGTCGCCCACGGCCGAGGTGCAATCGATGTGATGACCCGGAAACACGTCGTCGAGCTTGGCGCGGATAATGGCGAGCGCCCGCCCACGCCAGCCGAAGCCCTTGAGTTCCGGATGCATGACGCGGGTGTTCTCGACCACGGTCAGGTTCGGGCAAAGCGAGAGTTCCTGAAACACGCAGCGCACGCCATTGGCCCGAGCCACCGCAATCCCGTTTCCGGCATCGCGACCCGCATAGCGCACGGCGCCTTCATGCGGCGACAACCCGCCATTGATCACGTTGACGATCGTCGATTTGCCAGCGCCGTTGTGGCCGACGAGGCCGACGCATTCGCCGGGCGCGATCACCAGATCCACGCCGTCGAGCGCCTTGACTGCGCCGAAATGGACCTTGACCCCTTCGGCGGCCACGACGGCCATGTTCTGGGCAGCGTCAGTCATGAACTCGGATCATACTCTGTATTGATGTGGGGCGAAGGAAAACCGGCGCGGCGGAACCCGCGCCGGCATTGTCTGTTTGCCGCGCTGATGGCGGCGATGCAGGTCCTACCTGGACGTCCTCACTTCGACGCGTCCGCGATCACCTTCTTGGCATCATCAAGCGAGTATTCGACGTTGGCGACTCCACCCTTCTGGGTGTTGGCGAGGTTTTTGCTCGAGATTGTCCTGGTCGATGCGCAGGAACGGCACGACGAGATCCTGCGGCACCTTCTGCCCGTCAAGCACCTGCTGGGCGACCCAGAAGGCGAGTGTCGAGACACCCGGCGCGATCGAGACCGACATGGTCTCGTAGCCATTGGCGTCCTTCTGTTGTTTCCACCACTGCAACTCGTCCTCGCGGTTGCCCATGATGATGAGCGGCGTCGGACGCTTGGCGGCGGCAAAGGCCTGCGCGGCGCCGTAGCCGTCACCGCCCTGGGTCACCACAGCGGCGATTTCCGGCAGGCTGGGGAGGATGCCGGCGACATTCTTCTGGGCGACGTCCTGCGCCCAGTCGCCGTGGACCGAGCCGACGATCTTGAACTGCGGATACTTCTTCACGCCCTCATGGATGCCGGCGGAAATCTCGTCATCGACGAAGACGCCGGCAAGGCCGCGAATTTCGAGGAGGTTGCCGCCCCCGGGCATCTTCTGGGCGAGATATTCGATCTCGCTTCATACCCATCGCCTTGAAGTCGACGGCGATGCGGTAGGCGCATGGCTCGGTGACGATGCCGTCGAACGACACGACGACGATGCCGGCATCGCAGGCTTCCTTGACGGCGCCGTTGAGCGCGGTCGGAGAAGCGGCGTTGATGACGATCGCATCATAGCCTTCGAGGATCATGTTCTGAATCTGGGCCGCCTGTTCGGTGGCCTGATTTTCTGCGGTCGTAAACGGATCGGCTGCCGCGACGATGCGGACTTGACGGCTTCCTTGGTCACCTTGTCCCAGCTCGTCAGCATTCGCCTGGCGCCAGGAATTGCCGGCATAATTGTTGGAAAGCGCGATCTTTCTTGCCCGAAGTGTCGGCGGATGCGGACATCGGCATTGCGGCGACCAGCATAGCGGCTGACGCCAGGAGTATCGTCCTGATGTTCATAATCTCTCTCCCTGATGGTCGGCCCTCTTCCCGGCCGCATTTCCGGCACCGTCTCCTCACGGCAACCGGAAATTGTTGTTGCACCGAGGCACCAGTCTTCAGTTACATGGGCCTCAGTCACAGCATGATGTCCGAGAATGGCCGGCATGCATAGGCGGGTCACGGCATCCGGCCTGCGGGTTCCCGCAGAAAATATGCGGATTGCCGCAGGACTGCATCCTGGCATTGCCGCAATATCGAGATGCAAAGGCGGTAGGGAGACCGCCTGACCGGGAGGAGGTCCCGACATGCTCAGCCCGACGCCGACCACCCTGCTCGATCAGTATCTGACGATCTCGCGCCTGCTGGCGGGTCAGCTCGATTTCCATTCGGTCATCCGCGCGGTGGCCGCCGAGGTCAGCCACATCATCCCGCATGACCACATGGATGTCTGCATCATCACGCTCGACGGCAGGTTCCACACCGCCCATGAGAGCCCGTTCGAGACCGGCTGGGGACGCAACCCGCCCGGCGCCGGTGTCCAGCAGCCCGATCCGCAGCCTTCTCTATGGCGAGGTCGAGACGATGATATCGGACGACGCCTGCAGCGACCCGCGCTTCCATTATGAAGGCTCTCATGCAGCGCCGATCTTCGAGGGCAACCTGCGCTCGCGCCTTCATGTGGCGCTGAAGGCGCAGGGCAATGTCATCGGCGCCTTGTCCTGCTCCAGCCACCAGGTCGCGCTCTACACAAGCGACGACCTCGAAAAGGCCCGGTCGATCGCCGATCTTCTCGCGCCCTATTTCTTTGCGCTCCGCGCCGCCGAACAGGCGAAAACGCTCCGCGATCGTCGAGGCCGAGGCCCGCGCCCGCGAAGAAGGCCTGCGGCTCGGCGCGCTCCGGCTGACCGAGGCGCTCGAGGCAGAACGCCAGCGCATCGGCATGGACCTGCACGACCAGACGCTGGCCGACCTCACCCGGCTGTCGCGCAAGCTGGAACGGCTGGCACAGGCGCCGTCCGTGTCCGGCGAGGCGCTCGACCCGATCATCCGCAGCGTCCAGCACTGCATGCATGACGTCCGGCAGATCATCGAGGAAGCGCGCCCCGCGGTGCTCCAGTTGTTCGGTTTCACCCAGGCGGTGGAGAACCATCTCGAGCGCTCGGTGCGTGACAGCGGCGCAGCGATTGAATGGACCATCTCGGACGAGGCCTCCGGCATCGTCGAGGCGCTGCCGCAGAATGTCGCGACCGCCCTGTTCCGCATCGTCCAGGAAGCCATCAACAACACGATCCGCCACGCCAATGCCGCCAGGATCACGGTCGAACTCAGGGCGACCGCCGCCAATCTCAGGATTTCCGTGCACGACAACGGCAACGGCATTTCGCCCGACCAGAAGCGCCAAGGCGCCGGCATCGGCAACATGCGCACCCGCGCCCGGCTGATCTCGGCACGTTGTGAAATCTCAAGCAACAGGGATGGCGGCGGTACCACGGTCGAGGTCAGCCTGCCGATTTCGCAGACCGCCCCCTTCTCCGGACCTCCATCGGGATGAATGCCATGCAGGTCCTGATCGTCGAGGACGACCCCCTTCACCGGTCCTATCTCAACGAAGCGGTGCGTTCGGCGCTGCCGGAATGCGACATGGTAATCGAAGCGGAGAACGGCAGCGCCGGCGAGCGGCTGGCGCGCGAGAACAAGGCCGCCCATATCGTCATGGACCTGCAGATGAATGCGCGCAACGGCATCGAGGCCGCCCGCACCATCTGGAAGGAACGGCCGGAGACCCGCATTTTGTTCTGGTCGAACTATGCCGACGAGGCCTATGTCCGCGGCGTCTCGCGCATCGTGCCCGAGGGCGCAGCCTACGGCTACGTGCTGAAATCGGCTTCGGATGACCGTTTGAAGCTGGCCCTGCGCTCAATCTTCATCGAAAGCCAGTGCGTCATAGACCGGGAAGTTCGGGGGCTCCAGCAGCGCAGCCAGAACCCGGCCGGCGGGCTGACCGACAGCGAATACGAGGTGCTGCTCGACGTCGCACTCGGCCTCACCGACAGCACCATCGCCAGACGCCGCAACCTCTCCCTCCGCAGCGTCCAGAACAGGCTGCAGCAGCTCTATGCGAAACTCGATGTCTACAAGCCGACCAGCCCGACGGGCGAGGCCGGCCGCATCAATCTCCGCGCCCGGGCTGTCGCCGTGGCAATCCTGCGCAAGGTGCTCAACGTGTCCTCGCTCGAACGCGAGGACCGCGAACTGCAGGCCTGGCTGGACAGGCAGGGGGAATGAGCGGTGAAGTGCCCGGAGTACTGATACGCGTTTCTTGAAATTTGGTAGCGGGAGGGCGTCTTGTTTTGGACAGCCGACAAGGTGAACAAGACGAGATCAGTTTGGGAACATGGCAGATACGTTTGGGTAGGATTATCCGGGAATACCTGGGAATAGCCGATCCGGTTGCCGCCAACTCCATTGTTTCAAATGACGAGGCGGTCTAGCATTTCGCCAAATGGTAGGGCCACACATGGATAACGAGGCGAAGATCGAACTTGAAGCCAAGCTTGTAGGCATCGAGTTTCTTTTGGGTAAGGCGCTATACGCGATATGGGGTGGAATGCCTGACAGTGTTTTCGACGCACTCGCCGAAAGCTATAAGTATGAGCTTAGTACGATGCCGAGTCCTGGAGACGACCCGGCCATGGCGGATCACAAAGCGTCTATTAGTAGCCAGGAAGTGGTGAGGATTATGGATTTTGTCCGAACGCTTCGGCGTCTCGCCAGTAGTTGATCGGCAACAGATGCCGTTCATCCAAAGTCATCCCAACGCACTTCCAACTGACCGCCCAGCCACTCAGCCGCGCGATTGATGTGCTTGAAGTTCGGGTACTTCGTCCGGTATCCTCGTGTCTGGAAATACCGGCCGGTCCGGCACTCCTCGTCTAGATCTCGCATCGTCCACTTGATGTCGTAGCATCGAAGCCTGACTTGGTCATTGGCTACGATCCCGGTGATCTTGTACGGCTTCTTGTCGCGTCGGAACCCATAATACCGGGCCGCAACGCAGATCTTCCGCCACTCCACGCCAGGGATGGCCTCGCAGATTTCTTCCCGCGTGCCTTTTGGATAGAGCCGCCGAAGAATGGCGATCTCGCGCGCGGTCCACCGATGGTCCCAGTACTTGATCAGGCCCAGGTGTTTGCAACGCCACAATATAGCGCCGGGGGTTCTCCAATAAAGCAGGCGCCTAAGGAGCCAGGGTTCCTCCCAGAAGAGACGGCACGCCAGGTCTTCCCGCTCCTTCCAAATACGGCTGATATTGGGGTATACACCATCCCGACTAACCCGCCCCTTCAGGCGAGCCAAAGACAAAGGGGTTCTGTCCGTGAGCGCGATATTCATAACCAGAAATTGCGCAAACCTTAGACCGGATGCCGAGTCAGGACTCGAGCTTTTCCACGATATTCACAGCCGGATGTCGATCGGCGTAGACTAATCTATGGCGACTTCGGCCCATTCTGCCACGAGCCGGCGGCCTCACGCGGATCAATGCCGAGATCGGGGTTCCCTTCTGGCTTCTCAGCTGTCGGATTGGGTCCAAACCCTGGCTTCGGACCTGGCTAATTTGCCAAATGTGGGCGGTCGGGACGGTTGTCCTAGCTGTCCCCGTCGATTGGGGCAAATGAGAGATCGGCTCCTTTTAGGGCGTCTAGGCCAGCTCCGCTGGATTCGTTGCGTTTTGCACCCCACCTCGAACATACCGTCTTTCTATCCCTATTGAATAAATCTCTGCAGAGTATAAAGTTCGAAGCGGATAAGAGGTGGGGGAAGTAATGGCTGACTACGAAGTTGAACTTCAAGAGGGAAGTACTTATAATATTATTGAACTATTTAATCAACATCTGACGTTGAACCCTCTAGAATACGTGGGGCCAATTTATAATTCAACATATATGAATATTAAGATACAAACCGTCAGTCTGTCGGCTACAGGCGGATTTGACTTCAATTCCATCAATACATCTTTCGCATGGAACACATATTCTCAAACGACGCCAAACATTAACATTATCGCCGATGGGCAAAGCGAAGGGGAGGAGCAATTTGAGATAGTGCTTACGGCATCGAGCGATGGGTTCTTGGGAGGAACCCGCTCATATAGTTACCTTATCAAGATCAAGGATAACGGGAGCGGTCCGACCGATACAACTGCCCCGTCTATCGAACAAGTTTTCCCCCCTTCGGGTTCGGATTTCGATCTCAAGACTAACCTTCAGTTGCACTTTAGCGAGCAGATCTCCTTCGGCACTGGCTCAATTGTGCTTCTGAAGGACGGAACCGTTATTGAAACATTTTCAGCAGGCTCTGATCGGATGAGGATCGGAAGCACAATCGTCACGCTGGATCCGACGGATGACCTTGTCGCGTCGAGCAGGTACACGATCAAGATCAACGCAGGGGCGGTTAAAGACGGCGCTGGAAACGCTAATAGCTTCGCGACTTTTGACATTGATGTGCCCGATGTCAAGGATACGACTCCCCCAACCATCACAAATTTTACCACAAGCGATGGTGCAACTGCAGACCTGGACAGCAACCTCGTCTTGACATTTAGTGAAGCAATCAGTGCTTCATCTGGCAGCATTGAGCTCTATAAGGTTGAAAACAACCAGCACGTCCATGTAGAAAGTTTCGCACTAAACGGATCCCGGGTGAAGATCAGTGGATCGACCGTTACAATCGATCCTACCGAAGATTTCGACTACGGCGTAGACTATTTGATCGACCTTGGTGACGTGATCATAAAGGACGCTGCCGGAAATCAAAATGAAACTATCGGGGAATACACCTTCAAGTCTGAGGCCAAAGCGGTCGTTTCTATCACCCAAGATCCCATTACAATGTCCGAAGGGGATTCCGATCAACCTACGACGCTTTCGTTCCGGGTCACCTTGGATCGCGCTCTATCGAAGGACTTGACTGTTGAGTTCGACGTTCGGGGCACCGCCGTACCTCTGGTTGAGTTCGAACTAGAAAGCCCGATGAACCTTGAACATACGCAAGGGAAGGTCGTAATTCCCGCAGGCAAGACCTTTGCGGATATCAGGCTCTTTTACAAGCCGGACACGAGATACGAGCCAAGTGGTGAGACGCTTTCTATTCAGCTGTGGGCGGGGCCTGATTACGATTTGCCAGGCGGGGCATTCTCCTGGACGAGTGCGGACATTACAATAAAGGACGATGACGACCCGCTACTCAAATTGAACTCCGGTATGGAGGAAGGCGCAGAATTCAAGAAGCGCGAGGGAATGCAGGTAGATGGCGAACGCATGGTCGTCCGAGGGGGATATGAGCAAACTCCCACCGGGGACTTTGTCGCCGAAGGCACAAATATTAAGGCCAATGTCCCCGGCAGCGGGCTAAGCGGTTTAATTTCCAACCTCGAAGGCGAGATGGCAATCGCTGCCCATGAGTGGATTGGCCGTGAATTTGAAAGCGGCGAGGAAGCCAATTTTCAACGAGCACTTGCCGCGTCTTCTTCGGTCGATCCAGCGCTCAGAACTTCAGTGCTTGAAGCGTTGGCAAACATCAACGGCTTCGTGGGCGGTCTATTCAACGATCAGCTGGCGGACCTGGCTAAGTTGGTTGCGGATATTCGGAATCCGAGCGCGGCCAGCTGGGATGGCGGAGACTTTGCTGAGCAATATGAAGAAGGGATTGAAGAATTTTCATCGCGTGTTATGGAGCAGCTTGAGACGGCAATCAACGGCCACGCGCTCGAAGCCGCGTTGAGATTGGAACTGCCGCGCATCCAAGCAATAATTGAGGAATTTATTGATTCCCAACGCCTCATTGTCTCGACCACCGTGGCGGGGGATCTCATCGCTTTTCTCTACGATATCGACACTAGTGTGGACCCGATGGGATGGAACGTTCCTGCCGGTCGTCAGGGAGTGTTTTATGGGCTCGCCGGCGCTGATGAGTTCTATGGAAACTCTGCACGGGATTGTCTGATCGGCTTCGCAGGAAACGACTATTTAGAGGGTGGCGGCGGAAATGACTCCCTTGTGGGCGGGTCAGGTGTCGATAAGATCTGGGGCGGTGTCGGATCTGATCGAGTTTGGGGGGGCGCCGGTAACGATAGGATCTCCGGAGAAAAGGGACGGGATTTTCTCTCGGGTGGAGAAGGTGCGGACACATTCGTGTATTGGTCGCTGGCAGATTCACCGTGGAAGCGCGGTATGATGGACTCTATCCTGGATTTTGATCCATCCGAGGACAAGATCGATCTCCGCGCGATTGACGCCAACGCCAATAAGTCGGGAAACCAAGCGTTCAGATGGGTGGGATATTCCTCTGACTACAGTGGTCAGGGTGAACTCGACTATTGGTACCACAAAGGCACGACATTTGTATTCGGGTACTTGGACCGGGACAAACAACCAGATTTTCAACTCAAC
This sequence comes from Rhizobium sp., assembly GCA_019739215.1. Taxonomy (GTDB): domain Bacteria; phylum Pseudomonadota; class Alphaproteobacteria; order Rhizobiales; family Rhizobiaceae; genus Rhizobium_E. Next base: position 28,535 of record JAHHDR010000018.1, read on the forward strand.
ATCGATGACAAGGTGAAGTTGGACGCTGGCGACTTTATTCTCTGAATGGGAGGCCATGTTCAGTCGTGCATGCCTTGGAGGAACCATGTGCGGCCGCCGGTCGCCATAGTCTCGATGCGCGGGTCGTCGGTCGCGTCGACCTTTTTCAGTTGCAGCAGCAGCACGCCGAAGAAGGGGTGATCCCAGAGCAGCGCCGTCTGTGTGGCGAGGGTCATGTCTTCCGCTTTCATGGTGATCTCCAAGTTGAGCGATTTCAGAAAGGCTGTTCAGAAGAACCAGTTTGCATACACACCTGCGAATTGGGTGTTTTGACCCGAACGGGTGATGCCGAGGTCGGCTGGCTTCGGTACGTATGACTTGTTCGAAGTGCGGACAGATGTCTGGCCGACCACGGGAGGATTTGATGGCTAAATTTCAAGCGGGTGTAGGCGCCAACTTCGACTTCCTTTTTGAGGAGGAGTGGCAGCAAGTTTTTGAGCCCATGGCCCAGTTGAGCGTTTCTGCGACGCAAGCGACGTACGAAGATTCTCTTGGCAACCAAGTGGCGATGCTGGGAAACGGCTTGGGGAACGCGAGTGGAACGGTCACTCGGGTCACCATTACGGATGCTGATGGTGACATGATCTGGGACGTTACAGACCTTTCTATCAATTACACGGAGCTGCATGAGGCGGTTCAGGCAGACTGGGACTATGGCATCTCGGATTTCATGGGAGAATTGATGCGTGGAGACGATGTCTTCACGGGCACCAGCGGGAACGAGGAACTTCTGGTCGACGCGGATCTGGGAAATGACATCGTTAAAGGCCTTGGTGGCGACGACTTCTTCCGCGCTGGTCCTGGCAACAACAAGATGAACGGGGGAGCGGGGTGGGACATCCTTGCCTATCATCATACAGGTTGGCCGGAAGCTCAGCCAACGCGAGGCGTTGTTCTTGACGTCGAGGCCGGCACCGCCGTTAACCCCTGGGGCGGTTCGGATGTCATCCGCAATTTCGAAACGTACTGGCTCTCGAAGTTTGACGACATCGTCAAGAATGCGAACGCCGACAATGGATACTTTCTCTTGCTCGAGGGCGATGACAGGTTGGATGGTCGCGGAGGATTCACCCAGCTCGATTACGGTCGGGAAGCGCTTTACGGCGCCACAAACGGAATCAGCCTCGACCTGTCAAAGAAAACTGCGATAGATGGTTTTGGCGATATCGACACACTTCGTTCAATCGAGCGGGTGTTGGGAACCGAGTTCGATGACACAATCGCAGGGGACAAGCGAAGCAACACTATTATCGCGCGCGAAGGCAATGACGTGCTGACCGGCAATGGCGGCAAAGACGTTTTCGAATTCTACGAGCTTGTGGGGGTGCCGTTCGGACACGACCAAATCACCGACTTCGGGACAGGAAAGCGAGAGGGACGCGATCGCATCGACCTGTCCTATATTGCAGGTGTTGAAACCTTTGATGATGTGCTTGAAATCGCAGAAGACACGGATGAAGGCGTCTTGATTTCATTCGATGTAGATAACAGCATCACGCTAGTTGGTGTATCGATCGACGATCTGACGGCCGGCAACTTCTACATAACTAGCTTCTGATCTCAGGCCGCTCCGGGAGGATGATTTATGTCATTCAACACGAAGCGGCCGTGCCGACTATCGCGCGCCTATTCTTCTGTGATATTCAAAGATCGAGGGCGACAGAGGTAGACAGGGTGTATTTGCATCCGGATATCGCTAATGAGCTTGGGGCCATGGTCGACGGCGTTCCATTCGGAGCGGCTTCCTGGGATGACGTTGTCGCCGCGGTTGCCTCGGCACTCCCAGGGAGCTTTGCGGCAATTCAGAATGCCAACTTCGCTGCATCCCAGCTCAACTCTATATACTCGTACAACATTCCGACAGACTTCTTGGAGGCGTACAGAGGTCATTTCGCTGCAATCAATCCGTGGGAGAGATACTGGTTCGGTGTGCCGACGGGGACGGTAGTGAGTAGCGAGGAAGTAGCGCCCTCGTCTCTCTTCAAGCACACAGAGTTCTACAATGATTGGCTAATGCCGCAGAGCGGGATAGCGGCGGCTGGATTGAAGATCGCGGCCGATCGTGGAGAGACAATTCGAATGTATTTGAACTATCCGATGGATCGATCTTCCAGCTACGACGCAGCCGCCGTGCGACTGATGAAGCAGCTAAGAGGTAGTCTTGAGCGCACAATGAATTTGCTCCGTGCAATGCGAGATTCTTCGGAGATTGCCGTCGGTCGCGCAGCGCTTGTCGCACGCGGCAACCGAGCTGCATTCGTGGTGGGCGCTGGATGCGTTCTGGATGAGGCGAACGGCAGTGCTGAGGCGCTCTTCCGACTGGGCACAGCGCTGAAGGTTAGAGGTAGGGTGGTCACCTTAAGTCAGCCCTCAGCGCATGCTCAGTTCTCCGAGGCAGTCTCGAGGCTCTGTCGCGGGCAGACTGTCGAACTCTCGCGCATTGTACTGGAGACGGATGCCGGCAGATGGTTGGTTTCAATCGCTGCGATCGGAACCGGAGCGTCATACGAGTTCTCCGGCCTGCTCCCGCTTCGACGCAAAGTGTTCGTCACTATCACGCCGATCAGCGGTGAACAGCGCCCGATCGTCGATGGTGCGACCACAAGAAGACTATTCGGCCTAACCACGACCGAACATGAATTATGCCTCCAGCTAATGCATGGTGGTACACTAACGGAGATTGCCGACGCTACCGGTGTTTCGAAAGAGACGGTCCGTTCCCGACTGAAGGCGGTTTTCGTGAAGACCAATCTGACACGACAAGCCGACGTCATTCTTCTGTTTTCACGAATCTCGCACTGATTGCCCGATCGCGTGCAAACCCTGGTTCATCAGAAGGAGGCTTTCCACTAGCCAAGGGTCACGTCCTGATTCCGAACTGCCCAACGGGTGAACGCCTGAGTGTGCGACAGGCCCGGGTCTTTGCGCACCGCGTCGACCGCGAACAAGATCTCGAACTCGCGGGGCACGGCCTACATGCAGCGCATGCCGCCGTTTTCATTACCTGCCGTTGGCAAGTGACTTGTTGACGTGGCCGCAGAAGTATGCGCGACACCCGAATTACCTCATTTGCTTAACTTGTGCTGATGGCAAGCATGGCGTTGAATGCTCGCATCCGGGCGGTTCGGACTCCGCCAAGACCGAAGGTCACCCTCCTGCCGCATCGCGCGCCGCCCGGAACCAATCGCAGCACGATGATTTGGAGAGCTGCACAGCTTCGTGGGCAATGATCCTGCCCGATTGGCCCGTTAGCCCTAGGTAGTAAGGTTAAACTCAGATTATACTTGCTTGAAAGGCCGCGTCCCGCGCATATGACGGGTATCTCCCGGGGGCCGCCAATGTACGACCGACGCTCCGCATTTCGACAATATGCAGTTGGTTACTTCGCCCGCAAACATGGCCTGGACAGGCGAAGCTCAGAGATGATTCTTTCCAAGGCGACGAGCACGCGAGAGGCCAATCGTCTCGCGCGGGCAAGTAAATCTGAACCCCGTAGCGTGGGCAACAGCCTCTATTTTGCGCGGCTGAGACTGGCGCGAAGTCTGGCCTTCAAGTGATTGGAGCCTACCGCACCTCCAGGCACGCAAACGACTGGGTTGAAAGCCTCGCGCGCCAGTTCGTCGCCTGACAATCGTTGCCGCAGAACTTTTCCTTCGTGCTTTTAGCGGGGAATTCGTCGCCGCATTGAAGACAGGTCAATTCGAACGAGCCGACGAGAGTTGAATATTCTCGCCCTTCGACGATCGCCCTCGCTGCTCGGACACGACGCTTGGATGCAGCGGCTCCATGGCTTTGAGAGCAATATTTTGCGTCCGGAAACTTTGCGAAGAACTGCTTTCCACAGAACAGGCACCAACGTTCGATCGCGCGTCCCTCTAGTTCTGCATACCAGCAATCGGTGCTGCAAAACGTCCCTGCCAGCGATGTGCGGTGCGGATGGAACATCGCGCCGCAGTGTTTACACGCCCTTTGCACCTTCGGCTTTCTGTGGGCCACGCCATGGCACTTGATCGAGCAATAGATGCCCCTGCCCTCGCCTTTTCTGGGCATGAAGGCTCCGCCGCAGGTCTTGCAGACTGCTGTCAGATTTCTGGGCTTGGCGATTGTCGCATAAGCCGACTTGATCACCTTGGCGTCACGCCATCCGGTGTCCTTGGCCCGATGCTCATTGTAGGACCTCGCACACATTGGCGAGCAGAAGCGCCCCTTCCGCCCCCCCGTCCGATCATCGATCGGGATTTCGTTCGCGCACCAGCGGCAGTTTTCCTCAGGAACGGTGGCGTCGGGCTGTCCCTCGGCCCATGATGGTCGCGCTGCGCCGGTCAACGCAAATGCCGTGGACACAATGGACCGAGCCTCGATGTCGGCCAAAGCGAAAGAGTGGCCGTCCAGGCAGAAAGCAGCACGCAGTCCGGCGACGCAAAGCCCCTCATTCTCGAACGGGCTCGAACGCCAGTCCTTCAGAATATCGAAAACGCGGTTGACTACACTTCGACGCCTGTCCGGTGAAAGCAGGCGCGGCGACTTCTTCGGCTTGGGTTGCGCCTCGGGCTTGCCATATCGAAAGGAACTGTAGCCGGACCAGTTGTCCACAAACACGTTGGCCTCATTGGTGCATGGGAGATTGCGCTCGCAGAGGGTCTGCGAGCCGATGAATGCGATGTGAGGAAATCAGCCGAACAGGCCGCCGCCGCCCTCGGCGTCCTGATCTGTGTCAGAGCCCAGATCAGAGCCGAAATAGCCCATGGCCTTGCCGCTGCTGTCAAATACGGTCACGGCGCCGGTCTTGCCGGTGATGGCTATGCGACCGCCGGATAGGGATGTCACCTGCTGACCATCGGACGCCGTGGCTTGCGTGCCGGGTGGCTGCCCGCCACTCCAAACCGAGAACACCGCGTCGGATCCTGAACCGATGTCGTTGATCGCCATGGGCTCGCCGCCGCTAAACAGACCCGGGTTCTGCGCCACTTGCTGACCTGCAAGAGCACCGAACAAGCCTCCTACCGGCCCAAGTGCAAGACCGCCGACAGTTGCCCCGATTGCAGTCTGCGGCGACATGAGGCTGTCCCAGAAGCCGCGCTTTGCCGAGGTCTGCGTGGCGGCCGGAGTGACCTGCTTTGCTGCCGTGCGCTGCTGCTGGACATTGGCAGGCATCGTTGCCGGGCCTTCAATGTCCGCGGCAATGGACGGTTGGTCAGGGACGGAGATGGTTTCGAGCGTAGGTGCAGCCTCCACGCTTTGCTGAAGGTCTGGGATCTGCGCTGCCTTCGGAGTGGTCGTCTGATATGCTGTGCCATCATCCCAGACGCCCACTGTGCCGCTAAGATTGGTGATGTTCGGCGCCCAACCCCGCAAACTGCTGGTAGCCTGCGGCCTGCTGTTCTGGGGTCGGAACTCCCGAGAAAAGCCCTTTGGCCGGCACGTTCTGCGCGGGCATCTGCTGTTCGATTGCTGCCATCGCCGGGGCTTGTGCGGGCTCTTCAGCAAATGCGGTCTTTAGACCGATCATGGGCGCTAGACGTGCCGGGTCCTGAAGTTTGGCGCTCCACATCGCCCTGTATCGCCTGCATTTCGGCACTGAGTACGCCGCTCGTCGGACCGCGCTGCGCGGCCATGGCATCTGGAAAGTTGCCCAGATCGGCCGGCGCCTGCCTCATACCCGTGAAGCTCTGCGTATTCGTGGCGGCGTCGATCTGCGGTTGGCCGAAGCGCGAGGGATCGAACGCCATTTCCGGCTTGGCCCCGAACCTGCCCTGGTCGAAGCCCTCGGCCACCGTCGGCGCGTTGCCGTCAAACCTGCTTGTATCAAAGTCGGGATCAGCAAGTCCCATGCGACTGGAGACGGAAGCCGGGTCCGGCATCCCACGCACTGCTGTGCCAGCGTCCAAGCTCGGCGTCATACCCAAGTCCGCCGTTGCAGGCAGGTCCATCATCGGCCGCGCCGTGGCACTCGCCTCGAGCGGCGCCGTGCCGGCAAACAGCCCCTTGGCCTGCACACTGCCCATGGGAGACTTGACCGAAGGCGCAGCGGCCATCTCTGTCCAGCCGCCCGGCGCGTCCTCTGCCGGTCGAGCGCCGGGGGCAGGAATATTCTCGGGATTCCGGGCATAGGCGTAGCGGTCAGGCTGCACATAGCCTTCCGACGTGCCGATAGACCTCATCTGAGGGTCGCTAAAATATTGATGTCCGGTCGTCTCGGTTTCGTAGCTCAGTCCGCCGGGGAGATTGTCGACGGCGTTCGGGGTGGCGTAGAACGTAATCCTGTCATTGACTGGGCCATTTTCCGCAACGTAGTCAATCTGCTCTTGAGCCATGGCGACGAGGTCTTCGCCAACGCCTGGGGGGAGCGCGCGATCGTATGCGTTGAACTCGTTTGTGTTGGCCACCACCTGTTCAGGCGTCACTCCAAGAAGGGCCGCGCGGTTTGCGATCACCGAAGCGATTGCTCGCATGTCCGAAATACGTTGCGCGGGAGTGCCGGAAACAGCTTCGCCGGCGATCACTTCCGCAACCGTTCTAGCTCGGGTCATCGCTTACCTTTACGTGTGCTTGGAGTTGCGGCATGATGCTAACTTCGATGGAGAGGCATCATGCTAAATTTTTTGACTGTGCTATTGATTGCAGGGGCATCCTCCCCGCCGGATGCTTGCAACATCTATGCGGCGCGGGATTACCCTTCGATCAAGATCGAGGAGCACGAGAGGACGATTTCAATCGTGTTCGATGCCTGGAACAAGACCATGGACAAGGTCGTCACAAAGCCCTTTGGAGCCCTTCAGGAAGGAGCCGTGGAGGAAGATGGCAAGACCGTCCACGTCTTTTCCCGGGGCGAAGGTAGACGGCAAGGACGCCATCATTTTTTCGTCGATGGTCTTCTTCCCGGACTGCGATAAATGACGGCTAGAGAATGAAGTCGGCTTCGGTCAGCGCGGATTTCGCCAGTCAGGCGCAGGATCAGCGGGAAGTTGAAGCCCCCCAGCGTATCGACCTCCAGCACAGTGTTTCCTCCACTAAACGAGAACCTGATTTCGCCGTCGAAGTCGAAAAATCCGAGGCTAGACAGATCGATCTTGTCGCCCTCAGCCTGCGAAAAGTCAGTTATGCGGTCAGCGCTTTGTTCTCCGCTATCCCCGCTGTTCTTGTAGGCGAAAACATCTGAACCAAGGCCGCCAGTCATGGTGTCAGCCCCAAAGCCACCTATCAGGGTGTCGTCGCCATCATCGCCTTGAAGAACGTCGTCGCCAAAGCCACCGATCAGTCGGTCATTGCCAGAAAATCCCCTGATCCACGTCGTCACCAGTGTTCCCGGTGATGATGTCGTCCCGCGAAAAGATCTTTGAATACAAAGGACGCGTCATCGGCCGGCGTTTTTGACTTCGCGGTCCCGGACAAACGACCCAAGCGACAGATCGATGCCGGTTAAAACGTTGCCATAGTGATCATCGTTCTCGAAATCGATCTTCGTCACGGTCCCGCCAGTGACGTCGCCCTTTTTGTTGAAGTTGAAGTCACCCTTGATCGTGGTGACGTACCCCTCGCCGTAGCTGATCTTGATCGTGTGCTCGCTCACCGCGCGTCCGCGCCCGCGGAGGACGTCGCTGAAATCGAGGACGGACATGTCCCATCCCCCAGCCGAAGTATTTCGCCATGCCATCCTCCCATTGAAGGAAGGAAGATTCTCACGTCAACCTACGGTTAGCAAGGCTTGGCCTCGACTCTCCCACACTCACGTGTTTTCCAGCAAGAAGCAGGCGGGAAACCAAATTGATCAGACTACCGCCACCGGACGTTCCGAGACGATTGCTGGCCATCTTCACAAAACTCCTTAGGTTGAGGCATTCTGGCGGAATGAACAACGATCCCGAGCCGCCGGTCGAGGAGACCGACATCGTCACCCTGGTGCTGCAGATCGCTGTCGCGATAGCGATACCATGCTTGCTCTGGGGGCCACTGGACCGGCTTCTTCCGGCCTATCGTGACTGCGGTTGTGAAGCCCGCTCTGCAAGCAGTGGGGGTTATGACCCGATAGGTCAGTTGCCTTTTTCTGGTCCGCGCTGATTTTGCTGACGCCGTATTTTAGATAGCTCGGTCGTGATCTTCCGGACCGTCGCGGGGTCGGTCGTCAGCAGCTTTTGCGAGACGCGATCGGCCACCTCAGGCGTGAAGCCACCCAGCATCTTCATGTGACTGCCGACATACTTGAGCGCACCGCGAATGATGCTGCCCTGCGCGACATCCTTGAGCAGTTCGGAGCCTTCGTTCAGCCCGCCCGCTTCCGCAGCGTCCAGCGCCTGTTTCGTCGTGGTCGAATTGCCGAGCGCGTTGAACGTCTCGCGCTTGTTCGCCTCAGCCATCATCGCCTGTCGGAAAGCCTTGAACTGCTCCGGATCGTCGAAGGCAGCACGCAGGTTCGCGACATTGTCCGACGTGGAGAAGAATTTGAACAGGGCATTGTGCATCACGGACGTGCCGCCGACCTTGTCGCGAATGGCGTTCGCCAGTCCGACACGGAACATGCGCTTGTCGGCCTCGCTCATCGTCGACATCATCCGACGCGTGGCTTCCGGGGACTGTTTTCAACGCTTCCCGACCGGCTTCAAGGGCGTTCTCCAGCTTATGGGAACCCGACCAGATCTTGAGCGCCTCATCATAGGGCGTGTTTGCCGCCCTCACCTCTTTCATGATGCGGTTCTGCAGTCCAACGATGGCGCGGCCTGCTGACGTCATTCGCTTCGTCATCGGATCGATTTCCGCCTGGATCATGTCGTCCAGGCCTTGGCGGATGTATTCCCAGGCACGAACATCCGGAACGCGCCGGCCATTGCCTTCGATGTCTATGAACATCTGACGGAACGGCTTCTGCTCGTTCTCAGCGATGTTGTGTGCGATCGACAGGGCCTTGCGACCGGCGGGGGTCAGGAGTGCGGATTCGAGGTTCGCAGAGAATGGAATGGCGATGCCGTTCGCCTCTTCGAACAGAGGTGCGGCAAGCGTCTTGGCTTCTGCCTCGATCTCATCCTTGGCGTACAGGTAGCCATCTGGATCCGCGAGTGTCTGGCGGACCGCCTTCTTGATCCGGTCACCCTGTTGCATCTGGCGGATGTTCAACCGCGCCCTGATCTTGGACTGGGCCTTGCCGGGGACATTATAGGCGGTGCGCAACAGCCCGCGCGTGCTGTCTCCAGCGACGTCTGCGAGGTTCATGCCCGGCGTACGCGCCATCAGTTCGGCCGCCTGCTGCGGGGTCTTCTGATCCGACGTGAGCCGCTCGGCGACCTTTCGGCTGGCATAGACCTCGGGACGGAAATAGCCGGTGGCGGCGTCGCGGAACGGCTTGGTGACCGCACCCACCGTGGATATAGCAGCTGGAAGGATTCCACCGACCGCGCCGCCGATCGCAGCTTGCGTCCCACCCTCAATCAGACGCCCCTCAAAATCCTCACCGCTGCCAAGCCCGTAGAGGCCGGAGTAGAGCGCGCCAGCCTTTGCCGACTGGGCCGTCTTTGCCGCAAGCGAGGCCTCTGTTGGCAGCGCCGCCATCAATGGCGCTTTGGCCTTGATAAGCGCACCCGCACCGAGCAGGGCACCGGAAACGCGGCCTGCGGTCGAAGCCAGGGGATCGATGTCGTCGCGCTGGGTTTGGAAGGCCCGCTGCTGGCGAAGCTTGCTCTGCATCTCCTCGTCGGGTGCGATAAGCTGCTTTGCCTGATTGACGGCGTTCGTCACAGGATTGAGATTGCCGAGCGTTTCCGCCGCGCGCGAGAACGAGGAATAGTTCTCGGGATCGAACGGATTGTAACGGTCGCCGAGTGCCGCCGCCTCGTCCGCCATGCCGAAGCTGACCGTGTCTGCCGCGCCGCGCATGAAACTGTCGGCGTTCCGCAGCGCGCCGTCATTGTCGCCCTGGAAAAAGTCATTGCTGGTCTTGGCGAGATCCTCGCGAACACCCCTGGACTGGGCGCTTTCCGCAGCACCGAGAGACTTTGCGATCTCCTCCACGGTCGCGTTCTGCTGCTCGGGCGTCAGCTTGTCGAAGCTGTCATCAACTTCGATGTCCTGGCCGTTGATTTCGAGGATCATTTCTTTTTCCAGGGAACGCCGGTCGTGGTCGTGTTCATGCCGTCGACCGCTGCGGACTGCGTCGTTTGCCCGTCGCGCGGCTTGTAATAGGTGTTGCCGCGAAGCTCCTCGGCGCGCTGGCGATTGAAGTTCAGCCGACGCTCAGCCGCTGCAATGGCACGCTCGATGATCTTTTCACGGGCCTCTTTCGGGAGGTTTGAAGAGCCCTGGAGATCGAGCAAAATCTTGCGCTCGCCTTCGGTCGGCGCGCCGCCGAAGATTGCCTTCAACTGACCCAGCGCCTGACCCACGACAGCGTTGTCGAAATCGATCGTGGCGTTTGAACTGTCAGGCGACGACACGAAGTCCGGCACCGCATAATCCCAGAGATTTGCGCCGGCACTCGCACGCACGCCCGAAAACCAGCCCGAGTTCGCCTTGTCAGAAACACCCTTGGCGGTCTTCAGCGCTTCAATCGCGCCTTCGTTGACCGCGACCATCTCGTCCGCTTCAAGGATTGCCTTCTTGTCGACGGCAGTCAAACTCTGCTGGTCTTCACGCGGGAATTTCCCCGTGGCGACGAACGGCTGATAGCGCGGGTCTTCCTCCGAAATCCCAAGCTCCTGCGCCATGCGCTTGCGCTCGTCGAAGGTCTGACCGGTCTTGTTCGTTCCCTTCAGATAATCCGCGAAGCCGGGGTTCTGCTGGGCAAGCTGCCAGGTGCGGAATTCCGACGGCATGTCACTGGTCGTTTCGGACTTGCCGAGCCGGTTGAATTTCTCGCCGTCCCAGACCCCGTAAGTTCCATCAGGTAGAACGCGGAAATCACGCTCCGGGTTGATCCGCTTCTTCAAGGCCTCCTGCGAAGCCAGCTTGAGCGTCTCGCCAGAGAAGCTGCTGAAATCCTGGCCGGGGAACTGCTGCGCCAGCCACTGACGGGTGCGGTTTTCCTGCTGGTTCGCCTGGGTCTTTTCCTTCGCCGTGGCAACGTTGGTGCCGAGCGTCTGAAGCGCTCCACCGGCACCCTGGGCAAAGTTTCGGCGCCGCCAGAACGTTACCCGCCATCATCAGCAGGTTTTCCGGCTGAAAGAAGGGGTTTTTCGGTCTGCTGCATGGTGAACGGGTTGACGGCCATCAGCGCCTCATTTGATTGGCTCGCATCCACGCGAGGATTTCAGGTGGCAGTTGCGCCTGCTGCGCCTGCTGCGGCGCCTGCTGGGTCTGAGGCACATTGGGCACCGCCTGGGAAAGCAGGCCTCGGGATGGTGCCTGCGCTGCTTGCGGCGCTGCGTCGAACAGACCACGGGGAGCAGCAGCACGACGGGGGCCATAGGTATCCGGACCGTTCGGAAAGGGCTTTCCCGGATCGACCGGCATGCTGCCGGGACCGTCCTTGCCGCCTTTGCCGCCGCCATTCCCGCCGCTACCCCAATTGAAATTTGACTTGATCGGCTGGCGAATGTCCTTGCGCCATGCACTCTCGGTCCCGCCGAACTCTTCGGCCATGTCCTCAGCAAGGTTCGCGACCCCGCCCGGACCGAGCACGTTGGGCACATTATAGCCGTTGCCACGACCTCCCTTGTTTGCCACCCTTGCCGCCGCCTCTGGGTTTCGGAAACGGATCGTCCTTGTCCGGTGCATGTGCCATCGTCGTCTCCTTAAACCGCCATGCCGCCGGCGGTCGCTCCTGCGGCGCCGCCCCAGTTCATGATGCTGGGCAGGGTCAGGGCTGCCAGTCCGCCCGCCGTGGCATATTGTGCGAGCGATGGCGAAACTCGTGGTTACCTGCCCCTGTGGCACTCCGCTGGCGAGCTGCATGTACTGGGCAAGATGATTGTAGGGGTCCTGCGCCTCGAACCGGCGAAGCTTGTCGGCAATCCGCTCCGCGTTCTTCGCCTCGTATTCCGCGCCAACCGCGCGCTGTGTCTGATAGGGAGCAAGCGCGGTCTGGTACGCCTCACCCATGCGACCGAGGCCGGCGTTTTTCGGCATTGAACAGGTTGTTCTGCAGTCCGCTCTTGAGGGAGATGGCGCTGTTGCGATTGTCGACGCCCAACTGTCCCATGTCGGCGATCGAACCGAGACCCTGCTGCTGCGCCGTGCTGATCCCAAGCTGGTTTCCGAAGCCGGTCTGCGACAGGCCCGCAAGTCCACCGGCCGCCGCGTCCCGGCTCGCCTTCCACTTGTCGTATTGCGCCACGTCCATGTTGGCGCCAAGATTGCCCTGCTCGCGCGCAAGGATCGTCTGACTGGACCCGCCGCCATAACGCCCGCTCTTCGCAGCGTTGGCGTCGAGCGCCATCTGCTGCTCCTTCAGAGCGCGCTCGCGGACGGAAGCATATGCCGGATTTGCCTCGAGGCTGAAATCCGCGTTCATGTCATCGCGGTAGCGGTCGGCGACCAGTTGCTGATCGGCCGTCAATCCACCGCGGTCAAACTGATCCTGAAACGCGGCGTTGTTGCGATAGACCGTATCCTGAAGGCTTGAATAGGCCTGGTTCTGCTCGCCGGTGAGGCCATTGCCGTTGATCATCTCGGCGAGGCCCGGATTGTCGATCAGCCCGCGCATACCGCCCATGGTGTCGAGCTGGCCCTGCGTAAAGCCGCCATTGGACATGATATCCTGAAGGTTGCCGCTCATGCCGTTGTAGGTGACGGTGCCGTCTTCGTTGGTCACGGCTGAGTTGGAGCCGGCGAGGTCCTTCATGCCGCCGAACGCGGCCTTTGTGCTTTGGGAGAAACCCGGAACCGTCGATTTGTTATAGACATGTGGGCCTTGGGCGAAGGCGCTGTCCATCTTCTTGAAGAGGGTACGATAGAACTTGTCGGCATAGCCGGGCATGTCCGGCTTCGTGGTCGACTTGCTGTCAAAAAAGCCCACTGCGGTGCTCCTGCGAAATTATGCCGTCGAGCCCTGGCCGCTCACGATGAAGACGGCGAGTATGTCGATCTGATTTGCGTTTGATGCCTGCGCCCGAAGGCTCCACCCCGTCTTGAGGACGATGTGATCCTCGATCGGCGGTTCCAGGTCGTTGGCGGCGACGGCGTAGTCCTTCATCAGGAACCAGCTCGTCGTTCCGTCCGTCACCCAGAGACTGAGGTCGGTCGGCGTTCCGTCGCAGCTGTAGCGAAGGCTTTCGAGCGTCAGAAAACCGCTCACCGGTCCGGACATAATGGTCGTGGGATCGGTCGTGGTCAGCTTGACCCCCTTCGGCTTCTCGCGAGAGCCGCCAAGTTCGACAATCGGAAAAGCCATCACTTACCTGCCGGCTTGGAGGGGACATTGATGCCCGACACCGTCGACCACTTGGCGCCGGCCGGAATATCGATCTGCCACTGATGCGTCTGGCCTTCGGCGCTGAACGGAACGGCACCGGTTTGCGATGAAGGCTGTTCCGCCTGCCGCTTGCGGGGTTCTCCGCCCTTGATGTCCCGGGTGATGGTGGTGACCATGAAGTCGACAGGGTCGCCTTCGAGGCGCGCGACATTCTCGAACGAGCGCACTTCGCCCATCTGCACCTCGTTGGTCATGACCCGCGCATCCAGAGGATCGCCGACGAGATAGCCGAGCTGGCCATTGCTATCGATGATCGAGAACCGGGGCTGGTTGGCTTTCAGGATGGGAGGATCGGACTCCGCATAGACAAACGTCCGGCACACGAAGGAGGCCGTTGCAGAAATGTCCGAGGCCGTGAACCTGTCCAGATTGTACTGATAGCCCAACATACGGCGCTCGCCGTCCGTGTTGGTGTACTGGATCCAGATGACCGCATTCTCCGGGTCATTCATCGACAGGATGTCTTCGAACGTGTCCTGGTCGCAGTTGGCGAGGAACGTCCGATTGATCCGGTCCTGGCCGATCGGCGTGAACCCGCTGTTGTACGACCAGAGGCCGTCGTCGGTGTAGATGATGTACCTGTCCTGACCGAAGGAGCACAGGGAATAAGGTGCCGAGGTGCCGCGCGACGTGTCGACGTCTCCGAGCACGAAGGTCACGCCATTGGTCATCACGACCGACATCGGAACGACGCCGCTGCGCAACCAGATATGCGCCCCGCCTGTCACCGGCACGACAGCCATGATTTCATCGCCGACCGGGACGAACTGGAAATCGCACCAGTTGTAATCCCCGACGACGTTGTCCTCAGGATTTTCCAGCGCCGAGCACATGAACATCAGCGGCTGGTTCGTGATGCCTTCAGCGGCCCATGAAACGATGTTGAAACGGAACACAAAGTTTCCGACCACCGCAGTGACCTTGCAGATCGGCGCGGACGGATTGTCCGAGAAAACGCTGTCGGTCTCGATGTTGAACTTCTGCTCGGGATCGTGGCCATTCTGGCAATAAACGACGTCGCCCCAACGGAAATAGCTCCAGCGAACAGCGGAGTCATATGTCGTCGACGATACGTCGTTCCAGACGAGATTGGTGCGGTCGAACTTGTAGAGCTTGGAAGCGGTGCCGGCGAACAGGACTTCCACGCCGTCCTTGCGGCGAGCCGCGAACATGCCGGTACAGGCCTCGGGAAGCCGAAGGAAGCCGGCAATGCCGCTCCAGTCCAGGCCGATGATCAGCCTGTTGCCGTTCTCATCCGTCAGTCGGCTGCCGCTTTCGGGATCGGTGAGATAGGCATAGATCGCGGGCGTCGGGATGATCGAACTGAGTGGCCCCCACCCGTCTGCGGCCGGCACCACATTGTTGACGAACGGCAGCGCACCCGAGTTGAACCGGTTTTTATCCGGCTCGTAGGGCGGAAACGGTATTGCTGGCATCAGTAGGCGGCCCTCAGTCGAGTGCCGGCCCGGGCAAACTCCGATCGCTGGTCAGAGCTGCGAAGGCCCGCCATGTAGGAGGCCATGACGGCAAGGGAACGGGAGATGAGTTCATCGTTGCGGCGATAGAACCCGACCTGGAGAATGCCCGCATGGAGGTAGAGCGTCGGATGGGCCGTCAGAAGCCAGTTCGTGCCCGTTTCCGACGTCAGTTGCGGGATCTTCTGATAATAGGTGAGTTCGATATCCTGCGACCCGACCGGGAACATGTAGAGCGAGTTTCCAACGATCGTGAAATCGCAGGCGGGACCTCCGGCACGGTCGGGATAATGCTGATCAGACGCGCTTGGCGTGATGTACTGGAGTTCGCGACGGATCGACGCCTCCTGAACCACGCGACGATACTGGAGATAGTCAGCCGGGAGGGTGCAGACACCGTCGACCGGGGTCAGCGACGTCACGGCGATCATCTCACGGACACGCAACGGCGGGATGGTGTCGGTGCCGTAGTTGAAGCAATCCGTCGCCATGCGGACAAAGTCCGTCATCTCTTCGCCGAGCGCCCCGCCTTGGTCAGTCCATGACGTGATCGCGTTCTTGAGCTGCCCGAGAGTGCCGATCGCCATCAGACTTCACCCCGGAAATTGCGCCAGGGGCGGGCCTGCTCGGAGTTCAGGAACCACTTGATATGGTCCTTGTCTCCCTCTTGGAGCTTCTCGACGATCTCGGTAGCCGGATCGAGAAACACGTTCATCGGAACGCGTGCGACGACCTTGCCCTCTCCGAAGCGGCTCATCCGGCTTTCGAACAACTCGTCCTGGTTCGCGCGGATCAGCGTGTCGTCTTCGACCATCTCGGTCTTGATGACAGAGCGCTGGTCGTCGAGGTGGCAGATGTACCGGCGATAGGGACCGTCGACCTGGTACAGGGTCCAGGCGTCGTCCGGGATTGATGAGAAATCGTCAGATGGGGTCATTGCGTTCGGCAATGCCAAGGCTGATCGCGCGGCGGGCCTCTTCGCGGGGCACATGGATGATGACCCCGGCACTGACCTTGTCTCGGTCGGCATAGCCATCGTCGTTGATGCCGGGTTCCTGGAGTTCGCCGTGACGCTCGATCATGAAGTCACCCCAGCCGTCCGGATCGGTGCCGAAAGGGCGATAGCTCTTGAGCAGCTTGACGGGAAACAGTCCTTCCGGGCCGGCGCTGCGGGACTTGCGGGCGCGCTTGACGGTGACGTCTGCCACCTCCGGCGCTTCGGCCGCTTCGTTTTCATTCGACATGCCGTCGATCTCCTATGGGCAAAGAAAAAGGCGGCCCCGAAGAGCCGCCTCAAGATGCAGAATGGTGCGAAGGGTCAGCTGACCGCCGCGCTGAACATTGTCGCTTCCGTTCCCGTTGCCGAGCCCGTGATGCGCACCGACCAGAGATTGGCGATGATGTCCTCAAGTTCGATGATATCGCCCTTGAGACCGCCTTTGGTCGATCCGTTCATGGTGATCGTGTCCGAGTCCGCTGCGGTCTCGAAACCGACGATCGTGTCTGCCGCGTCCTGGCACATCAGGGCGAGACCGGTCATCGTGTCGGATGCGCTCGCCGCTGAAATGACGAGGTTGTTCGACGTGATGGTCGTACCGACGATGATACGGAACTTGGCACCCGAGCCGGATGCCGCCGGCAGGGTAAATGCGATACCCGCCGCCCTGTTGGCGACGAGTGTGGAGCCGGAATGGCCCTTCTTGGTAAGAGCCAGCGTTGCGCTGGTGATGGATGCGGGCTGAAGGATCAAGGTCCGTCTCCTTACGTGCTAGCGGTCAGGCCGAAGGTGTCGGCAATGGCAGCCTGGGCCGTCTCGTTGTTCATCAGGAGGGTGTACTCGACGTTGATCACCTTCTTGACGTTGTCACCGGTCTTCGCCACTTCGTGGGTGTCGATGTCACGGAGGATGCCGACATTCAGCATCGTCGGATCGAGAACGAAGACGTTTCGTGCGACCGCTGCGCCGGCACGGGTCATCTGGACGTTGGGCATGTACGTCAGGGGACCGAAGTCGGAAATGTAGATCTCCGCTGCGCCGTTGATGACCGACTGACCCGATTTCGGCGCCATCATGCGCTGGGCCGCAACATTCGCATCCGACATGAACGTCGAGAAAATGCGCTTGTTGAAGTTCGAGCCCATGATGACGGTCGGATCACCACCGTTGTTGACGGCGGATTCGATCGCAGTATCCAGAAGGGTCTTGGTGAACGCCCGCTGGGTGCCGTTGGTGGCGGCATCGACAACCTTGGTCGAGTTGTTGAAACCGCCCGAGCTACCGCCCGAACCGAGCTGGTCGTTCGTGGCAATCCACGAGCGAAGACCACCGAGGGTCCGATTGCTCGCGCCATCGCCAGCACCGGCCGAGGACGCCTGGTTCGACAGGAGAGTGACTTCCATGTCGGTCTTGAGCATCTGGCCGGCCTTGCGGGTTTCGCGCGCCACCTCAGAGCCACGGCCAGCCTTCTTCACCTTCTCCTGGGTTGCGGAGATGATGAAGGGCTGTTCGGAGATCTGGCAGTAGTTGCTGACACGGGTCGTCGGATTGACCGGGTCGAATTCCCACTCGTTGCCTTCCGGCACGTTGTTGGAAGTCGACGGGGTCCGAAGTGCGTCGGTCTGCCACTCCGGCTTGACGCCGTCCACGGCCTTGCGCTTGGCAAGTTGCATGAACGGGGTCTTGTACGGGGTGGTCATGTAGATGATGTCTGCGAGCGTCTCGCGGTTGCCTACCGCGTCGTACGTCTCGAACGTCGCTGATGCCTGAGGCATTGTTGATGTTCCTTATCGGGAGAAAAAGGCTTCGATGGCCCTGTCGGCTGCATCGACAGAACCGGTTTTCCGAAGCGCTTCAAATCGTCCCTGAGCATCGCGCGCCTGCTGGGTCTGCGGCGTAGACCGCTGCCTACCCTCAAGCCTCGGCTTGCCCGGCAGGTCTTTCACTGCCGCCTTGCCGCGTGCCAAAGCCTTGCGATACTCGATTGCATCGTGGACCATCATCATGGCCCCGGAGTTTTCGAGCTCGAGGATTTCGTCCGCATTGAGGTTGTAGACCTCGGGAACGAACTTCCGCACATCCGCAAAGAAAGCGGACTGCTTTTCCCTGTCCCGGAGCTTGGGAAGGGCGAGGAAAAGCCTCTCCTTCTCGTGCTGCCGGCGCTGCTCGGCTTCTGCCTCCTGATGCCGTTGCGCCTCCAGTTGTTCCGCCTGCTTCTGGCGGCTGATGGCGCTGAGCCTGCCCACGACCTGCTGGTACTGGTGCTGCTGCTCCATATAGCCGATCGGGTCATAGTTCGGGCTCGTCTGATCCATCATCGACGGATCAGGCGGCTGAGGCATGTGCTGCTCCGCGTAGGCCAAGACCTGTTCGCGATGCTGGGTGATTTTCTGCAATTCGGCGCTTTTCCACGCCTCAAATTCCTGGACCTGCTTCTTGTGGCCATCCAATTTGAAGGTGTAGTCACGCTGGAAGAGATTGTTCCGCTTCAGGTCGCCAAGGCTGATCTGCTGCCCATCCTGCAACGTGACCATGAAGTCATCGCCGACAGTGACTGGCGCAGGGGCCTTCTCTTCCTGCTGCTGTTCCGGATCGTCATCCGCGTGAATGACCAGTTCCTCGTCTTCCCCACTGGGAGCGTCAGAGCCGGCCGGTGCCTCTTCCTCCGCAGCGTTATCCCCTTTCGGTAGAGCGCCGCCTGACAGGAAATTCTCAATGGCACGATCCCCTTCGTCCTCGGACATCGGGGCATTGTCTACGGGCGCCGCGTCATCGCTGACCGGCGTGATCGTAGTGTCATCCATGGTTGGATTCCTTTAAACCACGGTCTTTGGCTTCTTTGCCTGACCGCTGTTGTTCATGCTTTCCAACTCGGAGAAGATCTCCGAGCAGAACCTGATGCGCACCTGCTGCGCTATGATTTCGTTGATGTTGGCCGGATCGGTAGACACCAGGGCTTCCATTGCCCGGCGCCGAATGCGATCGATCGCCTCCTTCAGGAAGACATCGTCCTTCAGGCGCTTGCATTCCTTGGCGAGAACGTCGGCGGAAATCGTGCTCATCCGAGGTCACCACCGAGTTGGACCGGACTGATCCCCGTGCCGCCGCTGAAAGCCCCGGCCATGCGCGTCTCACGCTGCAATTGAAGCTCGGCCATCATCTGTTCGCGACGAAGCCGGAATTCCATTCCCATCTGCTCGCGCTTCAATTCGGCTTCCATTGCCATTTTCTCGCGCTGGATCTGGGTTTCCATCTGCAATTTCTGCTGCTGGAGCGCTGCGTCGGACTGCGTTTTCTGCTGCTTCATCTGCAGTTCGGCCGCGTCCTTTTCGCGTTGCATCTGCAACTCCGGCGGCTCCTGGCCAGCCTGTTCGGCGACGCGCTGCTTCATCTTGGCGATGGTCTCTTCGTCCATCTTCGGGAAGAAGTCGGCCGCATTGCGCAGGCCTGCCGCTTCCGCCGCCTTGATCGAGGTCCGGATCAGCTTCGCCATCATGTCGACGGCCTCTTCACCCATGCCGCCCGATTCAAGTGCCGCCGCGATCTCCTGCTGTTGCACCCTCACCTGCTGGAGCATCACGAGGTCGCGGTCACGCGAGCCCGTTCCCAGACCGGTGTTGACCACCGCGTCCATGTCCGAATTCCAGTACCGTGGATCGACATCGACCCACTCGTCACGGAGACGAATAGTCCGGGCGCGGGTCTGGTGCTTCACCGTGAGGCGCAGCGCCTTCTTGAAGACGTTTTTTCCAGCCAAGCTCGGCCATGTTCCGCGCGATCAGCTCGACCTGGGAATAGGCGGCGTCGTGCTGAAGCTGGCTGGCAGTGGCAGAAGTGTTCTGCAAACCCTCGGGATCGAGCGACATCGTGGAGCGCGAAATGCCGGTGCGCCACTCGATTATGCGGTCCATCAGCGCGATGGTTTCGAGCACGTTCGGCATGATCGACGGCACGATGTTGTAGTTGACCGCCGGCGCGCCCTTCCGTCGCTCCAGGACACCGCCGGGCGTGGGGTTCACCAGTTCGTCAAGGTTGAGGATCGAGTCCTCTTCGACGTCCTTTTGCGGATTATTGACCTGGTAGGCGTTGTTCAGGCCCTGCCGAAGCAGATGCGTCTTGATCTGCTGAATATCGAGCACGTCGCCGGCCAGCGAGTCCGAGTCAAACCGGTGCGGCACGGGCGTGCAGGGGATCTGGTCGAAGGGTACGTCATCCCCGAACTCTTCCCATTCAAGGATCGTACCGCCGCCGGCATTGCCCGCGAAATAGACCCGAACAAGCTCTGCTATGCCGTCGCCATTGATATCGAGTCGGATATAGCACTCGTTCAGTTCGACGAATTCGGTCGTCTCGTCGGGCGCGTCGATCAGGCCGGGTTGGTCATAGCGCCGCGTCAGCTCATCGGTGTCGCCGTCGGGCGTTCCGTCATAGCGCGGGATGGCTTTGACCTTATCAAGATCAAAACCCATCTCGACCAGTTCAGAGCGTGTCACGCGCGGGTCGCGCTGGCAGCAGAAGCGCGCTTCCTGCATGCAGGTCGCATCGCGATCGATGAAGAAATTGCCCCGTTCGATGGCCCTGAACTTCAGCCTTCCATAGGACGTCACCCGCCTGACCTTCACGTCGAAGGTCGGCACCTGAACAAGCTGCGGCTCTCCGGGCATCATCTGCCCGTCCGGGCCGGCAATAGGCTCACCCGGGACATAATCCTCGTAGGGCTGCCCGTCGCGCTGCTCAGTGATTTCGAGTTCTTCGTCTTCCTGAAGAAGGCCGATATCGGCTTCCGTCAGGCTGTGAAGCTCGGATGTTTTGTAGCGCTTCGTGTCGTCCCACCAGGTCTTGACGATGCCGTCACCGAGCAGAAGGCTGTCATGCGTCGCATCCCAGATGACGCGGTAACCATTGCTGGACCAGAAATCATAATTGATGGTGTCGCTGGACTGGTCGGTGAAATCCTCGTCGCCGCGTTCCATCGGCTGAAAGTCGACGATGCGGTCCGATGCCGTGAACACGCGCACTACACCCGGCAAAGCCCATCCGAGGACGTCCGATGCGTCCTTGCTCACTACCGACGACCAGCCCTCTTCCGCCGGCGTGTCGGTCAGCCTGCCCTCGTAATAGTCGAGCGCTCGGCGTTGCTTCTTTTCAATGTCGGTGCTGTGGAAAATCCGCGCGTCTGCGATCTCCCGCGAAATGACTGCGGAAAGCCGTTCTTCGTCGATCTTTGCTGCCATCAGATGGCGATCTCGTAGGGCTCGATATCAGAAAAGCGGACACCCTCGATGCATGGCAGCCAGTCGTCCTGACCATCACGCCTGACCTTGTATTCACAGCGAACGGACCTCGCCGATGACCAGACGTCGCGGATGACGTAGACACAGTGGTTCCATTCGGCGGCGCGTTCCTGGCCATATCTCACAGCGATCACGTCACCATCTTGCATTACACAATGTGCCTTTTCGATTTCGGTAGCTCGCGCGGTCGTGCGGTCGGCGCCTCGTAGGCCACGCACATCAGGCCGAAGGCGTCCGCGCCATGGCTGGCCCAGTCGTGTTCGGGTCCGAGACCGATGTTCCGCTCTTCGTCTTTGTGTTCGTGGTACCAGCCCAGCGCCTGTCGGCCCGGCTCGGTCGTAGTCTCGTTGAACCAGATGATCGGGAAGAGCCTGCGGGTCGCTTCGATGCGAAGCCTGGCTGCTCCCCTGCCCTGGTTGCTGATGACCGTGGTCTTGTAGCCCGCAGCGCCGAACGCGCTTTCGAAGGACACGTCATAGACGCGGTCGTTCGTCTCGCCGTCATGCGGGAGATAGATCTGCGCCCGTTCCTTCGTGAAACCCTTCGTCCGTAGCCAATCGAGATGCGTGCCGATCGGTTGGCCAACGGCCTCGTAGTAGTCCAGAACGACTATCGACTTGCCGACGAACTGTGCCGCCCACATCGTAAAGGCGTCAGACCGGGCACCTGTGCCGCCGAGATCGCAGAAGATCTTGATCGGCAGGTATGGATCAGCGGCAACGCGACCGATGCGGCCTTGCTGCTTTGCCTCGATCAGCGCCTTCGCATAGTAGGCTCCGGAAAGAACAGTGGCGTAACCACCTTCCCAGATATGCTCGTATTCTTCCGGGCGGTCCCGAAGGCAGTCCTGCCGCTCTCGATTGAGAACACCCGGAAACCACGGATTGTCCGACCAGTTCGCTTTTACCACCATGGCGCCGGTGGGAAGCGATGCGCCTCGAAACATCTCGTCGACCGCGTCCAGCTTTCGGCGCGGGTTCCAACTCCACCAGAGTTCGGACACCATTCCGAGCCGGGTGTTTTCCCAGCGCAGCGTTGGCCGGATCAGCGTCATGGACCGCTTGCCGATGCCCTGGGCTTCTTCGCCCCAGAACCGGTGAAACTGTTCGAACGACTTGATCGTCTCGGACGTGTGGTCCTGGAGGCCCTGGAAGACGATGACGCCATCCTTGGGTGTTTCCACCCGGTCATTGAAGACCTTAAAGCCGTCCGCCTCGCCGAGGGAATAATCCGCCAGCTTCTTTTCGATTAGGCGCTTGGACGATTCCTTCAGGCTCTTCTGGATCTCGCGACCGCAGATCATCCGCAAGCCTTCGCCGGCATCACCGGGAAAGCGTAGTGCGTCCTCTACAGTCAGGTCACCGAAGAACTGCGATTTGCCGGAACCTCGTCCGCCATAGGCCGCCTTGTCTCGTGCAGGTTCCAGCAGCGGTTCGAAGACCGGCGCGGTCTCAATCCTGATCGTTCGACCGGTCAACAATCACTCGCTCGATGCGATGGACGTGGCCGACAATCCCGCCGTGCTCGATTTCCTGCTTGTCGCGCCAGTCTTCCTTGCGGCGGTTCTTCAGCCAGTTGAAGGCGGCGCCGGGATCCGGAGGCACATGCTCGACCGTGTCGGCACGTACGACGTTGCCCTGAAACTGGAAAACCTTCTCGCTTTCGAACGAGTAGCCGACGGCGCGATTGTACAGCGCGCGCTCCACTCGATCGTCGGCTTTATCTTTTCCGACCTTGACCGCCTGACAAAAATTGTCGTGCTGGTTCTTCCACCGGTAGATGGTTCGGGTGTCGACATTGAAGAAATCTGCGAGTTCGAAGTCCGTGGCGCCGAGGGCGCAGAGCTTGGCGGCTTGCTCTGCATAGGTCTCCTTGTACTCAGGCGGGCGTCCTCTTGATCTTGCCATGATGATGGGTGGGTTACTTCACTGCTAGATCGATCGCGGCATACAGGCCGGAGGGCGAACCGCTGGCTACCGCTGCCTTGACCAGTGCTTCGGCAGGGAGGGCGACGAGCGCGGTGCCTGCTGCCGTCAGCGAACTGTCTGCGATATCGACATAGGTGGCGCCATCAGAGCCGAGCATCTGGAGCTTGACCGTTGCGCCGCCGAACGTACCGAGGGCGCTGAACTGATAATACCCGCAGACCGGAATGGTGACGGGGTTGCCCGTGGCCGAGGCGTTGGCCAGGAGCGGAATGCGGCTTACTGCCATGATATCCTCGTGAGTTAGTCCCGCCTGCATGGCTTGGCACTGCAAGGCCATGTCCACGCCCGGTACACAGTGTCGTTCTTAGCGGTGAGCCATGCCTTCGCAGCGTCGCGGGTGGGGCGCTGATAATAGGACGTACCGGGCGATTCAGAATGCGACGTCGCAGGTTGAATATCTCACGAAACCGTGTACGCTCGTGTGACTAGCGGCAGTTCGCTGTTCGTTGGAGTTGACTTCACTGTCCCGGAGGAGGGAACGGCTTTGTCGAACTCTGGAATAAAGAACGATGTCGTTATCTCTCGCACCGAAGATGGTCTGTGGCTCGTCGTCGTAGTTGAGGACGGTATCACCAATATGCGAGAATACCAGGTCGAGGAATTTGCCCGGTCATACGCCGAGGGCCAAAGTTACCGCTTGGGGCTCAAGTCTCGAACGAACGAGACGATGTTCTATCGTGCGGCTTGCAGAAACTAGCACGACGCCCTGGCTGGTCTTCCGCTTATGGGGGAATTTCATCAGGCTGCGTCCGCGCACGCAAACCCGATGCTATCTGATTTGCATGCCCTTTCTGCCTGCTCGTGTCTCACGACGCAAGATCCGTCCTCTTGCAAGAAGAGATCGTTCTTGCTCAACTGCTGCTCAATCATTTGAATTGACTTGGAAATCCAGCGATATGTCGATTGTCTAACCCACGCCTTTTTCTGGGAATGCCGGCGATTTCGCGCTGACAGAAAGCGGCTCCAGTCCTGATTTCGCGCCTTTACGGTAACGTAGGCAAGCAGGCAGGCCCTGACATCCTGGTCCCAGATCCATTTCAGAACCCAGTCTAGTGCCTCTTCCATCCTCGTGATGCGGGCCGTGGAGCATTTCGCCCTGCGTTCGGCCTGGCGATGGCGTTCGTCACGACGCTGGCGGGTGCGGAAGCGCATCTTCTCCCTCAGATCCTCGAACTCGAGAATCCAAGTTTCCTTTTCGCTGAGGACGTAATCGGGCATCGCGCTTCCGAACTTCTGCGGGCCGATCCGCGCCGGCATCGCGTCGTCCGTTTCGATCGCTTCGATCAAGCGCTCCAGGATCAAGGCTTGCTGTTCGGAGAACTTCATGCGGCGTCCTTCTCGAGAAGTTGGTCGGCGATGAGCGTGGCGAGTTTCTCCACCGTCTTGCCCATCCTTCCATGCTTGCCAGTGGCGAGGAATTGCGCCCGGCGCTGAATGGCGGCGAGATCGAGGGAGGCGAACATGGCCCTCACTTCATGGCGCGGTCTGTCGGCCAGGTGAGCACCCACGAGCTGCCAGACGGCAAGAACGACCTGATCTCCGAAGCATGTTGGGTCTGCGCTCTGTATAGCGCCGATCGTCGTTCGGCAGCGCTCGACGTCAGACCGCATCAGCCTGCAGATCGTGCGACCGCCATAGATGACATTTGCTGGTCGCGGTGAACGGGCCTCCCGGTAGGGCTGGACCCTGATGCCGAACTCCTCGAGGAGGTGGCGGAAGTTAGAGCCGTTCGGAGATCGGGAGCGGGTTTCTGCCATGGTCATCCTGCCATGACCGCGCGATACTCGGCGTCCAGTTCTTCACCCTGCGCGCCAAAGTGTTGCAAGGATGCACGGCCCTGCCCCGCCAGTTCGTCCGCCCGCTCGTTCCAGTGATGTCCGGCGTGGCCTTTGATCCAGCAGATGCTAATGTTTCCAGCGCGCGGACCTGAAAGGGCGGCGTCAATTTCCTGCCAGAGATCACTGTTCAATAGGATTTGATTTTTTGGCTCGGCGTTGTCGCCGCCTCTCCGCCAATCCTTGGCTTTCCAGCCGTGGCGCCAATCGTTCGCGCCCTTGACGGCATATTGACTGTCCGACCAGATCGTGACCGGGATTGTCGGGTTCTGGCGAGCCCACTCCACAGCCTTAAGGAGAGCGTAAAGCTCCATTCTGTTGTTGGTCGTCTCTGCCTCACCGCCGCAGTCGGAGAAGATCTCCGCTCCGTTGCAAATTGCAACAACGCCCCAGCCTCCAAGGCCAGGGTTAGGCACCGATGCGCCATCGGCGAAGACGTGATGTCCGGTGGTCACCTTCGATGGATTGAAGGCCGTGAGATATTCCGGCCGAGGCCGCTTGAAAAGTTCACCTTGCCGCTTCTTCAATCCCGAATTCCCGCCGCCTGAATTCCTGATTTGCCCGCACCTGCAACGATATAGCACAAACAGAAGGAATTTTCGAACTTTCTTGCGCATAGTACAGAAAAATAAGTGTTTTCCACCATCAAGCGGTGCCGCCGCCGGTGTCTGTCCTAAGGAAGGACTCCGCTTCGCTCGCTGCGTCCATGAGCCGGCGCGCGATGCGCCTGACTGCTTCGGGTTCAAGGCGGCCCGTCACCACCGCGTCGTCGCTTTCGAAGCGAACGTCGACGTAAGGCTGATTGGTATCGATGACATATCCAATTTCGGTCGATGCGATGAAGTCGCTCATGCTGCCACCTTGCCCGCGGCGGGGCGACGCTTACGGCTAGCTGCGACCCATGCCCTTGCGATATTCTTGAAAACGGCTCCGCCAAGTGCAACCATGTTCTGCCGAGCCTCTCTTTCCAACTCGGTCTTCCTCCCCCTTATGGCTTCGATGAGATCCGGCATTTTGAATTTCCCTCGGAGTTCCTCGGCCGTCATGAGATACTCGGCCGCGCGGACGTCATTCGCTCCGACCGGGCCGAATTCTGCCCTTACCAGCAGTTCGAGCATCTCTCCTGTCAGCCTGGCGCCGCGGCGGTCGATGACAGCGGCGATGCAGTTGACCGCTGTTGTCTCGCCAACTTCCTTGGGATCGCCCGGGTACTTGCAGATTTTAACGCCGGCCTTGTCGCAGACGTTCTGGAGCGTTTGCGCATCGGGATCGCTGGCAACCATACGAGCGCGGTGAAGCTGCAGCGGATGAATGGCCAAAGACGTGGTGTTGAGGCTCACAAAGCTCTGAGCTTCCCCCGCGAGCGTCTCGGTCGAATGGATCATGATCGGCAACTCTCGAATGCCGGGATGGCTGCACGCCGCTATTCCGCGATGCTGGCCGTCGACGATCTTCAGGATCGACTTCCCGTCAATTTCGACCTTGACGCAGGTGAGCGGTTGATAGGCGTTCCAATCCCAACTCTCCGTCATCTGAGCAATTTTCTTGAGGCTCCGAGGTGACAGGCTGCGCTGATAGGCGTCATCGATCCACAACGTCGCCGGATCAACGATCTCGAATACCGGCATTACGTTCTCCGGCAGGCTGATATCCAGGGAGGTGGTGGAGATCGGCTTGACTGGCCTGAGACCAGTGCCGGGGTCAATGCCGGCCGCGAGCTTGTGCTCCCGTATCAGCTCGTTGACCACGCGGATCACGCTCTTGACCGTAGCAGGATCCTTTCCGGCCTCCGGGAACTTGGAGGAGATCGCCGAGGCGATGAACGCCACGGTCTCGTCATCAGACCGGTTGCTGATGGTCCCCAGCAAGTCTGCGACGATGATTTCGGCAATAGCGTCCGGTGTGGTCATGTCCAGTCCTCGAAATCGGCAGGGCAGAAATCAGCGATGTCGTCCGCGTCCAGGCTGGCGATGCGCGCCATGATGGCCATCCGCTGGCTTTTGGGCTTAGGGCGGGTCGCCGCGCGTCCTTCAATCGGCCTCGGGAAAATGCCCGCAACCTCCATCGGGGTGACGGTGTAGCCGGCGGCGCCAAGCTTGATCAGGATGCTGTCCCGAAGCTCGAAGTCGCTGCCCCTCGCGTTCACGACCATCTTTCCATTCTCGTAGCGCTCGATCCGCCAACCATCGCGGGACTCCCAGTGCGTGAACCGCCACGTAGGCTTGACTGGCCGGAATGGCCTCGCCTTTCGTCCTGGAAGAGGCTTGGCATTCTCGTGACGCAGGAAATCCGCAGCCACAGTCGTTCCGCCCAGAAGGCGCGCGATCATACGCTTCTCGGTCTCGTCGACAGGCTTGGCCTTGCCGGGCGCGGTCAGCTTCTCCCGCATCCGGCGCTCGATTTCGGCGAGGTCGTCGTCAGTGTCGATCATGCGGCCTTCCTTCCGAGGGGGATAATTTTGCCACCTGATTTGTTTGGGATTTGATAGACCACCTCCATCGCCGCCTTTCGGATCAGTGCCGGCATTGCGTCGATAACCTTCGCGGTCGGACGACTTGTGGCCCAGTCAAACAAGTCAAGCTGCAGCTTCTTCATCCTGGCTCCTCCCGGTGGCCCAATGTTCGATGTCGTAGGGCGAGAGGTGACCCGCCATCAGCATTCGCAGCGACTTCTCGAATTCCTCAGGTGGCGCGCCTTTTTCGATCAGGAACCTCTTGCCTTCTTCAGGGGTCCGAGGAGTGGGAAATGGGACCAAAATCCCTTCGCGCGTATTCTCCTCTTCACTTCCCTTTTCCAGAGCCAAGACATCTGGCGCTGACGGTGACCGTGATGGTGAATGTGAATATGATGGTGGTTGTGATGGTGATGGTGATTGCTTTTCATCGGCTTTCACATCGGCTTTAAGCCGATCAAAACCCTGGCTTTCCATCGGCTTTCCATCGGCTTTCTTTGGGCGCCCTCCCAACTTGCCGTTTCTGGAAAGGTTGGCGTGCTTTTCCTCGGATGCTTTTCGCGTTTCAGCTGTTCGAGCGTGATGCCACTGCCAATCGAACAATGGTGCAAGGATGTCGCGAACAGGCTTCCAGCGATCGATGTCCACTCGGCATATGCGCCGCAGCCGCTCTTCGTCTGTCGGAAGCTCGCCATGCTTCCATTGGTGCAGGCGTAGTAACATATGGGCGCCATACTCCTCGGGGCTGAGGTGGGCGGTCTCGGCGAGTTCATCACCGACATAGATTTGCATCCATGGGAGGTCGGTCATCCGTGTGCCTTTCGATAGATGCGCATGAGTTCGGCGCGGCGGATGGCGCTGATGGCCTCGCCCGTGCTGAGTTCAAAACGCTGGCGCAGTTCGGGAATGACGTTCTGCGGGGCCTCGACGAGATCGGCGAGCCATTGAGCGCCAGCAAGAACGCGATCTTCGCGTAACGCTGGTAACGCGTTATGTAACGTTACATCCGCGTTACGTGCGTAATTCGGTGTTGCTGTGGAGGTCACTGGCGGGCCTCCTCTTCATCTTCCGATGGAACTTGTTTGACATTCTCTCTCTCAAAGCCTGTCTCCGACATCCATTGTAGTAGCTCCAATGGAATCTGCCGCCCTGTAGGCCAGTTCGACGCAAACCAGGTCATAACCTCGTCGTAGGTACGAAGTGTGAACGTGTTCTCTTTTTGCCCAATTCGCTTGAAAAAGGCAGCATCGTTCTTAGCTCGCCGGGAAACCGTAGAGAGCCCGCAGTGGACGGCGTCCGCGTAAAGCTTCGCCAGATTCACCAAGACCGAACGAAGTTCATTTTCCATCTATTAACCTGCGCGTGATATCAGACATCTGCGCGACGAATGTATGATATTACGCGCTAGATATCAAATCCTATCTGTGGGAAAAGGCATTCCATGAACGATATCGTCGCGAAGCGCATTCAATCCAGGCTGGATGAACTCGGGAAAAACCCATCCAGCGTGGCACTGGAGGCCGGGTTAGGACGCTCGTCCGTTAGGGACATACTCCTCGGAAGGGTGAAGAACCCTCGAATTGATACCATTCGAAAGATTGCCGGACCCTTGCAGTGCACCGTTGACTACTTGACCGGGGAAAGCGATGACCCCGGAGAGTACAGCATAGCCGACAGATATTGGTTCATGGACGGGGGCCTAGGAATACCCCACAAAATTGAGGCGGGCGTATTCCGCCCTAAACCGCGGCCCTTGGGCAGCGACGCCGAGATCCCCGGGCTTCGGGGGCCCTACCCTCCAGAGCCGCGAGCTGCATCAATACTTGATCTAGTTTTGCCGGACACCAGGGTCCCGCGCTGGGCCGTCAACCTCTACAGGATGATGGATAACTCTCTGGAAGACTTGCATATTTTGGCTGGAGACTCTTTAAGCGGCGCTATCCACCCAGACGATTTCCAGATACCCCTTACGCACGGAAGTCTTGTGGCTATCCGACAGACACTCAAGAATATGGACCTTGAAGAATACAGCGTCCGGCTGGTAAAAGTGACGGAGGACGGAGTCTCGCTGAGTTGCAAGAACGCCCCAGACGTCATTATTCCTTTGTTCGCCATTGAGAACGAGTCCACCCTCCTCCCGAATTTCTATGTGACGGATACGGGCAGCATCGAAATCTTGGGCGTCATCCTCCGGGTGATCAGAGAGTTGGAGTTGAGCGATGCGTTGCGTGATTTTTCATACAATTCCGATTGACGAATGATTTAACGCGCATTAGTGTTTATGCATCCAAGCAACAGGATGCTCATGAACATGCACCCAATTTCAGTAACCGAAGCCATAAACCGGCACCGGCTTGCAGTTCGCGAAGACGAGGCGTCCTTCGACGCGCGCGGGCTGGCAGAAGACGATGAACTCGCAGCCCGCACGCTGGCGGAAGAGATCCAAGCGTTTCAAGCAATGGCATCCGCTGCGTGTCGCACATCCTCAGATACTGAGGCTAAAATCGACTACGTCTTAAACGGCACAGTCGGGGAGCGGAACTCTCTGCTCGAATGCCTAGATCTTTCAGAATATGGAGCGGACGCAATAAAGGAAGTTTTCCTGCGTTCGCTCATTGTGAAGGAGAGCACGTGATGTCCGCGACAGTCACCAAGCTCCCCACCGCAGCCGTCACGTACTATGAAGTGAAGGAAGGCGGTCGCGGCGTCTGGCGGTGCACGCTTGTCACGCCCATTGGCAATAGCCGGAAATCGCTTCGCACCATCTTGTGCAAATCCACATCATTCGAGGCAGTGAAACGCCATGCTCTTGAAGCCGGCGCGAGGACCCATCGCCCCGTCAAAGTCGTGGGGGCGCCGCTATGAACTTGGTCATATCCGCCCCACCGGTCACAATGTCCAGCCGTGAGATCGCTGACTTGCTGGACAAGCGGCATGACAGCGTGAAGCGGACAATCGAGCGCTTGGCGGAGACCAGCGTCGTGAGGTTTACACCATCGGTGGAAACCTCTCACGAAGGAGCAGGGTCACGACCGATCGAAGTGCTCCGTGTGAGCGAGCGTGACAGCTACGTTGTCGTCGCTCAGCTCTCTCCAGAATTCACGGCGCGCCTTGTAGACTACTGGCAGGAACACAAGACCCAGCGACCACAGATCCCGACCACGGCTGAAGCTTTCGCCCAAGCCTTTACGATGCTCGCCGATGCCGAGCGCCGACAGAAGGAACAGGATGTTCGCCTGAGCCTGATTGATGAGCGGATTGACAAGGTCGAGACCGCGCAGATCGTTCTCAGCTCGCGCCCGGCCGCATCCGAGAGCATCGTTCACGTCCGAAAGCGCATCGGGAAGGAATATGGACTATCCGTAGCAGTCGTTGATGCCGTGATGCGCCAGTCGCCATACGCGCCTAGACCGGCGGGCACCGTCAGGAACGAGAACGCCAACGCTGACGGCGCGACCTATGTCGTATTTTGGAAAAAAGACGTCACAGCGACTTTCGACCGCTTCGTCGGCGAGTGCCGCCATTCAGCCGGCAAGCTTTACACCCATCCTTTTGTACGGGGCCGGTTCAAGCTAGCCCCCGAAATGAAATCGGCGATCTGATGAGGCTGCAACCTCGCCGATCGCCGAATTCAAACGACAGCCGCCTGCAAGCGGCTCCCGCAACGTCCAGAAGCTTGGAGGCTCATATGGACAATAAAATAGCTACCATGCCCAAACCCAAAATTCCAGTGGCCCCGAACACGGACCGCGCGGCGGGCGACCCAGGGGCGTTCCTCGACATGGAAAGCGACCTGATCGACTTGGTCCATATGGCCAACATCGCCTTCGACCTGATGCAGGGCGTCCTCTATGGGCGAGTGCGCGACGATGGCGAGGGTCGGATCTCCGTGCAAACCTCGGCGGACGAGCGCGAACGTTTCGCATTTGCCGTGGGTAACGCCGCGAGCAGAGCAGACGCCTTGAAGGCGCAGTTCAAGGCTGCCTGTGGGGAGGTGCGGTCATGACTTCGCTCTCAAGACGCGACTTCCTGAGACACGCCCCGGTCGCCGCCGTCGTTGCGGGCACGCCCGCCTCCATGGCCTTTGCCGAGGAGCACAACAAGCCGGTCGAAGACAGCGACATGAAGTGCATGCGCATTGCCCGCGAACTGTTCAACGCCATGAAGGCTCACTACGGCGCCGGCTGCGAGATGCTCAGGAACGAAGACAGCGGTATCCTGATATTCCTGCCTCCGCCTCCGCCAATTCGAATTGTCGAGTTCGCTGGCCCTGGCTGGTACGAACTTGAAGTCAGAGGTTCGGGCCTGCCGACTGAGGAACTCTTCATCGAGGTTGACCGCAAAGTTCCGCCGCACCCGAAAGAGGGACGCTGGTTCGTGGCAACATCGAAAGACCCCATGCAGCGCAAGCGGTACTTCCAGGAAAGCTGGCTGCGGCAGATCATCGTTCGCAAGATCGGCGGTGCAGCATGAGCCCAACGATCCGACTTGAGGACACTCTGGGGGAAGCTTCCAGTTTCGTGACCGCGATCCGCATGGCAGCGTCCGACATTGAACCGGCCATCCACGGCACCGCGATCGATGTCCTCGCGGAACAGATAGCCCTGCGACTGGAAAGGGCGCGTTGCATCATCGCAAAGATGCCGAGCGAGGGCGCCCCTGTGAATAATGGGGAAAACTGACCCTTGGAGCAACCGAACCCCTTGATTGAGATGGTCAAGGCCCTTGCGCGCCGCAGGGCACGTCTTGACGCCATCCCTCCTCTGCCGGCCAATCAGAACACACCTGAGGATGTGCCGGCGAGGAAACCATGAAAAGAGCGGCGGTTTACGCGCGATATTCGACCGATCTTCAGAACGACAGGTCGGTCGAAGACCAGATATCGCTATGCAAGTCACATGCTGAGCGTATCGGCGCGGAGGTCGTGACGGAGTATTTCGACCGGGCCATGTCCGGCGCTTCCATGTTCGGCCGCCAGGGCCTTGCCCAGATGATCCAGGCGGCAGAACGCGGAGAGTTCCAGGTTCTAATAGCCGAGGCACCGGATCGCATTTCCCGCGACATCGCTGATCTGGCCCATGTGCACAAGACGCTGAAGTTTCGAGGCATCGAAATCAACTGCATCAACGGCGGCGAGATCGACACGGTTCAAGTCGGGATGTACGGCGTCATTGGACAGATGCAGCGCGAGGAAGGCGCGAAGAAGACCAAGCGCGGAATGCTGGGTGTCGTGCGCAGCGGCCGCAACGCAGGTGGCAAGAGTTACGGCTACGAGCCGCTTCCCGGCCAGAAGGGAGAACTTCGTATCGTCGAAGCCGAGGCCGAAATAATCCGCCGCGTGTTCCAGCTCTACGCAGATGGCATGAGCCCAAGAGCAATAGCGGGTATTCTCAATAGGGAAGGTGCTCCTGCGCCCCGAGGTCGCCAATGGAATGCGTCGACCATCAATGGCAATGAGAAGCGCGGCCACGGCATTCTCAGAAACCCGCTCTACAATGGCCAACGGATCTGGAACCGCGTCCGGATGATAAAAGACCCCTCCACAGGCCGTCGCGTGAGCCGTGAGAACGATCCCAGCGAATATGAGGTATCTGACGCTACCCACCTGCGCATCGTGCCGGAGGAGCTGTTTCAGGCTGCCCGGGACCGCAAGGGATCTGTCGGCGGAGTAAATCGGAAGCCTAGCCTTCGATCCAAGCGTCTCCTGACCGGAATTCTGCGCTGCGCGTCCTGTGGCGGGGCACTGACGACGACGAGCGCCGATCGCTCCGGGCCGCGCATCATGTGCAGCCGCTACCGCGAATCCGGCGATTGCGAGAACTCCGGCCGGTACTATGTCGAGAAGATCGAACGGGACGTCATCAACCGGCTGAGGAATATGTTCGCCGACACGTCCGTCATTGATGCTTACGTCGCGGAATACCAAGCCGAGAGCAAGCGCATTGCGATGGAGAGGCGTAGCGACCGGGCGAAGAAGGAAGCCGCACTGGCAGACGTCTTGGGCCGAATTGCTCGAATCGTGGACCAGTTGTCCCGGGAGCTAATCGAGGAGGAGGACGCAGCCTCCATTCTCCCGCCTTTGCGAGCCCAAAGAGACGCGCTTAAGGCCGATCTTGCCGCCGAAGAGCCTCCGACAAAAATCATTGAGATGAAGCCAAAGGCAGTCGAAAAATTCAGGCAGGAGATCGAGGGGCTTGCGGAGCTGCTGAAAAACAAGACCGACGACGTGCCGCTGGAATTCAGCAAGAGCTTCCGGGAAGTCGTATCAGCGATTCTCGTCGAACCGCGCAAAGCCGGTGAAGAGTACCGCTATGAGATCAAAGGATGGCTCTCAGCCCTCGCAGGACCGGATTTGTCGGCTGTTTCGGCTAATTTGATGGTAGCGGGAGGCAGAGTTGAACTGCCGACCTTGGGGTTATGAGTCCCACGCTCTAACCAACTGAGCTATCCCGCCATGGCCGTCCAGGAAACGCTCAAGGAGCAATCCCGACCAGACGGGCGGCTTATAAGTCGCGCCTTCCCGTCCTGTCAAGCGATATCGGGCGATTTTTGCGGCGGTTTTAGGCCGCGCTTTCTAGGCCGCGATATGGCCGGCAAGCAGGTCCCGAAGCATGATTTCCGCGCGCTCGTCCTTCTCGGACCGTTCGATGAAGCCGCCGCCATAGACGCGCGCATCCTCGCCGGTGCCGGAATAGAGGGCACAGGCCTGGCCGGGTGCGACGCCGGCCTCGCCTTCCGCCAGTTCGACATAGATGCCGTTCTCGCCGGCGAAGAGCCGCGCTGGTTTCGGCGGGCGCGAGGACCGCACCTTGGCGAAGCAATCCATGCCGTCCCGCGCCATGTCGACGATGTCGCCGTCGCCCAGCCAGTTGACGTCGCGCAGGTACAGCCGGCGCGTGTCGAGCGCCTCCTTCGGCCCGACGATCACCCGGCGCGAACGGGCATCGAGATGGACCACATAGAGCGGCTCGCCGACCGCGACGCCGATGCCGCGACGTTGGCCGATCGTGTAATGCAGGATGCCCTCATGCGTGCCAAGCACGCGACCGTCGAGATGCACGATCTCGCCACCGAGCTTGGCATCCGGCCTGAGCTTGGTGATGACGTCGGAATACTTGCCCTGCGGCACGAAGCAGATGTCCTGGCTGTCGGCCTTCTCGGCAACGACGAGGCCCATCTCGGCCGCATGCGCCCGCACCTCGGCCTTGGACATGGCGCCGAGCGGGAAGCGCAGGTAATCGATCTGCTCCTGCGTTGTGGCGAACAGGAAGTAGCTCTGGTCGCGTTCGGCGTCGATCGGCCGGAAAAGCGCCCGGCGTTCCCGGTGTTCCGGCGTCGGGGCGGGCCGCGAGCGGATGTAATGGCCCGTTGCCAGCGCATCGGCGCCCAGTTCCTTGGCCGTGACCAGCAGATCGGCGAACTTGACGGTCTGGTTGCAGGCAACGCAGGGGATCGGGGTCTCGCCCGCGACATAGCTTTCCATGAACGGATTGATCACCGCATCGCGAAAGCGGCGCTCGTAGTCGAGCACGTAATGCGGAATGCCCAGGGTCTCGCAGACGCGGCGGGCATCGTCGATATCCTGGCCGGCGCAGCACGAACCGGCGCGGTGCACGGCCGCGCCATGGTCGTAAAGCTGCAGCGTGATGCCGATGACCTCGTAGCCCTCGCGCTGCAACAGCCCGGCCACCACCGACGAGTCGACACCACCCGACATGGCGACGACCACGCGGGTATCTTCTGGACGCTTGTCGAAATCGAGGCTGTTCACGGGGCGGTTTTTCTTCTGGACCGGCAATCTTGGTCGGGGTTTAGCATGAATTTCACACGGGATATAGGAGCTTGCCGGAGCGGCGGCAAGCCGGCAAATCCGGCGAATTGGCGCGCTCATGGCCGCATAATTTTGTTTTCAATAAGGTTTTTGGAAAATTCTTCCGTGACGTTTAGGCAATTTTTAAATCTGCATACGTAAAGTCACTCCATATGGTCTTTGTTTGTGTAGAGAGTCCAATGACCGAAGCAATTCGTCCACGTGTTAAATATGTCATCGGCCCCGATGGCAGTCCGCTTACCATTGCCGATCTACCACCGTCCAATACGCGGCGCTGGGTGATCCGGCGCAAGGCGGAAGTCGTCGCAGCCGTGCGTGGCGGCCTCCTCAGCCTCGAAGAGGCGTGCGACCGTTACACCTTGACGGTGGAAGAATTCCTTTCCTGGCAGGCATCGATCTCCGAGCATGGCCTGGCTGGCCTGCGCACGACGCGGATCCAGCAGTACCGCCACTAGCGATCAGCACTCCTGTTTCAGAAGGCCGGGTCATTCCCGGCCTTTTTGTGTTTCAGATCATGCCCTTGATGCCGATTTTCCCCGGCCTTCCGGCATGCCGCATAATGATCCCGGCACAGCTTTGTGACCTTTATTGCAGAGGATCATTTCATGACGGAAGAAACAATCAATCTCGCCCTCCCCTATATTCTCTCCGCCCAGGCACAGAAACACGTGACCCACAATGAGGCGCTCCGGCGCCTCGACGGCATGGTGCAGATGGTGTTGCAGGAAGAGACGCCCACCCCGCCCGGTTCGCCCGTCGAGGGCCAGTGCTTCGCCGTCGGCGCCTCGCCTTCCGGCGCCTGGAGCGGCAAGGCCGGCAAGATCGCGCTGTTCGAGGACGGTGCGTGGCTCTTTCTCACGCCGCGCAGCGGCTGGATCGGCTGGTTCGTCGATGCCATCAGGCAGAAGATCTGGACCGGCTCGGCCTGGGCGGACCTGCTCGCCGAAAGCACGATCCCGCAACTCGGCATCAACGCCACCGCCGATGCCACCAACCGGCTCACGCTCTCCGCCGCAGCCACCCTGTTCAATCATGCCGGCAGCGGCCATCAGTTGAAGCTCAACAAGAATGCGGCGGGCGACACGCTCTCCCTCGTCTACCAGACCAACTGGTCCGGCCGCGCCGAAATGGGTCTCGCCGGTTCCGACGATTTCGAGATCAAGGTCTCCGGCGACGGTTCGTCATGGGCCACCGCGCTCAAGGCCACGTCGGGCGGTGCGGTTCTGATGCCGGGCCGCCCGCTGGTGCGGGCCACCTACGGCGAGACGACCCTGACGCCGGCGGATGATACCCGCACCGGCTTCGGCACGATGAACATCAGCCAGGGCGGCTTCTCGTTGGGCGCGACGGTGACATCCGGCGTCGGCAGCCGGCTCGTCGTGCCGGTCTCGGGCTTCTACATGATCGCGCTCAATGTCTCGTCGGTCGCATCCGCCAGCTATGCCGTCTCGGTGCAGCAGAACGCCTCGACCAGCCTGTTGACGGTGCGCGACAGCGACAGCGGATCCGCAAGCTACAGCCAGTCGGCGACCAACCTGGCCTATCTGACGGCCGGGGACTGGATCGCACTGCACCACGGCGGGACTGCGGAGTTCCAGTTCGGCTGGGGCAAGACCGAACTGGTGATGGCGCTGATGTGACGCCATCCCGGATGTACGCCCCGGCCGGGAGCCGGCCGGGGCGCGTTGCTCAGTCAATGTTGAACACCAGCGGCTTGGCGGAATCGATCTCCTTGCGCTCGCGGAGCTTGGCGAGCACGTCCTCCGGCACCGGCGCATCGACATAGAGCAGCGCGATCGCATCGCCGCCGGCGCGGTCGCGGCCGAGCTGGAAGTTGGCGATATTGACGCCGGCATCGCCGAAGGTGGTGCCGAGCAGGCCGATGATGCCGGGCACGTCGCCATTGGTGGTGTAGACCATGTTGCGGCCGACTTCGGCGTCGAGATTGATGCCCTTGATCTGGATGAAGCGCGGCTTGCCGTCGGAGAAGCAGGTTCCGGCGATCGAGCGGCTCATGTCGTCGGTCTTGACGGTGAGCTTGATATAGCCGTCGAACACGCCCGTCTTGTCGCGCTTGACCTCTGACAGCACGATGCCCTTCTCCTTGATCATGACAGGCGCCGAGACCATGTTGACGTCGGCGACCTGGGTCCGGATCAAGCCGGCCAGCAGTGCCGAAGTCAGCGCCTTGGTGTTCATCTCGGCCGTCGCACCATCATAGAGGATTTCGATTTCCTTGATCGGCGTCTCGGTCACCTGGCCGACAAACGCGCCGAGGCAATCGGC
The DNA here is from genome assembly GCA_019739215.1 of Rhizobium sp. Taxonomy (GTDB): domain Bacteria; phylum Pseudomonadota; class Alphaproteobacteria; order Rhizobiales; family Rhizobiaceae; genus Rhizobium_E. The sequence continues at coordinate 66,128 of JAHHDR010000018.1, forward strand.
GAGCTTGATGTAGGGCTTGAGGATCGGCGCTTCCTCGGCCGTGATCGAGGGCATGTTGATCGCGTTGGAGACTGCGCCCTTGACCAGGTAGTCCGACATCTGCTCGGCAACCTGCAGGGCCACATTCTCCTGCGCTTCCGTCGTCGCGGCGCCAAGATGCGGCGTGCAGACCACGTTGGGAAGGCCGAAAAGCGGTGAGGCCTCGGCTGGCTCGACCTCGAACACGTCGAAGCCCGCACCGGCAACCTTGCCCGACTTGATGGCTTCGGCGAGATCGGCCTCGACGACGAGACCGCCGCGCGCGCAATTGATGATGCGGACGCCGTCCTTCATCTTGGCGATTGCCGTCTTGTCGATGATGTTGCGAGTCTTGTCCGTCAGCGGCACATGCAGCGTGATGAAATCGGCGCGTGCAAAAAGCTCGTCGAGTTCGACCTTCTCGACGCCCATTTCCAGCGCGCGCTCCTTGGACAGGAAGGGGTCATAGCCGATGACATGCATCTTGAGCCCGATGGCACGCTGGCAGACGATGCCGCCGATATTGCCGCAGCCGATGACGCCGAGTGTCTTGCCGGTTATTTCGACCCCCATGAACTTGGACTTTTCCCACTTGCCGGCCTGGGTCGAGGCGTCGGCGGCGGGAAGCTGGCGGGCTACCGCGAACATCATGGCGATGGCGTGCTCGGCCGTGGTGATCGAATTGCCGAACGGCGTGTTCATGACGATGATACCGCGGCGCGAGGCAGCGGGGATATCGACATTGTCGACGCCGATGCCGGCACGGCCGATGACCTTTAGATTGGTGGCGGCGGCGATCAGCTTCTCCGTCGCCTTGGTGGCGGAGCGGATGGCGAGGCCATCGTAATTGCCGATGATCTCGGCGAGCTTTTCCTTGTCCTTGCCGAGCTTCGGCTGAAAGTCGACGTCGACGCCGCGATCGCGGAAGATCTGGACGGCGGTTTCCGAGAGTTCGTCGGATACGAGTACGCGCGGTGCCATGGAAGGCCTCCTGAAAGATAGATGGATCCGGGGATGGGCGCCTCCTCCGCAATGCGGGGGAGACTCAGGAAATCAGGCCGCCTTGGAGGCCAGCGTCGCCTTCTGCTTTTCGAAAGCATAGGTCAGCCACGGCATCAGCGCCTCGACATCCGACGTGTTGATCGTCGCTCCGCACCAGATGCGGAGACCCGAGGGCGCATCGCGATAGGCGCCGATATCGACGCCGGCACCCTCCTTCTCGAGCGTCGCGACGATGCCCTTGGCAAAGGCCTCCTGTGCGTCGGCATCGAGCGCGGTGACCGCGGGGTCGACGATCTTAAGGCAGACGGACGTGTTGGAGCGCGTCTCGGCGACGTCGGCGAGATTGGCGAGCCAGGGGTTCTTGTCGCAGAAATCGAAGATCACCCTCGCATTGGCGTCGGCCCGGGCCATCAGCGCCTTTAGGCCCCCGAGTTCCTTCGACCACAGCAGCGCATCGATATAGTCCTCGACGCAAAGCATCGACGGCGTGTTGATCGTCTCGCCCTGGAAGATGCCCTCGATGATCTTGCCGCCCTTGGTCATGCGGAAGATCTTCGGCATCGGCCAGGTCGGCTCATAGCTCTCAAGACGCTCGACGGCGCGCGGGCTGAGGATGATGACGCCATGCGCGCCCTCGCCGCCCAGCACCTTTTGCCAGGAGAAGGTGACGACATCGAGTTTTTGGAAATCGAGGTTCTGCGCAAACGCGGCGGAGGTCGCGTCGCAGATCGTCAGTCCCTTGCGGTCGGCGGGGATGAAGTCGCCATTGACGACCCGCACGCCCGATGTCGTACCGTTCCAGGTGAAGACGACGTCGCGGTCGAAATCGACCTTGGAGAAGTCGACCAACTGGCCGTAGGGCGCCACGAACTTGCGGGCGTCGGCAATCTTGAGTTCCTTGAGAACGTCGGAGACCCAGCCCGAACCAAAACTTTCCCAGGCGACCATGTCGACGCCACGCGCGCCGAGCAGCGACCAAAGCGCCATCTCGACCGCGCCGGTGTCCGAAGCGGGCACGATGCCGACGCGGTAATCGGCGGGCACGTCGAGCACGTCGCGCGTCAGGTCGATGGCCTGCTTGAGCTTGGTCTTGCCGAGTTTTGAGCGGTGGGAGCGGCCGAGCGCTGCGTCCTTGAGCGCGTCGAGCGACCAATCGGGGCGCTTCGAGCAGGGGCCGGAAGAAAAATGCGTGTTCGCCGGACGCGTCGCCGGCTTGGCGAGTTCTACCATGATAAACTACCCTTCCAGGTATATGGCCTCTCGTTGGGGAGAGGTGTCCCGCCGTCGGGAATATGGGAAGGGTGATTCCGAGTCAAGCGCATCATGGCGCAAACAGGAGATAAATTGCCGCAACGAAAAAGCGGGGCCGGGCCCCGCTTTTCAGTCATTTACATGCAGGTCTGGCGGCCTACCAGGTCGTCAGGCGCAAGCCGGTGCGGAATTCGTGACGGGTGAACCCCTTGTCCTTGCCCTTGTCGCCGAAAGCGCCAAGCGCGCTCTCGTAGCCGTTGAACTTGAACATGCCGCCACTGTCGATCTGCGAAAACCGGTAGCCGACATCGAGCTTGAGCTTGTCGGTCAGGTCGTAGGACGTGCCTGCCATCAAGGCGTAGGTGAACCGCCAGCTGTCCGCGCCTTCGTTGGCGATCATGTCCTGGTTGACGTCGTCGCAGCCGTTTCGGCAGGACAGGTACTTGTTGACGTCGCCCCATTTGACATAGCTCATGCCGGCGCCGGCGCCGAGATAGGGGGTGAACCCCGCATAGGTTCCGAGATCGACATAGCCGTTCACCAGCAGTCCCAGCGCCGTCATGTCCTGGTTGTTATAGCGGCATGACACGTCGCCGCCCGGCGTGCAGGTCTCCCAGGCACCGCGTCCCTTGAAGTTCGTCTTGAAGTAGTCGAGCGTCAGGTCGCTGCGGAGAAAGTCGTTGAATTGATAACCGGCGCCGGCATTGAGCGTGAAGTCGTTGGAGAAGCGCCCCTTGTCGAAAAGGTTGGTGGTCGTGGTCGCGGTGGCAAAATCGAATGCGCGCGATGTCGGATCGTCACCCTCTATCTTGGCGTTGTAGCCAAGGTCGCCGCGGATGTACCAGCCGTCGATATTGGAAATCGTGCCGGTATATTCCGGCGCGTCGACGGGCGGCGGCGTGTCGAAGGCGAGTGCGGGCGATGCGGCGAGCGCCAGGACTGCAAACAGGCTGTGGCGGATCTTCATGACGGTTTCCTCACGACGCGGGCGGCTAGACGGCAGCCGGAATGCTATGTGGAGAAACTATGCCAACCAGAGGTTAACCCGCAGTTAAGCATGTTTGTTCGCGGATGGTTTACCCTGCTTGTTAACCATCCGGACGCCCCGCATTGTCGCGGGCGGCACGCCTGCGCTATCCATGGATCTTCGAGACTCAGGGAGGGCGGCACGATGGCGAATGCAAGAATTGGAATCATCGGCACCGGCATCATGGGCACCGATCACGCCCTGATCCTCGAGGCGGGCGTCGCAGGCGCCGAGCTAGCCGGCGTGCAGGATGCGAACCGGGATCGGGCCGAGGCCCTCGCCCGGCAAACCGGCGCCCGCGTCTTTGCAGATCCGCAATCGCTGATCTCGGACCCTGGCATCGATGCCGTCATGGTCTGCTCCCCCGATGCCACACACCATCCGCTCGCGCTCGCCGCCATTGGCGCGGGCAAGCCAGTGCTGGTCGAAAAACCTCTCGCCAGCACGCTCAAGGAGGCGCGCGACGTGATCGATGCGGAGATTAAGCACGGCCGGCGGTTGGTGCAGGTCGGCTTCATGCGGCGCTTCGATCCCGGCTATCGCGCGATGAAGGCCGAGCTTGCAGGCGGTCGGCTCGGACAGGCCCTGTTCCTGCATTGCATCCACCGCAATGCCGTCGCACCGGACTACGTGACTTCCGATCTCGTCATCGCCAGCAGCGCCGGCCATGAATTCGACATCGCACGCTTCCTGCTCGACGACGAGATCGTCTCGGCAAGTGTCACCAGCCCACGCGCCAGCCGCCTTGCGCCGGGCCGCCAGCCGCAATTCATCGTGCTCGAGACGGCAAGAGGCGTGGTCGTCGACATCGAGGTCTTCGTCGATTGCGGCTATGGCTATGACGTCAGGGGCGAACTCGTCTGTGAAAAGGGCACGATCTCGCTCAACCCATCCCCGCCCACCAGCCTTCGTCACGCCGGTCATGATGGTCACGAGACCCCGCCCGACTGGCGCGACCGCTTCCGCCATGCCTATCGCGCCCAGATGGAGGCCTGGATCGCCTCGCTGTCGGGCAAGCCCAATGATGGCGCCAGCGCATGGGACGGCTATCGTGCCATCCGGGTGACAGAGGCCTGCCTTGAGGCATGGCGAAGCGGCGACAGGATTGCCGTGCCGGTCGAGGACAGGCCTGGCTTCTATCTGTGAGGCCCTTGGACACCGGGCGCCGAACATCGAATGGCGCCTTCGAAATGTCTCATTGGCGATAGACCCATGCGGGGCGACGGCGCCTCCGCGTCCGTCGACCGGGACAACATCACGGCGCGGCTCCCATGCGGTCCCGCCGTTGAAGAAGGATACCAAGATGAAGAACGCTGTTGCCATGGCCCTGATCGCGGCCACGCTTTCCGTTCCATCCGCCATGTCGGCCCTTGCCGCCGATGTCGAAATCATTGACGAGGCGCCGGCCTACAAGGAATCGGACGTCCATGGCGGCGTCAAGATCGGCTACCTAACCTGCGAGGTCGGCGAAGGCGCCGGCTACGTGCTGGGCTCGGCAAAGGAACTCGACTGCGTCTTCCGCTCAAGCTTCAAGGGCGAAGGCCGCGACACCTATGTCGGTACCATCAAGAAGCTGGGAATCGATCTTGGCTATACCGCCCGTGGCAAGCTCGTCTGGGCGGTGCTCGCACCGACGGCCGGCTACCACCGCGGCTCGCTGCGTGGCAGCTATCTCGGTGCGGCGGCCGAGGCCACACTCGGCGCGGGCGTCGCTGCAAACATCCTGCTCGGCGGGACAGGTGGCTCGATCCAGTTGCAGCCGGTCAGCCTGGGCGGCCAGCTCGGTTTGAACGTCGCTGCCGCCGGCACGACCGTCACGCTGAAGGCCGTCAACTGACGCCAATCAAACGCACGAGCCGCCCGTTACAGGGCGGCTCTGAACGTTCTTGGCCGTGGATGATCTTACTTGAAGATCGGCTGCGCCATGGTCGGGATTTCCGCCGGCGGCAGGTAGGCCGTCTGGCAGGTGTCGCCAAACTGGTAACGCACGCCCGAGCGGAATTCGTGGATATCGAAACCCTTGTCCGCGCCGGGGCCGCCGTTCAGCTTGTAGCCAAACATGTTGCCGCCCTCGACATGGCGATAGCGATATCCGAGATCGGCCTTGAACTGGCAGTTGATGTCGACCGATGCGCCGGCCATCAGCGCATAGGTGAAGCGCCAGCTTTCCTTGCCCTTGTGGATGGTCGTGCCGTCGTCGTTGGTGTTCTTGAGCTTGTCCCACTTCACATGGGTACCGCCGAGACCAAAGCCGACATAGGGTGTCACGATACCCCATTTGTAGAGGTCGACATAGGCATTCGCCATCAGGCTGTAGGCGGAGAAGTTCGACACGTCGTGCGAGGTGCAGCGCGCGCCGGTGCTTCCGCAGACACCGCTGGTCGAGCCGCGGAACTTGGTGGAGAACATGTAGTCGAGGGTCTTGTCGACGCGGAAGTAGTCGTTGACCTGGTAACCGATACCGACACCGAGATTGCCGGTATTGTCGAGGCCAGCCTTGTCGAAGTCGTTGACCAGCCCGTTGGAGCCCTGGAAGTAGTGGGCGCCCTTCATGTTCACGATGTCGTAGGAGACGTCGCCGCGGAGGTACCAGCCATTTGCGGCCGCCACGACGGGCTGCTCGACGATCTGTGGAGCGGGCTCCGGCTGATAAAGGTCGGCAGCGTTGGCCTGCGCGCCGAAGGCGAAGGCCGCGGATGCGAGTGCCACAATCTTTTTCATGATCAAACTCCACATACAGTTGATCGGCGATTCGTCCGCCGTGCCAGGTCTTGGATTGTTGTGAATCATGAACGGGAATGGTTAAGGCACGCTTAAATCGGCCCATCATGGTGCAAGATTGCCTAAAATACTTGGTAAACGGACGATGAACCGCGAAGGGTGCCCTGGGCAGGATACTCGCGTGATTCTCGGCCCGAAACGCCGCGATTGCGGCCGGACCGCTGTTCGGTGTAGCGAGTTGACTCGCGTGACCCAGGAGGAGACGACCAATGGACAGAACCACTGGAGGCTGCCTGTGCGGCGATGTCCGGCTTGTCGCGTCCGGCAGGCCCTACCGCGTCGGCCTTTGCCACTGCATGGACTGCCGCAAGCACCACGGCGCCCTCTTTCACGCCTCCGCGATCTTTCCCGAGGAGGCGGTGATGGTCGAGGGTGATACGCGCGACTATGCGGGGCGGCATTTCTGTCCGCGCTGCGGCTCGTCGGTCTTCGCGTGCACCGGTGACGAGATCGAGGTGAACTTGGGATCGCTGGATTCGCCCGACCAGTTCATGCCGACTTACGAGAGCTGGATCATCCGCCGCGAGTCCTGGCTGCCGCCGTTCCCGTTGGCGCGGCGATACGAGCGGGACCGTGACGCAACGAGCCGTTTCGAGGAATAAGAAGCCTCTATCCACCCCGGCCGGCAAAGGTCCGGTTCGCCGCCGGCGCACGCGACACCGGCGTGCTGCGGCTGTCCTCGTCAGGGGTCGCAGCAAGTTCTTCCAGCATCACCGGACGGGAGAAGTAATATCCCTGCGCATAGCGGATGCTGGTGCAGGCGCGGAGATAGGCAAGCTCCTCGAAGGTCTCCAGCCCCTCCACGATCACTTCCATGCCGAGCGACCGGCTCAGCGCCTCGACCGCCTTGAGGATGTTCTGGCTGCGCGGCCGCTGGTGCAGGTTGGTGATGAAGGAGCGGTCGATCTTCACTTCGTCCGCCGTGATGTCGGCAAGGGCCGACAGCGAGGAATAGCCCACGCCGAAATCGTCGATCGAGACCCGCGCTCCGATGTCGCGGATCAGCGGCAGCACGCTTTCCTGGAACGTGCTTTTTGAGACGAAGGCTTCCTCGGTGATCTCGAGAATGAACCGCCGGGCAAATCCGGTCGCCGCGATCCGGTCAAGCAGCGCCTTCATGAAGCGGATGTCGCCCGCCTGCTTGGCCGCGACATTGAGGCTGATGGAGGCCGCCTCGCCAAAGGCCTCGTTGATCCTGTCGATCGACCGGATCGTCTTTTCGAGAACCAAGTAGGTCAGTTCGTCCATCAGGCCGAGTTCGATGGCCAGCGCGATGAAGTCGCCGGGCGGCTGGATGGCACCATCCTCGTCCATCCAGCGCAGCAGCACCTCGACGCCGTAGATCCGGCCGGTCTGGATATCCACCTTGGGCTGGTAGGCACAACTGACGCGGCGATCTCGGATCGCCAGCCGCAGCCGTTGTTCAAGGCGACTCTTCTCGATTGCCGCGTGCTCGATCGAGGAATCGAAGAACTGGACCGACCCGGTTCCGATGGCCTTTCCGCGATACATGGCGCGGTCGGCATTGGCCCGGAGCGCTTCGTAGCTCGAGCCATCGCGAGGATAGAGGCTGACGCCGATCGAGCCGGACGAGAATATCTCGTTGCCCTCGATATAGAACGGTTGCCTCAGACGCTCGGCAACGCCGTCGACCGCCCGCTGCAGGTGTTCTTCATCGTCCGCCGGGGAGATGAGGAGCATGAACTCGTCGCCCGAGAGCCGCGCCAGCATGTCGGACGGACGGATGTCGGCCCCGACCCTTTCGGCAATCTGCACCAAAAGGCCGTCGCCTATGCTGTGCCCATAGAAATCGTTGACATGCTTGAACCCGTCGACATCGATAAAGGCGAGCGCAAACGGCGCCTCCTCCGCTTCGATCAGCGCCTTGACGCTCTGCTCGATGAGCCGCCTGTTGGGCAGGCCGGTAAGTTCGTCGAAATAGGCGCGCCGGATCAGGGCCTGCTCGCGTCCCGCCTGTTCCGCATCCTCGAACAGAAGCGTCGCGACATACCCCTTCCCCGCGACTGAGAATTCGAAGTTTCGCGAGACAATACCGGTGTCTGCATGACGCGCAGCCAGTTCGGCGTGCAGGGAATTGGCGCAGATCGCGGCTCCGTCGGCACCGAAAATGCCAAGACCGATCGGCAGGGCATCGACGAAATCGGCCAATGCGCGAACGTCGGGCGCTGCGTCCGCCGCAGCGCCTTCGTCAGCATTCCAGGCCCGTTCCGGATCAAGCATCATACCACCCTGCCCGCCGCATCAGGTGCGGTTGCGGGAGAACAGGCCCTCATTGGCGAGAGCTGCCTGTAGGCCCCGTGTCAGCGCGTTCGAGCCGGCCGGATCGACCGGTTGAGAGGGATGATGGTGCGCGGTCGGCGCCGGATGCTGTGCTTGTGACGGTTGATGGGAGGCTGCGGCAGGCTGCTGTTGCGGGCTGCCCTCCTGCGGAGCACCATGCTGGATGCTCGTCGCACGGCGCCAGCGGTCGATCGCCTTCTCGACATTGGCGGCACGCTCGGAATCCGACATCGGGGTCGCCGGGCCCAGCTGGTCACTGGCCGGAAGCCGTTCGCGCGGCAGCCGCTTGAAGGAGAACCGGAGCGGCAGCGGCAGCGCCTCGCCAACGCCGACGACTTCGCCCGTCCCGAGCGAGGGAACGAGCGACAGCAGATGGACGGCCGCATCCGACACGGCGGAACGCAAGAGACTGTGGTCGCGTTCGTTCGCCATGCGCATCATAAACAGCGTCGAACATTGCGACACGATCGTCGGATCGAGTTCGGCCGGACGCTGGGTAACGAGGCCGAGATGGACGCCGTATTTGCGGCCTTCCTTGGCAATGCGCGACAGGGCGCGCCGGGCGGGTGCGAAACCCGAGGAATGATCAGCCGCCGCGAAGCGGTGCGCCTCCTCGCAGACGATGAGCAGCGGCGTGCCGCCGTCGCTCCAGAGCCCGAATTCAAAGGCGAGTCGCAGCACCACGCAAACCACGGCATCGACCACCTCACCGGGGAATTCGGCGAGCTTGAGGACGGTGATGCCCTGGCGGTTGGTGTTGACGGAGAAGAGCTGGCCGAGCACCGCCGCCATCGTGTCACCGCCGACATTGGCGTTCTCGAACATGAAGGCGTAGCGCGGGTCGTTGCGGATGGTCTCGATCCTCGCCATCAGGCGGTGGTGGATCATCCGGGTCGCCCGGTTTTCCAGCTTGCCCATCCGGTCGTCGATCAGCGACACAAGGTCCTGGATCATGTAGGGCGCAGGCGTATCGACCGTGAAGCCCGATCCCTGGCGGGGACTGCGCCGCGAGAGCAGGCTGCGGTCCGTGCCGCCCTTGATGTTGGCGTAGCTTGCCTTGGCGAGCGGGATGAGCTCGGCGAGGATGTCGAGTTCCTCCATGACCGCCTGGCGTCCGCCATAAATCGCGTCGGTGAACTCTTCGAAATTGAACAGCCAGAACGGCAACTTGAGCGTCGTCGGATCGACCGGCGTGGCCCGGGCTCCGAAGCTTGCGCTATATTCATTGTGGACATCGAGTAGCAGCACCCGCACGTCGGGCTTGGCCGCAATCAGTTCCGTCAGGATGACCGCCGTACCGGACGACTTTCCGACGCCTGTCGAGCCCAGGACCGCAAAGTGCTTCGACACGAGCCCGTCGGCATCGATCAGCGCAGGCACGCCCCCGTCCTCCTGGACGTCGCCGATCCGCATCGCCTTGCCCTCGAACGAGGAATAGATGAGCTGCAGGTGGTCGCGACCCAGCAATTCGACAGCGTCGCCAATCGCCGGATATTCGCGCACGCCACGATCGAAACGAAGCATGCCAGCGGGGCCATAGGTGATCTCGCCCATCAAGTCGACCTGCGCCACGGCGTGGGTGCCCTGGGGCGCAGCGCTGCCGGCCGCCGAGGATATCTCGCTGATCATCCCGACCGAGGCGCCCTTTGAATGCTTGAGCGCGACAAACTTGCCGACCGTCGCGCGCGGCCCCTGCGGCGTGGGACGCTGCATCAGGGCCACATGCGCCTCGGATCCGCGGCATGATATGACGCTTCCGAGCTCGCCGCTATGCGGGAAACTCCCAGCGGAAAAAGTCTCGATCCCGTCTTGCATGTAAAACCTCCTGGCGAACATCCAGGACTTTATAGGCAAGGTCGCTAATGAAGTGCTACGATTGCACGCGGATTAGTTGGATGACCAAAATTTGATCGTTTGAAAGCTCGACGTTGTTTCAGGCCGCGGGACGAACCTTGGCGATAACGTCGATAAGGCCATCGACGATCTTCTCGATCTGGCCGGGATCGTCGCCCTCGGCCATGACCCGAATCAGGGGCTCCGTGCCCGATGGCCGGATAACCAGCCTTCCACGGTCGGACAATGCGTTCTGGGCTTCGGCGATGGCGAGCTTGACCTGCTTGTCCTCTAGCGGCTTGCCGCCGGCGAAGCGGACATTCTTGAGCAGTTGCGGCACCGGCTCGAAACGATGGCAGACCTCGCTCACCGGCTTGCTCAGCCGCTTCACCGCGACCAGTACCTGCAGCGCCGCCACCAGACCGTCTCCGGTCGTGCCGAAATCGGAAAGCACGATGTGGCCGGACTGTTCGCCGCCGACGTTGAAATCGTTCTTCCGCATATGCTCGACGACGTAGCGGTCGCCGACCGACGTGCGCGCCAGCGTCATCCCCCGATCACTCATGAAGCGCTCGAGACCCAGGTTGGACATGATGGTGGCAACGATGCCCTGCCCGCGCAGGAGGCCGTCATTGGCCCAGGTCTCGCCGATAAGCGCCATGAGCTGGTCGCCATCGACGATCCGGCCCTTTTCATCGACGATGATGACGCGGTCGGCATCACCATCGAGCGCGATGCCGATGTCGGCGCGAACCTCGTGCACCTTCGCCACCAGCGCCTCGGGATGCATCGAGCCGCAGTTGAGATTGATGTTGGTGCCGTTCGGATCGGTGCCGATCGCCACCACTTCGGCGCCCAGTTCCCACAGAACCGCCGGCGCCACCTTGTATGCCGCACCATTCGCGCAATCGATCGCGACCCGGAGCCCGCTCAGCGTGACATCGCGCGGAAGCGTGCGCTTGGCGAACTCGATATAGCGATCATGGACGCCATCGATGCGCTTGGCGCGGCCGATGGATTCGGACTTGGCGAGTTGCGAGCCGATGTCCTTGTCGACCATGTCCTCGATCTGGCTCTCGATCTCGTCCGACAGCTTGTAGCCGTCGGGCCCGAAAAGCTTGATGCCATTGTCCTGGTAGGGGTTGTGCGACGCGGAAATCATCACGCCGATGTCGCAGCGCAGGGACCGTGTCAGCATGGCCACCGCCGGCGTTGGGATGGGACCCAGCACGAAGGCATCGACGCCCGCCGCCGTGAACCCCGCGACAAGCGCGTTTTCCAGCATGTAGCCCGACAGGCGCGTGTCCTTGCCGATCACCACGCGGTGCCGATGCGAGCCTCGCCGGAACGTCGTGCCAACGGCAATGCCGACGCGCATCGCCAAATCGGGCGTCATCGGGAAGGTATTGGCCTGGCCGCGAATGCCGTCTGTGCCGAAATAGCGTCTCGTCATGTTTCCCACCCGTCTGTCTTTCGAGGCCTTGAGGCACTCGATTTGGGCATTCTGAATGCCATAATCGCCGGATCTTGCCACATCAAATTGGAAAAAGTGTCAATACATAGCGTTAACGGCGCCGGGCTCGAGGCAAAGAAAAAGCCCGGCGAACCGGGCTCTTGATCGTCGTTTGGCGATACCGGCTACTGCGGCTGCGGCTCGAAGCCGCCTTCAGTTTCCGCCGGGCCACCCTTGGATGTGCCGGTCTTCGGAACCGAGGAACCACGGCTCGGCGGCGTGTCGTCGCCGAGATCGCGGGCCGGCTTGTCGCCGCGGATCAGCGCCTTGATTTCGTCGCCGGACAGGGTCTCGTATTCGAGCAGGCCCTCGGCAATGGTCACGAAGGCATCGTGCTTTTCGGTCAGGATGCGACGCGCCTCGGTATAGGCCTCGTCAATCAGGCGACGCACCTCGTTGTCGATCTTCTGCGACGTTGCCTCCGAAATGTTCTTCGACTGCGTCACGGAATGGCCGAGGAACACCTCCTGCTGGTTTTCACCATAGGCAACCTGGCCGAGTTCGTCGGAGAAGCCCCACTGCGTCACCATCGCACGGGCGAGCTTGGTCGCCTGCTGGATGTCGGACGACGCGCCCGAGGTGATGTTCTCCTTGCCGAAGGTCAATTCCTCCGCCACGCGTCCACCCATCATGATGGCCAGGCGCGACACCATCCATTTGTAGCTCATCGAATAGCGGTCGCCTTCGGGGAGCTGCATGACCATGCCGAGCGCACGGCCGCGCGGGATGATCGTCGCCTTGTGGACGGGATCGGCGGCCACGACATTGATCGCGACGACGGCATGGCCGGCTTCGTGATAGGCGGTGAGCTTCTTCTCTTCCTGGGTCATGGCGGACGAACGGCGTTCCGCGCCCATCATCACCTTGTCCTTGGCATCCTCGAATTCGGCCATCGTGACGAGACGCTTGTTACGGCGAGCCGCAAGCAGGGCAGCCTCGTTCACGAGGTTCATCAGGTCGGCGCCGGAGAAGCCGGGCGTGCCGCGTGCGAGGATCTTGAGATCGACATTCGGTGCCATCGGCACGTTGCGTGCATGGACCTTAAGGATCTTCTCGCGGCCGATGATATCAGGGTTCGGAACCACGACCTGACGGTCGAAGCGGCCCGGACGCAGCAGCGCAGGGTCGAGAACGTCAGGACGGTTGGTGGCGGCGATCAGGATGATGCCCTCATTCGCCTCAAAACCGTCCATCTCGACCAGCAACTGGTTGAGTGTCTGCTCGCGTTCATCGTTACCGCCGCCGAGACCGGCGCCACGATGGCGGCCGACGGCGTCGATTTCGTCGATGAAGATGATGCAGGGCGCATTCTTCTTGGCCTGGTCGAACATGTCGCGGACGCGGCTCGCGCCGACACCGACGAACATTTCGACGAAGTCCGAACCGGAAATCGTGAAGAACGGCACATTGGCTTCGCCGGCGATCGCACGGGCGAGTAGCGTCTTACCGGTGCCTGGAGGGCCGACAAGCAGGACGCCGCGCGGGATGCGACCGCCGAGGCGCTGGAACTTCTGCGGGTCGCGCAGGAATTCGACGATTTCCTCAAGGTCGCCCTTGGCTTCGTCGACACCGGCGACGTCGTCGAAGGTCACCCGGCCATGCGCTTCGGTCAGAAGCTTGGCCTTGGACTTGCCGAACCCCATCGCACCGCGCGAGCCACCCTGCATCTGGCGCATCAGGAAGAGCCAGACGCCGATGATCAGCAGAATCGGCAGAAGGTTGATCAGGAAGCCGAACAGGCCGGAGGACGAATCCGCCTCGGGGCGAACCATCACGGTGACATTCTTCGCCTGGAGCTTGGTCATCAGGCCGTCGTCGACCTGCGGCGCATAAGTCTGGAACACGCCGTTGGTGTCGGCATAAACGCCCCGGCCACGGTTGCCGGTGAATTCGACTTGCCGGACGCGGCCGCCGTCAACCGCCTTGATGAAATCCGAATAGGGAATTTCCGCCGAACTGACGCGGTCGCCCTGGGTCTGGAACATGCTGAACAACGCGACGAGCAGCACGGCAATAATGGCCCACAGGGCAATATTTCTGAAGTTGGGGTTCATATCCCTCACCGGAACAATTTAGCCAGCCCGGATAAACCCGAAAGCAGACCTTTTCAAGGTGTAACATAGGCACGACCATCCGGAATGCCAAGCCGGCGGCGCATCAAAACGCGCCATTGCCAAGCCTTAATAAAGGAAATTGTTCCAATTGGAACGCAGTTGCCAGGCTGTTGGCAAGTTCAAGCTTCCGCCCCGGCAGGAATCTCTCGAAAGGTGCGAGGACTGGTCGCACCCTCAGCGTCGCCGGATCGCCATCGATGACACGCGGAGCGGACAGGGCGACGCGCCGGATAACATCGCCTGGCAGCCCGTCGTCCGGGCCGGGTAACTGCAGTGGCGCCGACCCTTCCAGCGCCCTGCCCGCGCCGATGGTGACCGGGCGCCCGCCGTCATTGGCGATCTCGAAACGGCCGTCCCAGCACGCGGACTCTCCCGGCATGACCGTGCGTGTCTCCAGCCCGCGCTCCTCACGGTAAAGAAAAAGCGTCCTGCCGCGCCGATCGAGGACGACGCGGTTGGCGGTGGTCCGGAAGTCGACCGGGACTGCCAGTCTCGCGACCAGTCCTGCGGCAACCTCCGCACCGGGCCCATGCTCGCGCCCACCCATGACCGCCAGCAGCGTCGCAAGGGCAAGCCTGTGGTCGGTCCGAAAGTCTTCCAGGTCGACCGTCGCCACCAGCCCGGCATGCAGTCTGACGCTGTCTCGCACGAACCTGGCCGCGCCGATGAAATCCTCCTCCGAGCTCGACGGCGGGCCCCCGCCATCGACGAGAGCGAGAGATTGCCGGATGCGGACGCGCTCGAATGCCGGGTTGTCGTTGCTTGGATCCTCGCTCCAGCCCAGGCTTCGGTCGCAGAGATAGGCGCGGATCGCGGCCCTGCCGACACCGAGGAAGGGTCGGATCAGCCAGACCTGGCGTTGCAGCAGAACGGCTGCATCCATCCCCGCCACTGCGCCCGGCGAGCGGAGCCCTCGCATGAACATCGTCTCCCGCTGGTCGTCCAGCGTGTGACCCGAAACGATGAAATCGGCGCCAATCCGGATAGCCTCACTGGCAAGCAGGCTGTAGCGCGCCTCGCGGGCTGCAGCCTGGAGACCTGTGGCCGGCTTCACGCCGGTCCAGCGCAGGATGCTGTGCGGTACGCCAAGCCGCCCACTCGTTTCGCCGGCAGTCTCCGCCTCCGCGGCCGATCCGCTGCGGAGACCGTGATCAACGGTGGCGGAGTGGAGGGCGACGCCGGGGTAGCTGCGGCAAGCCGCGGTGAGGGCAGACAGGAGACCTGTCGAATCGCTTCCGCCGGAAAATGCGACCAGCAGCCGGCACGGGTCCGGCAGTCGTCTTAGAAAATGTTCTGCGGCCACCGCGGGCGAAATCAGGCTCGACGCATGCTGCGGAGCCTCGCCCTGGTAGGGCGTCATCCGCAGGAGAGCCGCTTCTGCTCGGTGGCAACCTTGGTGATGATGGCACGCGAGGCCTTGGGATAGGACTTGGCAACCTCGCGCAGCGTTGCGCAGGCTGTGTCGCGGCTGTCGAGCGCGGCCAGCGACATGGCCAGCTTCAGCAGCATTTCCGGCGCCCTTCCGGACTTGCCGTGGGTCTTGTAGGCATTGAGGAACGTCTTGGCCGACTCGCTGTACTTGGCCTGCGAATATTGCGCCTCGCCGAGCCAGAAATTGGCATCCGCGATCCGCTTGCTCTCGGGATTCGCAGCGATGAACGCGGAAAAGCCCGCCTCCGCCGCCGCATAGTCGCCGGCAAGCACCTGTTCATAGGCGGACTGGTATTGATCCTCGTCAGACGCCTTGGGATTGAGCGCTGCGGTCTGATCGCTCGGGTCGACCGTGCTGGTCTCCGGCGCCGGCAGTTCCTGCCGCGCGACGGCGTTCGGATCACCCTCATCGGCCGCCAGGAGGTCGCCTTTCTCGTCGACCTTGAGCTTGCCGAGATCGATCGGCGGCGTGCCCATGTCGAGCTCGTTGCCGCTGTCGTCCATCGGCTGGTCGAGTTGCGCGGCATCTTGTTCGGGCTGGACTTCCGGCGGCTGATCGCCGGAAGTGTTGTTGGCCGTGTCCTGGTCGGCAGGCTTTTCGAGCGAACTCTTCTTCTTGCCGCCCTCGAGTTCCTGGAAGCGAAACTCGTTGTCTTCCTGCGCCTTGCGCAACTGTTCCTGCATCTGCAGCAGCTGGAAGGTCATTTCCTCCACCTTGCCGTTCAGCTGCCGGAGCTGTTCTTCCATTTGCTGCACCCTCAGTTCGGTATCCACCGACTGGGCCGATGTTGCCACAGGGCTCAACGTCAGAAATGCCGTGGCCGCAATGGCAAGCATGCCGGCCAGAAGCTTTTTCGTCATGTGTCCTCGATCCTGGTGTTTCGGAGATTCGCGCGTCGCGCGCGAGCAACGAAGTTCTTTCAATTCCGCGACAAAAAAGCAACGGACTCGGGCGGAAGTAAGGAGTTTCGCGTCGATTTGACCCGAATTGCGGCGTCCGAGCGCGAGCGCAGAACTCAGAGCGACTTGTGCATCCGAAAGTTGGTCATCCGTTCGCCGCGCTTGCCCACCACCTGCTCCCCGTCGACTACAAAACCGCGTCGTTCAAAGAAGGGCCGCGCCGTGTGGCTAGCCTCGGTGAATATGCGCTTCAGCCCCAGGTCTATCGCCGCCGCCTCCACAGTCCGAAGCAGCAGGCTCGCGACACCGATTCCCTGATAGTCCGGATGAACGAACATCATGTCGAGATGGCCATCCGCTTCGAGGTCGCTGAACCCTGCCGGGCGTGCGCCGTCGACTGCGACCCATGTCGGCCGAGTGAGCCGGTGCGGCTCCCAGGCGGCCCGGTCGACGGCTGACCAGGCCGCGATCTGCGAAGGATTGTAATCCCTCGACGCCACCTCGCGGATCGCACGTTGGAAAACCTCGATCACAGCGTCAAGGTCCTCGGTTGTGTAGCGACGGAGCTGGATGCTGTTGATCGTTGTCATACGGATCCCTCCCCCGCCAAACTGCCAGAAGGTTCCCAAAAAGCCAAACCGCCCGTGGAGACGTTCCACGAGCGGTTCGGCAACAAGACAGGAGCGTCGGGATCAGCCGTTCGGGCCGCCCTTGAGGGCAGTGACCGCACGGCGGTTCTGAGACCAGCACGAGATGTCGTCGCAGACGGCAACCGGCTGTTCCTTGCCGTAGGAGATCGTCCTCATCCGGCTGCCGTCGACGCCTTGCGAAACGAGGTAGTCACGCGTGGCCTCTGCGCGGCGTGCGCCGAGCGCGAGATTGTATTCGCGGGTGCCGCGCTCGTCGGCATGACCTTCCACCACGATGCGGTAGCTCGAATACTGGTTGAGCCACTGGGCCTGCTTGCGCAGCGTCTGCTGGGCATCGGCGCGGATCGAGGTGGAATCCGTGTCGAAGAAGATGCGGTCGCCGACATTGACGGTGAAGTCCTGCTGCGAGCCGGGCGTTGACGGGCTGTTCTGCGTGTTGAGACCAAGGTCGTCGGTGCTGTCGAGCTTGTTCTTCTTGGCGCAGCCGGTCAGCGCGATGCCGCAGACGAGCGCGATGATGAACGGATTGCGCGCGAGCTTCGCCATCGGGCCGATTGTTATTGCTTCAGAATGGCTCATGGCCTGCTCCTAAGTCTTAATAGTCAAGGTTTCCGAACTGTAACCCGGCGGGGTTAACCTGGCCTCTATGAGCATGGTTAACAAACCGGAAATTGGGTAAGTTTCATAGAATTCTAATCAAAGACGCCGGTCATTCTGGACACGATCCCCGCTCACTCGAGCAGCGGCGACCAGGCCGGGTCGGAAGAGAATGCCGGCGTGGGAACGCGCTGCTCATTGTAGCCGGAAAGGTCGATCGAGAAGAGCGACGGTCCACCCGCTCCCGAGGGCTGGCGGAAGAACATGATCACGCGGCCGTTCGGCGCCCAGGTCGGGCCTTCATTGTGGAAGCCCGTGGT
This sequence comes from Rhizobium sp., assembly GCA_019739215.1. Taxonomy (GTDB): domain Bacteria; phylum Pseudomonadota; class Alphaproteobacteria; order Rhizobiales; family Rhizobiaceae; genus Rhizobium_E. The sequence continues at coordinate 83,866 of JAHHDR010000018.1, forward strand.
CAGGATGCGCTCGCCGGAGCCATCAGGACGCATGACGCCGATCGAGAACTTGCCGCCGGACTGCTTGGTAAACGCGATCAGGTCCCCCTTGGGCGACCAGACCGGCGTCGAATAGGCGCCATCGCCGAAAGAAATGCGGGTCTGGCCCGAGCCGTCGGCATTCATGACATAGAGCTGCTGGCGGCCGCCGCGATCGCTTTCGAACACAATCCTCTGGCCGTCGGGCGAGTAGGAGGGACCAGTGTCGATCGCCGCCGTCGAAGTCAGCCGCGTCGTTGTGCGCGAACGCAGGTCCATGGTGAAGATATTGGCATTGCCCTTCTCCTGCAAGCTCATGATCACCCGCGAGCCATCGGGCGAGAAGCGCGGCGAGAAGGTCATGCCGGGGAAATTGCCCACGACCTCGCGCTGTCCTGTCTCGAGCTGCAGCAGGTAGACCCGCGGCTGGTCGCCCTCGAAGGACATGTAGGTGATTTCCTGCTGGTTCGGCGAGAAGCGCGGCGTCAGCACGATCGCCTTGGACTTGGTGAGAATGCGCATGTTGGCGCCGTCCTGGTCCATGATCGCCAGTTGGCGGACACGGGCATTCTTCGGACCGGTCTCGTGGACGAAAACGATTCGGGTGTCGAAATAGCCCTTCTCGCCCGTCAACTTCTCATAGACCGCGTCGGCGATGATATGTGCGACGCGGCGCCAGTTTTCCGGACGGGTGTAGAACTGCTGGCCGATGAGCTGGGTGCCGCCATAGACGTCCCACAGGCGAAACTCGGCGCGCAGGCGGCCATCGGCCTCCTTGGTCACGCGGCCCGACACCAGGGCCTGGGCGTTGACCGCCTTCCAGTCCTCGAAGCGGGGAGCCGCGTCGGGATTGGTGATCTTCTGGATGAAGGCCGCCTTGTCGACCGGCGTGAAGAAGCCGGATCGCTTCAGGTCTGCCGTGATCACGGCGCTGATCTGCGCACCGAGAGCATCACTGGAGACCATGTCGGAAATCGCGATCGGCATCGGCTCGACGCTGCCCTTGCGAATGTCGAGCTTCACTTCGGCGCGCACGGGCGAAGCCAGTACCGCGAACAGGGCGGCGACCGCGAACAGCGCCTTGAAAAATCTGGTGTTTCATCATCCTCTATGAGCCTTTCAGCCAAAAAGTCTTCTTGTGTCGGCGGCCATGCCGCCGTGAGACGAAGGTCGGTTACATCATTTCGCTCGGGTAGAAGCTGAGCTCGACGACCTTCCAGGTGTCGTATTTTTCCTTCGGCAACGAATCAAAGGGCGCCGACTTCATCACCGCTCGGCGGGCGCCGCCTTCCAGCGCCCGCAGCGACGAGCCGTCGCCGCCGGAACTCGTGACTTCGGGGTCGCCGACCACGTCGCCGTTCTGGTCCAGTTCGAACCGCACGACGATCTTGATATCATTCGACGCGACCTGACCCGGCATCACGGTCCAGTTCTTTTCGACGATGCCGCGCAACGCATCCAGCTCCGTCTGGCTCAGCTTCTCGCCGCCGGTCGCGATCTTGGCGCCGAGCGCCTTTTCCTGCTTGTTGCGCTTGGCACCCCCGGGCTTCTCGTCGGTCTTGTTCAGAAGCTCGGAGATTTCGTCGGTGCTGAAATCGGATTTCCCCGCTTCGTCGTCGACTTGGCTGACTTGCGGTCCTTGTCGGATTTCTTTCTGTCGGGCTGCTTGGTCGGCTTGGCCTCGGCAACCTCGACTTCCTTCTTCTCTTCCTTCTTTTCCACGACCTTTGTCGGCTCGACCTTGGGCCGGCTGACCGGCACGGGAACGTTGTCGGGGATGACGGATTCGGCAGTGTCCTCGACCGGCTGGTCTTCTTCGACGACCTCGGGCTCCGGCTTGGGTTCCGGCTTGATTTCGACCTTGGGCTGTTCCAGTGCCGCGACGTCTTGCGTCGGCTCGACGGCGGTGTCTTCCTTGATCACCTCCTCGACATTCTCGGCCTGCGTCAGGACCTGGTCCGGAATCACCTCGGCGGACGGCTTCTGGGCGCCCGCTTCCTGGACGTTGGTGGGCTTTTCGCTCGGCGTCGGGACGGAATCGAGATCGAACGTGTTGTCGCCGGTATTCTGGGCATCCGGAACCGGATCTTCCTTCCTGGTGACTTCAGTCGCGGAGCGATCCTTCTTCGGTGCTTCCTTGTCGCCCTGCTGCAGTTGCGTCAGTTCCTCGATGGGCACGAGGTCGACCGGCATCGCTTCGGACATCGCCACCTCGAAGGGTTCGGGCGATCCGAAGGAAGCCAGCATCCACGCCGCGACAAGGGCGTGGAGTGCGACAGATGTGATGACGCTACCCTTCATCGTCTTACGTCAGCCCGTCGGCTCCTGCAGGGTCACCAGGCCGATATTCTTGTATCCGGCGCTGTTGAGAAGACCCATGACCTTCATGATGTTGCCGTAGTCAGCCGTCGCGTCGCCGCGCACGAAGATGCGTTCCTCGTTGCCCGTCTTGGCGATCGCAGCCAGCTTCGGAACCAGTTCGTCCAGCGAGATCGGCGTCTCGGTTTCCTCGCCGAGATAGACCTGGCCTTCCTTGTTAATGGAGACCGTGATCGGCTTGGTGTCCGAATTCATCTCCTTGGCCCGGGTTTCCGGCAGGTCGATCGGCACGCCGACCGTCATCAGCGGGGCCGCGACCATGAAGATGATCAGCAGCACCAGCATCACGTCGACCAGCGGCGTGACATTGATTTCGCTCATTGGCGCCTTGCGGCCACCACCGCGGCGACGGCCGCGACCGCCCGATCCGCCTGTCTGCGCTCCCGCTGACATTCCCATCGGTCGGCTCCCTTACTGCGCCGCCGCGCGCGGCTGGAGCCGCTCGTCGATCTGGCGCGAAAGAATGGCGGAGAACTCGTCGGCAAAGGCTTCCATGCGGGCGACCAGCTTGTTGGCATCGCCCGAGAACTTGTTGTAGGCGATGACCGCGGGAATGGCCGCGACAAGACCGATCGCGGTGGCGAGCAGCGCTTCGGCGATACCGGGTGCCACGACCGCAAGATTGGTGGACTTGGAGGCGGCGATGCCCTGGAACGAGGTCATGATGCCGACAACGGTGCCGAACAGCCCGACGAAGGGCGCGGCCGAGCCGATGGTGGCAAGAGAAGAAAGCCGCGCTTCGAGTGTCTCGGTCTCGCGCGCGAGCGTCACGTCCATGGCACGGTCGATGCGCATCTGCAGCCCGATCGGCGAGCGCGCCCCGCGCTCGAAGCTCTTCTTCCATTCGCGCATGGCGGACACGAAGATCGTTGCCATGCCGGACGTCTGGCGTTCGGACAGGGTGCGGTAGAGTTCCTCGAGCGACTGACCCGACCAGAAAATCTGCTCGAAACTGTCGAACTGACGCCGCGCGCGATTGAAATTGACCAGCTTGTCGACGACCATGGCCCAGGTCCAGACGGAGGCGCCCAGCAGGCCGATCATCACCAGCTTGACCACCCAGCCGGCCTGCATGAACAGGCCCCACATGCTGACATCGGCGTGCGCGACTGCTGCCAGTGCTTCGGTTTCCATATTTTCTCGTATCCCCGAATCCAGACGCCCGGCGATGAGACAATTCCCAGCCAGGCGGCCATTCCATCAATCCATCGCTGTCAGGCTGAAATGCAGCCTTTGGCATCGCCCTATCTGCATCTCAGCCTTCTTTACGCCAAATTTGGTGAAAGGAAGGCGTGCGTTGCACAAAATCCTACTGAAGCGAGTAAGACTCCATTATAGTTAAAAGATGGTTATCGGATCGGGATGAGCCGCCGAGTACGGCCGCCTGTCGCGGCTAACAAGCGATGACCTGGACGTGGCCGGCTGCGCCATAGGCAATGATTTTCTCGTCGCGGGTCACGATGGGCAATCGCGTGTTCCGTGCCGTTGCGATGAGAATGCGATCTCCTGGATCACCATGAAGTTCGCCGGGCAGAGATGACGCATCGATCGCTATGTCGGGAGTGAAGGCAGCCGGCTTGATTCCTGGCCCGGCCATCACGTTGGCGAACCAGCCCTTTGGATCGGGAAGGAACTGCAGCTTCGGCAGCCTCCCCGATCGAGGATGGGCGATCAACCCCACCTCCCAGGCAGAGATCGGCGATATGAAAATGCCGCCCTGCAAACCTGCATGTACGATGATCGGTAACTCCCGTTCAGGAAATATGCCTCGGGCCAGCCAGATGACAGCGCAAGTGTCCAGAAGAACGGCATCCGGCAATGGACTCATTGATGCAGAATTCCCTGCTCCGCAAGAAACTCTTCGTCCAGAATCGGAGACGTTAGGTCAACGTCCTCCGGCCCAATAACCGAACCACGCATGAAACCATTAATGTTGCGAACGGCTACCTCATGGCTCGCTGGCGCCGTGAGCACGGCAACCGGCTCACCACGCTTTGTGATGGTCAACTTCTCGATCTCGCCGGCCTTGAGCTTGTCAAGAATTTCAAGGCATTTCGCCTTGAACTCCGTCGCCGTCATCGTGTTCATTGCCGGCTCCACATGGTCATCTCAGATGACCAGTCACATAACATGACCACATGGAGCGTTCAAGCGCATGAGCGTCTACTTCAGCTCCCAGGACTTGAGATCCTCGACCACATCCCCAAGCTGGTCGAAGCCCGACTGCATCCCCTCGGCCATGCCGACACCGAGATATTCGTCTTTCATCGCCACGCTGTCGAAAAGGGTGGTCACGGTCAGCGTCGTCCGCCCGTCGAATTCCTCGAACAGCACGGTGACTTGAAACCGGCCGCTGCCGGGCGCCTCGAAGCCGTTGTCATAGACGATCTTCCGGTTGGGCTCGATCTCGAAATAGGTACCGCCGAAGGGCGGGCCGACTTCGCCCTCGTCGCTGGTCATCTGGAAATGGAATTCACCACCGACGCGGAAATCGATCTCGCACTTGCTGATCGGCCAGCCCTTGGGCCCGAACCAGCGGCGAACATGCTCGGGTCTGGAATGGGCGAGAAACACCAGCCTTGCCGGGGCGTCATAGACACGCGTTATCGTGAACTGGCGGTCGGCGACCGGCTCGTTGCTTACCTTTGCGTCCATGGTCGTTCTCCCTTTTCGATGAGTTCCTTGACGTAATCGTCAAGCTGTTCGAGGCTCTCGTCCCAGAACCGCTTGTAATTGCCGATCCACATCGACGCAGCCTTGAGTGGCGCCGCATTCAGCTTGACCGGCCGGAACTGCGCTTCCCTGCCCCGAGACACCAGCCCCGCCGCCTCCAGCACCTTGATATGCTTCGAAATCGTCGGCTGCGCGAGACCGAAGGGCTCGACCAGTTCGTTGACTGTCGATTCCCTGTTTGCGAGCCGGGTGAGGATCGCGCGCCGGGTCGGGTCGGCAAGCGCGCCGAAGACGAGATCGAGCTGCTGAGTGGCCTGCATATTACATTTCCAAATAGATATATTGCCATATATCTATATAAAGGATCGATAAGATGGTCAAGCGGGTCTTGTCGCCTGGTCAGCCCTGCATGAGAAGATTGGCCGCCTTCACCGCCGCCGAGGCGCGGTTTTCCACGCCGAGCTTCACGTAGATCTGCTCGAGGTGCTTGTTCACCGTCCGCGCCGACAGGCCGAGGATCTCGCCGATATCGCGGTTGGACTTGCCCTTGGCGATCCAGGCCAGGACCTCGGATTCCCGGGCCGTCAGGGAAAAATGCTGCCTGAGCCGTTCGCTCTCGCTGCCCTGCGCCTGCCCGGTCAGCCGGAACAGGTGCTCGTCCTGGCCGATCGAGCCGAGAAAGGACAGCGCGAGGCCCGCCTCGCCGCCAGTCTCGACCGCGAAGCCGGGATCTTTCTGCGCCCCTGAAAGACGACGCTCCTCCATCCAGATGCGGATGCGCGCGCTGACCAGTTCTATGCCCTCGTCGCTGCCTGTCGCCGCATTGACGAGACGGATCGCCTGCGGCGTCGACCACAGGATCCTTCCGCTGGAGCGCACAGCCAGCAGGTGCCGCCCGGCTGCATCCAGCGCCACGCGCGCGCTCTGGGCCGAGCGGGCATTGGCAAGGTGGACGCGGATGCGGGCCCTGAGTTCGTCGACATTGATCGGCTTTGTGAGGTAGTCGACGCCCCCGGCCCCGAGCGCGCGCACGACATGCTCGGTCTCGGTCAGGCCGGTCATGAAGATGACGGGGACCTGCGCCACAGCGCCATGCGCCTTGAGCCGCTGGCAGGTCTCGAAACCATCCATGCCGGGCATGACCGCATCAAGCAGGATCAGATCGGGCGTGATGCGGTCGACGATGGAGAGAGCCGAGGCGCCCGACGTCGCGATCAGCACCGAATAGCCGGTCTCCTCCAGCGCCTCAGTGAGAAACGAAAGCGAATCCGGGCTGTCGTCGACCAGGAGCACGATGTCGCGCGGACTTTCGACTGCGTTCACGTCCCGGCCTCCTCGCGTTCGAGCTTGCGGAGGTCGGCGAGATAGGCGTCGATGTTGAAGGCCTTGATATGTGCGGTCATGACCTCGGCGAAATGCCGGTTTTCCTCGTCCTTTGCAAGGTCGCTGAGCTTGGCCTCGATGCCACGCACATAGCCGATCTCGCCGAGACGGATCAGTTCCTCGACATGGCCCGCGCCGGGGCTTCGCAATCCCTGCCCCGCGGCACCCGGCCCGGGCCTGGCCGGCGCGGTCGCATAGACCCAGGTCAGCCCGAGCCAATGGGCGAGCTTGTCGTGCAACTGGCGGAAGTTCACCGGCTTGGCCAGCGTATCATTGTGATCGCCGCCGGCAATGGCCCCCGCACCGCCGTCGCCGATATTGGCCGACAGCATCACGATCGGCGCCGTCTGTCCGCCCTCCCGCAGTCGTCCCGCGAGGTCCCAGCCATTCATGCCCGGCATGGAGATGTCGACCAGGAAGATGTCCGGCCGTGCGCCCTCGATCAGCGCCAGGCAATCCGTCCCTGAATTGGCGGTCAACACCACGAAATCGAGTGGTGTCAGCGCCTCGCGCATCAGTTCGCGGTGCTCCTCGTTGTCGTCAACCACGACGATGGTCCGCCGCGGGCCCGTATAGGTCAGGATCTTGCGGTCAAGCGCGGACGCTCCGGGCTTACTCAAACCGTAGAGCATCAGCCGGACGCGGAAGGTCGTGCCATGCCCCTCCTCGCTTTCGACCGTGATCTCCCCGCCAAGAGTCTGAGTGAGCAACCGGGTGATGGTCAGGCCGAGCCCGAGGCCGGGCGCCAGCCGCGACTGCCCGCCGGACCCGCGCTGGAACGGCTCGAAGATCAGCGGCAGGTCGGCCGAGGGAATGCCATGGCCGGTGTCGGTCAGCGTGAATGTGGCCACCTGGCCGCGATAGCCGATATCGAGCGTAACGCTGCCCTCGCTCGTATATTTGATCGCGTTGGAAAGCAGGTTGACGAGAATCTGCCGCAGCCGCTTCTCGTCGGTGCGAACGTAAGCCGGCAGGTTGGCATCGATCGACATCTCGAAGACCACGCCCTTCGCCTCCGCCTGCGGCCGCAGCATGCCGGTCACCTGGTCGAGGAAATCGCGGATGTTGATGTCGTCGGACATGACCTGCAGCCGCCCGGCCTCGATCTTGGATATGTCCAGCAGCCCGTCGATCAGGCCCGAAAGGTGATCCGCGCTGCGCTTGATGACCTTGATCGCCGACCGGCGCGTATCGGGAATGCTCTCATCCCGCTCCAGCAACTGGGCATAGCCGAGCACGGCGTTGAGCGGCGTGCGCAATTCATGCGTCAGCCCGACGACATAGCGGCTCTTGGCGCGATTTGCGGCTTCCGCGGTCTCCTTGGCATATTGCAGCGCGGCGTCTGTCTTCTTGTGGGCGGCGATTTCCTTGAGCAGCAGTGTGTTCTGGCGTGAGGACTCCTCTTCCGCCACCACCCGGCTGTCATGCGCCAGCACGAAGAACCATGCCGCGATGCCCGTCAGGATCGAGAACACGAGGAACACGATCCACACGGTCATGTTGACGATCCCCGCCGCCTCCGGCAGCACGGTCGCGGCCCGCTCGGCGATGCCCCAGAGCACCAGCCCGATCAGGCCGAGGGCGAGCGCGGTCGTCAGCGCGTAGCGGCCGAGGCGCGTCGAGAGCACCTCGATCGCGGGCTTCGGCAGGATTGAGCGCGCCACCTCCATCGCCTGGTAATTGAGCCGCGCCTTTGGCTTGCAGAGGTCGTGGCAACGGCTGTCGAGCGAGCAGCAGAGCGAGCAGATCGGCGCGGCATAGGCCGGGCACCAGGCCATGTCCTCCGGTTCGAACGGATGTTCGCAGATCGAGCAGGTGATGCTGGAGAGGTTCTTCCATTGCTGGCGCGGCTTGCGGGCGAGGTAGTACTTGCCCTTCGTGGCCCAGGCGATACCCGGCACCGCGATCGCCGCGACAATGGGCGTCATGTAGATCGCAAGCGACGCGGCATAGGTGCCGAACAGGCCGAAATGCGCGGCGAGCGCAATCGTTACGTTGATGGCCATACCGCCGACGCCGACCGGATTGATGTCGTAGAGATGCGCCCGCTTGAATTCGATCCCCGGCGGAGCAAGTCCCAGCGGCTTGTTGATGAACAAGTCGGCCGAAATCGAGCACAACCAGGCCGCCGATATGATCGAGAAGACACCGAGCGTCTCTTCGAGCAGCTTGTAGATGCCGAGTTCCATCAGCAGCAGCGCGATCGCCACGTTGAAGAACAGCCAGACCACGCGACCGGGATGGCTATGCGTCAGCCGGGAGAAGAAATTCGACCAGGCGAGCGACCCGGCATAGGCGTTCATCACGTTGATCTTGAGCTGCGACACCACCACGAAGGCGGCGGTCAAGACCAATGCGGCGGTCTGGTTCGGCACCATGTAGCCGAAGGCGGTCACATACATATGGGCTGGATCCGCAGCCTTGTCGGCGGGGATACCCGAACTGAGCGCCAGGACGACGAGGAACGAGCCCGCCAGCAGTTTCGGCGCGCCGACGATGACCCATCCCGGCCCGGCGAGAAACCGGGCGAAACGCTGCCGCCAGTTCGGCGGCGTGTGATCGGGCGGCAGGAATCGCAGGAAGTCCACCTGCTCCCCGATCTGCGCCATCAGCGCCAGGATGACCGCCGAGGCGGCACCGAACATGGCAAGGTCGAAGGGCGCGATCGTGCCGAGCTCACCCGACTGCTGCCCCTTGCCCGCATAGCTCAGCCAGAAATCGAACTTCTCCCAGTCCGAAAAGGCAATGAAGATGAAGGGCAGGATATTGAGGATGATCCAGATCGGTTGGGTGATGATCTGGAAGCGGGAGATCATTTTCACGCCGTGGGTGACAAGCGGGATCACCGCCACTGCCGAGATGATGTAGCCGAGCCAGAGCGGGATGCCGAAGACGAGTTCAAGGGCACCCGTCATGATCGACGCTTCAATGGCGAAGAGGATGAAGGTGAAGCTCGCATAGATCAGCGACGTGATGGTCGAGCCGATATACCCGAAACCCGCGCCCCGGGTGAGCAGATCGATATCGACGCCATGTCTTATCGCGTATTTGGCAATCGGAATGCCGATCAGCAGCAACAGGAATGACGCGACCACAATGGCGAAGATCGCGTTGGTCGTACCGTAGGACAGGGTGATTGCCCCGCCGACCGCTTCCAGCGCCAGGAAGGAAATCGCCCCGATCGCCGTATGCGCGATCCGGGTCGGCGAATATTGCCGGGCACTCTTGGCGGTGAAGCGTAGCGCATAGTCCTCGAGTGTCTGGTTTCCCACCCAGCGATTATATTCACGCCGGACCGGGATGATCCGCTGCCGCGCGCCGATGGACGACCCGGCGGGGCCATCGCTGCCTATTTCTGAGGCAGGTCGGAGATGTGGCGAAAATTCGTTCATGGGCTATGAAAAGCATGAACGACACCGTGCAGCAAGGGGCTATGGGACGTGTCGTCCTTGCAAATTATCCACGGCGTGGAAGATTTCCAGGGATGTTCCTACCATCGGCGGGAAAGCGGCCACTGCTGGGCGGCATGCAAAACGGTTATGAGATAGACTTGTTTGCCGATGACACGATACGGAATGATGTAGGGGATATCGGCTAACACAAGCTCCCGCGTATTGTTCAACCGCCCATGGCGTCCTGAATGAGGGTATTCTACGAGCCGGTCCACTGCCATGCCGATACGCTCCACGGCATCGGCAGCAGCCTGCGGATTGCTTGCAGCGATGTGAGTAGCGATAGCGTCAAGCCTTTTGAGAGCTCTACCTGACCAGATGAGCTCATAAGACATTCTGCCCTCAGGATGCCGGCTTCAAATATCTCGCAAAGACAGCGGCAACTTCCTCAGGACTGGCAAAGTCCCCTCGCTCTATGTCAGCGAGTCCCGCCTCGATTTCAGCGATCTGCCATTCTTCGCGCGACACAAAATCTTCGATCGCCTGTTCGGCGATCCGAACTGTCGATAGGTCGAGCTTGCGCGCCAATGCGTCTAGCCGCTCGGCGGTATCCTCTGAAACCGGAATGGTGATTGCGTTCATTGCAATTCTCCTGCTCGACGAATTATCATCCCGTTAGGGTCTAACGTCAATAACGCCGCAACCCCGCGCACATTTCCCCCCGCCGCATACGTCAAACAACGTATGTCGCACTGCATAATTCGGTCGGATAGTCCCCCCAGACAGCGGGCATTAAGTATTTCTTAATCCGGTTCCCGCTGCTGAACAGAGGGGAAATCCAATGAAATTCAAGAACATGATCATGGGCTCGCTCGCAGCCGCCATGCTCTCCGCGACCGCCTTGCAGGGTGCATTTGCCGCCGACGAAACGATCAAGATCGGCATCCTGCACTCGCTGTCGGGCACGATGGCGATCTCCGAGACCACCCTGAAAGACGCCATGCTGATGCTCGTCGAAGAGCAGAACAAGAAGGGCGGCATCCTCGGCAAGAAGATTGAAGCCGTGGTCGTCGACCCCGCTTCCGATTGGCCTCTGTTTGCCGAAAAGGCCCGCGACCTGATCGAAAAGGACAAGGTTGCCGCCGTATTCGGCTGCTGGACCTCGTCCTCGCGCAAGTCGGTCCTGCCGGTCTTCGAAGAGCTCAACTCGATCCTCTTCTACCCGGTCCAGTATGAAGGTGAAGAGTCCTCGCGCAACATCTTCTACACCGGCGCCGCTCCGAACCAGCAGGCCATCCCGGCAGTCGATTACCTGGCCGCGACCGAAGGCGTCGAGCGCTGGGTTCTGGCCGGCACCGACTACGTCTATCCGCAGACGACCAACAAGATCCTGAAGGCCTACCTGATGTCCAAGGGCGTCAAGGAAGAGGACATCATGATCAACTACACGCCGTTCGGTCATTCCGACTGGCAGACGATCGTCTCCGACATCAAGAAGTTCGGTTCGGCCGGCAAGAAGACCGCCGTCGTCTCGACCATCAACGGCGACGCCAACGTTCCGTTCTACAAGGAACTGGGCAACCAGGGCATCAAGGCTGAAGACATCCCGGTCGTTGCCTTCTCGGTCGGCGAAGAAGAGCTCGCAGGTCTCGACACCACCCCGCTCGTCGGCCACCTGGCTGCCTGGAACTACTTCCAGTCCGTCGATGCGCCTGTGAATGCCGAGTTCATCAAGACCTGGCATGCCTACACCAAGAACGACAAGCGCGTCACCAACGACCCGATGGAAGCTGCCTATATCGGCTTCAACGCCTGGGTGAAGGCGGTCGAGGCCGCCGGCACCACCGAGACCGACCCGGTCCTCGATGCCATCATCGGCGTCTCGGTTCCGAACCTTTCGGGCGGCTATTCCACGGTCATGCCGAACCACCACATCACCAAGCCGGTCTTGATCGGTGAAATCCAGGCCGACGGACAGTTCGAAATCGTCCAGCAGACCGCCGCCGTCGTCGGCGACGAATGGTCGGACTACCTGCCCGACTCCAAGGATCTGATCTCCGATTGGCGCAAGCCGATGTCCTGCGGCAACTTCAATGTCGCGACCGGCAAGTGCGGCGGCAAGGGCTCCTGAGTGCATCCTCTAACCCCAAGAGGATGAAATACGGAGCGGGCAGTGACGAACTGCCCGCTCTTCTTTCCAGAGTTCGAACGAAGATGGATCGAGATGTCGCGCGCCCTACGAACCGTCATGCTTGCAGTCCTGTTGACCGTCTCGCTCTTCTGCCGGACGGGATATGCGCAGGAGGATCTCAAGCCCCTGATCAACGAACTGGCAACTGCCAAGCTCCCCGATCTGCCCTCCAAGATTCAAGCACTTGCGACGACGGGCGACCCTAGGGTCGTCCCCGCGCTCGAGGCTTTGGGCGAAGGCGACCTCTATTTCCGCAAGTCCGACAATGCCGTGTTCCTGACAAAGCCTGCCGGTGCCAACCTCACCGTCATCGACCCGCTCTCGGGCGAGACCGTCGGCGAGGAAGCCAAGGGCGCGCTGACCAAGATCCGCGTCAACAACAATCTCCGCCGCGTCATCCGTTCGGCGCTTGGCGGCCTGACGCTGCTCAGCCCTGACCGGAACGTCCGGCTCCAGGCCGCCGACGCGGTGTTGAAATCGCCGAGTGCGGAAAATCTCGGCCTGCTCGATACCGCCATCGCTAAGGAAACCGATCCCGTCGTCAGGACGCGGATGGAGACCGCGCGATCGGTATCGGTCCTCGGCTCCGACCTTGGCGCCGACGAGAAGAAGAAGGCGATCGAGACCATCCGCGACAAAATCGGCGGCCGCGACGCGATCGGCATCCTCATGACAGCGGCGCCCAATGTCGATGCAGCGGCAAAGGCCGAGATCGACAACGCCATCGCGAAGATCCAGGGCAATCTCGCCTTCTGGGATCTGGGCCAGAACATCTGGTACGGCATGTCGCTCGGTTCGGTCCTTCTGCTTGCCGCTATCGGTCTCGCCATCACCTTCGGCGTCATGGGCATCATCAACATGGCGCATGGCGAAATGGTCATGCTCGGCGCCTATTCCACCTTCGTCGTGCAGGACGTGATACGAGACAGCTATCCAGGCCTGTTCGACTGGTCGCTGGCGATAGCACTTCCAGTCGCCTTCCTCGTGACCGGTGCTGTCGGCCTGATCATCGAGCGCGGCGTGATCCGGTTCCTCTACGGCCGACCGCTTGAAACGCTGCTTGCCACCTGGGGCATTTCGCTGATCCTGCAACAGCTTGTCCGCACCATCTTCGGACCGACCAACCAGGAAGTCGGCAACCCCAGCTGGATGGCCGGCTCCTTCCCGCTCGGTGGCCTGACCATCACCTGGAACCGCCTCTGGATCGTCCTGTTCTCGCTCTCGGTCTTCTTCGCATTGCTCGTGCTGATGAAGCGCTCCGCCTACGGCCTGCAGATGCGCGCAGTCACCCAGAACCGTCGCATGGCCTCCTCGATGGGCATCCGCACGCCATGGGTCGATGCGCTGACCTTCGCGCTCGGCTCCGGCATTGCCGGTATAGCCGGTGTCGCGCTCAGCCAGATCGACAATGTCTCGCCCAATCTCGGCCAGTCCTACATCATCGACAGCTTCATGGTCGTGGTCTTCGGCGGCGTCGGCAATCTCTGGGGCACCTTGGTCGGCGCGCTGTCGCTCGGCATCCTCAACAAGTTCCTCGAGCCCACGGTCGGCGCCGTCCTCGGCAAGATCCTGGTGCTGGTCCTCATCATCCTCTTCATCCAGAAGCGGCCGCGCGGTCTCTTCGCACTCAAGGGAAGGGCGATCGAAGCATGATCACCGGCTTTCTTCTCCGCGCGCTCGACCAGCGTATCATCATCGCCATCGCCGTCATCCTTGCGGTGGCGGTCCTGGTCCCCGCCTCGAACCTGCTGCTGCCCGTCGACAGTGCCTTCCGCATTCCGACCTATGTTATGAGCCTGATGGGCAAGTATCTGACCTATGCGCTGCTGGCGCTGACGCTCGATCTGGTCTGGGGCTATTGCGGCATTCTCTCGCTCGGCCACGCCGCCTTCTTCGCGCTGGGCGGCTATGCGATGGGCATGTATCTGATGCGCCAGATCGGCCCGCGCGGCGTCTATGGCGACCCTGTCCTGCCTGACTTCATGGTGTTCCTCAACTGGAAGGAACTGCCCTGGTTCTGGCACGGCTTCGACATGTTCTGGTTCGCGGCCATCATGGTGGTGCTGGTGCCCGGCCTGCTTGCCTTCATCTTCGGCTGGTTCGCCTTCCGCAGCCGCGTCAACGGTGTCTATCTGTCGATCATCACCCAGGCCATGACCTACGCGCTGCTGCTCGCCTTCTTCCGCAACGACATGGGCTTCGGCGGCAATAACGGCCTGACCGATTTCAAGGAAATCCTCGGCTATTCCGTCCAGGCCGACGGCACCCGGGCGGCGCTGTTTGCAGCCAGCGCGATCATGCTGGCGGCCTGCCTGCTCATCTCATCGGCCATCGTCCGGTCGAAATACGGCAAGGTGCTGATCGGCGTGCGCGATGCCGAAAGCCGGACCCGCTTCCTTGGCTACCGTGTCGAAAACATCAAGCTGTTCACCTTCGTCGTCTCCGCGATGATGGCGGGAATCGCCGGCGCGCCTCTTCGTGCCGCAGGTCGGCATCATCAATCCCGGCGAGTTCGAGCCGGGCAACTCGATCGAAGTCGTCATCTGGGCGGCGGTGGGCGGTCGCGGCACGCTGATCGGCCCGATCATCGGCGCGGTGCTGGTCAATGCCGGCAAGACCTTCTTCACCGGCGCCCTGCCCGGAATTCTGGCTCTTCGCCCTCGGCGGCCTCTTCGTCGCTCGTCACGCTGTTCCTGCCCAAGGGCATCGTCGGCCTGACCGTCCAGCAGGTCCGCTACGGCAGCGCCGGAACGGATTATGCGCTGCGGGCCGACCGCCGCCGTGACGCCGAGAAGAAGGCCCGCGTGATCGGCCGATTCCGGCCGCCGCCGAAGCCGGGAGCCCGCCGAATGAACGCCCTCGTCAGCAAGGACATGAAGCCCAAGTCCATGCTCTATCATCGACGGCGTCTCCGTCTCCTTCGACGGCTTCAAGGCGCTCAACTCGGCTGTCCTTCGTCGTCGAGCCCGGCGAGACTGCTGCGCCATCATCGGCCCGAACGGCGCCGGCAAGACCACGATGATGGACATCATCACCGGCAAGACGCGCCCGACGACGGCGAAGTGCTTCTTCGACGGCCGACATCGACCTGACCAAGCTGCGACGAGGCGACTGATCGCCCAGCTCGGCATCGGCCGCAAGTTCCAGAAGCCGACGGTGTTCGAGAGCCACAGCGTCTGGGACAATCTCGAGCTCGCGCTGAACGCAAGCCGCCGGCGTCTTCGCGCCCATGTTCTACCGCGCTCACGGCCGCTGACAGTGGACGCATCGAGGAAATCCTCGAGACCATCCGCCTCACCGCCCGCAAGGGCGATCTGCGGCGGACCTGTCGCCACGGCCAGAAGCAGTGGCTGGAGATCGGCATGCTTCTGGCCCAGGACCCCAAGCTCCTGCTCGTCGACGAACCGGTTGCGGGCATGACTGACAGCGAGACCGAGGAAACCGCCAAGCTCCTCAGGAAGATCGCCGAGAAGCACTCGGTGGTCGTGGTCGAACACGACATGAGCTTCGTGCGGGCGCTCGGCACCCGCGTGACCTGCCTGGCCGAGGGCACCGTCCTCGCCGAGGGCACGCTCGACCAGGTGAGCCAGAACCCGGTGGTCATCGAAAGGTACCTGGGACGATGATGATGCTCTACGCGCGGATATTCCCGATCGAACTGGCCATCCCGGTGGGGGCCGGTGAGTTTCCGGCTGGTCGCAATGGCGGCCGGCACGTGACGCAGCGCCGCCGCTCTGGCTTCCGCCTGGCCTGGACGCAGGGAGTGTTCGCTTGACCACCCTCACCATCCGTTCGGTCGACCTGCACTACGGCGCGGCGCAGGCCCTCAAGGGCATCAGCATCGAGGCCAAGCCGCAGCGGATCACCGCCGTGCTCGGCCGCAACGGCGTCGGCAAGTCGTCGACGCTGCGCGCCGTTACCGGGATCAATAACGTTTCGGCTGGCGAGATCGTCTTCAACAACGAAGTGCTCAGGAAGTCGCCGCCCTACAAGCGGGCGCGCCTGGGCATCGGCTATGTGCCCCAAGGCCGCGAAATCTTTCCGTTGCTGACGGTGAAGGAAAACCTTGAGACCGGCTATGCCGGCCTCAAGCCCGCCGAGCGCAACATCCCCACCTACATCTTCGACCTGTTCCCCGTGCTCAAGTCCATGCTGGGCCGGCGCGGCGGAGACCTCTCGGGTGGCCAGCAGCAGCAGCTCGCCATCGGGCGCGCGCTGGTCACCCGACCCAAGGTTCTGGTGCTCGACGAGCCGACCGAGGGCATCCAGCCCTCGATCATCAAGGACATCGGCCGGGCGCTGCAGTTCCTGCGCGACGAGAAGGGCATGACCATTCTGCTGGTCGAACAATACCTTGATTTCTGCCGGGAACTGGCCGACGACATCTACATCATGGATCGCGGCGAAATCATGCATGCCGGCCCGGCCGCAGACCTCGACAAGCCCGAGGTTCGCCGGCATCTGACGGTCTAGCGTGAGCGCTGTCGACGCCGCGCCGATCATGCAGCGCGCCCGCGGCGAGGGGCGTATCGAAACCCAGTTGCTCGACGGACGCACGCGGCTGCATGCCCTCTACCAGGATGGCGCCGCCAAGATCCGCCTGCCCCGCACGCACGACGTCTCGCTGCAGGCGGTGCTGATCAATACCGCCGGCGGGCTATGTGGCGGTGACGACATCCGCTGGTCCGCCAGCGCCGCCCCCGCCGCCCGGCTGGTGCTGACGACGCAGGCCTGCGAACGGATCTACCGCTCCACCGGCGACCACGCGCGCCTCACCACCCGGCTGAAGGCCGGCCCCGGCGCCCGGCTGGACTGGCTGCCGCAGGAGACCATCATCTATCAAGGAGGCCGCCTCGACCGGCGGCTGGAGGTGGACCTTGCTGCGGACGCCACCTTCTGCGGTGTCGAGGCCATTATCCTGGGCCGCGAGGCCATGGGCGAGGACGCACGCAGCGCCCTGCTGCGCGACCGCTGGACCATCCGCCGGGACGGCCGCACGATCCACGCCGAAGCAACGCGGCTCAGCGCCAACCCGCTGGAGCGCGACGGCCCTGTCGCTGCTCGACGGCGCCCGCGCCTTCGCCACCATTCTCTATGCCCGGCGCCGACGCCGAGCGAAAGCTGGAACCGGTCCGGCAGTCACTGACCGGCCGGGCGGGCGTCAGCCTGATCGGCGAACGGCTGGTGGTGCGCGCAATGGCAGAGTCCGGCCTTGCGCTGCGCTGGATCATCGCGCCACTTATCGCTGAACTTTCAAGTGCGGGGACCCTGCCCCGCCTCTGGCATCTCTGAGGGAGCGTCATGAACCTCACCCCCCGTGAAAAGGACAAGCTGCTGGTCGCCATGGCGGCCATCGTCGCCCGCAAGCGCCTCGAGCGCGGCGTCAAGCTCAACCATCCCGAGGCCATCGCCCTGATCTCCGACTTCGTCGTCGAGGGCGCCCGCGACGGCCGCCCGGTCGCCGACCTCATGGAAGCCGGCGCTCATGTCATCGCCCGCGACCAGGTGATGGAGGGCATCGCCGAGATGATCCACGACGTGCAGGTCGAGGCCACCTTCCCCGACGGCACCAAGCTGGTGACCGTCCACGAACCGATCCGCTGACGCGAGCGCCATGATACCCAGGCCAAGTCATTGCACCCAGCACGGCGAGATCGAGCTCAACGCCGGCGCCCCGAGCCGCTCACGCATCGACGTCGCCAACACCGGCGACCGGCCGGTCCAGGTCGGCTCGCACTACCATTTCTTCGAAACCAATGCCGGGCCCTCGAGCTTCGATCGCGACACGGCCCGCGGCATGCGGCTCGACATTCGCCGCCGGCACCGCCGTGCGCTTCGAGCCCGGCCAGAAGCCCGCGACGTGTGCAGCTCGTGCCCCTTGCGCGGCAGGCGCGAAGTCTACGGCGTTCGACCAGCAGGTGATGGGCAAGCTCTAGGTACTGGCGACGGAGGTTCAGGATGAAGAGACTTGCAATCACGGCCCTGCTGGTCGCCAGCGCGGCCTGCGCTCAAGCGCAGGAAGACCCGCCGCTGGATTGCAGCAACCAGATCACCCAGTCGGACATGAACCAGTGCTCCTACCTGGATTACGAAAGGGCCGACAAGGAACTCAACGCCGTCTACCGCCAGGCGGTCAGGAGCCAGGAGGAAATGGACAAACAGGCCGCGGAAATGAACCCTGCCTATGTCGGCGCGCTCAAGGCGCTCAAAAAGGCCCAGCGCGCCTGGATCGACTATCGCGACGGCCATTGCGACGGCGTCGGCTACGCAGGTGTCGGTGGATCGATCCAGCCATTGCTGATCAATGGCTGCCTCGCTCGCCTGACCGAAAATCGCACCAAGGAACTCCGCGAGCTGATCGAGGGTCTGGGCAACTGATGACGCGCAGGGTCATGATCGTGGGTAATGGCGACATCGGCGATGGTCTCGCCGACGCGATCGACGCCGCCGACCTGGTGATGCGCTTCAACGATTGCCGGTCGGTCGGCGCCGGCGGCGGGCGGACCGACATCGTCGTCGTCTGCAACACCGGACGTCCCGGCAAGGCGATGACGGAAAGCGCCGCTTGGGCCTGTAACAAGTCTGTCTGGCTTGCATCCGCCATATGGTGCGTGCGCGATCCTGCGAAATTCAGGGCGATGACGGAGGATATCCGTCGGGATCACCCGGAACTCGACGACTTCTGCGACGACTATACCGATGGCTTTGCCGACTACGCCCGCAAGAACGCCAAGGACTTTCACATCATTCCCGCCGCGACGCATGAAGCGCTGGATGGAACGCTGGCAGCTTACCTGCCCGGCACCTATGTCGTACCCTCGACCGGTGCGGTGGCGATTGCGGAGTTCCTCGCCCATTACCGCAAGCCCGGCGACGACATCTTTCTCGCCGGCTTCGGCCACCAGGGTTGGGATGGTCATCCCTGGGCTGCGGAGCGGGTGTGGGTAGACGAATTGATGGCGACCGGCACCCTCGCGAGACTTGTTGCATTGCCGCCATTCGACAAAGCAGCATCCAGATCTCCCAACTTTTCAGAACCGAGGTAAGCCCAATGTCCTTCAAGATGTCCCGCGCCGCCTATGCCTCGATGTTCGGCCCGACGACCGGCGACAAGGTCCGTCTCGCCGATACCGAACTCTTCATCGAGAGTCGAGAAGGACTTCACCACCTATGGCGAGGAAGTGAAGTTCGGCGGCGGCAAGGTCATCCGCGACGGCATGGGCCAGAGCCAGGCGACGCGGGCCGAGGGCGCGGTCGATACCGTCATCACCAACGTGCTGATCGTCGACCACTGCGGCATCTACAAGGCGGATGTGGGACTGCAAGGACGGCCGCATCGCCGCCATCGGCAAGGCCGGCAATCCGGATACGCAGCCGGGCGTCGACCATCATCGTCGGTCCGTCGACGGAGGCCATTGCCGGCGAGGGCAAGATCCTCACCGCCGGCGGCATGGATGCGCATATCCATTACATCTGCCCGCAGCAGATCGAGGAAGCGCTGATGAGTGGCGTCACCACGATGCTCGGCGGCGGCACCGGCCCCGCCCACGGCACGCTGGCCACCACCTGCACCGGCGCCTGGCACATCGAGCGGATGATCGAGAGCTTCGACGCCTTCCCGATGAACCTGGCGCTCGCCGGCAAGGGCAACGCCTCGCTGCCCGCGCCGCTGGTGGAGATGGTCGCTCGCCGGCGCCTCCAGCCTCAAGCTGCACGAGGACTGGGGCACGACGCCCGCCGCCATCGACAACTGCCTGTCGGTGGCCGACGAATACGATGTCCAGGTGATGATCCACACCGACACGCTCAACGAGAGCGGCTTCGTCGAAGACACGATCGCCGCCATCAAGGGGCCGCACCATCCACGCATTCCATACCGAAGGCGCAGGCGGCGGCCACGCGCCTGACATCATCAAGGTCTGCGGCTCGCTCAACGTCATTCCGTCCTCGACCAACCCAACCCGGCCCTACACGGTCAACACACTGGCCGAACATCTCGACATGCTGATGGTCTGCCACCACCTCAGCCCGTCGATACCCGAGGACATTGCCTTCGCCGAAAGCCGCATCCGCAAGGAAACCATTGCCGCCGAGGACATCCTGCACGACATGGGCGCCTTCTCGATCATCTCGTCCGACAGCCAGGCGATGGGCCGCGTCGGCGAAGTGGCGATCCGCACCTGGCAGACCGCCGACAAGATGAAGCGCCAGCGTGGGCCGCTGAAGGAAGAAGCCGGCGCCAACGACAATGTCCGCGTCAAGCGCTATATCGCCAAATACACCATCAACCCGGCGATCGCCCAGGGCCTGAGCCACGAGATCGGCTCGGTCGAAGTCGGCAAGCGCGCCGACCTCGTACTCTGGTCCCCGGCCTTCTTCGGCGTGAAGCCCGAAATGGTCTTGCTTGGCGGCTCGATCGCGGCAGCCCCGATGGGGGATCCCAACGCCTCAATCCCGACGCCGCAGCCGATGCATTATCGCCCGATGTTCGCCGCCTATGGCAAGCTGCGCACCAATTCCTCCGTGACCTTCGTGTCTCAAGCCTCGCTCGATGGCGGTATCCAGAACAGGCTCGGTGTCGCCAAGAAACTGGTCGCGGTCAGGAACACCCGCGGCGGCATCTCCAAGAAGTCGATGATCCACAACGACCTGACGCCACATGTCGAAGTCGATCCGGAAACCTACGAGGTCCGTGCGGACGGCGTGTTGCTGACCTGCGAGCCGGCAACGGTGCTGCCCATGGCACAGCGCTACTTCCTGTTCTGAGTTGCAATATGTCGGGATGCGCCTATTTTGGTGAAAGCTTTAACGGAGCTATGCCCATATGGCCGACGACCCGACAAACATCGTGCTCGAGCATCTCCGGGCGATCCGGGCAGACGTGCATGAGATCAAGATGGTTCAACGTGAGCATGGCCATCGTCTGACCCGGGTGCAGATCGGCGTCGCCGCTCTGCGTCGAGACCAGGCCGGTGATGCTGAGAACGTGGCCCATATGGAGGCCCGGATGGATCAGATGCGCGACGACATAGAGCGCGTCAAGCGCCGGCTCGATATCATCGACTAAACGCCAGCCTCATGAGGACGGCCGCGACCAGCGACCGCCGAGATATGTCACTCCGTCTCGCCGAGCGCCTTCCACGCGACCCCGGCAATCGCGGCGCCGATGATCGGCGCCAGCCAGAAAAGCCAGAGCTGGCCCAGCGCCCATCCGCCTTCGGCAAACAGTGCAGGGCCCGTGGAGCGCGCGGGATTGACCGAGGTATTGGTCAGCGGGATCGAGATCAGGTGGATCAGCGTCAGGCCGAGCCCGATCGAGATCGGCGCGAACCCGGTCGGCGCTCGGCCATGGGTCGAGCCGAGAATGATCCACAGGAACATGAAGGTCAACAGCGCTTCGGCGATGAAGGCCGACAGCATCGAATAGCCGCCCGGCGAGTGCTCCCCATAGCCGTTCGACGCGAATCCGCCGGGCACCCAGCCGGCCTTGCCGCTGGCGATGAGATAAAGAACAGCCGCCGCGACAATGGCGCCGACGACCTGCGCGACGATGTATCCGGGAAGACTCGAGGCCGGAAATATGCCGTCGGCGGCATCTCGGGCGGTCACTTCAATCCCGCCGTTTCCATAGGCCTGACCGCCGCCGGCAGATTTCCGGCCTCGAGTCTTCCCGGATACATCGTCGCGCAGGTCGTCGGCGCCATTGTCGCGGCGGCTGTTCTTTATCTCATCGCCAGCGGCAAGGCCGGCTGGGTGCCCGGCGGATTCGCGTCGAACGGCTATGGGGAGCACTCGCCGGGCGGCTATTCGATGCTGTCGGCCTTCATCGCCGAAGCGCTGTTGACCTTCATGTTCCTGTGGATCATTCTCGGCTCGACCCATGGCCGAGCGCCGACCGGGTTCGCGCCGATCTCGATCGGGCTCGGCCTGACGCTGATCCACCTGATCTCGATCCCGCTGACCAATACCTCGGTCAATCCCGCGCGCTCCACGGGCCCTGCACTGTTTGCCGAAGGCGGATGGGCGCTGGGCCAGCTCTGGCTTTTCTGGCTGGCGCCGATCATCGGCGCCGCGATTGCCGGGGTCGCGTGGAAGGCGCTCGGCGAGACGGAGTGACATATCTCGGCGGTCGCTGGTCGCGGCCGTCCTCATGAGGCTGGCGTTTAGTCGATGATATCGAGCCGGCGCTTGACGCGCTCTATGTCGTCGCGCATCTGATCCATCCGGGCCTCCATATGGGCCACGTTCTCAGCATCACCGGCCTGGTCTCGACGCAGAGCGGCGACGCCGATCTGCACCCGGGTCAGACGATGGCCATGCTCACGTTGAACCATC
The DNA here is from genome assembly GCA_019739215.1 of Rhizobium sp. Lineage (GTDB taxonomy): Bacteria > Pseudomonadota > Alphaproteobacteria > Rhizobiales > Rhizobiaceae > Rhizobium_E. The sequence continues at coordinate 106,237 of JAHHDR010000018.1, forward strand.
TTGATCTCATGCACGTCTGCCCGGATCGCCCGGAGATGCTCGAGCACGATGTTTGTCGGGTCGTCGGCCATATGGGCATAGCTCCGTTAAAGCTTTCACCAAAATAGGCGCATCCCGACATATTGCAACTCAGAACAGGAAGTAGCGCTGTGCCATGGGCAGCACCGTTGCCGGCTCGCAGGTCAGCAACACGCCGTCCGCACGGACCTCGTAGGTTTCCGGATCGACTTCGACATGTGGCGTCAGGTCGTTGTGGATCATCGACTTCTTGGAGATGCCGCCGCGGGTGTTCCTGACCGCGACCAGTTTCTTGGCGACACCGAGCCTGTTCTGGATACCGCCATCGAGCGAGGCTTGAGACACGAAGGTCACGGAGGAATTGGTGCGCAGCTTGCCATAGGCGGCGAACATCGGGCGATAATGCATCGGCTGCGGCGTCGGGATTGAGGCGTTGGGATCCCCCATCGGGGCTGCCGCGATCGAGCCGCCAAGCAAGACCATTTCGGGCTTCACGCCGAAGAAGGCCGGGGACCAGAGTACGAGGTCGGCGCGCTTGCCGACTTCGACCGAGCCGATCTCGTGGCTCAGGCCCTGGGCGATCGCCGGGTTGATGGTGTATTTGGCGATATAGCGCTTGACGCGGACATTGTCGTTGGCGCCGGCTTCTTCCTTCAGCGGCCCACGCTGGCGCTTCATCTTGTCGGCGGTCTGCCAGGTGCGGATCGCCACTTCGCCGACGCGGCCCATCGCCTGGCTGTCGGACGAGATGATCGAGAAGGCGCCCATGTCGTGCAGGATGTCCTCGGCGGCAATGGTTTCCTTGCGGATGCGGCTTTCGGCGAAGGCAATGTCCTCGGGTATCGACGGGCTGAGGTGGTGGCAGACCATCAGCATGTCGAGATGTTCGGCCAGTGTGTTGACCGTGTAGGGCCGGGTTGGGTTGGTCGAGGACGGAATGACGTTGAGCGAGCCGCAGACCTTGATGATGTCAGGCGCGTGGCCGCCGCCTGCGCCTTCGGTATGGAATGCGTGGATGGTGCGGCCCCTGATCGCGTCGATCGTATCTTCGACGAAGCCGCTTTCGTTGAGCGTGTCGGTGTGGATCATCACCTGGATATCGTATTCGTCGGCCACCGAAAGGCAGTTGTCGATCGCGGCTGGCGTCGTGCCCCAGTCTTCATGCAGCTTGAGGCTGGATGCGCCGGCGAGCACCATTTCCACCAGCGGCGCCGGCAGCGAGGCGTTGCCCTTGCCGGCGAGCGCCAGGTTCATCGGGAAGGCATCGAAGCTCTCGATCATCCGCTCGATATGCCAGGCGCCGGTGCAGGTGGTGGCCAGCGTGCCGTGGGCGGGGCCGGTGCCGCCGCCGAGCATCGTGGTGACGCCACTCATCAGCGCTTCCTCGATCTGCTGCGGGCAGATGTAATGGATATGCGCATCCATGCCGCCGGCGGTGAGGATCTTTCCCTCGCCGGCAATGGCTTCCGTCGACGGACCGACGATGATGGTGACGCCCGGCTGCGTATCCGGATTGCCGGCCTTGCCGATGGCGACAATGCGGCCGTCCTTGAGTCCGACATCGGCCTTGACGATGCCCCAGTGGTCGACGATCAGCACGTTGGTGATGACGGTGTCGACCGCGCCCTCCGCCCGCGTCGCCTGGCTCTGGCCCATGCCGTCGCGGATGACCTTGCCGCCGCCGAACTTCACCTCCTCGCCATAGGTGGTGAAGTCCTTCTCGACCTCGATGAACAGTTCCGTATCGGCCAGCCGGACCTTGTCGCCGGTCGTCGGGCCGAACATCGAGGCATAGGCGGCGCGGGACATCTTGAAGGACATTGGGCTTACCTCGGTTCTGAAAAGTTGGGAGATCTGGATGCTGCTTTGTCGAATGGCGGCAATGCAACAAGTCTCGCGAGGGTGCCGGTCGCCATCAATTCGTCTACCCACACCCGCTCCGCAGCCCAGGGATGACCATCCCAACCCTGGTGGCCGAAGCCGGCGAGAAAGATGTCGTCGCCGGGCTTGCGGTAATGGGCGAGGAACTCCGCAATCGCCACCGCACCGGTCGAGGGTACGACATAGGTGCCGGGCAGGTAAGCTGCCAGCGTTCCATCCAGCGCTTCATGCGTCGCGGCGGGAATGATGTGAAAGTCCTTGGCGTTCTTGCGGGCGTAGTCGGCAAAGCCATCGGTATAGTCGTCGCAGAAGTCGTCGAGTTCCGGGTGATCCCGACGGATATCCTCCGTCATCGCCCTGAATTTCGCAGGATCGCGCACGCACCATATGGCGGATGCAAGCCAGACAGACTTGTTACAGGCCCAAGCGGCGCTTTCCGTCATCGCCTTGCCGGGACGTCCGGTGTTGCAGACGACGACGATGTCGGTCCGCCCGCCGCCGGCGCCGACCGACCGGCAATCGTTGAAGCGCATCACCAGGTCGGCGGCGTCGATCGCGTCGGCGAGACCATCGCCGATGTCGCCATTACCCACGATCATGACCCTGCGCGTCATCAGTTGCCCAGACCCTCGATCAGCTCGCGGAGTTCCTTGGTGCGATTTTCGGTCAGGCGAGCGAGGCAGCCATTGATCAGCAATGGCTGGATCGATCCACCGACACCTGCGTAGCCGACGCCGTCGCAATGGCCGTCGCGATAGTCGATCCAGGCGCGCTGGGCCTTTTTGAGCGCCTTGAGCGCGCCGACATAGGCAGGGTTCATTTCCGCGGCCTGTTTGTCCATTTCCTCCTGGCTCCTGACCGCCTGGCGGTAGACGGCGTTGAGTTCCTTGTCGGCCCTTTCGTAATCCAGGTAGGAGCACTGGTTCATGTCCGACTGGGTGATCTGGTTGCTGCAATCCAGCGGCGGGTCTTCCTGCGCTTGAGCGCAGGCCGCGCTGGCGACCAGCAGGGCCGTGATTGCAAGTCTCTTCATCCTGAACCTCCGTCGCCAGTACCTAGAGCTTGCCCATCACCTGCTGGCGAAAGCCGTAGACTTCGCGCCTGCCGGAAAGGGGTATGAGCTGCACCGTCCGCTTCTGGCCGGGCTCGAAGCGTACGGCAGTGCCGGAGGGAATGTCGAGCCGCATGCCGCGTGCCGTGTCGCGATCGAAATCGAGGGCCTTGTTGGTTTCGAAGAAATGGTAGTGCGAGCCGACCTGGACCGGACGGTCGCCGGTGTTGGCGACGTCGATGGTCACGGTCGGGGCGCCGGCGTTGAGCTCGATATCGCCTGCTGCTGCAATGATTTCACCGGGTTTCATGGCGCTCTCCTCAGCGGATCGGTTCGTGCACTGTCACCAGCTTGGTGCCGTCGGGGAAGGTCGCCTCGACCTGTACATCGTGGATCATCTCGGCGATGCCCTCCATCACCTGGTCGCGGGTGATGACATGAGCACCGGCTTCCATGAGGTCCGCGACCGACCGGCCATCGCGCGCGCCTTCGACCACGAAGTCGGAGATCAGGGCGATCGCCTCGGGATAGTTGAGCTTCACGCCGCGTTCAAGACGCCGCCTTGCCACCATCGCGGCCATGGAAATCAGGAGCTTGTCTTTTTCACGGGGTGAGAGGTTCATCAAATGCTCCGCGATTGATCGGGCTATATAACAGAGGTTCGAAAAGCCGCACGCAATACGGCAAATGACGGTGCCGAGGATTGTTCAGATGGTCCACACTTTCGGCGGCGGCTGCCCGTTTCGCAAGAGCGAAATGGCGGGCACCAGTGTTTTCCTCAGCGCAAAGCCATCCTCGGCCACCATGCGGATGACCAGCTTGCCATGCCACTGGCTGGCGCCGGCGAGTTGGTCTCCGAAGAGAACATGCAGTTTCGTCATGAGGGTCTCCGCGCGCGGGCCGACATAGAGCAACGTGGCGAAGGCGAGGTTGCCGGCCAGCGTCGAGCGGGGGCGCATGATGCAGTCGATCTCGCCGGAGAGGCGTAGGTCCTCGGCATGGATGAGCCGGCCGTTGCGGCGGATGCGCCAGCGGTCGCGCAGGCTGCCATGGGCCACGGTCTCTCCCATCGCCTTGCGGCCGAGAAGGATCGCTTCCAGGGCGATGAGTTCGGTGCCCTCGGCGATGTCGGCGTCGAGCGTCCGCACCAGAGCACCTTGGTCGAAGAGAATGGTTTCCTGTGGCAGCCAGTGGAGTGTCGCGCCAGCGCCGACCGTCAGCCGCGCCGAGACATCGGCGTCGCCGCCGCTCGATTTGTAGATGCGCTCGCAGGCCTGGGTGGTAACGGTTTACTTTCGTATTCGCGCCGGCGGCCACGTCCCAGTCGATGCGGGTCACCACCGGTCAGCCCGCCCGAGGTGTTGATCAGCACCGCTTCCATGTTGCCGTCGAAGGATTTCCGGAATGCGGGATCTTGCCGCAGCCTTCCTGGTAGAAGACGTCGATGCGGGTGCGACCATCGACGGACTTGGAGGCGAGCCTGGCGATGCCCTTGGCACGCTGAGGGGCGACGACGTCGGTGAATATCGGGAATGCAAAAAGTGCAAATTCACACCGTCAGATGCCGGCGGGCCTCTGGGGGTATCCAGCGTCTCGGCCGGTTCCCTCATGCACGATCTCGCCGCGGTCCATGATGTAGACATGGTCTGCAAGTTCGCGGCAGAAATCAAGGTATTGTTCGACCAGAAGAATCGCCATGCCGGTGGAATCGCGCAGGTAGCGAATGGCGCGGCCGGATATCCTTGATGATCGAGGGCTGGATGCCTTCGGTCGGCTCGTCGAGCACGAGGATGCGCGGGCGGGTCACCAGCGCGCGTCCGATGGCGAGGTTGCTGCTGCTGCCCGCCCGAGAGGTCGCCGCCGCGGCGGCCGAGCATCGACTGCAGGATCGGGAACAGGCTGAAGATGTCGTCGGGGATGAAACGCTCCGAACGCTTGACGGGCGCGTAGCCGGATTTCGAGGTTTTCCTTGACGGTCAGCAGCGGAAAGATCTCGCGGCCCTGCGGCACATAGCCGATGCCGAGCTTGGCGCGGCTGTAGGGTGCCAGGCCGTTCAATTCCTTGTCCTCGAAGCTGATCTTGCCCGACGAGAGCGGGTGCTGGCCCGTCACCGCACGCAGCAGCGAGGACTTGCCGACCCCGTTGCGGCCGAGCACGCAGGTGATCTTGGCCATTTCGGCCTTGATCGAAATGCCGCGCAGCGCCTGTGCGGCGCCATAGTGCAGGTTGGCGTTGTCGACGCTCAGCATGTCATGTCCCCTTGGTCAATTCAGCAAAGACCTCTTCAGCCTCTGGATGGCATCGGCCTGTTGCGGTGTCGGTTCGCCGCCCATGACGGCGATTTCCTCGGCGATGGCGATCAATTGCCGCCGCTCGATCTCGTCCAGCGATGTCAGCCAGAGATCGCGGAAGCGGCGGACCGGATCGTCGACATTGACGACGCTTCCGGCGGTCCAGTCGGCGAAGACCATCACCTCGTCCATGTCGCTCACATGGATGATGTCCTTCATGCGCTCGCGGACGATCTCCTTGGCGATATCCTTCTGCATCGGCTTTTCATTGGCGAGCACGAGGAAGAAGACGACCGCGGCGATGGCCGGGTTCTGGATGGAAGCCAGCGGCGCGGCTTCGGCAGCCTTGCGGAACTGCCGGCGCTTGTAGGCGCCGCGCATCCGCTCGACAGAGTCGATGATCTCGCTTCCCGCTTCCTTCACCATCTTCAGCCGCCACCACCACACGGCCGCTCCGGCGGCCACCATCAACAACAATCCGAGAAAGGGCATGGTCGAACTCCAGATCTGCGTCCCTGCGGACAGGTCTTTCGTCTGACGTTCTGCTCCACGATTCTATTTCCTTTATGACCGCTAGCGTCCGAGATAATTCTCGATCACCTTCTGGTCGGCACTGACGAAATCGATCGAGCCCTCGGCCAGCACCGACCCTTCCGCCAGGCACGTCACCTTGACGCCGAGGTCGCGGATGAAGCCCATGTCGTGCTCGACAACCACGACCGACCGGGTCTTCGCGATTTCCTTGAGCAGGATCGCTGTCTCGGCTGTCTCGGCGTCGGTCATGCCGGCAACGGGTTCGTCCACCAGCAGCAGCTTAGGTTCCTGCGCGAGCAGCATGCCGATCTCCAGCCACTGCTTCTGGCCGTGGGAGAGGTTCGCGCCGTAATCGTTCTTGCGGTGGGTGAGGCGCACGGTCTCTAGGATTTCCTCGATGCGTTCCTTGTCAGCGGTCGTGAGCGTGTAGAACAATGTGCCGAAAACGCCGCGATTGCGGTTGAGCGCGAGCTCGAGATTGTCCCAGACGGTGTGGCTCTCGAACACGGTCGGCTTCTGGAACTTGCGGCCGATGCCGAGCTGGGCGATCGAGGCCTCGTCCTTCTTGGTCAGGTCGATGTCGCCGTTGAAGAAGACTTCGCCTTCGTCAGGGCGTGTCTTGCCGGTGATGATGTCCATCATCGTGGTCTTGCCGGCACCGTTCGGGCCGATGATGGCGCGCAGTTCGCCAGGCTCGACGACAAAGGACAGCGAGTTGAGCGCCTTGAAGCCGTCGAAGGAAACGGAGACGCCGTTGAGATAGAGAATGGACTTGGGCTTCATGTCCTTGCTGACGAGGGCGTTCATTCGGCGGCTCCCGGTTCGGCGGCGGCCGGAATGGCCGACACGCGGGACTTTTCCTTCTCGGCGGCGTCGGAATATTCCTTCCGGCGCGCGTAGAACTGCTGGACGGTGCCGACGATGCCCTTGGGCAGGAACAGCGTGACCAGCACGAAGAGGCCGCCGAGCGCGAAGAGCCAGAATTCCGGGAAGGCGCCGGTGAAGAAGGTCTTGCCGGCATTGACCAGCACCGCGCCGATGATCGGGCCGATCAGCGTGCCGCGACCGCCCACCGCCGCCCAGATGACGACTTCGATCGAGTTGCCCGGCTCGAACTCGCCGGGATTGATGATGCCGACCTGCGGCACGAAGAGCGCGCCGGCGATTCCCGCCATCATCGCGGAGACGACGAAGGTGAACAGCTTGATGTTTTCGACACGGTAGCCAAGGAAGCGGGTCCGGCTTTCGGCATCGCGCACGCCGATCAGCACCTTGCCGTATTTCGACCGGACGATGGCCGATGAGATGAGCAGGCAGGCCGCCAGCATGATCGCGCTGGCTGCAAACAGCGCCGCCCGGGTGCCGTCGGCCTGGACGGAATAGCCGAGGATTTCCTTGAAATCGGTCAGGCCGTTATTGCCGCCGAAGCCCATGTCGTTGCGGAAGAAGGCGAGCAGCAGCGCGTAGGTCATGGCCTGGGTGATGATCGACAGATAGACACCGTTGACGCGGCTGCGGAAGGCGAACCAGCCGAAGATGAAGGCAAGCAGGCCGGGCACCAGCACCACCATGATGGCCGCGAACCAGAACATGTCGAAGCCGTGCCAGAACCAGGGCAGTTCCTTCCAGTTGAGGAACACCATGAAGTCAGGCAGGACAGGGTCGCCATAGACGCCGCGCGGGCCGATCTGGCGCATCAGATACATGCCCATCGCATAGCCGCCCAGCGCGAAGAAGGCGGCGTGGCCGAGCGAGAGAATGCCGCAATAGCCCCAGACCAGATCGAGCGTCAGCGCCAGCAGCGCATAGGTCAGATACTTGCCCATCAGGCTCATAACATAGGTCGGAATGCGGAAGGCACTGTCGACGGGCAGCAGCAGGTTCGAGGCGGGGACCAGGACCGCCACCGCAAGGATGACGGCGATGGCGATGATGATACGCTGGTCGAGCGCGCGGAGAAGAAAGCCGGTGATCATGCTTCGATCGCCCTTCCCTTGAGTGCGAAGAGACCGCGCGGCCGCTTCTGGATGAAGAGGATGATGAGGACCAGCACCAGGATCTTGCCGAGGACGGCGCCGACCGTGGGCTCGAGGAACTTGTTGAGGATGCCGAGCGACAGCGCGCCGACCAAGGTGCCCCAGAGATTGCCGACGCCGCCGAAGACCACGACCATGAAGCTGTCGATGATGTAGGACTGGCCGAGATTGGGCGAGACATTGTCGATCTGGCTGAGCGCGACACCGGCTATACCGGCAATGCCGGAGCCGAGCGCGAAGGTCAGCGCATCGACCCATGGCGTGCGGATGCCCATCGAGGAGGCCATGCGACGGTTCTGGGTGACTGCGCGCATCTGCAGGCCGTAGGCGGAGCGCTTCATCAGCACGAGCAATGCGAAGAAGACCGAGAGCGAGAACAGGACGATCCAGAGGCGGTTCCAGGTGATGGTCAGGCCACCGAGCGGGAAGGAGCCGGCCATCCAGCTGGGGTTGCCGACTTCCTGGTTGGTCGGTCCGAAGATGGTGCGGACAAGCTGTTGCAGGATCAGCGAAATGCCCCAGGTGGCAAGCAGCGTTTCAAGCGGTCGGCCGTAGAGGAACCGGATCACGCCGCGCTCGATGATCAGGCCGACAGCACCGGTCACGAGGAAGGCGACTGGAAGTGCTATCGCCAGCGACCAGTCGAACAGGCCTGGATAGCTGTCTCGTATCACGTCCTGCACGACGAAGGTGGAATAGGCGCCGAGCATGACCATTTCGCCATGCGCCATGTTGATGATGCCCATGACGCCGAAGGTGATGGCGAGACCGATAGCGGCAAGCAGAAGGACCGAACCGAGCGACATGCCGTACCAGATGTTCTGGCCCAGATCCCAGAAGGCGAGATTGCCCTGGATCTTCGCGATGGCGTTGTCGATCTCGGCCTTTGCCGCTGCATCGACATTGGGCGCCGCTGTCATGAGGATGCCGATCGCGTCGCGGCCGCCGATTTTGTCGCGGATGGTCTCGATCGCCTTCTTCTTCTCGTCGGCGCCAAGGTCGGAGCCGAGGACCGATACCGATCGCGCGGTCTCCATCCGCGTCCTGACGACGGGATCGGTTTCCTTAGCGATGGCGGTATCGAGCAGGCCGAGATTTTCCGCACTCGGCGATTTCAACACCGCGTCGGCGGCCTGGAGCCGGACGTTCCGGTCAGGGCTGAGCAGCGTCAGGCCGCCAAGCGCCGAACGGATGACGCGGCGGAGATTGTTGTTGACGCGGATCTTGGTCAGCGCGCCCTTGGCTTCCTCGCCGACGGTCTCGCCCGAGAGCGGGTCGATGACGGTGAGGTTGGCACCGGCAGGCTTTGTCAGGAACACGGCATTGTCGGACTTGCGGAAATAGAGGTCGCCTTCGCCCAAAGCCTCGAGCGCGGGGACGACCCTAGGGTCGCCCGTCGTCGCAAGTGCTTGAATCTTGGAGGGCAGATCGGGGAGCTTGGCAGTTGCCAGTTCGTTGATCAGGGGCTTGAGATCCTCCTGCGCATATCCCGTCCGGCAGAAGAGCGAGACGGTCAACAGGACTGCAAGCATGACGGTTCGTAGGGCGCGCGACATCTCGATCCATCTTCGTTCGAACTCTGGAAAGAAGAGCGGGCAGTTCGTCACTGCCCGCTCCGTATTTCATCCTCTTGGGGTTAGAGGATGCACTCAGGAGCCCTTGCCGCCGCACTTGCCGGTCGCGACATTGAAGTTGCCGCAGGACATCGGCTTGCGCCAATCGGAGATCAGATCCTTGGAGTCGGGCAGGTAGTCCGACCATTCGTCGCCGACGACGGCGGCGGTCTGCTGGACGATTTCGAACTGTCCGTCGGCCTGGATTTCACCGATCAAGACCGGCTTGGTGATGTGGTGGTTCGGCATGACCGTGGAATAGCCGCCCGAAAGGTTCGGAACCGAGACGCCGATGATGGCATCGAGGACCGGGTCGGTCTCGGTGGTGCCGGCGGCCTCGACCGCCTTCACCCAGGCGTTGAAGCCGATATAGGCAGCTTCCATCGGGTCGTTGGTGACGCGCTTGTCGTTCTTGGTGTAGGCATGCCAGGTCTTGATGAACTCGGCATTCACAGGCGCATCGACGGACTGGAAGTAGTTCCAGGCAGCCAGGTGGCCGACGAGCGGGGTGGTGTCGAGACCTGCGAGCTCTTCTTCGCCGACCGAGAAGGCAACGACCGGGATGTCTTCAGCCTTGATGCCCTGGTTGCCCAGTTCCTTGTAGAACGGAACGTTGGCGTCGCCGTTGATGGTCGAGACGACGGCGGTCTTCTTGCCGGCCGAACCGAACTTCTTGATGTCGGAGACGATCGTCTGCCAGTCGGAATGACCGAACGGCGTGTAGTTGATCATGATGTCCTCTTCCTTGACGCCCTTGGACATCAGGTAGGCCTTCAGGATCTTGTTGGTCGTCTGCGGATAGACGTAGTCGGTGCCGGCCAGAACCCAGCGCTCGACGCCTTCGGTCGCGGCCAGGTAATCGACTGCCGGGATGGCCTGCTGGTTCGGAGCGGCGCCGGTGTAGAAGATGTTGCGCGAGGACTCTTCACCTTCATACTGGACCGGGTAGAAGAGGATCGAGTTGAGCTCTTCGAAGACCGGCAGGACCGACTTGCGCGAGGACGAGGTCCAGCAGCCGAATACGGCGGCAACCTTGTCCTTTTCGATCAGGTCGCGGGCCTTTTCGGCAAACAGAGGCCAATCGGAAGCGGGGTCGACGACCACGGCTTCAATCTTCTTGCCGAGGATGCCGCCCTTCTTGTTCTGCTCTTCGACGAGCATCAGCATGGCGTCTTTCAGGGTGGTCTCGGAGATCGCCATCGTGCCCGACAGCGAGTGCAGGATGCCGATCTTGATCGTTTCGTCGGCGGCAAATGCACCCTGCAAGGCGGTCGCGGAGAGCATGGCGGCTGCGAGCGAGCCCATGATCATGTTCTTGAATTTCATTGGATTTCCCCTCTGTTCAGCAGCGGGAACCGGATTAAGAAATACTTAATGCCCGCTGTCTGGGGGGACTATCCGACCGAATTATGCAGTGCGACATACGTTGTTTGACGTATGCGGCGGGGGGAAATGTGCGCGGGGTTGCGGCGTTATTGACGTTAGACCCTAACGGGATGATAATTCGTCGAGCAGGAGAATTGCAATGAACGCAATCACCATTCCGGTTTCAGAGGATACCGCCGAGCGGCTAGACGCATTGGCGCGCAAGCTCGACCTATCGACAGTTCGGATCGCCGAACAGGCGATCGAAGATTTTGTGTCGCGCGAAGAATGGCAGATCGCTGAAATCGAGGCGGGACTCGCTGACATAGAGCGAGGGGACTTTGCCAGTCCTGAGGAAGTTGCCGCTGTCTTTGCGAGATATTTGAAGCCGGCATCCTGAGGGCAGAATGTCTTATGAGCTCATCTGGTCAGGTAGAGCTCTCAAAAGGCTTGACGCTATCGCTACTCACATCGCTGCAAGCAATCCGCAGGCTGCTGCCGATGCCGTGGAGCGTATCGGCATGGCAGTGGACCGGCTCGTAGAATACCCTCATTCAGGACGCCATGGGCGGTTGAACAATACGCGGGAGCTTGTGTTAGCCGATATCCCCTACATCATTCCGTATCGTGTCATCGGCAAACAAGTCTATCTCATAACCGTTTTGCATGCCGCCCAGCAGTGGCCGCTTTCCCGCCGATGGTAGGAACATCCCTGGAAATCTTCCACGCCGTGGATAATTTGCAAGGACGACACGTCCCATAGCCCCTTGCTGCACGGTGTCGTTCATGCTTTTCATAGCCCATGAACGAATTTTCGCCACATCTCCGACCTGCCTCAGAAATAGGCAGCGATGGCCCCGCCGGGTCGTCCATCGGCGCGCGGCAGCGGATCATCCCGGTCCGGCGTGAATATAATCGCTGGGTGGGAAACCAGACACTCGAGGACTATGCGCTACGCTTCACCGCCAAGAGTGCCCGGCAATATTCGCCGACCCGGATCGCGCATACGGCGATCGGGGCGATTTCCTTCCTGGCGCTGGAAGCGGTCGGCGGGGCAATCACCCTGTCCTACGGTACGACCAACGCGATCTTCGCCATTGTGGTCGCGTCATTCCTGTTGCTGCTGATCGGCATTCCGATTGCCAAATACGCGATAAGACATGGCGTCGATATCGATCTGCTCACCCGGGGCGCGGGTTTCGGGTATATCGGCTCGACCATCACGTCGCTGATCTATGCGAGCTTCACCTTCATCCTCTTCGCCATTGAAGCGTCGATCATGACGGGTGCCCTTGAACTCGTCTTCGGCATCCCGCTCTGGCTCGGCTACATCATCTCGGCAGTGGCGGTGATCCCGCTTGTCACCCACGGCGTGAAAATGATCTCCCGCTTCCAGATCATCACCCAACCGATCTGGATCATCCTCAATATCCTGCCCTTCATCTTCATTGCCTTTTCGGACTGGGAGAAGTTCGATTTCTGGCTGAGCTATGCGGGCAAGGGGCAGCAGTCGGGTGAGCTCGGCACGATCGCGCCCTTCGACCTTGCCATGTTCGGTGCCGCCTCGGCGGTCATCCTGGCGCTGATGGCGCAGATCGGGGAGCAGGTGGACTTCCTGCGATTCCTGCCGCCCGATCACACGCCGCCGAACTGGCGGCAGCGTTTCGCCCGGTTTCTCGCCGGGCCGGGATGGGTCATCGTCGGCGCGCCGAAACTGCTGGCGGGCTCGTTCCTCGTCGTCCTGGCGCTCAGTTCGGGTATCCCCGCCGACAAGGCTGCGGATCCAGCCCATATGTATGTGACCGCCTTCGGCTACATGGTGCCGAACCAGACCGCCGCATTGGTCTTGACCGCCGCCTTCGTGGTGGTGTCGCAGCTCAAGATCAACGTGATGAACGCCTATGCCGGGTCGCTCGCCTGGTCGAATTTCTTCTCCCGGCTGACGCATAGCCATCCCGGTCGCGTGGTCTGGCTGTTCTTCAACGTGGCGATCGCGCTGCTGCTGATGGAACTCGGCATCTACAAGCTGCTCGAAGAGACGCTCGGTGTCTTCTCGATCATATCGGCGGCCTGGTTGTGCTCGATTTCGGCCGACTTGTTCATCAACAAGCCGCTGGGACTTGCTCCGCCGGGGATCGAATTCAAGCGGGCGCATCTCTACGACATCAATCCGGTCGGCGTCGGCGGTATGGCCATCAACGTAACGATTGCGCTCGCCGCGCATTTCGGCCTGTTCGGCACCTATGCCGCGTCGCTTGCGATCTACATGACGCCCATTGTCGCGGCGATCGCGGTGCCGGGTATCGCCTGGGCCACGAAGGGCAAGTACTACCTCGCCCGCAAGCCGCGCCAGCAATGGAAGAACCTCTCCAGCATCACCTGCTCGATCTGCGAACATCCGTTCGAACCGGAGGACATGGCCTGGTGCCCGGCCTATGCCGCGCCGATCTGCTCGCTCTGCTGCTCGCTCGACAGCCGTTGCCACGACCTCTGCAAGCCAAAGGCGCGGCTCAATTACCAGGCGATGGAGGTGGCGCGCTCAATCCTGCCGAAGCCCGCGATCGAGGTGCTCTCGACGCGCCTCGGCCGCTACGCGCTGACGACCGCGCTCGCCCTCGGCCTGATCGGGCTGGTGCTCTGGGGCATCGCCGAGCGGGCCGCGACCGTGCTGCCGGAGGCGGCGGGGATCGTCAACATGACCGTGTGGATCGTGTTCCTCGTGTTCTCGATCCTGACGGGCATCGCGGCATGGTTCTTCGTGCTGGCGCATGACAGCCGGGTGGTGGCGGAAGAGGAGTCCTCACGCCAGAACACACTGCTGCTCAAGGAAATCGCCGCCCACAAGAAGACAGACGCCGCGCTGCAATATGCCAAGGAGACCGCGGAAGCCGCAAATCGCGCCAAGAGCCGCTATGTCGTCGGGCTGACGCATGAATTGCGCACGCCGCTCAACGCCGTGCTCGGCTATGCCCAGTTGCTGGAGCGGGATGAGAGCATTCCCGATACGCGCCGGTCGGCGATCAAGGTCATCAAGCGCAGCGCGGATCACCTTTCGGGCCTGATCGACGGGCTGCTGGACATATCCAAGATCGAGGCCGGGCGGCTGCAGGTCATGTCCGACGACATCAACATCCGCGATTTCCTCGACCAGGTGACCGGCATGCTGCGGCCGCAGGCGGAGGCGAAGGGCGTGGTCTTCGAGATGTCGATCGATGCCAACCTGCCGGCTTACGTTCGCACCGACGAGAAGCGGCTGCGGCAGATTCTCGTCAACCTGCTTTCCAACGCGATCAAATATACGAGCGAGGGCAGCGTTACGCTCGATATCGGCTATCGCGGCCAGGTGGCCACATTCACGCTGACCGACACCGGCCATGGCATTCCCTCGGCCGACCTGCCGCTGATCTTCGAGCCGTTCCAGCGCGGGTCCGGCGGGCAGTCGCGGCTGGCGCCCGGCCTCGGGCTCGGCCTGACCATCACCCGGTTGCTCACTCAGACTCTTGGCGGGGAGATCACGGTCGAAAGCGAGGAGGGGCATGGCACGACCTTCCGCGTCCGGCTGATGCTCTACGGTTTGAGTAAGCCCGGAGCGTCCGCGCTTGACCGCAAGATCCTGACCTATACGGGCCCGCGGCGGACCATCGTCGTGGTTGACGACAACGAGGAGCACCGCGAACTGATGCGCGAGGCGCTGACACCACTCGATTTCGTGGTGTTGACCGCCAATTCAGGGACGGATTGCCTGGCGCTGATCGAGGGCGCACGGCCGGACATCTTCCTGGTCGACATCTCCATGCCGGGCATGAATGGCTGGGACCTCGCGGGACGACTGCGGGAGGGCGGACAGACGGCGCCGATCGTGATGCTGTCGGCCAATATCGGCGACGGCGGTGCGGGGGCCATTGCCGGCGGCGATCACAATGATACGCTGGCCAAGCCGGTGAACTTCCGCCAGTTGCACGACAAGCTCGCCCATTGGCTCGGGCTGACCTGGGTCTATGCGACCGCGCCGGCCAGGCCCGGGCCGGGTGCCGCGGGGCAGGGATTGCGAAGCCCCGGCGCGGGCCATGTCGAGGAACTGATCCGTCTCGGCGAGATCGGCTATGTGCGTGGCATCGAGGCCAAGCTCAGCGACCTTGCAAAGGACGAGGAAAACCGGCATTTCGCCGAGGTCATGACCGCACATATCAAGGCCTTCAACATCGACGCCTATCTCGCCGACCTCCGCAAGCTCGAACGCGAGGAGGCCGGGACGTGAACGCAGTCGAAAGTCCGCGCGACATCGTGCTCCTGGTCGACGACAGCCCGGATTCGCTTTCGTTTCTCACTGAGGCGCTGGAGGAGACCGGCTATTCGGTGCTGATCGCGACGTCGGGCGCCTCGGCTCTCTCCATCGTCGACCGCATCACGCCCGATCTGATCCTGCTTGATGCGGTCATGCCCGGCATGGATGGTTTCGAGACCTGCCAGCGGCTCAAGGCGCATGGCGCTGTGGCGCAGGTCCCCGTCATCTTCATGACCGGCCTGACCGAGACCGAGCATGTCGTGCGCGCGCTCGGGGCCGGGGGCGTCGACTACCTCACAAAGCCGATCAATGTCGACGAACTCAGGGCCCGCATCCGCGTCCACCTTGCCAATGCCCGCTCGGCCCAGAGCGCGCGCGTGGCGCTGGATGCAGCCGGGCGGCACCTGCTGGCTGTGCGCTCCAGCGGAAGGATCCTGTGGTCGACGCCGCAGGCGATCCGTCTCGTCAATGCGGCGACAGGCAGCGACGAGGGCATAGAACTGGTCAGCGCGCGCATCCGCATCTGGATGGAGGAGCGTCGTCTTTCAGGGGCGCAGAAAGATCCCGGCTTCGCGGTCGAGACTGGCGGCGAGGCGGGCCTCGCGCTGTCCTTTCTCGGCTCGATCGGCCAGGACGAGCACCTGTTCCGGCTGACCGGGCAGGCGCAGGGCAGCGAGAGCGAACGGCTCAGGCAGCATTTTTCCCTGACGGCCCGGGAATCCGAGGTCCTGGCCTGGATCGCCAAGGGCAAGTCCAACCGCGATATCGGCGAGATCCTCGGCCTGTCGGCGCGGACGGTGAACAAGCACCTCGAGCAGATCTACGTGAAGCTCGGCGTGGAAAACCGCGCCTCGGCGGCGGTGAAGGCGGCCAATCTTCTCATGCAGGGCTGACCAGGCGACAAGACCCGCTTGACCATCTTATCGATCCTTTATATAGATATATGGCAATATATCTATTTGGAAATGTAATATGCAGGCCACTCAGCAGCTCGATCTCGTCTTCGGCGCGCTTGCCGACCCGACCCGGCGCGCGATCCTCACCCGGCTCGCAAACAGGGAATCGACAGTCAACGAACTGGTCGAGCCCTTCGGTCTCGCGCAGCCGACGATTTCGAAGCATATCAAGGTGCTGGAGGCGGCGGGGCTGGTGTCTCGGGGCAGGGAAGCGCAGTTCCGGCCGGTCAAGCTGAATGCGGCGCCACTCAAGGCTGCGTCGATGTGGATCGGCAATTACAAGCGGTTCTGGGACGAGAGCCTCGAACAGCTTGACGATTACGTCAAGGAACTCATCGAAAAGGGAGAACGACCATGGACGCAAAGGTAAGCAACGAGCCGGTCGCCGACCGCCAGTTCACGATAACGCGTGTCTATGACGCCCCGGCAAGGCTGGTGTTTCTCGCCCATTCCAGACCCGAGCATGTTCGCCGCTGGTTCGGGCCCAAGGGCTGGCCGATCAGCAAGTGCGAGATCGATTTCCGCGTCGGTGGTGAATTCCATTTCCAGATGACCAGCGACGAGGGCGAAGTCGGCCCGCCCTTCGGCGGTACCTATTTCGAGATCGAGCCCAACCGGAAGATCGTCTATGACAACGGCTTCGAGGCGCCCGGCAGCGGCCGGTTTCAAGTCACCGTGCTGTTCGAGGAATTCGACGGGCGGACGACGCTGACCGTGACCACCCTTTTCGACAGCGTGGCGATGAAAGACGAATATCTCGGTGTCGGCATGGCCGAGGGGATGCAGTCGGGCTTCGACCAGCTTGGGGATGTGGTCGAGGATCTCAAGTCCTGGGAGCTGAAGTAGACGCTCATGCGCTTGAACGCTCCATGTGGTCATGTTATGTGACTGGTCATCTGAGATGACCATGTGGAGCCGGCAATGAACACGATGACGGCGACGGAGTTCAAGGCGAAATGCCTTGAAATTCTTGACAAGCTCAAGGCCGGCGAGATCGAGAAGTTGACCATCACAAAGCGTGGTGAGCCGGTTGCCGTGCTCACGGCGCCAGCGAGCCATGAGGTAGCCGTTCGCAACATTAATGGTTTCATGCGTGGTTCGGTTATTGGGCCGGAGGACGTTGACCTAACGTCTCCGATTCTGGACGAAGAGTTTCTTGCGGAGCAGGGAATTCTGCATCAATGAGTCCATTGCCGGATGCCGTTCTTCTGGACACTTGCGCTGTCATCTGGCTGGCCCGAGGCATATTTCCTGAACGGGAGTTACCGATCATCGTACATGCAGGTTTGCAGGGCGGCATTTTCATATCGCCGATCTCTGCCTGGGAGGTGGGGTTGATCGCCCATCCTCGATCGGGGAGGCTGCCGAAGCTGCAGTTCCTTCCCGATCCAAAGGGCTGGTTCGCCAACGTGATGGCCGGGCCAGGAATCAAGCCGGCTGCCTTCACTCCCGACATAGCGATCGATGCGTCATCTCTGCCCGGCGAACTTCATGGTGATCCAGGAGATCGCATTCTCATCGCAACGGCACGGAACACGCGATTGCCCATCGTGACCCGCGACGAGAAAATCATTGCCTATGGCGCAGCCGGCCACGTCCAGGTCATCGCTTGTTAGCCGCGACAGGCGGCCGTACTCGGCGGCTCATCCCGATCCGATAACCATCTTTTAACTATAATGGAGTCTTACTCGCTTCAGTAGGATTTTGTGCAACGCACGCCTTCCTTTCACCAAATTTGGCGTAAAGAAGGCTGAGATGCAGATAGGGCGATGCCAAAGGCTGCATTTCAGCCTGACAGCGATGGATTGATGGAATGGCCGCCTGGCTGGGAATTGTCTCATCGCCGGGCGTCTGGATTCGGGGATACGAGAAAATATGGAAACCGAAGCACTGGCAGCAGTCGCGCACGCCGATGTCAGCATGTGGGGCCTGTTCATGCAGGCCGGCTGGGTGGTCAAGCTGGTGATGATCGGCCTGCTGGGCGCCTCCGTCTGGACCTGGGCCATGGTCGTCGACAAGCTGGTCAATTTCAATCGCGCGCGGCGTCAGTTCGACAGTTTCGAGCAGATTTTCTGGTCGGGTCAGTCGCTCGAGGAACTCTACCGCACCCTGTCCGAACGCCAGACGTCCGGCATGGCAACGATCTTCGTGTCCGCCATGCGCGAATGGAAGAAGAGCTTCGAGCGCGGGGCGCGCTCGCCGATCGGGCTGCAGATGCGCATCGACCGTGCCATGGACGTGACGCTCGCGCGCGAGACCGAGACACTCGAAGCGCGGCTTTCTTCTCTTGCCACCATCGGCTCGGCCGCGCCCTTCGTCGGGCTGTTCGGCACCGTTGTCGGCATCATGACCTCGTTCCAGGGCATCGCCGCCTCCAAGTCCACCAATCTTGCGGTCGTGGCACCCGGTATCGCCGAAGCGCTGCTCGCCACCGCGATCGGTCTTGTCGCGGCCATTCCCGCGGTCATCGCCTACAACAAGTTCTCGGGCGATGCCAACAAGCTGGTCGCCCGCATGGAAGCCTTTGCCGACGAGTTCTCCGCCATTCTTTCGCGCCAGATCGACGAGCGGCTCCAGCCGCGCGCGGCGGCGCAGTAAGGGAGCCGACCGATGGGAATGTCAGCGGGAGCGCAGACAGGCGGATCGGGCGGTCGCGGCCGTCGCCGCGGTGGTGGCCGCAAGGCGCCAATGAGCGAAATCAATGTCACGCCGCTGGTCGACGTGATGCTGGTGCTGCTGATCATCTTCATGGTCGCGGCCCCGCTGATGACGGTCGGCGTGCCGATCGACCTGCCGGAAACCCGGGCCAAGGAGATGAATTCGGACACCAAGCCGATCACGGTCTCCATTAACAAGGAAGGCCAGGTCTATCTCGGCGAGGAAACCGAGACGCCGATCTCGCTGGACGAACTGGTTCCGAAGCTGGCTGCGATCGCCAAGACGGGCAACGAGGAACGCATCTTCGTGCGCGGCGACGCGACGGCTGACTACGGCAACATCATGAAGGTCATGGGTCTTCTCAACAGCGCCGGATACAAGAATATCGGCCTGGTGACCCTGCAGGAGCCGACGGGCTGACGTAAGACGATGAAGGGTAGCGTCATCACATCTGTCGCACTCCACGCCCTTGTCGCGGCGTGGATGCTGGCTTCCTTCGGATCGCCCGAACCCTTCGAGGTGGCGATGTCCGAAGCGATGCCGGTCGACCTCGTGCCCATCGAGGAACTGACGCAACTGCAGCAGGGCGACAAGGAAGCACCGAAGAAGGATCGCTCCGCGACTGAAGTCACCAGGAAGGAAGATCCGGTTCCGGATGCCCAGAATACCGGCGACAACACGTTCGATCTCGATTCCGTCCCGACGCCGAGCGAAAAGCCCACCAACGTCCAGGAAGCGGGCGCCCAGAAGCCGTCCGCCGAGGTGATTCCGGACCAGGGTCCTGACGGCAGGCCGAGAATGTCGAGGAGGTGATCAAGGAAGACACCGCCGTCGAGCCGACGCAAGACGTCGCGGCACTGGAACAGCCCAAGGTCGAAATCAAGCCGGAACCCAAGGCCGGAGCCCGAGGTCGTCGAAGAAGACCAGCCGGTCGAGGACACTGCCGAATCCGTCATCCCCGACAACGTTTCCCGTGCCGGTCAGCCGGCCCAAGGTCGAGCCGACAAAGGTCGTGGAAAAAGAAGGAAGAGAAGAAGGAAGTCGAGGTTGCCGAGGCCAAGCCGACCAAGCAGCCCGACAGAAAGAAATCCGACAAGGACCGCAAGTCAGCCAAGTCGACGACGAAGCGGGGAAATCCGATTTCAGCACCGACGAAATCTCCGAGCTTCTGAACAAGACCGACGAGAAGCCCGGGGGTGCCAAGCGCAACAAGCAGGAAAAGGCGCTCGGCGCCAAGATCGCGACCGGCGGCGAGAAGCTGAGCCAGACGGAGCTGGATGCGTTGCGCGGCATCGTCGAAAAGAACTGGACCGTGATGCCGGGGTCAGGTCGCGTCGAATGATATCAAGATCGTCGTGCGGTTCGAACTGGACCAGAAACGGCGGACGTGGTCGGCGACCCCGAAGTCACGAGTTCCGGCGGCGACGGCTCGTCGCTGCGGGCGCTGGAAGGCGGCGCCCGCCGAGCGGTGGATGAAGTCGGCGCCCTTTGATTCGTTGCCGAAGGAAAAATACGACACCTGGAAGGTCGTCGAGCTCAGCTTCTACCCGAGCGAAATGATGTAACCGACCCTTCGTCTCACGGCGGCATGGCCGCCGACACAAGAAGACTTTTTGGCTGAAAGGCTCATAGAGGATGATGAAACACCAGATTTTTCAAGGCGCTGTTCGCGGTCGCCGCCCTGTTCGCGGTACTGGCTTCGCCCGTGCGCCGCCGAAGTGAAGCTCGACATTCGCAAGGGCAGCGTCGAGCCGATGCCGATCGCGATTTCCGACATGGTCTCCAGTGATGCTCTCGGTGCGCAGATCAGCGCCCGTGATCACGGCAGACCTGAAGCGATCCGGCTTCTTCACGCCGGTCGACAAGGCGGCCTTCATCCAGAAGATCACCAATCCCGACGCGG
Organism: Rhizobium sp.; assembly: GCA_019739215.1. Classification (GTDB taxonomy): domain Bacteria; phylum Pseudomonadota; class Alphaproteobacteria; order Rhizobiales; family Rhizobiaceae; genus Rhizobium_E. The sequence goes on from JAHHDR010000018.1 coordinate 126,829, forward strand.
CTCCCCGCTTCGAGGACTGGAAGGCGGTCAACGCCCAGGCCCCTGGTGTCGGGCCGCGTGACCAAGGAGGCCGATGGCCGCCTGGCGCGCCGAGTTTCGCCTGTGGGACGTCTATGGCGGCACCCAGCTCATCGGCCAGCAGTTCTACACCCGTCCGGAAAACTGGCGCCGCGTCGCACATATCATCGCCGACGCGGTCTATGAGAAGTTGACGGGCGAGAAGGGCTATTTCGACACCCGAATCGTTTTCGTCCACGAGACCGGTCCGAAGAATGCCCGTGTCCCGCCAACTGGCGATCATGGACCAGGACGGCGCCAACATGCGCATTCTCACCAAGTCCAAGGCGATCGTGCTGACGCCGCGCTTCTCGCCGAACCAGCAGGAAATCACCTACATGTCCTTCGAGGGGCGAACCAGCCGCGGGTCTACCTGCTGCAGGCTCGAGACAGGACAGCGCGAGGTCGTGGGCAATTTCCCCGGCATGACCTTCTCGCCGCGCTTCTC
>JAHHDR010000019.1 GCA_019739215.1 Rhizobium sp.
CACGGCGCATGTCGGCATCGGACCGCGCAAGGATGGCGGCGGATTTGGAATCGAGGTCAACCTGGTCGCCGACATTCCTGGCGTCGATCCGGAGGTTGCCGCCGACCTCGTGGCAAAGGCGCATGTCGCCTGCCCCTACAGCCATGCGATGCGGACTTCGACCGAAGTGCAGGTGACGCTCGCGCCGGCTGTCGCCGCGGCCTAGTCCGTTTGGAGAGCCGCCTAACCCGTTTGGGGGAGGCGGCGGCTATCGTCCCGCTCTATCATCGCGATTCGATGGAGAGGCGGCGGACCATCCGGCGGCGGAGTACATGCGTGCCGCCGGACTGGCAGGAGGGGTCGTGGACGTACGGTCCGGCCGTTTCGTTATGCGCCGGCCTGCGCGGCGAAAAACGCCTCGGGATCGTCCACCTCAACCAGCTTCTTCTTTTCGATCTGCCAGAACCGGTTTCCGACGTTGCGAATGAAACTGCGGTCGTGCGAGACCAACAGACTTGTCGCCTCGGTTTCCAGCAACTCATCCTCCAGCGCTTCCTGACCCTCGATGTCGAGATGGTTGGTCGGTTCGTCGAGAAGGTAGAAGTTCGGGTTGGTCAGTCGCAGAACCAGCATGCCGAGCCGGGCTTTCTGGCCGCCCGAGAGGTTGCCCACGGGCTTTTCCTGCAGGTCGAGGCCAATGCCGGCACCCGCCAGCAGCGACCTGATCCGCGGGTCGGCGAGTTCGAAGCGCGCGTTCAAGACGTTGAACGGCGTCTCGGCATTGCCGAGATCGGCCAGGGCCTGATCGCCATAGCCGAGTACGACGGACGGCGTGACCTTGATGCCGGGCTGGCCTTGCTCCCTAGTGCCGATCGCTGCCTTCAGCATTGCCACCAGCCGCGTCTTGCCCGCGCCGTTCGGCCCGAGCAGCACGATCCTGTCGCCCTGGCAGATGGCCTGCTTGCCTGACCGGAAGAGGGCGGTTCCATCGGGTGTGGCCACCGTGACATCGTCGATCGAGATCAGCACTTTCGCATGCGTGCCGCGATTGGCCAGGCGAATAGCGCCGGCCGATCGTTCCCTGTGGGCCGGACGGGCCTGCGCCTCGATCCTCGCGGCGCGTTCCCTGAGCTGCTTCGTCTTGACCACGAGCAGGTCGCTGCCCGAGTTGATGCCGATGTTGTTGAGCTTTGCCGCCTGTCGCCGCAAACTGATCCGCGGTCTTCATTTCCTTCTCGAACCGTCTTTCTGCAGCGGCGTCTGCCTGGTCCAATGCGGCCCGGGCCGCGGAGAAGGGCAGGGTGAAGTCGGGAGATGTCTCCTCGCGGAGGAAGAGGGTGCGGTTGGTGACGGCATCGAGGAACGCACGGTCGTGACTGGCGATCACGGCGGGCATGTGTCGGGGCAGCGAGGCCAGCCATGCCTCGACCTGCGCGATCTTGGCAAGGTCGAGATGGTTGGTCGGTTCGTCGAGCAACAGGATGTCGGGCTCCATGACGGCGACGCGGGCTATGAGCGCAATGCGTTGCCAGCCGCCGCTGAGCTTTTCGAGTGGCCGATCGCGCAGGTCTTCCCCCACGCCGAGGGCGTCGAGGACGATATCCACCCTCCAGCTTTCGTTCTGGGCCTGGTCCTGCGGCAGGGCCAGTTGAACGGCGCGGTAGAAGGGTTCGGCCAGCAGGCTACCGGGCATGTTCTGCTCGACGAAGCCCAGCGTCAGGCCGCGCATCCGCGTGATGTCGCCGGTTGTCGGTTCGATCCGGCCGGCAAGGGCGCGCAGCAATGTCGACTTGCCCCGGCCGTTGGCCGCAACGACGGCGAGGCGGTCGCCTGCATTGATCGAAAGATTGAGGTTGGAGAAGAGCGGCGCGCCAAGGGTAATGCCAAGGTTGCGCAGGTTGATGACGGTCATCGGGTATTCCTGGTCTCGCGCGAGGGCCAGTGCGCATCTGTGGCGCGGTCACGGCTCGGCGCGTTGAAACACTGGCGACTTCAGGAAGCCGCCGCCACAAAGGGCAGACCAGTGGGCTCTGTGCTGGTCAGCCCTGCAAACGCATTTGCAGGGCCTGGACGGGACCACGCTGACGATGGGGATCATGCCTGAACTGGCAAGTCATGCGCAGCCCTCCTTTCTCATTCGGATACCTAACATGCCTCGGAGGACGCCGCAATCAGCGGCGGCGACCGGTCAGGCTGCCGAGAATTCCACGCACGATGGCCGCGCCGACCGCCGTCGCTGCGGCGCGGGCTGCGGACTTCATCGCCGCCTCGATCACCGTTTCGCGCTGGTAGCCGGAGCGCTTCTGCTGCTTGACCTCGGGCTTCGCCTCGTCTTCGGTGCCGAAGCCCGGCAGGGTCCACCCACCGATCGTGCCCGTGGTCTTCGGCTGTACCTGCTGTTCCGGTTCAGCCTCTGTCTGGCGCTGGGCGGCCTGCTCGGCCTTCCGCGTGAGAATTTCGAATGCGGATTCGCGGTCGAAATCCTCGTCGTAAAGCCCCTTCACCGGGCTGACGTCCATGACCTGCTTTCGCTCCGCATCGGTGATCGGCCCGAGCCGCGAGGATGGCGGACGCATCAAGGTGCGTTCGACGATCGAGGGAGCGCCCTTGGTTTCGATGGTCGAGACCAGCGCCTCGCCGGTTCCGAGCGTGGTGATCACGGTGGCGCAGTCGAAATCCGGGTTGGGGCGGAAGGTGTCGGCCGCGGTCCTGACGGCCTTCTGCTCGAGCGGTGTATAGGCACGAAGCGCGTGCTGCACGCGGTTGCCGAGCTGTGACAAGACTGTCGGCGGGATGTCCATCGGGTTCTGGGTGACGAAATAGACGCCGACTCCCTTGGAGCGGATCAGCCGCACCACCTGCTCGACGCGCTCGACCAGCACGCGCGGCGCGTCGTTGAAGAGCAGGTGCGCCTCGTCGAAGAAGAAGACGAGCTTTGGCTTCTCGGGGTCGCCGACTTCAGGAAGCTCCTCGAACAGTTCCGACAGCAGCCAGAGCAGGAACGTGCCGTAGAGCCGCGGGTTCATCATCAGCTTGTCAGCCGCCAGAACCGAGATCGCGCCGCGGCCGTCATTGGTGGTCCGCATGATGTCGCTGATCTTCAGCGCCGGCTCCGAGAAGAAATTCTCGGCGCCCTGCTGCTCGAGGATCAGCAGTTCGCGCTGGATCGAGCCGACCGAGGCCTTGGAGATGAAGCCGAACTTGTTGGAGAATTCCGAGGCATTCTCGCCCATGTAGTTGAGCAGGGCCTGGAAATCCTTGAGGTCGAGCAGCGGCAGGCCGCCTTCGTCCGCGATCTTGAAGGCGATGTTGATCACGCCTTCCTGCGCATCGGAGGCGTTGATCAGGCGCGAGAGGAGCAGGGGTCCCATCTCGGTCAGCGTGGTGCGCACGCGATGGCCCTTCTCGCCATAGAGGTCCCAGAAAATGACGGGGAACTCCTGGAATTCGTAGTCGGAAAAACCGATGTCCCTGGCGCGCTTGTCGAGGAAGTCCTTGAATTCGCCCATCGCCGCTATGCCCGAAAGGTCACCCTTCACGTCGGCGCAGAACACCGGGACGCCGGCGTTGGAGAAGCCCTCGGCCATCACCTGGAGCGACACCGTCTTGCCCGTGCCGGTGGCGCCGGTCACCAGGCCGTGGCGGTTGGCGTATTTCAGGTCGAGATATTCCGGCTTGTTGATGCTGTCGTCCGGCTTCCGGCTGGTTCCGAGATAGATCTTGCCTTGCTCCAGCATTCGGCTCTCCCTGGTGTCCGGTATCGGCGGACGGTCTCGTGAATGGTGCTGGCCTGTTATAGGATGGGCGGATGCAGCCGACAACCTTGCTTGGCTGCAGAACACCGGCAATTTTTTCAGCGGCTTAGAGGAGAGCGGTTGCCAATCTCTCCGGCATTCTCTACCCAAGTCTCAAAGCTTTGTGGAGCGGATGGAGACAGCCATGACGGAAATCATCACCCAGATCGCCGATGCCACCGGCATCGACCCCGGGGTCGCCGAAAAGGCGCTCGGCATGATGCTCGGCTTCCTTGAAAAGGAAGGCGACGACGCATCGGTGCAGACGATGATCGCGGCCATCCCCGGCGCGGCGGAGCTGATTTCCGAGCATAGCGGCGATGGTTCCGGTGGTTTCCTTTCCGGTCTCGCCGGCGGCGGCATCATGGGGCTGGGACAGCAACTGATGGGACTGGGGCTCGGCATGGGCGAGATTACCGCGCTTGCCAAGCAGACGATCGCGCTCGCCAAGCAATATGCAGGGGAAGAGGTCGTCGATCAGGTGGTCGCGAGCATACCCGGCCTGGGCCAGTTCATCTGAGGCCTTCCTGCCGGGTCATGGTCCGCGCACGCCACCGCGTGTCGTGCCCACAGGCGAAGCTCCGTCAGTTGCGCGGCGGAGCCGTTGAACCCCGGACCACCAGCGACACCGGCATCGTGACCTGACGCGGGGCGGCATCGGCGAACACCATGTCGGCCGCCAGCCTTGCCTTGCCGACAATGTCGTGCGCCACCGTCGTCAGGGGAGGGGTGGTGCGCGCGGATTCCTGTGTGCCGTCAAAGCCCACGACCGACACCTGCCGGGGGATGCCGATCCCTCGCCGGAGTGCCTCTTCCAGCACGGTGATGGCCTGCCAGTCCGACATCGTCATGATTGCGGTGGCCTCGGGCGCCTGATCAAAAACCGTGGCTCCGGCCGACGGATCGCCCGGCGTGGTTTCGATGATCGGGACCTCGTCCATCGATTGCCCGATTTCCAGCAGACCTTGTGCGAAGCCGTCAAGCCGTTCGTGGTCCAGTTGGAACGATGCGGCGGTCGTGCGCTTGCCCTGACAGGGCAGGTGCACGATCGGAGGACCCAGGGTGCGGCGCACCGACAGAATGGCGAACCGGCGGTGGCCGAGCGAGGTCAGGTGCCGCATGGCCATCAGGGCGCCTGTCCTGCCGTCGATGCGGATCGAGTTCATGTCCGGACCGACGTCGTTTTCAAGGATCACGAAGGGCAGGCGCCGGCGCTGGGCCGAGGTGATCAGCGCGACATCGGGGCTGTGGCCCAGGATGAAGCCATCCACCAGCGCTTCGCGGATCGCGGACAGGCGCGTCTCGCTGGTGCCGTTGATCAGGCTCAGCGTGGCGCCGGCCGCGTCGCAGGCCAGCGAGGCGCCCAGCACCAGTTCTCTTCCGTAAGGGCTCCTGATCATCTCTGCGATCGAATAGTCGCCGGGAGGGATGAAGCCGATTGCGTTGAACTTTCCGTCGCGCAGCACCCGCCCGCGCGGGTCGGGACCGTCATACCCGAGCTCGCGCGCAGCGGCATAGACCCGTTCCCGCAGGTCTGGTCGGACGATGTCGGGGTGATTGAAGACATTCGAGACGGTGCCGCGGGACACGCCGGCGGCCCGCCCAACTTCGGCCAGCGTTGGGATCTTGGAGCGGTTCATTCCCTTTGATAGGGCATTTTTTGGAGCGCTCCAAGTTTATTGTTGACTCATCGGCGAGAAGGGGGAGATTATCCTTGGAGCGCTCCAAACGGGTAGAAGGAGGGCAGCATACTCATTTGCAAGGTTCACGCATCCAAACAAGGAGGCATTTCTCATGGCAACCGAGAGCATTGTGCAGACCCAACCTGACCAGATGGACCCCAGTCAGTGGGATCCTGAACTCGACGCCGTCATCGCTGCGCCTGCCAATCACAAGGTCCTGTTCGAGAATGACAAGCTTAGGGTGCTCGAGGTGATGCTTGAGCCCGACGAGGAGGAGCCGACCCACCATCATCGCTGGCCATCGGTCTTCGTGTTCGATCAGGTGAAGGGACCCATCCATGACATGGCGCCCGACGGCACGATGCTGCCGCCCAATCGCGACGTCATTCAGGCGGTTCAGGCCTGGGACGGCACGGGTTGCCTCGTGGTCCATATGGCGCCGCAACCGGCCGGGCGGGTGTTGAATGCGTCCGACCAGGCCGTGCACGGCATACGCATCGAAATGAAGTCGTGAGACCGCTGTCGGCAGAAACGGGAAAGGGGCCACCCGTCGGCGGCCCCGCACTCTTCGATGTCTACCCGACACCAGGGCTCAGATTTCTGAATCGCACATGATGCGCTCCGTTGGATGCTACTCGCTGCCGCTCTGCGCGTCGTCGGCATCGTCCTTGTCGTCGTCCTTCGGCTTGCGCACCCGGATGAGATCGTTGCTCATCTCCGTGCCGAGTTCCACGACGCCCGTCTTCTTGTTGACGATGCAGATCATGGCGGCGCGGCCCTTCACTTCGCGGGATCGGCCATAGACGATGGCGAGGCCGAAATTCTCGCTGCCGACGGGATCGACCGCCACCTGTGGCTTGCGGAACATGTCGCCTGCGGCCTCGGCGCACTTCGCCTCAACATTGGCGTTGAATTCTTTCCACGCGTCCGAACTTGAAGCCTGGGCGGATGCGCCGGCGAACAGGACCGCTGCAATCGTCGCTGCGGACAAGATCAGAAATTTCATTGTCGAACCTCCGGTTGGTACACTGCGTTTCCCCATATGGAACGCCGGTCGCGGCATATGCTAGACGGCCGATGTGCCGGAATTTATTCGTGGAAACCCGTTGCTATGTAGGCGGGGCAAACCTATGTTCCAACCCATCCCGCCTGATGATAATCAATAGAAGGAGACACCGCCATGGCTTTCGAATTGCCGCCGCTTCCCTACGACTATGATGCGCTTGCGCCCTTTATGTCGAAGGAGACGCTGGAATACCACCACGACAAGCATCATCAGGCCTATGTCACCAACGGCAACAAGCTCGCCGAGGACGCCGGCATGGCCAATCTCTCGCTCGAAGAGGTCGTGGTCCAGTCGTTCGGCAAAAATGCCGGCCTGTTCAACAATGCCGGCCAGCATTACAACCATGTCCATTTCTGGAAGTGGATGAAGAAGGGCGGCGGCGGCACCAGCCTGCCGGGCGCACTTCAAAAGGCCATCGATTCCGATCTCGGCGGCTATGACAAGTTCAAGGCCGATTTCGTTGCAGCCGGCACGACCCAGTTCGGGTCCGGCTGGGCGTGGCTGTCGGTCAAGGACGGCAAGCTAGAAATCTCCAAGACACCGAATGGCGAGAACCCGCTCGTGCATGGTGCCAAGCCGATCCTCGGCGTCGATGTGTGGGAGCACTCCTATTACATCGATTATCGCAATGCGCGTCCGAAGTATCTCGAAGCCTTCGTCGACAGCCTCATCAACTGGGACTATGTCCTTGAAATGTATGAAGGCGCGACGAAATAAGCCTTTCGCATCTTGAATCAGGAGAGCCCCGCAAGCCTATGGCTGTGCGGGGTTTTTCATATCATGCGGCTGTTGGCCGGTGGGTCCAGCCGTCTGTCCAGAGTTTTCTCAGACGATCTCCCTGGCCGCGAAAGAAGTCGTCCGTCGCCTCCACCGCGACAATCCGGTCGGTGCGAAAGTTTCTCAAGCCTTCGCGCAGTTCGCACCATGCCACGACCAGGGAATGGGCAGAGTAATAGACGAGCGCCGCCGGCCGGATTGTCCGTTCCGATGGCCGGCCCTGCTCGTCGCGATAACGTATCGCCAGCTTGCGTTCGTCGCGGATCGCGGCGCGGATGTCGGCGAGGTCGACGCCTTCGGGCGTTGGCATGGTGGCACCCCAGGCATGCAAGGCCCCGGTCGTCAGCGCGCGACGGAGAGGCGCCGGCATCGCAGCGGCGATCCGGTCGTTCACCCGGTCCGCCGACGCGCTGAGCGCCGGGTCGCCAATCCGTTTCAGGAGCGACAGGGCCAGAACGATGGCTTCCGTTTTCCTCAATCGAAAACATAAGTGGCGGAAGGTCGAAGCCCGGCCGCAAAAGGTAGCCGACGCCACGCCCGCCTTCGATCGGCACCCGCATCGCCTGGAGTGCCGCGATGTCGCGGTAAATCGACCGCGGCGTCACCTCGAGCCGTTCGGCGATCTGCGCGGCCGTTGTCGGCCGGTGGGCGAGCCTCAGCAACTGGATGATCTCGAAAAGACGTGAGGCCTTGCGCAAGGGCGTGCTCCGTGTTGCTCAAGATGATCGACTTGCATGACAACTGACACAATGCTGTCAGTTGGACTTCTCTATGAGCTCGGGAAATGCGGGTTTTCCGACCCGGTCGCCCAAGCTGCGGAGATCATAACTGACATGGACTATGGGCAGAACCTCTGGATATTCGCCACCCTTCTCGTCGGCATCATCATCGTTCCCGGCATGGACATGATCTTCGTGCTGGCCAATTCGCTGGCCGGCGGCAGGCGGGCCGGGCCTCGCCGCGATCGCCGGCATCATGGGCGGCGGTGTCGTGCACACAGTCACCGGTACCCTGAGCGTCACGGCGCTGGCGTTTTCTGATCCCCAAGCTTTTCCTGCCGATGATCCTTGTCGGCGCCGGCTACATGGTCTGGGTCGGGATCGGGCTGATGCGCAGTTCGATCATCGTCGGCAATGTTGAACAGACCACCGCGCCATCGCTCACGACCACGGCCTGGCGCGGCTTCCTGACCTGCCTGCTGAACCCGAAGGCCTGGCTCTTTATCCTGGCGGTTTACCCGCAATTCATGAGGCCGCATTTTGGACCGATCCCGCAGCAGGCGCTGGTGATGGGCCTGATGACCGCCGCGGTCCAGTTGGTGGTCTATGGCGCGATCGCCGTTGCTGCTGGGTCGGTGCGGGCCTTCCTCACAGGGAATGCGAGGGCAACGATCCTGGTCGGACGTGGTGCTGGCCTTCTGATCATTGCCGCGGCGATCTTCACGGGTTGGCAGGGCTGGAACCAGTCTTCGTCTTTCTGAAACAGTGAACGATCTGTCGTCGGATGATGAACACCGGGATGCTCTCACCTGCTTCCGATGGCCCGGTGATTGCCCCGGTTCTCCGCTAACTCCTGTTCACCAAAAAGTTATTTTCATTGGAAGGCCCGTGTGGGATGGTGGCCGCGTCGTGAAATTCGAGCCGCCAGAAAAGCCGGCGCCTCACATGGGAGAACCAGGACGATGATGAAGCGTATCCTCGCCGCCACAGCACTCTGTCTGATCGGGGCGGTCGCCACCGCCTATGCCCAGGACGAGGGTGCGAACCGCGAAAGTACCATGAAGAAGATCGGCGGATCGATGGCCGCGATGGCCGCCATCGCGAAGGGCGAGAAGCCCTATGACGCCGCAGTCGTGCAGGCGTCGCTCACGACGATCAGCGAGTCGATCAAGGCGTTTCCGGGCTACTTCCCCGCAGGTACCGAACAGGCGAGCGACGAGTCGAGCCCGAAGATCTGGGAAGACAAGGCTGGCTTCGAGGCGGCAGCCGCCAAGCTGGCCACGGATGCCGATGCGCTTCTGGCCCAGTTGCCGGCCGACCAGGCCGCCGTCGGCGGCGCGCTCGGCACGCTCGGTAAGGATTGCGCGGCCTGCCACCAGACCTATCGCCTGAAGAAGTAATCCAGCACGCGGCGGTCGCCGAGCGACCGTCGTTTCTGCTTCACGTCGGGGGCGTACGCCCGATGTGATCCGCGGGAGGCATGAGGGGGACGGCATGGCGGGCAGACTGGTCAAGACAATCGCGGCACTGGCCGTGCTGGGCGTGGTCGGCGCCGGCTCGTTTCTCTATGTGACGCGGCCACAGCCACATCCCGCCGCGTTCTGGGATGGCGCTGGCACGCCCGACGTCAGCAACGGGGAACTGGTTTTCTCGATGGGCGGCTGTGTCAGTTGCCACAAGGCACCCAACGCAACCGGCGAGGCCGAACTGGTTCTCGCCGGTGGCGTGGCGCTCGACAGTCCCTTCGGCCGGTTCTACGCTCCGAACATCTCGCCGCACGAAACCGCGGGTATCGGTGGCTGGACGCTGGCCGACTTCGGCGATGCCCTGACGCGCGGCGTCGGGCGAAATGGCGAGCATCTCTATCCGTCGCTGCCCTATGGATCTTATTCACGGATGAGCGCCAAGGACGTTGGCGACCTCTTCGCCTATATCAAGACGCTGCCGGCGAGTGACAATGTCGCTCCGCCGCACGAAATCGGGTTCCCGTTCAACATCCGCCTGGCACTCGGCGGCTGGAAATTCCTCTACCTCAACGACCAGCCGCGTGTCGAATTGGCCTCGGCGGACGACAAGGTCAAGCGCGGCCAGTATATCGTCGAGGGGTCGGGACATTGCGGAGAGTGCCACACGCCCCGCGATGCCACTGGTGGATTCCTGTCGGACATGTGGCTCGCGGGCGCTCCCAATCCGGAAGGCAAAGGACGGATTCCGAACATCACCCCGGAGGGTTCGATCGCTGCGTGGTCGGAGTCCGACATCGTGACCTACCTGACAGACGGCAACACCCCGGATTTCGATTACGTTGGGGGCACGATGGCGGACGTGCAGAAGAACATGGCGAAGCTGCCAGCGTCGGACCGCGAGGCAATCGCCGCCTATCTCAAGGCGATCCCCGGTCGCAAGAGCGTCCAGTGACCGCCTCTCCTTGACGCGTCAGTTGGTGAGGCGAACCGGGGTCTTGGACGAGGCTTGTCCGATCGCCTCGAACGCCGCGACGAGCGATGCGGTGTTGTCGGCTTCGAAATAGTCTTCTGTTGCGGTGGCGCAGGACTTCAGCAGGGCCTGGCCCTTGCTCGGCGCCATGAAGGCGATGCTGAACACCCGGATGCCATCGTCACGCGCCTTGTCGCACCAGCTTTTGGTCTTGGTGTCGTCGCTGGAGTCGTTGTTGTCGCCGTCGGTCATGAAGACGATGTACTTGCCCGGGTTTTCCTCGCCGTTCTTCTTCTTGTGGGCGTTGTTCTCGCTCGTCGGCTTGACACTGTTGTAGGCCTTCTTGAACGCATTGGTCGATGCGGTGCCACCGTCGGCAATCAGCGCCTCTACATATTCGTGCACCTTGGTGGTTCCCCAGTCGAGCGACTCGGCCGAGTGTGCCTTGTCGGAATAGGAGACCGCGCCGAGTCGGATATATTTCTCGTCCGGGTCGAGGGTGACGAACTGATCGACCATCATGCCAACGGCAAGTTTGAGCGATTCAATCTTGGTGTATTTCTTGGTGCAGGTGTAGGCTCCGGTCTTCTTGTAGGTATTGGTGTAGCATGTCGTCTGATACGTCGTGTCCGTGTCCCACGCCATGGATCCGGACCGGTCGAGCACGAGATACATCGAGAAAGGGTTCTTGGTTTCGACACTGGTGCCATCGATGACGCTGGCCTGCACCGCAACAGCCACCGTGTCGCGGCCCAGGATGCGCAGGAAGGACGTACCCATGCTCGCGCGTACGGTTGCGGTGATGCCCTTGTTGGTCCTGTCGATGACCACGCTGTCGGTGTCAAGCGTGTAGGAGTCGGAAATGCTCGCCTCCGCCGCCAGCCAATCGGTCAATGTCTTCTTCAAGGTGTCGTCGTCCTTGACATCCACGTCCTTGATCGCGGCGACCAGCGCGGCATCGAGGCTGCCTTGGATCTCCCGGTGCAGGTTCAAGGCGCGGATATAGTCGATCCCGACCCCCATCGCGCCGAGCAGGGGTATGCTGACGATGGCGAAGGTCATGGCGATGTTGCCGGCGCGGTCCATCATGAACCGGCGGCAGAGGGATTTCACTGTAGTCTTGAGTGTGGTGCAAGCGTTCATGGCTGGCTTCCTCATAACGATGAGGGAATTAACCACCGTAAAGGCTAAGGCCGGGTAAACCCTTCGGCAGATCCGGCCGTGATGACGTTCTCGACGCAATTTTCCCGGGAAAATGCCGCCCGTACAGTTAACGGCGGCTTACGGCTTGCAGACAATGCGGGCCACGTGCCGAAGTGGCGCAGGTTCGGCAAACGAAGCCGCACCAGTTCGGCACGTGGCCCGCATTGTCTGCAAGCCGTAAGCCGCCGTTAACTGTACGGGCGGCATTTTCCCGGGAAAATTGCGTCGAGAACGTCATCACGGCCGGATCTGCCGAAGGGTTTACCCGGCCTTAGCCTTTACGGTGGTTAATTCCCTCATCGTTATGAGGAAGCCAGCCATGAACGCTTGCACCACACTCAAGACTACAGTGAAATCCCTCTGCCGCCGGTTCATGATGGACCGCGCCGGCAACATCGCCATGACCTTCGCCATCGTCAGCATACCCCTGCTCGGCGCGATGGGGGTCGGGATCGACTATATCCGCGCCTTGAACCTGCACCGGGAGATCCAAGGCAGCCTCGATGCCGCGCTGGTCGCCGCGATCAAGGACGTGGATGTCAAGGACGACGACACCTTGAAGAAGACATTGACCGATTGGCTGGCGGCGGAGGCGAGCATTTCCGACTCCTACACGCTTGACACCGACAGCGTGGTCATCGACAGGACCAACAAGGGCATCACCGCAACCGTACGCGCGAGCATGGGTACGTCCTTCCTGCGCATCCTGGGCCGCGACACGGTGGCTGTTGCGGTGCAGGCCAGCGTCATCGATGGCACCAGTGTCGAAACCAAGAACCCTTTCTCGATGTATCTCGTGCTCGACCGGTCCGGATCCATGGCGTGGGACACGGACACGACGTATCAGACGACATGCTACACCAATACCTACAAGAAGACCGGAGCCTACACCTGCACCAAGAAATACACCAAGATTGAATCGCTCAAACTTGCCGTTGGCATGATGGTCGATCAGTTCGTCACCCTCGACCCGGACGAGAAATATATCCGACTCGGCGCGGTCTCCTATTCCGACAAGGCACACTCGGCCGAGTCGCTCGACTGGGGAACCACCAAGGTGCACGAATATGTAGAGGCGCTGATTGCCGACGGTGGCACCGCATCGACCAATGCGTTCAAGAAGGCCTACAACAGTGTCAAGCCGACGAGCGAGAACAACGCCCACAAGAAGAAGAACGGCGAGGAAAACCCGGGCAAGTACATCGTCTTCATGACCGACGGCGACAACAACGACTCCAGCGACGACACCAAGACCAAAAGCTGGTGCGACAAGGCGCGTGACGATGGCATCCGGGTGTTCAGCATCGCCTTCATGGCGCCGAGCAAGGGCCAGGCCCTGCTGAAGTCCTGCGCCACCGCAACAGAAGACTATTTCGAAGCCGACAACACCGCATCGCTCGTCGCGGCGTTCGAGGCGATCGGACAAGCCTCGTCCAAGACCCCGGTTCGCCTCACCAACTGACGCGTCAAGGAGAGGCGGTCACTGGACGCTCTTGCGACCGGGGATCGCCTTGAGATAGGCGGCGATTGCCTCGCGGTCCGACGCTGGCAGCTTCGCCATGTTCTTCTGCACGTCCGCCATCGTGCCCCCAACGTAATCGAAATCCGGGGTGTTGCCGTCTGTCAGGTAGGTCACGATGTCGGACTCCGACCACGCAGCGATCGAACCCTCCGGGGTGATGTTCGGAATCCGTCCTTTGCCTTCCGGATTGGGAGCGCCCGCGAGCCACATGTCCGACAGGAATCCACCAGTGGCATCGCGGGGCGTGTGGCACTCTCCGCAATGTCCCGACCCCTCGACGATATACTGGCCGCGCTTGACCTTGTCGTCCGCCGAGGCCAATTCGACACGCGGCTGGTCGTTGAGGTAGAGGAATTTCCAGCCGCCGAGTGCCAGGCGGATGTTGAACGGGAACCCGATTTCGTGCGGCGGAGCGACATTGTCACTCGCCGGCAGCGTCTTGATATAGGCGAAGAGGTCGCCAACGTCCTTGGCGCTCATCCGTGAATAAGATCCATAGGGCAGCGACGGATAGAGATGCTCGCCATTTCGCCCGACGCCGCGCGTCAGGGCATCGCCGAAGTCGGCCAGCGTCCAGCCACCGATACCCGCGGTTTCGTGCGGCGAGATGTTCGGAGCGTAGAACCGGCCGAAGGGACTGTCGAGCGCCACGCCACCGGCGAGAACCAGTTCGGCCTCGCCGGTTGCGTTGGGTGCCTTGTGGCAACTGACACAGCCGCCCATCGAGAAAACCAGTTCCCCGTTGCTGACGTCGGGCGTGCCAGCGCCATCCCAGAACGCGGCGGGATGTGGCTGTGGCCGCGTCACATAGAGAAACGAGCCGGCGCCGACCACGCCCAGCACGGCCAGTGCCGCGATTGTCTTGACCAGTCTGCCCGCCATGCCGTCCCCCTCATGCCTCCCGCGGATCACATCGGGCGTACGCCCCCGACGTGAAGCAGAAACGACGGTCGCTCGGCGACCGCCGCGTGCTGGATTACTTCTTCAGGCGATAGGTCTGGTGGCAGGCCGCGCAATCCTTACCGAGCGTGCCGAGCGCGCCGCCGACGGCGGCCTGGTCGGCCGGCAACTGGGCCAGAAGCGCATCGGCATCCGTGGCCAGCTTGGCGGCTGCCGCCTCGAAGCCAGCCTTGTCTTCCCAGATCTTCGGGCTCGACTCGTCGCTCGCCTGTTCGGTACCTGCGGGGAAGTAGCCCGGAAACGCCTTGATCGACTCGCTGATCGTCGTGAGCGACGCCTGCACGACTGCGGCGTCATAGGGCTTCTCGCCCTTCGCGATGGCGGCCATCGCGGCCATCGATCCGCCGATCTTCTTCATGGTACTTTCGCGGTTCGCACCCTCGTCCTGGGCATAGGCGGTGGCGACCGCCCCGATCAGACAGAGTGCTGTGGCGGCGAGGATACGCTTCATCATCGTCCTGGTTCTCCCATGTGAGGCGCCGGCTTTTCTGGCGGCTCGAATTTCACGACGCGGCCACCATCCCACACGGGCCTTCCAATGAAAATAACTTTTTGGTGAACAGGAGTTAGCGGAGAACCGGGGCAATCACCGGGCCATCGGAAGCAGGTGAGAGCATCCCGGTGTTCATCATCCGACGACAGATCGTTCACTGTTTCAGAAAGACGAAGGACTGGTTCCAGCCCTGCCAACCCGTGAAGATCGCCGCGGCAATGATCAGAAGGCCAGCACCACGTCCGACCAGGATCGTTGCCCTCGCATTCCCTGTGAGGAAGGCCCGCACCGACCCCAGCAGGCAACGGCGATCGCGCCATAGACCACCAACTGGACCGCGGCGGTCATCAGGCCCATCACCAGCGCCTGCTGCGGGATCGGTCCAAAATGCGGCCTCATGAATTGCGGGTAAACCGCCAGGATAAAGAGCCAGGCCTTCGGGTTCAGCAGGCAGGTCAGGAAGCCGCGCCAGGCCGTGGTCGTGAGCGATGGCGCGGTGGTCTGTTCAACATTGCCGACGATGATCGAACTGCGCATCAGCCCGATCCCGACCCAGACCATGTAGCCGGCGCCGACAAGGATCATCGGCAGGAAAAGCTTGGGGATCAGAAACGCCAGCGCCGTGACGCTCAGGGTACCGGTGACTGTGTGCACGACACCGCCGCCCATGATGCCGGCGATCGCGGCGAGCCCGGCCCGCCTGCCGCCGGCCAGCGAATTGGCCAGCACGAAGATCATGTCCATGCCGGGAACGATGATGATGCCGACGAGAAGGGTGGCGAATATCCAGAGGTTCTGCCCATAGTCCATGTCAGTTATGATCTCCGCAGCTTGGGCGACCGGGTCGGAAAACCCGCATTTCCCGAGCTCATAGAGAAGTCCAACTGACAGCATTGTGTCAGTTGTCATGCAAGTCGATCATCTTGAGCAACACGGAGCACGCCCTTGCGCAAGGCCTCACGTCTTTTCGAGATCATCCAGTTGCTGAGGCTCGCCCACCGGCCGACAACGGCCGCGCAGATCGCCGAAACGGCTCGAGGTGACGCCGCGGTCGATTTACCGCGACATCGCGGCACTCCAGGCGATGCGGGTGCCGATCGAAGGCGGGCGTGGCGTCGGCTACCTTTTGCGGCCGGGCTTCGACCTTCCGCCACTTATGTTTTCGATTGAGGAAAACGGAAGCCATCGTTCTGGCCCTGTCGCTCCTGAAACGGATTGGCGACCCGGCGCTCAGCGCGTCGGCGGACCGGGGTGAACGACCGGATCGCCGCTGCGATGCCGGCGCCTCTCCGTCGCGCGCTGACGACCGGGGCCTTGCATGCCTGGGGTGCCACCATGCCAACGCCCGAAGGCGTCGACCTCGCCGACATCCGCGCCGCGATCCGCGACGAACGCAAGCTGGCGATACGTTATCGCGACGAGCAGGGCCGGCCATCGGAACGGACAATCCGGCCGGCGGCGCTCGTCTATTACTCTGCCCATTCCCTGGTCGTGGCATGGTGCGAACTGCGCGAAGGCTTGAGAAACTTTCGCACCGACCGGATTGTCGCGGTGGAGGCGACGGACGACTTCTTTCGCGGCCAGGGAGATCGTCTGAGAAAACTCTGGACAGACGGCTGGACCCACCGGCCAACAGCCGCATGATATGAAAAACCCCGCACAGCCATAGGCTTGCGGGGCTCTCCTGATTCAAGATGCGAAAGGCTTATTTCGTCGCGCCTTCATACATTTCAAGGACATAGTCCCAGTTGATGAGGCTGTCGACGAAGGCTTCGAGATACTTCGGACGCGCATTGCGATAATCGATGTAATAGGAGTGCTCCCACACATCGACGCCGAGGATCGGCTTGGCACCATGCACGAGCGGGTTCTCGCCATTCGGTGTCTTGGAGATTTCTAGCTTGCCGTCCTTGACCGACAGCCACGCCCAGCCGGACCCGAACTGGGTCGTGCCGGCTGCAACGAAATCGGCCTTGAACTTGTCATAGCCGCCGAGATCGGAATCGATGGCCTTTTGAAGTGCGCCCGGCAGGCTGGTGCCGCCGCCGCCCTTCTTCATCCACTTCCAGAAATGGACATGGTTGTAATGCTGGCCGGCATTGTTGAACAGGCCGGCATTTTTTGCCGAACGACTGGACCACGACCTCTTCGAGCGAGAGATTGGCCATGCCGGCGTCCTCGGCGAGCTTGTTGCCGTTGGTGACATAGGCCTGATGATGCTTGTCGTGGTGGTATTCCAGCGTCTCCTTCGACATAAAGGGCGCAAGCGCATCATAGTCGTAGGGAAGCGGCGGCAATTCGAAAGCCATGGCGGTGTCTCCTTCTATTGATTATCATCAGGCGGGATGGGTTGGAACATAGGTTTGCCCCGCCTACATAGCAACGGGTTTCCACGAATAAATTCCGGCACATCGGCCGTCTAGCATATGCCGCGACCGGCGTTCCATATGGGGAAACGCAGTGTACCAACCGGAGGTTCGACAATGAAATTTCTGATCTTGTCCGCAGCGACGATTGCAGCGGTCCTGTTCGCCGGCGCATCCGCCCAGGCTTCAAGTTCGGACGCGTGGAAAGAATTCAACGCCAATGTTGAGGCGAAGTGCGCCGAGGCCGCAGGCGACATGTTCCGCAAGCCACAGGTGGCGGTCGATCCCGTCGGCAGCGAGAATTTCGGCCTCGCCATCGTCTATGGCCGATCCCGCGAAGTGAAGGGCCGCGCCGCCATGATCTGCATCGTCAACAAGAAGACGGGCGTCGTGGAACTCGGCACGGAGATGAGCAACGATCTCATCCGGGTGCGCAAGCCGAAGGACGACGACAAGGACGATGCCGACGACGCGCAGAGCGGCAGCGAGTAGCATCCAACGGAGCGCATCATGTGCGATTCAGAAATCTGAGCCCTGGTGTCGGGTAGACATCGAAGAGTGCGGGGCCGCCGACGGGTGGCCCCTTTCCCGTTTCTGCCGACAGCGGTCTCACGACTTCATTTCGATGCGTATGCCGTGCACGGCCTGGTCGGACGCATTCAACACCCGCCCGGCCGGTTGCGGCGCCATATGGACCACGAGGCAACCCGTGCCGTCCCAGGCCTGAACCGCCTGAATGACGTCGCGATTGGGCGGCAGCATCGTGCCGTCGGGCGCCATGTCATGGATGGGTCCCTTCACCTGATCGAACACGAAGACCGATGGCCAGCGATGATGGTGGGTCGGCTCCTCCTCGTCGGGCTCAAGCATCACCTCGAGCACCCTAAGCTTGTCATTCTCGAACAGGACCTTGTGATTGGCAGGCGCAGCGATGACGGCGTCGAGTTCAGGATCCCACTGACTGGGGTCCATCTGGTCAGGTTGGGTCTGCACAATGCTCTCGGTTGCCATGAGAAATGCCTCCTTGTTTGGATGCGTGAACCTTGCAAATGAGTATGCTGCCCTCCTTCTACCCGTTTGGAGCGCTCCAAGGATAATCTCCCCCTTCTCGCCGATGAGTCAACAATAAACTTGGAGCGCTCCAAAAAATGCCCTATCAAAGGGAATGAACCGCTCCAAGATCCCAACGCTGGCCGAAGTTGGGCGGGCCGCCGGCGTGTCCCGCGGCACCGTCTCGAATGTCTTCAATCACCCCGACATCGTCCGACCAGACCTGCGGGAACGGGTCTATGCCGCTGCGCGCGAGCTCGGGTATGACGGTCCCGACCCGCGCGGGCGGGTGCTGCGCGACGGAAAGTTCAACGCAATCGGCTTCATCCCTCCCGGCGACTATTCGATCGCAGAGATGATCAGGAGCCCTTACGGAAGAGAACTGGTGCTGGGCGCCTCGCTGGCCTGCGACGCGGCCGGCGCCACGCTGAGCCTGATCAACGGCACCAGCGAGACGCGCCTGTCCGCGATCCGCGAAGCGCTGGTGGATGGCTTCATCCTGGGCCACAGCCCCGATGTCGCGCTGATCACCTCGGCCCAGCGCCGGCGCCTGCCCTTCGTGATCCTTGAAAACGACGTCGGTCCGGACATGAACTCGATCCGCATCGACGGCAGGACAGGCGCCCTGATGGCCATGCGGCACCTGACCTCGCTCGGCCACCGCCGGTTCGCCATTCTGTCGGTGCGCCGCACCCTGGGTCCTCCGATCGTGCACCTGCCCTGTCAGGGCAAGCGCACGACCGCCGCATCGTTCCAACTGGACCACGAACGGCTTGACGGCTTCGCACAAGGTCTGCTGGAAATCGGGCAATCGATGGACGAGGTCCCGATCATCGAAACCACGCCGGGCGATCCGTCGGCCGGAGCCACGGTTTTTGATCAGGCGCCCGAGGCCACCGCAATCATGACGATGTCGGACTGGCAGGCCATCACCGTGCTGGAAGAGGCACTCCGGCGAGGGATCGGCATCCCCCGGCAGGTGTCGGTCGTGGGCTTTGACGGCACACAGGAATCCGCGCGCACCACCCCTCCCCTGACGACGGTGGCGCACGACATTGTCGGCAAGGCAAGGCTGGCGGCCGACATGGTGTTCGCCGATGCCGCCCCGCGTCAGGTCACGATGCCGGTGTCGCTGGTGGTCCGGGGTTCAACGGCTCCGCCGCGCAACTGACGGAGCTTCGCCTGTGGGCACGACACGCGGTGGCGTGCGCGGACCATGACCCGGCAGGAAGGCCTCAGATGAACTGGCCCAGGCCGGGTATGCTCGCGACCACCTGATCGACGACCTCTTCCCCTGCATATTGCTTGGCGAGCGCGATCGTCTGCTTGGCAAGCGCGGTAATCTCGCCCATGCCGAGCCCCAGTCCCATCAGTTGCTGTCCCAGCCCCATGATGCCGCCGCCGGCGAGACCGGAAAGGAAACCACCGGAACCATCGCCGCTATGCTCGGAAATCAGCTCCGCCGCGCCGGGGATGGCCGCGATCATCGTCTGCACCGATGCGTCGTCGCCTTCCTTTTCAAGGAAGCCGAGCATCATGCCGAGCGCCTTTTCGGCGACCCCGGGGTCGATGCCGGTGGCATCGGCGATCTGGGTGATGATTTCCGTCATGGCTGTCTCCATCCGCTCCACAAAGCTTTGAGACTTGGGTAGAGAATGCCGGAGAGATTGGCAACCGCTCTCCTCTAAGCCGCTGAAAAAATTGCCGGTGTTCTGCAGCCAAGCAAGGTTGTCGGCTGCATCCGCCCATCCTATAACAGGCCAGCACCATTCACGAGACCGTCCGCCGATACCGGACACCAGGGAGAGCCGAATGCTGGAGCAAGGCAAGATCTATCTCGGAACCAGCCGGAAGCCGGACGACAGCATCAACAAGCCGGAATATCTCGACCTGAAATACGCCAACCGCCACGGCCTGGTGACCGGCGCCACCGGCACGGGCAAGACGGTGTCGCTCCAGGTGATGGCCGAGGGCTTCTCCAACGCCGGCGTCCCGGTGTTCTGCGCCGACGTGAAGGGTGACCTTTCGGGCATAGCGGCGATGGGCGAATTCAAGGACTTCCTCGACAAGCGCGCCAGGGACATCGGTTTTTCCGACTACGAATTCCAGGAGTTCCCCGTCATTTTCTGGGACCTCTATGGCGAGAAGGGCCATCGCGTGCGCACCACGCTGACCGAGATGGGACCCCTGCTCCTCTCGCGCCTGATCAACGCCTCCGATGCGCAGGAAGGCGTGATCAACATCGCCTTCAAGATCGCGGACGAAGGCGGCCTGCCGCTGCTCGACCTCAAGGATTTCCAGGCCCTGCTCAACTACATGGGCGAGAATGCCTCGGAATTCTCCAACAAGTTCGGCTTCATCTCCAAGGCCTCGGTCGGCTCGATCCAGCGCGAACTGCTGATCCTCGAGCAGCAGGGCGCCGAGAATTTCTTCTCGGAGCCGGCGCTGAAGATCAGCGACATCATGCGGACCACCAATGACGGCCGCGGCGCGATCTCGGTTCTGGCGGCTGACAAGCTGATGATGAACCCGCGGCTCTACGGCACGTTCCTGCTCTGGCTGCTGTCGGAACTGTTCGAGGAGCTTCCTGAAGTCGGCGACCCCGAGAAGCCAAAGCTCGTCTTCTTCTTCGACGAGGCGCACCTGCTCTTCAACGACGCGCCGCGCGTGCTGGTCGAGCGCGTCGAGCAGGTGGTGCGGCTGATCCGCTCCAAGGGAGTCGGCGTCTATTTCGTCACCCAGAACCCGATGGACATCCCGCCGACAGTCTTGTCACAGCTCGGCAACCGCGTGCAGCACGCGCTTCGTGCCTATACACCGCTCGAGCAGAAGGCCGTCAGGACCGCGGCCGACACCTTCCGCCCCAACCCGGATTTCGACTGCGCCACCGTGATCACCACGCTCGGAACCGGCGAGGCGCTGGTCTCGACCATCGAAACCAAGGGCGCTCCCTCGATCGTCGAACGCACCTTGATGCGTCCGCCATCCTCGCGGCTCGGGCCGATCACCGATGCGGAGCGAAAGCAGGTCATGGACGTCAGCCCGGTGAAGGGGCTTTACGACGAGGATTTCGACCGCGAATCCGCATTCGAAATTCTCACGCGGAAGGCCGAGCAGGCCGCCCAGCGCCAGACAGAGGCTGAACCGGAACAGCAGGTACAGCCGAAGACCACGGGCACGATCGGTGGGTGGACCCTGCCGGGCTTCGGCACCGAAGACGAGGCGAAGCCCGAGGTCAAGCAGCAGAAGCGCTCCGGCTACCAGCGCGAAACGGTGATCGAGGCGGCGATGAAGTCCGCAGCCCGCGCCGCAGCGACGGCGGTCGGCGCGGCCATCGTGCGTGGAATTCTCGGCAGCCTGACCGGTCGCCGCCGCTGATTGCGGCGTCCTCCGAGGCATGTTAGGTATCCGAATGAGAAAGGAGGGCTGCGCATGACTTGCCAGTTCAGGCATGATCCCCATCGTCAGCGTGGTCCCGTCCAGGCCCTGCAAATGCGTTTGCAGGGCTGACCAGCACAGAGCCCACTGGTCTGCCCTTTGTGGCGGCGGCTTCCTGAAGTCGCCAGTGTTTCAACGCGCCGAGCCGTGACCGCGCCACAGATGCGCACTGGCCCTCGCGCGAGACCAGGAATACCCGATGACCGTCATCAACCTGCGCAACCTTGGCATTACCCTTGGCGCGCCGCTCTTCTCCAACCTCAATCTTTCGATCAATGCAGGCGACCGCCTCGCCGTCGTTGCGGCCAACGGCCGGGGCAAGTCGACATTGCTGCGCGCCCTTGCCGGCCGGATCGAACCGACAACCGGCGACATCACGCGGATGCGCGGCCTGACGCTGGGCTTCGTCGAGCAGAACATGCCCGGTAGCCTGCTGGCCGAACCCTTCTACCGCGCCGTTCAACTGGCCCTGCCGCAGGACCAGGCCCAGAACGAAAGCTGGAGGGTGGATATCGTCCTCGACGCCCTCGGCGTGGGGGAAGACCTGCGCGATCGGCCACTCGAAAAGCTCAGCGGCGGCTGGCAACGCATTGCGCTCATAGCCCGCGTCGCCGTCATGGAGCCCGACATCCTGTTGCTCGACGAACCGACCAACCATCTCGACCTTGCCAAGATCGCGCAGGTCGAGGCATGGCTGGCCTCGCTGCCCCGACACATGCCCGCCGTGATCGCCAGTCACGACCGTGCGTTCCTCGATGCCGTCACCAACCGCACCCTCTTCCTCCGCGAGGAGACATCTCCCGACTTCACCCTGCCCTTCTCCGCGGCCCGGGCCGCATTGGACCAGGCAGACGCCGCTGCAGAAAGACGGTTCGAGAAGGAAATGAAGACCGCGGATCAGTTGCGGCGACAGGCGGCAAAGCTCAACAACATCGGCATCAACTCGGGCAGCGACCTGCTCGTGGTCAAGACGAAGCAGCTCAGGGAACGCGCCGCGAGGATCGAGGCGCAGGCCCGTCCGGCCCACAGGGAACGATCGGCCGGCGCTATTCGCCTGGCCAATCGCGGCACGCATGCGAAAGTGCTGATCTCGATCGACGATGTCACGGTGGCCACACCCGATGGAACCGCCCTCTTCCGGTCAGGCAAGCAGGCCATCTGCCAGGGCGACAGGATCGTGCTGCTCGGGCCGAACGGCGCGGGCAAGACGCGGCTGGTGGCAATGCTGAAGGCAGCGATCGGCACTAGGGAGCAAGGCCAGCCCGGCATCAAGGTCACGCCGTCCGTCGTACTCGGCTATGGCGATCAGGCCCTGGCCGATCTCGGCAATGCCGAGACGCCGTTCAACGTCTTGAACGCGCGCTTCGAACTCGCCGACCCGCGGATCAGGTCGCTGCTGGCGGGTGCCGGCATTGGCCTCGACCTGCAGGAAAAGCCCGTGGGCAACCTCTCGGGCGGCCAGAAAGCCCGGCTCGGCATGCTGGTTCTGCGACTGACCAACCCGAACTTCTACCTTCTCGACGAACCGACCAACCATCTCGACATCGAGGGTCAGGAAGCGCTGGAGGATGAGTTGCTGGAAACCGAGGCGACAAGTCTGTTGGTCTCGCACGACCGCAGTTTCATTCGCAACGTCGGAAACCGGTTCTGGCAGATCGAAAAGAAGAAGCTGGTTGAGGTGGACGATCCCGAGGCGTTTTTCGCCGCGCAGGCCGGCGCATAACGAAACGGCCGGACCGTACGTCCACGACCCCTCCTGCCAGTCCGGCGGCACGCATGTACTCCGCCGCCGGATGGTCCGCCGCCTCTCCATCGAATCGCGATGATAGAGCGGGACGATAGCCGCCGCCTCCCCCAAACGGGTTAGGCGGCTCTCCAAACGGACTAGGCCGCGGCGACAGCCGGCGCGAGCGTCACCTGCACTTCGGTCGAAGTCCGCATCGCATGGCTGTAGGGGCAGGCGACATGCGCCTTTGCCACGAGGTCGGCGGCAACCTCCGGATCGACGCCAGGAATGTCGGCGACCAGGTTGACCTCGATTCCAAATCCGCCGCCATCCTTGCGCGGTCCGATGCCGACATGCGCCGTGACGGTCGTCTCGGGTGCAAGCTTCACCTTCGCCTGTCCCGCCACATACTTGAGCGCGCCCAGGAAGCAAGCCGAATAGCCGGCTGCGAAAAGCTGTTCGGGATTGGTGCCGGCCGCACCGTCGCCGCCGAGCTCCTTCGGCGTGGTGAGCGTGACGGCGAGGTTGCCGTCGGAAGAATTGGAGGACCCGGCACGACCGCCGGTCGAGGTTGCACTGGTGCGGTAGAGGATGGACATGGGGCTCTCCTTTGAAGCTGATGGATTTTATTTGCACACAATTATATTTTGCACAATATAAATGCGAAACTTTTTCGATCGCGTTATGATCGCCGCCAGGAATACGGAGTCACCCATGTCCAAGGATGCGCTTGCGCTCGAAAACCAGCTCTGCTTCGCAATCTATTCCGCGTCGCACGCCTTCACCAAGTTTTACAAGCCGCTGCTGGCCGAGCTCGATGTCACCTACCCGCAATACCTGGTGCTGCTGTTTCTCTGGCAGTCGCCGGAGGCGCGGGTCACGGATATCTGCGCGGCTCTCGGGCTTGACACGGGCACGCTCTCGCCGCTGCTCAAGCGTCTCGAAAAGACCGGCTACATCAGACGGGAGCGAAGCATGGAGGACGAGCGTCAGGTCGTCGTCCGTATCACCGCGCTCGGGCTGTCCCGCAAGCCTGTAGCCGAAGCGATTCTCGCCGAGATCGGCAAGGCGGTGGGGTGCACACGAGACGAAGCAGAAACAATGCGCGAATCGCTGAAATTGCTCCGGACGAAGCTGGCGGCAGCCTGAGGATCAGCGCACCACGATGGTCGCGCCGTCCCTGACCCGGTCATGAAGGTCGATCACGTCCTGGTTGAACATCCGGATGCAGCCTGAAGACACCTGGTTTCCGACAGACTTCCAGTCCGGCGTGCCGTGAATTCGGTAGAGCGTGTCCTTGCCATCCTGGAAGATGTAGAGTGCGCGCGCACCAAGCGGATTGTTGACGCCGCCGACAAGCCCGCCATAGCTGGCCGAGAACATCTTCATGTCCGGCTTGTCCGCCACATAGTTCTCCGACGGAGTCCAACGCGGCCAGGCCTTCTTGTAGCGGATCACGCCGCTGCCCTTCCAGCTATAGCCCATGCGGCCTATTCCCACGCCGTAGCGTATCGCGCGATGTCCCTCCAGCACGAGATACAGATGGCGCGAACGGGTATCGACGACAATGGTCCCCGGCCGTTCGTTGCCGGCATAGGCGACCTCGCGGCGCAGATATTGCGCGGGAACCTGATCGATCGGGATTGCGGGGAGCCAGTGCCCTGCATCGTCGCGCTTGCCGTAGCGGCTGCCCGGGCGAGGAACGGTGTTGGTGGTGAACGGATCGGTCCGCCGGACGGCCGTGCTGACCGGGTACTGAACCTCGGTCACGACTTCGGTTGTCACCACCGTCTCGACTTCGGCCTTTTCGAGGTCGCCCTCGAACAGCGGGATATATTTCGGCTTCACCGCAGGTCGATCCCAGACCGGCCGGGTCTGCTGCACGAAGCGATCGGGATTGACCGTGCTCGAGTCGTAGATGTCCAGGTCATTGACGCTGTTGATGACACAGCCCGACAGGGCAAGACTCGAGGAGAGCAGGACTGCGAGAGTGATGATGCTGCGCGTCTTCATGGCGGCGAATCCCGGTTTCATACCGTCCTTGTGATGGCATGGGCGTCTGGCGCGTGGCTTGCGCGTTCCGGAGGCAACTGCGGCTGTCCCGACATGGCACAGTCGGCCGTGGCATACTTCTTGCGGTGCAGAGGATATGAAGACCTCAAGACGCAGTTTCCTCGCCGGCCTCACTGCCCTGCCTCTGGCGGCCATGCCTCTGGCCGCCCGCGCACAGAGCCGCGACCCTCTTTTCGCCTCCGCGGACTTCCGGGGCGGCCTGGACGCCTCGCAGCACGGCGTTCTCCCCGACGCTCTCGGCGCCGACGCCAAGGCCTTCAATCGCCTGCTGCGCGAGGCGGAGAGCCGGAACATGCCGGTCTTCCTGCCACCCGGCATCTATCGGCTGAGCGATATCGACCTGCCTGCCAGCGTGCGCATCTCCGGCGTGCCGAACGCGACCAGACTGGTCTATTCCGGCGAGGGCCGCTTCATGCGCGCCGTCGGCAGCAAGCAGGTGGCGCTGACGGATATCGTGCTGGACGGCGCCAACCGCTGGCTGGCAGGCGACCAGCCGGGTCTCATGACCTTCCAGGACGTCGAGGACCTGACGCTGGACGGATGCCACATCCTCGGCGCCCAGAAGTTTGCCATATGGGCCGAACGCTGCGGCGGGCGTATCGACCGCAACGAGATCACCGGCGCTGGCGCCAGCGCGATCTATGCGGTCGAGTGCCGCGACTTCGCCATCCGTGACAATGTCATCCGCGACTGCGGCGATGGCGGCATCCTCGTCCATCGCTGGCAGAAGGGCCACGACGGCACGATGGTGACAGGCAACCGTATCTCCCGCATCCTGGCGAAATCGGGCGGCACAGGAGAGTTCGGCAACGGCATCAACATCTTTCGCGCCGACGGCGTCCAGATTGCCAACAATCACATCTCCGATTGCGCCTTCACCGCCATCCGGTCCAATGCCGGCTCCAACGTGCAGATCTCAGCCAACCAGTGCCTGCGCTCCGGCGAGACGGCGATCTACTCCGAATTCGGCTTCGAGGGTGCGATGATCGCCAACAACCTCATCGACGGTGCCGCGAACGGCATCCTGTCGGTCAATTTCAACGAAGGCGGCAGGCTCGCCGTGATCAGCGGCAACCTGATCCGAAACCTCAAGCTCACCGCGCCTTACGAACAGGACGATGCCTGGTTCGGCATAGGCATCGAGGCCGAGTCCGATGCCACCGTGATCGGCAATGTCATCGAAGGCGCGCCACGCTGGGGCATGCTGATCGGCTGGGGACCCTATCTCCGCGACGTCAACGTCACCGGCAACGTCATCCGCGGCGCCGCCGTCGGAATAGCCGCCACGGTCGTCGACGGCGCGGGACGGGCAGCCATCCGGCAGAACATCTTCTCCGGCATCGCCGAGTCGGCGATCGCGGGCTATCGCTGGAGCGAGAAGGTCACGGATGACCTGTCCACGCCGGGCGCACAGGCCTTCGCCCATCTCGACATAGCGGACAACAACGTCTCTTAGTCTGATAGCTATTGCCGGGTCAGCGAAAGGAGTTGTCGGGCGATCAGCCACGCCGCTGGCAACGCGACGATGGCACCGGCCACCGCGCCCACGGCCAGCGACGCCCTGTCGAAGACGTTGGCGGTCAGAAGTCCGGTCACGATCGTGCCGGCAATGGCGGTGGCGGTCAGCACGTAGACGATGGCAGTAAGGCGGAACATTGCGGGCCTCCGGGACTTGATGATGCCCAAGGATAGACCCGGCCGGCCGGAATGCGTTGATCTCGCGCAACGCCCAGTCCTGACAAATGGCAGTTTCGGCGGAGGAGCATCTTGCTGCAGGGCAAACCGCGGACTTGAACGGACCGGTGGCAGCCTCCACCTAGTGAGCGACCCGCAGACCGAAGGAGAAGATCGATGCGCAACACCGCCCTGGCAGCCATGGCCACATTCCTCATGGCCATCCCGGCGAGCGCCGCCGACCGGGTCGGCGAAGTCGGCGTCGACTGGACGGGCAATGACATCGTCATCGACGCGGTGCCCGATCCGAAGGTTCAGGGCGTGACCTGCCATGTCACCTATTTCGAGCGCGGGGTGATCGACCGCCTGCGCAATGGCAACTGGTTCGAGGATCCGTCCAACTCCTCCATAGCCTGCCGCCAGACCGGGCCGATCGTCATCGGCGATATCGATCTCGACGAGAGCGGCGAGGAAGTGTTCAAGGCCGGGCTGTCGCTGATCTGGAAAAGCCTCCTCGTCAAGCGGATCTACGACCGCAAGAACGATACGCTGATCTACCTGATCCACTCGCGCGAAGTGGTCGACGGCTCTGCCAAGATGGCGATCTCGACCGTGCCGCTCTACAATCAGAACCCGACATGGACCGAAGGCAAGCCGACGGAGTGAACGCGGCAAACCCGGCCGCGAACGGATCGCGGCCGGGTGCTCCGGGAAGGGATTTGCGAGACTCAGGCGGCCTGCTTGAGCTCGTCGGCGATGACCGTATCGAGATTGAGGAAGCAGACCATCGAGCGTTCCAGGGCCACGATGCCGCGGCAGAACGCGCGCTGGGCTTCCGGGATGATTTCTGGCGCCGGCTGCAGGTCTTCGTTCTTGATGGTCATCATGTCGGAGACCTGCTCGACCAGCAGACCGACCAGTTTGCCACCGATATCGGTGACGATGATGGCGGAGCGCTCTGAGGGCTCCGTCATCTTCATGCCGAGACGGCACGCCATGTCGATGACCGGGATCACCGCGCCGCGCAGGTTGATCAGGCCGAGCACATAGGGCGGCGTGTGCGGCATTGGCGTCACCGGTGCCCAGCCGCGGATTTCACGGATCGCCATGATGTCGATGCAGAATTCCTGGTCACCGAGATGGAAGGATACGATCTCGAGATGCGAACCCGATTGCTTGATGTTCATAGTCATTAGAACTCTTCCCAGTTGCTGTCAGTGGAGCCGGAGGCAGAGGCTACCGCCTTCGGTGTAGGCTTTTGGTTGAATGCGCCCGCGAGCTTGTTGACAAGGTTGCGAGCGGGTGATGGGGCGGGGCGGGCCACAGGAGCCGCGGCCTGCGGTGCAAGCCTGACAGCCGGTGCGTTCCGGTTGACCTGGAACTGCGAGATCAGGCCCGACAGCGCCTTGGCATCCTGCGCCAGCGTGTGGCTGGCCGCGCTCGTCTCCTCGACCATAGCGGCGTTCTGCTGCGTCATGTGGTCCATCTGCGAGATCGCCGTGTTGATCTCGCCAATGCCTGTCGCCTGTTCGTTTGCAGCCGTGGAGATGGCCTGAACCACGTCGTTGATCCTGGCGACATCTGCCGCAATCTTGCCCAGCGCATCGCCGGTGGCGGTGACCAGTTGTACCCCCGTGCGAACCTCGTCGCTCGAACGGGCGATCAGCGTCTTGATATCCTTGGCGGCGCCGGCGGCGCGGCCCGCGAGTTCGCGAACTTCCTGGGCGACGACGGCGAAGCCCTTGCCGGCCTCCCCCGCGCGCGCCGCTTCGACGCCTGCATTCAGGGCCAGCAGGTTGGTCTGGAAGGCGATTTCGTCGATCACGTTGATGATCTTGCCGATCTCCATCGAGGCCGTCTCGATGCGGCTCATCGCCTGCATCGCCTCGGAAACGACCTTGCCGGACTGCTCCGCACTTGCCTTGGTGCCGCCGACCATGGTCATGGCCTCGCCGGCACGCTCGGACGAACTCTTCACCGTGGCGGTGATCTGCTCGAGCGCGGCGGAGGTTTCTTCCAGGGACGCGGCCTGCTGTTCGGTGCGTTTTGCCAGATCCTCGGCTGCATTGCGCATCTGCACGCTGTTGGCATCGATGGAGGACGTATTTGTCGCGACGTCGCCCAGAACTTGCTGGAGTTTCTCGACGGCGCGATTGAAGTCACCGCGAACCTGCTCGAGATCCGATCGGAACGGCTGGTTGAGCGTGATCGTCAGGTCGCCGCTTGCAAGCTTGCTGAGCCCCGCGCCGAGAGAATCCACCGCAAAGCGGATCTGTGTCTCTTCCTCGAGCTTGGTGGCCTCCCGGGAGGCGCGCTCGGCATCGTTGCGCTGGCGCTCCTGCCTGCCGGCTTCCGTCATGTCGCGCTTTTCGATCGAGGACTGGCGAAGGGTCTCGACCGCCAGGGCCATTTCGCCGAACTCGTCGCCCCGATCCTTGCCTTCAACTGGTGAGTCGAGGTCGTCATTCAGCATCCGCTTGAGGCTGTCACGTATGCCGAACACACCCTTGCGAATGGCGGATGCGTGGATCGGAAACAGCACCGCCATCATCAGCAGTCCCAGCACCCCGAGCCCGACCTGCATGTAGAGCGAGTTGGCGCTCAGCGACTTTGCGGTCGCCACGCTCTCCGCCGCAATCCGGTCGCCGTCGGCGGCAAGAACCGAAAACACATTGGCGATCCGCTCCCCGGAACCGTCGATCGCATCGTCGATGCTGGCAAATTCCTCAGTGCTGGCCCGTTTCTCGACAAGCGCAGGAAGGTCGGTCAGCATCGCCTTCTGGATTTCTTCGAGGTCGGCGCCGTAGCTCTTGACCAGATCCGTCTTGCCGACCACGCCGGCGAGCATCTCGATCGTCGCCTGGTCGGTGCGAAGCGCAGTGAGCGACTTCGTCATCAGGTCGATGCGTTCGGCAGCGACCTTCCCTTCGTCCTTGTCGACGATCGCATCCATTGCGGCCAGCACCATGTCGAGATTGGCAATCCTGAGTTCCTTGACCAGGGCGACCTTCTTGCCGACATCTTCCTGTCGTTCGAGTGCCGCGGCGATCTTCATGTTCTGGTACCAGCCCACGCCGATCATCGCACCGAATCCGATGAGCGCGGCGCCACCGATGGTGAGCAGCCGTTGGGACACCGAAAGCGATCGTATTCTCTTGTTGGCTTCTGACATGTTTCCTCGTAGAGGGGAACAGATTGGGTTCACCGCACGCGATGTACCTGGTCATGTCGGCCGCGGCGTCCCCAGAAACCGTAGCTCAGCTTGACGTGCAGTTTGGCAAACAGGGTTTAAGGATTCGCTAATCTTGTCTGCGAAGTCTTGCGGGTCGCGGCGTGATCCGGAAGAACAGCGGACACGTCACCGGACTTTCAAAATCCGCGCGGACGCAGTATGCTCCGGCCATGGAAACCCGCTCTCCCCGCTCTCCGGTCTCTGCCCTGGCGATCGTCGCAATCACGGCGACGATCGGCGTCCTGCTGGCTGCCACGCTCATCGGCTGGTCGGAGCATGGCACCGCCATTCTCTATACCTATGCTCAGGATGGCCTGGCATGGTGCTTCTGAGGCGCCGGCGCGCCGGCAGATTGTCGCATTCACCCGCCCACACGCCGATTTGATGCTGCCGGCGTTTGCTCAATGGCCGGCCGGATTGTATGAGGCGGCATCCGAAGCAGGGTCTCCCGAAACATGAAGACGTTCCGTATCGTCATATCCGTTCTGGCGCTGATCATGGCCGCCCTTTTTGTCTGGCTATGGTTTGCGGTCGGCAACCAGAACAAGCTCGTGGCGGAAAAGCCCTGGGGCGTTCCGTTCACACTCGTGTCCCAGGACGGACAGCCGATCACCGAAAAGGCGTTCCAGAACGGCACGCCCACCGCGCTCTTCTTCGGCTTCACGCATTGCCCCGAGATCTGCCCGACCACGGTCTATGAACTGACGGGATGGATGAAGACCGTCGATCCGGACAAGACCAAGCTCCAGGCCTATTTCGTCACGATCGATCCGCGCCGCGACACGCGGGAACTGCTCAACACCTATCTCTCCAACGCCTCGGACCGGATCGTCGGCATTTCGGGCGATCCGGACAAGGTCGAGACCATGGCCCGCGGCTTCAAGGTGTTCTTCGAGAAAGTACCGTCGGACGCCAAGAACCCCGATGGACCGGACTACACGATGAACCACTCCGCCTCCGTCTTCCTGCTCGACGGCAGCGGACGTTTCGTCGGGACCATCGACTACGGCGAGAATCCCGACGTCGCCGTGCAGAAACTCAAGAACCTGATTGCGAGATCCTCGTGAGCGAAATCCGCCTGTTCGTATCCACCACCGAAGCCGTCGCCGGCCATGTCCTGGAAGCACTGTCCGATCTTTTCGGCGAGGAGGACTATGCGATCGCGACACAGGAAGTCGACGAAGGCAAGGCAATCTGGGAAGCCTCGATCTACGGCACCCAGGATCAGGAGGCGGAGATCGCTGGCCGCTTCTCGGCGCTTCTCACGGCCTCCTTCCCCGACCTCAACCTCGAGCGCGAAACGCTGCCCGACATCGACTGGATCGCCAAGTCTCTTGAGGGGCTGAAGCCGGTGCGCGCCGGCCGCTTCCTCGTCCATGGCAGCCATGACAGCGACAAGGTCAAGCCGGGCGATATCGGCATCCTGATCGATGCCGGCCAGGCCTTCGGCACCGGCCATCACGGCACGACGGCCGGCTGTCTCAATATGATCGGCGACGTGCTGAAGTCACGCAGGGTCACAAATGCGCTTGATCTCGGGACAGGCTCGGGCGTGCTGGCCATCGCCACGCACCTCATGTCGCGCATCCCGGTCGTGGCGACAGACATCGACCCCGTTGCGACACGCGTGGCGCAGGACAATGCCCGGATCAACGACGTGGCCGGCGGTATCGCCTTCGCCACCGCGCCGGGCTTTCATCACCGCATCTTTCGCGACAATGGCCCGTTCGACCTTGTTATCGCCAACATCCTGGCCCGCCCGCTGATGAAACTGGCGCCTTCGCTGGTGCGCCATCTCGCGGGCGACGGAACCGTCATCCTGTCCGGCATCCTCGCCGAACAGCGCTGGAAGGTGATATCGGCCTATAACGGCGCCGGCCTCAAGCATCGCCGCACGACCTGGATGAACGGCTGGGTAACGATCGAACTCGTCCGGTAGCGAACTTCGAAAACGGGGAAATAAAAAAGGCGGCGCCGGGAGGAGGATGGCGCCGCCTTTGATCAGCTATGCTGACCAGTCCTGGAAGAGCTGGGAGGAGGAGTGCTCTTCGAGGACGATATCATGTTCAGTTCCCGCCGACTGGGAGGAGGAGTGCCGGACAAGAACACGCGAACATGAAACTTTCATTCTTCACGCTGGCACCCTTTGCGGCTGCCGTTGATAAACAAATAGGACAATCCCGCTGACATAACCAGCACGCTCTCAGCATGGGTGCTATGCAGCATACGCATAAATTTATCGGGCGGTAAATAACTCGGCTTTCGCGATTTGCGCGATGAGAACAGGCCGACGGAGCGGCGGCGGCCATATTGTGATTTTGCGCTGCACAATGTAAGAGTCCCTCAAGTCAAGGGTCCGGAGAGACCCGAGGAGGAGGAAATGCAGGTCATTTCAACGGTTTCGGGCCTGCGTGCGGCGCTCGCCCCGCTCCGCCGCGCCGGCAGGTCCGTGGGTCTGGTGCCCACCATGGGTTATCTCCATGACGGCCACATGCAACTGGTCGCGCGCGCGCGCGCCGACAATGACGTGGTCGTCACCTCGCTCTTCGTCAATCCGCTGCAGTTCGGCGCCAACGAGGATCTCGCGAGATATCCGCGCGATCTAGAACGCGACAGTGCCATGCTGCGAGCCGGAAATGTCGATGTCCTCTTCGCGCCCGGCGTCGAGGACATGTACCCGCGCAGGATCGAGACGGTGGTCGACGTGCCCACGCTCGGCCGACAGCTCGAGGGCGAGGTGCGGCCCGGCCATTTCGCCGGCGTGGCGACGGTGGTGACCAAGCTCTTCAACATCGTCGGCGCCGACCGCGCCTATTTCGGCGAGAAGGACTACCAGCAGCTCCAGATCATCCGCCAGATGGTCGAGGACCTCAACGAGCCGGTCGAAGTGATCGGCGTCGCCACCGTTCGCGACCCTGACGGTCTGGCGCTTTCCTCGCGTAACGTCTACCTCACATCCGAGGAGCGGGCAGCCGCCGCCATCGTGCCCCGCGCACTCGCCGAAGCGCAGCGTCTCCTCGATGGCGGCCTTCGCGATCCCGATCTCCTGGAGCGGCAGGTCACGGCCTTCATTGCCGCCGAGCCCCTCGCCCGGCCGGAGGTGGTCGCGATCCGCGATCCGCATACGCTGGAGCGGATGGGCGTCATCGACCGGATGCCGCTGCTTCTGCTATTCGTCCGGTTCGGCACGACGCGGCTCCTTGATAACCGCGTGCTGACCTTCCACATGCCACCAGCGAACTAGCCTGCCGGCCGTTCGGGAACGGAGACTGCCATGAGTGCCCAAACCAACATCAAGCGCCGCACCGCCGCCTCGATCCAGGCGCTCAAGGGCGATCGCCCCGTGGTCTGTCTGACGGCCTATACGGCGCCGGTGGCAAAGCTGCTCGACCCGCATTGCGATCTGCTGCTCGTGGGCGACAGCATGGGCGTGGTGATCTACGGCTTCGAATCCAGCGTCTACGTGACGATGGAAATGATGATCGCCCATGGTCAGGCCGTGATGCGCGCCACCCGAGAAACCTGCGTCGTCGTCGACATGCCCTTCGGCTCCTACCAGGAATCCAGGGAGCAGGCCTTCCGCTCCGCGGCCCGCATCATGAAGGAAACCGGCGCTGGCGCCATCAAGCTCGAGGGCGGCGAGGAAATGGCCGAGACCGTGCATTTCCTTGCCCAGCGCGGCATTCCGGTCATGGGCCATGTCGGCCTGATGCCGCAGCAGGTCAATGCGACGGGCGGATACCGCTCGCTCGGCCGCTCCGACGAGGAAGCCGCCAAGATCCGCCGCGATGCCAGGGCGATCGACGATGCCGGCGCCTTCGCCATCGTGATCGAAGGCACGATCGAGCCGCTGGCACGCGAGATTTCCGCCGGAATCAAGGCCGTCACCATCGGTATCGGCGCATCGGCGGCCTGCGACGGCCAGGTGCTGGTGACCGATGACATGCTCGGGCTCTTCACCGACTTCAAGCCACGATTCGTCAAGCATTTCGCCAACCTCGCCCCGCAGATCTCGAAGGCTGCCGAAGACTATGCGGCAGAGGTCAAGGCCCGCTCCTTCCCCGACGACGCGCACACCTACCAGATGAAGCGCCAGAAGCTCTGAGCCCGGGAGCAACGCAGCTATCCATCAGCAAAGTTGATCATGCGTTCAACAAAACTCTGTTGCTACGCAAGCGATTTCGGATAGGTTGCGCGAAAATCAGGATCCGCTCATGACTCGAGATGAAATGCGCGCCGGCATGCGCGCGGCGTTGCCGACATTGCTCGCGTCGTTGCCCTTCGGCATTCTGCTCGGCGCGGTATCCGCCAACATGGGCCTGTCGATTGGCGAAATCTTGCTGATGAACATGACGATCTATGCCGGCGCGAGCCAGCTGGTCGGCATCGAACTCTTCAACCACGCAATCGCGCCCTGGCTGGTCGTGCTGTCGATCGTCGCGGTGAATTTCCGCCACATCCTCTATTCCGCCGCTGTCACCAAGCATATCGACCACTTCACGCTGGGCCAGAAGATGTTGGCGTTCTTCTTCCTGGTCGATCCACAATTCGCCGAAAGCGTCAAGCGCAGCGAGAGCGGCCGCAAGATCACCCTCACCTGGTATTTCTCATTCGGATTGTTCTTCTACGTGGTGTGGCAGATCACGGCACTGCTCGGCGCGCTGTTCGGTAAGATGGTGGGCGATCCCCGGGCGCTCGGACTCGATGTCCTGCTGACGGTCTACTTTCTGGGTCTCGTTCTCGGCTTCCGCGCCAAGGACAAGTGGCTGCCGACCGTGATCGCCAGCGCCGTCGCCTCCACCGCCGCCTGGCATTTGGTCGGCTCGCCCTGGCACGTTTCGATCGGCGCGCTGGCCGGCATCCTCGTCGCCGCTGCCCTGCCCCTCGGCCCCGCGCCGCAGCCGGTTCCCGAAGCCCTGCCCCGGCCGGAGCCCGCCTGATGGACCTCACCTTCACGCTGACCATCCTGGCTGCGGCGCTCGCCACCTATGGCACCCGCACGGCCGGCTTCGCGCTGATCAAGTCGATGGAGACCATCCCGCCGCGGATGGAATCGGCACTCAACGCCGTCCCCGCCGCCGTCCTGACCGCGCTGGTCGCCCCCGCCTTTGTCTATGGCGGCATCGACGTGACGCTGACCCTGATCCTTGCCCTGGTCATCGGCCTGCGCGCGCCCTCGCTCGTCATGCTCGGCTGCGCCTGGGCCTTCGTCGTCGCGTTCAGGCATCTGGCGATGTGATCAACTCAACGGCGCCGTGGCGCGCTTGAGCCAGGTCACGACATCCGCATTGTCGATCAGGGGCAGCAGCTTGTCGCGCGTCTCGGCGTGATAGTCGTTGAGCCAGCGCAGCTCCTCGTCGGTCAGCAAGTCCGTGACGACGAGTCGGCGGTCGATCGGGCAGAAAGTGAGCGTTTCGAAGCCCAGCATCGGCCGGTCGCCGCCCTCAATCATCTCGGCTTCCTCGACATAAACGAGGTTCTCGATGCGGATGCCGAAGGCGCCAGGCCGATAATACCCGGGCTCGTTCGACAGGATCATTCCCGGCAGCAGTTCCTGCATCGCCGCACGCGAGATACGTTGCGGCCCTTCATGCACGGAGAGATAGGAGCCGACGCCATGCCCGGTCCCGTGGCCATAGTCGGCCCCGGCCTTCCACAGCGCGACGCGGGCAAGCGGATCGAGATCGACGCCCCGCGTGCCCTTCGGAAAACGCGCCGTCGAGATCGCGATCATGCCCTTGAGCACCAGCGTGAAGAAGCGCTTCTGCTCCATCGGCACCTCGCCGATGGCCACGGTCCGGGTGATGTCCGTCGTGCCATTGACATACTGGCCACCGGAATCAACAAGGAACATCTCGCCCGCCCTGAAAGCGCGGTTTGTCTCGTGGGTGACACGGTAATGGATGATGGCGGCATTCTCTCCCGCGCCTGAAATCGTGTCGAAGGAAATGTCCCTGAGCGGGTTCTGCATCCGCTCGCCGACGCGGGCGCGTGCCGCCTCCAGCGCCTTGACCGCGTCGATCTCGGTCAAGGCGGAGGGTTCCTGCCGGTCGAGCCAGCAGAGAAAGTCCACCATCGCCGCCCCATCCTGGAGATGGGCCCTGGTTGTCCCCTCGAGTTCCGCCGTGTTCTTGGTCGCGCGCGGAATCCGTACCGGATCACCGGCCTCGACGACCTTGCCGCCGGCCTCCTCGACGATGCCGGTCAGCACATGGGGCGCCAGATCGGGATCGAGCATGACGCTGCCGCCGTCGGCGGCAGCAGCCTTCAACCGGTCGAGGAACGCATGAGACGCGAGCTGCTCGCAGATCTGGCCGAGATAGGCGCGTTGCTCGATGCCGGTCTTCCGCTCGTCGAGGAAGAGTTCCGAGCGCCCGTCGGCATGGATGATGGCGCGGGCGAGCGGGTGCGGCGTATGCGGCACGTCCGAACCGCGGATGTTGAAGGCCCAGGCAACCGAGGACGGGTCGGTCAGAACGACCGACGTCGCGCCCGCGGCCGGAAGTGCCTCGGCGATGCGCCGGAGCTTGTCGACCGCCAGGTCTCCGGCTTGCTCGGCATACTGGATTGCCACCGCACCCATCGGCTCGCCGGGCCTATCGTCCCAGATTTCGTCGAGCAGGTTGGAGCCTAGGAACGTCACGCTGCCATTCTTGCCCGCGAGCGCCTGCTGCAGCTTGGCGACTTCCGATTTCGTGTGCAGCCACGGATCGATGCCGAGCCGGAAGCGCGGGCCGGCATGGGCAGCGAGCCACTTGTGCGGCGGCTCGCCGACGAGATCGCCGCCGATGAAGACGTTGCCGTCGACCTGCTCCTTGAGCTGGGTCGTATAGCGCCCGTCGACGAAGACGATAGCCTGGCCGGCCATGACCAGCACCACGCCGGCCGATCCGGTGAAACCCGTGAGCCAGGCGAGCCGCTCGGCACAGGCAGGCACGTATTCGCCCTGATATTCGTCGGCCCGTGGCACGAGAAAGCCGTCGATCCCAAGTTCAGCCATCTTCTCGCGCAGTTTTGCCACCCGCTCGGCACCGAATTGCGGCTCGGCGGTGGATTCGAAGGACTGGAACATGGGGCACTCCGGCAGGCTGATGACTCGTCCGCACCTTAGCGGACGAAACGCCTTGCCGAAAGCATCATCCCCCGATCAACGCCAGCCACCCATCCTCGTCCAGCACCTCCACGCCGAGTTCCCGCGCCTTGACGAGCTTTGAACCCGCATCGGCGCCAGCCACGACATAGTCCGTCTTCTTCGAAACCGAGCCGGCCACCTTGGCGCCGAGACTCTCGGCACGGGCCTTGGCCTCGTCGCGGGTGAACTTTTCCAGCGAACCGGTAAACACCACCGTCTTGCCGGCAACAGGGCTGCCAGACGTTGTCGGCGCAACCATCTCCTGCGGGCGGACTTCCTTCAGCAGCTTCTCGATGACCTCGACGTTGCGCGGCTCCTTGAAGAACTCCACCAATGCCCGTGCGACGACCTCGCCTATGCCCTCGATGGCGTTGAGCTCGCTCCACGCGTCGCCGGACATCGAGGCGGCGTCTCGCATCGCAGTCTCGAAGGCGGCATAGGTGCCATAAGCGCGCGCCAGCAGCTTGGCATTGGTTTCGCCGATATGGCGAATACCGAGCGCATAGATGAAGCGGTTGAGTGCGATCTCGCGCCGTTCGTTGATCGCTGCATAGAGCTTGCCGACGCTGACCTTGCCGAAGCCGTCGATATTCTCAAGCTTTGCCAGCGAATTGCGCTGCCGCGCTTCCAGCGTGAAGATGTCGGGCGCGGTACGAATCTGCAGTGCCGGGTCCTCGCTGGCGAAAAAGAAGTCGATCTGCTTGGAGCCGAGGCCCTCGATGTCATAGGCATCGCGGCTGACGAAATGCTTGAGATGCTCGATGGCCTGGGCCTGGCAGACGAAGCCGCCGGTACAGCGGCGCACGGCATCGACCTTGCCGGTCTTCTCGTTGACTTCCCGCACCGCGTGGCTGCCGCAGACCGGGCAGGTCCTCGGAAACTCGTAGGCCACCGCATCGGTCAGCCGCTGTTCCAGCACGACATCGACTATCTGCGGGATCACGTCGCCTGCCCGCTGGACGATGACCGTGTCGCCGATGCGGATGTCGCGGCCCTCGCGAATCGGCTCGCCGGAATTGCCGATGCCCTTGATATAGTCCTCGTTGTGCAGCGTGGCATTGGTGACGACCACGCCGCCGACCGTGATCGGCACCAAGCGCGCCACCGGTGTCAGTGCGCCGGTGCGGCCGACCTGGATGTCGATTGCCGTCAGCGTGGTCAGCGCCTGTTCGGCGGGGAATTTGTGCGCAGTCGCCCAGCGCGGCGATCGAGAGCGGTAGCCGAGACGGCCCTGCAGGTCGAGCCGGTCAACCTTGTAGACGACACCGTCGATGTCGTAGTCGAGGCCCGCGCGCTGAAGGCCGATTTCATTGTAATGGGCGATGATCTCCTCGACCGAACTCAACCGCTTCATCAGCGGATTGACCGGGAAACTCCACTCGCGGAATTTCTCCACCATGCCCATCTGCGTATCGGCAGGCATGTCGGACAGTTCGCCCCAGGCATAGGCGAAGAAGCGCAGCTTGCGTTGGGCAGTCATTTTCGGATCGAGTTGGCGGAGAGAACCGGCCGCGGTGTTGCGCGGATTGACATAGGTCTGCTTGCCCTCCTCCGCCATCCGGGCATTGAGCGCGGCAAAATCCGTCTTGCCCATATAGACCTCGCCACGCACCTCGACCACGTCGGGCACACCTGCGGGCAGTTCGGACGGGATTTCCTTGATCGTCAGGATATTGGCCGTGACATTCTCGCCGACCGTGCCATCGCCGCGCGTCGCCGCCGTCACCAGCCTGCCGCCCTCGTAGCGCAGCGACATCGACAGCCCGTCAATCTTCGGCTCGGCGGTAAAGGCAATCGAATTGTCCGGGATCATTCCGAGGAAGCGATAGACCGAGGCGACGAAATCGCGGACGTCCTCGTCAGAAAACGTATTGTCCAGCGACAGCATCGGCCGCGCGTGGGTGACGAGCTTGAAGCCCGAGGCCGGCGCCGCGCCGACCCGTTTCGACGGGCTGTCGCCGCGCACGAGATCCGGAAAGGCTGCCTCGATCGCATCGTTCCGGCGCTTTAGGGCATCGTAGTCGGCATCGGATATCTCCGGCCTGTCCTCGGCATGATAGAGCGCATCATGCCGCGCGATCTCCTTGGCGAGGGTATCGAGTTCCAGCCCGGCTTCTTCGATGCTCAGGGCAGAAACTGGCTTGCGTTCGGTCGACATGCTTTCTCCCCGGTATGCTAGCGACCGTTTCTAAACACAGAGAGGTGTCAAGAAAAGGCGTCAGCCCTCGCCCGCGAGCAACTTTCCGGCGGCCGCACGCGCTTCTTCGGTGATCGATGCGCCGGCGAGCATGCGGGCGATTTCCTCGCGGCGGTCTTCGTCACCCATGGTGGCCACGCGCGTCGCGACGCGGCCCTTGTCGTCGCCGGACGGACCCTTGGAGATCAGCAGATGCGTATCCGCGCGTGCCGCGACCTGCGGCGCATGGGTGACCGACAGCACCTGCACCCGCGCGGAAAGCCGCTTCAATCGCTGGCCGATCGCATCGGCGACGGCGCCACCGACACCTGTGTCGATCTCGTCGAATACAAGCGTCGGCGCAGAGCCCCGGTCGGCAAGCGCGACCTTGAGCGCCAGCAGGAAGCGCGAGAGTTCGCCACCGGACGCGACCTTGGTGATCAGACCCGGACGGGTGCCGGGGTTTGTCTGGACGTGAAATTCGACCCGGTCGATGCCGGTCGCGGCCGCATTGCCCTCGACGGTGTCGATCTCCACCATGAAGCGCGCGCGGTCGAGCTTGAGCGCAGGCAGTTCGGCCATGACGGTGCCGGCCAGAGCCGAACCCGCATTGTGCCGCTTGGCCGAAAGGCTGCGGGCCGCGGCGAGAAAGGCCGCCGCCGCCTCCTTCTCGCGAAGGTCGAGTTGCGCGAGACGTTCCTGGCCGTGGTCGAGATCGGCGAGATCGGCGACCATCCGGGCAGCGAGCGCCGGCAGCTCCGTCACCGGCACGGAAAACTTGCGCGCGGCGCCCCGGAGCGCGAACAGGCGCTCCTCGACGCGTTCGAGTTCCCTGGGATCGAATTCGGTCCGACGCAGCGCGGTCTCGACAAGGGTCTGCGCTTCGGAGAGATGATTGAGCGCGAGATCCAGCGCCTGCACGCTATCCTCAAGCAACCCCGGCGCCTCCGCCGCCTTGCGTTCAAGCCTGCGCACGAGGGAGGCGATGTGAGGCACAGGTGATCCCTGCCCATTGAGATAGTCGGATGCTTCCGAAATGTCACCGGCGATGCGCTCCGATTTCATCATCGCCGCACGGCGCTCGGCCAGTTCGTCCTCCTCGCCGTCGACCGGCGAGAGCTTCTCGAGTTCCTCCACCGACGTGCGAATGTAATCTGCCTCGCGTTGGGCCGCCTCCACCTTGGCGCGAAGCGCCCTCGCCTCGCGCCCGGCGTCCTTCCACATGCGATGCAGGCCCGCCACCCGCTCCGCTTCATCACCAAGTCCGGCAAAGGCATCGAGCAGCGTCCGATGCGCTTCGGTATCGACAAGCGCCCGGTCGTCATGCTGGCCATGGATCTCGACCAGCATCCCGCCCGCCTGGCGAAGCAGTTGCGCGCTCACCGGCTGGTCGTTGACATAGGCCCGCGTGCGGCCATCGGCTGACTGCACCCTGCGAAAAATGATGCTTTCGCCGTCCTCGTCGATGGAATTTTCGCGCAGGAGTTCGCGCAGGGGATGGGAGCCCTCAACATCGAACACCGCCGTCACCTGCCCCTTGTCCTCGCCGTGACGGACCAGGCCGCCATCACCACGGCCACCCAGCGCCAGCGAGAGGGAATCGAGCAGTATCGACTTGCCCGCACCGGTCTCGCCCGTCAGCACGGACAGGCCGCGCTCGAAGGACAGGTCAAGCCGATCGATCAGGACGATATCGCGGATCGACAGCTGGGCAAGCATTGCGGTAGGCGTCCCCGCTCAGGACTCGCCGAGGATGAGCTTCTTGCCGGCGACCGAGAGCCAGGACCCCTTATTCTCGCGGGGCTCAAGTCCCTTGGACTGCAGGAGCGCGAAGCTCGCCTTGTACCACTCGCTTTCCGGATAATTGTGCCCGAGCACGGCAGCGGCCGTCTGTGCCTCGTCGGCCAGGCCGAGCGAGTAATAGGACTCGACCAGACGCGCCAGCGCTTCCTCGATCTGGTTGGTATTGCCGAACTGCTCGACCACCGTCCGGTAGCGGGAAATCGCGGCGAGATATTCCTTCCGCTCCTGGTAGTAGCGGCCGATCTGCATTTCCTTACCGGCCAGATTGTCGCGCGCGAAGCGGATCTTGGTCCGCGCATCGTCGACATAGTCCGAATCGGGATAGTCGTTGACGACCTTCATCATCGCCTCGATCGTCCGGGCGGAGGCACGCTGGTCCTGTGTCACGACGGGGATCTGCTTGGCATAGGACAGACCGACGAGATACTGGACATAGGCTGCATCCTTGGTCTGCGGATACAGCTTCATGTAACGCTCACCCGAAGCGATCGCACCGTCATTGTCGCCGGAACGGTATTTGAGATAGGTGCTCATCACCAGCGAGCGCTGGGAATATTCAGAGAACGGGTGCTGGCGGTCGACGGCGTCGAACTTCTTCTGAGCCTCGCTCACCTTGCCGGCATTGAGATTGGCGAGGCCCTGCGTGTAGAGCACGTCGGCCGGATCGGTCTGGACCGAAAGCTTGGTGATATCGAGATCGGGATCGCTCGAGCAGCCAGCCATCAGAATACCCGTGCCCATCACGAGTGTCGCAGCCACGGAGCGCGCGGAAAGTTTCATCATCGATATGTCCTGCATTTCCCCATACGGTCACCGCGTGGCCGCTACGTTCCAGCAAGCCGATCAGCGGCTACTAGCCACAAATCACCTTGAACCGCAACGTCATGCCCTGCAATTCATGCAAATTTGTGGCAAGCCCGATGCATCGAAGACACGGCAAACAACCTGTCCGGATCGCCTGAAGCCGTCGCCGGCGCACCTCACGCCCGCCAGGGCGCATATTCATGATGCGGGACGGCAACAAGCTCCGGCACGGCGACCCGATGGCGCACGCCGGCCGATTCGACGATCTCATAGGCGGAACGGTCCGACAGCAGCGCCTTGAGGGCCATTGCATTGACCTTGTGTCCGCCGCGATGCGAACGATAGCAGCCGAGGAACGGCGCCCCGGCCAGCGCGAGATCGCCCACGGCGTCGAGCGCCTTGTGGCGCACGAATTCGTCGGGCCACCGCAGGCC
Source organism: Rhizobium sp. (assembly GCA_019739215.1). Lineage (GTDB taxonomy): Bacteria > Pseudomonadota > Alphaproteobacteria > Rhizobiales > Rhizobiaceae > Rhizobium_E. The sequence goes on from JAHHDR010000019.1 coordinate 42,540, forward strand.
TTCCATGTTGATCACACGATTGTCGTCTCCGATGACGACGGAATTTTCCAGCGACGAGCCGAGCGCGAGCCCCATGGCCCACAGTCGCTCCACGTCCCGCATGAAACCGAATGTCCGGGCACGCGCGAGTTCGTTCTTGAAGGAGACCGCATTGAGGTCTCCCTTCCAGGTCTGGCGGCCGATCAGCGGGGTGTCGAAATCGATCTCGACCTCGAAGCGGGTCCCGTCGAAGGGCAGGAATTCCGCCCAGGAAGCGCCATGGTCGACCCGAACCGGCTTGAGAACACGAATATAGCGGCGCTTGACACCAAGCGGCTTGATGCCGGCCTGCTCCATCGCCTCGATGAAAACTGCGGAACTGCCGTCCATGACGGGGATTTCACTGCCATCGATCTCCACAACGGCATTGTCGATGCCCAGCGCGTAGAATGCGGCCATCACATGCTCGACCGTCGCAATCGACCGCGACGGCGAGAACCCGAGAACGGTGCAGAGATCCGTGGAGCCGACCGAAGCAGAGACAGCCTTGAGCTCGGTCACTTCGTCCCCGGCGTCGATGCGCTGGAAAATGATGCCCGTGCCGGCCTCGGCGGGATTGAAGTTCGCCGTGACCTCAGCGCCGGAATGTACGCCGATACCACGAATCGTAAACGGATTTTCAAAAGTCGTTTCGAAACCCAAAAGCCCTAAAGTCATATTACCCCGCTCTTCCGGATGGCCATCGAGACCACCCGCCCGGACCGCTCCGGACACAAACGCAAGCCGCCCTCAAGCAGCATTGATAGTCGGGTAACCAGCTCCCAAATGGACCCAAGGTCTAAATATCGTCGCGAATCCCCCAAACCAAATCAATGTTTCTTTCGCATTGTAACGATTGATCGCCGTGGCTTGCGGGCATTCAGCATGACCAAAGGCCCGAACCATGGGTCCGGGCCTTTGATCGAATCTAGCGCGTCATCGCTCAGTTCGTCTGACGGCGCAGAAAGGCCGGAATGTCGAACTCGTCTTCCTGCGAACGCGGCTGCGCGGGAACCTGTCGGCCCTGGTCGTCGAGCGTGCCGCGACGCGGCGCGTAGAGGCTTGCTTCCGGCGACAGGGGACGGCGCTGCTGCGACGCTGCGGCGGGTGCTGCCGCCGTCATGTCGGACGGCGCATGGTCTTCTTCCTTCCGGCCGAGCGACGAGGTCAGCCGCTTGAGCAGGCCCATCGGGCCGCGTTCCTCGGCATGTGCTGGGGACGTCATGCCGGAGCGCTGGTCCATCTCGGCCTTGACCACCGGCGGGAAGTCCTCGACCTTCGGCATGCGAAGATGATCGGCCTCCATGCGCACCGAGGCCATCAGGGACGGCTCGGAACGAACGTCGTGGTGGATGGGCGCCTGCGTCGCCACAGGCGCGACAGGAGCCTGCATCACCGGCTCGGGCTGCGGCACGGCGCGGCTGTAGGTCGGTGCGGGACGCGATACCGGCACCTCCTCAGGCGGCATCGAGAACAGCCGGCTCGCCGGGCGGAACTCTTCCTGGGCGGGTGCGGCAAGCTCGTTCATCAGCGGGTCTGCGACAGCGATTTCGAGTTCCCGCTCCAAGTCCTGCTCGGCGGCACGAATGGTCTCGGCAACCGGATCGGCAGCGGCCTGGTATTGCGGCTGCGGCGCGGCGACAGGCTGTGCCTGGGCGACCGGTGCCGGGGCAGTGGCCACTGGCTGGGTGAAGGACGCCTGCGGGCGCGTTACCGACCGCATGGCGGCCGGCCGAACCTCAAAAGGGCGCACATCACCCGCACCCATTGCGCGATCGATACCGGTCGCGACAACGGAAACGCGGATAATGCCTTCCAATGCTTCGTCGAACGTGGCGCCGAGGATGATGTTGGCGTCCGGATCGACTTCCTCGCGGATACGTGTGGCAGCCTCGTCGACTTCGAACAAGGTCATGTCGCGGCCGCCGGTGATCGAGATCAGCAGGCCCTGCGCGCCCTTCATCGAGGTTTCGTCGAGGAGCGGATTGGCGATCGCCGCTTCGGCGGCGGCGAGTGCGCGGCCTTCGCCGGACGATTCACCGGTGCCCATCATCGCGCGGCCCATCTCGCGCATGATCGAGCGAACGTCGGCGAAGTCGAGATTGATCAGGCCTTCCTTGACCATCAGGTCGGTGATGCAGGCAACACCAGAATAGAGCACCTGGTCGGCCATGGCAAAGGCATCGGCGAAGGTGGTCTTGTCGTTGGCGATCCGGAACAGGTTCTGGTTCGGGATCACGATCAGCGTATCGACGGACTTCTGCAGCTCGTTGATGCCCTCGTCGGCGATGCGCATGCGGCGCCCGCCTTCGAACTGGAACGGCTTGGTGACGACGCCGACGGTGAGGATGCCCTTGGAGCGGGCGGCCTGAGCGACGATCGGCGCGGCACCTGTGCCGGTGCCGCCGCCCATGCCTGCGGTGACGAAGCACATATGCGTGCCGTTGAGGTGATCCATGATCTCATCGAGGCACTCTTCGGCGGCCGCGCGGCCGACTTGCGGCTGCGATCCCGCGCCGAGACCTTCGGTAACCTGCACACCCATCTGGATGACACGGTCGGCCTTGGTCATGGCAAGCGCCTGGGCGTCTGTGTTGGCGACAACGAAATCCACGCCCTGCAGGCCGGCGGTGATCATGTTGTTGACGGCGTTGCCGCCGCCGCCGCCCACGCCGAACACCGTGATGCGCGGCTTGAGCTCGGTAATGTCCGGCTTGTTCAGTTTGATGGTCATCTTGTCCGTCCTTCTTCAAATCGAGCCGGATTGCCATTACCGGCCGTCATTCCGTGAATTCTCAAAAACTGCTCTTCAGCCACTGGCTGACGCGCGCGAACCTGCCATTGCCGCCGCCGAGAGCGGCAAGCACGCCCCTCTCCTCGGCATGGATTTCCATGTCGGCGAACTGCGGATAGATCAGCAGTCCGACAGCGGTGGAGAATGCCGGGCCCTTGGCGGCCTGCGGCAGACCCTTGACGCCCATCGGCCGCCCGATCCGCACATTGCGGGCCAGGATCTGGCGTGCCAGTTCGGGCAGGCCTGTCAGTTGGCTCGCGCCACCAGTCAGCACCACCCGCTTGCCGACGATGGGCGAAAATCCCGAACCGCGAATGCGGTCGCGGATCATCTCCAGCGTCTCCTCCACACGCGCCCGGACGATCTTTCCGATCAGCCCGCGCGGAACATGCGTCGGCGGTTCGTGGTCGTCCTCGCTGATCGGCGGGACCGACACGATCTCGCGGTCGTCCATCGAGTTGGCGAGCGCGGAACCGTGCATCACCTTGATCCGCTCGGCCTCCTCGATCCGGGTCGAGAGCCCGCGCGCGAGGTCGGTGGTGACGTGATGGCCGCCGAGCCCGAGGGCGTCGGCATGCACGAGCTTGCCTTCGGCAAAGACGGAAATCGTCGTGGTGCCGCCGCCCATGTCGATGGCGGCGCAGCCGAGCTCGAGTTCATCATCGACCAGCGCCGCCAGGCCGGACGCATAGGGTGTCGCCACCATCGCCTCGACCGACAGATGCGCACGATTGACACAGAGCTCGATATTCTTGATCGCGCTGCGTTCGGCGGTCAGCACATGCATGTCGACGCCGAGCGTGTCGCCGAACATCGACACCGGATCGCCGATACCCCGCTCGCCATCAAGCGAGAAGCCGGTCGGCAGCGAATGCAGCACCGCGCGCTCGTTGTTCAGGGACTGGCGGCAGGCCGCGACGAGAACCTTGCGCACGTCGTCCTGGTCGACCTCCTGCCCGCCGAGATCGATCGAGGCGGTATAGACATCGCTCTGAAGGCGCCCGGCCGAGACGTTGACGATCAGGCTGTCGACCGTCAGGTCGGCCTGTCGCTCTGCCGTGTCGACCGCGTGGCGGATCACGCCTTCCAGCGCATCCAGGTCGGAGATCACGCCGGACTTGATGCCCCGCGATCTCTGGTGCCCGATTCCGATGACCTCCACCTTATGGGTGCGGCCAGGCAGGATCTCGGACGCCTCGCGCGGCGTCAGCCGCGCGATCATGCAGACAACCTTCGTGGATCCGATGTCGAGCACCGAAACGACATGGGACCGCTTCGAAGGAAGCGGCTTCAGCCGGGGTGCCGATCCATCGTTGGAGCCGAAGATACTCATATCGCCTCCTTGAGTTTCTTGAGTTCCTTGGCCCGCGCCTCGACTGCCTTCTTGCGCCGTTCGGCGGCATCGGCGGTCAGTTGCACGGTCGTTCTGTCGGGAAGCCTGAGGTCGATCGCAAGGATGTCGCGCTCGAGCACCTGCTGGGTATTGTCGAACTCCGCGAGTTCCGCCATGGCGCGATCCATGTCTCGCTCCGGCAGCTTGATGACGACGTCATTGTCGAGCTTCAGGTCCCAGCGGCGGCCGGCAACCCGCATGAGCGCCTTGACGCGCCCCTTGACGGCAGGCCAGCGGTCGAGGTCATGCATGATCTCTTTCGCACCGGTGCCGGCATCCTTGCCCACGAAGAGCGGAAGATAGGCGAACTTGTTGTCCCGCAGGTTGGCGATCGGCTTGCCGTCACGCTCGATCAGCTTGAGTTCGTTGCCGTACTGCCAGATGCCGAACGCGACTTTTTCCTTCAGCCTGATCTCGATCGTGTCGGGATAGATCTTGCGGACGTCGGCATCCAGTATCCAGGGCAGCGTCCTGAGTGCGTCCCGCGTGGCGGCGACGTCCAGCGCCATCAGCGACGTCGTCCCGTCCAGGCCGATCTTCTCGAGAATGTCGATCTCCGACGTCTCGGCATTGCCGGAGACCTTCACATTGTTGATGGCGAAACCTGCCGCCGAGGTCATGGCCTGCGTCACCTGAAGCGGCTCGCCGACCAGCGCGAAGATATAGACGGCGGTCGCGGCATAGAAGGCGACGACGGAAACACTGCCGAAATGGCGCGGAATATTGGCGCGACCGGAGGCGAGGCTTCCTAGAACCCGCACGGCGCGGCGCAGAGGGCGCGGCAACACCATCTTTTCACCGGCGGCGGCCGGATCCTGTTCAGGGAAGTTGAGCGGCCCTTTTCGGGACTTCAACGCAAACACGACGCGTCCTCCACCATCCAACGCAGAAACTCACCAAAGGAATGGCCGGCATGGAGGGCCATTTCCGGCACCAGCGAGGTCGGAGTCATGCCGGGCTGGGTGTTGACCTCCAGCCAGATAAGTTCGCCATCCTCGGAAAAGCGGTCGTCGTAGCGGAAGTCGGACCGCGATACCCCGCGGCAGCCCATCGCCTTGTGCGCCTTCAGGGCCAGTGTTTGTACTTTTTGGTAAATTTTCGGTGAAATTTGTGCGGGGATGACGTGTTTTGATCCGCCATCAACATATTTCGAATCATAGTCATAGAACGAGTGCCCCTGAGGCACGATTTCCGTGACCCCGAGAGCCACATCCCCCATCACGCCGCAGGTCAGTTCGCGGCCATGGATGTAGCGCTCCACCATGACGGTCTCGCCATAGCGCCATTCGGACGAGGTGATGATCTGCGGCGGGTGCGACTGATCTTCCCTGACGATGACGACGCCGAAGCTCGATCCCTCGCGGACGGGCTTGACCACATAGGGAGGCGTCATCGGATGGGTCGTGGAGAAGTCCGTGCGGGCCATGACCCGGGCTTCGGCGACAGGAACGCCTTGGGACTTGGCGACGCGCTTCGCCTGCTCCTTGTCCATGGCCAGCGCCGACGCGAGCACGCCCGAATGGGTGTAGGGAATCTCGAGATATTCGAGGATGCCCTGAATCTTGCCGTCTTCGCCAAAAGGGCCATGCAGGGCGTTGAAGACGACATCCGGCCTGAGCTCCGTCAGAACCGTCGCGACGTCATGATCCACATCGATGCGCGTGACGCGATAGCCCTCGCCTTCGAGCGCATCGGCGCAAGCCTCGCCGGAAGAAAGACTGACCGGCCGCTCGGAGGAAAATCCTCCCATCAATACCGCTACGTGCTTCGCGCTCATTCACAAGGACCCCAACTCGAATCCGAACTCTAACAATGCGCCCTTGCTTGGAACTTTCGCTGGACGCATGGCGGCCGAGGGCAGCCGGAAATCACTAAAACCGATTAAGGTTAACGAAGCGTTTACCTGTGTTAACTTCCGGGATGTTTGAGCAAAATCTCCAAGGCGGACCCGTCGGTCTGCATCGTTTCGCAGCAAACCGATCGCCGACACCCCGCCGGTATCGACAATCTCGTCACTTAGCCCGCCTTGAACTCAAGCAGTTGCGTGGCGCTGTCGGCAACGACGCGTCCCAGCGCCTCGAAATCCTGACGTCTGGCGACGGCCGAACCGCGCCAGACCAGCCCGATCCGCCGCGACGGCTGCGGGTCCGCGAAGGGGATGATCCGCATGCGGTTGCGGCTTGCCTCGTCCTTGACCGCAATCTGCGGAATCAGCGTGATTCCCATGCCATGATTGACCATTTGCAGAAGCGTCGCCATCGACGTGGCGCCGTAGTTCGCCACGCGCCGACCCGCGCTGGTGCCGCATACGGCGAGCGCCTGATCGCGCAGGCAGTGCCCCTCCTCCAGCAACAGCAAGCGCTCGACATCGACCCGATCCTCCGTCATCGGTGACATGAGGATCGTGCTCTCGTCCTCGGCACTGGCAATCAGGAAACGGTCCTCGAACAGGAGAGCGCTCTCGAGCCCCTCCCCGGCAACCGGCAGCGCGACGATGGCGCAATCCAGCCGGCCGTGCTTGACGTCGTCGACACAGCCCGTGGTGAGCAACTCCTTGAGCTCGATGGCGAGTGCCGGATAGCGGCTTCGCAGTTCCGGAATGAGGCGGGGCACGAGATAGGGCGCGACGGTGGGTATGATGCCGAGCCTGAGCCGCCCGCCGAAAGGCCCCTGCCGTGGCTTCACCCGGTCGGCGAGCCTTTCGGCGCGCTCGAGGATATCGCGGACCTCGGGCAGCAACTCCTCGCCCTCGCGCGTCAGGATCGCGCCGGAGCGCTGCCGCTCCACCAGCTTGACGTCGAGCAACCGCTCCATTTCCGCGATCTGCGCCGACAGGGCGGGCTGGCTCACCGCGACCATTTCAGCCGCCTTGCCAAAATGGCGCGTGGTCGCAAGCGCCTCGAAATACCGCATCTGTCGCAAAGTCACCATGATAGGATTTTCTTATTGAAAATTCCAGGAAATGCAATTGGAAACTATCGCCATGAAGGCGCTAGAAAAGCTTTAGAACAATTCCAACAATCCGATCAGGAGGAAGAACATGGACGCCAAAGTCGAAAAGACCGGCAAATGTCCGGTCGCACACACCACCCATGGCACGCGATCGAACCGCGACTGGTGGCCGAATCAGCTGAACCTCAAGATGCTGCACCAGAACTCCGATCTGTCGGATCCGATGGGCACCGGGTTCGACTATGCCGAGGAATTCAAGAAGCTCGACCTCGCCGCGCTCAAGGCCGACCTCAAGGCCCTGATGACCGACAGCCAGGATTGGTGGCCGGCAGACTTCGGTCACTACGGGCCGCTCTTCATCCGCATGGCCTGGCATAGTGCCGGCACCTACCGCACACACGACGGCCGCGGCGGCGCTGGCGCGGGCCAGCAGCGTTTCGCACCGCTCAACTCCTGGCCTGACAACGTCAATCTCGACAAGGCCCGCCGCCTGCTCTGGCCCATCAAGCAGAAATACGGCAACCGGATTTCCTGGGCGGATCTGATGATCCTGACCGGCAATGTCGCGCTCGAATCGATGGGCTTCAAGACATTCGGCTTTGCGGGTGGCCGTGCCGACGTCTGGGAGCCGGAAGAGCATGTCTATTGGGGTGCTGAGGAGACTTGGCTCGCCGACAAGCGCTACTCCGGTGAACGCGAACTCGAAAACCCGCTCGCCGCCGTGCAGATGGGACTGATCTACGTCAACCCGGAAGGCCCGAACGGCATACCCGACCCGCTGGCCTCGGCCCGCGACATTCGCGACACCTTCGGCCGCATGGCGATGAACGACGAGGAAACCGTCGCCCTGATCGCCGGTGGCCACACATTCGGCAAGACGCACGGTGCGGGTGAAGCCCACCATGTCGGCGCGGAGCCGGAAGGTGGCGACATCGCTGCACAGGGTCTCGGCTGGCATTCGACGTTCGGTTCCGGCCGTGGCGCCCACACGATCAGTTCCGGTCTCGAGGTCACCTGGACCTCGACCCCGACAAAGTGGAGCAACAACTTCTTCTGGAACCTGTTCGGCTACGAATGGGAACTGACGAAGAGCCCCGCCGGCGCGCATCAGTGGACGCCGAAGGCCGGCATGGGTGCCAATACCGTTCCCGACGCCCATGACCCGAACAAGCGCCATGCGCCGGCCATGCTGACCAGCGACCTCGCGCTGCGCTTCGATCCGGAATACGAGAAGATCTCCCGCCGCTTCTTCGAGAACCCGGACCAGTTCGCCGACGCCTTCGCCCGTGCATGGTTCAAGCTGACCCATCGCGACATGGGTCCGAAGGCACGCTACCTCGGCACGGAAGTTCCGGCTGAGGACCTGATCTGGCAGGACCCGGTCCCCGCTGCCAGCCACCCTCTGATCGACGACGCCGATATCGCCGATCTGAAGTCGAAAATCCTCGGCACCGGCCTCACCGTACAGGAACTGGTCTACACCGCCTGGTCCTCTGCCTCCACGTTCCGTGGCTCGGACAAGCGCGGCGGCGCCAACGGCGCCCGCATCCGGCTTGCCCCCCAGAAGGATTGGGAAGCCCACCAGCCGGCGCAGCTTGCCAAGGTTCTCGAGGCATTTGAAGTCGTGAAGAACGAGTTCAACAATGCCCAGTCCGGCGGCAAGAAGGTCTCGATCGCCGATCTCATCGTTCTCGGCGGCGCAGCAGCCGTGGAAAAGGCAGCCAGGGCCGCGGGCGTCGATGTCACTGTCCCGTTCACCCCTGGCCGCACCGATGCGACGCAGGAGCAGACGGATGTCGAGTCCTTCGATGTTCTCGAGCCGATCGCCGACGGCTTCCGCAACTACCAGAGGGCGGAATACGCGACGCCCGCCGAGGCGATGCTCGTCGACAAGGCGCAGCTTCTCACCCTGACCGCGCCCGAAATGGTCGTTCTGGTCGGCGGCATGCGCGCGCTCGACGCCAATCATGGCAAGTCGCAGCACGGCGTGCTGACCAAGCGCCCGGGCGCCCTGACCAACGACTTCTTCGTCAACCTGCTCGACATGGGCACGGAGTGGAAGGCCACGTCCCCCGCGCAGAACCTGTTCGAAGGACGCGACCGGCAGTCGGGCGAGGTCAAGTGGACCGCGACCCGTGTCGATCTCGTCTTCGGCTCCAACGCGCAGCTGCGGGCCCTGGCGGAAGTCTACGGCCAGTCCGACGCGCCGGAGAAGTTCGTGCGGGACTTCGTCGCCGCCTGGACCAAGGTGATGAACGCCGACCGCTTCGACCTCGCCGGCTGAGCGGGATCAGACAACAGGAAGCCCGCGGAGCGCAATTGCCGCGGGCTTTTTCGTTTCCAAAATGCCGGAATCAATTCCCGGCGAGCCACGTCTTCATCAAGGCGATCTCGCTCTCCTGCGCGGCGACGATCTCCTTGGAGAGCCTGTGCAGTTCCGGATCCTTTCCGTGCTCGAGCTGGACCTTCGCCATGTCGATCGCCCCCTGGTGGTGCGGGATCATCATCACGACGAAGTCGCGGTCGGCATCCCCCGTCATCGCGGCGTTCATGTCCTTGTTCATCGTCTCCATGCCGGCCATGTAGGCAATCGCCGCGGGCGTATGATGGGCGTGTGCATTGTCTCCCGCAGGTTTCGCATTCTTGCCGAGCCACGCCTTCATGAAGGCGATCTCGCTCTCCTGCGCCTTGATGATCGCCTCCGAAAGCGTGCGCAGTTGCGGGTCCTTGCCGAACTCGAGCTGAACCTTGGCCATGTCGATGGCGCCCTGGTGGTGGGGAATCATCATCGTGGCGAAATCGACATCGGCATCGCCGGTCATGGCTGCATTCATGTCGCGGCTCATCTTCGCCATGCCGTCCATATAGGCCCTGGCCGCCGCGCCGTCGGTCGACGACTCCACGGCCGGCATCGTATGCTGGGAGTGGTCGTCCTGCGCCGCTGCTGCGGCGGGCAGCGCCAGCAGGGTGAGCGCAATTCCAAGTCCGAGAGTTTTCCTCATCATCCGTTTCCTCTTGTTTGTTCGTCGGATGGTCACCAATATAGGGTCCGTACCATGGTACGTAGTCAAGACAATGAAGCAGACGACGATTGCCGGGCTGGCGCGACTGGGTGGCGTGGGGGTGGAAACCGTCCGATACTACCAGCGACGCGGCCTGCTGGACACGCCCTCGCGCCCGGACGCACCTGGCGCCCGCGCCGGCATCCGGCGCTACGGTGACGTCGATCTGCGGCGGCTTCACTTCATCCGGTCTGCGCAGACCGCCGGCTTCACCCTTGAAGAGATCGCCGAACTTCTCGACCTCGACGCCGCCGAGGATCGCGAGCGCGCACGCCAGATCGCTCGCCAGCGGATCGAGGTGCTCGACGCCAAGATCGCCGAACTGCAGTCTGCACGGGCGTCCCTGACGCGGCTGGCCGACCATTGTGCGCAAGGCGGCAGCGGCCCCTGCCCGATCATCGCCGCGTTCGAGACGTGACGGTCAGCCGGTCGCCTGCTGTGGCAGGTAGTCAGCCAGTGGCGTAAGCGCGGCAAGTTCGTCGGCATGGACGACACGGTTGCGGCCGGCAGCCTTGGCCAGGTAGAGCGCCTTGTCGGCGTCCGTGAGGAGCATCGAGTAGCCGTGTTCGCCGCCCGATTTCGACAATCCCGCCGAGAATGTGACGCTGACCTCTTTGCCCCCGACCCGAAAAACCTGCGTTTCCAGCAAGTTGCGGGCCCTGTCGAGCAAGGCGATCGCCGTCTCCCTGCCGGGGTCCTGCATGGCGACCCCGAATTCCTCGCCACCGAGCCGTGCCAGGACTGCGCCATCGCCCAAGGTGCGGCGAAGCTGGTCCGCGACCTCGATCAGCACGGCGTCGCCAGCGCTGTGGCCATGCGTGTCGTTGATGGATTTGAACCGGTCGATATCGATCGCCGCAATCACATAGGGTGTCCGCATCGAGGCGATCGTATCGACGAATGCCCGGCGGTTCAGAAGCCCGGTCAGGGGATCGGTCCGCGACAGCCGCTCGAAGGCGTCCCGCGAGATTGCCAGGTCCATGACCGCCCGGCCGACAGTGTAATAGGCCAGGAAGCAGATCGGCCCGGCCACGAACATGGTCACAACCGAATCGGCCCAGGGGTCTGGCGGCAGCGTCACCGCAAACAGGCCGAGACGGCCGAACAGCTGGTAGACGACGAAATTCAGGACGACAGCGGCAACGGTGGTCCACAGCGACCGTGTCCACGCGAAATGCATGACATCCGCATGCGTCGAGAACGCACCCGCATCGATGCTCTTGAGAATCCATTTCTGGAGACGGGGAACCATGGCCTTCGCTTTCAAACCGCGAATATAATGGACCACTAATTGTTAACGCCGGGTTTCCCGACAGCCAGTCGCATATTCCATTCTGCGCAGAAACGGGTCTCAAGCGGTGAAACGCGCGACCTCCGCGCCGGGAATGAACTCTCCCAGCCTCTTGATCTCCCATTCGAGCACGATGCCGGCATGCTCGAACACGTTGCGTCGCACCATCTCGCCGAGGCTCTCGAGATCGTAGCCGGTCGCATGGCCGATATTGATCATGAAATTGCAATGCAGCGGCGACATCTGCGCGCCGCCGATCTGCAGCCCGCGGCATCCGGCTTCGTCGATCAGCTTCCAGGCCGAATGACCTTCGGGATTCTTGAAGGTCGAGCCGCCGGTCTTCTCGCGCACCGGCTGCACCGTTTCGCGATGATGCCGCACTGCGTCCATTTCAGCGCGGATCGCGGCCTTGTCCTCGGGATGGCCCTGGAAGGTCGCATGCGTGAAGATCAGGCCTTCCGGCGCGTGCGACTTGCGGTAGCTGTAGTGCATGTCGGCATTGGAAAGCGTGACCCGGTTGCCCTTGCGGTCCACGGCCTCGATCTCGACGACGCGATCCTTGGTCTCCGTGCCGTTGGCACCGGCATTCATCATCAGCGCGCCGCCGATCGAACCCGGGATGCCGTAATAAAAGGCAAACCCACCGATCGAATTGTCGAGCGCCATTGCGGCGATGTTTTTGTCCGGGCAGATCGCGCCGGCACGGATACGGTTGTCGCCGGCAAGCTCGACATCTCCGAAGCCCTTCGCCGACAGGCGAAGCACGACGCCGCGTATGCCGCCGTCGCGGACCAGCAGGTTGGAGCCGACGCCGACCACGGTCAGCGGCACATGTTCGGGTAGGATTTTGAGGAAGGCGACGAGATCGTCGACATCATGCGGCTGGAACATCAGTTCAGCCAGCCCGCCGGCACGGAACCATGTCACCCGGTCCATCGGCGCATTCGGCGTCAGCTTGCCTCTGATATCCTTCACACCCTCGCCGAGTTCAGCGAGGAGCTTGTCTCCGTCCACCTGCTTCATTGCTTCTTTCCTGACAGCGCAGCCAGGTCCTTCGGCAGCGCCTGCGCCCAATTCGTGATGTTTCCAGCCCCCAAAAGAACCACATAATCCCCCGGCTGTGCAATGGCGGCGACATAGGCCGGCAACGCGTCGGGGGCGGCAAGGAAGCGCGCGTCGCGATGGCCGCCGGACTTGATGCGGGACACGAGCTCTTCAGCGGTCACGCCCTCGATCGGATCCTCTCCCGCCGAATAGATCGGCGCGATGAAGATCGTATCGGCATCGTTGAAGCAGGAGGCGAATTCCTCATAGAGACTGGCGACACGGCTGTAGCGGTGGGGCTGGTGGATGGCGATGATTCGGCCGTCACAACTGTCGCGCGCCGCCTTCAACACCGCCTTGATCTCGACCGGATGGTGACCGTAGTCGTCGAACACCTCGACGCCGTTCCACGTCCCGATATGGGTGAAGCGGCGCTTGACGCCGGCAAACCCGGCGAGGCCCTTCCGGATGTCCTCGGTCGAGATGCCGAGGCGCTGGGCGACGGCAATGGCGGCGGTTGCGTTCGACACGTTATGGCGACCCGGCATCGGCAACCGGAGCCCGTCCATCGCGATGACCTGTCCCGTGCGCCGCCGGCGGACCTCGATGTCGAAGATAGAAACGGCACCCTCGAAGCGCACATTCTTGAAACGCACGTCCGCTTGCGGGTTCTCGCCATAGGTGATGACCTTGCGGTCCTCGATCTTGGAGACCATCGCCTGGACTTCCGGATGGTCGAGGCACATCACGCCGAAGCCGTAGAAAGGCACGTTCTCGACAAACTGGCGGAAGGCCGCCCGCGCATTGTCGAAAGTGCCGTAGTGGTCGAGATGTTCAGGATCGATATTGGTCACGATGGCGATTTCCGCCGGCAGCTTGAGGAAGGTGCCATCCGATTCGTCGGCCTCGACCACCATCCACTCGCCCTCGCCCATCCGGGCATTGGTGCCATAGGCGTTGATGATGCCGCCATTGATCACCGTCGGATCAAGACCGCCCGCTTCGAGCAGCGTTCCGACCATCGACGTCGTCGTCGTCTTGCCATGCGTGCCGCCGACGGCGATGGCATTGCGGAAGCGCATCAGTTCCGCGAGCATCTCGGCACGACGGACGACCGGCAGCAGCTTTTCACGCGCGGCGACGAGTTCGGGATTGTTCTTCCTGATCGCGGTGGAGACGACGACGACTTCGGCATCGCCAAGGTTGTCCGCCTTGTGCCCGACATGGACGTCGATGCCCTTGGCGCGAAGGCGCTGGACATTGGCGCTGTCAGCCTGGTCGGAGCCCTGCACCCTGTGGCCGAGATTGTGCAGCACTTCGGCGATGCCGCTCATGCCGATGCCGCCGATGCCGATGAAATGAACGAGCCCGATGCTCTTGGGCATTTTCATGCGTCTGGACCTTCCCTGACTTCGCTGGAGCGGAATTCGCCCACCGGCCTGCCCGCCGCGATACCTTCCACGAGATCGGCGAGGCGCTTCGCCGCGTCCGGCTTGCCGGTCGCCTTGGCGGCGCGCGCGGTCTCGGCGAGCCTGGCCGGGTCGTCCATGGCGCGGCGGAGGATCTTGGCGAGCTTTTCCGGCGAAAGATGCGATTGCGTGATCACTTCAGCGCCACCCTCCGCCTTCAGCGCCGCGGCGTTCGCCGCCTGGTCGTGGTCGAGCGCATAGGGATAGGGCACGAGAATCGCCGGCCGGCCGATCACGGCAAGCTCGGATACCGTCGAGGCGCCGGAGCGGCTGATAACGAGATTGGCGCCGGCGATACGATCCGGCATGTCGGCGAAAAAGGGCGAGACATCGGCGGCAAGGCCGAGCTTGCCATAGCACGTGTTGACCGCGTCCTCGTCTTCCGCGCGCGCCTGCTGCGTCACCTTGAGCCGCTTGCGGTACTGGTCCTCCAGCAGGCAGATCGCCGAGGGGATCGCGCTCGAAAAGAACTGCGCGCCCTGGCTGCCGCCGAAGACCACGAGGTTGAACGGGTCATCGTCGCCTGAGGTCACATAGGCCTGCGCGGAGGCCGCGATCACGCCGGGTCGCACCGGATTGCCGGTGACCACGGTCTTGGCCGCGTGCGTGCCATGGCCTTCCGGCAGGAACCCGCCGGCAATCGCCTGGACGCGGGACGCCAGCATCCTGTTGGCGCGACCCATGACGGCGTTCTGCTCATGGATCAGCGACGGTATTTTCATGGTCGTGGACGCGAGCAGCGGCGGCACGGTGGGATAGCCGCCGAAGCCGATCACGGCCATTGGTTTGATCCGCGAGAACAGGCGGCGAGCGGCACGCATGCCGGACCACAGCTTGAGCAGTGCCTTTGCCAGGGCGACGGGATTCTTCGACCCGATGGTCGACGACGGCACAACATGGATCTCGTCCGCCGGGAATTTGCCAGCGAAGCGTTCGGCGCGGCTGTCGGTCACAAGATGCACCCGGTAGCCACGTGCCTTCAGCTCGTGCCCGAGTGCCTCTGCGGGAAACAGGTGGCCGCCGGTACCGCCGGCAGCGAGCACGATCAGCCCCTTGTCTTCCATCGTCCTACATCCATTCGTTCACTCCGCCGGCACGCCGTGTCCGCCACGGAAGAAGCTGCGCTCCTGGGCGCGCTTCTCGGGCCGGTGCCGTGTCAGCGCCAGTATGAATCCGGCGGTGACACATATGGCAATCTGCGATGAACCGCCATAGGAAATCAGCGGCAGGGTCATGCCCTTCGCCGGCAGGAGCTGCAGGTTGACGCCGATATTGATGATCGACTGCAGGCCGATCTGCAGCACGAGACCGGCAACGGCGAAGCGCGTGAAGTGGTTGCGATCACGCAGCGCATGCGACAGGCCGCGCATCACGACGAAGATGTAGAGCGCCAGCAGCGCCATGCAGAAAAAGATGCCGAATTCCTCGGCAGCAACCGAGAAGACGAAGTCGGTATGGCTGTCCGGCAGGATGCGCTTCACGATGCCCTCGCCCGGTCCTACGCCGCCCCAGCCGCCACGCAGGATCGCGTCATGGGCGGTGTCGACCTGGTAGGTGTTGCCCTCCCCGGTCAGGAACTGGTTGATGCGGGCCGCGACGTGCGGAAAGAAGCCATAGGCAAAGAAGATCGCGCCGGCACCGGCGCCGGCCATCAGGACGATCCATATCCACGGCATTCCGGCCATGAAGAACATCGCCCCCCAGACCGCTGTGGTCAGGATCGTCTGGCCGAGGTCGGGCTCCGCGATCAGCAGGGCGGCGACGATGACCAGGAGGATCATTGCGAAGAAGTTCCCGGGAATGTCAGGCTGGCGCTGATGTTCGGCGAACAGCCAGGCACAGACCACCACGAAGGCCGGCTTCATGAATTCGGACGGCTGGATCGAAAAGAAAGCGACGCTGATCCAGCGACGCGACCCCTTCACCTCCATTCCGATGAACAGGACCAGCACCATCAGCGCCAGCGAAATGACGAGCAGGATCATCGCGGCGCGGCGAACCTGTCGCGGCGACAGGAAGGAGAGCCCGACCATCACCACGAGCGAGGGCAGGAGAAACAGCGCATGACGTTCGACGAAATGGAAGCTGTCGAGCCCGATGCGCTCGGCCACCGCCGGCGAAGCCGCGAAGGACAGCATGAATCCGGTGCCGATGAGCAGAACGAAAACCGCCAGGAAAAACCTGTCGATGGTCCAGAACCATTCCGCCAGAGGCCCCCGCTCAGCTCTGCTTACCATTTGCAAATCCTCGTTTTTTGCCATGATGCAGGCAATCGATTAATTTGCTGTTAACCAACGCCCGCCGCGGCGCGGACAACAGCATTCGGCGACCTTAGGAGCGCAATCCTGAGTCAGGCTTGTGACCGATGGACAATTCGCCTCAGACGAGCATGCTCACACCGTCAAGACCGGCGACCAGCGCGACGAACGCCTCTCCCCGGACCTCGAAATTCTTGAACTGGTCGAAGCTCGCGCAGGCCGGCGACAGCATCACCACGGCGCCGGGAACGTCGTCGCGTTCCGCATCGCGAGCGGCGTGGCGGACAGCATTGTCCAGGCTGCCGGAGATTTCGTAGGCAACATCGGCGCCCAGCGTCGCGGCGAATTGCGGCGCGGCCTCGCCGATCAGATAGGCCTTGGCGATCCGGCCGTAGAGCGGCTTGAGAGAGGCGATGCCGCCATCCTTCGGCAGTCCACCGGCGATCCAGTAGATGCGGTCGTAGGACGACAGTGCCGGCGCCGCCGCCTCTGCATTGGTTGCCTTGGAATCGTTGACGAAGGTCACGCCGCCGCGCCGGCCGACGGGCTGCATGCGATGCTTGAGGCCGGGAAAGGAGCGGAGCCCCGCGGCGATCTCGTCGCGCGACACGCCCACCGAAAGGCAGGCGGCAATCGCCGCGCAGGCGTTCTGGGCATTGTGCGACCCGCGCAGGGTCTGGATGCCATCGAGATCGGCGATCACTTCGGTCCTGCCTTGCGCGGCCTGGATGATCCTCGTGCCCTCCGCATAGAGCCCGTTGTCCAGCGCATGCCGGCGCGAGATGCGGACGACATCGACGCCGGCCTTTTCCACCCGATCGGCAATCAGGCTGCAATGGCTGTCATCTTCGCCGATGATCGCGGTGTTCGAACCCGCGACCAGCCGTTCCTTGACGTCGGCATAGTGCTGCATCGTGCCGTGCCGATCGAGGTGATCCGGCGTCAGGTTCAGCAGGATGCCGGCCGACGGATTGATCGTCGGCGCAAGATCGATCTGATAGGACGAGCACTCCACCACGTAAAACCGGTCGCACGCAGGCGGATCGAGCGTCAGCACGGCCGTGCCGATATTTCCGCCGAGCTGCGTGTCCCGCCCCGCCGATGTCAGGATATGCGCGATCAGCGCCGTGGTGGTCGACTTGCCGTTGGTGCCGGTGATCGCGATGAAGGGGCAGTCCGCCGACAGCGCCCGGCGTTCGCGCACGAAAAGCTCGACATCCCCGATGATCTCGACGCCCGCGGCGTGGGCGAGATCGACCGTCCAGTGTGGCTTCGGATGGGTGAGCGGCACGCCGGGCGACAGGATGAAGGCGGCAAAGGCGCTCCAGTCCACCCCTCGGAGATCGGCGATGCCGATGCCGCGCTGGGCGGCCTTGGCGACCGACTCCGGATTGTCGTCCCAGGCCGTCACGTCGGCACCGCCGGAGGCCAGCGCCTCGGCTGTGGCCAGGCCCGAGCCGCCCAGGCCGAAAAGGGCGACCTTCCGTCCCTTGAAGGATGTGACGATCATGGAATTACCGGATCTTGAGCGTGGCGAGGCCGAGCAGAGCCAGAATCACCGAAATGATCCAGAACCGGATCACGACCTGGCTTTCCGTCCAGCCCTTCTTTTCGAAATGATGGTGGATCGGCGCCATCAGGAACACCCGCTTGCCCGTCAGCTTGAAGGAGCCGACCTGGATGATGACGGACAGCGTTTCCATCACGAAGACGCCGCCGATGATCGCCATGACGATCTCATGCTTGGTGGCCACGGCAACCGAACCTATGAGGCCCCCGAGGGAGAGCGACCCGGTGTCCCCCATGAAGATCGCCGCGGGCGGCGCATTGAACCATAGAAACCCCAGCCCCGCCCCGATGACGGTGGCGACGAGCACGGTCAGTTCCCCCGTGCCCGGTACGAAATTGATCTGAAGGTAATTGGAAAACACGGCATTGCCGGCGAGATAGGCGATCACGCCGAACGAGGCGGAGGCGATCATGACCGGAACAATGGCCAGCCCGTCGAGGCCATCCGTGAAATTCACGGCATTGCCGGCGGCAACGATGACGAACGCGCCGAACACGACGAAGAAATAGCCCAGGTTGAGCAGCAGGTCCTTGAAGAACGGGAAGGCGACGGAGGAGCCGATCGTCGAGCCCGGCGCCCCCGCGGCAACCGCCGTGCGCATCATGAAATAGACAGCGATCGCGGCAATGATCGCCTCGACAATCAGGCGCAACCGCCCGGAAAAAGCCTGCCGTCGACTGCTTGGTGACCTTGAGATAGTCGTCATAGAACCCAATCAGTCCGAAGCCCAGCATGACCAGCAAGGCAGGAGACCACATAGACATTGCCGAGATCGGCCCACAGCAGTGAGGAGATCACCACCGACACCAGGATCATCAGGCCGCCCATCGTTGGCGTCCCCGCCTTCTTGAGATGGGTCTGGGGTCCGTCCGCACGGATGGGCTGGCCCTTGCCCTGTCGGACGCGCAGCGAATCGATCATGCGCGGGCCGAAGAAGAAGACGATCAACGCAGAGGTGAACAGCGCGGCACCGGCGCGAAAGGTGATGTAACGAAACAGATTGAAGACCTGCAGTTGATCGGCAAATTCCACAAGCCACAAAAACATCAATCCGTTCCCCGTTAGGCCGCGACGGCGGCCGGAAATTTCGTAGTGAGCGCCGCCACGAGGCGGCCGAGCCCGGTCCCGTTCGAAGACTTCACCATCAGCACGTCGCCGTTCCGGACGTTGTCCAGGACATGCGCGGTCAGTTCGTCCGCCGTGCCGAAATAAAGCGTCTCCTTATCGGAGCCCATCGCGTCACGCAAATGCGCCATTTCCGGCCCGGCGAGCCACACATCCGTTACACCCGATTGCTTGAGCGGAGCAGACAGCGCTGCGTGAACTTCGGCGGAATGGGCACCCATTTCGAGCATGTCGCCGAGAATGGCGATCTTGCGCCCGCCGGCGCCCGGCCGGGCGCCGTCGAGAAGGGCTATGGCTGCCTGCATCGAGGCAGGATTGGCATTGTAGCTCTCGTCGATCAGCGTGAAGGGACCGTCGGGCGCAACAAGCCTGACCCGTTGCCCGCGCCCCTTTGCGGCAGTCACGTCGCCGAACGCCGCAATGACCCTGTCCAGATCCGCACCCGCCAGGAACGCCGCCGCCAGCACCGCGACGGCATTTTCTGCGATATGACGCCCCGGGGCGCCGAGAGAGACCTCGACCGTGCGGCCGCCGATGACGGCCCAGAAGGTCGCGGCATCGCCGTCCGCCTGGTAGTCGACCAGCCGGAAATCGGCCTTCACATGCGCGCCGAAGGAATGGATATTGGCGATGCCGCAGGCCGTCGCGGCATTTTCGAGCGGTTCGTACTGGTCGTTATCCCTGTTGATCAGCACATGGCCGTCATCGGTCACGCCCTCGAAAATCTCCGCTTTGGCTGCGGCAATCTCCTCGATGCTGTTGAAATTGCCGAGATGCGCGGCAGCGATCGTCGTGATGATGGCAATATGTGGCCGGACCATCTTGACCAGCGGACGGATCTCGTCGGAATGATTCATGCCGATCTCAAAGATGCCGAAAGTGGCTGCCTCCGGCATGCGCCCGAGCGTCAGCGGCACGCCCCAGTGGTTGTTGAAGGAGGCCGGCGAGTAATGCACGGCGCCGCAGGAGGACAGCACATGGCGGAGCATTTCCTTGGTCGTGGTCTTGCCCACCGATCCGGTGACGGCAATAATCCGCGCGCGTGACCGATCGCGCGCAGCGCGGCCGAGCTTCTCCATCGCCTCGAGAACGTCGGGCACGACGATCATCGGAGCGTTGATGCTTCCGAGCGCCGGGATCTTCGCTTCCGACACAACCAGCAGGCCGGCGCCGTTCGCGAAGGCCACATTGGCGAAGTCATGGCCATCGACCCGGTCACCCTTGATGGCGAAGAAGGCGTCGCCCGCGACGATGGCGCGGGAATCGATCGAAATGCCCCCCACGCCTTCCGGGAGCGAACCGGTCGGACGGCCGGCCATGACCTCGATCATCGCGGCTGTCGTCCAAAGATAGTCGGTCATAGCGCAAGCGCCTTCCTGATTTCCTCATGGTCCGAGAACGGCAGCACGGTGTTGCCGACGATCTGCCCCTCTTCATGGCCCTTGCCCGCCACGATCAGCGTATCGCCCGCTTGCAGCATGCCGACGGCATCCCGGATCGCAGTGGCGCGGTCGGCGATCTCGATCGCGCCGGGTGCGGCGGCCAGGATTGCGGACCGGACATCGGCGGGCACTTCGCTGCGCGGATTGTCGTCGGTCACGACCACGACATCGGCGAGTCGCACGGCGATCTCGCCCATGATCGGCCGCTTGCCCCGGTCGCGATCACCGCCGCAACCGAACACGACGACTATCCTGCCCGTGGTGAAGGGGCGAACCGAAGCCAGGACGTTTTCAAGCGCATCCGGCTTGTGGGCATAGTCTACATAGCAGAGCGCCCCCTCCCTCGTATGCCCGACCAGTTCGAGCCGGCCCGGCGCGCCCTTGATGTGATGCAGCGCCTGGAAGGCGCGATCGGCGGGGACGCCGGTCACGATCGCCAGACCCGCCGAAACAAGCGCATTGGCAATCTGGAAATCCCCGGCGAGTGGAAGGTGAACCTCGAAAATCTCGGATCCGACATGCACTTCCGCAACCTGCTTCTCGCGGAAATGCTCGACCCGCTTGAGCGACAGGAACTCGCCCTTGCGGCCGACGCTGCACACATCGAGGCTCGCGGCCCGGGCCACCGCGGCCGCCTTGCCCGACCATTCGTCGTCGGCATAGATCACCGCCGGCGCCCCATTGGGCAGCAGCGTGTCGAACAGGCGCATCTTGCTCTGGAAATAATGCTCGATCGTCGGATGGTAATCCATGTGATCGCGACCCAGGTTGGTGAAGGCACCCCCTGCGAGCTTCACGCCGTCGAGGCGGCGCTGGTCGAGCCCGTGGCTCGAGGCCTCCATCGCCGCATGGGTCACGCCCTCCGCCGCCAGCTCGGCCAGCAGACTGTGCAGCGTGACGGGATCCGGCGTCGTCAGCGAGCCATAGTCGTTGCGACCGGGGGCGATAACACCGGTGGTACCGATCTGTGCGGCGGCAATGCCCGCCTGCGCCCAGATCTGGCGCGTGAAGGAGGCGACCGATGTCTTGCCGGCGGTGCCGGTCACCGCCACCATCGTCCGCGGCTGCGCGCCTGCGAAATTGGCGGCCGACAGTGCCAAGAGGCGGCGCGGGTCGTCGACCCTGATGACAGGTACGGAAAGCTCAGAGATTGGGCTGTCCTTCCCTGCGATGACCGCCACGGCACCCTTGGCCACAGCTTGCTCGGCAAAGGCAGAGCCATCGGTCTTGCTGCCGGGAAAGGCAAAGAACAGGCTGCCCGGCACGACCTTGCGGCTGTCCGAGCTGAGTCCCGTGATCGTGAGATCCCCATAGAGCGCAGCCTCGGAATAGGCTCCGCCCACAACGTCCCCGAGCTTCATCCGCCCACGCCCCCTGCCGGTTCGAATCAGGATTTCGTTTTCAATCGTCAATACGACTCTAGCAAGGCAGTTCCGTCGACCCCGAAGCGGGGCTTCACCCCCAGCATCGGCGCGGAACGCCGGATGATCTCGCCCGCCATCACCCCGGCATTGCAGCCGGCGGTCACGCCGCAGCGCTCTTCGGGGGCCTTGGGTTCGTCGATGATCGTCAGCACGATATACTTCGGGTCATGGATCGGAAAGGCAGCGATGAAGGCATTGAAGCGGACCGACTTGGCGTAGCGGCCGTTGACCACTTTCTCGGCCGTGCCGGTCTTGCCGCCGACGAACATGCCGGGCGTGTCGGCGCGGCGCCCGGAACCGTCAACGACATTGGCGCGGAAAAGCACCTTCATGTCCGCCACTGTGCCCGGCTTCAGGACCAGCACGGCATTCTCGTTTGCCTGTTCGGGGGTGCGCGGCAGAAATGTCGGCTGGATGAGCTTGCCACCATTCATCAGCGCCGCGGCGGCCACGGCCGTCTGCAGTGGCGTGGTCGAGACACCGTGCCCGAAGGCCACCGTGACCGAGGTGATCTTCTTCCAGACCTTCGGCTGCGACGGGGTTGCGGTTTCCGGCAGTTCGGTATCGAGCCGGGTGAGCAGGCCCAGGCGGGTCAGGAACTCCCGGTGACCTTCGATGCCGACCACATCAGCCATCTTGGCCGAACCGATATTGGAGGAATGCACGAAGACGTCGGTGACCGACAGGACGCGTCGCGTCGCATGAAAGTCATTGATGGTGAAGCCGCCGACATAGAGCGGCCGCCGCGCATCGAACGTGTCGTTCATCGTGACCTTGCCGGAATCGAGCGCCATGGCGCTCGTGAACGCCTTGAAGGTCGAGCCCATTTCGAACACGCCGCCGGCGACGCGATTCATGTCGCTCTTGGTTTTGCGGTCGATCGTTTCGGCGGGGTTGTTCGGGTCGAAATCGGGCATGGAGCCGAGCGCGATCACTTCCCCGGTATTGGCATCGAGAACAACCGCGCCGGCGCCGATCGACTTGTATTTCTCCATCGCCTTTGCAAGCACGTCGTGGACGATGTTCTGCACCCGCAGGTCCATCGACAGCTTCACCGGTTCGAGCTTGGCATTGACGCTGGTCATGCCGAGTTCGGCGAGATCGGCGAGCCCCTGGTTGTCGAGATAGCGCTCCATTCCGGCCACGCCGCGGTTGTCGATGTTGACATAGCCGACGAAGTGCGAGGCGACAGTGCCGCTCGGGTAGAACCGGCGCTTGGCGGGGCGGAAGCCAATCCCGGGAATGCCGAGCGCAAGGATCTCGCTCTGCTGCTTCGGCGTCAGTTGCCGTCGGAGCCATTGAAAATGCGACTTGCTCTTGAGCTTCTTGTAGGTCGCCTTGGCGTCGATATCAGGCAGCACGGTGGAAAGCAGTTCGATTGCCTCGTCGGCATCGACGATCTTGTGCGGCTCGGCAAAAAGCGAAACCGTGCGCACGTCGGTCGCCAGCACCTCGCCGTTTCGGTCAAGGATGTCTGGACGAGACGCAACGGTATTGTCGGCACGCATGATGGAGGACACCGTCTGAGGCGCCGTCATGCCATACTGGACTAGACGGCCACCGATGATCACGTAGACCACGGTGAAAGCGCCGATCATGATCGCAATGCGGTTGCGGGTCTGCCCGCCGGCAGACTTGCGCGTCCCCTCGAAGGTCAGCGGGACGGCACCGCCGGCATCCCGACCTCCGGCGCCGGTGTTGAAGTGGGCCTTGCTCTTCAAGACCATGATGCGAGAGAGAAAGCTCATTGCGGCTTCACCGATCCCGTGCTGATCTGGTCGGCCTCCTGGGCCATCTTATGCTGGTGGACTTTCGCTTCCTTGGCTGAAACCGTGCCATCCTTGTCCGTATCGGCGGGGTCATACACCGGCAGTTCCGCCTTGAGCATCGGCAGTTCGGACGGCTGTGCCAATTGCGTCGATTCCGTCGGCACCAGTTGGAGTTCGTCCTTGTACGTCGAAATCAGCCGGTTGAGGCGGGACGGCTGGGTCAGCAGCGCCCAGTCCGCGCGCAACAGGTCGATCGTGTCGCGCTCGAGCTTGATGTTGGCCTCGATCTTCCGCACTTCCTCGAGCTTGAGTTCGGCCTGGTGCTTGATCGTGTAGGTCACGGCGGCGGCCGCCGTCATCACCACGACGAGAATGATATCGAGGGTACGAAACATCAGCCCCCCATCCTTTCGATGTTGGCGAGTTGCGGTAGGTCGAAAATCGAAACATCCGTCTTGCCGGCAGGCGCAACGGTTCGGATCCCGGACCGCAGCTTGGCGGAACGGGCGCGCGGATTGATATCCGCCTCGGCGTCGCTTGCGGCGATGGCCTGGCGGGAGATTGGCTCGAAAATCGCCGGTGTCTGCGAGACTTCCGGCAGGTGCCGTGATCCGGACGCCTTGCCGGCGCGATCGGCGAAGAAACGCTTGACGATTCGGTCCTCGAGCGAATGAAAGCTGACAACCACCAGGCGCCCGCCCGGCTTGAGCGCTCGTTCTGCCGCGAAAAGCGCATCGGCCAGTTCGCCGAGTTCGTTGTTGACGAAAATCCGCAATGCCTGGAAAACGCGCGTCGCCGGATGGATCTTGTCGACGGCGCGGCGCGGATTGACCATCTCGATCAGGTTGGCGAGGTCGCGGGTTGTCGCGAATTTCTTCTCCACCCGGCGCTTCTCGATGGCGCGCGCGATCCGGCTCGCCTGCCGTTCCTCGCCGAGGAAATTGAAGATCCGGATGAGATCGGTGGCGCGCGCCTTGTTGACGACATCGGCAGCGCTGACGCCGTCGGAGGACATTCGCATGTCGAGCGGACCGTTGCGCTGGAAGGAAAAGCCGCGCTCCGGCTCGTCGATCTGCATGGAGGAGACGCCGATATCGAGAACGACACCGTCAAGACCACCATGCGGAGCAAAGTCGTCGAGCTTGCTGAAAGTGGAATGTTTGAGCGTCAGCCTGCCGCCGAATTCCTCGGCCAGGGCCTTGCCGCCGGCGATCGCGTTGGGATCGCGATCGAGCGCAATGACCTGGGCGCCCTCTTCCAGGATCGCACGCGTATAGCCGCCGGCCCCGAACGTGCCGTCGACGATGACGGCGCCGGGAGCCGGCGCAAGATGCTGGAGCACCTCCGCCAGCATGACAGGCACATGCCGGATCGATCCGCCAATGGCATCGCTTTCGCTGCCATGATCCGCCATGAGACCCATACCCCGCATCATGAAGAGCCGAGGCCTCGTTTCCTCAACTCTTCCCTTGCCGCCATCTGTGCGGCCGAAAATTCTTCCGGCCGCCATAGTTGAAAATAGTCCGACCGACCCACGAAGGTGATTTCCCCGGCTATCCCCGTATGGCTCCGAACAAAGTCCGTCACCGTTAGCCGACCCTCGGAATCGAGCCGCGTGAAGACCCCGCCGCCGTGAACGATCAGCGAGATCCTGTTGGCCTCCAGCGAGAACGGATCCAGACCGTCGAGTTGTCGCTCGAAGCGCGCAAGCAGGTCCGGTCCGCCGATGTTGATCGCCGGAAAATGAAAGTCCTGGAAGCAATAGAGATCCTCGACACCCAGCGAGGCCAGAACGGAACGAAAGGCGGCCGGCACGGAGACCCGCCCTTTCGCATCGATCCTGTTCGTAGCGCTCGAAAGGAACCGGGACATGACGCGAGACTTCCGCTTCCACTCGCGCGGCACCCCAAGTCGGAACCGCTACACAACCGAAAACACCAGACAATTTTCCGCATCCCAGCGCCTGGGCGCGGAGTTCAACTGACCTCGACGGCCAATTCTCACCTGATGGGAAGCGGGCTTCACATTGCCCATTTGCAGTACGTGTTTGGGATAACATGGGCCAATTTGGGCGTCAATGGGATTGAGCTCATTTCGGAGCGCAATTGCTCGGAATATTCATAAGCCGTTAAGTTTAACGAAAGGTTATGCCGCCCGGCAAAGCCAGGCGCGCAGATAGACTGAAGAGGGAATTTGCCAGTTGGCCTGTAAGCCGGGTTCTGTATGGCCCCGGTCGCCCGGGACGTGGCAGCCATTCATCTGGGACGCTGCTCGCGCAGCGCCTCGCGCAACCCACCCGGATGACGAGGCCGGAAACGGCCCTGGCGCTTGCGCGCGCGTGTCATCCCTATTCGGTCTTGCTCCCGGCGGGGTTTACCAAGCCGTCCCTGTTTCCAGGTCCGCGGTGGGCTCTTACCCCACCTTTTCACCCTTACCCGGCATGCCGGGCGGTTCGATCTCTGTGGCACTTTCCCTGGGGTCGCCCCCGCCGGATGTTATCCGGCGCCGTGTTTCCGTGGAGCCCGGACTTTCCTCCCCTCGCGGCCTTTCGACCATTGCGAAGCGCGGCTGCCCGGCCAACTGGCAGGGCCCATGTAGGCGATGACGGCCGCGATGGAAAGCGAAATACCGTGGGCAAATGCAATTTCACCCGATCATAGAAAGCGAGGTTCGAAATCGGCGCGATAGGCGCTGTCGACGATCCGTCCATGCAGCAGCAGTTCGGCACCGAGCCTGCCGATTTCGTCCGAACCCTTGGCCGCCGCGCCGCACCCGCCGGCCATCACGGCGGTCGAGGATCCTGAGGTCCAGCCGATCGCGGGATAGCCGGTCGGCGTGAAGGAGGTAACGCAGGGTTCGGTCCGCATGCCGGCCACGCGCAGGCCGGGCAGCAGTTGCATCATGCTGGCGACGAGGTGGTCCCTGGCCGCCGCGTTGCCCGGCGTCCTGAACCAGCCCCGGACATCCTCTTCGGTCTGAAGGGCGATATCGGCGGGATCACCGCCGATCTTGAGATAGAATCTGCCATCGGGATAAAGTATGGGCGGCAGCAGGTAGATCCCGGACACGCCGTCGTCCGGCTTGGTGATCAGGCACGGCATGCCGGAGAGTTCGTCGGCCTGTGCGGCATCGACTTCAATCAGGACGACCGTTCTCGCATAAACGGTGAGGTCCAACGGTTCCGGCAGCAAGCCTCTCCTGTTGGTGAAGCCTCCAGCCGCGACGAGGACTTTCTGCGCCGACACCGCCTGCCCGCTCGCAAGCGTGATCTCCGCATGGCCGTCTTTCTGGTCAATCGCGTGGACTTCCTCGCGAATGACGGTTCCACCGGCGCGTTCGGTCAACAGGCTCTGCGCAGCCACCAGCCTGCGCGGGCTGATATGGCCGGCCCCTCTCGGCTCGAAAGCGGCATCGGCACCCGCCGGAAACTTAAAATACGGAAAGCGTGCCCGCAGCCGGTCGTCGTCCAGACGTTCGCAGCGAACGCCGAGACGGTCGGCCGCCTCGCGAACATCCCGCATATGCCGCTGGCTCGGTTCCGAAGCATCGCCCGAGATCAGGCAACCCTTTTCCCGGAAGAAATGCACGCCGCTGCGGCTCTCGACATCGGCATAGCGCGCGATCGAGCGGTTGGCGAGCCGGGCCCATGTCTCGTCCGGATCGATCGTCCGCGTGATACGGCCCTCGTCATAATGACTCGCGAACACGCCGTTATGGTTCGCCCTGTCGGTTGGCTCGTCGGGCCCGATCAGAACCACGCCGGGCACCTGTTCGGCAAGGTGGCGCGCCGCCGCGGCTCCGGTCAGGCCGCGCCCGACGATGGCATAGTGGAACTGGGGTGTCATGCGCGCTCCGAGACTCGTTTCGCGCCTCTTATGAAACAGCATCGGGCCGGACGGCAATGGCAGGAAAGAACTGGCGCGCCGGGCTTCAGGTGCCCGGTAGCGACTTCAGCAGGCGGTGGAGCGTCTCGATCGTCGAGGCGTCAGCAATGCCGTCAACCCTGTCCTGGCGGAAATGCCGCTGGAACGCCTCGATCACGCCCTGCGTCCGCACGCAATACTCGCCCGACACGGGCACGTCGTAGCCGTAGAGGGCAAGCATCGCCTGCAACGCCTCGACGGGCGGCCCGGCATCGCCCAGCTGGAAATAGCGGCCTCCGCCGACGGGACTCGGCTCGACCCAGTGTCCCACGCCGGCGGAGGCGAGAGTGGCCCATGGGAAACGTTCGCCGGGATCGATCTTGCGGACCGGCGCCACGTCGGAATGGCCAAGAACCCGCTCCGGCATGATCGCATGGCGACCGATGACGTCGCAACAGAGCCCGATCACGGCAGCGATCTGCACCTCCGGGAAGTCGGGCAGCCCGCCCGGATGGCCGGGATTGACGATCTCGATTCCGATCGATGCGGAATTGACGTCCGTCTCCCCCTTCCAGCAGCTCCGGCCCGCATGCCACGCTCGTGCATTCTCCGGGACAAGCTGGATGATCCTGCCATCCTCGAACACGAAGTAATGGCTGGAAACCTCGCTTTCCGGACGAAGCAGCCAGTCGAGCGCACCCTCGGCGCTCGGCATCCCTGTATAATGGAGGATCAGCATGTCCGGCGCACATCCGTCCCGGCGGTCGCCGAAGTTCGGCGACGCCATGACATCGGCGGCGTGGTAGTCCGGCAAGAAGCCGCTCATGCGGCCTTCAGCTCGCGCTCGATGGCGGCATAGGCGTCGTTGAATCGTGCCATGCGATCGTTGGCGATGGCGTGGAAGCTCGCCGGAACGCCGCGCGCAACCAGGCGGTCAGGGTGATGCTCCCGCACCAGCGAGTGATAGTGCCTGCGGATAGTCGGGAAGTCGTCGTCGCGCGAAACGCCGAGCACCAGGTAGGGATCGCGACCCTCGACATGGACGTGGCGTTCGACGATCCGCATGAACTGGTCTTCCGAAATCCGGAAGATCGACCCCACGTCGGCAAGGAAACCGAGTTCTTTCTCGTGGACCGCACCGTCCGCCTTGGCGATGTGAAACAGGCCGTCGAGCACGTTTTCGAGCACCGGGCAGTTGGCGGCGCCCGAACTGCAGAGGCCGGAAAGCTTGTCGGCATAGGCTTCGTAACCCGCGACGTCCTGTTTTGCCAGATTGTAGAGCCGCGCAACATTGCGCGCTTCGGACTCGGGAAACTGGAAGATCTCGCGAAACGCGTCGATTTCCTTTTCGCTCACGATACCGTCAGCCTTCGCCATCTTCGCAGACAGCGCAATAACGGCGACCGAGAATGCGACCTGACGCCGCGTCTCGGGATCACCTTCGAAAATTGTTCGGATGGCCTCGACCAGGCCGGAGAGTGCATTCGTGGCCGTCTCAGCGACCGCGCTGAGCAGCTTTTCCCAGAAGGACATAGAACCCGCTTTCAAAACATTCCGGTTTCAAGGACCGGAACACGTGAAGGTTCCACAATAATCGTAGCAATTGCAAGGCACGGCGAGGATGAAATTTTCGTAATGAAGCCCACATGGAAACGAACATTCCGCATCGCGCGCCAAGAACGACAGAAGGCCCGGACGCAATGTCCGGGCCTCGTCACAAACGCTCGATCACCGATCAGTTGCAGACGCGAACCTTGGTGATGACGGTCTTGCGGTTCTTGACGACCTTGACGGTCTTGTAACGGCAAGGCTTGCGAATGACCACCTTCTTGACGATCGGAGCCTTCGGCTTGACGATCACCTTGAGGGTGTCGGCCGATGTCGGGGCGCTGAACGAAAGAGCGGCGGCGCATGCCACGACTGCGGCGATAATTGTATTCTTCATCTTCATTCTCCAGGACTTGGTGCGACTTACCGAGCGGTATCGTTGCACATAATGGATTTGTCGGGTGAAAAGTTCCCTCAATAACCCGTCTCCCGGGCCGGTCATAGGAAAACGCCGGCCTAAGCGCAAGCGCTCCGCTACTGCTACCCCGGACCGGTTAATGTCTCGTTAATGATCTGCCCGGCCCGAGAATTTGCAGATGAAGCCGAAGACGGAAGGTTTCTGGCGGCAGGCTGCAGAGTCATCATTTCTTCACTTTACTAAATCGATGGGCTATTTCATCCATGCGCCCGCAAAGGTATCGCCTGGAGGAAAAACGACCATGGCCAAACATAAAGCCGCTCTGCTCACCGCCGGCGGACTTGCACCCTGTCTTTCATCCGCAGTCGGAGGTCTGATCGGGCGCTACAGCGACGTCGCACCCGACACCGACATCATTGCCTATCGCTCCGGCTACCAGGGACTCTTGCTCGGTGATTCGATCGAGATCACGCCTGACATGCGCGAACGGTCGCATCTCCTGCATCGCCATGGCGGCTCGCCGATCGGCAACAGCCGGGTCAAGCTGACCAACATTGCCGACTGCGTCAAACGCGGCCTTGTCAAGGAAGGCCAGAATCCGCTGCGGGTCGCTGCCGAGCAACTGACCCGTGACGGCATCACCATCCTGCACACGATCGGCGGCGACGACACCAACACCACGGCGGCGGACCTCGCTGCCTATCTCGGCGCCAACGGCTACAATCTCACGGTGGTGGGCCTGCCGAAAACTGTTGACAACGACATCGTGCCGATCAGGCAGTCGCTCGGCGCCTGGACGGCGGCGGAGGTCGGCGCCCACTTCTTCGACAACGTCTCCAACGAGCAGAGCGCCGCCCCCAAGACGCTCGTCGTCCACGAGGTCATGGGCCGCCACAGCGGCTGGCTGACGGCGGCGACGGCCAGGGCCTATATCGAGAAGACGAGGAACAACGAATATGTCGAGGGGCTGATGATGAATTCGCAGCTCAAGAACATCGACGGCATCTATCTCCCGGAGATAGGGTTCAACTTCGAGGAGGAAGGCGAGCGACTCCGCAAGGTCATGGAGAAGCACAGCTTCGTCACCATCTTCGTCTCCGAAGGCGCGGGCCTCGACGCGATCGTCGCCGAACGCGAGGCTGCCGGCGAACAGGTCAAGCGCGATGCCTTCGGCCATGTGAAGATCGACACGATCAATGTCGGCAACTGGTTCACCAAGAATCTCGGCGGGCTGATCGGCGCCGAGCGGGCGATGGTCCAGAAGTCCGGCTATTACGCCCGTTCCGCCCCAGCCAACCGCGACGACCTGCGCCTCATCCAGGGTATGGTCGACCTGGCCGTGGAGAGCGCGCTCAACCGCGTGTCCGGGGTGACCGGCCATGACGAGGGCAAGGGCGGCAAGCTGCGGACGATCGAGTTCGAGCGGATCGCCGGCGGCAAGCATTTCGACACGTCGGCCCGGTGGTTCGGCGAGATGATGGCCTCGATAAGCCAGCCCTGGACCGCCAACTAGCGCGGAACCGGCAGGAATCCGCCCGGTGTTGCCGAGGCGCAAGCCTCGGCAAAGCTGTCTTAAGCCTCTGAATTCATGGATGGAAGAACGACACCCACGCTCCTGAACGGCGACCCTGACGTGCATCCTCCATCACCACCATCACCCCTGGCTGCAAAGCAGCAGACACCGGGTTGCCCGTCAAAAGTTAATGGGGTATCAGAGCGTAACGATTTGTGAACACGCACCTCGCGCGGTTGGCGGACCGGCAGGCAAACACGGACGGGCAATATGGGGCAGACTCTGAAGCGGGCGACGACGGCGCTCCTGGCCACAGGCACCCTGGCTTTGATCGCATCCTGCAGCAGCACGGCGCCTGTCCAGACCGCGGTTCCGACCCAAAAACCTTCGCAGGAAGAGATCGCCGTGCTGAACCAACTCAGCGCGACCGACACCACGGCGCTCGCCAGCCCCGAGACCGCGGCCGACTTGGCGACCGACCAGTCGGTAGCCATGGCCTACGCCATACCGCAGCCGAAGCCCGCGATGACCACGAGCGACGCAGCGCAGGCGATCGACGCCAGTCTCGCCCTCGCCACCCCCGTGACCGCCCCGGAAGCCAAGACACGCAGCATCGAGATCGCCTCCGTCGATCCGGAGATCCTGCAGCTCCAGACGGCGAGCCGGGACCCGGTCGCGGCCAGCGGCGTCACGGCAAATGCCATGATCGAAGCGACGACCGAAAAACTCGATCCTTTCGTCTCCTCCACCAAGAATCCCAGCCTCAACCAGCTGATCGCCAAATACTCGGCCATGTATGACGTGCCGGAACATCTGGTTCATCACGTTGTCCGCCGCGAGAGCAACTACAAACCCGTCCGCTGTCCACCGCGGCAACTGGGGCCTGATGCAGATCCGCTACAACACAGCGAAGGGCATGGGCTACGATGGCTCGCCCACCGGCCTGCTCGACGCCGAGACCAACCTCAAATTCGCCGTGAAATACCTGCGCGGCGCCTGGCTTGTGGCTGACAAGGACGCCAAGAAGGCGGACTGGCTCTACCGCACCGGCTATTATTTCGATGCCAAGCGCAAGGGCCTGCTCGAGGAAACCGGCCTGAAGTAACAGGCCCTCCCCTTACATCACCTCCCGGACTTGCATCACTCCTCAGGCGGGATCCGCGGCTGAAGCTCGGGATCCGGAACCGGCTCGCGTGCCGCCGGAACCAGTTTCTCCAGCAACTTGGCCGAGCGGTATTTGAGCCGCGACGGCGTCAGTCCAAGCCGCAGCATCACCAGCTTCTCCGACGGGACGATCGCCATCGACTGGCCGTCATGGCCGATCGCCCAATAGGCATCAGCCGGGATGGCGAAAGTTTCGCCGCCACGTTCGCCGCTTGCCGCCTTCCACGCGAGCCCGCCCGTATAGATCCCACCTGAAAGCTCCGTGGCCGTGGACACGCGACGGATAAATTCTGCCGGCAGCACCTGCTCGTCGTTCCACTGGCCGCCATCCACGAGTAGAAGGCCGAAACGGGCCCAGTCGCGCGCGGTCGCATACATCAGCGATCCGCCGGAGAACGTGCCGTGCTGATCCGTCTCCATGACCGCGCTCGTCATTCCGATCGGATCGAAGAGCACGCGACGGGGATAGGCAAGCGCCTCCTGCACGTCCGCAAAGGTGTTCATCCACAGTCGACTCAGCAGCACGGCGGAACCCGTCGTGTATTCGAACTTCCGGCCCGGATCGGCCTCGAGCGGCTTGGCTTCGACAAAGCCAGCCTGGTCGGGCTCGAGGAAGAGCATGCGGGTCACATCGTTGACGTCGCCATAGGTCTCGTCGAGGTCAAGCCCACTCTGCATCGACATGAGATCGGCCACGGTGATCGCGCCGCGCCCGTCCGTCCATGCGGCGAAAAGCTTGCTCTGGTCATAGGCCAGCTTGCCTTCGGCAATGCGGGCGGCGACGATCGCCGCTGTCACGGTCTTGGTCATCGACCACCCCATCAGCGGTGTCTCGGCGGAAAAGCCGTCGCCATAGCGTTCGGCGATGATGCGGCCATCCTTGATGACGACGATGGCGCGCATGTCGGGGCCAGCAAGGTCCGGGTCTGCCAGCAAACGCCTGGACCGTCTCGCTCAGCGGCTTGCTGACCTGGTCGCCGAGCGGCCATTCGAGTTCCGACGTCTCCATCTTGGGCGGCGTGGCGAGCGTCACGGCCCGTGCCGCCGCGAGATCGCCATCCGCGACCACGGCGCAGCCAAGCCCGGGCCGGTAGACCGCGGTCTGTTCGGCGACGAAACCGAAGAGCCTCGTGGTCACCGTATCGTCGCCTTTTGCGAACGAGACATATTCCAGCAGCGGATGACCGGGCGCCTGCACGTCTTTCGCCAGCACCTCGGCGGGATCACGTCCTGCGATGAAGGTGTTGGAACAGACGATCTTCGCCGCATAGGCGGTTCCGACCCGGAGCAGTTCCGGCGGAAAGACATAGAGCCAGCCGACAGCCCCAAGCATCACGGCCAACAGGGCGAGCCCGAGCCATTTCAATATCCGCGCAAAGATCCGCATCTTTCACTCCTGTTCGTCCCGACTCAATAGCCGAGTGAATGGCGAAATGCGATGTTTGCGAAAGATCAATTCGCCGGCCTGTGGACGTGGCCGTCAGGCGCTGAAGCGCAGGGCTGCATCCTTCAGCAGGTCCGGCTCGCCGTAGGCGAGTGCATTTGCCGCACCGGCGGGTATCGGACGGGAGATCAGGAAGCCCTGCACCTCTGCGGCGCCGAGCGCGCGCGCGACGGCGAGTTGATCCTCGTTCTCGACACCCTCGACGGTCGTGCTGATCCCGAAGACATGGCCGAGCCGCAGGATGATTTCAACCAGTTCGGTCTCCCGCCCGCCTTGCAGCATTGCCTGGGTGAAGGAACGGTCGATCTTCAGCCGGTCGATCGGAAACTGTCGCAGGTGATTGATGCTGGAGAAGCCCATGCCGAAGTCGTCGATCGCGATTTTGACGCCAAGCTTGCTGAGGTCAGCTAGGCTTTTGCGGATAACGGCAGTGTCCACCGTGAACGCCGCTTCCGTGATTTCGATCGTCAATCTCCGGGGCGCCACCTGGTGAATGTCCAGCATCGTCTCGACATAGCGAACCAGTTGACGGTCGCGGAATTCATCGCCGGTCACATTGACGGCAACACCGATGGACTCGGGCCAGCGCGCCGCCTCCTCGATCGCCCGCGCGATCACGAAGCGTCCCAGCGCCAGCAGGTGGCCCGAACGTTCGGCGACGGCGAGAAAATGCTCCGGTCCGAGAATGCCAAGACGCGGGTGGCGCCAGCGCACCAGAGCCTCGAAGGCGGCGATCTCACGGGTGGTGGCGCTGACAACAGGTTGATACTCGACGAAGAACTCCTCGCGCAGCAGGCCGGCCGCGATATCCTGCTCCATTCGCATTCGCTCCTGCATGTCGCGGGCCAGGGCCCGGTCGTGGAAGACATGCGACGAGCCCGCGATGTCCTTGGCGGCATAGAGCGCCAGGTCGGCCCGCTTCATCACATCAGCCATTGCGTGATCGTCAGCCTCGAAATGGGCGATGCCGATGGAGACGCCGATGACTGCCCGCCCCGCGGCAAGGTCGAAGGGTTCCGAGGCTCTGGCCTCGATCGCATGACAGAGCCGCTCCACGTCGCCATTGTCGGGCATGCCGGCAACCGTCATCACGAACTCGTCGCCGCCGAGCCGGAATATGCGGGCCTGCGCGCCGACCGCGCCCGACATCCGGGCAGCAAACAGTTGCAGCAGTTCGTCCCCGGCATCGTGACCGAGCGTGTCGTTGACATGCTTGAACTTGTCGAGGTCGAGCAGCAGGAACGCGGGCCTCGACCGGCCCCGGCGCCGCGCCCTGACGAAACGCTCGATCTCCCGCTCGAGGGAGGCCCGGTTCGGCAGGCCGGTCAGCCTGTCGTGCAGCGAGAGGTGAAGCAGTTCACGCTCGATGACCTGTCCGGCGCTGAGCCGAAGCCGAAGCATCTCCTCCCTGCGACCGAACAGGAAGAACGCGACCGAGAAGATCAGCGGCAGCATAAAGGCCAGCGCGACGAGCGGTTCACCCAGGTGAAGCTCGAACCCATGCGGAGCACGAAGAAGGAATTCCGCCATCAGGCCGATGGCGGGCAGCAAAGATCCAAGCGCCAGGCCAGCGATAGCATATCGCTGTGGGAGGCCCGGCAGCAAAGCTCGTAACATCATGTTAGCAGCTCCTGCGATATGTCTTCACGCTATCGGCAAGACATTAATTTTTCCTTTTGAACCATCGTGTTGCGGCCAGTCGTCAACATCCTTTCCACCCTGTCATCAAACCTTCGCTGAATCGCAATATTTCCCGGTCCAACGCAAAGTTGGGAGCAGGGCATGACGCAGGTGCTGGCCAGAAAGAAATTCGGTCTCGACGAACGCCTGAAAGGCGCGCTGCTGCAGCACAAAGCGCTCAGCCTCGAGGGCATGTCGGAGCGGCTTTTCGGACTGCTCTTTTCCGGCCTGGTCTATCCGCAGATCTGGGAGGATCCCGAAGTCGACCTGATGGCAATGGAACTGCGGCCAGAGCACCGCATCGCCACCATTGCCTCGGGCGGCTGCAACATGCTGAGTTACCTCGCCAGGGGCCCCGCGTCGATCGACGTCGCCGACCTCAACGCCAGCCATATCGCGCTCAACCGGCTCAAGATCGCGGCCTTCGCCCACCTGCCGACCCACCCGGACGTGATGCGCTTCTTCGGCATCGCCAACGAACCGTCAAACGTCATTGCCTACCGGACCTTCATCGCCGCCCATCTCGACGACGAGACCCGGCGCTACTGGGAAGGACGTCGCTTGAATGGAAAACGCCGCATCGACGTGTTCAACGGCAACTTCTACCGCACCGGGTTGCTCGGTCGTTTCATCGGCGCGAGCCATATTGCGGCCAGGCTCTGCGGTGTCGACCTGACCGAGATCATGGCAGCGCGCACATTGGAAGAGCAGCGCGAATTCTTCGAACGCAGGATCGCGCCGATCTTCGACCGCAAGGTCGTGCGCTGGATCACCGCGCGCAAGAGCTCGCTCTTCGGCCTCGGCATCCCGCCGCGACAGTTCGACGAACTTGCCAGCCTCACGGATGAAAAGACGCTCGCGGGCGTACTGCGCCAGCGCGTGGAGAAGCTCGCCTGCCAGTTTCCCGCTCAGCGAGAACTATTTCGCCTGGCAGGCCTTCGCCCGCCGCTACCCCACTCCCGCGGAAGGCAGGCTGCCGCTCTACCTCAATCGCGACAGCTACCAGCCGATCAAGGCGAACCTCGATCGCGTGACGCTGCACCACGCCAATTTCGAGGCGATGCTCGGCACGAAGCAAGCCGGATCGATGGACCGCTACGTGCTGCTCGACGCACAGGACTGGATGACAGACGCGCAGATCAACAGTCTCTGGCGCGAGATCACCCGCACCGCGCGCGCCGGTGCCCGCGTGATCTTCCGGACTGCCGCCGAGAAAAGCGTCGTTGCCGACAGGCTCGTGCCCGAGATCGATCGCCGCTGGACCTACCTTGCCGATAGGTCGGAGCAACTCAACCGGCTGGACAGGTCGGCGATCTATGGCGGCTTCCACATCTATGAGCTTTCGTGATGACGGGCGCGCCACTGGCCTCCGGCAACCCGCATTCCCGCCTGATGGACAATGTCTACCGGCATCAGCGTCACATCTATGACGCAACACGAAAATACTACCTTCTCGGTCGCGACCGACTGATCTCGGGGCTCGAGCTCCGCCCGGGCCAGAGCCTGCTCGAAGTCGGATGCGGGACCGGGCGAAACCTCGCTGTCATCGCGCGCCGCTATCCCGCAAGCCGGCTCTTCGGCCTTGATATATCCGGGGAGATGCTGGATACGGCCCGCGCCAAGCTGGCCGCTCGCCCCGGCAGCGTCACGTTGAAGCAGCTCGATGCCAACCAGTTCCTGCCGGGCGATTTCGATGAAGACGGCTTCGACCGGATCATGATCTCCTATGCCCTCTCGATGATACCGGACTGGCGGCTGACGGTCGCGACCTCGCTTGCCGCCCTCAACCCGGGCGGCTCGCTCCACATCGCCGATTTCGGGCAG
The DNA here is from genome assembly GCA_019739215.1 of Rhizobium sp. Taxonomy (GTDB): domain Bacteria; phylum Pseudomonadota; class Alphaproteobacteria; order Rhizobiales; family Rhizobiaceae; genus Rhizobium_E. The sequence continues at coordinate 79,605 of JAHHDR010000019.1, forward strand.
CAGGAAGGCCTGCCTCGGTGGTTCGGGCACGCACTTCGGGCCTGGCTGCACCGGTTTCACGTCACGCCGAGGGCCGATCTCGAATCAGTTCTGCGCGCGATGGTCGAGGGCACGCCCTACGGGCTGGAATTCACGCGCCACGCGCGCGGCTACAGCTGGCTCGCCGTCATCACGCGGATATGAGCCGGAATCAGGCCAAGTTCGACCCGGCGGCGCGGTCCCTGCCGATTTGGCTTGAAACTAACTCATTTTTTACGATGATGTGTTGAAACGGGGGTTCGATCCTCCGGTGGCAGGCATTGCGCAGGCAGCGCACGGCGCGGGAGGCAATGTGTGGCGCGTATCATCGGGGGAACAATGCGGTCTTTCGCACTTGCAATCCTGCCTCTGCTCCTGGCTTTGGCATCCTGCACCTCCACGGATTACGATCTCGTGGAAACGGCCTCCATCTCCCCGAAGTTCCACGATACCGATCCCCAGAATTTCGGAAAGATCACGCCCCATCACCACCCCGTCCACGGCATCGACGTGTCCAAGTGGAACGGCGAGATCAACTGGCTGATGGTCAAGGACTCCGGCGTGTCCTTCGCCTTCATGAAGGCGACCGAAGGCAAGGACAGGCTGGACAGCCGCTTTCATGAAAACTGGCGGGGCGCGCGCGCGGCGCGCATCCCCTACGCACCCTATCATTTCTACTATTTCTGCTCCACGGCGGACGACCAGGCGGACTGGTTCATCCGCAATGTGCCCAAGAGTGCGACCTATCTCCCGCCCGTGCTCGACGTCGAATGGAACGGTTCGTCGAAAAACTGCAAGTACCGCCCGTCCAAGGCCACCGCCGTGTTCGAGCTCAAGAAGTTCATGGACAGGCTGGAAAAGCATTACGGCAAGCGGCCCCTCATCTATACGACCGTGGATTTCCACCGGGATATACTGGTCGGTGAGTTCAACGAGTACCACTTCTGGCTGCGCGCCGTGGCGCAGCACCCATCCAAGGTCTATGAGCGCGACCGCTGGGCGTTCTGGCAATACACAGCGACAGGGCGCATTCCGGGCATCAAGGGAGACACCGATATCAACGTCTTCGCCGGTACGCGCAAGAACTGGCAGAATTGGGTAAAGACCGCCGCATCCGACTGGGAAGGCGGCTGAGCCGCAATATTCAAATCGGGATGAGGCAGACTTGCATCTGCCTCAATCTTCTGGAAAAGCTTCTGCACCCCGCAAGCAGCCATGTCCGGAAGGTCTTTCATGACGCGCAACGCCGCCGCTATTCTCTTTCTCATGTCCTCTTTCGCAGCGACGCCAGCCCTGTCGCAGGAGCCGGCCGTGCCCTGCGGCGGCGAACTCACGGCCTTTCTCGACGGCGTACGGGTGGAGGCCTCGGCGAAGGGAATTCCCGCAGACGCGATCGACCGTGCATTCGCAGGCGCGCGACTGGACAGGAAGGTTTTGAGCCGGGACCGCGGCCAGGGCGTCTTCCGCCAGACTTTCCTTGAATTCTCCAAGCGCACGGTTTCCCAGGCCAGGCTCGACATCGGCCGTCAGAAGATCAAGGACTATGCCGACACCTTCGCCAAGGCCGAGGCTGACTACGGCGTGCCCGCCGCCGTCATCGCGGCTTTCTGGGCGATGGAAACCGACTTCGGCGCCGTACAAGGCGACTTTAACACGCGCGACGCGCTGGTGACGCTCGCGCATGACTGCCGCCGTCCGCACCTGTTCCGCCCGCAACTGATCTCGCTCATCGAAATGGTCCAGCACGGCGATCTGGATCCCGCCGCCAACACCGGCGCATGGGCGGGAGAAATCGGGCAGGTCCAGATGCTCCCGAGGGATATCATCGCGTTCGGCACCGATGGCGATGGCGACGGCCACGTCAATCTCAAGAAAAGCGAGAAGGACGTGATCCTCACGGCCGCCCGCTTCATCCAGAGCCTTGGATACAACAGAGGCGAGCCCTGGATCCAGGAAGTCACGCTTCCGGAGGGCCTGCCTTACGAAAAAACCGGCCTGGGCGGCCCGTTGACGGCCGCGGAGTGGTTCGCGCTCGGAGTCCAGCCGCGCGACGGCAATACCAGCTTCGGCCATCTCAAGGCCGCGATCGCGCTGCCGCAGGGCCGCAAGGGGCCGGCTTTCATGACCTATCCCAATTTCGGCATCTACCTCGAATGGAACCAGTCCTTCATTTACACGACCTCGGCCGCTTACTTCGCCACCCGACTCTCGGGTGCGCCCACTTATGAGAAGGGCAATCCGGAGCCCGGCCTGTCTCCCGACGAGATGAAGGTCCTGCAGGAAAAGCTTCAGTCACGGGGCCATGACGTCGGCAAGATCGACGGCATCCTGGGCGGCGGTACCCGCGTCGCCATCCAGAAGGAACAGCAGCGGCTCGGCATGCCGGCCGATGGCTGGGCAACGCAGACGCTGCTGAGCGCGCTCTGAGAGCGTCGCGGCCGGCACGGAGCACTCCGCCGGTTTTCGGGTGGCGACACAGTTCCGGCTGCTCTAGGGACGCCTTGTGAAACAGGGCGTCCATGATGACAAACAGCACCAGTACAGATATTCCGGCGGCCGCCTGGCTGACACTTTTCGGGCTCGGTCTTCTCTGGGGAGGCTCGTTCTTCTTCGCCGGCATCGCGGTGAAGCATGTGCCGCCCTTCACGCTCGCGTTCCTGAGATTTTCGCTCGCGGCACTGGCGCTCCACGTCTTCATTGCAGGGCGCCTCTCGATCTATCCTCTGCTCAGGCAGCGGTGGCGGCCTTTCCTCGTTCTCGGCCTGCTGAACAATGTCCTACCCCACAGCCTGATCTTCTTCGGCCAGTCCGAGATCGGCGCCGGTCTCGCCTCGATCCTCAATGCTACGACGCCGATCTGGACTGTCATCATCGCCCATTTTGCGACCCGTGACGAAACCCTGAGCGGCCGCAAGGTCGCCGGCGTGCTCATCGGCCTCTTGGGCACCGTGCTGCTGTTCGCGCCGCAAGTGTCGCCTGGCGCAGGACTGCCGTTCGAGGCCCCGCTCTGGGCCATGGCGCTGCCGCTCGTAGCCGCCATCTCCTATGGATTCGCCGCCGTATGGGGACGCAGGTTCCGCGATGTGGCGCCGCCGGTCACCGCCGCGGGCCAGCTGACGGCTTCGACACTGGTCGCCCTGCCCATCGCTCTCGTCCACGACATGCCATGGCAGCTCCCAGTGCCGCCCGTCACCGTGATTGCCGCGGTGCTGGCGCTGGCGCTGTTGTCCACCGCGCTGGCCTATGTTCTTTTCTTCCGGCTGATCGGCATGGCGGGGGCGACCAATGCCTCGCTGGTCACGCTGCTGGTGCCGCCGAGCGCCATTCTGCTGTCGACCCTCTTCCTGGGCGAGCGGATGGGTAGCGCCGACTGGCTCGGCCTCGCGCTGATTCTCGCCGGTCTCGTCGTACTCGATGGCAGGCTTGCCGCCAGAATCGTGCACCACGTCAGGACGGGCGCTGGGTGATCCGTGGAGGAACGGCGCGCCTGCTGCGGAAGGCAATCCGGTAACCATGCGAGGGGCTGCGACAAAAAAGCGACGGCGCCAGAAAATGCAAAACTTTCATGAGATTGCGCGGGTTCGCGTCATCAATTCTTCACAATCATGCTGCGGCGCATCAAAGATTTTGCTTTTCAACGAGGAAAAATTAACCCTTAATGCCCCCGTCAACACAGAACAAGGAGGCCACCATGGGGCTAACGAATTCCTTTAACGCAGTGTTGGTAGGAGCAGCCTTCGTCTTCGTGGCATTGATGATTTTCATCTGAGGCTGCAGCGTCCGGGACAGTAATGCGTCCGGCGGCAAATTACAGGAAGGGGCGTCGCGACAGTGCGGCGCCCTTTTCGTTTTCAGCACTGCCGCAATCAGGCGGCCTGGACCGCTGCCGGCGCATCGCAATCGGCAAAGCCCGCCTGATCCAGCACGGCGTTGATGAGCGACGCCCTGTTCATGGTGTAGAAGTGGAATTCGCGGATCCCGAGACGCCTGAGGCCCTCCAGCTGACGCGCCGCCAGTTCCGCCGCGCGCAGGCTTCGTTCCTCCGGCTGGTCATCGACAGGGCCGAGCGCCGTCTCGACGAAAGCCGGCACGGTGGCGCCGCACAGCGCTGCGAATCTCTGGACCTGGGCGAGATTGTGCACCGGCAGGATGCCAGGGACGATCGGAATCTCGATCCCGGCCGCCCTGACCCGGTCGAGGTAGCGGGCGAAGACATCATTGTCGAAGAAGAACTGCGTCAGCGCCCGGGTCGCACCGTTGTCGGCCTTGCGCTTCAGCATCTCGATATCGGCATTCGTGTCGGCGCTTTCGGGATGTTTCTCAGGATAGGCCGAGACGGATATCTCCAGTCCGCCCAAGGCGCTCAGACCAGCCGTCAGTTCGGCGCCATTGGCATAGCCGCCCGGATGGGGCCGGTAATCCGTGCCGACACCGCCCTGGGGATCACCGCGCAGCGCCACGAAATGCCGGACGCCGACCGCGCGAAACGCATCGACGGTTTCAAGGACCTCCTCGCGGGTTGCCCCGACGCAGGTCAGATGCGACGCCGCCGGCAGACCGGCGTCGGTTGTCATGCGTGCCACGGTGGCAAGCGTCGTGTCGCGTGTCGATCCGCCGGCACCGTAGGTCACCGAGACGAAGTCGGGGTTCCATCGCTTGAGCGCGTCGACGGCGCTCCAGAGCTGCCCGGCCATCTCATCCGACTTGGGCGGGAAGAACTCGAAGGAGAGCTTGATGTCGTCGCTAAGGCGGGTGGTGTTTCGGCTCATTTCAGGCCCTCCTGCTGGCGAATGTCAACGTGTTGTCGTCGGCGATCTCAAGGCGCCTGTCGCGTGCCAGCCAGATCGTGACCGTAAGCGCTTCCTCGCCCTGTTCCGGCTGGAGATCGCGCGTCTCGACCACGTCGAGACCGGCTGCCTTCAGCCACCCCGCCATGGTTTCATGCGAGAAGCCCAGGCGGGCGTGGTGGTGCTCGGTGCGCAGCGCGTCGATGCCATGCGGCGCGAAATCCACGATCAGCAGCCGCCCGCCGGGGCGCAGCATCCGCGTGGCCTCACTGATGGCGAATTGCGGCTCGTCGAGATAGTGCAGGACCTGATGGATGGTGACCAGATCGAAGCCGCCGCTCTCGAGCGGCAGGTTGAAGATGTCGCCGAGCCGGATCGACGCCTTGGCGATGCCTGACTTCTCCAGATTGGCCCGGGCCACGGCCAGCATTTCACGGCTGGCATCGATGCCCATGCCATGGCGGTATATCCCTTCGAAGAGTTGCAGCAGGCGGCCCGTCCCGGTTCCGAGGTCGAGGAGCGAATCCACCGGACCATCGCCGACCATGTCGCGCAGGCAGTTTTCCACCTCCGCCTCGCTGACATGAAGCCTGCGCAGGTCATCCCAGCCCTGGGCGTTGCGGCTGAAATAGGCCATGGCCTTGTCGGCGCGCGCCACGCGCACCTGTCCGAGGCGGCCCTGGTCGCGCGCGATCACCGCATCGCCGCTCGATGCTTCCTCGATGATCCGACGTGCAAGCCGCGCGGCGTCACCCTCGCGGCGCAGCCGGAACCACGCCCAGGCGCCTTCCTGGTAGCGCTCGATAAGACCCGCTTCGGTCAGCAGTTTGAGATGGCGGGAGATGCGCGGCTGCGACTGGCCGAGAATCTCGGTGAGGTCGCTGACCGTCAGGTCGCCGGAGGACAGCAGCACCAGGAGCCGCATGCGGGTTGTCTCGGCAGATGCCTTGAGGACATCCACAAGCGTATTCAGGGAGAGGCTCGACCGCGTAACCATGCAACATCCAATCAAGATATAAAGATATCTTTATGTGAGATACCCGCATGGCGCAAGCAGAAATTCCACTGCCGCTTTTAAAACTGCCGCTTCAAGACAAAACGACCATCGGCGCAGCATGTTCCCCCGGAAACAGCGGCAGGCGATGGGTCGTGCGAAAACATCATTACCGGATGAGAGACAAGCATCCACCGAAACAAAGCAGACAGCAGCACATCAACCCATCGCTCAAGGAGCACCGCCATGAAGAAGTTCATCCTCGCAGCCTCCGCCGCCCTCGTCGCAACCGTCTCCATGGCCTCCGTCGCCGAAGCCGGCTGGAAGTGGAAGCACAAGCATCACGGTTGGAAGCATCGCTACCACCACGGCTACGTCGTCGTCGCCCCCCGCCACTACGGCAACTACTGCTTCGTCAAGAAGGTCAAGCGCTACGACGACTGGGGCAATGTCTATGTCAAGCGCGTCCGCATCTGCGACTAAGACGACCTGACGACCCGGAGGCCGCCCGATCCTCCCCTGCAAGCGGCGGCTCAACGGACACCAGACCTACCAGGCAGACCCGGCGTCCCAAGTGAATCTCCCGGAAAGTTGAATTTCAACTTTCCGGGAGATTTCACGACAGCGCCGGGTTCTAACTTTTCGGACACACGCGTTGGACCGGGATCGCGCGCAGCGTTCACGCGTCCCGGACAAGGCGATGCAATCGGGCTGCCGTCTAGGTACAAGTCGCAAGAACGGGCGGCGCATTCTCCAATGCACCGCCCGCCCCGGGATCTCTCCTGCTCAGCGCGTCAGGCGCCGATGCGCCACGCGCTTCTGGCTGTTGAGCGAACCGTTTTCCTCGCGGCGCGCCTTGTCGTTTTCATAATCCTCGAAATTGCCTTCGAACCATTCGACATGGCCATCACCCTCGAAAGCGAGGATATGGGTGGCGAGGCGGTCGAGGAACATGCGGTCGTGGCTGATGACCACGGCGCAGCCGGCATAGTTTTCCAGCGCATCCTCAAGCGCACCCAGGGTCTCGGTATCGAGGTCGTTGGTCGGTTCGTCCAGCAGCAGGACATTGCCGCCGGATTTCAGCATCTTGGCGAGGTGGACGCGATTGCGCTGGCCGCCCGACAGGGTCCCGACCTTCTGCTGCTGGTCGGCGCCCTTGAAATTGAACGCGCCGCAATAGGCGCGCGAATTCATTTCGAACTTGCCGAGCTTGACGATGTCGGTACCGCCGGAAATCTCTTCCCAGACATTCTTGTCGGCACCGAGCGCATCGCGGCTCTGGTCGACATAGGACAGCGAGACTGTGTCGCCGATACGGATCGCGCCCGAATCGGGCGTCTCCTGTCCGGTGATCATGCGAAACAGCGTCGACTTGCCGGCGCCGTTCGGTCCGATGACGCCGACGATGCCGCCCGGCGGCAGCTTGAAGGACAGGTCGTCGATCAGCGTCGTGCCATTGTAGCCCTTGCTGATGCCTTCGACCTCGATGACGACGCCGCCGAGCCGTTCGGCAATCGGAATGACGATCTGCGCTTCGCCCGGCCGCCGGCCTGCAGCCGCTTCCACCAGTTCGTCATAGGCCTTGATACGCGCCTTGGACTTGGTCTGGCGGGCCTTGGGGCTGGACCTGATCCATTCCTCCTCGCGCGACACCGCCTTCTGGCGCGATGCTTCCTCGCGGCCTTCCTGCGCCAGCCGTTTGGCCTTCTTCTCCAGATACGCCGTGTAGTTGCCCTCATAGGGAATGCCGCGGCCGCGATCGAGCTCGAGAATCCAGCCCGTGACATTGTCGAGGAAGTAGCGATCATGGGTGATCATCACCACGGACCCCTGGTAGTCGCGCAGATGCCTTTCCAGCCAGACGATCGTTTCCGCATCGAGATGGTTCGTCGGCTCGTCGAGCAGCAGCAGGTCGGGCTTCGACAGCAAGAGCTTGCACAGCGCCACGCGACGCTTCTCACCGCCCGAAAGGCTGGTGACTTCGCTGTCGGCCGGCGGGCATCCGAGCGCGGCCATTGCCATTTCGACCTGCGACTCCAGATCCCAGAGATTCTGGCTGTCGATGACATCCTGGAGCGCGGCACCCTCATCGGCCGTCTCGTCGGAATAGTTCATCATCAGTTCGTTGTAGCGCTCGAGGATCGCGGTCTTGTCGGCCACGCCCTCCATCACATTCCCGCGCACCGTCTTGGACGGATCGAGTTGCGGCTCCTGCGGCAGGTAGCCGAGGGTCGCGCCCTCGGATAGCCAGGCCTCACCCTGCCATTCCTTGTCGAGCCCGGCCATGATCTTCAGGACCGTGGACTTGCCGGCGCCGTTCGGGCCGAGGATGCCGATCTTGGCATCCGGGTAGAAGGAGAGACTGACATTCTCCAGAATCTTCTTGGCGCCGTAGGACTTGGTGAGCTCCGACATGTGGTAGATATATTGGCGAGCCATGCGCGTGATTACTCCGGGTGCGTATCTTTTGATGCCTGACAGAGGACGACTGACGTCTTCTGGCGTCTGTCAGGCGGATTTGCGCCCGTCTTTAAGCGATTACGCTCCGGCGTTCAATGATGATCCGCGCAGCCGGGCCTATTGCAGGCCCGCTTCGTCCACAACGCCCTCCTTGCAGCCGAATTTTGTCTCGCGCGCCGCCGCGATCAGAGTCGGTAGGTCCTCGGATTCAGACGCACCCAGGCCGATCGTCAGCCCGGTAATGACCCGGCGGTCGCCGTCCTTGCTGCAACGCATCTTCACGCGGCTGCCGGCCCCTGCCCCGAAGGCGGCATCGAAGGCGGCCTTGACCTCCTCCTCGCGGATCGTGCCGCCGAGATTGCTCTCGAACAGCTGTCGCACCTCGGAACGATTGATCACGGCCAGCATCCGCAGCGCACGGCCATAGTATTCCTCGGCGATCATGCCCGAGCACGTCCCGTATTTCACCCACTGGTGCCGGTCGAAGCCCGAGGCCACACCGGGCATGGCTTCGGCAAGCTGCAACCGCAAGCCGTCCGACAGCGAAAGTTCCGGCAGCGAAAGCCATTCCCGCTTCTTGTCCTGATCGCGCAACCCGGTCTCGACCCCGCAATAGGTCTTCCGCACGCGCCAGAAACCGCTCAGCGAGAATTGCCTCGCGTCGACGCTGTCCCGGGTTTGCCGGCTACACTCAGGAGTTTTAGGTCGCTTCTCGCAAAACCCCGGCATCCAGGAAATTCCGAGCACGATACTGGTCCTGGCGGCGGACTTGGTAGCCGGCAACGGATTTTCGGCGAATTCGGCCGGATTTGCCACCGCAATCGACGCCGAAAGCCCGAAGGCTAAGACAAACATGGCAAAAAATGTCAAGAATGCGCATTCTCTCGTCGACGTCAACATCGCGTTCCCCTAATACGAGAGTGAACATAACGCGTACAAAAGAACTACATTCCAAGAATATTTGCAAGCTGTATTCTGCACCCTGGATCACATTTCTACAACCTATGCGAAAATGTTCGTTTGGGCTCCTCTTTTCACGGTCGAAGCCGTCTGCTACCGGTCGCCCCAGGGAGACGCAGGACATGGTATTCGAAGACGATCTGACCCTCGACAGCGCGAGCGGCGCCACCCTGAGGCTGCGCCACGAGCCGACCGCGGGCGCTGCACGCGGCGTCTTCATGCTCTGCCACGGGCTGGCCGAGCACGCCTTGCGCTATGCGCCGCTTGCCCGTGTCCTGTCCGCGCGCGGCTATGCGGTCTATGGCTTCGACCACCGCGGCCATGGCGCGACGACGGCGCTGGATGCGCCCCTCGGCCGCTTTGCCCGCAGGAATGGCGAGGCCAGTCTGCTCGCCGATCTCGCGGCGGTCCGCGCGAAGGCCGTTGCCGATCATCCCGGCTTGCCCGTCTTTTTGTTCGGCCATTCCATGGGCGGCATCATCGTCGCCCGGGCGGCCGAGACAGTTCCGCAAGCCTATGCCGGCTTGTGCATCTGGAATTCCGACCTCAATCCCGGTTTTGCGGGACATCTGGGATTGATGCTTCTCAAGGCGGAACGCTTCTTCAAGGGGGCCGACGTCCCCAGCCGGTTCGGACCGCTCTTCACGTTCGAGACCTGGGCGAACGCCGTCAAGGACGCCCGCACGCGCTTCGACTGGCTGAGCCGGGACCGGGCCGAAGTCGACAAGTATGTCGCGGATCCGCTCTGCGGCTTCGACTCTTCGGTCTCGCTCTGGATCGACCTCATCGGGATGGCGCTCGCCGCGGGCCGTCGCGACAGCCTGGGACGCCTGCCGAAAAACCTGCCCGTCAATCTCGTGGGTGGAGGCCAGGATCCCGCGACCGGCGGGGGCCGTGCGATGACGTGGCTGGCAGGGCGGCTCGGGAGCCTGGGCATCAAAAATGTTCATTTGACCATCTATCCGGAGATGCGGCACGAGACGCTCAATGAGATCGGCAGGGAGACGGCGATGGATCAGCTCGCCGCCTGGGCCGATGGCATCGTTGCGGCCGAGAGTTTCATCCGATGAGTATCCAGCAGGCCTCCCTTTCCTGGCGCGACCGCTTCGCGGGCTCGGGCGTCGCCCTGATGGTGGCATCGGTCACGGTCGCCCCGATGATCGACATTTTCGCCAAGCTGGCCACCGCCACAGTGCCGGCGGCCGAGATCACCCTGGGCCGCTTCATCGTGCAGGCGGCCCTGATGCTTCCCTTTGCGATGCTGCGCGGACGGGTCTTCAGCCGCTCGGTGAGGCATGCGAGCCTGCACCTGCTGCGCGGGCTGATCCTCACCATCGGCATGATCTCCTTCGTCTATGCCCTGAAGAGCATGCCGATCGCCGACGCCATCGCCATCTTCTTCGTCGAGCCGGCCATCCTGACGCTGATGAGCGCCGTCTTCCTGCGCGAACAGATCGGCTGGAAGAAGATCGCCGCCTGCGCCACCGGCTTTGCCGGCGCGCTTCTGGTCATCCAGCCGAGCTTCTCGGAATTCGGGCTGATATCCCTGCTCCCCGTGGTCACGGCATTTACGGTGGCGACCTTCATTCTCATCACCCGCGCCCTGGCCCATATCGAGGACCCCTGGTCGATGCAGTTCCAATCGAGCTTCTGGGCAATTTTGGTGAGCGCGGCGATCCTGCTCATCGGACAGGGCAGCGGCTCCGATATTATCGATCCGGTCATGCCGGATGCGCGCGCCCTGGTCCTGATGGCCTGCGTCGGCATGGCTGCGGCCTTGTCCGGCATTTTCGGCGCCTATGCCTACCGGGCCGCGCCCGCCTCGGTGCTGGCCCCGCTGCAGTATCTCGAGATCGTCTCGGCCGCCATCCTGGCCTATTTCGTCTTCGGCGATTTCCCCGACGCGCTGAAATGGCTCGGCATTGCGATCATCGTTGCCTCGGGCGTATTCATCATCGTCAAGGGCGACCAGCCGCCAACGACCGTGCCCGACGCAGTGATTTGAGGCCGCGACCGGCCGGCCGGAGACGAAAAGGCCGGGAGCAGGACCAGGACGACGCGGGACGCGACGGGGCGTTCCGCCAATGGGGAGAAGAGCACGAATGACGGCCGAACTGACGAAGAGAACCGGCGGGCAGTTGATTGTCGAGGCGCTGGCGGCCAATGGCGTGAAGCGCATATCCTGCGTGCCGGGCGAAAGCTTCCTCGCCGTGCTCGACGCGCTGCACGACAGCGACATCGATGTCATGGTCTGCAGGCAGGAAGGCGGCGCGGCAATGATGGCGGATTGTTGGGGGCGCCTGACCGGCGAACCCGGCATATGCTTCGTCACCCGCGGCCCGGGCGCCACCAATGCCAGTGCCGGACTGCATATCGCGCGCCAGGATTCCGTGCCGATGCTGCTGTTCATCGGCCAGGTACAGCGTGACGCCCGCGAGCGCGAGGCCTTCCAGGAGGTCGAGTATCGCCGGGCCTTCACGGAATTCGCGAAATGGGTGGTCGACATCGACGATGCGGCCCGCATTCCGGAACTGGTCACCCGGGCCTTTGCCGTGGCCACCTCCGGACGGCCGGGACCGGTGGTCATCGCGCTGCCCGAGGACATGCTGCGCGACATGGTCGAAGCGCCGAAGGCACGGCCATACGCGCCGGTTCTCACCCATCCCGGCCCGGCCCAGATCGCCGAACTCGGCCGCCGCCTCGAACAGGCCCGCAATCCACTGGTAATCCTCGGCGGAACCCGCTGGACCGAGCATGCGGTGAGAGAAATCGCTGCGTTTGCCGAGCGCTGGCAACTGCCCGTCACGTGCTCGTTCCGCCGGCAGATGCTGTTCGACCATCTCCATCCCAACTACGCCGGCGATGTCGGCATCGGCATCAACCCGGCGCTGGCGGATGCGGTCCGGCACGCCGATCTCCTGCTGGTCGTCGGTGCGCGGCTCGGCGAAATGCCATCGTCGGGCTATAGCCTGCTCGATATTCCCTATCCGCGCCAGACGCTGGTCCACATTCACGCCGATGCCTCTGAACTCGGCCGCGTCTATCGCCCGGACCTTGCGATCAACGCCGACTCCGCGAGCTTCGTCGCAGCCCTCTCCGGCCTTGGCCCGACCGCCGAACCGGCATGGGCCGAACGGACCCGGGCCCTCCATGCCAGCTATCTGGCGTGGTCGACACCGCCGTCCTTAGGCCCCGGCGACGTGCAGATGGGTCCGATCATGGAGTGGCTCGAGGCAAATCTCGCGGTCGACGCCATCATGACAAACGGCGCCGGCAACTATGCCACCTGGCTTCACCGCTTCCACCGCTTTCGCAAATTCGCGACCCAGGCGGCACCGACCTCCGGCTCCATGGGCTACGGGCTGCCCGCTGCCGTCGCGGCGAAGGCGCTTCATCGCGAACGCGAAGTCGTCTGCTTCGCCGGAGACGGCTGCTTCATGATGCACGGGCAGGAATTCGCCACAGCCGTCCGCTATGGCCTCCCGATCATCACGCTTGTCATCAACAATGGCATCTACGGCACGATCCGCATGCATCAGGAACGGGATTATCCCGGACGGGTGAGCGGCACGGGGCTGACCAATCCCGACTTCGCCGCCTACGCGCGCGCCTTCGGCGGTCACGGCGAGACGGTGGCCCGGACGGCCGACTTCGCGGACGCCTATCTGCGCGCCCGCGCGAGCGGCAAGCCGGCAATCATCGAGGTCAAGCTCGATCCCGAAGCGATCACGCCGAGCCGCACGTTGAGCCAGATCCGCGACGCCTCCAAGTGATGTCTCTGGAGGCGAAGCGGGCGCCCGGCGCCCCGGCCGGGTCGCGGCATCGGCCGAATCAGCGCAGGTGCTGCGTCTGCTGGTAGATGATGGTAGACCGGTTGCCGGAGCGGCAATAGCCGAGCATCGGCTTGGGCAGTTCGTCCAGCGCATCGACCATCTCGCGCACGGCATCGCCCGTCGGCGCACCGCTGACGGGTATGTGGCGCACCTCGAGCCCCAGCGCCTGCGCGCGCGCACTGATTTCCGCATAGTCCGGCTGGCCGGGATCCTCGCGATCCGGGCGGTGGCAGACGATGGACTTGAAGCCCATGTCCTTGATTTCGCCGAGATCCTCGACCGCGATCTGCGCGGTCACCGCATATTCCTCGTTGATCGGCCGGATGTTCATTACGTCCTCACTCGTCCCGTTTCTCTACAGTGCCTGCTGACCTGTGGCCCGCCGGTCACTGAAAACTGAAGCTCAGCCGGTAGATACGGAATTCCCCGGGAGCGAGCAAGGGCATGAGCCCGGCCTCGCTCAGTTCGCCGCGCTTCATCCAGGGATGGGAAACCGGTTCGATGCCGAGCACATGGGCGGGCGAGGCCTGGTTGCGCCACATCTGCAGGTGGGACAGCGTGTCGGTGGCGAACCGGACATGCAGCGACTTGCCGCCCAACGGCGCGATCGGTCCCAGCACCACCCGCGCGAACTCGTCGCCGGGCTCGGTTCTGGCAGGCACGCAGAACACGTGGCCGTCGCCTTCCCCGAAAGTCCAGCTCATGCCGCCAGCATCGAACATGCTGCCTGACAGCATCGTCTCGTCGTCGAAGAGGTGCGCACCGATATTCATGTGGTACATCAGCATCGGCGGAAACTTCTGTTGCCCGATATTGGTCAGGCGATCGACCAGCATGACCTCGCCGGTCGCGCCGTCCATCCGCCATGTCCTTAGAATTTCGGCCTCGCCGCCCTGCGCCATCCGCACGATGATCCGGGCAATCACCTCTTCCGTGGTCTCCGCGCGGTCGTGTGCGATGATCTCCGGCCTGGTCGCGGCCATGGAGCCGTGCAGCGGGTATTTGCGACCGCTGCTGCCGGCGATCGGCTCCGGGTGGCGTATGTGATCGGGTCCGCAGGTGAAGAGGAAGCCGCCGACCGCATGCAGGATGCGCGGGTCGCCATCGTCAGGGACGGCCCGACCCGGCGAGAGTTCGACGCCATCGAGACGGCACGAGCCGATGTCGAGTGCCGACGTGAGGTCGAGTTGCAGGTCGGGGCCGGCCCCATTGTGAAATCTCATCAAATGCCCCCGTAAGTGCCCCGTCAAGGATTCGCCGGCGAACATAGCTCAGAAGCGCGTGGTCGTCTCTTGGCCCGCCCTGATTTTCGAGCATTCACCTGATTTTTACCCTTCGTTCACGCTGGGTTTAGAAATTCCACAATAGAGTCAAAATTCACGTGTTTGCCTCGTGGCCAACGGAACTCCTCTGCTCTTGAAGACTTGGATCGAGATGACACTCAGACTGTTTGCCGCATCGCTTCTCACCGTCGCCCTCTTGGGCTCGACCGCGCTTGCCCAGGATTATTTCACCGATACAGAGGGCAGGGTTCTGGTGACGCCGGAGGGCGAACTGCTCGATTACATCCCGGATGCTGCCGACGTGGTGGTCAAGGTCAACCGCCGGGGCCAGAAGGTGCTGATCGACCACTATGGCAATATCGTTGCCACCGAAATATCGGCTGGCCAGTATCTGGATAACCGGACGACCCGCCGGGAGAATTTCGGCGACCCGCAGGATGCGGCAAGGCTTCCGGGCGTCGATGACTTCGCAACCCGCGAACGCTATCCTGCGCAGTCCCGCACAGAAGACGACTTTTTCCCCGAACGCCCCGAGAACGACGACCTCTCCGGCACCACCGGGTCTGTTCCCGACGCGCGACGTGATGACGGCGTGTTCGAGGACCAGTCCTTGCCAGGCGATGGGATCAGGAACGACAATCTCGGCCAGGACGATCTGGCCGCGATCGACCCGAATACCGAAATCATCGAGGAAAAGCCGGCGATCGAACCCGACATCACGCTTGATGGCAAGAAGTCGAAGTTCGAGATCACCGCCCTGCAGGTGTTTCTCGACCGCGAAGGCGCCTCTCCCGGCGTCATCGACGGCAAGATGGGGTCGAACGTCTCCAAGGCGATCCGGGCCTATGAGAAGATCACCGGCGAGACGCTGGACCCCAACAATTCGGAGGACATCCTGACCCGGCTCGGGATCAATGGCGGCTTGCCGGTTATGAGCTACGAGATCACGTCGGCGGACGCCGCCGGCCCCTATGTCGCTGCGATCCCCGAGGACTATTCACTCAAGGCCCAGTTGCCGTCGCTTGCCTATACTAGCGTCACCGAAGCGCTGGCCGAGAAGTTCCACATGGACGAGAACTATCTCAAGGAACTCAATCCGGGCGTCGACTTCACCATTCCCGGCACACGTATCAAGGTGATCAATCCGGGCACGGAACGCAAGGGGACGGTGTCAAGGATCGTCGCCGACAAGGCACGCAAGCAGCTCTACGCCTATGACGACGCCGGCCAGTTGATCGCAGCCTATCCGGCGTCGATCGGTTCGAGCGACACGCCCTCTCCCTCCGGCCTGCACGCCGTCGAGCGTATCGCCTTCGACCCCAACTATACTTACAATCCCAAGATCAATTTCCAGCAGGGCAGCAATACCAAGGTGCTGACCATCCCCCCTGGCCCGAACGGCCCGGTGGGCACGGTATGGATCGCGCTCGACAAGCCGACCTATGGCATTCACGGCACGCCGGACCCCTCCCGCATCGGCCGCTCGCAAAGCCATGGGTGCGTCCGGCTGACGAACTGGGACGCGACCGAGCTTGCCAAGATGGTCAAACCGGGCGTGATGGTCGAATTTATCGACTGAAGTCACCCGTCCACAGGCTCCACTGAGCAAACTACATCGCATTCAATGCAACTTCCGGGAATCATTGGCGAGTTTCCCGGCAGAGCGATTTTCTTCGCGTCATGGTGTTAACCTTTCGTTAAGGTTAACAGACGACGAATGGCTGCATCGGTACGATACGCAATCGTTTCAAGTTGACTAAAGTTTATGCTTTGTTAATCTTTTTAAACGTTTAGACAAATTGTCTCGAACCAGCGTGAGGTGGGGAGCACGCCACGGGAACGAAATTTGTCTCAAGCGCAAGTGGTAACCGAGTGCGGCAGGGAACTCCATGGCAATGTTCGACGATATACCCGACCAACTGAGGACCAGTCTTCCTGCGGTTGAAAAACAGACTTTTCCTGTCAATCTACTTGAGCGTTGGGAACAGCCCGGCATCTGGTGGCAGGAACGGGTAGAACACAAGATCGATCCCTATCAGAAATACTCTACGACCCGCGTGAGCAACTTCATCGAAGGCGCGCATCGGGACGGGACACCCTTCCAGGGCCACAATTTCGCGAGCCAGGATTATCTCTCGCTTGCATCGCATCCGGACCTGATAAAGGCGGCGATCGCGGCAATCGAGACTTACGGCCTTCACAGCGCCGGATCAGCGGCGCTGATGGGCAACACCGCCCTGTCGGTTGCGCTGGAAGAGCGACTGGCCACTTTCCTCGGCTATGACGACGTGGTGGTCTTCCCCATCGGCTGGGCCGCCGGCTACGGCGCGGTGAAGACCCTGGTCAAGCCGCAGGACCATGTCGTGATCGACATCCTCGCCCACGCCTGCCTGCAGGAATCCGCGCACGACGCCACCGAGAACGTTCATGTTCATTCGCATATGAATGCGCGGGCGATCGAAAGCCGGCTGGCCCGCATTCGGCGCGAAGACGAGACCTGCGGCATCCTCGTCGTCACCGAGACGCTGTTCTCCATGGACAGCGACTTTCCCAATATCGCGGCCATCCAGGAGATTTGCCACCGCTTCAATGCGACACTGCTCGTCGACTGCGCCCATGATCTGGGAGCACTCGGCGCCACGGGGCGCGGTAAGCTCGAAGACTTCGACATGATCGGCAAGGTCGACATTCTCGTCGGCGCCTTCTCAAAGAGCTTTGCCTCCATGGGCGGCTTCGTCGCCACCAACAGCAAGGGCTTCCGCTTCGGCCTTCGCGGCCAGTGCGGCCCCTCGACCTTCACCAATGCGATGTCACCGGTACAGGCCGCAACCGTTCTCGCAGCACTCGACCTGGTCGAAAGCCCTGAAGGCAAGGAACGCCGCGACCGGCTGATGCACAACGCGCTCCGTCTTCGCGCCGGTCTCGAGGCCGCAGGCTTCGAGGTGCTGGGCAAGCCCAGCGCCATCGTACCCATGCTGATCGGCGATATTCTGCTCGCCCGACTGATGACCCGCTATGCGGTCGAGTTCGGCGGCATCGTCAATCTGGTCGAACATCCCGCCGTCGCACGAAATGCGTGCCGCTGGCGGCTGCAGGTCATGGCGGACCACACCGACGCGCAGATCGACGCGCTGGTCGAGATCGCGGAAAAGTCGCGCGAGATGGCCGAGATGCATGTCGAGTGGCTGTCGGCCAACGACAATCGCGGCCTCGAGCCAGCTGCCCTGCCCGCAGCGGCCGAAGCCAAGGTTGCAGCAGCCGCGGAGTAGAATCCGGTCTGGAGTCGAACACGGAATATTGCTCCGGCAACAGGCGACAGCCAGTTGCCGGAGTTTGTCGTCTTGAAGGCGCTATCGCGCCGTACTATTCATTGGCCACGGACTTGATTAAAGTCTATGAAGACCTGCAGGCCTCGATATCGCGAAGTAGCACGCGACTATAGATTGCAGGAACGCCGATTGATCAACGTTTATTCATCATCGGCGGCCATCAGCGACATCATGCAAGCGAAAACATCTGCTGGCATCATTGCCAGCTTCCGCCGATTTGCAGATCAGTACCACATTGATACCTTTACCAGCGGCGAGATCGACACGAACATTCGTCGGCGCGCAGTGTTTCACGCGATGGAGTGGCCGGATCGCTGGCGGAACTACTATTTCCAGTCCGGGCTGCTGGAGCGCGACCCGTTGATCGAGGCCCTGCCGCTGATGGACCGCGCGTTTACCTGGGATGAACTCAGGGCACGGCGCGCGCTCAGTCATGCGGAACAGACGCCCTGAACAAGGTTGCCACCGAGGGCTGGGTCGACGGCCTCGTCGTGCCGATGCACCGTGGCGGCACGCATTACGGCCTGGTCAGTCTCGTGGCGCTGAACCACCACATTTCTCCGACGGAAAAGCAGCATCTCGAGGCCGTCAGCGTGGTCTTTCACGAACGGCTTCGCAACTTGGTTCCGAGGGAAGGCTTCCGCATCCCGCCTGCCGGTCTGACACCGCGGGAGATCGACTGCATCAAGCTGATCGTGGAAGGACTATCCGACGCCGCCGCCGCCGAAGTCCTCGGCATCAAGAGCTCGACGGTGCACGAGCATGTCGAACGGGCCAAGATGAAACTGCAGGCACGCAACCGCGCCGAACTTGCCGCCATCGCGGTCGGCTTCGGCATTGTCAGCCGCTGAGACCGGAAAATCGGACGGGCCCGCCTGCGCGGCAGGCCCTGTCACCGTTCAGATGCTTTCGTGAAACAGCCGCTTCGCGGCCTCGACCGTCAGTTCGACCGGATTGCCGCCCGTCGAGGGGTCGGCGACAGCCATCACCGCCATCTCGTCGATACGGTCGGTGCCGACGCCAAGGGCAGACAGTTTGTCCGGGATGGCAAGGTCTTCGCGGAGCTTCAGCACGAAATCGTAGAAGCCGTTGAATCCGCCAGCGATTCCAAGATAGGCAGCCGCCGAGGCGATCCGCTCCTCGATGGCCGGCCGGTTGAAACGCAGCACTGGCGGCATGACGACCGCATTCGTCGTGCCGTGATGGGTATGATAGATCGCGCCCACTGGATGCGACAGCGAGTGGATCGCGCCAAGGCCCTTCTGGAAGGCAACCGCACCCATGGCGGCGGCCGACATCATGTTGGTGCGGGCCTCGATATCGGTGCCGTCCGTGTAGGCACGCGGCAGATAGTCCTTGACCAGGCGCAGGCCTTCGAGCGCGATGCCCTGGCTCATAGGATGGTAGAAGGGCGACGAGAACGCTTCGAGGCAATGCGCAAACGCATCCATTCCGGTGCCCGCCGTGATCGACTTCGGCATGCCCACCGTCAGTTCGGGATCGCAGATTGTCACGCCCGGCAGGAACTTCGGGTGGAAGATGATCTTCTTGGTATGGGTCTCGGAATTGGTGATGACCGAAGCGCGGCCGACTTCGGAGCCGGTGCCGGCCGTGGTCGGCACGGCGACGATCGGCGCGATGCCCTCGACCGAGGCGCGGGTCCACCAGTCGCCGATATCCTCGAAATCCCAGACGGGCCTGGTCTGGCCGGCCATGAAGGCCACGCATTTGCCGAGATCGAGGCCCGAGCCGCCGCCAAAGGCGACGACGCCGTCATGGCCGCCGTCCTTGAACGCCTTGACGCCGGCTGCGAGGTTCCTGTCGTTGGGGTTCGGATCGACATCGGCGAAGATCGCGCGGCCGAGGCCGCCGGATTCGAGAATGTCGAGCGCGTTCTGCGTGATCGGCATGGGCGCCAGCCCGCGGTCGGTGACCAGCAAGGGCGTCTTCATGCCGAGCGACTTGCAGTGGTCGGCGAGTTCCTTGATGCGCCCTGCCCCCATCTTGATCAGGGTCGGGTAGCTCCAGTTTGCGGAGATGCTCATCAGAATTGCTTTCTCAGATGGTAGGATTTCGGGCGGGTCAGGTTGTGGAATCCGAGGACCGAGAGCGAGCCGCCGCGCCCGGTCTCCTTGACGCCGGTCCAGCACAAAGCCGGGTCGAGATAATCGGCGCGGTTCATGAACACGGTGCCGGTCTCGAGTTCGTCGCCGATACGCCGCGCCCGTTCGACGTCCTGCGTCCAGAGGGAGGCGGTGAGGCCATACTTGCAATCGTTCATCAGTTCGAGCGCCTCGGCGTCGTTCCTGACCTTCATGATGCCGACGGCCGGGCCGAAGGTTTCCTCGTTCATAAGAGACATGGAATGGTCGACATCGACAAGAATCTGCGGTGCGAGATAGGCACCACCGTCATCGGCCGGGAAGAGCTTCGGGTCGACCAGCGCCCTGGCACCCTTCGCCACGGCTTCGGCGATCTGCTCACGCACCACCTTGGCGAAACGCTTGTTGGCCATCGGCCCGAGCGAGGTCTCGGGATCGAGTGGATTGCCGAGCTTGTAGTTCGACACCCATGCGACGGACTTTTCGACGAAGGCGTCATAGAGGGTCTCGTTGACATAGATGCGCTCGATGCCGCAGCAGCACTGGCCCGAATTGTAGGTCGCGCCATCCATCAGCGTATCGACAGCGGCATCGAGATCGGCGTCCTCCATGACATAACCGGGGTCCTTGCCACCAAGTTCGAGGCCGATGCCGGTAAACGTGCCGGCCGCCGCGCGCTCGATGGAGCGGCCGCCCTCGACCGAACCGGTGAAGTTGATGAAGTCGAACTGACCGTCGGCGATCAACTGTGAGGTGGTGCCATGGTCGAGGAAGATGTTCATGAACACATCCTCCGGCACGCCGGCCTCGTTGAAGGCCCGCACCATCCTCTCGCCGACCAGGATCGTCTGGCTGGCATGTTTGATGATCACGGTATTGCCCGCCATCAGGGCGGGTGCCACCGTATTGATCGCCGTCATGTAGGGGTAGTTCCAGGGCGCAACGACGAAGACAACGCCATGCGGCTCGCGACCGATATAGCGCTCGAACTTGTCACTCTTCTCGACCACGACAGGCGCCAGTGCGTCATGCGCGATGGAGGCGACATAGTTGGAGCGCTCGTTGAAACCCTTGAACTCGCCGCCATAGCGCACAGGCCGGCCCATCTGCCAGGCCAGTTCCTTGACGACATCATCGGCCATCTCGTTGACGCGGGCGACGCCCTTCAGCACCAGCGAAACACGCTCTTCGAGCGGCCGCTTCGCCCAGGCCTTTTGCGCCTTGCGCACCCGCGCAATCGCCGCCTTGGCATCGTCGAAACTCGCCGCCGGACGCTCGGCATAGACCGAGCCGTCAACCGGCGAAATGCATTGGATAACAGTCATTCTCGTCAGTCTCCCTTCAACAGGCCAGTGTTCTCACATGGCCCACCGCGCCATAGGCAAGGATCGCCCGGTCGCGGGTTATTATGGTCAGGTCGTGCTCGCGCGCGGTGGCGATGAGGATGCGGTCGAATGGATCTTTATGGAGTGGTTCGGGCAGGAAGCAGGAAGCGATGAAAGTTTCAGTCGTGACCGGCTGCTCGCTGAAACCACCCTGTTCCATGAAGTCCCCATACCAGCGCCCAGCCGTCTTTGTCTCATGCATCCGCCCTTTCGATATCAACAACGCCATCTCCCAGGCAGTCACCGACGACACATAGGCAGGAAGTCCCCGCGCCCGGTTTCGCGCTAGAAAAGCCAATGCATCGGATTCAAGAGGTTCTCGCTTCGATAGCCATATCGCCGCACAGGTATCGAGCAGGCAGGGTCTACTCATTGTAGAGCTTCTCACCCCACTCTTCGTCCCAGTCCATTGGCGCAGTCAGATCAACGCCAGGCATGACCGTAACCGTGCCCTCCATGCACCCCCAGACCGGATGTATCTCCAGAAGTTCGCCCTCCTTGGTCTCCATATAGCGCTTGCCGTCCTTGTAAATCACGTCGTCTTCGGTGAACATTTTTGCTGGCAGTTCAGGTGCAAGCGGCTTGCCGTCCACCGCATAGCCCGCCTGCTTGCTCTCGCCAAACCCGCCATGGTCGCCTCGACGACGCGCTGCCACCTCCTCAAGATTGACGCCGAGAAAATTCGACACATGATCCTGCTCGTCGGCGCTCATCTTGCGCTCGCCCTTCAGCATCCGCGACACAGCGCTAGGGTCCAACCCCATGGAACGCGCCAGCCCGCGCACGGACTCGCCACGTTCATCAAGTTGCTGGTGAAACCATGCCGTATCGATCTTCGCCATGACACGCTCCTGGAAAAGCGCCATTGTCTCACATTGTTGCGATTTCGTCAAAATACATCGCAACATGTTGTGATTTACGCACGCTCAAAGCCGCGCGCCACCTCCCAGTCGGTAATCTTGCGGTCATATTCCTCCTGCTCCCATTGCGCAGCGCGAACGTAGTGGTCGATGACGTCGCTACCGAAGGCATCCCGCAGGAATCTCGACCTGTCGAGCGTGACGGTTGCGTCCCGCAGGGTCTTGGGGATTTCCCGCACCTTGCGCGCGCCATAGGCGTCGCCCTTGAACGGTTCCTCAAGCTTCATGTTCTTCTCGATCCCGTCGATACCGGCGGCCAGCAGCGCCGCGAAAGCGAGATAGGGATTGAGGTCGGAGCCGCCGACACGGCACTCGATGCGGATTCCCTTGGTGCCGTCGCCGCAGAGGCGGTAGCCGGCGGTGCGGTTGTCCTTGGACCAGATCGCCTTTGTCGGCGCGAAGGTGCCGGCGACGAAGCGCTTGTAGGAATTTATATAGGGCGCCAGGAAATAGGTGATCTCGCCGGCATGGGCCAGCAGGCCGGCGACGTAGTGCTCCATCAGTTCCGACATGCCGTAGCGGCCCTGCTTGTCGAAGAACAGCGGCTTGCCATCGAGCGACCACAGCGACTGGTGGACATGGGACGACGAGCCGGCGGCGGCGTTGCTGTACTTGGCGAGGAAGGTGATCGCCTTGCCCTTGGACCAGGCGATTTCCTTGCAGCCATTCTTGATGATCGAATGTCGGTCGGCCATGGTCAGCGCCTCGGCGTAGCGGACATTGATCTCCTCCTGCCCGGCCGACGCCTCACCCTTGGAATTCTCGACGGGGATGCCCGCGCCCTGCAATCCATTGCGGATCGCGCGCATCACGTCCTCTTCCTTGGTCGTCTGGAAGATGTGGTAGTCCTCGTTGTAGCCCGAGACGGGCCGGAGGTCGCGGTAGCCGGAGAGCCTTGCGTCGTCATAGGTCTGGTCAAACAGGAAGAACTCGAGCTCCGACGCCATGAAGGGCTTCATGCCCAAGGCCTCGAGACGCTTGACCTGCTTCTTGAGGATCGCCCGGGGTGAGTGCGGCACGTCCTCGTGCGTGTGATGGTCGAGAACGTCGCAGAGCACCAGCGCCGTGCCTTCGAGCCATGGAATGCGGCGCAGCGTCGCCATGTCCGGCTTCATCGTGTAGTCGCCATACCCCTTTTCCCAACTGGTTGACGTATAGCCGGGGACCGTTTCCATCTCCATGTCGGTGGCGAGCAGGTAGTTGCAGCTATGGGTCTCCTCATGGGCGCCGTCAACGAAGAACTGCGCGTGGAACCGCTTGCCCATCAGGCGACCCTGCATGTCCACCAGGCAGGCGAGCACGGTGTCGATCGTTCCTGCGGCGACGTCCTCTTTCAGTTGTTCGAATGTGTAGCTGTTGCTCATGGGTGTCTTCCGCGGATCCAGGTGGTCTTGTTCGGGAATGGTCCGGCGCCGTGCGCCGGACCAGCGATCGGGCTATCAGCCGTTGGTGTAGGGAGGACCTGCCTTGGTCAGGACCGCATTGTACTCCTCGAAGATCGAGATGATCTTCGCCGCCGTCTCGCCCTGCTGGGCCATTTCCTTCCAGAAGACCTTGGCTGCGTCTTCCACAGCCTTCCATTCCTCCTGCGGGATCGAGGTCAGCTTGAGCTTGGTGCCGGTGGCGCGCAGCTTGGCTTCTCCGCCCCAGTACCACTGGTTGCGATAGTTGTTGCCGGCTTCGATCGCCGTCATCACCAGCGACTTGAGATGCTCGGGCAGTTCCGCCCACTTCTTCTCGTTGACGAAGAACGAGCCGATCCAGGCGCCGGAAATGTTGTTGGTCAGGAAGTGCTCGGTCACATCGGCCCAGCCAACCGTGTAGTCCTCGGTGATGCCGGACCAGGCCATGCCGTCGAGTTCGCCGGTCTGCACCGCGACCTGCGCGTCTTCATACGGGATGGTGACGGGCACGACGCCGAACTGCGACAGGAACCGACCCGCCGTCGGGAACGTGTAGAGCCGGAGACCATCGAGGTCCTTGAGCGAGGTGATCGGCTTCTTGGTGTTGAAGTGGCAGGGATCCTGACCCGAGGACGACAGCCACACCACACCGCCGACCTTTTCGTAGGCGCTCTTCCAGATATCGGCGAGGCCGTACTGCTTGAAGAGCACGGGCACGTCGAGGATCTGCTTGGTGGCGAGCGGGAAGTAGCCGCCGAAGGTGGCGACTTCGGCCGGCGACGCCATGGAGTCGTCATCCGAGTGGATGGCGTCGATGGTGCCGGCCTGAAGCGCGCGGAACAGTTCGCCGGTGGGCACGATCTGGTCGGCGAAGAACAGTTCGATCTCGAGCTCGCCCTTGGCCGCCGCGTTGATGGCATCGATGATCGGCTTGGTCACATGCTCGCCGAGTGCGGCGCCAGCATAGGTCTGGAAGCGCCACTTGATCGCGGTCTGCGCCTTGACGATGGCCGGCGTGGCGAGGACGGAACCGGCGGCACCGACCGAGAGCGCGCTGGCCTTGGTGAGAAATTGACGTCTGCTGTTCATGGTCTTGTTTCCCTCTGTTGTTGACAAGGTCTTGGTGGCCGCTTGTCCCGTTCGTGGTCTTCTCGACGGCCATTCTTCTTGGGATCCGGCGGTGGCCGCCGGCTCCGGTTACTTGTTGTAGACCAGGCTCGGCAGCCAGGTGGCGATCTGCGGGAAGACGGCGATGATCAGCAGGCTGAACGCCATGATCCCGACGAAGGGCCATATCGACTTGTAGATATCCGGCATCGTCACCCCGGGCGGCGCCATGGCGCGCATCAGGAACAGATTGTAGCCGAACGGCGGGGTAATGTAGGCGATCTGGCAGGTGATCGTGTAGAGAATGCCGTACCAGACCAGGTCGAAGCCCAGCGTGCCTACGAGCGGGATGTAGAGCGGCGCGACGATGACCAGCATGGCAGTGTCGTCGAGGAACGCTCCCATGATGATGAATGACAACTGCATCAGAAGCAGGATCTGCCAGGGCTCCAGTCCAAGATCACCCAGGAAGAACCGCTCGATGGACTTGACCGCGCCCAGCCCATCGAAGACCGCCCCGAAGCAGAGCGAGGCCACCAGGATCCACATGAACATGCACGATATGCCGAGCGTGTTTCGCACCGTGTCGACGAAAACCTTGCGCGTCAGCCGCTTGCGGTAGATTGCTGCGACCAGTGACGCCAGTGCACCGATCGCTGAGCTCTCGACGAGGCTCGTCGTGCCCGTCATGAACAGGCCCATCATCAGCACGAAGATCGCCAGCGGAATGATCCCGGCCGACAGCAGCTTGATCTTGTCCCATAGCGGAACATCGCGTTCTTCAGCCGAGAGCGCCGGACCGAGTTTCGGATTCATGCGGCAGCGGATGTAGATGTAAACGCTCATAAAGAGCGCCATCATCAGGCCGGGCAAAATGCCGGCCACCCAGAGTTCGCCCACGGGCACCCGTGCGATCATGCCGTAGAGA
The DNA here is from genome assembly GCA_019739215.1 of Rhizobium sp. Classification (GTDB taxonomy): domain Bacteria; phylum Pseudomonadota; class Alphaproteobacteria; order Rhizobiales; family Rhizobiaceae; genus Rhizobium_E. The sequence goes on from JAHHDR010000019.1 coordinate 105,114, forward strand.
ACGAGCACGACACTTGGCGGGATGAGGATTCCCAGCGTGCTGCCACCCTGGATGACGCCGGTCACCATGATCTTGTCATATCCCCGCCGCAGCAGTTCCGGCAGGGCGATGGTGGCGCCGATCGCCATGCCGGCGACGCTGAGCCCATTCATCGCGGAAATGATCACCATCAGCCCGATGGTGCCGAGCGCCAGCCCGCCGCTGATCGGTCCCATCCAGACATGGAACGCCTTGTACAGATCCTCGGCGATGCCGGACTCCGACAGCATGTAGCCCATGAAGATGAACATGGGCAGGGTCAGCATCGGATACCATTTGACGAGCTTCATCGCGGCGGAGAAGCCCATTTCGGAGCCGCCCTCGCCCCACAGCAGAAAGGCCGCGATGACGGCGACGAAGCCGATGACGGCAAAGACCCGCTGCCCCGTGAGCAGCAGCACCATCATCGACGAGAACATTGTCAGTGCGATCAGTTCATAGCTCATGCGATCGGCTTCCCGCGAACCTGCGCCACGTCCTTGATCAGATTGGCAATGGACTGCAGCAGCATGAGCAGGATGCCGAAGGTCATGGTGACCTTGATCGGCCACATATAGGGCGCCCAGGCGGTAAAGCTCTTCTCGCCATACTGGATGGCATAGGTCGTCGAGGACAGGCCGCCATACAGCATGAATCCGAGATAGGCGATGAGCGCAACGGCGGTGAGCGCATCGATGGCAGACCGGCGCCGGAGCGACCAGTTGCTGTAAAACAGATCCATCCTGACATGATCCCCGGTCTGCATGGCGAAAGCCCCGCCCAGCATGAAATACGCCGCCATCGCGAACTGCGCCGATTCCAGCGTCCAGTTTGCGGGCAGACGAAACGCCTTCGAGACCGACGAGTAGAGCAGGATGCCCATCATCACGAAGATCAGGTACATCGTGACCGTGCCGACGCGACGGTTGAAACCGTCGACCAGCCTCACGAACGTGATGATCCCCCTAGGCATCGATGGCCCTCCCCGCGCACGCCACACCCGTTCGCGGGCACCGGGCGTCACGTCCTTCCGTTCCAGTCTTCATACGAATGTCTCCTGACTCAAGAGGTGGCATCCGCCTTGCTGTTTCCCCTGATCTTTTCTTCGGCCAGATCTTCAGCCAGATCTTCAGCCAGACTTCCTGAAACAAGCGCTTCAAGCAAGCTCGAAACTCTCGCCTGGCCGTTTTCGTCGCCGACGAGGTCATTGCGGACCTCGATCATGACGTTGAGCAGCCCGTTGGCCAGTCCGTGCTCGACCAGCGTATGCGTAACGCCGTCTTCCGGCCCGTAGGGCTCGTTGCGCTCGACGCGGTAGCCGCTGCCGGCACGTGCCAGCATCGCATCGGCGAGACGTCTGTCCCTGTCATGCAGGATTCCGATCTCCACCTTGCGTTCCCGGCCCTTGTAAATCGGGGTAAAGGTATGGATCGTGACGATCACCGATAGCCGGCCCGCAGCCTTCCGCGCCGCAATTGTCTCCGTTAGCGTCTTCTGCCAGGGCCGGTAGATGTCGTCGATCCGTGCCTGCCGTTCCGCCGGGCCGAGGTCCCGGTTGCCGGGGATCTCATAGACCTCGCTGACCTCCGGCATGGCATCCGGCGAGTCCGGTGGCCGGTTGCAGTCATAGGCCAGTCGCGAGAAATTCTGGAACACCAGAGTGGCGTCGAGCGCGACCGACAGCTTGCGGGCGACGGCAAGCGCTCCGGGATCCCATGCGATATGGGCCGTCAGCGCGTCCGGCGCGAGGCCAAGCGTTCCGAGCGCTTCCGGCAGCCGGCGCGACGCATGTTCGCAAACGAGAAGCACGGGCGATTTGCCCGATGCGTTCTCGACGCTCACCACCGCTCCCTCGGCAGCCGTCAACAATCCGGATTGTTTCGACATTCCCCGCATGCCTTCTGTTTCTGTAAAAAATTCTTCAAAAAAATCTATCTGTCAATCACTCTTTCGGAAAATTTGATCCAAGAAAGCTGTTGACACCGGTATCAGTTTGAATTTCTTATTTCAGAACACAGCCAGCGCAGACTGGACGGGGGAATGCAGGGGTGAACGACGTCGTAAAGACCGTCTCGGACATGATAACCGCTGGCTACGAGTCCATGACGCGGGCCGAGAAGCAATTGGCCAATAGCCTGCTGGATAACTATCCCGTGTCGGGCCTCGGCTCCATAACCACCGTGGCGGAAGCGGCCGGCATCTCGACGCCGACAGTCGTCCGGATGGTGCAGAAGCTCGGCTTTAAGGGTTTTACGGATTTCCAGTCTCGCCTACACCAGGAGCTTGAGGCGACGATATCCAATCCGATCACCAAGCATGAGCGCATGGCGCCCAACGCGCCCGGCGCTCATATTCTCAACCGCTTCGCGGACGCGGTGATGAACAACATGCGCCAGTCGCTCGGTGCAATCGACCCTGCGGACTTCGACGCCGCGGCCAGGCTCATCGGCGACCGCAAGCGCAACGTCTACCTCGCGGGCGGCCGCATCACCGGCGCGCTCGCCGAGTATTTCTTCACCCATCTTCAGGTCATCCGGCCGGGCGTGACGCGCATGTCCACCAGCCCCTCGGGCTGGCCGCATTACGTGCTCAACATGAACAAGGGCGACGTGCTCATCCTCTTCGACATCCGTCGATACGAGAGGGAGCTCGAAGCGCTCGCGCGGACCGCCTCCGAGGTCGGCGCCGAGATCGTGCTCTTCACCGACAGCTGGGGGTCCCCGATCGGCAAGAACGCCCGCCACGCATTCCGCCTGCACATCGAGGCGCCGTCGGCCTGGGACAGTTCGGTGGTCACGCTGCTCGTCGTCGAGGCGCTGATCGAAGCTGTGCAGAACGCCCATTGGGACAAGACCCGCGAGCGCATGTCGATGCTCGAAAATCTCTTCGAGACCACGCCGCTGTTTCGGCGGCCGGTCTCCAGGGAATAGACTGGGGCAACGGTCTAACCCTGGTTTAGCAAAGCATAAAAGACCGATTTTCAGCTGCAATGAATGTGTCACACAGGCGTCATCAAACAAAACTAACTGCATCGCCAAGCTGAAACCCAACAGAGGAGAAACTCAGTGAAGACCAAGCTCCATTCCATCGTCGCCGTGACCGGCGCCATGCTGATGGCGACCACCGCGATCGCCCGTGCGGAACCCTCGGCAGAGCTCATCGCGGCCGCCGAAGCCGAAGGCATGCTCACCACCATCGCCCTGCCCCACGACTGGTGCGGATATGGCGGCGTGATTGCCAGCTTCAAGGCAAAGTATCCGAAGATCACGGTCAACGAACTGAACCCGGATGCCGGTTCGGCCGACGAAGTCGAGGCCATCAAGGCCAACAAGGACAACAAGGGCCCCCAGGCTCCTGACGTCGTCGACGTCGGCCTCGCCTTCGGCCCGCAGATGAAGGCCGAAGGCCTGCTGCAGCCCTACAAGGTGTCGACCTGGGACGAAATCCCCGACGCGATCAAGGATGCGGATGGCCACTGGTACGGCGACTACTATGGCGTGATGTCCTTCCTGGTGAACAAGGACCTCGTCAAGGAAACCCCGAAGGACTGGGCCGACCTGCTGAAGTCCGACTATGCCGGACAGGTCGCTCTCGCAGGCGATCCGCGCGCGTCCAACCAGGCTATCCTCGGTGTTCTCGCAGCTGGTCTCGCCCAGGATGCCAAGCCCGGCAAGGAAGCCGGCGAAAAGGGCCTTGAGTTCTTCAAGGAACTCAACGCCAAGGGCAACTTCGTCCCGGTCATCGGCAAGTCCGGCACGCTCGCACAGGGTGCCACCCCGATCATCGTGATGTGGGACTACAACGCGCTGGCCGCCAAGGACACGCTCGCCGGCAACCCGCCGGTCGAAGTCGTCGTTCCGGACAAGGGCGTGCTCGCCGGTGTCTACGTGCAGGGCATCTCCGCCTTCGCACCGCATCCGAATGCCGCCAAGCTATGGATGGAACACCTCTATTCGGACGAAGGTCAGCTCGGCTGGCTGAAGGGCTATTGCCACCCGGCTCGCTTCAACGCCATGGTCAAGGCCGGCAAGGTTCCGCAGGACCTGATCGACGCGCTGCCGCCGGCCGCATCCTATGAAAAGGCCTACTTCCCGACCCTCGAGGAAGTGGACGCCAACAAGGCAGCCGTCACCGGCGGCTGGGACTCCGTGGTCGGCGCCAACGTGCAGTAAGCCAGGCACCTGAATTGCCGCTCCGGTCTTTCGGCCGGAGCGGTGTCTGTTTCCGGTTTATCGACGCGGGATACCAGCTCGCAACTCCGGAACCCATCGTGATTGCAACAGGTTGGATCACTTGGCTGGCTCAAGAGTTCAGCAAGTGTCCGGCGGGATAGCGCCGCGCGCGCTGGAGCGGGACATACGGATGCCATCGACCATCTCGGGAGCAGGCCCGCAACGGGCACCGCGCCGCCTGCCATTACACTGGCTGGGCGTGCTGCCTTTTGCCGCCTTCGTCATGTTGTTCCTGATCATGCCGACGATGAAGATCGTGGTCGGCGCGTTCCAGACACCGGACGGCAGCTTCACCTTCGAGAATGTCCTTGGACTGTTCACCCCCTCGATCATGGCCGCCTACTGGATCTCGATCAAGATCTCGGTCGCCTCGGCATTGCTGGGCTGCGCGATCGGCTTTGCCGTTGCCGCCGCCGTCGTGCTGGGCGGATTGCCGCAACGCATCCGCGGCCCGCTTCTCACCTTCTCGGGCGTCGCCTCGAACTTCGCCGGCGTGCCGCTCGCCTTCGCCTTCCTGGCGACGCTTGGTCCGCTCGGCATGGTTACGGTGTTTCTCAACACCGAACTCGGCATCAATCTTCGCGCACTCGGCTTCAACCTTCTGTCCTTCTGGGGCCTGACGATCACCTATCTCTTCTTTCAGATCCCGCTGATGATCCTGATCATCACCCCGGCGCTGGACGGATTGAAGAAGGAATGGAAGGAAGCCGCCTCGATCCTCGGCGCCACCGGCCCGCAATACTGGCGCATGGTCGCCATCCCGATCCTGCTTCCCTCGCTGCTCGGCACGTTCGCGCTGCTCTTCGCCAATGCGTTCGGCGCCGTCGCCACCGCGATCGCGCTGACCGGTTCCTCGCTGTCGATCGTGCCGATCCTGCTCTTCGCCCAGATTCGCGGTGACGTGCTGGGCAATCCGCATCTCGGCTACGCGCTCGCCTTCGGCATGATCGTCGTCACCGGCATCGCCAATTTCGTCTATATCTGGCTGCGCGCCCGCAGCGAAAGGTGGCTCAAATGAAGAAGTTCTTCGCCTGGGCCGCGCTGATTTTCGGCCTGCTCTATTTCATCCTGCCGCTGATGGGCATGACGCGGTTCTCGCTGATGATGCGGCGCGGCGTGTTTTCCTTCGACGCCTATGTCAAGGTCTTCGAGGATCCCCGCTTCCAGGAAACTTTCACCTATTCGGTCGTCATGGCGCTGGTCACCATCGTCTTCGGCGTCCTCCTGGTGGTTCCCACGGCCTACTGGGTGCGGCTCAAGCTGCCGGGCCTGCGCCCCTATATCGAATTCGTGACGCTTCTGCCGCTCGTCATCCCGGCCATCGTCATCGTCTTCGGCTATATCCGGCTGTACAACACGTCAAGCTGGCTGCCGCTGACCGGCTCGGCGATGGGCACCAACATCCTGCTGATGTTCGGCTATGCGATCCTTGCCCTGCCCTACATGTATCGCGCGGTCGACACCGGCCTGCGAACCATCGACGTCGGCACGCTCACGGAGGCAGCCCAAAGCCTCGGCGCCGGCTGGACGACCATCCTGTTCCGCATCATCCTGCCCAACGTGCTGGTGGCAGTCCTCTCGGGCGCCTTCCTGACCTTCGCCATCGTCATCGGCGAGTTCACCATGGCCGCCCTCCTCAACCGACCCGCCTTCGGACCCTTCATGCAGCTTCTCGGCGCCAACCGCGCCTACGAACCCGCAGCACTTTCCGTGATCGCCTTCGCCATTACCTGGGGCTGCCTGGGCCTGATCCAACTCGTTTCGCGCTTCCAGAAAAGCGCGCCTCGCAAGACCTGAGGAACCGCATCCACATGAGTTTTCTGACGCTGAGCCATATCAAGAAATCCTTCGGGCCCGTCCAGGTCGTGCACGATTTCAGCATGTCGATCGAGAAGGGCGAGTTCGTGTCCTTCCTCGGCCCGTCCGGCTGCGGCAAGACCACGGTGCTCAGGATGATCGCCGGCTTCGAGACCCCGACCGACGGCACGATCACCATCAATGGCAAGAACCAGAACACGCTTCGACCCAATCAGCGCAACATCGGCATGGTGTTCCAGGCCTATGCGCTGTTCCCGAACATGAACGTGTTCGACAATGTCGCCTTCGGCCTCAAGGTCGCCGGCAAGCCCAAGGCGGAGATCGATGCCCGCGTCAAGGAGATGCTCGGCCTGATCAAGCTAGATCATCTCGCCGACCGCTTTCCCTACCAGATGTCCGGCGGCCAGCAGCAGCGCGTCGCGCTCGCCCGCGCACTCGCGCCCAAGCCGCAGGTTCTGCTGCTCGACGAACCGCTTTCCGCGCTCGACGCCAAGATCCGCGTCTCGCTTCGCGAGGAAATCCGCGCTATCCAGCGCCAGCTCGGCATCACCACCGTCTTCGTCACCCATGACCAGGAAGAGGCGCTGTCGATCTCCGACCGCATCGTGGTCATGAACCAGGGCCGCGCCGACCAGATCGGCACCTCCTTCGAGATCTACAACCGGCCGGCGACAAAATTCGTCGCGGGCTTCGTCGGCACGCTGTCGACACTTGAAGCGAAAGTGGTCGATCCCGCTGCAAGAACGGTCATGGTCGGAGACAACCTGGTGACGCTTTCGGAGACGATCGCCGACACAAAAGCCGGAGACACGCTGACGCTGGCTCTGCGCCCCGAGGCGCTTTCGCTCGACGCCGGCGGCGGGCGCAGCCACATGCTGTCGGGCAAGGTCGAGGCCGTCAATTTCCTCGGATCCGTGATCCGCACCCGGCTCATCGTCGGTGGCCAGCCGCTCTCCTTCGACATGTTCAACAGCCCGTCCTCTCCGCCGCCGGTCGCCGGCGACGTGATCGACACGCGATATGCGCCTTCCGACCTGCTGGTGCTCCGGGACTGAACGACCAGACGGCGGTCAGGCCGCCAGCGTCGTGCCGTAGGTGATGCCCTTTTCCTTCAACCAGCGCCGATAGGCGATGGAGGTCGCGTCCGCCCGCGTCGGGATTTCAGATCGCGGCTCGAGTGGCAGCAGCACGGGCCGCTGGTTTTCCAGGATGATCCTGTCCTGCAGGAAGATGGTCTGCTGGAAATGAATCAGATCGGTCGTCGTCGAGACATCGTCGACCAGGAACATGACGGGATGCGCCCGGCTGCGGTCGGGATCCGTCGGCTGGACGAAGAGACAGATCAGATCCCATCGGTCCTCGGCATTGGGGCAGGACTTGTAGAGCAACGTCGTGAACGGCGTCATGACCCGGTAGATATATTGCGACATCGCGCCCTCGGTCGAGGACAGTGCTGCCTGCGGCTGGAAGAAGCGGCAGTTCGTCGCCCAGACCTCGTCGACGTCGCGCCGGATCTCCACATTGTAGTGCGGGACTTCGGTATGGGGTTCGGCGCCGAGAATGTCGGTATGGACGAAGGGAAAATGCGCCATGTCGAGGAAGTTCTCGACGACCCTCAGGCCCGAAGCCCGAACGGCGACGACGCCGCAATTGACCCGGCGCCGGTCGTCCTCCATCGCCTCCTCGATCGAAAACACATCCCGCTCTGGTTCGCCGAGCGAGGTCCAGACGAAGCCGAACCGTTCGCGCACCGGCAGTTCGCGACCCGTATCGGCGTCACGCACGGAAATCACCCCTTCGCCGTTGCGATGCACCGACAGTTCATGCCCGAGCAACCGGTTTTGCGACGTGCCGATCGGTACGGCCACCCTGCTGTCGATCACGAACCATTGGTCGCGTGTCGCCTCGTCGATATCATCCATGTCCGCTCGTCTCCGACCTGTCGCCGCACAACCCTAGCGCGGACCGCCGGTTGTGCAAGCCTCAAGTCTTCCGGGGCAGGATCGGCAGCAGGGTCTGCGGCAGAAAGGCAGACCCGGCCGGCGAGGCAAACCGGCAGGCAGCCAATTGGACCATCAGCGCGAAGTCGGCGCGAAGCTGCTTCCCAGCCTTCAATCTTTCCTCTGCACTTGTCGACAGGTCGTTCGCGGCCACCGTCATCATCGCACCTCGCTTTACGGGAACATCCAGCGTCCGCTGCAAATTTCGTGCCACCATTCTCGCCCTTGACCGGACAGGAAAATTCCGACTAGATCCAAGCGCAATTTGTCATCAACCGGTCTCGCCGACTAAAATTTGTGCATTGCCTTGGAGCAGACCTTCACCTTCACCGGGCAGCTTGATCCCGCCAGCTTCGCCGATTTCGCCCGCCATCGCGCGGCGCGTCTCAACCTTGAGCTGGAACTCGGCGAACTCCGCGACCGGCAGGCACGGCTTGCCGTCAGCGGCGAGCCCGACCTGGTCGACATGTTCGAGATGGCGATGAGTCTCGGCCCCCGCGATTGCATCGTGCTCGATGTGATCCGCGGTGCGGGGGCCGGCTGATGGACGCGGCCTGGCACCCGGTGGCATTGTCTGGCGATATCGAACCTGCGACCTCGGCCGGCTTCAAGCTCTTCGGCCAGGAACTCGTCGTCTGGCGCGACGACAAGGGTACGGCCCATGTCTGGGAGGATCGCTGCCCGCATCGCGGCATGCGCCTGTCCTTCGGCTTCGTCCGCGGCAACCATCTCGCCTGCCTCTATCACGGCTGGCAGTATGACCGGTCCGGCCAATGTCGCCACATCCCCGCCCATCCGGACCTGGAGGTGCCGCCCACCATCACCGTGCCGGTCTACAAGGCGCGCGAATGGGCCGGCATCATCTGGACCTCTCTCGACCACGATGCGGCGCCGGGCGAGGAGATCGCCGGCATACCGGCAGTCGCCGTCCGCAGCGTCTATCTCGACAAGCCTGTTGCCACCGCCATTGCCGCACTGGTCGCCAATGGCCTCGATGACGGCGACGCTGTCAGGCAGCTCGGCCAGAACCTCTGCCTCGTCAAGTCCGCCACCAGCCAGCTTCTCGCCGCATTCCAGCCTGTCTCGGAGACCCGGACCGGCATGCATGTGGTTGCCCTCGATGTCGCGCCGGACAAACCGCTGAAGGATCTGGCACGGATCGTCGAAGCCTTTCGCGACAGCCTATCGGGGGAGGTCCGGGTTGGGTGAACTGATGCTTCTCAACTACGAGCTTGACGAGAACGCCTACAAGGTCCGGCTCCTTGGCGCGTTCCTCGGGCTCGATATTGTCCTGCAGGGCATCGACATGTTTCCCGGCGGCGAGCACCTTTCGCCGCAGTTCCGCGCGCTCTCGCCGGCCGGCGCCCTGCCCGTCCTTCGCGACGGCGACTTCACGATATCGGGCGCCGAAGCCTGCCTCGCCTATCTCGCAAACGGCTATCATCCCGGCCGGGATTGGCTGCCGCTCGAGCCGCGCGCCTTCGGCGAAGTCCAGCACTGGCTGTCCTTTGCCGCACTCCGGCTGGAGCCCGCGGTCTTGGCCCGGCGCAACGCCCTCTTCGACACGCCAGCAGACAGCCATGGAATGCGTCACGCCGCTGCGTCCGCCTTCACCCTGATGGAGGATCACATGATCAGGCGCGGCCTTGACGGCAAGGACTGGTTCGCTGGCGAGCGCGCAACGATCGCCGACATTGCGCTATTCCCCTCCTTCGCCCTGTCGCGCGATTTCGGCATCGATCATGACGAATACCCGGCGCTCCGGAAATGGGCCCGCCGCTTCCGGATGCTGCAAGGCTTCAGAACAATGCCGGGAATCCCGGACTATAATTGAAATGAACCGCTGCCGGCCGCGTGTCACCGAACGCATGGCAGAGCCGGGAGGTCCCACCGTACGGTCGCCCGGCCATCACGGCTTGGATGTCGGCAGCCTGATGTTCCTGAGCGAGAGCGCCGCGACAAGTCCGATCGCGATCAGCCCGGCCATGCTGAGGAAGACCGGCTGGAAGGCTCTGGTATAGGTTTCCGCAATCATCTCCTGCGAATGCGCTGGCAGCGCCGCCATATCCGCCGGCGTCAACTGGTCAATGCTGGCGACGCCCGGAATGTCCACGCCCTGCCCGAGCATGTAGCTCGAGAGAACCGCGCCATATATGCTGATCGCGATCGAGGCGCCAGCCATGCGCGTCAGCGTCACGGCCCCGGTCGCGGCGCCGACATCCCGGGGGTCGGTGGCATTCTGCACGCCGACGACGGGCACCTGTTGACCGAAGCCGACGCTTAGACCTTGCAGGACCATGACCATGGCGATGAGGTAGATTGGCGTGCCGGCATGCAGCGTCGAGAATATCAGGAACGTGACCGTGCTGCCGGTCGTGCTGATCATGGCGAAGATCTTGTAGCGACCGGTCAGCGAGATCAGGCGGCCTGCGGTCAGCGACCCCGCGGCAATGCCGCCGGTCAGGGCGATGAAGAGCAGTCCCGCCTGCGAGGGAGTTAGCCCAGTGGTGGTTTGCAGGAACAGCGCGATATAATTCACCGAGCCGATCCCGACCGCGCCGCTCACCAGCGAGACGACCAGCAACAGGCTGATGGTCGGGTTCCGGAACAGGCTAAGCGGAATGATCGGCTCGGCCACCCGGCGCTCGACGACGACCCATGCGATGGCGAAGGCAATGCCCGTGGCGGCGACGGCGGCACTGCCGACCGACAGAAGCGAGCCGAACAACTGGCTCCCGTCGGCCCAGAGCACGACGCAGGCAACCGCACCGGCCAGCAGGATGGCGCCGGCATAGTCGATCTCAGGCTTCCGGTCCGGCTTGCGGTTCGGCAGGATGAGAGCCAGCCCCGCCAGCACGATGATCCCGATCGGCAGGTTGACGAGAAAGATCGATCGCCAGCCGAAGACATCGGACAGCACGCCTCCCAGCGTTGGCCCGATAGCGCCGGCGGCCATCAGCATCAGGCTCGAATAGCTCTGGTAGCGCGCCCTGACCCGCGGCTCGAACATGTCGGCATTGATGGAAAAGATCGACACCATGATGCCGCCGCCGCCCAGGCCCTGCAGGACGCGCGCCGCGATCAGCTGGTTCATCGAGCCCGCAAGTCCGCAGACCAGCGATCCGAGCGTGAACACGAAGATCGCCGCCATCATCACATATTTGCGGCCGAAGAGATCGCCCAGCTTTCCATAGAAGGGCATGACGGTGCTGACCGCGAGGAGATAGGCCGAGCCGACCCAGGCAAACCGTTCGAGCTCCCCGAACTCGCCGACGATCGTCGGCAGCGCGGTCGAGACGATCTGGTTGTCGAGCGTCGCCATGAACATGCCGCCCATCAGCAGCGCAAAGGCCAGCAGGCGCCGGCGCGGATCGGGCACGAGCGAGACAAAGGCAGAGGGGGCTTCGGCGGCAGGCGGCACACGGGCGTCCATGGGAACATCACTCGATCAGGTTGATGGCGATCATATGTGCCAAAGTCACGGATATGTCAACAACACAAATGTGACATGAGCACATTTCTCGTGTTCTTTCGCGACCGATATGCTAGAACGGCCCATGACCTCACAAACGCTTGAAAAGCCCGCCCTATCGGATCGCGCCGACGAAATCGTCCGCATCAGCGGCATCATGGGCCGGATGCGGCTCTTGATCGGACGCCGTTACATCGGCCGGCTGGCGATCAGCCGCGCCGGCGCCGGGCTTGAACTGTCGCATCTCGATATGCTCTCGCTGGTGCGCCGCCTGTCGCGAAGTCAGGAAGTCACCGTCGGCGCCCTTGCCGAGCAGATGCGGCTCGACCATTCCCGCGTCAGCCGGGTCGTGGCCGACCTCGTCAAACGCGGCGTGCTTCGCCGCGAGGCCTCGCAGGAGGATGCCCGCCGGACGCTCGTCGCGCTCACCGGCGATGGCATCGACTGGCTCGACCGGATGAATGTGGTGAAGCACGAAGTAATCGGCCAGATCCTGGCCGACTGGAGCAACGAGGAACTGGAGCAGTTTTCCGACCTCTACGACCGCTTCGTCGAGAAGTTCGAGCAATATGCGCGGGCCAATGACGCCGACGAGGCAAGGGCCGTCGCCGAGATTCGAACCTGACCGGCCGCCGATCTCATCTGTCCCGATATGTCTGCACCCGTCCCAACCTGTCCTCGACGGAGTAGCAGCCTTCCGCCGTTTCCGTCACCGGGCTTTCGGACAGCGACACCTTGCCGTGTCCGCCGGGTATGTCGAGGATGTAATGCGGCATGCAGAGGCCCGAGACCTTCGCCCGGAGTGCGGCAACCAGCCTCCGCCCCTCGGCGATCGACAGCCGGAAGTGGCTGGTGCCCGGCGCCAGATCGGGGTGGTGCAGATAGTAGGGCTTCACACGCAACTCCACGAACCGGCGCATCAGCGCCGCCAGCACCGCCGCGTCGTCGTTCACCCCCCGAAGCAGCACCGACTGACTGACCATGACCACCCCCGACGCAATCAGCCTGTCGATCGCATGCTTGGCGTATCCGGTCAGTTCCCGGGGGTGATTGGCATGCAACGCCACGTAAACCGTCTTGCCGGAGCATGTCAGCGCATCCAGCAACTCAGTGGTCATCCTCGAGGGATCGGTGACCGGCACGCGGCTGTGGAACCGGATGACCTTCACATGCGCCACCTGTCCGAGCGCCGACATGATCTCCGTGAGCCGGCGCGGCGAAAGCACCAGCGGATCCCCGCCAGTGATGATCACTTCCCATATTTCAGGATCGGCGGCGACATAGTCGATGGCGCGTTTCAGCGCCGCGGTCCCCATAGTGCCGTCCCCCGACGGGCCGACCATCTCGCGGCGGAAGCAGAAGCGGCAGTAGACCGGACAGACATGCACGGCCTTGAGCAGCACCCGGTCCGGATATCGGTGGACGATGCCCGGCACCGGACTATGCGGCCCGTCGCCGATCGGATCGTCGCGCTCCTCGGGCCGTCGATCGAGTTCGGCGACCATGGGCAGATACTGGCGGGCGATCGGGTCAGCCGGATCCTCGCGGTCGATCAGAGCGGCAACGCTGTCCGTGAGGGAAATCGCATAACGGTCAGCCACCGGCTGCAACGCTGCGGACTGGTCCGCGTCGATCAGCCCGGCGTCCACAAGTCCCCCCAGCGACGTCAGGGACAACGGCGCGGTTCTGCCCGCCATCACCGGTTCCACCGCGCCGGAGTCCAGATCACCTGCTCGATCCGCGACGCCCCGCATGCCAGCATAACCAGCCGGTCGAACCCCAGCGCCGCGCCGCTCGCCTCGGGCATGACTGCAAGCGCCGCAAGAAAATCCTCGTCGAGCGGATAGCGTTCGCCGTAGATCCGCGATTTCTCGTCCATGTCGGCCTCGAATCGGCGCCGTTGCTCGGTCGCGTCCGTCAACTCGCCGAAGGCATTGGCGAGTTCCACGCCGCAGGCATAGAGCTCGAACCGCTCGGCCACCTTGGGCGACCGCAGCGACCTCCGCGCCAGGGCCGCCTCGGTGATCGGATACTCGCACAGAATGGTCGCCCTGCCCCGACCGAGCTCCGGCTCGATCTTCTCGATCAGCACGCGGGAGAAAATGTCCGACCAGTTGTCGTCTCCGGCGATGCGTATGCCGGCCTTCGCCGCCTGGCTGGCGAGCTTCTGTCGATCGATCTCGCCCTTGGGGCTGATCGTCGCCAGCAGGTCGATGCCGGCGTGGCGCTCGAAGGCCTCGGCCAGCGTCAGCCGCTCGGGCTCGAGAAACGGGTCGCATTCGATGTCGCGGTGACGGAAGGTCGACGTGCCCGCGACTTCGGCAGCGAGTGCCAGGATCTCGCCGCAGTCGCGCATCAGGGCGTCATAGGTCTCGCCCGCCCGGTACCATTCCAGCATGGTGAATTCAGGCTGGTGGGTCGGCGATTGCTCGCGGTTGCGGTAGACATGGGCGAAGGTGAAGATGCGGCGTTCGCCGGCGGCGAGAAGCTTCTTGCAAGCGAATTCCGGCGATGTGTGCAGATAGAGCGTGCTGCTCGCGCCATCGGAACCGACAAGCTCGGTCGAAAAAGCGTGCAGATGGGTCTCGTTGCCGGGCGACACCTGCAGGGCAGCCGTATCGATCTCCAGGAAATCGTCGCCGGAGAAGAAGGCGCGCAAGGCCGACTGTATCCGGTTGCGGGCAAGAAGCGATGGACGCCGGTCGGCATGCACATGGGGCCGCCACCATTCTGAAGGCGAAATCGTTTCGCTGGACGACGAAAGCTTTCTCATCGGGTTCGGTCGATTCCGTCTGGCAATTGCCGGGATTTCGGGTTAGTAGCGCGCCACAAATCCAGTTCCGCGCTCTTCCGGACGCCGTCCCTTAAAGCGCGTTTCAACAAGATACAAGGAAGTCTTATGGCAAAGGTCATCGCTTCTCAGCTTCGCAAGGGCAATGTCCTCGATATCGATGGACGTCTCTATGTGGTGTTGACCGCGCAGAATTTTCATCCCGGCAAGGGCACGCCGGTGACCCAGATCGACATGCGGCGCATCTCCGACGGCGTGAAGGTTTCCGAGCGCTGGAAGACGACCGAACAGGTTGAACGCGCCGTGGTCGAAGACCTCAACTTCCAGTTCCTTTATGAGGATGGCGAAGGCTTCCACTTCATGAACCCGGTCAATTACGACCAGGTAGCCGCCTCGCCCGACATGGTCGGCGACGACAAGGCCTACCTGATCGAAGGCATGACCGTGCAGCTGTCGATCCACGATGGCAACCCAATCGCGCTGACCCTGCCGCGCCAGGCCACTTTCGAAGTCGTCGAGACCCAGCCGGTCACCAAGGGCCAGACCGCATCATCGTCCTACAAGCCAGCTATCCTGTCCAACGGCGTTCGCACCAACGTGCCGCCGCATATCGAAGCCGGCACCCGCATCGTTATCCTTACCGAGGACGCTTCCTACGTGGAACGCGCCAAGGACTGATCCAGCCGGATCAGCCAAAATGTGCGGCATGCCCTCTGGCGGGCCGTTTCTTTTTAGCTGTGCGCCCAGTCCCAGTAGAGCGACCGCGCCTTGCGGGCGATCGGGCCGAACTGGAAATTCCGCTCGTCGAAGGCGATGATCGGCATGACCTTGTTCATGTTGCCGGTCGAGAAGATCTCGTCGGCCTCGCGGAAGTCCTCTACCGACAGCGTGATCTCGTGGACGCTGACACCACTCTCCCGCAGCAGGCCCATGACGCGCTGGCGGGTGATGCCGTTGAGGAACGTGCCGTTCGGCACCGGCGTGAACACCTCCCCGCCCCGCGCCATGAAGACATTGGCGGTTGCAAGCTCGGCAACGTTGCCCAGCATGTCGCAGACCAGCGCGTTCTGGAAACCCTTGGTCTTGGCCTCGCGCAGCATGCGGGCATTGTTGGGATAGAGGCAGGCGGCCTTGGCATTGACGGGCATCACCTCGAGCGTCGGACGGCGGAACTGGGTGGTGGTGATCGATGTGCCCTTGGGCTCGGACATCGGGATGGCCTCGAGGCAGAGCGCAAATTCCGTCGACTCCGGCAGCGGCAGGATCAGGCTGCCCTCGCCTTCCTCGGCCCAGTACATCGGCCGGATATAGACCGCCGTGCCTGGCTCGAACTTCTTGAGACCCTCCAGCGCCAGCGTCTCGATCTCCGCCGCCGACAGCATCGGGGCGAGGCCCAACGCCTTGGCCGAGTCATTGGCGCGCGCGCAGTGCCGGTCGAGATCAGGCGTCACGCCCTCGAACAGCCGCGCCCCATCGAAGATCACCGAGCCGAGCCAGGTCCCGTGCGAGGCTGCGCCGAGGATCTTCACGTCACCCTCGTGCCACTCGCCCTTGAAATAGGTCCACATCGGTCTGGTCATGGGTGTCCTCCGTCTGGTGTTTTCGGTCAGATCAGCTCTGCATCGGTGCGAAATTCGCGATCAGTTCAAAGGTTTGGCCGGGATAGACCAGCCGCACGAGCGTCACGTAAATTCCATTCATCCGCGTCCGGCGGTCGATCTGCAGACACGGCGTCCCCTCGGAAATCTCAAGCACATTGGCAATCTCGGCATCGGCGCCGATCGCCTGGATGCGGTGCTCGGCTGCGCTCCAGGGCACGCGCTCGATCAGCCACGGTCCCGGCGCGACCTTGTCGAAGGGTTGCGTCGCAGCCTCCGGCACGGCGGCGAGGTTGATCAGCCGCTCCTCATAGGTGAATGGTCTTCGACCCGCGAAATGCCGGCATTGCAAATCGATGACGACGGAGCCCGCCCGAAGGTCGAGTTGCTCACGCTCGTCGGCATTGGCCCGGCGCTGCGCGCGCGCCAGCAGTTCGTAGTCGTAGGTCATGCCGAGAGACTGGACCTCGGCCTTGATATCGCGGATCTCGAGCACCGCCGACTGGGCATGCGGCTGGGTGACGAAGCTGCCGGAGCGCTTGCGACGCTCGATCAATCCGGCCTTGGCCAGCTGCGAAAGCGCCTTGTTGACCGTCATCCGCGAGCAGGCGTATTGCGCCGCAAGCTCCATTTCGAAAGGGATGCGATGGCCGGGAGGCCACTCACCCGACAGGATGCGGCCCTCGATATCTCCAAGGATGCGCTGGTGAAGCGAGGGCGCGGAATCACCGCGGGAAAGTACGGATGCGAGCGTCATGTGCCGATGTTCGTTTTCCGCGCGCATTAGTCAAGGGTGGCCGTGGCGCAGCGCCTCAAACGGCGAGCAATTCCTTCATCACGCCGGCAAAGCGCGAACCGATCCGGTCGCGATTGCGGTGACGTCCGTCGCTGACGATCCGGACACCATCCACCCACACGCTGTCGACCCGCATGCCGTCGCCGAACACCCAGGCATCGAGGACCTGATCGCCGCGATAGCCGACATCGAAGACGGGCTTGAGGCTGGCGAAATCGGCCGGCGATCCCGCGGCAATGCCCGTGTCGTGCATCAGTGCCTGGCCGCCGCCGGCCACCGCCTCGTCGAACAGGGTCCGCCCCGTCGACCGCCCCTTGGTCGCGATCACGTTCCTGGCGCGATGCAGGGGGCGCTGCGAATATTCGAGCTGGCGGAGTTCGGCCCCAAGGCCGATCTGCACATTCGAGTCCGAGCCGACCGAGATCGCCCCACCATGTTCCAGGGCCAGCGGCGCCTGGAAGAACCCGTCGCCGAGATTGGCCTCGGTGATCGGGCAGAGGCCGGCGACGACGCCGCGCCCAGCCATGGCGATGGTCTCCGCGTCGGTCATGTGAGTGGCGTGGACGAAGCACCAACGCCCGTCGGCATCAGAGTTCTCAAGCAGGTATTCGACCGGCCGCATGCCCGCGAAAGCGAGGCAATCCTCAACCTCCTTCACCTGCTCGGCGATATGGATATGGATCGGCCCATCGAACGCAAGCTGCTGCAAGGCACGGATTTCCTCGATCGTCGCAGCGCGCAGGCTGTGCGGCGCGATGCCGACTTTGGACTGATTCAAACTCTCAACGGCTTTCTGCGCACCCTCAATCAGTCGCGCGAAGCTGTTGACATCATTGATGAACCGTCGTTGGCCCTCGCCCGGCGCCTGCCCGCCGAACTGCGAATGCGCATAGAAGACCGGCAGCAGCGTCAGCCCGATACCCGTTTCCTGCGCGGCGGCGGCAATGCGCACGGAATGTTCGGCAATGTCGGCATAGTGCCCGCCATCCTTGGCGTGATGCAAGTAGTGAAATTCGCCCACGCGCGTGAAGCCGGCCTCCAGCATCTCGACATAGAGCTGCGCCGCGACGGCCTCGATCTGGTCGGGATCGAAGCTCAGCGCAAAGCGATACATCAGGTCGCGCCAGCTCCAGAAATTGTCGCTGCCCGGACCGGGCATCTCGGTCAGGCCCGCCATGGCGCGCTGGAAGGCATGGCTGTGCACATTGCCCATCCCCGGCACCAGGATCGAATGCCGCTCGTCGCCGGCTTCGGGCGTCGCATCGGCTGCGACGCTGGCGATCCTGCCCGCCTCGACGACAACCCGCGCATCCCTGATCCAGCCCATGGGCGTCAGAACCTGCTCTGCAAAAATTGCCATCATGTCCCCCGAAACTGCTTGCAACGATTTCTATTATGTATATACATATTCATCGACGAATGGGAAGGGTATTTTCATGGCGGAAGGGATTTTGGGCAAGACCACGATCTGGCGCAATGCGCGGCTCGCGACCCTCGACCCTGCCCGTGAAGGGCTTGGTGAAATCGACCATGGCGCCGTCATCGCCCGCGACGGAAAGATCCTGTTCGCAGGCGCGGAGGCCGACCTTCCCGCCACCGCCGCCGCCGACACCATCGACTGCGAAGGCCGCTGGATCACGCCGGGCCTGATCGACTGCCACACCCATCTGGTCCATGCCGGCAACCGCGCCCATGAATTCGAACTTCGCCTCAACGGCGCGACCTATGAAGAGGTCGCCCGCGCCGGCGGCGGCATCGTCTCCTCCGTCCGCTCGCTCCGTGCCGCCTCCGAAGCCGACCTTGTCAGCCAGACCCTGCCGCGCCTCGACGCGCTGATGGCGGAGGGCGTTACCACCGTCGAAGTGAAGTCCGGCTACGGCCTCGACCTCGAAAACGAAGCCAAGTCCCTCAAGGCCGCCCGCGCCCTGGCCGGCGTCCGCCCTGTCAGCGTCCGCACCACCTTCCTCGGCGCCCACGCCCTGCCGCCGGAGGCCAATGGCGACAAGGACGGCTATATTGCCAAGGTCGCGGACGAGATGCTGCCGGCGATCCACGCCGCCGGCCTGGCCGACGCGGTCGACGGCTTCTGCGAAGGCATCGCCTTCTCTCCCGACCAGATCGCACGGGTCTTCGACAGGGCCCGAGCACTCGGCATGCCGGTCAAGCTCCATGCCGACCAGCTCTCGGATCTCGATGGCGCCGCCCTAGCCGCCCGCTATGGCGCGCTCTCAGCGGACCATCTCGAATATACCAGCGATGCCGGTGCTGCCGCGATGGCGAATGCGGGAACTGTCGCCGTCATTCTGCCTGGCGCCTATTATTTCATTCGCGAGACGAAGAAGCCGCCGATCGAGAGCTTCCGCCGGCATGGCGTCGCCATGGCCATCGCCACCGACAACAACCCTGGCACCTCGCCGCTGACCTCGCTGTTGCTGACCATGAACATGTCAGCCACGTTGTTCCACATGACAGTCGAGGAATGCATCGCCGGCGTCACCCGCAACGCCGCCAGGGCACTCAGTCTTCAAACTGAAACGGGCACACTTGAGCCGGGGAAATGGGCCGACCTCGCCATCTGGGACATCGAACGGCCGGCAGAGCTCGTCTACCGCATGGGCTTCAACCCGCTCTGGAAGCGGGTGTGGCATGGCCAGTAACATCGCCGGACCATCGAGAAAAATGGGAAAATCAACATGACCATCACCCTCCACCCCGGCTCCGTCACCCTTGCCGAACTCCAGTCGATCTACTGGGACGGCGAAACCGCCCGCCTAGATCCATGCTTCGATGCCGCGATACTGCGCTCCGCCGCTCGCATTGCCGAGATCGCCAGCGGCACCGAGCCGGTCTATGGCGTCAATACCGGCTTTGGCAAGCTGGCCAGTATCAAGATCGCCGCCGAGGACACCGCCACCCTCCAGCGCAACCTGATCCTGTCGCATTGCTGCGGCCTGGGCGAGCCGCTGGCACCCGAAATCGTCCGCCTGATCATGGCCCTCAAACTCATCTCGCTCGGTCGCGGCGCATCCGGCGTCCGTATCGAACTCGTGCGCCTGATCGAAGGCATGCTGGACAAGGGCGTCATCCCCATGATCCCGGAAAAGGGTTCCGTCGGCGCCTCCGGCGATCTTGCGCCGCTCGCCCACATGGCGGCGGTCATGATCGGCGAAGGCGAGGCCTTCGTGAACGGCTGGCGCCTGCCCGGCGGAGAGGCATTGAAGAAGGCGGGCCTAACGCCCGTGGAGCTCTCCGCCAAGGAAGGCCTGGCGCTGATCAACGGCACCCAGACATCCACGGCGCTGGCACTGGCCGGCCTGTTCCGCGCCCATCGAGCCTCGCAGTCGGCACTGATAACTGGAGCGCTCTCCACCGACGCCGCCATGGGTTCCTCAGCCCCCTTCCACCCCGACATCCACACCCTGCGCGGCCACAAGGGCCAGATCGATGCCGCCGCCAGCCTCCGCGCGCTGCTGGAAGGCTCCGTCATCCGCGACAGCCACATCACAGGCGACGAGCGAGTGCAGGACCCCTATTGCATCAGGTGCCAGCCGCAGGTTGACGGCGCCTGCCTCGACATCCTGCGCCAGGCAGCGAAGACGCTTGAGATCGAAGCCAACGCTGTGACCGACAATCCGCTCGTCCTGGCCGACAATTCCGTCGTGTCAGGCGGCAACTTCCACGCCGAGCCGGTGGCCTTCGCCGCCGACACGATCGCACTCGCCATCTGCGAGATCGGCGCCATCGCCCAGCGCCGCATCGCACTGCTGGTCGACCCCGCCCTCTCCTACGGCCTGCCGGCCTTCCTCGCCAAGACGCCGGGCCTGAATTCCGGCCTGATGATCGCCGAAGTCACATCGGCCGCGCTGATGAGCGAAAACAAGCAGATGTCGCACCCGGCCTCCGTCGACTCGACGCCGACCTCCGCCAACCAGGAAGACCATGTCTCCATGGCCTGCCACGGCGCCCGCCGCCTGCTGCAGATGACCGAAAACCTCTTCGGCATCATCGGCATCGAGGCCGTGACCGCAGCCCAGGGCGTCGATTTCCGCGCACCGCTGGTGACCAGCCCGGAACTGTTCAAGGCGGTTGCCGCGGTCCGTTCCGTGGTGCCGACGCTGGAGGTCGACCGCTACATGGCTGGGGATCTGGCGGCGGCGGCGAATTTGATTGCGTCCAATGCCCTGAATGACTCGGTGTCGGCGGGGATACTGCCGGTGCTGGCGAGCTGATCCAGGGGTGACTTCACCCCTCACCAAGTTCGTCCAACCGATCGCCTTCGGCTCTCGGGGACGAACTATCCTCTCCCACAAGGGGAGAGGTAGGGTGCCACGTGCGCGGCGGTTGCTTGAGGCGAGAGAGCGCCACGAGTTTTACCTCTCCCCTTGTGGGAGAGGATACGAAGGCCGGCTGAACGCAGTGAAGCCTTGGCCGAAGTTGGTGAGGGGTAATCCCTCGTAATACTTATCCTTTCCGCTTGAGGGAGACTTCCAATGAACAACCCGCGCCACAACATCCGTGATGTCAGAGCCCCCCGCGGCAACACGCTGAACGCCAAGTCCTGGACCACCGAAGCGCCGCTGCGCATGCTGATGAACAATCTCGACCGAGAGGTCGCCGAGAACCCCAACGAACTCGTCGTCTATGGCGGCATCGGCCGCGCCGCCCGCACCTGGGAGGATTTCGACCGTATCGTCGCCTCGCTGAAGGACCTCAACGAGGACGAGACGCTGCTGGTGCAATCCGGCAAGCCGGTCGGCATCTTCCGCACCCACAAGGACGCCCCGCGCGTGCTGATCGCCAATTCCAACCTCGTGCCGCATTGGGCGACATGGGATCATTTCAACGAGTTGGACAAGAAGGGCCTGGCCATGTACGGCCAGATGACGGCCGGGTCGTGGATCTATATCGGCACCCAGGGCATCGTCCAGGGCACGTATGAAACCTTCGTCGAGGCCGGCCGCCAGCATTACAATGGCAACCTCACCGGCAAGTGGATCCTGACAGGCGGCCTCGGCGGCATGGGTGGCGCCCAGCCTCTCGCCGCCGTCATGGCCGGCGCCTGCTGCCTCGCCATCGAATGCAATCCCGATTCGATCGATTTCCGCCTCCGCACCCGCTATGTCGATGAGCGCGCCGACACGCTCGATGAAGCGCTGGCCATGATCGACAAATGGACCAAGGCCGGCGAGGCCAAGTCCGTCGGCCTGCTCGGCAATGCCGCCGAAATCCTGCCCGAGATGGTCAAGCGCGGCATCCGCCCCGACATGGTCACCGACCAAACCTCGGCGCATGACCCGATCAACGGCTATCTCCCCGCCGGCTGGACCATGGCCGAGTGGAAGGCCAGGCGCGAGAGCGATCCCAAGGCCGTCGAGAAAGCCGCCCGTGCCTCGATGAAGGTCCATGTCCAGGCGATGCTCGATTTCTGGAATGCCGGCGTGCCGACACTCGACTATGGCAACAACATCCGCCAGGTCGCCAAGGACGAGGGCCTGGAAAATGCCTTCGATTTCCCCGGCTTCGTCCCGGCCTATATCCGTCCGCTGTTCTGCCGCGGCATCGGCCCGTTCCGCTGGGCAGCGCTCTCGGGTGATCCTGAAGACATCTACAAGACCGACCAGAAGGTCAAGGAACTGACGCCCGGCAATACCCATCTGCACAACTGGCTCGACATGGCCCGCGAGCGTATTGCCTTCCAGGGCCTGCCGGCGCGCATCTGCTGGGTGGGCCTGGGCGATCGCCACCGCCTCGGGCTCGCCTTCAACGAGATGGTCCGGAGCGGCGAACTCTCGGCACCGCTGGTCATCGGCCGCGACCATCTCGATTCCGGCTCGGTCGCCTCGCCCAACCGCGAGACCGAGGCGATGAAGGACGGCTCCGACGCCGTATCCGACTGGCCGCTGCTCAACGCCCTGCTCAACACCGCCTCGGGCGCGACCTGGGTGTCGCTGCACCACGGCGGCGGCGTCGGCATGGGCTTTTCCCAGCATTCCGGCATGGTCGTCTGCGTCGATGGCACGGACCGATGCCGCCCGCCGCATCGAGCGCGTGCTGTGGAACGACCCAGCGACCGGCGTCATGCGCCATGCCGATGCCGGCTACAACATCGCGATCGACTGCGCCAAGGAAAAGGGCCTGCGGCTGCCGGGTATTCTCGGGAATTGATCATGCGGATTCTGAGAGCCGCCCAGCACAAGCGCATGCCGTGGAAAAACGGCGGCGGGGAGACGACGGAAATCGCCGTCTTCCCGGAGCATGCCGGCCTCGACGACTTCGACTGGCGGGTCTCCATGGCCCGCGTCGATGGCGACGGGCCTTTCTCCAGCTTTCCGGGGATCGACAGGACGCTGGCGATCCTCGAGGGTGCCGGCATCGTTCTGGACGTCGCGGGACAGACACCACGCAAACTGACGCTCGATACCGAGCCGCATGCCTTCCCGGCCGATGCGCCGACATCCGCCACCCTGATCGGTGGCCGGGTGATCGACTTCAACGTCATGTCGCGCCGCGGCACCGTCGCCCATCGCGTCGAACGCCTTGTTGATGCCCGGATTTCTCCGGCGGGGAACGAGCGGCTCGTCCTGTGCAGCAGCGGTTCCGTCGGGATCATCGCTGACGGGCAGACGGACGCACTGGGCCACCTGGACGTTGCCATCCTCAGCAGATCGGATGCAGCGTCCCTGCTGCCGGCGCCGGCAAGCGAATATTATGTCGTGGAATTCACAAGCGTCTAGGCCGGCGCCCGATCGGCCACGGCCGCGCTGTAATGCGCAGCACCGAAGACGGCACCCATTGCCCGGGCAGCGCCGTCCCCGTCGCCTGCGATCACCGAGCGTCTCAGGCTTTCGATCACGTCCTCCGGCAATGCACTGAAGCAGGCGTCGAGAAACGGCCGGTCGTCCCTGACGAGATTGATCAGGCTGATCGAGGCGAGCGACGTCAGAAAGCGGTTGTTCGCCAGGCGGGCAATCTCGGTGAGTAACGTGGCGATGGCGAGTGTACCGACTACACCCGCAGACCCAAGCCGGGTCCGCAGCGGATTGGCGGCCGCGAGCCGGGCGATCTCGGGCATCACCAGTTTCAGCCCCTGCCAGAGTTCCTCGGAAATTCTGCCGTCGCCATCCTTGCGCGACCAGTTGATCACCTCGCCGTCGACAAGTGTCCATTGGCTGCGGTCGGTGACCTGCGTGCCGCGCCGGCGGCGGGTCTCCAGCATACCCTTCGACGACAGGCCTTTGATCGCCTCGCGCAAGGCAGTGCGGCTGACACCGAGCGTCTCGCCAAGCGCGTGTTCGTTCGGCAGGATCGAACCCTCGGCGAAATGGCCGGCACTAATGGCCGTAAATATCTTGCGCGCCACCAGCGACGACAGGTCGTCGGACTCCGTCCGGACGGCCTGCAGCGGTTGGGAAGCGGTCGGCACGTCGGCCCGGGGGCGCGGAATGGGGTCTGGCCTGCGATAGACGCTCAAATCGTTCTCCTTTGAAACCGGTCTCTGATCGATCGGCCACCAAGATGGGCCACCCGGTTTCAAGGTCTCGTTGCTTAATTGAACATGTATGATCTATATAGCAGCAAAGACATGGATTGCAACCGCCTGGGCAAGGCGCCATGTCGCGGCTTCGGGGGAGAAATTTCGGCATGAACACCATCGTCTGCTTCGGCGATTCCAACACATGGGGCTGCCCGCCCTTCGCCAACATTGCCCAGACCCCGGACCGCATACCGCCGCATCAACGTTTTCCCAACGTGCTCGGCCGCCATCTCGGCCCGGATACATGGATCGTCGAGGAAGGGCTGAGCGGCCGCACAACAGTCTTCGACGATCCGATCGAGGGCATCCACAAGAACGGCATGCGCACGATTATCCCGGTGCTGGAGACTCACGCGCCGATCGACGTGCTCATCATCATGCTTGGTGCCAATGATTTCAAGGAACAGTATGGAATCTCTGCCTACAATTCCTCCCGCGGCATGCTGACCCTGATCCAGACCATCAAGGGCCACTACGCCCTGATCGATACCAGCCCGGAGATCCTGATCGTCACCCCGCCCGCGATCACCGATCGCGCCGAGCCCGCCATGTGGGGCGAGGCGTGGAGGAAATGCATCGACCATGCCTACTATCTCGAACAGGTCGCCAGCCGCACCGGCTGCTTCCACTACGATGCCAATCGTGTAGCGAAGGCCGGCATTGACGGCTGCCACATGGAACCGGAGGATCATGACGCTCTCGGCCGGGCACTGGCCGAAGAGGTCCGCGCCATCCTCCGGCTGCGCCAGACCAAATAGGCTATTTACATCATACATATTATCTAATAGCTTGATTGTGAGGCTGCCGGCATGATGCCTGCCGCCAAAGGGAGGCGGTCATCCGTGAGGAGCGGAAACCGCGATTACGGGAGGAAGACAATGAAACTGGGAAGATTTGGCCTGGGACGACTCGGCGCGCTCGTGTTCGCAGCCGTCGTGGCATTCGCCGCGCCCGCGACCTATTCCAACGCGCAGGAAGACAACACGATCATCTTCCTGGCCGGCCCGAGTTCCGATCCATTCTGGGGCGCCGTGCAGCAGGGCTTCGACACCGCGACCAAGGAGCTTGGCGTCAAGACGCAGTGGACCGCGCCGCAGGATTTCAACGACATCGTGCCGATCTACACCAAGATGTTCGAGGCCGCGATCGCCCGCAAGCCGGCCGCCATCGTGGTCGGCAACTTCTTTCCCGAGCCGACCGAGCCGCTGATCAAGCAGGCCGTCGCCGCGGGCATCCCGGTCCTCGTCTACAATTCGGGTCGCTCGACCTGGAAGGAACTCGGCGCGATCGGCTTCATCGGCGAAGACCCTTGGCTGATTGGGCAATGCCGGCGGCAAGAAGGCCGTCGCCAATGGCGTCAAGAACGGCCTCTGCATCAACCAGATCGCTGCGAACCCGGTGCTTGAAATGCGCTGCAAGGGTTACATCGATGCCATCGTCGAGGGCGGCGGCCAGGCCAAGCTCGTCACCCTCCCTTCGGAGGATATCGGCAACAGCCAGAAGGTTCAGGCCGCTGTTTCCGCCATGCTGATGGCCGACCCGGCGATCGACGGCGTCAATCACGCTGGGTGCCGCCGTCGCCGTCGACGCGCTTGAGTCGGTGAAGGTCGTCCGCGCCTCCGGCCGCAAGGTCGACCTCGGCACGATCGACCTCGGCCAGGTCGTGCTCGAAGCCGTCCGTGACGGCGAGATGAGCTACGCGATCGACCAGCAGCCCTTCCTGCAAGGCTATCTCGGCGTGCTGATCGCCCACCAGTTCGTCAACTACCGTCTGGCGCCGGCGACCGAGATCAACTCGGGTCCGTTCTTCATCGACCAGTCGAACGCCGCTGCCGTGCTGGCCGTCGGCGAAAAATACCCCGGTTCGCGCGGCGGCGAACTAGCCTCCCTGGGCGTG
Organism: Rhizobium sp.; assembly: GCA_019739215.1. Classification (GTDB taxonomy): domain Bacteria; phylum Pseudomonadota; class Alphaproteobacteria; order Rhizobiales; family Rhizobiaceae; genus Rhizobium_E. The sequence continues at coordinate 131,270 of JAHHDR010000019.1, forward strand.
ACTGCCCCTCATCCCCACGCTTCTCCCCGCCTGCGGGGGGAAGGGACCGCAAGACGCATGCGGATGGGGGCAGTCGCTGAACCGAAAGCTATTGTGACCGCCGGCATGTCCGGCTTACCCTCCAGCCAGTTAGAACGGAACGACTGGGCCATGAGCATGACCGAAGCTTCTCCCCTCACGACCACCCCCCAGGCGATGCCGCTTTTCGCGCGACTGATCCGCATCGTCTGGATCGGCCCCGCCGTGGCGGCCCTGATGATCTATGTCTTCTTCGCCATCTTCGGCGGCGCCACCGGCTTCACCTCGCTTGCCGGCACCGCGGGCTGGCTCAACGCCGCCGCCTGAACTCGGCATCATCGCGCTGCGATCGGGCTGCTGATGATCGCGGGCGAGTTCGACCTTTCGACGGGCTCCGTCGTCGGCGCCGCCTCGATCATCGTCGCACTCGGCACCGGCTTCTACGGCCTGCGATCGCGCTGACCATGCTCATGGCGCTCAGCCTCGGCGTGCTCGTCGGCTGCTTCAACGCCTTCCTCGTCAACAAGACCCGCCTGCCCTCCTTCATCGTCACGCTGGCCTCGAATTTCATCCTCGCCGGCTCGGCGCTGGCGCTGTCGCGGCTGATCTCCGGTTCGTCCAACGTCTCGATCCGCGATGCCGGCCTGGGCGGAGCCCGTGTTTGCCTCGAAATTCCAGTTCTTCAACGTCTCGATCCTGTGGTGGATGCTGGCCGCCGCGTTGGCCGCCTGGGTCCTGAAGCGCACGCCCTTCGGCAACTGGGTCTTCGCCGGTCGGCGGGCAACCAGGATGCGGCGCGCCGCGCCGGCGTGCCGGTCGACCGGGTCAGGCTCGTGCTCTTCATCTGGACGGCCGTCAGCGCCGCCTTTGTCGGCATCATGTCGGCGGTGATGTACAACCAGGGCAACGCCTCCTCGGGTCAGGGCTACGTGTTCCAGACCGCAATCGCGGCCGTCATCGGTGGCGTGCTGCTACAGGGCGGCTTCGGCTCGGTCATGGGCATCGTCTTCGGCTGCATGATCTACGGCAATCGTCAGCCTCGGCCTGTTCTACACCGGCTGGCCGACGGACTGGCTCGCCACCTTCATCGGTGGACTGCTCGTCGTCGCCGTGCTGACAAACAACGTAATCCGCCAGCTCGCCCTCGGCCGCAAAAAACAGGGATGACTGCTATGACTGCTATTGGCATCAACGCTCCCTTGATGGCGCTGCGCAGCGTCTCCCGCAGCTTCGGCAACAATCTCGCGCTCGACAATGTCACCATCGAGGCCTATCCCGGCGAAGTCCATTGCCTGCTCGGTGACAATGGCGCCGGCAAGTCGACCTGATCAAGACGATGTCCGGCGTGGTGACACCCACCGGCGGCCATATCGAATTCGGCGGCAACCGCGTGAGCTTCAGGAGCCCGCGCGAGGCACAGGACCTCGGCATCGGCACGGTCCACCAGGATGTCGGTACCATCCCGCTGATCTCGGTATCGCGCAACTTTTTCCTCGGCAAGGAGCCGACCAAGGGTTGGGGTCCGTTCACGCGGATCGACGAGGAAAAGGGCCAACCGTGTGGCGCTGGAACAGATCCGCGCCATGGGCATCCGCCGCGTCAACGACGCCGAACAAGCTCGTCGGCACAATGTCCGGCGGCGAGCGGCAGGCGCTGGCCATTGCACGGGCGCTCTATTTCGGCGCCAAGCTCTTGATCCTCGACGAGCCGACGGCAGCACTCGGCGTCAAGGAATCCCGCGTCGTCATCGATCTGATCAAGACAGCGCGTGCCAAGGGCATCGCGCTCGTCTTCATCACCCACAACGCCACGCATGCCCTGCAAGTCGGCGACCGCTTCACAGGTGGCTGATCCAGGGCCGCGTCGCCTCGCAGTTCCTGCGCGGCGAGAAATCCCGCGAGGACGTCCTCAACCTCATGGCCGGCGGCGAAGGAATTCGGACGCGGCCGGTCCACGGGCGACTGAAGAGGCATCGGGGACTGCCAGAATGGAAGACATCACCTACAACGGCATCATCAAGGG
>JAHHDR010000020.1 GCA_019739215.1 Rhizobium sp.
CGCATCCGCAATCGCTGCGAGGTATCTGGCCGTCCTCGCGGTTACTACCGCAAGCTCCGCATGAGCCGTATCGCCCTGCGCGAACTCGGCAATTCGGGGCTGGTGCCCGGCCTCGTTAAGTCGAGCTGGTAAGGAGACAAGAGACTATGGCTCTTTCTGATCCGATCGGGGATATGCTGACCCGCATCCGCAATGCGCAGCTGCGCCGCCGGGACACGGTCGCGACGCCGGCCTCGACGCTGCGCGGTCGCGTCCTCGATGTTCTGCAGTCCGAGGGTTTCATCCGCGGTTATTCCGAGAGCACGACCGACAACGGTCTGGCGCAGTACGACATCGAACTGAAGTACTCGGACAACACCCCGGTGATCCGCACGATCGAGCGCGTGTCGCGCCCCGGCCGTCGCGTGTACGTCTCGGTCAAGACTATTCCCCCGGTCGCCAATGGCCTCGGTGTGTCGATCCTGTCGACCTCCAAGGGCGTGATGGCCGATCATGAAGCAAGGTCCCAGAATCTGGGTGGTGAGGTACTCTGCCGCGTCTTCTAAAGACGCGGTGTGACGATTACTCCGAAGGAACACCGTAATGTCCCGTACAGGCAAACAGCCCATCCCGCCCATGAGCGGCGTCACCGTGAGCCTCAACGGCCGCGAAGTGGCCGCCAAGGGCCCGAAGGGCGAACTCAAGATGACGCTGATGGATATCGTCAAGGTCGAGCAGAACGACGAGGGTATCTTCGTTCAGCCCGCCAACGACACCAAGCAGGCTCGGGCCGCCTGGGGGACCACGCGTGCGCTGATCAACAACATGGTCCTGGGCGTGTCGAAGGGCTTTGAGAAGAAGCTGACGATCCAGGGCGTTGGTTATCGCGCCGCCATGCAGGGCAGGGACCTGAAGCTTTCGCTCGGTCTCAGCCACGAAGTGGTGTTCAGCGCGCCGGAGGGGGTAAACCTCGCCGTGCCGACGCAGACGGAAGTCGTGATTACCGGTATCGACAAGCAGGCGGTGGGGCCAGGCTGCTGCGGATATCCGCAGTTATCGGCCGCCGGAGCCCTACAAGGGCAAGGGCGTACGCTATGCGGACGAGTACGTCGCCCGCAAAGAAGGCAAGAAGAAGTAAGGAGCCGATAGATGCCGATCAGCCTCAAAGGTGCGGAACGCCGCAAGGCCCGGGTCCGTCGTGCTCTCAAGGCACGCGCCTATGGCCGTCCCCGTCTGAGCATTCACCGCTCGGACAAGAATATCTACGCGCAGATCATCGACGACACGAGCGGCCAGCACGCTTGCGGCAGCCTCGACGCTCGACAAGGACGTTCGCGCTGCCGTCAAGACCGGCGGTACCGCCGAGGCGGCTGCGACGATCGGCAAGCTCATTGCCGAGCGCGCGCAAGGCCGCCAATGTCAGCGAAGTCGTCTTCGACCGCGGCGCGTATCTCTATCACGGCCGGGTGAAGGCCCTGGCGGACGCTGCCCGTGAGGGCGGCCTGCAGCTTCTGACCGGCGCATATGGGCGATCAGAGCCCTCAGACGATGAGAGACAATGGCAGGAAAAGAGGCTCGTGACGCGGCCGGGATGATCGCGACAGCGAATTCGTCGACCGGCTGGTCGCACATCAACCGCGTGGCCAAGGTGGTCAAGGGCGGCCGTCGCTTCGGCTTCGCCGCACTCGTCGTCGTCGGCGACCAGAAGGGCCGCGTCGGCTTCGGCCATGGCAAGGCCCGCGAGGTGCCCGAGGCCATCCGCAAGGCGACCGAGCAGCGCCAAGCGTCAGACCTGATCCGTCGTGCCGCTGCGCGAGGCCGGACGCTGCATCACGACGTGATCGGCCGTCACGGCGCCGGCAAGGTCATCTGCTGCGCCGCCGGCCGGTACCGGCATCATCGCCGGCGGTCCGATGCGCGCCGTGTTCGAAACCCTCGGCGTCAACGACGTCGTCGCCAAGTCGACCGGGCTCGTCGAACCCCTACAACATGGTCCGCGCCACTTTCGACGCGCTGAAGCGCGTCAGGTTCAGCCCGCGTTCGGTCGCGGCACAGCCGCGGCATCAAGGTCTCCGAACTTGCAGGCTCGCCGCGGCGACGCTGCGGTCGAAGCTGACGAATAAGCGAGACGGATCCTGGCGAAGAAATCGATATGGCCGACAAGACCGTCACCGTCGAGCAGGTCGGCTCGCCCATCCGTCGTCCGAAGCGATCAGCGCGCAGACTCTGATCGGCCTGGGCCTCAACAAGATGCACCGCAGTCGACGCTCGAAGACACCCTCCGGGTGCGCGGCATGATTGCCAAGCGTCCGCATCTCGTCCGCGTCGTCGACGCGAAGTGAGACCGGAGAGACTGATCATGAAACTGAATGAAATCAGCGACAACGAAGGCGCCAACAAGCCCCGTACCCGCGTTGGCCGCGGTATCGGCTCCGGCAAGGGCAAGACCGGCGGCCGCGGCGTGCAAGGGTCAGAAGGCCCGTTCCGGCGTGCGCGATCAACGGCTTCGAAGGCGGTCAGATGCCGATCTACGTCGTCTGCCGAAGCGCGGCTTCAACAACATTTCCGCGCCGAATGTGCGTCGTGTCGCTCGGCCGCATCCAGGCCGCTATCGACGCCAAGAAGCTGGACGCTCGAAACGATCGATCGCGGCGGCTCTGAAGGCTGCCGGCGTGATCCGTCGTCCGCAAGGACGGCGTCCGCATTCTCGCCGACGGCGAACTGACGGCAAGCTGCGATCGAAGTTGCCGGCGCTTCCAAGCCTGCTGTCGAGAAGATCGAAGAAGGCCGGCGGCAGCTATGAAGCTGCTCGCGGCAGGCTGAAGCTGCCGAGTAATGCTGACTTCAGACGCCCGGGGCATAGTCCCTCCGGGCGTTTTCTCTCCTATATGAGAGCCTCACATCCGGCGGCCCGTGTTCATCGGGCGACGGTGACACGAAATCCCAGGGTGAGGCATGATGGCGGCGCAACGCCGTGTTCGTCCGAAGCCCGTTTTTGAACCGGTATTTTTAGACCTTTCCGCATTGGCCGGTTTCGCTGGCCGGCAAGGGTCATTCGGAGAAATTTATGGCTTCAGCAGCGGAACAACTTGCTTCCAACCTGAATTTTCGACCTTCGCCAAGGCGGAGGATCTGAAGAAGCGCCTCTGGTTCACTCTGGGTGCACTTCTCGTCTACCGGCTCGGTACCTATATCCCGCTTCCCGGGATCGATCCGCAGGCCTATGCGCAGGCCTTCCGTGCCCAAGCCAGCGGCATTCTCGGCATTTCAACATGTTCGCCGGTGGCGCAGTCGAGCGCATGGCGATCTTCGCGCTCGGCATCATGCCCTACATCTCGGCGTCGATCATCGTCCAGCTGATGACCTCGGTCGATTCCGTCGCTCGAAGCCTTGAAGAAGGAAGGCGAAGCCGGGCGCAAGATCATCAACCAGTACACGCGCTACGGCACGGTGATGCTCGGCGCCCTGCAGGCCTACGGCATCGCTGTCGGCCTTGAGGCGGCAACGGCCTCGTGGTCGATCCGGGCTGGTTCTTCCGCATCTCCACCGTCGTCACGCTGCTCGGCGGCACGATGTTCCTGATGTGGCTGGGCGAACAGATCACCTCGCGCGGCATCGGCAACGGCATTTCGCTGATCATCTTTCGCCGGCATCGTCGCAGCCTGCCCGAGCGCGCTTGCCGGCACGCTGGAACTCGGCCGCACCGGCGCACTTTCGACGAGCCATCATCCTGGTCGTGATCGTCGTCGCCATCGTCGCGATCGCGACGATCGTGTTCTTCGAGCGTGCGCAGCGCCGGCTGCTCATTCAATATCCGAAGCGCCAGGTCGGCATGAAGATGTTCCAGGGCGACACGTCGCACCTGCCCCTGAAGCTCAACACTGCAGGCGTGATTCCGGCGATCTTCGCATCGTCGCTCCTCCTGCTGCCGGCAACGCTCGCAGGGTTCTCGGGCAATACCGGCCTGCCGGAGTGGGCCTCGACCATCGTCGCTGCTCTCGGCCACGGCCAGCCGCTCTACATGCTGTTCTACGCGCGTCTTATCGGCTTTTTCGCCTTCTTCTACACCGCGATCGTGTTCAATCCGAAGGACACGGCCGATAACCTGAAGAAGCAAGGCGGATTCATCCCGGGCATTCGTCCCGGTGAGCGGACTGCCGAATATATCGACTACGTGCTGACCCGCATCACCGTTGTCGGCGCACTCTACCTGATCTTCGTCTGCATCCTTCCGGAGATCCTGATCGCCCAGACCGGCGTGCCGTTCTACCTTGGTGGTACGTCGCTTTTGATTGTTGTCAGCGTGACCCTGGATACGGTAGCACAGATCCAGGGCCATCTGATCGCACCGCAGTACGAGGGTCTGATCAAGAAGTCGAAACTCCGGGGAGGGAAGAGGACGATGATGACTTGATCTTGTTGGGGCCGCCGGGGGCGGGCAAGGGCACCCAGGCCACTGCGGCTTGTCGAGAAGCACGGCATTCCGCAGCTTTCCACCGGCGACATGTTGCGCGCGGCTGTCAGCGCGGGGACGGATGTCGGGATTCGGGCCAAGGCGGTCATGGATGCCGGGGGACTGGTGTCTGACGATATCGTCAATCAGATCGTCTCCGAGCGGGTCCGGATGCCGACTGTGCCAGGGGCTTCATTCTCGACGGCTATCCGCGCACCGTTCCGCAGGCCAAGGCGCTTGTCGAGAATCTCGCGGCAAGAGGTCTCGCCCTCGATGCCGTCATCGAATTGAAGGTGGACGAGGACGCCCTGATGCGCCGAATCGAAAATCGCGTCGCCGAGACCGTGGCTGCCGGCGGCACGGTGCGGCCGACGACAATCCGGAAGCGTTCCGCAAGCGCCTGGTCGGAGTACCGCGAGAAGACCGCGCCGCTGTCCGCAGTATTACTGCGGAGCAGGGCCAGTTGTCGACCTGGACGGCATGGCCGATGCGATGAAGTCACCGCGGCGATCGAGACGGGTTCTCGCGAAAGGCATCGGCCTGATGGTTGGAGCGGGGGTGCAAACCGCACGGTTTTCCCGATCCTGTGCTCCGCGGCGACCTTGGCCGAATCTCGCTTGCTTTTTCGGCGCTGATTCCGTTATTCACGCGCCAACTCGCGACATCCCAGCGACTGGCGCGGATTCCCACGGGAGGGGAACCGGCTCGGTCGTTTTCGACATGGCACGGAGCGTCAATATTGAACTGGCGGCCGGGTCGGCCGCTCGGCAACGGAACACCATTGCCGGACGGCAACCGGATCGGAAGGAGAAAAGCGTGGCTCGTATCGCTGGCGTCAATATCCCGACTGCAAAGCGCGTTGTTATTGCGCTGACCTACATTCACGGGATCGGTCCGAAGTTCGCGCAGGAAATCACCGACAAGGTCGGGCATTCCGGCAGACGCCGCGTTCATCAGCTGACCGATGCCGAAGTGCTGCAGATCCGCGAAGCGATCGACCGCGACTATCAGGTCGAAGGCGATCTTCGCCGCGAGACCTCGATGAACATCAAGCGCCTGATGGACCTTGGCTGCTATCGCGGCCTGCGCCATCGTCGCTCGCCTGCCGGTCCGCGGCCAGCGCACGCACACCAACGCCCGCACCCGCAAGGGTCCGGCGAAGGCGATTGCCGGCAAGAAGAAGTAATTTCCGCACCAGACGGAAACGGGAGAGGCCGGTGCTGTCGCACGGGCCTCTTTTCTCAGTTCGGAGGTCTGTCTCCGATTGCATGCGGCTCGTCCAGGCGAGCCGAAATACAGGGTAGGGATGTCCATCCTTTCCCGGTGGAGCCGCTGGAATTACGGCGGTGTTGAGATCAACGAAAGGAATACACATGGCCAAGGAAGCCGCACGCGTCCGCCGTCGCGAACGCAAGAACATTTCGTCGGGCGTCGCGCACGTCAACTCGACCTTCAACAACACGATGATCACCATCACGGACGCGCAGGGCAACACGATTGCCTGGTCCTCCGCCGGTGCCAAGGACTTCAAGGGCTCGCGCAAGTCCACGCCGTTCGCGGCGCAGGTTGCTGCGGAAGATTGCGCCAAGAAGGCCCAGGAACACGGCATGAAGTCGCTGGAAGTGGAAGTCTGCGGTCCCGGCTCCGGTCGTGAATCCGCGCTGCGCGCGCTGCAGGCTGCCGGCTTCATGATCACCTCGATCCGCGACGTCACCCCGATCCCGCACAACGGCTGCCGTCCGCGCAAGAAGCGCCGCGTCTGATCATACTCCATTGCCGGCCCAGGGTATTGTCTCTGGCCGGTATCGTCGACGTCGTTTGCCACGATTGGATGGTGGCACGAATGGAAGGCAAGACACACATGATTCAGAAGAACTGGCAGGAACTCATCAAGCCGAACAAGGTCGAGTTCTCGTCTTCGAGCCGCATCAAGGCGACCCTGGTTGCCGAGCCGCTCGAGCGGGGCTTTGGCCTCACACTCGGCAACGCGCTCCGTCGCATTCTGCTCTCCTCGCTGCGCGGCGCTGCCGTCACCGCGGTGCAGATCGACGGCGTGCTGCACGAATTCTCCTCCATCCCCGGCGTGCGGGAAGATGTGACGGACATCGTGCTCAACATCAAGGAAATCGCCATCAAGATGGACGGCGATGATTCCAAGCGCATGGTCGTGCGCAAGCAGGGCCCGGGCCAGGTGACCGCCGGCGACATTCAGACTGTCGGCGACATCGAGATCCTCAACCCGCACCATGTGATCTGCACTCTCGACGAGGGCGCGGAGATCCGCATGGAGTTCACGGTTTCGAACGGCAAGGGCTACGTCCCGGCCGACCGCAACCGTTCGGAAGACGCGCCTATCGGCCTCATCCCGGTCGACAGCCTGTTCTCGCCGGTCAAGAAAGTGTCCTACAAGGTGGAGAACACCCGTGAAGGCCAGGTTCTCGACTATGACAAGCTGACGATGACGATCGAGACCGACGGTTCCGTCACGGGCGAAGACGCCGTGGCTTTCGCTGCGCGCATTCTCCAGGACCAGCTGTCCGTGTTCGTCAATTTCGACGAGCCGCAGAAGGAAACCGAGGAAGAGGCCATCACCGAGCTCGCCTTCAACCCGGCGCTGCTCAAGAAGGTGGACGAACTCGAGCTTTCGGTGCGTTCGGCCAACTGCCTGAAGAACGACAACATCGTCTATATCGGCGACCTCATTCAGAAGACCGAAGCGGAAATGCTTCGTACTCCGAACTTCGGTCGCAAGTCGCTCAACGAGATCAAGGAAGTTCTCGCGTCCATGGGCCTCCATCTTGGTATGGAAGTTCCCGCCTGGCCGCCCGAGAACATCGAAGAACTCGCCAAGCGCTACGAAGACCAGTACTGACAATAGCAAAGGCAGGACACTGCCTTTCCCCGTCAAACAGCAGACGCAATCACTCACCGGGTGATGTCTGCATGTGCCAGGAAACGGCAGGCCCAAACAAGATTTCGGGTAACCTGCGATTAAAGGAGAATAGCAATGCGCCATGGTAATGGTCGGCCGCAAGCTCAATAGAACCGCAAGCCATCGCAAGGCGATGTTTGCAAACATGGCAGCCTCGCTCATCGAGCATGAGCAGATTGTCACCACCTTGCCGAAGGCAAAGGAAATCCGCCCGATCGTCGAGAAGCTCGTGACGCTCGGCAAGAAGGGCAGCCTGCATGCACGCCGCCAGGCGATCTCGCAGATCGGCTCGGCAGAACTGGTCGCCAAGCTCTTCTCGGCCATCGCACCGCGCTACGCCAACCGTCATGGCGGCTATATCCGCATCATGAAGGCCGGCTTCCGCCACGGTGACAATGCACCGCTCGCCGTCGTCGAATTCGTCGATCGTGACGTCTCGGCCAAGGGCGCCGCCGACCATGCACGCGTCGAAGCCGAAAAGGCCGCCGAAGCGGCTTGATCGTTTGACGATCGCAGAATTGAAGAGGCCGGGTGATGAGCCCGGCTTTTTTATTGGCCGTAGAATTCTATCATCGAGACAATGTCTGCAGGCTTCCTGAACTTGATATTGCGGGTGCGGTACACGCGGAAGCGTTTTGCTTCCCAGATGCCGACCTCGATGGCCTGTCTCTTCGTGTCGATGATGATATAGGCGCCGTCGTGGCCGCCCGAATGGGGGGCATTGCCGCTGGCATAGAGCATCACGCCATCGCGCTCGAGCGGTGACTTCACGTTCATGTTGTCGATGAAGACCCGATACTTGCGTCCGAGCAGCGCTTTCAGTTCCCCCGCGATCATGCCTCGTTCGAACAGACCGGTGTCATGGGCATAGGTGCCGACCTGGACTTGCAGGCCCGACCAGTCTTCCGCAGCACGAGCGGCGGTCCCGACCGTGGACTGCATGCCATGCGAAAGCAAAATCCCGGCCGCAGCGGCCAGGCATCGACGTCTGCTGATCATGATGCCGCTTCCCTATTGCGATTGCACAATCCTATACGGCAGGCGAAAGGTCGTCTTCAGCTATCTTGGCGGATGTGGGCTGGAAGCGGGCGTCGACAGCCCCGTCGGCGCGCAAGGATTCATGAAGTGCGAATTCGAAGGCGAAGCGTAGCCTGAGTTGCTCCAGCACGTCTGGCGCCAGCACCAGGTCCATCTTCGGTGAGACATTGGCCGCTTTCGTCTCTATCGGCTTGCCGGTTCTTTCGACGATATAGTCGAAGAAATTCTCCAGGGCCTCGTAGGGAAACAGCCGGTCGACGCCGATCCTCCCGTTGCCGCCAAGCGCCACCCAGGACGGGGTCTTGATCCGCGCGTGCTGTGGCTGCTGTCCGTCCGGTTGGCAGACGTCGCGGACGAAGTCATCGAAGCTGATGTTGCCGGTGAAGTTTACCGCGCGGGGATTGCCCGGCTTCTTCAGTTCGTCGCGCGTGCGGTAGCGATACCAGCTGCCGAGCCAGTCGACCGGTTCGCGCATGACGGCGACGACTTCATAGTCGGAGCGATCAAGCCCGGTCTGGGCCTCGATCAGCGGCGCGACGAATTTCATGAAGCCGCGATAGGACATATGCTTGAGTTCCGGCGGCTTGCTGACGGAAATCGAGGCTCTCGGTGACAGCACCGCCTCCAGCGCCGTGGTGCCGGTCTTGGGCTGGCTGAGGATGACCAGCCGGGCTTTGTGGAGGAAGATCATGCCGTGTCCTGTGCGGTGGTATGCGGAGGCGCACCGGGCGCGCCTCCGCATACAATGTCAATAGACCACGACGCCGCGGACGCTCTCGCCCTTGAATGCATCAGGTCGAACCCCTTGTTGATGTCCTCGAGCGGCATCGTGTGGGTGATCATCGGATCGATCTGGATCTTGCCGTCCATGTACCAGTCGACGATCTTCGGCACGTCGGTGCGACCGCGCGCGCCGCCGAAGGCCGTGCCCATCCAGCTGCGGCCGGTGACCAGCTGGAACGGGCGCGTGGAGATTTCCTGGCCCGCGCCCGCAACGCCGATGACGACCGACTTGCCCCAGCCGCGATGCGAGGCTTCCAGCGCCTGGCGCATCACCTTGGTGTTGCCGGTGCAGTCGAACGTGTAGTCCGCACCGCCGATCTGGTCTGCGCCTTGCGCTTCGTCATGTTGACGAGATGGGGCACGATGTCGTCGCCCACTTCCTTCGGGTTGACGAAGTGGGTCATGCCGAACTTCTCGCCCCAGGCCTTGCGGTCATTGTTGATATCGACACCGATGATCATGTCAGCGCCGGCAAGACGCAGGCCTTGCAGAACGTTGAGGCCAATGCCGCCGAGACCGAAGACGATTGCCGTCGAGCCGATCTCCACCTTGGCGGTGTTGATGACGGCGCCGATACCTGTCGTCACGCCACAGCCGATATAGCAGACCTTGTCGAAGGGAGCGTCAGGATTGATCTTGGCAAGAGCGATCTCAGGCAGGACGGTGAAGTTCGAGAAAGTCGAGCAGCCCATATAGTGGTGGATCTTGTCCTTGCCGATCGAGAAGCGCGAGGTGCCGTCAGGCATCACGACCCTGGCCCTGGGTGGCGCGGATGGAGGTGCAGAGATTGGTCTTGCGCGATGTGGCAGGACGGGCACGCGCGGCATTCCGGCGTGTAGAGCGGAATGACGTGGTCGCCCTTCTTGACCGAGGTCACACCCGGGCCGACGTCGACGACGATGCCTGCGCCTTCATGGCCGAGAATCGCCGGAAACAGGCCTTCCGGATCGGCACCCGACAGGGTGAAATCGTCTGTGTGGCAGATGCCCGTCGCCTTGACTTCGATGAGCACTTCGCCGGCGCGGGGGCCTTCGAGTTGCACGGTCATGATTTCGAGCGGCTTGCCGGCCTGGGTGGCCACGGCGGCGCGTACGTCCATATCGTCTCTCCCTTAATTCCTGTCCGAATCTTCAAACCACACTGGGCTAGCACGGCGCAAGGTCCGAAATTATTTCAGTTGCGACGGCGCGCACCGGCTGCCATTGGGTAACGCCGTCCCGGCCTTCCCAGCGAGTCGTCTCCAGTCCATGTCCCCCATATACGATCCGCAGCGACTCACCAGAGGGCTTGCTCTCATGGCTTTCGCCATGATGATCCTGCCCTGCATGGATGCGATTGCGAAATATCTCGCGACGGCCCAGTTGATGCAGGGCCAGTCGATGTCGCCCGGCCAGGTGTCCTTCTACCGGTTTTTCTTCCAGCTTGTTTTGACTTTGCCGCTGCTCGTCACGGTCGGTGGCGCGGGTGCCTTTCGGGCGAAACGCCCGTGGATGAATCTCCTGCGCGGGGCCATTCACGCGGCGGCGACGCTGCTGTTCTTCACGGCCGTGAAATACATGCCGCTTGCCGACGTCTTCGCCATCTACTTCGTCGAGCCGTTCATGCTGGTGGCGCTGCTGGCGATCTTTCTCGGCGAGCAGGTGGGCTGGCGCCGCTGGATCGCCATCCTGATCGGCTTTGGCGGGGCAATGATCGTCATCCAGCCGAGCTTCGAGATTTTCGGGCTGACATCGCTGCTGCCCGTTCTCTGTGCCTTCCTGTTTGCAATCTACCTCTTCATGAACCGGGCCATCGGCGACGCCGATCCGCCACTGACGATGCAGACCGTGTCGGGGCTCGGCGGGACGCTGTTCATGGGCGCAGTGCTGTTTGTGGGGGATCTGAGCGGCAGTCCCGACTTTGCGATGTCGCTGCCACCGTCGGGGTTCGTGCTGGTGCTTCTTCTGCTGCTTGGCGGCCTGTCGGCCTATGGCCATCTTCTCGTCGTGCACGCATTCCGTCTCGCGCCGGTGTCCATCCTCGCGCCATTCCAGTATTTCGAGATCATCTCCGCGACCATCCTCGGTTTCACCCTGTTCGGGGAATTCCCGACGCCATCAAAATGGCTGGGCATCGTCATTATCGTCGGATCGGGGCTCTATGTGATCTGGAGCGAGAGGAAGATGCGGGCGGAAGAGGCCGGCGTGCCGTGAAAGTCAACGCGCCGGGCGTGCCGGTCGGGTCAGGGGGATCTCGACAGTGAAGCAGGCTCCGCCAGCGTCGAGCGGACTGTACCATGCCTTGCCGCCGTGCAGGCGCGCGATCTCGGCGACGAGGGCCAGGCCAAGGCCCCAGCCCCCGGCCGACTCGCTGCGTCCGTCGGGCCGGTAGAAGGGCTCGAACACACGGGCGGCTTCGTCGGGCCCTATTCCGTCGCCCTGGTCGCAGACGGCGATGCGTGCATTGCCCGCCTGCGCATTGACATAGACCGTCACCGGCGGCTTGCCGTGTCGCGACGCGTTCTGGACCAGATTGCGGATCACGCGGCGCAGCAGGCGTTCGTTGCCCATGACGGTGAGTGCCTCGCCATCCACCTCGGCCCCGACCGCCGCAGCCTCCTCGGCCGCCAATGGCAGCAGGTCGACCAATTGATCCAGTTCGAGCTTCTGGTCGCTGTCCAGACGGCTCTTGAGCAGGATTTCGTCGACGAGCTCATCCAGTTCCGAGAGGTTGCGCACGATCTCCTGGCGCAGGCTGTCGCTCGGCGAGGCCTCGAACATCTCGGCTGCCATGCGCAGCCGGGCGAGCGGCGAACGCAGTTCATGGCTGGCATTGGCGAGCAATGATTTCTGGGAGTTGATCAGCTGTTCGACGCGATCGGCCGCCATGTTGAAACTCTTGGCGACGAGCGCGACCTCGTCGTGGCCGCAGACCTCGACACGTGACGACAAGGCGCCTTCACCCCAATGCTCGACCCCGCGCCGGAGATCCTCGAGGCGGCGCGTGAGGTAGCGCACCGCCGGCAGTGATGCGATGCCGATCGCGATCGCGACGATGAAAATCACGATCAGGAGGTCGCGGGACTTGTCGAAATGACTGTCGATATAGACGAGGACACGGCCGCCATCGGGCAGGCTGGCCTCAAATTCACGCTTGTGTCGATGGTGTTGGGCGAGGAAAACCTCGGCCGCCGACCGGCTGGACAGGGCACCGGCGCCCTGGACAAAATTCTCGCTCCTGTCGAACACCGCGACATCGGCATTGAGGCCCCGCGCGATACGCTCAAGCATGTCCTGGCGCTGCTGGAGCGTCATGTCGGACGTGAGGAGGGCGCTGGCGAAGCGGTCGAGCTTCCCGGAGAAGCCGTGATCGTCGTCGTCGGCCAGCATCGCGTAGGTGCCGAGCGACAGCACGACCAGCATCAGGCCGCAAAGCACGGTCAAATACATCTTGACGTAAAGGCGGCTGCGGATCATTGGCCCGGGTCGTCCTGGTTCCTGGCGAAGATGTAGCCCGAACCGCGCAACGTTATGATCCGGCGCGGATGCTTGGGATCGGTCTCGATCGCGGCACGGATGCGGGAGATGTGAACGTCGATGGAGCGGTCGAAGGCTTCGAGTTCCTCGCCCTTGGTGAGTTCCATCAGCCGCTCGCGAGAGAGCACGCGTCCGGCATTCTCCGACATTGTCAGAAGCAGGGCGAATTGATAGCCGGTTAGCGGCCGCTCGGTGCCGTCGAGCCTGACGCAGCGCTGGCCGCGATCGATCTCGAGGCGCCCGAAGCGCAGCACGTCATTGGGGGAAATGGCGGCCGAGCCTTGGGTACGCCTCAAGATCGCCTTGAGCCGCGCGGCTAGCTCACGCGGGCTGAAGGGTTTCGGAAGATAGTCATCCGCGCCGAGTTCCAGTCCCACGATCCGATCGGTTTCCTCGCCCTTGGCGGTGAGCATGAGGATCGGAAGACCAGAGCTGGCGCGGATACGGCGGCATATTTCGAACCCGTCGTGATCAGGGAGCATCACGTCGAGTATCACAGCGTCAGGCGCCTTGCGGGTGATCTCCTGGAGGCCGGAGAGGCCCGTGGCCGCGCTGCGGGTCGAAAAGCCAGCCGATCTGAGATAGTCAGAGAGCATGGCGGCGAGACGTGTGTCGTCGTCTATGATCAGCACTTCCGCCGCCATGCTTTCTCCCATCCACCTTACCAGCGGCCGTGAGGCCCGAATTCCTTCATTTCCTCGACCAGCTTCTTGCGCTGCTCGGGAGTAAGGATTTCTGCCGCATCGGCCACTGCCTTGGCAATGGCCTTCGACCGCTCTTCGAACTGGGCCATCTGTTTGGCGCGCAGAGCCTCGATCGCATTCCGGTCGATGGTGGGGGATTCGATCAGCTTGATGATTTCGTCACGCATGGCCTTCCGTGCCTCCCGGTCGGGACGAACTTCGTCTATCGTCGTGGTGACGATGGTCTTGAGCCTGGACTTCTGGTCGTCCGACGCGCCGGCTTCGCTGAGCATCTGGTCGAGCTTGTATTCCATGAAGCCGCGCATGAGCTTGTGGCGGCCGCCCCAGTCGTCGTTGCTGGCGAAGGCGTAGGCGCCAGCACCGGCGGCAACCGCCACGGCAACCGAACCGATGATGAACTTGCGGCCCCAGCCTGGCTTTTCGGGCGGCAGGATTTCGATTTCGGGGCTTCTGATGTCTTCACTCATGAGCCTGTCCTTCCTTGCGTCTGAACAACTTTCGATGAGGACAAGATAGCGTGGCTCTGTTTCCCCCTCATGTGGCTGGTGTAAAGTAATGTAAAGGCTGCCCCGCCGTCGCAGACACGGGATCTGCGCAGTCAGGTTGTTGATATTGCTTGGTTTAAGCTTGGCGTTGGTTTTGATCCGCGGCCCCGCTTTTTTGTTGGACCCCGCCTTGAAATTCGTCTAGCACCAAAGCGGCCTGAGAGTTGGGCCGGAAAGAGAAAATCGCTCATGTAACAATGCCATAGGCGGACCGTGCGCAGGTGCGGGAAGTCCGCCGGGCAAGGAACATCAGGACCAGGGGGCTCGGCTATGAACGATAGCTATGAAGAACTCGACAGAGCCCCGGAGCCTGGTGAAAAGGCGGAGCACGCCGACATCTATACCGACGACGGCGCGGTGCGCGGCGATTTCCTCGCCATGGTCGGCGCGGCCATCGCCGATCGCGATGTCATCTGGCTGCGCCGCCATGTCGGCAACCTGCATATTTCCGAACTGGGTGACGTGCTCGAGGCGATTGTCTCCGAGCAGCGCAATGCGCTGGTCAACCTGCTGGGCGAGGATTTCGACCTTGCCGCGCTGACCGAGGTCGACGAGGCGATCCGCCTCGAGATCGTCGACCAGATGCCGAATGACGCGATCGCGGCGGCCCTCAGCGATCTCGATTCGGACGACGCGGTCTACATTCTAGAGGATCTCGACCAGGAGGACCGCGAGGAGATTCTCGCCCAGTTGCCTTTCACGGAGCGGGTTCGATTTCGTCGGGCGCTCGAGTATCCGGAAAGCTCTGCTGGACGGCGCATGCGGTCCGAGTTCGTTGCTGTGCCGCCGTTCTGGTCGGTCGGACAATGCATCGACTACATGCGCGAGGAGCAGGATCTTCCCGATAGCTTCACCGAAATATTCGTCATCGATCCGACCTTCAAGCTGATGGGCGTCATCGACCTCGACAGGATCCTGCGCACCAAGCGCACGACAAAGGTCGAGGACATCATGCGGGAGACAAACCATCCGATCCCGGCCGACATGGACCAGGAAGAGGCCGCCCAGGTTTTCGAGCAATACGACCTGCTATCGGCGGCCGTCGTTGACGACAACGGCAGGCTGGTCGGCGTGCTTACCATTGACGACGTGGTGGACGTCATCCACGAGGAAGCGGACGAAGACATCAAGCGTCTTGCTGGCGTCGGTGACGAGGAGCTTTCGGACAACGTCATTTCGACCGTGCGCTCGCGCTTCCTCTGGCTGTTCATCAACCTCGGCACCGCGTTTCTGTCGTCGTGGGTGATTGGACTGTTCGATGCGACGATCGAGCAGATGGTGGCGTTGGCCGTGCTGATGCCGATCGTCGCCTCCATGGGCGGCAATGCCGGCACGCAGACGATGACGGTGACGGTGCGCGCACTGGCGACCCGTGAGTTGGATATCTATAACGCGCGGCGGATTGTTAAGCGCGAGCTTGGCGTCGGAGCGATCAATGGCGTCGTGTTCGCAGTGATGGTCGGTGTGACTGCCGGGCTCATCTTTCACAATTACCAACTGGGCGTCGTTATCGCGGCGGCGCTTTTCGTGAATTTCATGGCCGCGGCGTTGGCGGGAAACCTGGTGCCGATGCTTCTCAATCGGTTCGGTGCCGACCCCGCCGTTGCGTCGTCCGTCTTCGTGACGACAGTGACAGATCTGACCGGCTTTTTCGGCTTTCTCGGGCTCGCGACCCTCTGGTTCGGGTTCCGTTAGGCGGCCAGTCATAAATTTGACTTTTACGTAAGAATTTCTAGGCTAACTGGTTCGCGATCCAGACAGCCGGAGTGCCGCCGTGACCAAACTCTACAGCATTACCGAGATGACGCGAGAGTTCGACATTTCGACGCGCACGCTGCGCTTTTACGAGGACGAGGGCCTGATCCACCCCGAGCGGCGGGGCAGGACGCGGCTTTACCGGCTGGCCGACCGCCACCTCATCGCCCAGATCCTCCGCGGGCGGCGTATCGGTTTCACGATCGCGGAGATCCGCGAAATCATCCAGGTCTACAAGGAACCGCCGGGCGAGATCGGCCAGTTGAAGCTTCTGATGAAAAAGGTCGAGGAGCGGCGCGACAGCCTGCGACAGCGGCGGAAAGACATCGACGAGACCATCGGTGAACTGGATTCGATCGAGGAGGCCTGCCTCAACCGGCTGGCGGAGATCGGGGTCACGACCTGAGATCCGTCTCCAGATCCGTCTTCAGATCCAGGCGCGGGTCCTGCGGCAGTAGCATTCGAATTCGAACCCGAAGCGTGCCAGCAGATGCCGTTCCTCGCTCTTCACGATCCAGGCGTGAGTGATGACGGCGGTCAGTGCGGCGCTCGCCATCATCCAGATGTTGCCGGTCATGAGGCCGGTGCCGAGCATGATCAGCGTGTAGCCGAGATAGACGGGATTGCGGGTGAAGCGATAGGGTCCGGAGGTCACCAGATGGCTGGTCGGGGAGCTGGAAAGCAGCGCGGTGCGGCAACGGATGAGTTGGGCATAGCCCCAGCCGGCCATCCAGAGTCCCGCGGCGGCGGCCAGAATGCCCGCTGCCTGCGCTGGCAGGTGCCAGTCCGGCGCTATGTCCCATGGCGAGCCCCGATCCAGGATGAACGCCAGCGAAATCGCGGCGAGATAGACGAAGGGCGTCCAGGGGAAAATCAATGGTTTCACGCGATAGGCATTCATCAGTCAATTTCCGAAATCGTCACCGGCCGCTTGGGCCTCGACGGTGCATTGGCTTCTGATCGTATCGATGTTGCCACGATAGGCGTCCGGCATTGCGCCAGACTGAAGAGGGGCAAGCAGTTCCTCCCGTTCGAGCCTGTCCAGCGCACAGGCACAGTAACGCCCGCAAAACGCTTCGCTGGCTTGGGGCAGGCAGGCCGCCACGCAGCTTCGCGTGAATGCGTCCGGATGGCCGGTTGCCGGATAGGCGAGGGACACCCCGTAGAGAATCGCGATCAGGACCGGCTGATGCACGAGATAGAAGACCAGACTGTGACGACCGAGATAAGAAAGGATGGCTGACGACCGTCCGGGAGGCTTATCCCCAGGCGCATTTTGTCGCAGCGCTCCCGCGGAAGGGAACAGTCGCGCCGCGCCGATGCCTGCCAGCACGGCGGCGAGCCAGGGTAGCATGGGTACATAATCGAAGCTCGGTCGCGGCATGGTCGAGAGGCCGATCCACCAGAACCACGGCGCGTTGAAGGCGTCGGACTTGAGGTAGAAGGGCGCCACGAAAGCGGCGATCGCGGCGAGCAAGGTGACCGGTACCGGGAGCCGCAGGAAAAGCAGGCCGACGACGCTGGCGGCCGCGATCGCATGCAGGATGCCGAAATGTATGAGGCCCTGGGGGATCGCGAAGTAACTCGCCACGGTGACGAGAAACGCCGCCCCGGCGACAACGAGCCAGCGCTTCCAGAAGCTTCGCCAGCGGATGCGTTCGCCATGGGCCAGCACCAGCGAGAACCCGGCCAGGAACAAGAAGGTCGAGGCAATCGACCGGGCGTAGATCCTTGGCCAACCGTCTGCGGCATAGCCCGGTTCCAGATAGCCGAAACTCGAGAGGTCCCAGATGAAATGATAGCTGGCCATCGCCAGAAGCGCGACGCCACGGGCGATATCCAGCCAGAGCAGTCGGCGGCCTGTCGAAGGCCGTTTCGTTGTTTCAGCGTCTGTCATCGGGTTGCCGGACCTATTCCTCGATATCCCTGAGGATCGCCTCACGCGCCTCCGAGAAGAACTGGCGTCGGATGAGGACGAAGAACACGAAGACCGTCATCGACATAAAGACATAGGCGTTCACAAACCAGCCCAGATAGCCGATCGACAGGAAAATCGCCCTCAGGCCGGCGTTGAAATGCTTTGCGGCGATGATGTTGAGCCTGATGACGCGGTCCGCCGCCTTCTGCGCGCTGTCCGGGTCCTTGAGCGACTCGCCGTGCATGGGAAGCCCGCCGAACAGGATGGTGCAATAGTTGAACAGCCGGTAGGACCAGCCGAACTTGAAGAAGGAATAGGCGAAGATCACGGCCAGGCCGCCGACCTTGATCTCGAAGCCCTGTCGACCGCCCTGGAGCATGATCGGCAGGTCGCGGAAGATCGCCTCGACCTGCTCTGTCGCACCGAGAAGGGCGAAACATCCGCCCAGCGCGAACAGCGACGTTGAGGCGAAGAACCCTGTACCGTTCTGCAGGCCCGCCATGATCTGCGTGTCGATCATCTTCAGGTCGCGGGTCATCGAATTGCGGATCCAGCGCGCGCGGTGAACCGCCATCGCCCGGGTGATACTGATCCGAGAGGTTGTCCGGTCGACACTTGTGAGCCAGTTGAAGAAGGCCCAGGTCGCAATGAAGAAGACGAGCGCGAAATAGTCCGTGGACGTCATGCCGTTTCCGATCCGAACATGTCATACAATGCAGGGTGCGCACCTGGCGCGCTG
Source organism: Rhizobium sp. (assembly GCA_019739215.1). Lineage (GTDB taxonomy): Bacteria > Pseudomonadota > Alphaproteobacteria > Rhizobiales > Rhizobiaceae > Rhizobium_E. The sequence continues at coordinate 18,362 of JAHHDR010000020.1, forward strand.
TTCGATGTCGCGAGCGTACCAGCGCGTGGCGGAAAGTCCATCGCGCAGCGGCCGCGGAATTGTCATAAGATGCCCACAACTTCATTGCGCTGCGGCAAGGCGGTCCTTCATGTTCCTATCGGTATTCGACGTCTTCAAGATCGGGATCGGCCCTTCCAGTTCTCACACGATGGGACCGATGACGGCCGCCAACGCCTTCCTCGCGCTGATCCTCTCCCCGGACTGGCCACGGCCGTCGGGCGCACGGGTCGCTTCCATCAAGGTCAGCCTGCATGGCTCGCTTGCCTATACCGGGATCGGTCATGGTTCGGACCGTGCGGTGGTTCTCGGCCTGACGGGTGAGACGGCGGAGACCGTCGATCCCGACCGAATGGAGGAGATTGTCGCCGAGATCGAACGTAGCGGCCGAATCACCCCCCCGGGACACGAGGCGTATGCGTTCCGGCCGAAGGACGATCTCGTCCTCGACAAGAAGACGCCCTTGGCCGGACACGCCAACGGCATGGCTTTTTCGGCTCTCGACGCCAATGGCCGGCTACTGCTCCGACAGGTCTATTATTCGATCGGCGGTGGTTTCGTGGTGACGGACACCGAGCTCGAGAAGATGCGGGGTGCAAAGAAGCCCGAGACGCAGAAGGTTCCTTACCCCTTTGCCTCTGCCCGGCAGATGCTTGAAATGGCCAACAGATCGGGCCTCTCGATTGCCCAGATGAAGCGCGCCAACGAGGAAGCGACGATGAGCCGGGAGGATCTCGACAAGCGGCTCGACACGATCTGGGATGCGATGAACAACTGCATCAACCGCGGCCTCGCCGTGGAGGGCATCATGCCCGGCGGGCTCAAGGTCCGACGACGGGCGCGGCAGATTCATGACAAATTGCAGGAGGAGTGGCGTTCCAACCGGCCCAATCCCCTGCTCGCCAACGATTGGCTCTCCGTCTATGCCATGGCGGTCAACGAGGAGAATGCCGGCGGCGGGCGCATCGTGACCGCGCCGACCAACGGAGCGGCCGGCGTCATTCCCGCAACGATCCGATATTACCAGCATTTCCACGAGGACTGGGACCAGGATGGGATCCGGGACTACCTGCTGACGGCCGCCGCGGTTGGCGGGATCATCAAGCACAATGCCTCGATCTCCGGCGCTGAAGTCGGCTGTCAGGGGGAGGTGGGTTCTGCTTCCGCGATGGCGGCGGCGGGATTGGCGGCCGTGATGGGCGGCACGCCGGAGCAGATCGAGAACGCCGCCGAAATCGCCCTGGAACACCATCTCGGCATGACCTGCGACCCGATTGCCGGCCTCGTCCAGGTGCCATGCATCGAGCGCAACGCACTCGGTGCCGTGAAGGCCGTCACCGCCGCATCCCTGGCGATGAAGGGGGATGGGCAGCATTTCGTGCCGCTCGACGCCTGTATCGAGACCATGCGCCAGACCGGCAACGACATGAGCGAGAAATACAAGGAGACCTCGACCGGAGGGCTCGCGGTCAACGTGGTCGAGTGTTGATATCCACCGAACGAGGTTGACGACGCAGTGCCATTGGCCGATGAGAGGCGATGGCACTGCATCTCATCAAGCTCTGCGTCGGCTGCGAATCGATCGAGGATCTGCGCGAATGGGTCACCGAGCGCTCGCTGGTGGCGATTGCCGCCGGACTCGAGCCGCATTCACTGCATGTCACCCGCATGGTCCCCAAGCGCATGCGCGAACTGCTAGACGGCGGGTCGCTCTACTGGGTGATCAAGGGACAGGTTTCGGCGCGGCAGCCGCTGGTCGATATCGAGGAATTCACCGACAGCGACGGTATCGGCCGGTGCCGCCTGTTTCTCGGTCCGGAAGTGATCGAGACGATGCCGCAGCCCAAGCGGCCCTTCCAGGGTTGGCGCTATCTCGAAACCAAGGACGCGCCACGTGATCTCTTTGCACGCGGCGAGTCGGAGCGCGACATGCCGGCGGAGCTCAAGCGCGAGCTTGCGGAACTGGGCCTGTTGTAGGCCCAGTTCACCGTCAGCGCAGCCGCAGCCGGATCGGGTGGTTGCCGCGCGTGTTCACGACATGCAAGTGGAGAACCACGGCGGGTTGGCTGGAGCGCCAGGCGCGTGCACCATGACCAAGCAGCATCGCAACAAGATCGCGGGTCTTGGCCTGGGAGCGGGTAAGGCCCATGCCTGCCAGCTTGAGCGCGGCTTCATGGAGCGGGTGGAGTCCAGGGTTCTTGGCCTGGCTGGTCTTGTCTGCGGTTTCCGAAACGTTGCCGTTTTTGGCCATTGCCGTCCCCGTACAATCAACAAATCGAGGCATCAGTCGCGCCGTGGGCGCGTAGCATTCAGTCGATGGACGGGCCCTGGAATGGGCCCGACCCTATTTCCGATTACTGCAGGCTGGCCCAGCAGCCCATGCCCTTCTTCTTCAGCATGTTGCAGGCGCGGACAGCCTCGTCCTGGCCGGAAAAGCCTCCGAAGCGGGCGCGGAACAGCTGCTCTTCGCCCTTGACGTAGGAAACGGTGAAGGGGGTGGCGGAACGCAATACCTTTCCGCCCTTGTCCTGGGCCTTCTGGAGAAGGTCCATGGCCATTTCCTTCTCCGGGGCGGCGCCGACCTGGATGACCCAGCCGGAGACGTCAGAAGAGGTGGACGCGGTTGTGAGATTGTCGACGGCGGCGTCATCCCGGCGTGCCGGACGCACGGCGGCGACCTGCTCGCCAACGTCCTCTTGCGGCGTGGGGGTGATTTCAGCGCGCTTGGCCCGCGTGATCTTCACGGTCTTGGTGCGAACGACCGGGACGAGTGCCGGGTCGGCGGATGCCAGTTCCTCGGGCACGTAGCGAGCCTCCGGGACCGGGCCGTCGTTCGGCAATTCGAGCATCCGGCTCACTTCCGTGTCACTCTCGGGTGCCACATAGGCGGTTTCGAGCGGCTTCCTGGCGGGCTTGACCAGTGCGATGAGGTCGTTCGCCGACTTCTTGCGCGTCGCCTTGGGTAGATATGCTTCGACGAGCTTGCGCATCTTGGCATCACGCGATCGACCGGTGGTGCCGCCCATGACGACAGCGACGATGGAGCGGCCGTCGAGTTGGGCCGAGGTCACGAGGTTGAAGCCGGAGGCGCGGGTGAAGCCGGTCTTGATGCCGTCGACGCCGCGAACATTGCCGACCAGACGGTTGTGGCTGCCAATCGTCTGGCGACCGAACTTGAACGAGCGCGTGGAGAAATAGTCGTAATATTGCGGGTAGTCGCGACGCAGCGCGACGCCGAGGCGGGCCTGATCGCGCGCCGTGGTGACCTGGCGGGCGTCAGGGAGACCGTGCGCATTGTGATAGACGGTGCGATTCATGCCGAGCTGACGCGCCTTGGCGGTCATCAACTTGCCGAAACGCGCCTCGGTGCCGCCGAGAAATTCCGCGAAGGCGGTGGCGCAGTCATTCGCGGAGCGGGTCACAAGTGCGTAGATGCCCTGTTCCACGGTGAAGGTGGTGCCTTTGCGCACGCCGAGCTTCGATGGCTGCTCTGCGGCGGCATTGGCCGAGACCGGAACGCGGGTGTTGAGCTTGATCCGGCCGGATTCGAGCGCTTCGAAGACCATGTAGAGCGTCATCATCTTGGTCAGCGATGCGGGATAGCGCAGGCCATCGGGATCCTCTGCGCTGAGGACCTTGCCGGCCTTGACGTCGATGACGATGCTTGAGGCACGCGCCTTCGCAACGACCTGGGCCGGGGCCATGGCGCTGATGCTTGCTGCGAGTGCGAGAGATCCCACGACTTTGAGGAACGATCGGGGCATGCCCTTGGTCAGGGCGGACACAAATTTGAACTTGGACACAATGCTACTCTTTGTTCTCGTTTCGAGACGCCGCTGGGAGGTACGGCGGGCTGGGAAAAATGTAGCGGGGTAGCGTTACCAATCTCTTTATGCTGAACAATGTCTTTCCGCATATCTGTGCAATTCCGATAAAATCCGACTTAGGGTTAATTGCGGCGCGGAATGTGTGTTCATTTTGCGGCACTCCGCCGCGCCAGGCTCGCCCGGTTCAGGGCGACAGATGTCTTGCGGCGTGATCGCGGACGGCAAGATCGATTTGCCGCCACTGCGGCAGCAGCGCTGACGAGAAACGGTAGAGAAGCGTGAGGTCCCGGCCCACCCGGACATCGCGCAGGCAATCCGCGGACGTCGCTGGCTGGGTTGCCTCGGGCAGCAGGCAGCGGACGGCATAGACGGTGCCGTCGGGCATGTCCGCCGTGAGCAACCGTTCGTCACCAAAGCCCGACTTGCGTGACAGGACATGAACGGCGAGCCCGGCCGGCCCCGGAGTTGGCTCGCCTGTGAAGAGCCTGGAATAAATCGGTTCGACGCGTCCTGACATGTCGCGGGACATGACGCTCTGGGAAAATTCCGCGAAGATCAGGCGATCGGAACGACGCGGGTCGGAAAACAGTATCGCGTTTTCCCGGCTGTAGCCTTCGAGTTCCGGCCAGGACAAGAAGATGCTGACCTGCTCGGCCGGGCCGCTCCGTCTCTGGGTCTCGAAACGGATCACGTTGGCGGGCAGCGTGATGGTATCCTGACCTATGGTGATGTGATGCATTTCGCGCGACGGCGTATTGGCGCCAAGCACGAGTTCCTCCCCGAAATGCTTGCCGGCGACGCTCAGCCCGGACGCCAGAACGGCGAGCACGCCGATGACCATCGTGGTGCGAAGCAGCAGCCGGTTCGATACCAGCGCCGCGGGCGTTTCGTCATCGGCCACGGATGTCATGCCTGCCCCCTGAGATCGCCTGGCCGGAAGGATGGATGTGGATTCCTGTGCCAGACTGACGCAAAGAAGCCTGGCACGGTCCTTGCTCACGCAGGTGCAGTGAAACCGGATAGGGTTAATCCATGGTTAACGGCGGCGAGATCTTCGTATGCATGATTGCAGGGCTGGCGATACCGCTGGCAATGCTCGATGGGCTCAAGGCTCTTGCGCGCGGTCGGGTTCCGCACCAGCAGGCGGGTCTGCACCTCGAGCAGAGGCCTCTGGTGTGGCTCCTGGCCATCCTGCTGGGTCCCGGCCTGTTCGCGGACCGGATGCTTGCAGACTGGAGGGAAGGCCTGCTGTCGGTCGCGGACCGCGTCAATGCGCTGGTGATCACGCTCGGCTGGGCAACGATCTACGGCTATGTCGTCCTGGGATTGAGCAGAGCAATAGTGCCGAGCTAGAAACTGGCGGGCGAGAAACTGGCGGGTTAAAAAACTGGCGGGCTAAAAAATGCCGGTCCCGGGGGAAGCGGGACCGGCAAGACGGGCTCGGCCGGGGACGGGGATTGCGGATTGGCCGGGCCCACTGGAGAGTTGGTCGCGTCAGTCGACGCTACCGACGATCGGCGTGCGATCATCTTCGATCTTCACCCACTGGGCAGCATGCTTCGGCGACTGCTGCTTGAGGTAGGTATATTCGGTGTCCGACCAGAGCAGCACCTTGTTGCGCATGTTGTCGAGCACGAAGTCGCCCCGGTCGGTGCGAACGACGAGGACGGCATGACCGTCACCGTTGGGCTGCAGAACCACCGTGATCAACAGGTTGGCGGGCGAGAACCCACGCTGGATCAGCATCTTCTGCTTGAGCAGCACGTAGTCCTCACAGTCGCCGACGGTGGTCGGCATCACCCATCGCTCCTCGACGCCGTAGATCTCCTGGTCGGTGAGCGGCTCGATCATGCTGTTGGCAGTGTAGTTCACCTTGAGCAACGTCTTCCATTTCGCTTCGGTAAGCGTCAGTGGGCCAGTGTCTCTGGTTGGCCCGCAACTTCTGGGGCTGGATTTGCAATAGTCATAGTGACCGATCGGCGGGTTTGTCTTGCCGAGCGTCAACATGTTTGCCGGCGCCGCTGTGGCAGGCATTTGCGTAGCAGCAACGATAACGGCGGCGAGCAGTCCCTTCAGGCAAGTCTTTGTCATTGGTTGTTTCCCCGTTGTGAGGAAACAATGGCACAGGGATTTTTACGTGCTCCAAAATTGGATAGTACAAATAAGTATTGTTTTGAATATTATAAGACTAAAATTGAAAATTGATTTGATTTGATTTAAGTTATATTTTGTGTAGACTTTTAGGATGATTTGATTAAACGTTTAGGAGAGCGCGCGGCAGCCCGGCTTTGCGATGTCGCTCGATGCACGCCAACTGACTGGAAATATTTGTTTTTTGGATTTTCGGGGGGCGTTCGGGCGGCTTGGACTGGCTATCCGGATGCACACCGCTCGATCTGGCGCGGGGCTTGTTCAATGCCGCGCGAACCTGCTGGAGTTGCCGGTTGCCGGGAATCGGCGTCGGCGACTCGTGAGGAGCGACCAGAATAGGTGGCGAAAAAAGGGCGGAAAACGCCTTAAGTACGGCAAACTATGGTGAAGGAATCGTTTCGGCGGTCAATACCGCAACAGGAGAGCGCGGTGATGCGGCTGAAGGCCCTTGGCCGTTCATGCCCGGCGTTGGCTCACATCAGCAGTTGAAGGCCTTCTCTGGATAAAACGTTGGCGAATTCGATCGCCACGCCTTCCTGGAAATGCCGCACGACGCGTCCGCGCATGTTGCCGAGGCGAACGGGGGTGCCCAGTGCCGGCCGAACGTCGATTTCGACAGCCGCTCCGGACATCGACAGGTCGAGTATCCGGCAGGGATAGGCACGACCATCGTCAAGGTTCAGCTCGGCGCGCGTGTTCTGGGGCGTGAGGCGTTCGTGCCGGCGATCTTCCGGCAGGTTGAACTTGTGCTTGTTGGCCAGCCATGTCAGCTGTGCAGCCAGCTTCTCGCGTTTGCGATCGGTGACATGCAGCTTGCAGACAAAGCCGTGGTCGACATGCCTGACCACAGTGCATTCCAGCCGCCCGATATGGTCGACATAGGCCACGAGGCGATCACCCAGTTGGGGGAATGCCGTGCACTGGAACGCGACGTCGCCGGACGACATATCGGTCGCCCTGCAGTCATATTCGGCCTGACTGCTCATGAACATGAGGCGGCCATTGAGGTTGACGGCAACGCGCTGCGTGGCGGCATCACTCACATTGATGCGGGGCGACGCCGGTGATGCGCTCGAATATGCCGACATGCTTGATCAATCCATTTCTGCTTTATGCACAAAAGGATAGGCCGCCGAGGTTAATGAGTGGTTTAATTTGCGTGGAGACCTGCGCTGTCGCCTCCACTGATTTCCCGTCAAATATCAAGATTTTCGGCGAAGGCGGCACGTTCCTGGATGAAACGAAAGCGCGCCTCCGGCTTGGTGCCCATCAGCCCGTCGACCGCCTCGCGCGTGCCTTCGAAATCCACCTCGTCGATATCGACCCGCAACAGAGTGCGGGAAGCCGGATCCATCGTGGTTTCCTTGAGCTGATGGGTCGACATCTCGCCAAGGCCCTTGAAACGGCCGATCTCGATCTTGGCCCGCCCGGTGAATTCGGTCTTCATCAGGTCGAGCCTGTGGGCATCGTCGCGGGCATAGAGGGTCTTTGAGCCCTGGGTGATGCGGTAGAGCGGCGGAACCGCCAGGAAAAGATGGCCCTTGCGCACCATTTCGGGCATTTCCTGGTAGAAGAAGGTGATGAGCAGCGAGGCGATATGGGCGCCGTCGACGTCGGCGTCGGTCATGATAACCACGCGTTCGTAGCGCAGATCCTCCTCGCGGTACTTGCTGCGCGTGCCGCAGCCCAGCGCCTGGATCAGGTCGGAGATCTGCTGGTTGGCGCTTAGCTTCTCGCGGCCAGCGGAGGCGACGTTGAGGATCTTTCCGCGCAACGGCAGAATCGCCTGGTTGGCGCGGTTGCGCGCCTGCTTGGCGGTGCCGCCGGCCGAGTCGCCTTCGACGATGAAGAGTTCGGCGCCGGCAGCGGAGTTCTGCGAGCAGTCAGCCAGCTTGCCGGGCAGGCGAAGCTTGCGTACCGCGGACTTGCGGTTGACTTCCTTTTCCTTGCGCCGCCGCATCCGTTCATCGGAGCGCTCGATCACCCATTCGAGAAGCTTGTCGGCCTCATTCGGATTGTCGGCGAGATAGTGGTCGAACGGGTCGCGGATGACGTTTTCGACGATGCGCTGGGCCTCGACGGTGGCGAGCCGATCCTTGGTCTGGCCGACGAATTCCGGTTCGCGGATGAAGACCGAGAGCATGCCGGCCGCCGAGATCATCACGTCATCGGTGGTGATATTGGCCGCGCGCTTGTTGCCGGTGAGATCGGCATACGCCTTGAGGCCCTTCGTCAGCGCAATGCGGAAGCCGGCTTCGTGGGTGCCGCCCTCCGGGGTCGGGATGGTGTTGCAATAGGAGTGCAGCATCATGTCGCCGCCGTGCCAGGTCATCGCCCATTCGACCGAGCCGTGGCCGATGCGCTCGGTCTTGCCGGCGAAGATCTCGCGGGTGACGGTGAAATCCTTGCCGATCTGGGCTGCGAGATAGTCCTTCAGGCCGCCGGGGAAGTGGAAGACCGCCTTGTCCGGCGTCTCGGTGCCTTCAACCAGGGACGGATCGCAACTCCAGCGAATCTCGACCCCGCCGAACAGATAGGCCTTGGATCGCGACATGCGAAAAATGCGGCCCGGATCGAATTTCGCGTGGGCGCCGAAAATCTGCGGATCGGGGTGGAATCGAACCCGCGTGCCGCGCCGATTGTGGATCTCGCCAAGCTCTTCCAGCGGGCCGAGCGGGATGCCGCGCGAGAAACGCTGGCGATAAAGGCGACGATTGCGCGCAACCTCGACCTCGACCGAGTCCGACAATGCATTTACGACTGAAACGCCGACGCCGTGCAGGCCGCCGGAGGTCTCATAGGCCTTGCCGTCGAACTTGCCGCCGGCGTGGAGCTTGGTCATGATGACTTCGAGCGTGGACTTGCCGGGAACCTGCGGATGGTTCTCCACCGGAATGCCGCGGCCATTGTCAGACACCGTCAGGAAGCCTTCCGCATCGAGGCTGACCTCGATGAAATCGGCATGGCCCGCCACTGCCTCGTCCATCGAGTTGTCGATGACTTCGGCGAAGAGATGGTGAAGCGCCTTCTCGTCCGTGCCGCCGATATACATGCCTGGCCGCATGCGTACCGGTTCGAGGCCTTCGAGAACCCGGATCGAATTCGCGCCGTAATCGTCCGTTCCCTTGGCCGACGTAGATTGGGCCGGTGTGGATTGGGCCGGACGTGTCGCGGTCTTCGGAGGAACGGCAGCCTTCGGCTCGGGCTTCGGGCTCTCGGGAATGTCATCGAAAAGGTTCAGGGCCTGGCTCATATGTGCAATAGCGTTTCCAACGTCGCGAATCACGCGTGGTTTCTTGTTAGCGCGATCATACGCGAACATATAGAGAATGGCGCGGGCATCACCGGCATGGCAAGATGCGCGCGGGATCAAGCAAGCCCGGAGGGATGATGTCCACAGAACGTTTGGCCTACCGGTTCCTGTTCATGGCGATAGCGGCACTGCTGGCAGGCGCGCAGCCAAGTATCGCGACGGAAATCGGCAGTTTCAAGGACGATCTCTTTGCCTATCCCGGGATTCTGGAACAGGCGGACGGCGGGGCATTCCTTAAGATCGACTACGACAAGATGCGCGATATCCACAAGCGCGACGAGGACCCGGAGCGGCGCGTGAGGGGGAAATACGTATCAACCGGCGTCCGCTGGTACCAGGACTTCGAGACGATCGAGGCGGACGGACGATCCGTCGACGTTTTCAAGGTGGGCAAACTCCGGGGCGCGCGATTTGCCGTGATATTCGTCCATGGCCGCGGCGGAGATCGCAAGCTCGGCGCCAACGACTATTCCTTCGGCGGCAATTTCAACCGCCTCAAGAACCTGGCCTATAAGAACAACGGCGTCTATTTCGCACCGTCCGCCCGCGACTTCGACGACCAGGGCGCGGCCGACATCAGTGCGCTTGTCAGGCACGTCAGGGCGGCGGCTCCAAATGCGAAAATCGTGCTGACCTGCGCATCGATGGGCAATTTCATCTGCTGGAAGATTGCAGGCGACGGTCCGCTGTCCGGCATGCTGTCAGGCATGATGATCCTGGGCGGGCCTGCCGATCCTTCCTTTCTCAAGAGCCCCGCCTATGCGGCGAGGCTGCCGATGTTCTTCAGCCACGGGTCCGACGATACTGTCTATCCCTGGAAGGACCAACATGCGCTCTACAAGCGCCTGGTCAGGGACAAATATCCCGCGCGGTTCGTGCTGTTCCAGACCGGCTCCCACGGCACGCCAATCCGGATGACGGACTGGCGTGAAACGCTGAACTGGTTCCTCCGCTAACCGGTCAGCCGGAGCGCAGCAGCGACTTCGTGGAGTCGACGGCAACGGATATCTGCTGGTAATGGGCGTAGCGGCGTTCGGAATTCTCCGCCGAACGCAGCAGTTGCGTCGCCGCTTCCTCGACGACGGCATTGGCTCTTGCCATGGCGCGGGGCAGGGATGCCCGCTTCACCGCCTTGTAGCTGCGGCGCGTGCGAAAGCGCGGATTGGCGTTGCGCCCCGCTTCCAGGCGCGGCGCCCGACGGTCCTCATAGGTCGCGACGATTTCGGCGAGCTGGCGGCTCGCACGCCGCAATATCCGCTTGGCATCGCGGTTCTCCGGCCGGTTGGACATTCTCGAGACCACCTGGTCGATGCCCTGGCGCAGGCAATCGATGCGGTATTCCTCGTCATAGCGCCGGCATTCGCGGCGGATCGAAAGCAGGTCCTGGACGATGCGTTCGGTGTCGAGGCGTTCGTTGCGGGTATGCCGGTCCGGGCGGTCCAGGCCGCTGCGGTTATTGTCGCGTCCGCCGTTGTTGCCGCCATTGTTGCCGGTATCCGGATCGGGGTCGGGATCCGGGTCGGGATCACCCGGATCGACCGACTGGATCCTCATGAGCAGTGCGGATACCGTGGCGTCGTCGAGGGCAGGGCGCGGCGCCGGGATGCCGGCATAGACGGGCGTTGCCCCGGAAAGAGCAACGCTGAGCGCGAGCAATGCCCGCGGCAGTATTTTTGCGTCCAGGCTGTGCCCCATCATTCTCTCCTCATTCAACCGTTTCACCGAATGCGATGCGCATGCTGCGCTGCGTGCCCTTTCCGATGGCGCCGTCGATCCTGCCGGCATAGAGCTTGTTCCTGGCGAGTTCAGCCTGCAGCGCCTTGCGGGTCGCCGGCTTGAACTGGTTGGGATTGACCTCCAACTGGTCCAGCACGTCCTTCACGCCGGTGCGCAGCGCTGCGTAAAGATAGCGGCCGGCATCGTCAGGGGTCTTGCCGCTGACCGCGCCATCGTCGATGAGTGCCGCGACGTTATACATGGCCTGCGGATGCCGGAGGTCGGCAGCCTGCAGGAACAGTTCTATCGCCTTCTTGCGGTCCGGCTTCTGGCCGACGGCGCCCTGATAGTAGAGGAAGCCGAGGTCGTTAATCGCGTCGGCAAAGCCGAGATCGGCGGCCTTGCTGTAGAGCGCCAGCGCCTTGCCGACATCCTGGTTGGTTCCGATGCCCTTCTCATAAAGCTTGCCGAGTTCGAACATGGCTTCCGGATCGCCCTTTGCGGCGGCGTCGGTGAAAAGGGCGAATGCCTTTTCCGGCTTGAAACGCGCCTTGTCATTTGCGGCGAGCGACATGTAGCCGAGGCCGATCATCGCCCGGACATTGCCTTCCTCGGCCAGAGATGCGAGCTGCAATTCCTGGTCGGGCGCCAGAGAACCCCAGGCCTGCCTGCGGTCGGTGAGCGAGGCGACATTGGCGTCCGATCCCGCCAGGAAGAACGGAACGCCCGAGAGCGACCCGTAGAAATGCGGCTCCTGCCGGTTCTTGGTCTCGCGCAGAACCGCATCGCGGACCTGGCGGAACATCATGCCGATTTCAATGTTGCGGGCAGGTAGCTGCTCGATCAGCGCCCGCGCGAAGGGGCTGTGACCGCCTTCGCCGTCGAGCGCGACTTCGCCATCCTTGGCGGCGTAGACGACCAGGGTGCCCTTGTCGACGGACGGCTCGGCAAGACCCTGCTTGCGCAGCGACCGGGTATGGGCGGAATCGAAATCGTCCGTTCCCGCCTTGACCACTTCCTGCACCGGCCAATCCGAAAACGGATTGTTGCGGCACGAATCGAGAATGACGATCCGGAGCTTGCGGGCATTCTCGACCGCGGCAAGCAGGTGCTTGAGCGTGATTGCCTGGGCGCCGATGTCGGACGGCTTGGTGATCTTCACATCGACGGGCACGAGGAAGTTCTGTCCATTGAGCTCGACGCCATGACCGGCATAGTAGATCAGTGCCACGTCCGAGGTTTCGGCCTTGAAGGAGAAGGCAGACACCACCTCGACGAGTTCTCCAAGCGGCAGGTCGATTGCGCGCTCTACCTGAAAGCCGAGCCCCTCGAGCTTGCCGGCAATTGCGGTCGCATCATTGACCGCGTTGGCCAGCGAAGGGATCGTCTGATATTTCGACATGCCGACCACGAGGGCCACACGATTGGCCGCGCCGGCCGCGCCCGTCGCCAATGCCAACATGACGATCGCAAACAGCGCGATCAGCCGATAGTCTCTGCGTTGCGTTGCAAGCATTGCTTATGCCTCTTGCCCGACCGGAAGAATAGCCCATCCGGCGGGTCACTTGAAGTCGCCATGTCCGTGACGCACGGCGCAGCGTCTTTATTCTGGGTGGCCTTTGTTGCGCCAGCACGACGCGGCCAATTTTGCTTGCGGGTTTTCCGCCACATCTGATAGGTCAACCCGGCAACTCATCGGGTTCTGTAGGGGGGATGGCATGACGACACCGGGCATCAGGCCGCTGGTCGCGGGCAACTGGAAGATGAACGGCGTGAGGGAGTCGCTCAACGAGCTCAAGGCGATCGCCGCCGGGGTCGAGCCTCTCTCCCACAAGATCGACACGCTGATCTGCCCGCCCGCCACATTGCTTTATGTGTCGACGGCACTTGCCACCGACAGTCCGCTCCGGATCGGCGCACAGGATTGCCACACCGCGCAGTCGGGTGCCTTCACAGGTGACATATCGGCCGCGATGATCGCCGACTGCTTCGGCACTTTCGCCATTGTCGGCCACTCCGAACGCCGCACGCTGCACAAGGAAGACGATGCACTGGTGCGCGCGAAGGCAGAGGCGGCGATTGGCGCCGGCCTCACCGCGATCGTCTGTATCGGCGAGACCGAGGCCGAAAGGAAGTCCGGTGCCACCCTGGACGTGCTCAAGCGCCAGCTCTCGGGCTCTGTTCCGGACGGCGCCATGGCCGAGGACGTGGTGATCGCCTATGAGCCGGTCTGGGCGATCGGCACCGGCCTGACGCCGACGGCGGCCGATGTTGAACAGGCGCATGCCTTCATGCGGGCCGAGCTGATCGCGCGGTTTGGTGCGGAAGGCGGGAAGATGCGGATTCTGTATGGCGGTTCGGTGAAGCCGTCGAACGCAACGGAACTGATGGGCATTGCCAATGTCGATGGGGCACTGATCGGCGGCGCCAGCTTGAAATCGGCGGACTTCCTTGCCATCTGTGCGGTCTATGGTGACCTGATCGCCTGATCGATTTCCTTGTTCGCGCATGGCAACCTAAGCGGAAAAGGTCTTTCAAATCCATGTCGGCTCGTGTAATAGCGCGCCAACTCTTGATATTTGCTTGCCGCATGGCGGGCGGGATTGGAATATATGCAGACCGTTCTCATCGTAGTTCACCTGATGATCGTTCTGGCGCTTGTCGGCGTCGTGTTGATCCAGCGTTCCGAAGGCGGCGGGCTGGGCATTGGAGGCGGGTCCGGCTTCATGAGCGCGCGGGGCACAGCCAACGCACTGACCCGCACGACGGCGATCCTGGCCGTGCTGTTCTTCGTGACGTCACTGGGCCTCGGATTGCTCGCGCGCTATCAGGCGAAGCCCACCGACATTCTTGACCGGTTGCCGACGACCACGACGACAGACGGCCTGCTCGACTCGCTCGGTCCGGCGAAGACCAACGAAACACCGGCCGATCCGAACGCCATTCCGCTTGGTGATGACCAGAGCAGCACCACCCCGGCTGTCAACGAACAGACGCCGGCGGCTGCGACCACGACCGAGGAAAAGCCGGCGGCGGTGCCGACGGACACGACCCCGGCTGAGACGGTGACACCACCGGCTGCCGAGGAGCAGCCCGTGCAGCCGCAATAAGCGCGGTCACATCACGATCATGAACCGGCAGGAAAACCCTGCCGGTTTTTTATTGGACGCTCCGCAGCCGAAGCTGGAAAACTGCGTGGGTGAGAATTTTCTTGTGGCGGAATCGTCCGCGAAGCAGTAGGGGGTAAAGCCCATGGCGCGATACGTTTTCATCACCGGCGGCGTGGTTTCCTCATCTCGGGAAAGGCATCGCATCCGCAGCTCTCGGCGCACTGCTGCAGGCACGCGGCTACAGGGTTCGGCTTCGTAAGCTCGACCCCTATCTCAACGTCGATCCCGGGCACGATGAGCCCGACCAGCACGGCGAGGTCTTCGTCACCGACGACGGCGCCGAGACCGATCTCGACCTCGGCCACTACGAGCGCTTCACCGGCCGTCTCGGCGACCAAGACCGACAACATCACCACCGGCCGCATCTATCAAGAACATCATCGACAAGGAGCGGCGCGGCGACTATCTCGGCGCGACCGTGCAGGTCATCCCGCACGTCACCGACGAGATCAAGAACTTCGTGCACCGAAGGCAACGACGGGCTATCGACTTCGTGCTGCTGCGAGATCGGCGGCACCGTCGGCGACATCGAGGGCCTGCCGTTCTTCGAGGCGATCCGCCAGCTCGGCAAGGACCTGCCGCGCGGTCAGGCTGTCTTCGTCCACCTGACGCTGATGCCCTTCATCCCGACCGCCGGCGAGATGAAGACCAAGCCGACCCAGCACTCGGTCAAGGAGCTGCGCTCGATCGGCATCCAGCCCGACATCCTGCTGGTGCCGCTGCGAATATCCGATCCCGCCCGAGCGAGAAGCGCAAGCTCGGCCTGTTCTGCAACGTCCGCGAAAGCGGCGTCATCCAGGCGCTCGACGTCGCCGACATCTACGATGTGCCGCTCGCCTACCACAAGCGAGGGCCTTGACGCCGAGGTTCTCGCGCCTTCGGCATCAGCCGCCGCGCCGGAGCCTGTCGCGCTGGAAGGAGAGTCGCGCGCCGCTTCCACAACCCCGAGGGCGAGGTCACCGTCGCCATTGTCGGCAAGTACACCGGTCCTCAAGGACGCCTACAAATCCCTGATCGAGGCGCTGCATCATGGTGGCATCGCCAACCAGGTGAAGGTCAACTCGACTGGATCGAGTCGGAGATCTTCGAGGGACGACCGCGACGTCCTGCGAGGACGGCTGCAGGGCATCCTGGTTCCCGGCGGCTTCGGCGAGCGCGGCTCCGAGGGCAAGATCGAGGCGGCCCGTTTCGCCCGCACCCGGAACGTCCCCTATTTCGGCATCTGCTTCGGCATGCAGATGGCCGTGATCGAGGCGGCCCGGAACCTCGCCGGCTTCCCCGAAGCCTCGTCCACCGAGTTCGGCCCGACCTCGGAGCCGGTCGTCGGCCTGATGACCGAATGGACCAGGGCAACGAACGGGTGAAAGCGCCAGCAGGGCGGAGATCTGGGCGGCACCATGCGGCTCGGGGCCTATCGACGCGACCCTCAAGCCCGGCTCGAGGATCGCCGGAGATCTACGGCTCGACCACGGATCAGCCGAGCGCCACCGCCACCGCTACGAGGTCAACATCAACTACCGGGAGGCGCTCGAGCAGAAGGGCGGGCTGGTGTTCTCGGGCCTGTCCCCCGACGGCGTGCTTCCGGAGACTGTCGAGCGCGAGGACCACCCTTGGTTCATCGGGGTCCAGTATCACCCGGAACTGAAGAGCCGCCCCTTCGCCCCGCACCCCCTGTTCGCCGGCTTCATCGAGGCGGCGCTGGTGCAGAGCCGCCTCGTCTGAGGCTGTGCTCCCTGGCTACTGTGCGGCGAAGCCACGCGTCTTGAGCGATCGATCCATGTTGCGGATGGCGTAGCCGGCCTGCAGGGGCCATGCTGCATACGCTTCCTGGCCGGGCTCGATCACATGTCGGGCATGAACCGGCCAGTTCGGATCATCGAGTGCGGCGCGGGCGAGGGCGACGAGGTCGGCATCGCCTTTGGCGATGATCGCCTCGGCTTCTTCTGGCTTGGTAATCAGCCCGACAGCGACGGTGGGAAGACCGCTCTCGCGCCTGACCTGGGTCGACAACGGAAGTTGGTATAACGGGGCAGGATTGAAGGCCGCGCCATCGAAGCCGCCCGATGACACATGCATCCCATCGACACCGAGTGCCTTCAACTTCTTGGCCAGCACGACGCTATCATCCACGCTCCAGCCGTCCGGATGGTTGTCCGAGCCCGAAATACGGACGAAGAGCGGCTTTGCCGCGGGCCATGCCGCCCGGACCGCTTCGGCGAGTTCGAGCAGGAGACGCATCCGGTTGTCACGGCTGCCGCCATAGTCGTCGGTTCGCCGGTTCGCGAGAGGCGAGAGGAACTGGTTGATCAGATAGCCATGCGCCGCGTGGATCTCGACCAGGTCAAATCCGGCTTTCTCCGCGCGATAGACTGCCTCGACGAAGCATTGCTTGAAACGGCGGATGTCATCGGCCGTCATTTCGCGCGGCACCTTGTATCCAGGCGCGTGTTCGGAATGAATGATCGGGCTCGGGGCGATGGTCTGCCAGTCTTCAAAGGCAATCGCGGCTTTCTCCTCGTCGGTTGGGTCGGGCCGGAACGGAACGGGCGAGGATGCCTTGCGGCCGGCATGGGCGAGCTGGATTCCGGCGGCGGTGCCCTGCGAATGCAGGAAATCGACGATGCGCCGAAAGGGCTCGACCTGCTCGTCGTTCCAGAGGCCCGTGTCGCCATAGGAAATCCGGCCTTCCGGAGACACGGCAGTGGCTTCTGTGACGACGAGACCGAAGCCGCCGATCGCAAAGCGGGCCAGATGGGCAAAGTGCCAGTCATTGGCCACGCCGTGACGCGCGGAGTACTGGCACATCGGCGCGACGACGATGCGGTTGCGGAGCGTGACATCGCGGACAGTGAACGGGGAAAAGAGCTGGCTCATGCAATACACCTGTATGATCTTGCGCGGATTGAAGATGCCGCAATGCGTGGCGGCCAGTCCCGGGAGGACAGGGCACTCTAGGCAATAACGACGACAATTGCGAGGTGAGGGCGGTCAGATGATCCGCAGGCCCTTGAAACTCGCATGCCCCTCCTTGCCGATGATGATGTGGTCGTGGACGGCAATGCCGAGCGGCTTGGCGGTGTTGATGATCGTCAAGGTCATGTCGATATCGGCGCGCGACGGGGTCGGATCTCCCGAAGGGTGGTTGTGGACCAGGATAATGGCGGTTGCCGAAAGTTCGAGCGCGCGCTTGACCACTTCGCGGGGGTAGACCGGCGTGTGATCGACGGTGCCGCGCTGCTGCACCTCGTCTGCGATAAGCTGGTTGCGCTTGTCGAGGAACAGGATGCGGAATTGCTCCTTCGTCTCGAAGGCCATGGCGGCATGGCAGTATTCGATCACGGATGCCCAGGACCCGAGTACCTTCCGGCCGGTCAGGTTGCTCTTCAGCGAGCGATGGCCGACCGCCGAGATCAGCTTCAGGTCGGTGGCCACGGCTTCGCCCACGCCCTTGACCTCCTGCAGCAAGCCAGTCGGGGCACCGAGAACCCCGGCCAGCGACCCGAAGCGCTCGATCAGGGATTTGGCGATCGGTTTGGTGTCACGGCGCGGGATGAGCCGGAAGAGCAGAAGTTCCAGCAGTTCGTAGTCGGCGAGCGCCGTGTCGCCGAGGTCCCGGAACTTGGTGCGCAGGCGCTCGCGATGGCCGTGGTAATGCGCTTCGGGCGCCGACAGCTTGCGGCCGGTCGCGATGGCCTTGCGTGGCACGGTCTCCGAGAAGAAGCCGCGTTCGTCGGCAACTTCGTCGTCTTCGCCATCGACGGGATCCATATCGTTGCGCGGATCGTGCGATGGAGCGTTCATGCCAGCCTCAGCGCCTGATGCCGGGCGTGTCGAGGCCGGCCGGGGAAAGCGTGAAGATTTCGCAGCCCCCGGCCGTCACGCCCACGGTGTGTTCGTACTGTGCCGAAAGCGAACGGTCGCGCGTGACCGCGGTCCAGCCGTCGGACAGCACTTTGACATGCGGCCGTCCGAGATTGATCATCGGCTCGATGGTGAAGATCATGCCTTCCCGGAGTTCGGGACCTTCGTTGACCTGCCCGTAATGCAGGATGTTGGGCGCGTCGTGAAAAAGTCGTCCGACGCCGTGGCCGCAGAAGTCGCGGACCACCGAGCAGCGCTCCGCCTCGGCATAGGCCTGTATCGCATGGCCGATGGCCCCTGTCCGCGCGCCCGGGCGCACCGCGGCGATACCGCGCAGCAGGCATTCGTACGTGACGTCGAGCAGCCGCTCGGCTGCTCGCTTGATCTCGCCGACCGGATACATTCGGCTCGAATCGCCGTGCCAGCCGTCGAGAATGTAGGTCACGTCGATATTGACGACTTCACCCTCGCGCAGCGGCTTGTCGTCGGGAATGCCGTGGCAGACGACATGGTTGATCGAGGTGCAGGAACTCTTGCGGTAGCCGCGATAGTTGAGCGTGGCAGGCAGCGCATCGTTCATCCGCCCGAAGTCGAAGACGAAGCGGTCGATCTCGTTGGTGGTCACGCCAGGCTTGACGATGTCCGCAAGTTCGTCGAGGCAGCGTGCCGTCAGTTGGCAAGCCTTGCGCATGCCCTCGAATGCGTCGGCGCCGTATAGGCGAATGGCGCCCGTGTTCTTCATCGGCGCGGACAGGGCCTCGATATAGGTAACCATCAGTGGAAATGTGCTTTCGTCTTTGCAGAAGTCATGGTTCACACGACTCTATGCCGGGGAATACAGGCGGGATCAAGCGCGAGGTTACGCACGGACCTTCACGTAGCTTCCCGGCGCTTCCTCGATAGGGTTCAGTTTTTTGCCGCCGGGTACGCGTGCCGGCACCTTCTCATCGCTCTCCGACTCGATCCAGGCATGCCAGTGCGGCCACCAGGAACCCGCTGTCATGTCGGCCTTGGCGGCCCAGTCCTCGAACTCTCCCTCCACGGCTCCGTTGTGCCAGTACTGGTACTTCTTCCGGTCCGGCGGGTTGACGACGCCGGCGATGTGGCCCGAACCCGACATCACGTAGGTTACCGGCCCCCCGAACAGCTTCGAGCCGACGAAAACCGATTTCGCTGGCGCGATATGGTCCTCGCGTGTCGCAAGGTTGTAGATCGGGATCTTGACGTCGCCGAGCTTCACCGGCTTGCCCGCCAGCACCATCTTGCCCTGGGCGAGATTGTTCTCGAGGTAGCAGTTGCGCAGGTAGTAGGAGTGGTTGGCGGCGGCCATGCGGGTCGAGTCGGCGTTCCAGTAGAGCAGGTCGAAGGGTGCCGGGTCCTGGCCCTTGAGATAGGCGTTGACGACATAGGGCCAGATGAGTTCCTGCGCTCTTAGCATGTTGAATGCCATCGCCATCTTGGAGCCCTCGAGGTAGCCGTCCTCGTTCATGCTCTTTTCAAGGTGGCTGATCTGGCCCTCGTCGGCAAAGACCTTGAGGTCCCCGGCGAAGGTGAAGTCGACCTGCGTGGTGAACAGGGTGCATGAGCGGATCCGCTTGTCACCTTCCCTGGCGTGGAGAGCCAGCGTTGCGGCAAGCAGCGTTCCGCCGACGCAATAGCCGATCGCATTGACCTCCTTTTCGCCGGTGGCCTTGGTGATCGTCTCAAGCGCGAAGCCGATGCCGTCCCTGGCATAGTCTTCCCAGTTCTTCCGGGCGTGGCGCTCGTCGGGGTTGACCCAGGAGATCATGAAGACGGTGTGCCCCTGGTCGACGCACCACTTGATGAAACTCTTCTGCGGATTGAGGTCGAGCACGTAGAACTTGTTGATCCACGGCGGCACGATCAGAAGCGGGCGCTTCAGAACCGTGTCGGTCGCCGCGTCATATTGCAGGATCTGACAGACGTCGTTCTCGGCGATGACCTTGCCGGGGGTGATGGCGAGGTTTTCGCCGACCTTGAACTTGGTCATGTCGCTCTGGCGGATCTTGAGGTCGCCGCGGCCGGCCTTGATGTCCTCTGCCAGCTTCTTCATGCCCTCGACCAGGTTGGCGCCGCTCCTGGCGACGGTCTCCTTGTAGAGTTCCGGATTGGTCAGCACGAAATTGGACGGTGAAAGCGCCGCCGTGACCTGGCGGACGTAGAATTGCGCCTTGTGACGGGTGTGCGGATCGAGACCGTCCGCCCGGGCAACGAGCTTTTCCGCCCAGTCCGCGGTGACGAGATAGATCTGGCGGAGGAAATCGAAGAAGGGCGTATCGCTCCAGTCCTGCGCGCTGAACCGCTTGTCGCCGCGAAGTTCGGGCGCGACCAGCGGCTTGCCGGCGGCCTTGCTGAGTGAATTCATCCAGATGCCGAAATAGGACGTCATCAGCAGTGTCTGGGCTTCCAGCGCGCGGGCAGGGTCGGAAACCCAGTATTCGACCACCTTGGAGAGCGTCGCCACCATGTCGGTGAGTGGCTCGATTTCGTCATTCTTTTTCTCGCCGCCCTCGCGCGGCTGCAGCCATTCCGATGCCGCCTTGCCGAGGTTCTCCAGCGAGCGGGCAATGTTGATGGACATCGCCTGCGGATCCTTGACCACGAAGGGTTCAAGCTTGGCGGGATCGAAGGCGGGGATCGACTGGCTCGTGTCAGCCTGGCCGGTATCGGTGTCTGCCATATCAGTCTCGCTCCCGGGCACGCGTGTCGTTCCATGAATCAGATTGCATGAAAGCGATTGCAAATTCCACCATTTGGGTGTCAGAAAAAGGTCGTACGGCCGGGAGCCGGTCGATTTTGATGAGTGAGACAGACATGCGCTCCGCCCGTTATCGACTCCATATCTTTGTCGCCCTGCTGGCTGCCGGCCTCGGCGGCGGCTGCAGTTCCGGCTCGACACGCGACGTGTCTACCGATGATCGGGTCCGGCCGGCGCCGGCGGATACATATCCCGATTTCTCTCAGCCCCTCGATTCTGCCATGTCGCAGATGACGGACGAAGACGCCGCGCGTCAGGAGACCCAACTGTCGGCGCTGGCGCAGCAGCGACGGGCGGGCGCCATCTCGCCGGCTGAATATCGCCGCCGTGTCGAGGAACTCAGACTGCTTGGCCGGCAGGCGAACGAATAGATGCCCGACGTTGCGGGCTTCGTCGCTTTTTCGCTGATCGCGTTGGGAATGGTCCTGACGCCCGGGCCGAACATGATCTATCTGGTTTCGCGTTCGATCAGCCAGGGCCGCGCGGCCGCCTTCCTATCGTTGGTCGGCGTCGCCGCCGGATTCGTGTTCTATATGGTGTCGGCGGCGCTTGGCATCACGTCGCTCCTGCTCGCTGTGCCCTATGCCTATGAAGCGCTCAAGATGGCAGGCGCCATCTACCTGCTCTGTCTGGCCTGGCAGTCCGTCAGGCCCGGCGGCAAGTCGCCGTTCCATGTCCGGGAATTGCCACCGGACGGGCCGCGCAAGCTGCTTGCCATGGGGCTGCTGACCAGCATTCTCAACCCCAAGGTCGCGGTGATGTATCTCTCGCTGCTACCACAGTTCATCCATCCCGAGCACGGCAATGTCCTGAGCCAGGCGGTGGCTCTGGGCTTTACCCAGATCGCCATCAGCGTGAGCGTAAACGCCATCTTCATCGTGGCCGCCGGGGCGCTGGCCGGGTTCCTGGCGACGCGCCCGACCTGGCTGTCGATCCAGCGCTGGCTGATGGGCACCATCCTCGCGGCTTTCGCAATCCGTATGGCAACCGAAGCACAGCGCTGATCACGCCGACATGATTTCGCGCAACCCGGTCGGGGTCTTATGCATTTGGGGAATGCGGAATCCTCCGCCTGAGCGGGTGCCTATGAGAAAACCGCAGCATCAAGCGAGAACGTTCGGCGAGCGGCAATTCTGGGCGAGTGTTGCCCTGATCCTCGTGGCGGCGCTCGTCTTCCGCCTGCCGGGCATCGCAAGCCGGTCGCTCTGGATCGACGAACTCTACACGGAGTGGTTCGCGGCGCGGAGCTTCGTCGAGCTCTGGACCGAGGTTCCCCAGTTCGAAACCCATCCGCCCCTCTACTACTCCATACTTCGGGCCTGGACGCTGGTGTTCGGCAATTCCGAGCTTGGACTGCGCAGCCTGTCGCTGCTCTTCAGCCTTGGAACGGTGCTCGTCGTTGCCGTTTCAGGCCGCCTGCTGGATGCCGGCTGGGAGGCAAGGGCGGCGGGTCTGGTCGGCGCCGCACTGCTGGCGGTCAATTATGCCGGCATCCGCGAGGCGCAGAACGCCCGACCCTATGCTCTGCAGGCGCTGGTCTGCAGCATTGCCATCGTCGCGGCACTGATGTTGGTGACGCGCCTGCGCGAGCAGCCAGGTGACAAACTTCCGGCCCGTCGCTGGCTGCCGCCCGCCATCGTGCTCGGCATTGCTGCGGGCACCGGCCTCTGGCTCCACAATACCGGGTTCTTCATTGCCTTCGGCCTCTGGCTCGGCCTCGCTCTGACCCTCTTCGCCACGCCCGCCGACAGGCGCTGGCACAGCTTTCTCATCTTCTTCGGCAGCGGCGTCCTGGCGCTGGCGCTGTGGTTGCCGTATCTGCCGATTTTTTCTCGACCAGTCGAGCAAGTTCATGGACCTTGCCTTCTGGCTCACTCCCAAGCCCCGTGACCTCTATAGCGCCTGGCTGCTGATGCTCGGAGACAGATGGCTGCTGGCAGCATTGCCGCTTGCGTTGCTCCTTTTCGGACTGGGTCGCCTGTTCGGCTGCCGACCTGTGCTGGCGCTGGTGCTGGCCTGCATTCTGGTCGTGCCGCTTTATTCCGTCCTGCTGGTGAGCTTCGGCATCAAGCCGATCTACATCCAGCGCCTCTTCGCCTGGATGGTGCCGGCCGGGCTCGCGATCATTGCTTTCGGCCTAGTCGCCGTGCCGGGGCCGCGCTGGCTTGCCGTGGGGCTCGGTCTCGTCGTTGCCGCGCTCGCCATCACGCGCACTGTTGAAGATTACGGTCGCCCGATCGACGACTGGAAGGGCATCGCCGCCGAGATCGCGCGCAATTCGCAGCCGGGCGACGTCGTCATTGCCGTGCCTGCCGAGGGCAGCATAGCCGTCGACTACTATGCAGGTCGCCACCCGAATTTTCCACCTATCGTCTACGTGCCGGGTCGGTACCCTCAGCGGGGGCTGCCGCGAACCTACATGAGCAATTTCGGCGCACCGCAAATTGTCGAAGCGGACGCTGCCATCGTGGCGGATACGCTGGCAACTTACCGCAGGGTCTGGCTGGTGCAGGTTTCCACCTCGCTCTATGACCCGCGCGCAATCGTGCGGTCACGAATTGCTGCATCGCGAAAATTTGTTCGTTACACGGGAAATTCATTGGCCAAGGTGGAACTCTTTGAATGAGATGGCGGTTGTGGAGGCTGGGCATGAGGCGAGCCGATGCAGACAGACGACCACAACCGGACACCTGACAATCTGCATCCCGCAGACGTGAATGGCGGCGACGCTTTAGAAAGATTACGTCCGCACCCCGCCCATCCATCGACCGAAGCAGGCGCTCGCCGGACCGATGCGCGTGGGCCTGGTGTCGAACTGACGGTCGTCGTGCCGACCTTTTCGGAGCGTGACAATATCGGCGAGGTCGTACGACGGCTCTCGAGCACTCTTCAAGGCATCGAGTGGGAAGTGGTGTTCGTCGATGACGACAGTCCCGACGGCACGGCCATCGTTGCCAAGTCGATCGCCGCGCGCGACAAGCGCGTACGGTGCATCCGGCGCGTTGGCCGGCGCGGCCTCTCCGGTGCCTGTGTCGAGGGTATCCTGTCCTCCGCGGCGCCGGTCGTCGCGGTGATGGACGCAGACCTGCAGCATGACGAGACCATCCTGCCGGAGATGCTGAAGGCCATTCACGAGGGGGCGGACCTCGTGATCGGCAGTCGCTACAGGGAGGGTGGATCGGCTGCCGAAGGGCTGTCGCCCATCCGCCGCTGGGGCAGCCAGCTTGCGACGCGCATCGCCAACACCTTCATGGGCAGCCAGGTCTCCGATCCGATGTCCGGTTTCTTCATGCTCCGGCGCGAGATCGTCGAGAAACACGCCGCCGAACTGGCCGGCGAGGGCTACAAGCTGTTGATGGACATTCTGTGGACCACGGGCAAGTCGCTGGTGCTGCGGGAGGTGTCCTACAGTTTCCGGGAGCGGTTCGCGGGCGACAGCAAGCTCGACGCACTCGTCACCTTCGACTATCTGGGTCTGCTGTTCTCCAAGATTTTCGGCGGGGTGCTTCCAGTCCGTTTCCTGATGTTCGGCGCGGTTGGTGTCTCCGGCATCGCAGTCCATCTGCTGGTCCTGCAATATGCCGTGTCCATCCTGCACCTTCCCTTCGCCTGGGCGCAATTGACCGCGATCATGGTGGCGATGACCTGGAATTTCATCGTCAACAATCGCCTGACCTATCGCGACGCCCGGCTGACCGGCTGGGGCTTTGCCAGGGGCCTGCTGCTATTCTATCTCGCCTGCTCGATCGGCTCGATCGGCAATGTCGGCGTGGCAAGCTGGATCTATTCCTTCAACGCAACCGCATGGGTCGCGGGGCTCGCCGGCGCGCTCATGGGCGCGGTCTTCAACTACGCAATCAGTTCTGCGCTGATCTGGAAGCGGAAGTGAGCGCTTCGAGAGTCGGTGCCGCCGATCTGGAGCATTTCCGGCTGACTCGGGTCCGGCTGCCCGGTCGGCACGCCCGTTTTTACCCTTGCCTTTCGAGCCATTTGGTCGCAAAGCGTGATTTGCGGCATGATGATGCCGCTTCCGGTTTCCCACGAGGCTCGCGATGGAAGAATTTCACAAGGTCCGGCGTCTACCGCCCTATGTCTTCGAACAGGTCAACCGGTTGAAGGCACAGGCGCGAGCGGCGGGCGCCGACATCATCGACCTCGGCATGGGCAATCCCGACCTCCCGACCAACAAGTTCGTCGTCGACAAGCTGGTCGAGTCGGTGCAGCGGCCTGACACCCACGGCTACTCGTCATCGAAGGGCATTCCAGGCCTCCGACGCGCACAGGCCGCCTATTACGCGCGCCGTTTCGACGTGAAGCTCGATCCTGATACCCAGATCGTCGCCACCCTTGGTTCGAAGGAGGGCTTCGCCAACATGGCGCAGGCGATCACCGCACCCGGTGACGTCGTGCTGTGCCCGAACCCGTCCTATCCGATCCACGCCTTCGGCTTCCTGATGGTGGGTGGCGTCATCCGCTCGATCCCGGTCGAACCGGACGCGGAATTCTTCCGTGCGCTCGAACGCGCCGTGGCCCATTCGATCCCGAAGCCCATCGCGATGGTGCTGTGCTATCCGTCGAACCCCACGGCCACGGTCGTCGAACTCGACTTCTACAAGGATGTCGTTGCCTTCGCCCGCAAGCACGGCATTTTCGTGCTTTCTGATCTTGCCTATTCCGAGATCTATTTCGACGGCAATCCGCCCCCTTCGCTGTTGCAGGTGCCGGGCGCGATGGACGTTGCGGTCGAATTCACCTCGATGTCCAAGACATTTTCGATGGCGGGCTGGCGCATGGGCTTCGCCGTCGGCAACGAACGGCTGATCTCGGCATTGACCCGCGTTAAATCCTATCTCGACTATGGCGCCTTCACGCCGATCCAGGTTGCCGCGAGTGCTGCACTCAACGATCCGGATGCCGACAAGCATATCGACGAGGTCCGCCAGGTCTACAAGCGGCGCCGCGACGTGATGGTCGAGAGTTTCGGCCGTGCCGGCTGGGACATTCCTGCGCCGAAAGCCTCGATGTTCGCCTGGGTGCCGGTGCCGGAAAAGTTCCGCCATCTCGGCAGCCTCGAGTTCTCCAAGCTCCTGATCGAGAAGGCCGACGTCGCTGTCGCTCCGGGAATAGGTTTCGGCGAGCACGGCGATGATTTCGTCCGGATCGCGCTTGTGGAAAACGAACACCGGCTGCGGCAGGCTGCGCGCAGCATCAAGAAGTTCTTCGGCACCGCGGACGAGACGCTCCACAACGTCGTATCCCTGAAATCCGCACGCTGAACTCAGAAAAAGACAGGAAGTTTGATATGGCTGATGCCCTCAAGATCGGCATTGCAGGTCTCGGAACCGTTGGTGCCTCGCTGGTCAAGATTCTCACGACCCGCAGCAACATGCTGACCGTGGCCTGCGGCCGTCCGATCGAGGTCACCGCAGTCTCCGCGCGAGACCGTAGCCGCGACCGGGGCATCGATACGAGCCGCATGCAGTGGTTCGACGATTCGGTGGACCTGGCACGTTCGGCCGATATCGAGGTCTTCGTCGAATTGATGGGCGGGGCGGGCGATCCGGCCTATTCCGCCGTTAAGGCGGCGCTGTCGCGAGGTCTCCATGTGGTGACTGCCAACAAAGCGCTGCTGGCCCGCCACGGCGTGGAATTGGCAGCGCTTGCCGAAGAGAAGGGCGTCATCCTCAATTTCGAGGCGGCCGTCGCGGGTGGCATCCCGGTCATCAAGGCATTGCGGGAGTCGCTGACCGGAAACACGGTGAGCCGCGTCTATGGCATCATGAACGGGACCTGCAACTACATCCTGACCCGGATGGAGAAGGAAGGCCTGACCTTCGAGGCCTGCCTGAAGGAAGCACAGCGGCTCGGCTATGCCGAAGCCGATCCGGCTTTCGACATCGAGGGCAATGACACGGCGCACAAGCTTTCCATTCTCACCACGCTGGCTTTCGGCACGCAGATCGCGGCCGACGACATCTATCTCGAGGGGATCACTAACATCTCGCTCGAGGACATCCGCGCTGCGGCTGACCTGGGTTACCGGATCAAGCTTCTCGGCGTGGCACAGAAGACGGTGACGGGTATCGAACAGCGCGTCCACCCGACCATGGTACCGCAGGATTCGGTGATCGCCCAGGTTGATGGCGTCACCAACGCGGTGGCGATCGAATCCGACGTGCTCGGCGAACTGCTGATGGTCGGCCCCGGGGCCGGCGGCAACGCGACGGCGTCCGCCGTGATGGGCGACATCGCCGACATCGCAAAGGCCCGGCCCGGCGCACAGCTCGTGCCGAGCCTCGGCCGACCGGCGAGGCAGCTCGAAGCCTACAAGCGTGGCGAGATGCAGAGCCACGAGGGCGGCTATTTTATCCGCCTCACCGTGCAGGACCGTACCGGCGTCTTCGCCAGCGTCGCGACCCGCATGGCCGAGAACGCGATCTCGCTCGAATCCATCGTCCAACGCCCCAAAGTGCATGACGACAAGGCCGCCCAGCAGACGATTATCCTCGTCACCCACGCCACGACCGAGCAGTCGGTACGACAGGCCGTAGCCGCGATCGAAACCGAGGGCTACCTGATCGGCAAGGCGCAGGTGATCCGCATCGAGCGACCGAAGAGCGCCTGACCCGGCTTTGACTTCCGCGACGCGGGTGCCTACGTCTCGTCGTCGCAAAGGGAGTTGACATGGAAGAGCGTGCGGACCCGGTGGAGAGGGCATTTCTCGGCGTCGAGCGCTCGGCGAGCGGCCAACGCTGGCAGCAGCGGCTGGACCAGGCCGGTCTCAATCGCGCCCTGGCCATGGCACAGGTCCACGGCATTCCGGAATTGATCACCCGCGTGCTGGCGGGCCGCGGGGTTGCGGTTGCGGACGCGCCGGCGTTCCTGGATCCGTCGATTCGCGACCTGATGCCGGATCCCTACACATTGACGGGCTGCGAGGTGGCGGCGGAGCGGATCGCACGCGCCATCGACCGCAGCGAGCATGTGGCGATTTTCGGCGACTATGACGTCGATGGCGCTTCGGCGGCGGCGCTGCTCTACCGGTTCCTGTTCCATTTCGGCATCGACGCGCGCATCTATATTCCCGACCGTATCTTCGAGGGATATGGCCCCAACCCAGCCGCCATCGGCCAATTGATCGATGACGGCGCGCAACTGCTCGTTACGGTGGATTGCGGGTCCACCAGCATCGAGTCGCTTGCCGTGGCGGCGGAGCGGAAGATCGACGTCGTGGTCATCGACCACCACCAGGTCGGTCACGCGCTGCCGGTGGCGCTCGCCATCGTCAATCCGAATCGCGAGGACGACCTGTCGGGGCAGGGGCACCTCTGCGCCGCGGGTGTCGTGTTCCTGGTTCTGGTGGCGCTCCACAGGCTGATGCGCCAGCGCGGAGACCCGCGCGCCGCCAGCCTCGATCTGCTGGCCATGCTCGATCTCGTCGCGCTGGCGACGGTGTGCGATGTCGTGCCGCTCAGGGGCCTGAACCGTGCCTATGTCGTCAAGGGGCTGATCGCCGCGCGCCACATGACAAATCCGGGCCTCGCCGCCCTGTTCGCCAAGGCCGGTATCGGCGGGCCGGTCACGCCCTACCATCTGGGTTTCCTGGTCGGGCCGCGCATCAATGCCGGCGGTCGGATCGGCGATGCCGCCCTGGGCTCGCGCCTGCTGACGCTGGATGACCCGGGCCGGGCGCAGGAGATCGCGGCCAAGCTCGACGACCTTAACCGCGAGCGCCAGGAGATGGAGCGCCACATGCTGGCCGAGGCGGAAGCCGAGGCGCTGGCGGAATACGGTACCGGCGAGCATGTGCCGGTCATCGTGACGGCACGCGAGAAATGGCATCCCGGTATCGTCGGCCTGCTCGCGGCGCGGCTGAAGGAGAAGTTCCGCCGTCCATGCTTCGCGATTGCCTTTGACCCCTCCGGCAGGGGTACGGGTTCGGGCCGGTCCATCCCCGGTTTCGACATGGGCCGGATGGTGCGTGCGGCGGTCGACGCCGGCATCCTGCTGAAAGGCGGCGGACATGCCATGGCGGCGGGACTGACGGTCGAACGCGACAAGCTCGGCGCGATGCGCGCCTTCTTCGAAGAGGCCGCGCGAAACCCGGTGGCGGCACTGGTCGAGCATCAGGTTCTCGAGATCGACGGCGCGCTGGCGGCATCGGGCGCGACCTTCGATCTGGTCGGCCAGCTCGAAAAGGCCGGACCGTACGGATCGGGCCATCCGCAGCCGGTCTTCGCCCTGCCGCTTCATCGTATCGCCGAGTGTCGCTACGTCGGCACGAGCCACCTCCGGGTGACGCTGCAGGCGATGGACGGCAGTCGGCTGGAGGCCATGGCCTTCCGCGCCATTGACACCGATCTCGGCCGTTTCCTGCTGTCCTCGCGCGGCGAGAACGTGCATGTCGCCGGAACCTTGAACGCGGACTACTGGCAGGGTTCGCAACGAATTCAGTTCCGGATAACGGACGCCGCGCGCGCGGCGTGATCCAACCTCCACCCCGCTCCATTTTCGCCGACGTCGCACGGGAACCTTTGGCTGAAACCGCGCATTAGCCAGGTATCCGATCAACAAGAGATGGAGAAGATGATGAAGACGATCGCAATTGTCGCCGCCACGCTTTTTGCCGGCGCGGCCCTGTCCACGAGTGCACTGGCCGAGGAGCCGGATGCCACCACGACCGGTACGGTCGCGGGCGCAGCGACCGGCGCCATCGTCGGCGGACCCGTCGGTGCCGTCGTCGGCGGTGCGATGGGCATGACGACAGGCGCAATCATCGATGACGCCGGAAAGCCCAAGGACGAGACCGTCATCATCAAGGAGCCCGGCTCCGATACGGTGATTGTCGATGACGAGCCTGTCATCGTACAGGAATAACGGGAAGGTTCCCAGATATGAAAAACGCCCCGCACGGGGCGTTTTCTGTTTATGCACTACCGGCCTGTCGGCGAGATTTGTAAGTCGACGAGGTTCAGTCCGCGCTTCCGGCTTGGGCGTCGGATCTGTTCGCCGCCGGAGCGGCGAGGGCAGCGATTTCGGCCTGCAGAGCCAGTTCCAGCGCGCTGACCACGTCGCGCGTCGAAAACCCTTCCTCGGACGCGGTCGCCAGGATTTCTTTCACCTCGATCGCGACCAACTCCTGCAGTTCATCGAACATGCGGTCCTGGCCCGGGTTGGTATCGTCCTGCATTGTTTTCTCCTTTCGCCTAAAACGACCCGGATGCGAAAGCGTTGCGTTCCCGGTGCTCGAAGGCAGAAAAAAGAAAAGCCGACCACGAGGGCCGGCAAATGCGGACCTGGGAGGCGGGTCCGCGGGAGGGGAACACGCAGATAACGGACGACGACGAAGGAAGTTCCTCCGCCTGGCGACTTTTCCCGCGTCGGTCGGCAGCAAGCAGGGCCGAAAGCCAAGGGGTGGGGTCATGGCTGCTGAATAAGGCGGCTCCCTCGATCGTCTACCGCAAGTGCAATCCGGGAGAGGTGCTGATGTCCCGCTACATTCTGGCTACCCTCTTCGTGATGGGTATCCTCGGTTCATCGAACTTCATGAATGCGATCACGTCGCTGCCACCCGTCGGTTGAACGACAGATCGTGGGGACAGAATGAGTCCGCGGCGGCGCAAACTTGCCACATTCGGATGAGAGCTTGTCTACCTCATTCGGAGGAAGCGCCATGACCGCCACAACAATGTTCCGTGTCGAGATCGACGAGAGCAGGGCGCCGACCTTTTTCGTCGTCACGGTCGACGAGCCGGAATGCCTGACACTCCACTGGCAGTTTTTCGATCGCTGGCATGCCGAGCGCAAGGCGCAGGCCGAGCGGAAGCGACTTCGCGAGCAGTTCATGGTGGCCGCCTGAGGGCGTGCGGTACCTCAGCGACCGGTAGCGCTCGCCTTAGCGCCAGCCGAGCGCCGGCGCCACATGCTTGAGAATAGACTCGATCACATGGGCGTTGTAGTCCACGCCCAACTGGTTGGGCACGGTTAGCAACAGCGTGTCAGCCTCGGCGATCGCCTCGTCGCCTGCCAGTTCACGGGCCAGGACGTCCGGCTCGGCGGCGTATGACCGCCCGAAGATGGCGCGGGTGCTTTCATCGATATAGCCGATCGAGTCCGCTTCCTTTCCGCCGCGGCCGAAATAGGCCCGATCCCGATCATCGACAAGCGCGAATATGCTGCGGCTGACCGATACGCGCGGCGTGCGTTGATGCCCGGCTTCCTTCCATGCGTCCCGATACGCCCTGATCTGCGCGGCCTGCTGGACGTGGAAGGGCTCGCCCGTCTCGTCGTCCTTGAGCGTCGAGTTCTGTAGGTTCATGCCGTGCCGGGCGGCCCAGATGGCGGTTGCATTGGAACCGGCGCCCCACCAGATCCGCTCGCGCAGGCCTTCCGAATGCGGCTCGAGCCGCAGCAAGCCTGGCGGGTTTGGAAACATCGGGCGTGGATTGGGCTTTGCAAAGCCCTCGCCCTCGAGCACATCAAGGAAAACCTCGGCATGGCGACGTCCCATGTCGGCATCCGTCATGCCCTCTTCGGGTTGGTATCCGAAATGACGCCAGCCGTCGATGACCTGTTCGGGGGAGCCGCGGCTGATACCAAGCTGCAGCCGGCCGTGCGAGATCAGATCGGCGGCGCCGGCGTCTTCCGCCATGTAGAGTGGATTTTCGTAGCGCATGTCGATGACCGCCGTGCCGATTTCGATACGACGGGTGCGGGCGCCGACCGCCGCAAGAAGCGGGAAAGGCGATGCGAGCTGACGCGCAAAATGATGGACCCGGAAATAGGCACCGTCGGCGCCGAGTTCCTCCGCAGCCACAGCAAGATCGATCGACTGCAGCAGTGCATCGCCGGCCGAGCGCGTGCCGGATTGCGGGGAGGGCGTCCAATGCCCGAACGAAAGAAAGCCGATATTCTTCATGATGTGCCTCAACCCGTCTGACGGGCGTGTGTCGCATATCCCGGCAGGCTACGACAACCCCGAAGGTCCGGAGGAACGGTGTGTTCACCGGTTGAAGTCGATGAGCGAAAGCCATCGCTGCGGCAGGCCAAGGGCTGGGCTGGAGAAATGTAAAGTGGTGCGCCGATCGGAGCGAAGTCGCACCTGCGCGATGGGTTGGCGGGCGGCGTCGCGCAGAGAAATATGGTGCCCCCACCAGATCTCCCAGAAGTCAACGAATACAAAACCCTATGGTGCAGTGGGACTTTTCGGCGGCGATTGAGAACGCTATGTATTCTCTTGGAATTGTCCCACGTTCGACGTGCTCAAATTGGTGTCGAGATCCCTAGTGCCATTGTTGTCTGAACCGCTGATGGTGCGGTCGAGAAGACTCACTTCACTATCGATATATATAATTTTCAATACGTTAACCTAGTTTTTTTGCTCTAGTGTAGTGCAGAATGTAGTGCAATACCCTGCATATCTAAGATTACATTCAAAGGCTGCGCGGCGCCTCTCATATTTCTATACACTCAGGGCTTGAATTTTGGTCTAGTTTCGGAAATCAATCGCGATAACTAAGGGTTGCGTCCCGCCTTGAGTTACCGCCTCCGCAATTGCCTTCCAGCGATAACAATGAGATCTAGCTTCCATAGCGCATGAGCTACACCTGCCTTATAAGCAGGTTGTCGCAGGTTCGAGCCCTGCAGAGTCGCCGCTCCTCCTTGGATATGCTTGTCACACCGTATAACTTAGGGCACCGTAATAGCGTTGGGCATAGCTCCCAACAAGGTCTGCTCGCTCAAGCCCGTTTATTATCCGTCGTGCTCCTCTCCAATCTCCTCTCGGGCCATTGAAGTAACGGGCTAGATTGTGGCCGGTGAACGCACCGGCCATCATACCTCTGGTCATTATTCTGACCGCGACGGCGGGGATCATCGCAACCGTGGGGTCAGTAACCAGATCAATTCCAATTAACTCGGAGAGCTTGCTATAGTTCTGTTTGTGGGTAATTTGGACGAGGCCCCGACCAATCCAGTACTTATCCTCCGTGTCTGGGTACCAATACGGATTTGTAACCCATGGCAGTCTTCCTCGACGCCAGGCGTTTTCGAGTATTGAAGCTGCGGCTTGGTCGGTCTTGGCATATGTTTCTCGAACCGGCTGGAAAGTCCGCCCGGTTTCATGGTGAGCTGTTCCCAACATATAGGCCAGAAAGCGGTCATCCAAGTCGGCGTGATGGGCATCCCATTCATCCAAAACTAGAGAGAGGCCCTTGACCTGAGACGGAGAAAATCTTCCGTCGAACAAGTTTATACGCGCGTAATCGAAGAAAAATTTGCGGTTTATTGCCACGGTTATTCTCCTTCAACATTGCCCTTTTGAATTGATTGATACTCAGAGTTTGTTTGATTGGCGGTGGAGCTCTGCACCGGGAACGCGACGCTGGCATCTGGCCGTACGTCCTCTGCTTGAGTGACTTTGGCGGACGGACTACTCGCGGAGCGGCAGCTTTCGACTTCCACATTGTCCGAATAGCGAACGATATCCCTTACAGTATCTACACCCTCGCTCGTCCACACACGTAAAGGCTGAAAACTAGTGCTCGCTGATCTGCTTGGAGGGAACTCTGCGATAATGCCCTTCATATTAGGCAGAACCGTAATCTTATCCGCCGATTGCGATCCTACTGTAACCGCAGCGCTCCGCCAAAGCCTGTAACCCGGAATGAGCAGAACGTTGCGGGCGCACGGCGTAAAGAAGGTCTCGTCGATCAGTCTTCGACTGATTTTGGGACGTCTGACTGCTTCCTTTCCACTAATGAAAGCGTCGAAGGACTCGTACTCGGGAGGCAAGGGGACCTCAAAACTTATAGGGCTCCTTGCTCTTCAAGCGCTTGCCAGTGGAATTCTCCAGCCAACCGACTTCAGCGGTAATTTCCAGCTGGCTGGTCCAAGCCGGAACAGAAATCAGCGCGAATTGCGATTTCTGAAACGCTTGTCCGGCTCTCGGGATTTCAATAACCCATCCGAATTCTATGGTGCCCTTTGCCTCTGAATCGGCAAACCCGACAAAAGTTGGTTCCACTCGATTGCTGGAACTTGTATGATCTAGGTCCAGCGAAAATGTACTTTCTGTCGACGGTAGAGTCGCGCCAAGGCCAAAGTTCTCGTTCGCCTTCGAGAAAACGGCCGTCCCGTCCATCCTGGGGAAAATCGAATACGCGAACATGTCTGTGTCGATGACTTTTTCAATGAAGTTGAAGTATCCGGCAGGAACGTCTATATATTTGTCGCATGAATTGAAGCGCTTGTTTTCAAAGCAGGAAAGTTTCTTTTTATTATTATACAAGAATTGCGCTATTTCATAGGGTTGGTAGTGGACTTCGCTATAACCTTTTTTCTTGTTGTTTTCAGCTTTCTTTGGCTGAAAAACGAAAAGTTCTTCTGTATCTGAGTATTCAGCCAACGCGTAATACTCAGGACGCCGCGTTTTCTTTTCAAGAATGAAAACTATATCTCGAACTTCCAGCACGTCAAATGATGGAAGCAAACCACAGTTGCTGGAGTAGTAATTAGCTACATTGATTCTCAACAAGTTTTCCCACGGATCCGGCAAATCTAATGTAACTAATCGAAAAGCCTCATCCTTTGAGGGCACGCTAGGGAAATCTTGAGA
This sequence comes from Rhizobium sp., assembly GCA_019739215.1. Taxonomy (GTDB): domain Bacteria; phylum Pseudomonadota; class Alphaproteobacteria; order Rhizobiales; family Rhizobiaceae; genus Rhizobium_E. The sequence goes on from JAHHDR010000020.1 coordinate 52,812, forward strand.
GTTGATACTCGCGCCTGACATTGCGAGTACATCGCTAACACTTGTAATAATTTCTTGTTCCCAATTGTCAATTTTGCAAGCATCGACGTCGCATTGGCATTTCTTCTCAGCCAACTCTTGAAAATAAGTGTCGAGCCTCCATTTCACATTATCCAGCCAGCGCTTGTAGAGTTGACGTGAATTATAAAACGGGTTGCCTTCGTTTCGTTCAAGATCTCTCGCTGGGTGGTTGTAATAGGATGCCACATGTAAGGGTACTCCGCCGTTGAGGAGTTGCTCTTTGCTCCCAAGTTGATCATTCTTGATCCGCACGGTCAAGTGGACGTAAGCGCGACCAGACGTATACTTGCCGGGGAACACCGAAGTATCGAAGCGCAGGCCGTAGACCGAATTGCCTGTAAGATCGTGTCTGTCGTCAAGCAGATTTTCCAGCATGGCTTGTCGAATAGCGTCTCTGGCTGCTGATCTTATCGTGAATGTATCGATGAAAGACAAGGTTGGAACATCGTCGATGCCTGTCTCTTCTCGCTTCGGGGTGTCGACTAGGTTCGGCGCCACCAACGCGCCTGGAGACATTCCTTCGTTCATAAGAAGGTTGGCGTCACTTGAAGGATCCCCCAAAGTATCTGGAGTTCTGCGTTTATCCGCACTTGAAAGCGCCCGCTTAGTTTTACTCAGTTCTGAATACTCGAGGTTGAATTTGTCCAGAACCGTCAGCTGGTTGCGTAGCCAATAGTCTTGATCATTTCGATCGTTAACCAGCCTCTCCCGTGTGTAGACTCCCGGGCTACTAAGGTAGACCGTTCCTTGAGGACCGTTTAAGAGGTGGCTGGAAAAAGCCAATATTCTATCGCCAAAAAACACGAAGAGCGCGATTGTACTCAACACAATTACTGGCCCATATATGGCAGCTCTGCCAATGCCGACAGCAATCCCTGCTAATTTTGCCCCGGCGGACTGGAAAGCTGTAACCAACTGTGGACCGTAATTGTGAGATTCGCTGGCCGATAAAGAAGTTTTCTTCTCTTCAGCATTGGTAGCAAATTGTTTGTGAGTGGCATCTTCTGCTACAGCGGCCGCGTCGGCGGTCTGCTGGTCTTGTCCGGCAAAGGCGTCTAGCTCCGCTATGGTTGCACCATCGCGATTCAAGCTTGTACCCATCACGGCCTTGGCCTGGGCACTTTCCTGCTTCTGTTCGGACCGAGCTTCAACCTCCGGCATCAGCAACAAAAGCGGGAATTTGATCGTCGGATTCTCCTGAGACGGCTTTAGTCGCCTCCACAGGCGCATCAAACTTTGGCTTCTCATCTGCCATATCGAGCAATCCTAGATCAGTCGTGTTAATCGCTTGTGCAGGATCCGTAAATCTTTTCAAACGTCTGATTGCCAATCCGGCAATGGATCACATGCCGATAGTCTGATACGCAAAGAGGGTCATATTCTATCCTAGGAACTTCTGAGACATTTTGACTCGGATAGGCCTGCCTCACATCATCACAACTCTGGGCTGATGCTGAAGTCGCGGTCGATAATAGTATCGAAGCCAGAAAAACTACATGAAGTGGTAAGCTGGCCGTGAAACTCATCGATACGCTCCCATCAAGGTACTACGACGCCCTGAACATTCCCGCAAAAGCAGACGGTGTTAACGGGCTGTGGGACTTGCATAAAACAAATGCCGTAGGGTGTCGCGCATCGAGGACTGTAGTATTGCGCAGTTTTGCGGGCTTCATTCTGGCTTTCCACATTAATTCCTAATCCACCTAGTGAATTAAGGAGGCGTGGAGAAATATCAAATCCAGCCGGCAGCCAGTAAACTAAAGAACAAAACAATACAACACTAGCCGACATCATTGTAATGATTCCCTGCATAGAGAGGTTCTGCGCGAGGATTTAATAAGCATTCTTGTAAGCGCTGTAACTGTAGTATTTGTTATTAACATATTAGCACCCGCTTGGTGGTAAGTCAATTGAAAATTGCATTCTTGGAACTGCGCACCAAATGGTGCAATTTTCAAGCCAAAGTTGTGCATGGGTTCAGCTAGTCCCACACGGGGCCCTCTTGTCTAGTGCGCCTCAGGCTTCCCTTCTTTAGTATCTCATAAGTTGTTACGGTGCGGTTCAGGGATAAGATAGTGGTACGAATAAGCAACGAGTGCTCTGGTGCGCAGGATTGATCTTCATCAAAGTGTTGATATGACGCGGCGAGACCAGCGTCATTGCACTGACGAAGCCCTGAGGCTACGCCTGGTTAAACTCTTTTGCGGGTTCGACTACAGGGCATTTTATCTGTCAACCTTTCGCCCGAACCACTTCATGAATAACACCTCCGCCCCGCGCGGCCCGAGATAAGCCAGCGCCGCGACAAGTCCCGTCGATGTCGGCTGACCGAGCGTCAGATACGCGGCCAGCCCGTCGCCGATCAGGGCCATGCCAATCGCGATCGGCAACTCCCATATCAGCTCGGCGCCGAAGAAACCGGCGCCGCGCCTTTCTCGCTTCCGAAATGTGCCACATGGCGCGGCCGATCGCGGCGCCGATCAGCGTGGTTCCAGCGCCAGCCAAACCACGCGATCAGCAGGTCCGCCACCGTTTTGCTTGTCTGACATGTCCACCCCTGGTCGCTCGGGTTCCGGGCCGGCTATTCGACCGGTGGCTGAGGCTTGAACAGCCCGCCCGGCCCGTCGCGGAAGAGGTTGATCCCGATCTTGATCATCCTGTCGCCAAGGATGACCCAGCCCGCGACGAGGACGGCCTGCTCGGCGGTAAAGCCGAGCTGCGTCCAGTCGTAGGTTAGAAGGGCTGCGAACAGCAGGCCGACAAAATTGAGGATGTTATGCACCATGTTCGTATTCATCGCGTTGCTCCTTCGTTTGCGATGCCGATGGCTTTGCCCCTGAGGGCAGGGAAGGCCTTGACCGGGTAGGTCTTCGGCCAACGAAAGGCTATGAACTTCGACCGGGGAAAGCCGGTGACGTTGATCGCGTTGGTCTGGTTGCCGCCCAGGAGGTTGACTGTGGCGCCGTCGATGCCGGCGACAATGCGACATGTCCCGTCGAGGCCGACCAGCGGATGACGCCGATCGCGCCGAAGATCGGTTGCGCGACGTCAGTGCCGAACGATGCCCAGGCCTGTGCTAAGAACGGATTTGCCGGCAGCGCTTCCTGCGGCAGGGTCTTGGCGATCACGCTTTCCACCGCATCGCCGCACCAGGGCAGATCCCGGGGATTGCCGAGCCAGCGGCCGACCTTCAGGAAGGCCGTCAGGGCCGCGTTGTCGCGCACCTCGTGCAGGCCCATGCGCCTGTGCAGTTCCGCCATCCATGGCGGCATGGTTTCGCGGGGTGCGACATGGATGTTGCCCGAAGCATCAGGGTCGCGGCTCAAGGCGTCAATGGTCTTGCGGTCGGCGACGCCTGTGACCGCTATCCCGTGGGCACGCTGAAACGCTTTAAGCTCCTCGATCGAGACCCGCCCCCAATCTCTATTGACGACGAGTGGACGGCCATGCGCCGTCAGGCGGCCCTGTAGCCACTTGATGAAATCCATGACGTGTTTCCTTGATTGAGCGCCGAAGCGCGGGGGAGCCGCTAGATGCGACGGATCACGCGAACAGCAGGCTTCGACCTTCAGGATGCCGAGCCGGTGAAAAGCAGGTAATGAATGGCGATCCGCACCTTGCCGCCGGAGAAACTGCCGCCGGCTGCCGTGAGCCGGATCGCCGTGTCGGAATAGTAGGCGGTCGGGCCGATCACGCCCATGTTGTTCGATCCGAGCGAAATGCCGAGAGAGCCGCCGAACTTCGAGGTCTCGCCGGCGACGCCGACGCTGAAGGACGTGGCGCCGGTGATGGCCTGCGTCACCCGTTCTGACACCGACAGCACGATCGCCCGGGCGGGAATGACGATCGTCGAATCCGTCGTGGCGCCGGCTACCGTGATTTCCTGCTCCTTCACCACCAGGGCACTGCTCGCGCCATGTGCGGCGAGGGCGGAGGCGACCTGCCATCCGGTGCCGGACAGATAGGTCACGACGCCTTCGCCCTCGACGAAACAGGACCAGCCGGTTTTCGGGATATGGTATTCCCAGGCGCCGTCGACGTAGATCGCGATCTGGTCGGTGTTTCCCGACCAGGCGCCGGTGGCGCCGGCCGGGATGATGTAGCGGTCACTGTCGGCGGGGGAGCCCGGCGGTGCAGTCACGGTGCGGCTCTTGACGGACAGTTGCACCAGACCGTCGAGCACCTTCAGCGCCTCGTTATGGGTGACGTGTTTCTGTCCCTGCGCGGCCGCGATCAGCGGCATGGCAAGCAAAGTCGTGTCGGCCATGGTGGTTTCCTATTGGGAGACGGTTGCGGCTGCCGACGTGCCGCGACCCACGGCAGCGCTGATCTGATAGACGCGGAAGGTGACGGAGATCTGCGGGCCGCCGAAATCGGCCGCTTGCATCGCCGCGCTGTAGACCCATTCTGCGGTGCCGATATCCTCGACTGTCCGAACGACTGTTATGCCGGAGAGAATTTCGAGGTCATAGAGTTCGGCATCCTCGTTAAGCGGCACGTCGCGCGGCTCCCAGTCGTCGCCGTCGAAGCGCGTGCGGCGCGTCCAGGTGAGCATGATGGCGCTGCCGCTCCAGGCACCCGCGAGATGCACCGGCGCGTAGGGCCGGAGCGCCACGGCATTGAAGGTGAAGCTGCCGTCCGAATAGCTGTCGCTTTCGATCGAGTCGACGGCTGGACCCCAGAGCAGGTTCACCGTCTCGCCGACCGAGGCCATTCCCATCCGGAAATAGTCGGTTGGCGCATTGTCGAGATAGACGACGCGGGCGCCGGCTGCCACCGGGTTTCGCATCGCATGTTCGGTCCCGAGCCGGCCGCGTAGAAGGCGCGACAGCGTGTATTGCCGCGTGTCGGTGAGTTCTGCCGTGACGAATTGCAGGATCTCCCACGCACCGTCTGCGTTCTGGACGGCCAGCGCATTGGCACCCTTGAGGACCTGGGCTTCGGTCAGGGTGCCCAGCGTGCCGGAATAGAGCTGCACATAGACCTGGTTGCCGTCGTCCCATACGTCGGCCGCGCCGGCATAGAGATCGAACCTCAGTTCGCCGATGGTCCCGCGTTTCGACACCGTGGTGTTGAGCGACCATCCACCATTGCCATCGTCTTCATAGACCGCGACCTCGCCGGGCCAGGGATTGGCCCAGGCCGTCAGGCGCGGCGAGCGCAGCGAGGGCGTTGCCGGATCGAGCATCGGAATGTCGAGCGGAACAAGCAGCACGTCGCCGAAAGCCTCGGGCGGCAACACCTCTTCGGTCGTGTCGGGATAGGCGGCCGCGCGGAACAGCGAGGGATCATAACCGGCAAACTCCGTCGATCGATATTCCCCGGTCTCGATCTGCAACAGCCGACCGCTCACACTGCGGCTGCCGACATTGAAGCGGACGCCGTCACCCGGCTCCAGGGCGAGGCGTGACGGCGGCAAAAGCAGGGAGCCGTGCTCGCGCGCCGCCCAGGCCTGCTGCACCAGGTTGTCGGCCAGGCTGCGGGCCTCGCCGACGCCGAGCACCTCAGGCAGCGTCACGACATCGACATTGTCGCTACCGCCAACCCGGCGCTTGCCGTCGACGCTGGCCGGGTTGTAGGCGCGGTTTGCATTGACAAAGCTCACCTTGACCGCGTCGGGAAGGTCCGTTTCCTGCCGGCGTGTCAGCTCGTAGCCGAAGGGCAGGGATTGCGACATCACCAGACTGTCGCCATCGAGGTCGACGAAGGGCACAGCATCGCGAAAGGCAAAGGCAAGCAGACCGGCGGTTTCGAACAGGTCGAAGTGATGCGACGTCATCAGCGGCGTGATCATGTCGCGCACCGCCATGATGCTGTCGATCGTATAGCCACGGACAAGTGCATTGGCGCCGGCGAGCCTGGCGAAGTCCAGCGCCTCGAGATCGATGTCCTTGCAGATGTCCGATATCAGTTGCTTGAGCGAAACCAGTTCCAGCCGGCCGTTGAGCCAATGGCCGGTCTTCCAGAGATCGCCGTCGCTCCAGACCGATCGCCGGCCGGGCCATGCCGGATAGGGCCGGGCATCCCAGCACCACAGAAGCATGTTGCGGGCCGCGATCATGTCGCCGCCTTCGTCACGCCAATACTGGCAGAATGCCTCGACATAGGCGCGCTGGATCGCTTCGTCGGGCACGCCGCTGGAAAAGTGCGGGATGAAGCTTTCCGAGCTTTTGGGATCGACGAAGACGTTGGGCTGGTTGGTGCCCTTGTCGATCGCCGGGCAGCCATATTCGGTAAACCAGATCGGCTTGGCCTCGGCCGTCCAGGCCGTCGCGCTGTCCTCGACACCGGCGGGCCGGTTGACATGGCCATTGGCCCACCAGTTCCGGATATCCTTCTGGCGGAACACCCAATGCTTGCTGGCGGCGCTGTCGACGATCGGGGTCCGCACCTGGTTCTCGCGATCGGCATCGCTGGCATAGTACCAGTCGAAATACTCGCCGCCCTCGATATTGGATTTGAGATAGGCAAGGTTGTGCGGCTGAACGATGCCGGCCGCTGCGTCATAGTCGAGATGACCGTCGCCATCCCGCCAGTCGCTGACCGGCAGGTAATTGTCGATCCCGACGAAATCGATATCGTCATCCATCCACAGCGGGTCGAGGTTGAAATAGACGTCGCCGCTGCCGTCGTTCGGCCGGTGCGAATGGTACTCGCTCCAGTCGGCCGCATAGCCGATCTTGCACCCGCTGCCGACGATCGCGCGAACGTCGCCGGCCAGCGTCCTGAGACGTGGCACCGCCGGGTAGGAATTCGAACCTGACCTGATCTGCGTCATCCCGACCATTTCCGAACCGATCAGGAAGGCGTCGACGCCGCCGGCATCAACGCAGAGGTTTGCATAGTGCAGGATGAAGCGGCGGAAGCCCCAGGTCTTGTCGAAGAAATTGTCGACCTGCGTTTCCGCCGTCGCCGTCTTGTCGACGGTGCCGGCATAGCCCGCCGCCGGCGAACAGGTGATGCGGCCGCGCCAGGGAAAGGCCGGCTGGCCATCTGTGGCGGCGTTGTCGCTGTAGGGGTTCGGCTTGGTATTGTCTTCAGTGATGTCCATGAAGATGAACGGGTAGAACACGACGCGGTAGCCCGCATCCTTCAGCCAGGCAATGGCCTGCTTCACGACTTCGTCGGACGGCGTGCCGCCATAGATCGGCCGGTCCTCGTCGTCGCGGCTGACCTCCTGGGCATCGACACGCGCCAGTCCGTCGACCGTCCAGTCTTCCGGCGTGACGTCGGCGCCGATGCTATTGGCCTCGACTTTCGGCCGGATGTCGCAATTGCTGATGCGGAGATCATCGCCGAACCAGCCGACGACAAGCGCGATCGTGTCGAGGTTCGACTGCATGATTTCGAGCCGCCGCATCGATTCGATAAAGTCCGGACGGTCCCTGACATTATGGACGTTGAGCAACATGGTTGGCGAGCCGTCGCCCTTGCCAGCGCCCTTGCGGTATTTCTCGGTTCCATAGACGAATTCGCCGGATGCGGGGATGACACAGAAGCTCTGTGCAACATTGGTGATGTCATCCGGATCGGTGGTCACGACCGGCCGGATGATCTCGGCAGTAACCTGCGGAATGCGATTGCCGAACCGGGCGAGCGGCATGTCCTCGAAAACGAGATAGGTCACGCCGCGAAAGGCCGGCGTGTTCTTGACGCCCTCGACGGACTGGATCAGCGGGTCCGGGTCCTGCGCCTCGCTGCCCTTGTAGAAGCGATGTTCGAAGCGCGAGACATCGATCTCCTGCCCATCGAACCAGACCCGGCCGAAATCGGTTTTCGTGTTGCCCTCGCAGAAGGCCACCGCGAACGAAACCGAATAGCTGTAGGTGGTGGTCGAGACCTCCTGTCCGCCGCCGCCCTTGCCGCCGACCTCTTCGGTCTTTTCCTTGACCTTTTCGACGAACTGCGTCGACCAGATCAATTGCCCACCCATTCGCATCGTGCCGTGGAGACGGTTGATCGGTGACCCCTCGGCCGACGACATGACGGACATGCGGCTGAGACGTGGCCCCTGGTTTTCCACCTGTTGCGTCGGCGTGAGCGCGGTCCGGAGCGCGGTGTCGACGACGGCACCGGCAGCACCGGCAAGGAACTGCGCTCCAAGCAGGCCCCAACCGGTGAGGCCGGAGAACTGCGTCACCGCTGCGGTCAGCAGAAGAGTGGCCATTCAGAAACCTCGAAAGGCGAAGACGCCGGACACGCGGCCGTTCCAGAAGTCGCCCAGGTCGACCTCGTGAACAGCCCGACCGGAATGGGCATGCACCATGCGACGCGCGTCCGTCATCACGCCGCAATGCCGCGCGGCAAGGCCCGGCCGGATGCGAAAGATCAGCACCAGGCCCGGCCCGCGCTCGTCGATCGACCGCGGGTCGAGATGCCGGGCGGCCGCGTCCAGCAAGCCCTCATTGCCGCCGCGCGCCCGCCAGTTCGCTGAATAGACGGGCAGGGCCGGTGCTTCGGTTCCGTAGGCCTCGCGCCAGATGCCGCGCAGCAGGCCGACGCAATCGCAGCCGGCGCCGCGAACCGACGCGAGATTGTGATAGGGCGTCCCGGTCCAGGACCGGGCGATATCCACGATCGCGTGAGACATGTCAGTTGCCGACCAGTGACCCGCCGTCCTGACCGCCGCCGCGCTTTGGATAGAACAGCACGGCATCCGGTCCCGGCATCAGGTTGAAGCCGCGGAAATTGGCAATGTTGTCGAACTTGTCGTGGCAAGGGCCGGCCATCTGCTTGCACCCTGCGGTGATGGTAAAGCCATCGGCCGGCGCGACGTCGAAAAGCGGTCGCTGCCAAAGCTCCACCAGCACCGAGCCGGATTTCTTGAGATGGCGCTTGACCTCGAATGCGAGCCCGACATTCGCACCATCGCTGAAGGTGAGCAGGCCTGCGGTAAACCAGTCGCTGGCAAAGCTGTTGATGCCGATCGCGGTGAAGACGCGGCCGCTGTCGATCGCGTCGACCTGTCCGGTGCCGTGATATTGGCTGAGGCTGAGATCGACGCCACACCTGGAATCGCCGAGCTTCGCGCCACAGGTTCGCTGGAATGTCCGGCCTGTCTTCTGACCGAGCTTGTGGGTCAGGCCCCGAAGCTCCGCAGAGAAGGAACTGCCGTTGCGCGTGACCTCGCCAAGCGTGGCCGAATTCATCAGCAGGCGTTGGCTGACATCCTGCCAGTTCACGCGCCAGAGCTCGACGGAGGCGCCGTCGTAGCGGCCGCCGGCGAGATCGTCTTCGCTGAGGCTTGAGTCGGAAAGGGCGCCGTCGACATTCATGTTGTCGACGGAGACGCCGAGATTTTGCACGAGCTGCGTCGCGGTAAACCCGCCGCTCGCCGTAAAGGTCACGCCGTCGAATGTCAGGTCGATATCGTGTTCGGTAAAGCCGAGCACCGTGCCGTCGCCGCGCGTGAGTTTCCAGCAATAGCAAAGCGTGGTGGCGCCACTGTCGAGATGCGCCTGGAGGCCGGCAGGAAGAGTTTTCATGCGATGTCCTCCAGTGCGATCCTGAGTTCGACGACACGGATTTGCGGCACCGAACCCTGCTTGAACTGCTCAAGGTTGAGGTCGAGCTTGTCGTCATCGAACCTGACAGGCACGTCGAATTCATAGCCGCAACGGACAACATGACCGTTGGCCGGCGCAATGTCGAAGGTGACAACGCCGGTCGCCGTGTCGACCTCATAGAGCGAGGGCGCGAGGGTCACGCCATTGACCGACGCCAGGACCGTTCCGGAAACAGGCTTGATGATCGGCCGCTCATAGCTCTCGCTGCCGGACATGTACGTCTTGACGATCTGCCACTCGGTCCGGACGGCATCACCCGTCCCGATCACCTGGTCGCCGGCGGCGGGCGTCTGCAGGGGAGCGCAGGACTTGTAGTCCGACCAGTCCCGCCAGCGGAAACCATGGAGCCGCCCGCGCCGGGCCTCCCAGAAGGCGATGACGCCGGCGAGCTGGTCGACAGTGCGGACGCCGAGGCCCGCGTCATAGGACCGGCGCGAGTGCATCCAGACAGCATTGCGTTCCTCGAAACCCGATCGCAGCGTGACGATGTCCGTCCGCCGCTCCGGCCCGCCGGAAGAACCCAGCGAGATATCGATCGGGAAACGCGCTTCATGAAAGCTCATCGTCAGGCCTCAATGGAAGATGGCGCCTCAATTGTTGCGCGCGCCGCGCGCCATGACGCGATTGAGCCGGGCCGCGATCTGGTTTTCCGATCGGCGGAAGCCCTCGACATCGGGCGTCTGAATATGGAAATGAATAACGGTCGGCGCCTGACCCGAACCCATGGCTTTCGCTGTCCGGTCGGCCGACAGGATGCGGCTTCCACGCGGCACGTTGATCAGTTCCGGCCCTTCCTCACCCACGATCGACCACCCGCCGGGAGCGGACTCGGTGCCTTTGGCGAACAGTCCAACCTTGCCGGCCGGATTGAACGGCGCCGACGGAAACAGGAAGCTGAAGGGATTGAACCCAACGCCGGCGGTCGATCCCATCAACCTGTCGATCAGGCTGCCGGCAAGCCGTTCTTCCGTCTTGACCGCGAGGGTATCGATGAACCCCAGGAAAGCATTGCCCAAAGAATCCAGGGCGCCTTCACCGGCTTGGACCCCTTGCCGGAAGGTGGTGAAAAAGGACGCCGTGCTGGATTTCAGAAACTCGGTCTGTTCGGCGAGCGCTTCCGTTGCCTTTCGCTGCCGTTCGATATCGCTGACCAGGGCGGCAATTGCCCGTCCCTCGGCACTTACCAGTGTCACGCCGGCGCGGCGCAACTCGTTGACGATCTTCTGTTCGGTCGAGTTCAACCCGAGGACTTCGCGTTCCTGGTTTAGTTTCTCGATCACCTTCTCATAGGCGCTGGCCTGTTCCCGGGCGGCGGCCGTCGACCCCTTCCGATCGGCGCTATCGCTACCGGGAATGACGGTCTTCGGTGCGAAGCGATCTCGCAGCATGCGTGCGAGCGCTTCGTTTTCCTGGGCCGGCCCGAACGCATCGTTGATCCGGTTTTGAAGTGACAGCTCGGAAAGGCGCCCGCCCTTCGTGCCCTGTACCGGCCCGTTTTGGATAAGGTCCAGGCCCTTGCCGATCAGCGTCACTTGCCCCTCGACCAGGCGTGCGCCTTTTTCCGCCGTTGCGAACATTTGCTCAAGTGCGGTGTAGTTCGAAATGCCCTTGAAAAAATTCATGATCGAGGCGGAGTGCGTATCTAAGGCCACGACGCTGCTGAGAATAGCGCTTTTCGCGTTGATCTCGAAATTCCGCCACATCTTGTCGAAGGCGTCGTCGATCTCGGCAGCCTTGCGCAGAATCTCTTCATCGAGAACGCCGCCGGCCTCATCGGCCTTGGCCATCAACTGGTCGAAGCCGCGCGCGCCGTCCCGCAATGCCAAAACCATCCCGTCGCCGACCTTGCCGAAACCGGCCAGTGCCAGCGTCATTCGCTCCTGATCGCTGCCAGCGCGCGAGATCAACTCCGCATAGTCGCGCATCAGGTCGACCGACGACCGCAGCTTACCCTCGCCATCCGTCAGTGAAACACCGTTGGCCTTCAGGATGTCCGCGAGACGTCCGCCCTGCGTATAGGCCTCGCCGATCCGCTTCGACCATTGCGTCAGCAAAACCGTCGACCTCGCCGGCTTCGATTCCAGCAAGCTTGAAACCCCATTGCAAGCGCTGCAGATCATCGGCTGCGACGCCGACCTTGTCTGCGAGGTCGACGAGGTCGGCCGCTTCGGTGATGACGCCGCGCACAATCCTGCCGAATTGCTCGATACCGGCAAGCGTGAACGCGGCAGCGAAGGCCTTGGCTGCCGTACCGGCGAGCGCATAGCTCGAACTCGTCTTGTCGAGTTGCGAATTGAACCGCTTCGCCCGCGCTTCGGCCGAGTCGAAGGCCGGGGCGGTGCGATCTTTCGCGTTGATGCCGAATTCGAGATCGCGCACTAGTCTTGCCCTCGCAACTCGAAAAAGGCGATCCAGCCGATCAGTTCAAGATAGGGGATCGCCTCGATCTCCCCGATCGTCTTGCCCAGGCGGACACCGAGCGCATGCAAGGTCATGCGCAGCGGCTCCGCCGTCAGGCGTTTTTTTGCGTCGTCGACCTGCTCGGTGACGGAGCGGCTTTCGCCGCCAGCTTCCGTCAAGCCGGCATCGAACAGGATGGCATTGGCGATCCGGCCGACGATCTCGCCGTCGACGGCATGACGCAGGTCATGTTCCGCCATGCCGTCGAACAGCCTGGCGCCATTGGCGTCGCAGGCCTTGATGATGACCGCGCGCAGGATGACGATACCGCCGGCCGGGGCGCGGCCCTTGTCGTCGGCCGCATAGATGCGCTCACGATCGCGGACTGTGAGCGGCGACCAGGTGATGATGGCCGGCCCGTCATGGTCGCCCCATTCCGCAACCGTGATTTCACGGCGCGGCTGGTCGGCGTAATGTGCTTTCGCGCGTTCCAGGATCGAGCTCATGTCAGGCCACCGTCGCGCTCGTGAGTGCGCCATTGCCGGTGAAGCTGAAGGATGCCGTCACCTTCTCACCCATTGCGCCCTGCCGACCGAGGCCCGTAACGGACGCCGTACCGCTGAAATACTGTTTGCCGCTGCCATCGCCGTCCGAATAGAAGCCGATGGTAACCGACGCGCCGATTGTAAGCGCGTTTTGGCCATTGGTGTCAGCCGGGTCGTAGTTGCAATCCACCGAGCCGCTCCAGCCGGGAATCCCGGTCAGATGCGTCTGCGCAGTGTCTCCCATCGACGTCGTGTCGCTGACGCCGACGCTTTCATTGATCGACCAGGACGTGGTTTCGGCCACGACATTCGTCGTCAGCTTCACCTTGCCATTCTTGCCATGATGCACTGCCATAGCGCTTCTCCTAGAGTGCGGTTGCGGATTGGGATTTGGAAACGTGTGGAGCGCTTGATTGGCTGCGATCAAGCGCTGTACGCAGATAAGTTAAGGGGAAGGATCACCTCAGCGATCGCACCGGCAGTCGCGTGGTCGCGCGAGCCTATGGCAACTTAGCGCCAATGCGAGAGAACGGCGGGAACAGGAATGGAAACGGCTCCACGAGCTATTGGGGATCCTCGAGAACCTTGATGAGAAAAACGGCCGTTGGCGTCAAATCGCGGCAGCCTCCGAGCTCGGCGAATTGAAGATCAACAAGCCGACCGATCTGTCGATTGCGAAAAATGCTCATCAGTTCTGGAGCGCGAAGGGGAACCGACTTTAGTCTGCGCCGAACTGATCGTGAGATATCGAGATTGGACCGGTGACTGAGCGCCCTTCATTCATAAGCCCGGAGGAGCTATAGGGCGTTTTCATTACAAGCGCTTACTGGTTGGGTTAGCCACCATCTTTCAGGTTTAGTTCCGTAGGTATGGCTAACCTTCGATTGTCGGGTCCCCTTGACTGAAGGTATGCCCGTCTTCCAGTTTTGCTAACATACGATTGACAGCCTTCTCCCCTGGCGCGGCTTTTCCCTGTCCGCGCTTGACGTGTATTCGCGCCACTATGCGCTTGAGCAGTCCCCGCTCAAAATTTGTGTTAACATTATCGTGGAACTGGCTCATCGAACCACCTAACATGTACTTTAGATAGAGCGCGCGCCGGTCGATATTATTAATAACATTCTCAGCCGTTGGGCCCCATTTGTGAGGCTTCGCGCGGATCAAAAGGCAAAACAAAACATAAAGTTGGAAGTCTTTTGGCGTCTCCTCTGAAAGTAGATACTTAAAGACCTCCCCGAGCTTGCGCGATCCAAACTCGTCCGCTGCTTTTTCCGTCACCGCACGGGGTATCGCGCTTGCTATTTTATTAACATTTTGAAGGTGGTTTTCATCCTCATTCGAAGTAACCGCTATCTTGTTCACGAACGCTATATCGTTCCACATAAAATATCGCCGAGATGCAATCGCAGGGGCAAAAACAAACCCCAATCGATAGATTAAGGTGTAGGCCTCCACGATTGCCCTGACAGCACGCAGCTTTAATTCGCCTTCGATATCGACTGCATTGGAAATTGCCGTTATGACTTCAGCCTTGTTGTCTAAGAGACTTCTCTCGAGCAAGTTGAAATCTCGGATGATTACAAACTGATTGTCGGTTCGGCGTTCAGCCATGACTGATGTCTTAAGCTTGTCTAGTTCGGCTGACGAGGTAGGCCCTGCCTGCAGGCTAGTCGCCACAGCATCCCAAGTCTTTTGCTCCTCTTCGAGGGATAGCTTCCATTCGAAGTCAGCGACTGGGTCAAAGTCTCGCAAATCGTAATGACCGTAGAAATGCTTTATCGAATTCTCCAGCTTCTCCGTCAGATTCTCGACAAGCGCAGTGTTGTCTGCTGATAATCCACTTATCACCTCCACTAGGCCATCGACGTTCAAATGAAGGTTATTATCAAGAAATTTGGCCAGCTCCTTTGGTCTATTTGCGACGTGTCTCCCCAGAAAATAACTGTAAAAAAGCTTGTACTTAAAGTGATACTCACCGCTTTGGTTTTGGATGAATTTAGAGCCTGTGAGGTCAGCTAGCAATGCTGATTTGTCGAAGTTGACAATCACTCTCTTCATATAAGCGTCGCAAAAGGCATTCCAGTCAGGCATCGTAAATACTGTACGGCCTTCTGAAAAGAGGCTTGCCACAAATCCAGAAAGAACGTCAAGTTTATTGTCAATATTAAATGATCCGAGGTAGGCATCACTAGGTCGACGGAGGACGTCTTTTATGTATCTGTCCATTATTTGAAGTTTGCTTAGTGGCGAAAAGTCTCCCTCTTTTTGAAGAATAGATATGTACATTAATACATTTGCAGGAGTTAAAGGGATGCACAGCTGTAAGAGATCGGTGTACGTCTTCTCAACAACGGCAGAAACAAAATCTTCATCTCCGGTGTTGCACATTAGAGCCGCTATCTCTCTGATGCGTGCTCGGCTGAGGTTTGGAAGAATAAGAACTTCGTAGTTCTCCATCAATAACGGATCCTCTAGAGATGATCCGCTCTGTTTTGTTAACAGTATGACTCTATCGACCGCGCCGATCGATGCTATTTCTTTTAAAAGACGCTCATGTTGTTCGAATAGCACTTCATCGAGCACTAAGATCCTCGCCTTTTGCGAGCGCGGTTTGAAGGCGTTATCTTGTTCTAGTTTTCGTCGATAAGATGGTAGTGCGGAGGCGACTCGGTAGTGGGCTTCGGCGCCTTCTTTTCGCAACTCGAGAACAAGTCGCTTTCCGAGGGTCGTAAGTCCGGTCTCATGCCTGCCTGTTACCACGAATGATCTATCGGACTGGAGAACCTCTGACAGACTGATCTCTTCCCCCGGCTCGTCGTTATCATCACTGAGATCGCGCGGCCTGAATAGCCCCGAGATTTGTAGACACCTTCTTCCTAATTTTGAGGCAAGAAGAGCATCATGAGCAAATCGAATTTCAGCGACGAGTTTAAGCGCGACGCGGTGCGTCAGATCACCGAACGGGGCTATCCGGTTTCGGAAGTTTCACAGCGGCTGGGTGTCAGCCAGCACTCGCTCTATGAGTGGAAGAAGAAGTTCTCCTCGATGCCCGGTGGCCATGGTAGCGACCAGTCAGAGGAGATCAGGCAGCTCAAGAGGGAACTGGCGCGGGTCACCGAGGAGCGCGACATATTAAAAAAAGCGACCGCGTATTTCGCCAGGGATGCAAAGTGAAGTACGCGTTCGTTGCCCAGCATCAACAGCGGTTTTCGGTGCGAATGATGTGTCGCCTGTTCCGCATCCATCCCAGCGGGTTTTATGCCTGGCTTCGGATGCCCTTGAGCAAGCGTGCCTTTGAGGACAAGCGGCAGATCGATCTGCTCCAGACGGCTTGGGAAGAGAGCGGCAAGGTCTACGGGTATCGCAAGCTTCATGACGACCTGCTCGATCACGGCGAGACATGCTGCCCCAACCGGGTTGCGCGTCTGACGCGGATTGCCGGGATAAAGGCTCAGATCGGCTACAAGCGCCGTCCCGGAGTTTATGGCGGCAGGCCTTCCATTGTCATCGACAACACTCTGGACCGTCAATTCGACGTTGCTGCTCCGGACAAGGCGTGGGTCACGGACATCACCTACATCCGGACCAACGAAGGCTTCGCCTATCTCGCGGTGGTGATCGATCTCTATTCCCGCCGTGTCATCGGCTGGTCGATGCAGAGCCGTCAGACAACGGATGTCGTGCTGCAGGCGTTGCTGATGGCTGTCTGGAGGCGAAAGCCAAAGGAAAAGGTTCTGGTGCATTCGGATCAGGGATCGCAATTCACCAGCATGGACTGGGCAGCGTTCCTGAAGCACCACAATCTGGTTCACTCGATGAGCCGACGGGGCAACTGCCATGACAATGCCGTCGCTGAGAGCTTCTTCAATCTGTTGAAGCGGGAGCGGATACGCCGAAAGGTCTATCGCTCAAGAGACGAAGCTAGGCAGGACGTGTTCGACTATATCGAGATGTTCTACAACCCGAAGCGCAAACATGTCAGAAACGGGATGCTGTCGCCCGTCGAGTTCGAAAAGCAGCAGAAAACGTAACCGGAGGGTGTCTACGAAACTCGGGGCTATTCAGCCGGAGTAAACGAGGCTCGCTGTAAATTTGCGTTCCACTAGGGCTCACAAAAAGGTTTTGTTGAAAATCCACCCGGGCTCGCTCGACGGGTTCGCTCGTGATCATAACCGCACCGGCGCTCGAAACCTCCGGGGTGTGCAGCGTTGTCTCCGACAATGCTTCGAGGAGACGGATCAGATCGGAGTGGTCCTCGCGGCCATCTTCCGCGGACTTTACTGTGTAGAAAACCGGGTTCACGCGATACTTGCGACTAAAGGTCTTTCTCGCCAGTAGAGAAATGGTGTCTTCGTCCCGATTGCCAATCAGCGCAAAATGCCGATTGTCGGAGTTGTAATTGCGAAGTACGTGCTCGAGAACGCGCGTAAAGTAGGGATCTCGATATCCAAATCCTACCGTCAAGACAGTCCGAGAGGTCCACATCGTCTCAAGGAACCGAGTTCGCTCGGCCGTATAGAAATTGTAGTAATCGTCGCCGGTGAAAACGATGCTCGACGGGTCATTAAAAACCCCGTGCCAATGAAGGATAGGGGGAAGGTCGCCTTGAAATTTCTCGCCTGACGTCCATTGAGGCAGAGAAAAACGCGTCCACCGAGCGGGTGCTTTCAGGCATCTTGCCATGTTGCTTTACAAAAGCGTTCTCAAGCCCATTGTCGTAATTCAGCGTGACTTGAGCAAGAAAGGGGATCTTGATCAACGCGACCTGCGCGGTGGTGCAGATGTCTGGAACGTCGAAATAGGTTAGTAACTTTGACCGAAATACTTGCTTGCCATAGGCGTCTTCGATGCTTGAAGCCGCATCGAGAGGATCTTCCCCGAGAGACTTCATCACCTCCGCCGCATCTGTTGCAGTGAGGACGCCTCCTAGTTCCGCTTCTCGCGTCAACTCCCGTAGCACGCCGGTCCAAGTGGGAACGTCCGGCACACTGACGCCAGCGCCGGAAAATGCAATGACCTTCTTCGCTCCCATTTGTTCTCGGAGAGCTGAGAAGGCCGAGCTGTTACCGGGATATTTTTGTTCACAAAGAACATCTTCAAGGTCGGCCACCAAGTCCTATCCCCCAGGCGAGTCAATTGCGGCCGTAGCATTGCAAACAGCCGCCTAATTCGCAACCCGTCTGATTTAGTGAGCCCCACCAATACAATCAAAAATTGGGTGCTGCATTCAAGGAAGAGGAGGCAAAGCTTCTTAGGTCCGCCTCGTTGCACGCGGACTCACAGGATGCGTTCGGGAGAAAGAAGTATGCTGCACAACTTGTCGGTTTTCCGGCTTCAGTACATACCGGGCACGAGGCTTGATTGTTCCCTTTTCCATATCCACAACAGGATCGAAAATGGAGCCATATGAATTCGTGTCCACCGGTGAGGTCTGCCGAGCATCGCCGCGAATTTTCGGCACGTCGTGAAAAGCCATGTGTCCAACTCTCTTTCGTCAATCAAACGTCTTGGAGCCAACCAGGTTCCTTTTCGAGTCGGCATTCAGCCCGCGTGGAGCGAGGGGCGCCAAGTCCGCCCGCGTTGCTGCCTTGCGATGCCCGTTGGAAGCATGCGCCCTATGCGGCCCGAGCGGTGTAACCTTTGTTACAGTGCTAATCCGTGTGCGCGCTTTCCACGGCCGCCTCTATTTTCCCTACCTCACTCATTGCGGCCGAACCCGCAGTTCGGGTCAATGACGCCGGTTCGAATTGGCATGTCGCTGCCGATGTCATGATCGTCGCGCAACTTGCCATCGTGAGCGTCCGTGCCTGTCATTCGCGCCTGAACCCTGGCCCACGCGATGGACGCTTGTGAAACGCCTCTTTGAGCGACATCGTTAGGGGTGCCCCCGACCGGACGGTGATGTCGCTGGATTAGCGGTCGTCGCGGCCGTGGCGAGCAATTGTGTTGCCATGTCAGGCCCCTACAGTGCGGTTTCGGCGTGGGTACGCTGAGTGAAAAGCGTGAGGGCGAAAGTGAGGGCGGCGGTGCAGAAGGTTTTTTCACCCTCGCCGGAAAAGGAAAATTCGGTGGACTGATAAGCATAAGTCTGAATCAAGCCAGCCATGCATGGGTTGCCTGACAGGACGCGCTCGACGAAGAGGGCCATGCGATCGAGCTGGTCTTCAGTCTCATCAGCATCGCCTTTGGCACACGCCGTGACCCTAAGCATTTCGGTTCGCTCTTGTGTTCCACTCATCGAAATATCGACGGACATCTCGTTCTGAATTGAGAAGATCAGCGTCGGCGCCAGTTCTTTCGCGAGCGGCAACGTTCGCCGGGCGAAGACGCGCGGGCCGGCGTCGGCCGATCCGGCAAGATTGATCTTCAACCACTCCCGAATTTGCGTCCGCACGTGCGCCATATCAGCCCTCCTGCACCCGGATGATGGACATGCCAGTCCCATCCGGCTTGATTTCGACGACCGCGTAGGTGCGGGCGTTGACAGTGAGAGCGTCACCCTGCTTCCCGGACGTTGGCACTTCTGCGCTCACGGCAAGAATCTGCGGCGCGGACCCTTCCGCCCCGCCGTCGAGAAACTCGGATGGCAGCAAGCGATAGTCGTCGTCGAAGATCGCGGAGAACGTCGCCGTGCCGCCGGAATGAACCCAGGCAACGGACACGGCGAAATCGTTCTCCGCGACGAAGAGCAGCCGATCGGCGTCAGTCTCAACCGGCATCGCTCTTCACCTTCGGCGCCGGCACCCCGCCGGCCTTCTCCATCGCGGCCGTCTTGATCGCGATCGGATCGTTTTCGTCCAGTTCGACGACATCCCCAGCGCGGCATTTCACGCCGACGATGATCTCGGTCGTCTGGAGGGTGACGGGTTTCTTGGCCATCGGGTCAGGCCTTCAGATTGGCGAGCGCATGTTCGGCGCTCGCCAGATCATCCGTCGCCATGGCGATATCGGCAGGGTCTGTGGCCGCCGCCAGCTTCGCCTTTGTCGCCGCGACAGCATCGGTCGCCGTCTTGCGATCAGCCGCCAGCTTCGCCTTGGTTGCGGCGTCCGCGTCGTCCTTCGCCGGCACCTTGGCGACGGGCTCGAGCACGGATTTCAGGTAGGAAGAAAGATCGTCGAACTTGCCGGGCAGGTTGAGGATCTCGCCGCGCTTGAAGGTAATCGGCATCGACGGCTCGACAACGCCCGCGTCATTGTCGAGCACAGTCAGCGCATGAAGCCGGGTGGCGATCTGGGCTTCGGTCAGTTTCAACCGCTGGCCGGGACCGATCGCGCATCCGAGCGTACTGCTCACAACACATTTCATGGGTTCTCTCCGTTCGTTTCAAGGCGGTCGGCCGAGGCGGCCGGCGCCGAAATTCACCGCATCGCGGCGACTGACGATCAGGTGAAGGTCACGAGGCAGGCATGCTGCCAGAAGCCGAAGCCGACATTGCCGGTCCAGTCGATGCCGAACAGCTGCTCGCGATTGAGCTGCTCATATTCCGAGCCCTCGCCGAGGGCGACGACATCGGGAATATCTTCCTCCTGGAGAACGAAGGCCTTGGCGGCGCTGTCGGTGCGGATGATCGCGAACTTGTCGGTCCAGGTCAGGCGCGGGTTGGTCACGACATCGATCGTGAACTTGCCCTTCAGCGCCGGCAGGGTGTTGCTCTTGCCGCCGGTACCGAGCAAGGCTGTGACGGCTTCCAGCGCAACGCCCATGTAGCTGACGGGGATCTGCACCTGGAACGAGGCCGCGCTCTGGTTCATCGGTTCGCCGGCATCATCCTTGAAGCCGAAGATCTGCTGAATACCCTTCATGACACCGAGCGCGAATTCGTCCACGGTCGGCGATGCCGGGGTGGCGATGTCAACACTGATCGAATTCGACTGGGTACCGCTCTGGCCTTCGGCGTGGTCGGTGTCGAAGAAATACTGACCGTCATAGCAGAGCGCCGAAGCGCCGGTCAGCAGGAGGGCAGACAGCAGCTTGGGCCGGATGATCGAGCACACGTTCCGCCAGCTGGTTGACGCGGACCTGGATCATGCCGAGCTTGTCGCGCCGCATGTCCTTGGATTTGAACTTGATCGAGCCTTCGTAATCCTTGTTCGAGATCGTGAAACCGTTCTCGGCAAGCTCTTTCGGCGTGCGGCCGCCGATGAACTCGCGCAGCGCAGGCGCGTTGCCGAGCCAGGCATAGCTTTCGAGCGCCTGATCCGAATTGACGGTCATGGCGATATCGCCGACCCAGGCATTGGAGCCGGTATCAAGCGCGGCGAGGATCATGCCTCGCACGCCGTTCGTGGTGATTTTTCCATACTGCTGCGGCAACATGAACTGTTCCTTTCCTCGGTTCGGCCATGCGGCCGTCAGGTGCCAATGAGGGTGACGACAACGTTGCCGCTGTCGTCGGATGGAGGCGTTACAGGACCGACGTGGTGTCGAATTCGACGATGCCGACGCCGGTGGAAACCCAGCGACTGACCCAGCCGATCTTCGTGTTCGTTGACGCCGTGAGCGTGAACGTGTCGTCGTCGCTCGCATAAAACCGGCGGATGATCGTTCGCGGTGATCGCAAGGCCGGCGATCGGCAGTTCGATCTTGCCGCGAGTCTTGGTGTTGACGGTGATCGCGCCGGCGGCGCCGGCGGAATTGTCGGCGATTGCCTCTGCAAAGCCAAGGAAAGGGTCGCCGGCGACAAGCGGACGGGCATAGCCCGAACCGTTCTCGCCAACGGCGGCGCCCTGGTAGATGATATCGGCGGCGATCACCGGGAATTCTTCGGTGTCGCCGAGCTGGAAGGCGCGCGTTTTATTGGCCGCGAGCGTGGTCATGGCTGTTACCTTTCAACGATGTGGAGAGGGTTTGCGGCGAGCCCCGCCGCCGGGTATCGAACGGCGAGGGCCTTAGGCGGCCCGCACCTTGCGCTTCATCGTCGCGACATAGGCGTCGATGGTCGGATATTCTTCCTGAAGCTTCGGCTTGGAATTCCATTCTGCCGTCCAGCCCTCGGGCGTCTGCGGTACAACCGAAACCGCCGCCGCCATCGCCGCCCGAAAGCGTGCTGGTCACGCCGTCAGCGGCCTTGTCCAGCAGTTCCAGGCCCTTCATTCTTTCGGAGAGATTGGCCTTGCTGGCGGCCAGAAGCTTGCCGGCGGCCGCTTCCGGCGTGATCTTGCGGTCTGCCTTCAGTTCGCCGACCAGCTTGTCAACGCCGACCAGGCCGGCCGCCAGTTCGTCGATCGCAGTCAGGCGCTTGAATTCATTTTCGGCGCCTTCGGCATGCAGGTCCGCGACGAGGCCGGGGTAATCCGCCTTGAGCGCGGCCATGGTGAGGATGACGGCAGCGGCCGTCGAGCTATTAAGTGCGGTCATAACCGACTCCTGTTTGGGTTGGGCATGGGTTGACACGGCGGCAGGGTCCGGGTCCGGCTGATCGACATCGAGCGGGTCTGCCATCCCCGCCAGAACCTGTTCGAACGGCATGATGGCGTCGATCATGCCGCGTGAAAGGGCCGCCGGCGCTGCGAACACCAGGCCTTGGCCGTAGGTTTCGAGGATCGTTTCGACGGCAACGCCGCGATGCCGGGCAAGCGCCTCGACAAACATCTGTCCGGCATCGTCGACGATCGCCTGGAGTTCGGCTTTGCCCGCATCACTTTCATGCGGAAGGCGCTTGTTCGGGCTTTGCTGGGCAATTGCTTCGATCACGGTGCCGCCGAGCTTCGTCAGGATGCCTTCCAGGTCGACATAGTGGATCAGCGCCCCGACAGATCCGACCAGCGACGTCCGGTCTGCCGTCACCCGGCCGCCGGCCGATGCGATCCAATAAGCCGCGCTGGCGCCGATGCCGCGAATATGCCCATCGACAGGAATGGTCTGCGTTATTTCGGCAATGACGGCCGGAACGCTGTCGATCATGAAGCCGATACCGCCGGGGCTGTCGATTTCCATGAGAATGCGGGTGATGCCGGCGGTGCCGGCGGCAAGCCGGAGATCGCGGATGATCTCTTCATAGGAAAAATAGCCGTAGCTGAACCGGGCCACCAGCGGGCCATAGACGGGCACGATCGCGGTATTGCCAACGCGCCGGGCAAAGCTGCCGGGTGCCAACGTTTCGGACGACAACGTTGCCGCCATGCTTGCCGCGCCCGCATGAGGGGCCGCGCCGCGCACGTTGCGCACCATCTGAAGCGAGGAAATCACCTCTTCGGCGCGGATGGCCCAGGGTGCGAGCCCCCGGCGGCTATGTCCGCCGCCGGCATTGCCGAGGAATGACGACACAAGGTTCATGATCTCAGGATTCATCGGCGTCTTCCTTGTCCTGCTCCATGGTGTTCGGTACCGCCGGCGCCGGGGCTGGCTTGCTCAGGCCATTTTCATCGGCGAGCTGCTCTTCGTAGCCGAGACCTTCGAACACGCTTTCGACGTCGCCGCCGGTCCGTTCCATGATGATCTGGCTGCGCGTCTTCGTCCGGTTGGCGATGTCGCGCTCATCGGCGTCGGCATCCTTTTTCGGATCGAGCGACATTTTCACCGGGCCGTACCAGGCGGCATTCAGCCAGGCGCGGCGAATGGCGGGATCGTTGAAGAAGCCAGGAGCTTCGATGCGACCCGAAAGGATCGCTTCCTCGATCACCATTTCATAAAACGGCTGGCAGAGGTTGCGGACGATCCATGCGCGTTCCCGGCGAAAGGCTTGCCACGCCATTTCCAGCGCCGCTCGGCTGGCGGAATAGCTGGCGTCGAACTGTTTGATCAGCAGTTCGAAGGGCAGCTCAAGCGCCGCGCCGATCTGTTTCAGCACCGCGAGCACGAAGGGCTCGAAATTCTGGTTTGGCCGTGCCGGATTGGCGATCACGATTTCTTCGCCTTCCGCCAGGTCGACGATCGCGCCCTTACCGAGCGCGATCGTCTCTTTGCCGGACTTGCCGTCCTCGCCTGTCGAGGCGAGTGGCCCGCCTTGGGCCGTCCGGAGTCTTGACGAAGACGGTGAAGAAAGCCGCCAGCACGGCCGCTTCGATTTCCGCTTCCGAGTAAGTGCCAAGCTGTTTGATGGCCTCGATCACAGGGGCGAGGAACGGCACCCCGCGCGCCTGGTCGGGACGCAACCGCTTGAAGAGATGCAGGCAGATCGGCCGGCCGTCATTGTAATGGGCCGGCACGCGGCGCCAGGACATCGCCTTGCGGAAGACATCGCCCGGATGCCGGTCGCTGATATGATAGGCGAGCACGACGCCCTCAGGGCTCGTTTCGACACCGCCGACGACAGTGTCGGAATCCATCCGGTTGTTCGGGTTCGAAAGCCGGTCCGCCTCGATCACCTGAAGCTTGGTGCCGTAAGTGTCGTTCGGGTCTTTTCGGTATCGCCGGATAACCAGGACGTCGCCGCTTTCGTCGGCGGAACCGAACACGAGGGCCTGCAACTCCTCGAAGGAATGGACGCCGGTGAAATCCGCCGTCCAGCTGGCGAGCGCGAATTCGGTCCGGGCTTTCTTGTTCCACGCGCGCGCGGCCTTCTTGTCGAGGCCCAGCGCTTCACCGTCGATCTGCGGCAGGACGCGCAATCCCTCGCCGATGATGTTGGTGATGCGGGTCGCGATGGCGCCCGTCGCAATCGGCGTGTTGCGACGCAAGTCGCGCGATCGAGCGCGCAAGGTCGGCAGGTCCGGCGAGGTGTCGGCATTGGCGCTGCCACCATCCGGCAGGAAGTTCTGCAGGCTGCGCCGATCACGCTTGCCGCCGACGTAACCGCCGTTGGCGGACGCCAGCGCCGTTCGCGCTACCTGCCGGCGCAATTGCGCCGCCGGCGAAAACACCCCGACCAGCTTGTCGACAAGCGAGGGAGCGACCAGGCGCGGCTTTTTCATTCGCTCACTCCGTAGCGTACGCGACCACGGCCGGTGGCGGACGCTTCAAGCGCCGTCACTTTGCGCTGCCAATAGTCGATCTTGTCGGTGATGGTCCGGGCATCCGCGAGCGTCATCGATCGGCCGGCGATCGAGTAGGACTGCTTTTTCGACACGGCCGCGTCAGCCTCCAGCCAAAGCTGGAGCTGCTGTTGCGCCTGTGCGAGCGTGATACCGGGCATGATGACCTCAGAGAGCGGAGGACCGGACACGCCGGCCGCGATGCGGAGAGGGAGCGACTTGCCGCGCGGGGACCGCATCCGGCTGGCTGGGAGCGGCGAGCCGCACCGCGAAACTGTTATTGGCCACCGGCAACGCCCATTCCGGCGGCCGATCCCAATCGATCTTTTCGCCCTTGAGAACGATCACGAGCGCCTTGCTCATCACCGCCAGGTCGAGTGCTTCGTTGGGCAGGCTCTTCTTGCGCTTCGTCCACCCCTTGTCGCCTCGGGTTTCGGCGCAGTATTCCGCGAAGACGCGATCGTCGAGTTCGCTCGAAAGATGGTAGGCGCCGGGTCCGGCCTCGCTTCGGGTCAGCGACAGCGTCACCTCGTCTTTCAGCTTGTCGATGCCGGAATACACCAACCTGATATCCGACGTATTGCCGGCTTTTTTCTGCAGGATCTTGTCCGGCTTGCCATGGCGCACCCGGTCACGATCGAAGCCGCCTTGGCCCTTTGCGAGATACGTTCGCTTGCCATGGCCGAGCTTCTTTTGCTGGCGATAGAAGGCATAGGCCTTTTCGGTCACGCCGGCTTCACCGGCCGAGTCGCTGACGAGAGCCACGGGCCGCAGCCCATAGTCCGAATCCGCGACGGGATAGATCTTCTCGCGCAACGGCGGCAACACGGCCCAATCCTCCAGATAGCGCGGCGGATCGATCGCACGCTGTCTGTCGGCGCCGGGCGCACCTGCCGGCGGCGTGACGATCTCCAACCGGTCGATCAACCAGGTTTCCAAGCCGACGCCCCAGGCATGAACATGGACCACGAACCGATGCGACTGGACGTCGACCGCGACCGTCAGGAACCGGGCGCCCGCCGGGACGATGCCCAGCGGGTATGGCTTGGCGAGCGATTTGAGTGTCTTCGTATCGAGGCCGTCGTCCTCGACATCGTTCGCCTTCGGCAGATAGGGCCGACCCTGATCGAGCGTGACCGTCGCCTTTAGGCTGCCTTCGTCACCTGTGCGCTCCAACACCTCAAGAGCTTCCTGCTCTCGCTGGATCAGGGCTTTCCAGCTCTGGACGGCGGCGATCGGTCCTTCGGCCCAATAGCTGACCACGTCCGTGTCACGGATATCGGGGTCGTCGATCTCGACCAGCTCGCCGTCATTGGCTTCATGAAGCCAAACTCCGGCCGCATTGAGCGTGATCTTGCGATCCGGTCCGATGACGCAACCGGCCGGGCATACCATGAACACCGTCTTGGCGGTCTCGCCCGGCGTGGCCTTCCGCTCGAAATGCAGAGTGGACATCAGCGGCCGGAACCGTTCGTGGCAGTGCGGGCATTCCCAGTAGAAATTTCCCCGTGTCCCGCGATTGTAGATCGACAGGATGCCGGTGCAGGGCGGCGCCTCGTGCGGCGTCGATGCTTCCCAATCCGCGTCGGTGATCGGCTTGCCGGGCGAACTTTCGAAGACCGACATGCCGAGCGAGCCGAAAGTCTCCGTGCGCTTCAGGGCCAGGTCGAACAAAGCGCCTTCGCCGTCGATATCGTCCGGATTGTCGATTCGATCAAAATCGGTAACGACCATGTCGGGGATGTCGAGCATGCTGAATTCGCCGGAGACCGGCCATCCGATGCGAACGGACATCCCGCCTTCGAAGAGTTTGTCGTTGATGCTGTCGGCATTACGGACTTTGGCCAGGCGCGACGTAACCGCCGGCGTAGCGTTCATCATCGGCTTGATCTTCTGAAGGCTGAAGAGCCGCGCGGCTTCTTTCGTCGGGCAGATGATCTTCATGTCGCGCGGCATGCAGACGACGCGATGCCCCAGGAGATTGAGCACGAGCGCATCGGACTTCACCGATCGCGCCGGACCGACGAAGCACACGGCGCGATACTTCCGGCTTGTCGTCATCCGCGCCGGCTCGACCATGTAGGGCGCGAATTCGTTCCGCCACGGCCCGTTGTAAGTCGCCGAACGAATGCGCCGGCCGTCCGCGCTGCCGGCCCACTCGGGAACCGAGATCCGGCGCGGCGGCCGTACCGCCGGCAGCGCGGCCACCAGGAGCTTGCCCGGATCGGGATACGACGGGACAACGAGAGGCCCGAGATAGTGTTCGACGTCGAGCATCAGTTGAACAGATCCGCTCTTGCTTCGCGCGTCATGATCGGACGGTCGCCGAAGAACTTGGCGACGGCCCGCTCCAGCTCGGAAAGGATATCGTCGCAGTGCTCAACCGCCATATCGACGCCCTTGCCGTCCAGGCCAAGCGTGCGCTCCAGCGTGTCG
Source organism: Rhizobium sp. (assembly GCA_019739215.1). Lineage (GTDB taxonomy): Bacteria > Pseudomonadota > Alphaproteobacteria > Rhizobiales > Rhizobiaceae > Rhizobium_E. The sequence goes on from JAHHDR010000020.1 coordinate 79,732, forward strand.
GGCAGCATGGAAATGCTGTCACGCACAATTCGCAGAAGATCCGTCATGACAACCGAGACTTCGTCGCGATCGAGTGACTGATTGCGCTCGCGCTTCAACTTTTCGAAGGTCGCCTCGACATCATAAAGCTGCTGGCGGTCTTTCGGCGCCAGCGCCCGGATCGAGTCGCCGGCCTTTCCGCCGACGAGGGCAAGGCGCATCGCCTCGATCGCCGCCTGTGCTTCCGTCGTCTTGAGCCGGTCGCCTTCATCACGGGCGCATTTCCAAGCCCATGCTGCCGACGCCTGGAATTCCCAGCTCCGCCCATTCGTCCCTTCCGATAGCGCCGGCAACCCGGCCTTGATCCAGGCATCGAGCGTCGGCAGCGACACCGCGAAGAAATCCGCAAGCTCGCTCTTGTTCAATACGGCGTCCGGCACTCCCGCCGGAAGCGGGAAACGCGCCACCATCTCTGCGATTTCGAGTTCAATCATGGCAAAAACAACAACCAAAAAACCAAGTGAACTTTCACCCCACACACCCGATCGCACCACGGTCCGAATTACCCGCGGGGTTTGGAATCCGTGGGAAGGACCCAAGTGCAAGGGTAGGGGCTGGCTTGTGGGGTAGGGGGCAGATGGTCTGGTCTAGAAGTCGGGAAGGTTGGTCCGGCTCGCCTTGCTCGACGCAGACGCGAGTGCCCGGGCAAGGGCGTCGCGGAAGTTCTGCGGCAACCTCGCCACGGCCACCTGGCGAGAGATCTCGAAGAACGCATAGCGTTGCTCGTATCGGATGTTCTTCAGGAAGAGCAGGACCGGCTCGATGCGCTTGCCGCTCCGGCGCCATATGCCGCGCTTCCATCCGGCGTTGTCGGGTGCGACGAAGTAGACGGATCGCGACGGTCCCGCGCGTTTCTTCGATCGCGCTGTCTGCCACTGGGTGGCGTCCGGCCCTGCCTCCAGCTGCGACAGGATCTGCACGATCGTGCCGGACGAGATGTTCCCGAAGCTGTCGAGCTTCGAGCCACGGGCCGGAACAGCGAACTCGTCGGATGCCATGATGCCCTTGCGGATCAACCAATATTCGAACCGCTTGTGCGGTCGCGTGCCACCCTGTACCTGCGGCATCAGGTAATGCCTGCCGTATTTGTGGGTGTTGCTTTCCCTGAAGAACACCGATGAGCGCTGCCGTTGCTTCGTCGCTGGCGTGGCCTGAAGGCTGTTCATCGTGAACCGCGTCGGCCGATCGAAGACGAGAGGCAGCAACCGCGCGTGTTCGGCCTTCATGTCATTGGCCGTCCAGGTCAGCGCGAGGGCCGTTGCGAACGGGACATGCTCGCGCTGATGTTCGCGCAAGTCCTTCGTCCATTCGGCGAGGTTGCTTTCGAGCGAAATATCCATAGGAAGCCAGAGCGGCAAAGCCTGGTCTGGCTTGCCTGGGTCGGCCGGCTCATCCGCTATGGGGAGAGACACAAACACCGATCATCCTGATGGCAGTCGAGAATCAAATCCGCCCTCTGCCTTGGGCGAACTCGTCTCACAGTTTCGATATGTTGGCAATATCCGCCTTCACGGGCGTCAATCTTCCGAACAGAATGATTTCGAGTATGGCGACGCCGCGATCGTCGTCCACGGCCACCGCGCGGCCCTCCAGTCCCTTCATCGCGCCGTCTCTGATCATGCCCAGATCGCCCTCTCGCACGAGCTTCAGGATCGTGGCGGCAGCATCCTTGTCATCCGCGATATAGGCCTTGAACAGGTCGACCCGGTCATCGGCAACGGCAAGCGGCCGTCCGGCCACGCTGGCGATGATGCCCGACGCGCCCGTGGTCGCTGTCAATGCCGACCAGGCCTCATACGTCGCCTCGACCTTGGCGAAGACATAGCCCGGCACGACGAGGTGTGCGATGGCAGGCGCCGCCGACTTCATGCCGCTGCGCCGCTTGGCCTTGGTGAATGTCACCGGCACCCATACCTCGACGCCACCGAACATCAGGCGCTCGGCAACCTTGTTGTCGGCCCCGCTCTCTACCTCGATCACGTACCAGCGCCGAGCCGGCCTGTCCTGTGCCGCTGCTGCCAGCAACGCTTGCGACCGTCGCGAGATGGCCTCGATGCGCTGCCGATCGATGGGCGCCAGCTGATCGGGGTCAATGGTCAACAATTCCCGGCTCTTCCTAAGCGGCATGTTCATGTCCGATCCTTCGCTTGAAATCGTCGAAAGCCGCCGCAACGGCCTGATCCAGTTCGCTTTCCGACAGCGCCTCGGCACCCCCCGGCAAGGCGGGAAGCCAGATCCAGTCCGGCCGATGTTCCGGCAGCCAGGGGATGCCCCGCGCTGCCGCCAGCCGATCCCACGCCCGGTCGACCGCACTGCCGCGCCGAACCTGCTGGAAATCCGTACCCAAGCGGCCGACAGCCGGATCGACAAAGGCCGGCCGATGCTCGCGGAGCTTTTCCAGCATCCGGCTGGCAGCGGGCCAGCCATGGGTGATCTGGCGTTCCCGCCGCAAGGCAAGTTCAAGGTCGGGATCGGCCTCGACCCGGCGCTGATCGAAGGGCGACAAGGCCGGCAGCGGTCCCGCCCTGGTGGTCACGATCCTGAGAAAGGCAGCGACCCAGGCCTTGCCGAATGGCGCCGCCGGCTTCGGTCCGACGTCCGAACCGACCTTTGGCGCGAGCTTTTCCCAGCGCTTCTCGGCGAGGTAGACGCCGAACGTGCAGAACTTCGATCGCCCCGACGTCCTGACCGAGGCGACGTAATCGGCCTGCCGTTCGATCGCCTGGCTTCGCTCTTCGGTTGCAAGCCCATCCCAGGCCTTGCGGGCCGCAGGTTCGGAATCGCTGACGAAGGTTGGCCACAGCGCAAAGGTGCGCTTAAAGGCCCGCTCGCCGGTCTTGCCACTTTCTTCCCTAGCCTCGTCCTCGCTCGCGCTCTCTCTCTCCAAGGATGGTTCTATGATGGTTATTGACGGTTTGGGTGACACCGTGTCACCCATTTTGTCGTCAATGTCACCCTTAGCGCCGTCAGTGTCACCCATGGTTTCGGCTAAGGGTGACACCGTGTCACCCTTATTTTCGGGCTTGACGGCGCGGGACTCAGCCCTGCTATCAGCAGGCGCGACGGCAAGCGGCAGCGCCCTGACAACCGCCAGGTCGAAGTCATATCGGCGTGTGTCGCGCGGTCCGTTGCCGCCTTCAGATACAACCTTGAGAATACCTTCGCGCACGAAATCCGACAGAACGCGCTGCACGGTGCGGCAGGAAAGATCGCATTTCGCGGCAATTTTCTCGACGGAAGGCCAGATGCCGCGGCCCTCGTCATCGGCATGATCGGCGAGTTTGACGGCGACCATCTTCCGTGACGAACCGTTGAAATTGCGGCTCCAAACGACGTTGGAGCATTCGATGCTCATGTCATGCTCCTCCGCTCAGCGTGAACCTTCGTTGCGATAGCGACGCACGGTTCCGGCCGGCAGAGACGAAAACAAGGCACCAATTTCGGCATCAGACAGGCGCGGGCAGGCGACGGCGACAGCCCTCACGGCTTCGGCCTGGACGGCGGTATGCCGCTCGTCCTGGCCGTTGCTGCGTCTCGTCACGGCGGCGATGGCGAAGCCGTATTTGTCGGCAACGCCCCGGATGACACCGAGCGCGGTCCTGCCGCGCTTGGCCGGCACCGCCTCGAGTGCCGCGAAGTCCGGCAGCATGGCGAGGATCGCTTCGGCCTCCAGGCGGGCACTGGCCATGATCGTATCGGCTTCCCGCTTGGCCGTATCGATCCGCGCCGCCGCATCCCGTTCGGCATCGATGATGAGACCCGCCAACCGCCGGGCCTCGGTCTTGCCGAGCACGCGGGCGACGAAGCTGGAGTCGAGCCCGTTGCGGTTGAGTGGTGAATTGACGGGAAGGTGTGCGGTCATCGGCATCGTTCCAGGTACATTGCCGCCGCCGACAGGTTGTGAAGGACCGCGATCGGCAAGCGGCCATCCGGCCGCCGCACGGCGTGGACGGCCGCGAGCCGCGCCCAATAGTAGGGAAGGGCGGCACCGAATTTCGCATTCAGCATGACCGCGTGTATCGCGTCTCCGCTGTCCAGATAGACGCTGTCAGGGCAGCGCCGGAGCCATTCCGCGCGCGCTTCGTCCGTCTCGCATGCCCGCAAATCCTCGATCAGCGGCTGTTGCCCGGTCATTCCCCATACCCCCGCTCATAGGCCGAAAAGCGCGCCCGCAGGTCGAGCCATGCCGCCCGCGCCGCATCCTTGGCATTGATCTGTTTCTTGCTCTCGATGCCGAGCAACGCTTTCAACGCCGCGTCGGCCGTGTCCTTGTCATCGACAACCTTGCCATCGCGCTGTTCGCTGAGGAAGCGCTGGAACACCGGATTGACCAGGAGCAAGGATGCCTGTGCGGCATAGTCTTTCGTCTTTTCGGGCGCCGCATGGCCTTTCGGCCTGTCGGCCTTGCCGGGCGCGGGCGGCACGGGTTGCGAGGCCATTGCCTCACGCTCGGCAAGCGTGGCCTGGAGCTCCGCAATGGTTGCTTGCTGCTCGCGAAACCGACGCGCAGCCCGCGCGATGATCGGAAGCAGGAAGGTCAGGTGATCGATCGCGGCCGAAATCAGCACGATGTCGTCGTCGTTGGCAAACTCGGTGAATTCACAAACCACGCCCTGGCTGCCGTCGAAGCGGTTGCCATAGACCCGGACCCCGAGGCGATCGGTTTCGAGCCGCCACGTGTCGGCCGCCGCGCGATCGGCAAGTGCATTGAGACGGTGCAGGCGGGAGGATTCGGCGGCGCGGGACGGGGCGTGGGTGTTCATGATGCACCCTGCTTGTCGCTGGCTCCCGGTTGAAACCTACAATGTTCATTGTATGGTTGAAAATCACAGGTGGGGGCGCGCTGATGAAAATTGCCGACGAAGATCTTGCAAAAGTGGCCGCTATCTTCGTTTCGCCAAATGAAGCAGACCAAAAAATACAGCCGACTCTCGTGAACGATCTCAGGCAAGCTTTGGATCGGCCCCAAGTTCCAGGCGCCGTAAAAATTGTGGTCGCTGGTCTGCTTGATGAGTTGACGGAGACGGCCGACCGATTTGGGAATCACGGTTTCTATCTTTCGGCGTCCGGAATTGAGGCATTTCAGGCTTACATGGAGCGCGATACCGAGCCGGCACTGCATGCCCAGTTGGTGACTTTGGTAGCGGCTGCTGTCTTTGTCGAAGCGCGAGACGAACACCTCACGCTCGCCAACGCGTTGAGGGAAACCGCACTTAATCCCTTTTACTTCTCCTACCTCGCCTCGGAATATTCCAGTTGGAAGACGTGGCATTCGGGGCGTCCCGCCGAACTCCGTGGTAGATTGGATGCCTTCCAAAACAAAGTTGCTGAGAGTGTCCGAAAGCAGGTTGAGCTGGAAAAGTCGTTTGGAGAAATGGAGACTGCCAAAGACGATCTCGCAAACCGTATCACGTCTTTTGACCAGGAAGTGGCGACGACTAAGTCCAATTTGGAAACCTTCCGCGCTACGGTACAACTGGAAGAGCGATTGCGACTGTCCACAGACCATTGGGAGGGGCGGGCACGATGGAGCGCGATTGCATTCAGTTGCTCGCTGGTGATGCTTTTGGCAATCTTCCTGGGAGCGCCGTCGCTTGCCTTTATCTTCCAAGCAGACGTGCAGGCCTTTTTCGCCGATTTCGCCACGGCGGCCTACCGCGAGCTTTGTCCCACTCTCGCTCCGGGAGAGAAATGCGAGCCACATGCGGGCCAACTTGCGATCGTTTCGCTGAACCGCTTGGTGGCGATCGCCTTGCCGCTCTTGCTGTTCTTCTGGCTTATCAAGCTTCTGGTACGATACAATCTTCACGCATTGGTCATGGGCAATGACGCGCGACAGCGCAGCACAATGATCAAGACTTTCCTCTATCTTGCCGACAAGGATGTGGTGAAGAAGGAAGACAAGACCGAACTGCTGTCTGCCATTTTCCGTCCGCCGCCAGGAACGACTGGCGACAGCATCGAGATTCCCGACGTCATCGAAGTGGTAAAAAAGATAAAGGGTTAGAACGATCACGTCGCACCGCCTTCTGATGATCGGCGTTGAGCGGCATCGCCGTCCAAATGGGCCTTGATCATCAGGTCAAGCTCGGCGAGCCGATCGGACCCATCAAACGACAGCTCAATCTTGCCGGCGATGAAGACGAGGCCGCGTGCAACGAAGGCGTCGAACATGTCGCCGCCGACCACCAGGCCGGCCTCGATCGCGCCGAGCATCTTGTATTCAATCAGTTCGTCTTCGGTCGGCGAGGGGATCGCGGGCGCGGCCTTGCTCTCGATCCATTCTTCCAGATCGATCGTGGCGGGTTCGGGGGAAGGCGGCGCATCCTCAAATCGTGCGATTAATCCCCACGCATCCCCTTGCTTGTCCAGCCACTTCAGGCCGGCCCGCGCGGCCGCCTTGTGAGACTTGGCGCAGACGCTGCTTGTGTCGTCGATAATACGTTGGAAGCTCCCGCGCAGATGGCCCATCGCACCATTGAGCGCGTCGGCGAAGGTCGCGAAGTCGCCATAGCCCGAACCGCTGTGGCCGGTATAGCCGAGCCAAAGATTGATGCCGTATGTGAAGCGGCCATCATCCGAAACACGGATTGAGAAGGTCGCATGGTTCTTTCGAAGTCCACAGACCGAAAATTCAACCGGCGCCATGACGCTTGGTGCGGGCGGGAGTGACGGCGCCGGTGCAATCTCGGCAGCCTTTATCGTTTGCGACGGCTTCTTGGGCGGCTTGCCGTCAATCACGGCATCGAACAGCGTGGCGGCCGTGTCGTGATCGAGTGCCAATTTTCGGCTTAGGCCACCGATGTTGGGTTGCCTGCCGGCAAGCCGCTCGCTGGACATAAATTCGGCCGCTTGATCATAGAGGTTGCGATTGATAATTGTCCCGCCCTCGCGCGGCGTCGCGCTCGGGCCGCCTTCGTCGACGACTTCGGCGCCCCACGCATCCCAGCCCGGTCGGGGCGTACCGCGCCGGTTAAGCTCGATCTTCGGCAGGTTCGGAAAATAGTCCTCGACCATTTCGAGAAACACTTCCGGCTTTTCCGAGTGCTCGCCAACGCGTGCTGATATGACCGATCGCCATTGCTCACCCATGGCCGGCGCGACGACATTGCCGCGCGTGCCGATCAGCAGCAATTCATGCTCGCCCGAGAACCAATAGCCGGGTCCGCGCGCCGCGCCGGACCGTTCCTTGGCCCAGATCATGTGAGTCTTGTATTCGAAGCCCCACGCGACCATGACGCGCAGCGCGTCGAGCAGCATCGGCGCCGTCGCCCAAAGGAAGAGCACGCAATCCTTGGCCGCGATCGACGGCACGGCGCGTGCGCAGATATCCTCCGTCTCGCTGGTCGGATAGTGATTGTCCGCCGCGCGGTCCATGCCGGTCTCGCTGCTGAACGGCTTGAACTTCCATTCCGGGTCCGCCCATATGACGCCGTATTGCTTGTCCGGCAGGGCTCTTATCCTGCCTGCGAGGGTGATTTCCCGTTTCTTCCGGCGTTCCTTTTTCGCCGCCGTCGCATCGGCCCGAAGCGTGGTGACGACGGGTGCAATAGCCTTGCGCACCTTGGCCTTGGTCGGTTCCTCTCCGTTCTGCAACATGTCGTCGAGCACGCTACGCAGCAGGTCCGGTTGCGCCTCGATCGCGTCCCGGATCTGCCGCGCCTCATGGATCTGCGGCCGGGTCAGGCCGAGATCGGCCGTGGTGGCAACGTTATCCTCGTCAACCTTGCCATGCTGGTTGCCGCGCTTGCCGCCATGGCCGGCGATCTCGCCGCGTGCTTGGGCCGAGTCGAATTCGTCCGCCAGCTTGCGTTTGGCCATGAACTCGATTTCGGCGGCATCGGCCTGTGAGCGATAGATGCTGGCCATGATCTCGTCATGCGCGCCTTTTGCCTTTTCAAACCGGGCGGCTGCCTTGGCGGCATCATAGGCAAGCGTCGCCTGGTCGCGGGCATCGAGCACTTCGGCCGCGCTGGCGGCATTGGCTAGCGACGTCGCGGCGCGCTCGATCAGCGGTCGAAGAGCGCCGGTTTCGGTGGTGGCGACGGTGAGGACGGTCATTCATCGTCCTCCGGTGTCGAGCCGCCACCCCAACTCGCGTCTCGCCAACCGCGGTCGAAAGCGTCGCGCCGGGAGTCATCCCTTGGAAAAGGGTTCTGTGTTATGGGTGCTGTCGCCTTGCCAGCCTGGAAGCCGAGTGCATGCGCGCCATCTTCGTCCACATCAGGCAATTCGTGGAGGCGAGAGACGGTGGCGGATCGCTTAGGCTGCGGCGGCGGAGGCTTCGGTTTCTCTAGATAATCCTCAGCTTGTGCGGCCCCATCATCGTCCCGCCACAGACGGACGCGACCACCACCGGGTGAAGCGACGATGATTTCGCCCGTCGCTGGCACCAAGAGTTTTAGCGCTTCAATCACCTCTTCGCGCGAAGTCAGGTCCACATTCATGAGGCCGACCGCGCGAAACAGTGGAGTCTCGTGGCTCATGCCGATCGCATGCATGTAGACGTCAAACGATGCCTGCGCCTCTTCGTATTTGGCGGCGTCAACAGATCGGCGCTTGACTACGTGGCGGATCGTTTTGGGGTCATAGCCGGCGGCTTTCGCTTCGGCTAACACCGCTGATTCTTGTTCGCTGAGTGACTTCTTTTCCTCGCGGATGCGCTCCACGCGCTCAATGATATCGAGCAGCGCCCGGCCGGACACCGTGTTCCGGCCGATCGTCTGTCTACCTTTCTTCGCCATGGTTTTCCCCTGACAAGCGAAATGATGTCTGCTAGGCGCCTTCCACCTTGGCCTCGACAACCGCGATGGCCTGCCGGAGGTCGGCGAGTTCCTTGAGGATGCGGCGCTTTTCTGTTGTCGTGATCAGCCCGTCTTCCAGGCTTTCGAACACCGCCGCCTGAGCTTCGAAGGCTTCGCGCTGGAGCCGGCCGTAGTCGGCGAGGCCGAGTGCGGCGACGCCGGCGGAACCGTTGTCCCGGGTCAGCCGCCAGCCTTGTGCCGCTGCCAGCGCGCGCGCCACGATCGGCTCGCCGGCGGCGAGATCGAGATCGAGCGCGACGTCGAGCCGCATGAAGCGCTTGTCTTCATGCAGGGCGCCGTAAAGGCAGAGTGTCGAGTCGTCGACGTCGGTCAGCCCGGCAGCGAGCTTGCCGCCGCCGCACATGTTGGTGACGATCTGCGAGGCGATTTTCAGCGCCTTGCGCATCTTCTCCGTGGAGTTCCGGCCGGAGTTGCTCATCGCCGCGCCCCGCTCGGAAACCGGCTTTCGCCCGTGCGCGAAAATTCCGGAACCGCGTGCAAATCGTCGCCCGCATAATTTGCGTGACAGGCCTCGTAGATCGATTCAGGGTGATTCTCGTCGTTCGCGGAAACCTTCAATCCGGACAAGTGTGGAACAGCCCCGGCCAGTTCGGGGACAGAACTGGCCGGGGCAGGGGTCGCACCACACCGGGAGGAGGGTGACGGCGGTGCGACAATGTTGAATGTGGCATGGAAGTCTGGTGTTGAAGTCATGATTGCGCCTCGCAATGGTCGCCATAGGCCGGGCAGGTCGATGGTGAGGCGTCCACCTCCAAAGTCATCGAATCCAGGATCTTCCGGGCGGGTCCTTTGCGCGGCGGACCGTTGCGTTCCCATAGCGATACCGTCGACTGATCGACGCCTAGTGCATCGCCGAACTCCGCCTGGGTCCATCCGAGGGTCTTTCGCAGCGCTTTGATGTCGTTATTCTGATTCATGGCTAAAGTATGAGAAACTCATAGATTACTGTCAATGAGTTTTTCATAGGTGATTATGGCAAAATCATAGGATGGAAATGCACGAAAGATTGCGAGCGGCTCGCGAGCATGCGGGATTTGAGACGGCGGTATCGGCCGCCGAGGCGCTTGGCGTGCCATATCCGACCTATGCCGGCCATGAGAACGGCAGCTCAGGTTTCCGCTCGGACAAGGCAGCTCTCTATGCGCGTCGCTTCAAAGTTCGCTTTGAGTGGCTGCTGCGAGAGATAGGTCCGATGGTCGACCTGTCATCAAAATATCAGGACATCCTTGCGGATTTTGATCGTCTCCCTCCCGATGTCCAGGAGTCGTATGCTAGCATTCTTCGTGACCTAGCAAAGCCTTACAAATCGCAGCCGCCCGCGCCAGGGCGTCCTCGGGGAGCTGCAGAATCAGCATAGAAACTTCGGCGCGCAGTTGCCTCCGTACCTGGGCATCGTTCCGCTGCGCGCGGAAAGTCTGCAGGTTGACGACCGTGTCTTCGTCCAGCTTCCGCATACTTTTCCCCCATGCCCCTTAGCCTGGCCGATGCGGTACGCGGCGGTGTTCTGCGAGAATCGCTGTGCAGAATTCATGCTTGGTGCACATTTCGGTTATGGCAAAAGTATGAAATAGTCATAATTGCATTTGACAGAAAATACTAGTTAGTCATATTTTCTCCATCGGTAAAGGCAATCTGCCACTTTGCCACCCTGGAGTTGACATGCGCCCACTTGCAAGACCCGTCCTTAATTGGTCGCAGTTACCAAGCGACATTGTCGCCTGCGACCGCCCGCGCCTCCACTTGCGCCATCCAGAGCAGGTAAGCCAGCATATCGCCTTGGGGCGAGGCGCATCCGCGTGTCACCCGCTCAGCTTCATCAAGCAGGGTGATGACATAGCGGAATTTGTCACTATCGGAAGATTGGGTATCGGCCAATGTGCCGTTCGTCATCGCCATGTACTCCAGGTCGCACATCCTCAAGGTTTAACGAACTTGGAGAATACAACTGATTTCAACCTGAAGGAAGAGCGCTCGACGCATCTCCGCTTCGGCATCGGCCGACCGTGACCCCAGGTCGGCCGATATCGAAACGGATGGAGAAAGCTCATGGCAACGCAAGCGGAAGCCCGCGACCGCATCATCAAGGAATTGCTGCATGACGATGCGGCGCTGTCCCGCGAGGAAGCGGAAGCGCTCTATGCCGAAGCGACGCAGAACACCTTTGCCGCGCGCTTTGCCGCGCTCGGCATCATCCTGCCCGTCCTGGAGCAGGCCGGCGAACCCGGCGAGATCAGCGACGCCGCTGGCAAAAACGTGCTCCAGGTCGATCCGATGGGCATGCTCGACGATGACAAAGTCTCCGCCATCGCCGCTCTAGTCGTCAACGCGATCAATATTTCCGGCGACGTGAGCCATGCCGATCCGCGCTGACCGCAAGCATCTCTATCCCGGCGGCGGCATCCATTCGAAGGAATGGAAAGCCTTTCGCGCGGCGATCCTGAAGCGCGCCCATATGCGTTGTGAGGGCACCTCGCAGCATCCGGATTGCCGGGCGAGGAACGGCGAGCCTCATCCCGTGACGCAGTCGCTTGTGGTACTCACGGTCGCGCATATGGACCACGACGAGACCCACGCCGACCCAAAGCGATGCCGAGCGCTTTGCCAGCGCTGCCACCTTAAATGGGATGCCGCCCATCATCGCGCCAATGCCCGTGCGACGAAGCGGGCGAAGTTCGGGCAGCTCGAAATGGAGGAACTGTTTCGATGACCCAACCCGTCCGCCTCCAGCTTTCGCGTCGGCGCGGCTACAGCCTTCAGGCTACTACGATTGCAGCCAACGGCCTGCCGGCCGTCAACGTCGCGCGACCAAGCCCATGGGGCAATCCCTACAAGTCAGGCGGACTGCTGACGCGGCAGGAATGCGTCCAGGCATTCCACGAAACCATGATGCTCGCCCTCGAGTCCCGTCCCGCCATGCGCAAGTTGCTCGAATCCCTTCGGGGCAAGAACCTGGCATGCTGGTGCGCACTTGGCGACCCCTGCCATGCAGACGTTCTGCTGGAGCTGGCAAATTGGGTTTGCGAAGAGGTCAGGCCAGACGCATGAACGCGGCACAAAGAACATCTGTCCTGCCGTCCTCGCTCGCCCCTATCGGCATCAGCCGCGAGCAGGCGGCTGCATTGGTCGGAATCAGCCCGTCGCTCCTCGACAAGGCGATCGAGGCCGGCACGATGCCGCTCCCGCGCGTTCTCGGCGGGCGCCTGCTCTTCGATGTAGAGGAAGTCATCGCAGCCTTTCGGCGCCTGCCGCATAAGGCTGGCCACACTTCTTCGCTTGACGAGGGCGAGGGGCCGGGCAATCCTTGGGATTGATGAGCAAGATGTATCCGAAGCTCCCTAAGGGTGTCGTGCTGGACCGATCTTATCGGAACGCACAACCGCGCTACTATTACCGTGCACCCGGACGGCCCAAGGTCCGCCTTCGCGAAACACCGTTCACCGTTGAGTTCGAGCAGGAGGTCGCTTGCGCGCGACTTGGCGTGCCCTATGAGAGGCCCGGCAACGAGAAGCCAAGGGTCCTCGATCGCACGGCCGTCAGGGGCAGCCTGCAATGGTTGGTCCAGCAGTACAAGGCTCGCGCTGCCAACATGATGGCGCTCGATCAGCTTGCGCGTCGCGTCCGCCTGCTCGAAGAGATCTGCGACAGCATGACCGAGAGTGGCGGCAAGCGGCGTGGCGATCTGCCTTTTGCCCTGATGGAAAAACGCCACATCACCGAGATCCGCGATACGCTGCGCACCACTCCAGGCGCGCAGGACAACCTCATCAAATACGTATCGGCAATGTTCGGTTGGGCAGTCGAGAACGAAATCGCGCAGCGAAACCCTGCCCTCGGAATCAGGAAGGTGAACGCTGGCGGTAGGGGCTTCCACACCTGGACGGTTGACGAGGTCAGACAGTTCGAGGCCAGGCATCCGGTCGGCACCAAGCCCAACCAGTTTCTGTACTTGGCCCTGTTTACCGGTCTCCGGTTGCAGGAACTGGCGATCGTCGGCCGCCAGCATGTGCGCGATGGCTGGCTCAAGATCACGCCGGGAAAGACACGGAAGTCGAGCGGTGTCATCGTGCAGATTCCCGTTCTCGCCGCCTTGCAGGAAAAGCTAGACAGTCTCCCGGCTTCGAACATGACATACTTGGTTACAGAGTTCGGCAAGCCATTTTCGGTCAACGGCCTCGGCAACAAGATGCGCGAGTGGTGCGACGACGCGGGCTTGCCACAATGCTCGACCCATGGCCTCCGCAAGGCCGGCGCCACGATCGCCGCAGAGAACGGCGCGACCGACGACGAACTGATGGCAATATTCGGCTGGACGACGAAGCAGCAGACGACACTCTACACCAAGCAAGCCAGCCGAAAACGACTTGCTGCCAGCGCGATTCACAAGCTTCTTCCGGAACAGAGCGGCAACTGATTTGTCCCACGCCCCGAATGGATGGCAAAAAGTGGGACAAAATTCCCAAAAAAGCTAAGCAAAATCAATGGCGAAAAAGTTTGATGGTGCCCCCACCAGGACTCGAACCCGGGACCCCCTGATTACAAATCAAGTATTGAGTGGTGAAAATCGTGGGCTTTTACCGGTATGTTGCATCTGTGTCGCGTTACCCGAGCACGAAGTTCGTGGCAATGGCCAATTCCGAGCCGTCGTCATCGCGCGGGAATAGGTGCGAATAGGTGTCCATCGTCAACGCGATAGTCGAGTGCCCCATGCGCTCCTGGACAATTTTCGGAGGCAGCCCAAGTCCACCGTCCTCGCGGCGATTGATGCACCAGGACGCAAACCAGTGGCGCAGGCAATGGAGACCCCCATATTTCGAGTCGGGAATAGGATTGCCCTCGTCATCGATCTTTCCGGTGTCAATCACAACGCCTGCTTTGACCCAGAGAGGAAGGATGCCGCGCTTGAGTATATTGTTCAGGTTCTCGACCCTGCCGGCACCGTTTGGAAACACAAGCTCGTGAGCGAGGATCGATTTTCCTGCAAAGTCCTGCTTGCCGGTGTCCCGTTTCGGACACGCCAGCTTCCATTCGCGCAAAGAGTTGATGACGATAGGCGGGGCAGGGACAGTGCGCTCCCCTGAGATTGATTTGGGTTGACCTATGTCATTGAACCGGTCGGCTCGCTGGTGAACACGGATCTCGCGCTTATCGATATCGACATCTTGCCAACGCAATCCTCTCAGCTCTGAGGCGCGCAAGCCGCAAAATGCCGCCACAAGGATGAAGGCACGCCAGCGGCCCTCAGCGACGGTGATCAGCGCTTTTACCTCCTCACGCGTTGGAATGTCTGTCCCGATCTTAAGGCGGCCTTTGTGGCGCTTCTCCTGCCTACTGGCACTCTTGCCTCGCCTTGCTTGCATCTCTCTCGCGGCATTGCGGACGACCAGCCCGCGTTCCTGAGCGTCGGAGAGCATAGTGCCGAGCGAGGTCATCACCCTTTTTGTCATTGAAGCTGAGCGGCCCGATGCTCGCAGTTCATCCTCGTACGCCCGGAGCCGAGCGGTATTCAGCATGTTGAGCCGAAGCGCCCCGATGAATGGGAAGATGTGAAGGCGAAGCGTGCGCTCGTAATCTGCGATAGATGACCGCTCCAGCCCTGCAGCGTTCGTTGACGCGATCCACAGCTTGCTCGCAGCTTCCACAGTCACCGTTTCGCTGTCGGCAACATGGACGCCGTCACGAACCTCTACAGCAGTTGTCTTGGCGAAGGCCTCAGCTTCTTTTTTGAGCTTGAAGGTCTTGAGCCTGCGAACACCCTTTGTGTCAATGTAATCGCAAACCCATGCCGTCTTCGCCTCGCCCTTTGGGGTAACCCATTCGCGCTTTCGAACTGACATTATCGCACCTCCTCTGCGGCAACGTTCTTAGACCGTCTGGTCCTCATTGCTGCGACTCTGCACCGATCGGAGCAGTACTTAGCGTGTGATCGGCGCCCCGTGAGCGGCCCGGTAAGAAATTTCAGATTGCAGTGCTCGCACGCCGAGAGTACTGCCCCAACGTCGATCGCAACCGCGCACTCGTAAAACATGAAATCGACTAGGTTCTCCGCAAGCAAAACCAACCGCTGCTGCCCCTGAGTTGTCATCTCGAATGTCGGTTTGAACACCGTGTACTGAAGAAGCGCGTTAGACCTGCCGATGCGCTCGTCAGGCGGCAACGCAGTCATCGTAAGTAGTTCGGTTATTTGATCTCGATGGTAGCCGATCGTCCCAACGAAGTTGTGCCTCTGTCCTCCGGATCGATCGAGGAGCCCAAAGCGACCGACGAACGCAAGGAGTGCGTCGTTGGTGGTCGCGTTCACGAGCCTCATGGCCGTGGGATCTTCAAGGTTAGATAGCCGATGCTGCACGGGATGCTCGCGTTCTGTGACGTACTCTAGGATCGGATTGCCGGTTGCGCTTTCGGCGAACTTGACGCCGTCTACGGGCCTCGCCCAAGTCAGTTGGATCGGGGTTATTTGCATGGCTGTTACGCTAAATTCCTGTTTCGCCAGATGACGGAGAATACACTCTGTTCGCGGAACAGCAACTGTCTTATCCAATGTTGCGAACTTTTCCAAAAACCGTAACACTGGAGTTGAATGATGGAGAACATAGGTCAGCCTTCCATCGAGTTGATTTGGGGGGCCTGCGAAATAGGCAGGCTCATTGGCAGAACACAACGCCAGACTTTTCATCTGCTCGAGTCCGGTGAACTTCCGGCCCGAAAGGTCGGCGGGCGTTGGGTTGTCGAGCGCGGCAAGTTGCTGCGGTTCTTCGCGGAGGACGCCGCGTGAACTCCTGGGAAAATCTTAACCCTCAGCGCCGTGTCCGCAAACAAGGCGCGGAGACAATCGCCGGCGACGTTGCCGATGGTACAGACCGAACAGCGAGGCGAGGACACGCCATGCTGGCAGTGGCAGCGGAGTGGCTGCGTGCGAACCGTGACCCTCTCCAACGGGCAGGCCATCATCCGGTCCCGGTCCTTCAAGAGCGGTTCGGCTTGTCCAGCAAGCAGGCCGTAGCGGCGATCCAACTCGCACATGCTGAGGATGCGAAAGCGGGGGCGTCATGACGAAGCGGAAGATTTCCAGCCAGCAATCGGCCCATGCCCCTCCGGAGCGGAGCGCGCCAAGAACTGGAAAGCGCCAAGTCCACGAGAGCACTAACGTCCTCGCTCTCGAATGGCCGTCGGCTAAACACGCAAGAACCCAGGACGAGATCTATCGAGTGCGGTTGGCTCGGTACGAGCTTTTTGATGCCTGGCACGGTATAATGATGCAAATCATCCACAGAGACACGGGCAACTTTCGACTCGCCGCCATCCTCAAAATCATCATCAATTGGGACACGGGTACGCTGTCTCTGTCCTATTCAGCAATGGCTGAGAAAGCAGGGAATTGCTGCAGCAAGACGATCAGTCGGGAGGTGAAGCGCTACGAGAGTCTGGGTCTATTTGTTAGCACCAGAGGTTGGAAACGCCCCGACGGGAAGGCTTTCAAAAAGCGAAACACACTGCGTCTGGCTGTACCGGTTCAACTCCCCGAGGGCATATTCATCTGCGATTTGGTGAAGCAAAATTTGGACACCCGTGGTCCAGATTCAGCGACTACGCAAACGGACACCGGTGGTCCGCTTGAGCGGGACAGCAGTGGTCCGATAACCATGTATGACCATAAGAAGGGGCGCGGCCGATCGTCGAAAGCTGCCGCTGCCGTTCAGCGACATCAGTCTCCATCAATCGATGCAACACGCCAGCGCCGTCCCGCCCATCAGAGGGCGGGGGAAGGCGCGCAATGCGATCTCTTTGGGAATGGTGAAACCTCATGAAGCAGCAACTCGACTTCTTCGCGGTCCTTGATGTCGTGAAAGCCAATTCCGGCACCGTCATCACGTTCCGCCCGAGGCGACGGCCTTCAAGCCGTCGCCGCAACCCAAGCGGCGGGGGCGAGACCATCATGCTTCCGTCATGGCGGCTCGCGCTCACCCGCACTGCTGCCGTCACTATCGTGGCGCGGCCACCAGAGAAACAGTGGTGGCACAGGCGAGACCAGCTTAACCACTTCCGTCGTCAGCTTCGAGCGGCCGGGCTCGCGTCGGCCGCGGTCGATCTCGAATGCAAGCTCTTCCAGGTCAATCTCGAATCCGAGATGCGTCGGGCGATCATTCTGCAGATCATCGCCCAGCAGCATGGATGACATTGCGCGCCTCGTCGTCGTGGCCGCGCGCCGAGGCGCGGCCAATACCCCGGGTCGTGCGCCGGTCACTAGGGCCAGTATCCCGCCGAAGACCAACCGCAAGGGGAGCTTCTCATTTTCAGGCTGGGTCTACAGACAACAAAACCTTGTGGAGCGGTTCTTCAACAGGATCAAACACTTCCGAGGCATCGCCACGCTACTGCAAGCTTCCGGACAACTACCTCGCCGCCGTTAAACTCGTAGCAGCGAGGATTTGGTGTCAGAGTTTATGAGGCGGCGGCCTAGAGAACCATTGATGGCGTCATGGCTATAACCGGCCGCTCAATGCTAGCGCCTCCGCGCGGACCATCTCAGCCTTGAACCGGCGTTCCGTGAGTGCAAGGCACATGGCCGGCTCGTACCCGCCAACACCGTCGACTACATCGCGCCGATATCGAAAGGCGGGGCGGCGTTCTCCTCGCACGATCGTC
This sequence comes from Rhizobium sp., assembly GCA_019739215.1. Lineage (GTDB taxonomy): Bacteria > Pseudomonadota > Alphaproteobacteria > Rhizobiales > Rhizobiaceae > Rhizobium_E. The sequence continues at coordinate 97,239 of JAHHDR010000020.1, forward strand.
CTTTAGCGGGGCTGATACTGCCGCGGCGACGCGCGCTCGCGCGATCATCCCGCACTGCCGCTGCAATTTCGACCGAACGCTCGTCAACTTAAGGCATTCTCGTGTACAAGTGTTCTAATGAGCTACGCATAGTCTGACGGCGGGCATAAGCCAGCATTCTAACGGAGGTTAGGTTCCAACGGATATCAGAGAGGCGATTGAGCAGACCCTCGATGTGTTAGTCGGGAAGGGAAACGATGCTACCCCCACCACCCCCAAAGTTAAGAATCGCTTTTTTCCCCAGGACCGGCGGTCGTGGTGAATTTTTGTCGGCGCGTGAAAAACCTCTTTTTCACTTTGCAACTCGAAATTACGGTCCTACAGCAACTGCCAGGCTGGGCCGGCTACAGGCCGCCTCAATCTAACGTCAGGCCGCCATCATCACCGGTACACATCTGGCAGCCTTCAATCTCGGTCTGAGACCGGCGCCGCCGTCGCGGTCGGGAAGCCCGGCTGTTAGCCATCATCTACGGCCTGTTGGCCTCCGCCGAGATCGGTATGAAAGAGCATGACCGGCCGGGGCTTAACGGAAAATGATGGATCGGAAGCTGGAGGGGCGCCGCGCGCGGCGGATCGTTCCGGAACTCGGGTTGAGGGAGATGATGGGGAGGGGGAGGTTTCGGGCGTGGGGACTGAGTTGAGAGGCTCCCACACGTATGTGCGTGATCGCGAGCAATCCAAAGTTCAATGTCATGCCATTGCAAGAAAATGTCACGGGCGACCAGGAGGCTTTCTGCAAGCCGGCAATGAGGTGCCTCAAGCAATCCAAGTTTCAAGATTTAGAACTCAGCGGCTTCATTCAGTGGCATGGAATCGCCGGCGACAGAACACGATTAATTTCGAGGTTCGACGCTAGTTGGCGGCAAAGTGTGGATGGGCTCGAAACTATTTACAGCAAGTGCAGATACTTCCACTATTGAGCAGCGAATCATCAACCTTAGTGGCATAAGACAATCTCATTGCACGGGAGTTGAGCAGTGTTCGTTCAGTCGAACGGGGGGCAGTACGCATCGCTGGGTATAGGCAAGTTGGTCGGCCGAACCGGGTCTCTCTGCGTTGTAGAGTATTTCGATTCACCGGTGACTGAGTTGGTCGTCCGTCAGATTGAAAGTGATCTGATGGAGCGCGTGACGCTCGCTGAGCAGACCCGAATCTATCATTTCGACGAAGAGGCGGGGTCTTGGGAGATCGGTCGGCTGCTCGACGATCATGGCGACAGCCAACTCATCCAGTTCCCGAACGGCAAGGCTAAGCACCTGAAGGTTGAAGCGCTCTTTGTGAGGTGGGCTCGCCCCATCGAAGACCCGACGCTATTCCTCGCGAACCGGATCAACGAGAGTCCAAGATTTTCTGATGGACGCAGTATCTTCGTCCGTTCACAGACGCGCCAACGCGCAGCGTCGGTAGGAATGTCGGCCCTACTTGGGTCGGCGATCGAACTTGAAGCGCATCAGGTCGAGGTAGTGCGGCGCATCCTTCAGGACCCTGTGCAGCGATATCTCCTCGCGGACGAGGTTGGGCTGGGCAAAACGATAGAAGCCGGCGTCCTCATCCGGCAATGCATTATTGATACGCAGCAGAAATGCGGCATCCTCGTAATTGTGCCTGCAGCGCTGGTCGGCCAGTGGCGCAGTGAGCTTGCGAATAAATTTTTTCTCGGGCGTTGCCTGGATCGCAGCCTCCACATTGTTGCACTCAGTGACTACGAAAGGATACGCGCGCTTCTGCCTAGCACAACGATGCTGGTGATCGACGAAGCGCATCATCTGACTGGGCAAAAGATGGGCGTCGGTAACGGCATTTACGCCGACGTTGCTGCTGCGTCGCCGTCAATCGACCGTGTCCTGTTATTGTCGGCTACGCCGGCACTCCGCAACGAGCGTGGCTTTCTCGAAATGCTACACCTGCTCGACTCCGCCACTTATCCGCTTAACGGCGAAATAGCGTTTCGGCGAAAGATCGAAAGCCGCCAGGCGCTGGCGGAGATTGTTGCCGGTTTGACACCCGAAAACGCGTTATACCTGGACTATACGATCGACCAGTTGGCGACACTATTTCCTCATGACGAATTGCTGCAAGAGCATGCGACGGATTTGCGTAGCGTCGTCGAGACGATGCCCGATCCCGAGGATCCTGCACTCGTCGAGGCGATCGGACGGCTACATGCCCATCTGAGCGAAGTTTACAGGTTGCATCGGCGCATCCTGCGCCACCGCCGGCGGAGCATCGGGGGACTAACCCCTGACCGTTCTGGCGCCGAGATCATCCGATATGCGAGCACCGATCGCGCAGCATTGACAACCGCTTTGGACGACTGGCGGTTCGATGAGGCCGTTAAACTCGACGCGGCCGGCTCCGAAAAGCTCTGGAGTGATCGTGTGCGCACTTTCTGGCAGGTGCTCGACCGAGCTTCGCAATATGCGATTGCTGGCCAAGGGAAACAAGGACTCCTCGCCGGCCAAACCGTGATGATCGGCGATCACGAACGCTTTGCGGCGATCAACCGCTATCTCGAGCGCGCCGGATTGTTTGAAGACCGGGCACAGGCGTTGCTTGAAGTGATCGCTCCCCTGGTGCGTAGTCGCGCCCAGTGCGTCGTTTTCTGTTCCGATCCGACGACCGCCGACGGCCTTGCGCGGATCATCCGAGACGCTCTGGAGATCACAGTCGATCGGCACGATCCAGAGGACGATTCGTGGATAGCATTTGCAGGGGCGGCCGATCATCCTGTGCTCGTCTGCGACCGACGTGCCGAGGAGGGCCTCAACCTCCAGGGCGGAAAGAAGGTAGTTGTACATTATGACCTGCCGCTAAACCCGAACCGGATCGAGCAGCGGCTTGGTCGGGTAGATCGCTACGGATCCGGCGAGGCGGTGCGTTCGCTCGTGCTTGCTTGCGAGGACGATCCCTTGGAAGTGGCTTGGACAGGCTATCTCGACACCGCCCTAAGGGTATTCGACCGCTCGGTTGCGAGCCTTCAATATTTGATCGAGCAGACCGTGCGCGAGATCGCGCGCGCACTTTTCACGGATGGCGCCGAGGCAATTACCGATCTGACAGCAAGCGGCGCAGGCGACCAGGGTTCAATCGAACGCGAAATCAAATCGATGGATCAACAGGATGCGCTTGACGCCCTGGGAGCGCCTCCGACCGATATGATGGATGAGATTTCGGAAGTCGACGAGGATTGGCAGTCGATAGCAAGCGATACCGCAGCCTGGCTCGACCAGACTCTCCAATTCGGCCGCGCCGACGAGGCGCGCCTGCTCGCCGGCGTCAGTGCGGCAGCACCATTTCGTTACGTCTATTCGACCTCCAATCCGCAAACCCTGATCTCCCTTCCGGCGTTCATTACGCAGTGCGCGGACGCTCTCGACCTGGTGCTCGGGGCGAGGGGCGGGCGGGCGGTCAGGACGATTCCTTATACATTCCGCAGACGCACTGCGCTGAGTCATGCCGCGCGCGCCAATGGCGTTGGTCTGTTGCGCTACGGTGATCCCCTGATCCGCGGACTGTCCGCGCTCACGGAAGCCGATGATCGAGGTCGATCCTTCGCAATGTGGCGTTTTGTGCCCGATCATATCGGCGACCTGCTTGCCGAGTTCTATTTTCGATTCGACTTCATCTTAGAGGCGGACATCGCCCCGGCGATGCGCGCGCTGGCTGCATATCATCGTGACACGAGCGCAGCCCGCTCGGCCCTTCGCCGACGAGGCGACATGGCGCTCGCCCCATTTTACCGCTCGATTTGGCTCGATCGTGAGTTGAAACTCGTGGACGATGAGGCGCTGTTGGCGCGCTTAGCGCGTCCGTATAGCATCAAGCCTGACCGTAGCGGGGCTCTTGATCTCAACCTTAACTCGAGAAGATGGCAGCGTCTGCTGCAGTTGCAACTTCCGGAACTCGCCTATTGGAGCGAGCTTTGCGGAAAGGCTAGATCGGTGGCGGAGGACGCGCTTCGTGCTGATCCCGAACTGATCGCAAGCCTTGGCCAGGCAGCGCAGCGGGCTGCTCGCGTTGATCAAGGACGCCTCGGGCAATTGCGGGTACGGGCACGCACGGCGACCGCCGAAGGAGAAAGTGCCGAGCTTATGTTTGAGGAGCAACTCGCCGCGGAACTGCAAGTCGGTATCAATATGCCGCGTGTGAAGCTCGACACGATTGGCGCAATATTCATCTCGGCGAGCCGATCGGCGACCGATCAGATTTCGGGCGGTTATCTGATTGGCCGTGCAAGATTTTGGAAGCTTGCAAGACGCTCTCCTAGATCTCGCCAAGGTCGGCACCCAGTCGCCGATCACCGATGGTATTTTCGACAGGCTAACCCAGGTGCTCCTAGCATCGCAGGCAACGGGGCGGCTGAACAGTCCGCTGGACGCGATGGCGCTCTTTCGGCATGTTCTGCGCCGGCAGGCGTTGCGTGCGGGTCAGCAGGCCCAACTACGAATTCCTTCTGGAGCCGGTTTGGCCGAGCCGAAACTGATTGGGCGAGCTTTGGCATCCGTGCCCACAGTGAGTCGAGCGGGCATTTTCTGATTGAAGCCCGGCCATGGCGTGCGGCCTGGCTCGACGACAGCGACAACCCGGTCTTCGAGGATGTATTCGCGGAGCGAAATGTCCGGCTCGACTGGCAGCGGCCGATCGATCCGTTTCTTGGCGAGGCATGCGGTTTCGAAACCTATGTGTCCCCCCGGACAGCGCGAAGCGGTGCGCAGCGCCTTTTTGCTGCCGCCCGGAGAGACCTTGGTGGTCGCTCTGCCAACTGGGTCGGGCAAGAGCTTCGTCGGCCAGGCCCCCGTGCTCGCGCGAGGCCTCGAAGGCGGTCTATCGCTCTGTGTTGTGCCGACGACCGCGCTGGTGCTCGATCAGGCGCGGCAGATGCGGCAGATGCTCAAACGCCGCTACCCACGCCGCGAAGTGCCCGCGCTTGCATGGCATGCCGGCCTCCGCACAGAGGAGCGCACCGCGATCAAGTCCGCCATCCGCGAGGGTCGCCAAGGCATTCTCTATTGTTTCGCCCGAAGCGGTGACGGGCGCGCTGCTGCCCTCGCTTTACGATGCGGCGCGCGCCGGACTGATCTCGTATCTTATTGTCGACGAGGCTCATCTAGTGAGCCAATGGGGTGATGGCTTCCGCCCCGCTTTTCAAATGCTGGCGGGCGTGCGCCGCGGCCTCCTGGACGCATGTCCCGAGGGCCGGCGGTTCAGGACGCTTCTCATGTCTGCGACCCTGACGCCTGACACGGTGGAAACAATCGATGCGCTGTTCGGGCCCGCACGCGCCGTCCAGATGGTCGCCTCGGTCCATCTTCGACCAGAGCCACAATACTGGATGCACCGCGAGGACGATCCCCGAAGCCAAGGACCGTAAGGTTCTTGAACTCCTGAGGCACGCGCCACGCCCATTTATCCTTTATGTGACGAAGCGCAGTGATGCGAAACGGTGGATCCGGCTGCTGCGGAGCGAGGGTTATGCGCGCATCGATTGCTTTCACGGCGAGACGGCGCATGCCGATCGTCTACGCATCATCGCCCAGTGGTCTGAGGGCCGGCTCGATGGAATCGTCGCCACCTCAGCCTTTGGGGTCGGCATCGACAAGCGCGACGTGCGCACGGTCATTCATGCCGCCGTACCTGAGACGCTCGATCGGTTCTACCAGGAAGTGGGACGCGGCGGACGCGATGGCTGTCCATCGGCGTCGTTCCTGATCTACTCACGCGAGGACCAGGAGACGGCCAACAAGATTGCGTCGCCTTCTTTGATCAGCGACGATCTCGCGTTTGAGCGGTGGTCGACCATGTATGGTCACAGCGCGCCACTCGATACCATCGGGCAGTTGCTCGAGGTGGACCTGGCGGTCGTTCCGCCGCGGCTGAGGAGGCAGTCAGACTATAACCAGTCCTGGAACATGCGCACGTTAATTATGATGGCTCGCGCCGGCATGCTCAAACTCGAATCGCAGCCGCCGTCCCGCATCGCGCAGCAGGAGGAAGAGAGCGAATCCGCCTTTGAGCTCCGCAGCGATGAGCACTGGTCCGAATATTTTCAGCGCACCGTTGTTGGCATGTCGGAGTTCGGCCACCTCAGCCGCGAACGCTTCGAAGCGCTGATCGGTGAGGAGCGGCAGCGCTCGTTCGATGCAGCGACCGAGAACCGCGCGCTCCTCGACAAGCTGCTCAGCGGTTCGACCGAGGTTTCGCTGCTGCTGGATCATCTTTATCGCAGTAACGCCCCGGGGCGCTCGGTGATCGTATCACGAGCCTGCGGGGGATGCCCGACGCATCGCCGCGAGGGGACGGCTAACACCGACTATCCAGCGCCACCCGCCTATGGCATCGAGCAGGTTGGCCAGTTCGACCTCAGCCTCTTTTCCGGTCGCTTCCCACAACTGGACTTGAACGAGCCGATCATCCTTCCCGTCGAGGACCCGGTCGATGATGCTGTGCTCTTCGGCCTGCTGCGCGATTTCGTCGCGATGTTCGGTGTGCGCGAGATCGCGATCTCCGCGTTGTTTCGCCAACGCAATCCGGCGCTGTCACTCCTGCACAAGCAGAGCGAGGATCACGTGCTGCTGATGCAGACGCTCGAAGAAGAAATGCTTCGTCCGTCGTCCTACGAGCTTCCCCGTGTGACGCTCTGGACGGACGAAATTGGCACGCCGTTGCCGAAACATCTATTCATCATGAAGCGACCTCTGCATGTCATTATAGCATCGGCCTCGACGCCGGACTCATGGAACTTCGCGCGCCGCATTGGCGACATTGGTACCAATGTGCTAGCGGTCGATCAATTCAGCCTCGGAGCGCGTCTGTGAGTCTCCTCAATCAAGCAAGCGACGGGCTGTTTAATGTGCTGATCGTGCTGGTTCGCGCGCTTGTTCGCTTTGGGCCAAAGAGCCGCGAAGATCTAATACTTGCATGTGGCGGCGCCGTCGACGCGTGCGATTCCAGCCAGTTGACGCGAACATTAAACCGCTGGACGGAACTTGGCCTGTTCGGCGAGGAAAGCGGGTCAGTTATCATCGCCGAGCCGTACCGTTCCGGGCTCGGTAGGAACGCCGACGGAGCGGAAGACCGCCTTCCGAAAGTGGCGCGTACGGTAGCGTTGCAGCCGGCAAACAACGCTCGTTTCTGGGAGAGCGAGGGAGCCAAGAGCGCCGACCTGTCGCGCGGCGTGGCCTGGATGCTCGCCCAGGACGTTTATACGCTGGACGTCAATTCAGACCGTTTGGCTGAACTAGAGGGGCGGCAGCTGGTCGACAGCGGCGCACAGAAGATCTCCCAGAACAATACGCGCTGGAACGGCCTCAAAACCTGGATGCTCTACCTGGGGTTCGCCCGCGACGGCACGCAATGGGTCGTCGATCCAACGCAGGCGCTGCGCGAGGCTCTTCCCGAGATATTCGGTTCGAACCAAGAATTGTCCGCGCCTGCTTTTGTGGACCGATCTGCCGCGGTGCTGCCAGTCCTCGACGGGGGCGCCTATCGGATCCTGGTCGAGGGCGCGCTGAAGGAAAGCGCCTGGCCCAGGCTCCGGGCCGGCCTTATCTCTTCGTCCATGTCGCGGGCGATCCAACGACTCGATCATGAGGGGTTCATTACGCTCTCAAACCGCAGTGATACCGAAGGCGTCGTATCGCTCACCGGCAGCAATGCGCGCACCTGGCGGGACGTTTCGCATGTAGCCTTGGCCCAGTCAGGAAAGGCGCATTGATGCTCGAGAGATATTGGCCCGAGGCCGCCGAGGTCAACGCGTGCATCAAGAACGAAGCTGAGACCGCCGACGTGTCGGTCTTGCTGGCAGTTCATCAGCCGACTCCGCTCACGACGCGCAATGCCGGTACGAACATCGAGGCGCCTGCAAGCGAGCAGGAACTGCTCGATGCTTTTCTTTCCGACGACGTGCCGGGAGGATATCTGCTGTTTCCGATCACCGGGCCTTCCGGCGTCGGCAAGTCGCACATCATCCGCTGGCTCCACGCGCAGCTTCAGCGCTCGCCCAAACGCCATCGCCTCCACATCATCCCTATTCCCAAGAGTGCAAGTCTCCGACGCGTTGTCGAACTCATCCTCAAGCCGTTGGAAGGCGATTCGCGCTTCGAGAAATCGCGATCGGAACTCACGCGTGCGTTCGCAGAGGTCGACAAGCGCAAGGCCGTGGTACTATTCCGCGCGCAGATCGAGAACGCGCTGGCGAGCCGGGCGGAGGCGCTGCATCTGGAGGCGCGCGAACATAAGGACCGCGCGGTGGAGTTAAGACCGCTGATCGGACATGCCCAAATGCTGCCGAAGCTGTTCGGGGACGCCGCGCTCAAGGACCATTTCGATGAGACCGTCCTCGCCCGAGTCGTCGCGCGCGCGCTGCGAGGCCGGGAAGACGGCGCGGAGGGAGACGAAACCCAATCGCAATTCTTCGCCGAGGACCTGCTTATTCCCGATGCGATCGATCTCAACGAAGCGGCGCTGCCGGTAAAAACCTATTATCAGACTCAGCTCGCCGTCCAGGATGTGCGCCGCCGCCAGGCCGCGGCGGACCTTCTCAACACAATCGTCGACACCGCTATTGGCAATGTTTTCCAGCTTGAGCAGAGCACCGGTGGCATTACCTTGCAGGACATCATCCTAGGAATCCGTGAGATCCTGCTCAAGGACGACATGGACCTGGTGCTACTCGTCGAAGATTTCGCCGCGCTGTCGGGCATTCAGGATGTGCTGCTCAAGGTCTGTGTGCAGGAAGGCACCCATGACGGCAAGAAGGTGCGCGCCACCATGCGCACGGCGCTCGCGCTTACCGACGGTTATCTCGCCTCGCGCGACACGATCCTGACGCGCGCGCAACGCGTCTGGGTTATCGGCCACCGCGAGCAGAGTGACGATGAGATCAAGCGCGCCGTAATCGAGATGGTCGGCGCCTATCTGAATGCGGCTCGCTGGGGGGATGACGGCCTGCGCAGACGCTTTGACCGTCGCGGTGCCGATGACGGGCTCACCGGCTGGTTGCCGGCCTGGGAGGACGATGAGCAGAGCGACGAGGAAACCGAGGCGCTGACCGCCTTTGGGTTCTCTGAGCGCGGACACGCGTTGTTTCCGTTTAACCGTCTGGCGATCGAGCAACTCGTCCTCCGGCATCTAACGGAGGCAAATCGGCTCGTCTTCAACCCGCGCCGGGTGATCAACGAGATCCTCCGCCGCCCGCTGCTGATGCGAGGCACGTTCGTCAGCGGGAATTTCCCGCCGCCTGAATTCCACGGGCTGCGCCCGAACGCCTATCTCGCCGGGCTGGTCAGGCAGGTAAGCCAACCCGAGCAAGTCAAGCGGCGCTTGGGTTCTGCGCTCGCGGTATGGGCCGGCAATGCGGCGGATCAGGTCGCGCTTGCCCATGTGCCGCCGGCGATCTTCTCGACCTTCTCGCTGCCGACGCCAGCCGATGTCGCCAACGTGGCGTTCGTACCGACATCCCCTTCGCTAATCTCGCCGACAGGCCCGGTCCCCGGAGACACTCCGCCATCCGCGCCTCCTCCTCCACTGCCAGCGCGAGCCGAGCAGGATCCGCGGGTCGCGGCCTGGTCGAAGAAGCTGGATGCTTGGACGTCCGGTATTGAACTCGTTCAGGCTGACGCGCGTGAGCTTCGAAGCGCCTTGGCGGCGATGCTGAAGGGCGCAATCAATTGGCCGGCAATTCGCATTCCGGATCAGGAGATCAAGGCCACGTGGCTATCTATCGCCGGGGCGCGCAACAATCCGGTCGGCGGTCGCATCCTTGTGGTTTGTGATGGCTATGACGACCAAGAAGGGACGCTGCGCGAAGGATTTCTCGGCGTACTGCGGTTCGGCTTCAACGGTCATCGCTGGGATTATCCCGAGGCAGACATTGACTATGTCGCGAGCGCTGCGATTATCGATCGTCTGGTCTTGCAGTTGGTCCCGATGCTTGTTGCTGAAGCAAATGCGCAGAGCGCGGTGATCGGCCGAGCCCTGCTCAATCAATCGCGCATCGTCGGCCTATCCCCTCCGGTTCGGCCGGCAGGTGCCGAACCGCTTCTTCGCGGCCTCTTCTCGCCGCCGCCGCAGGTGGAGACGCAGGCATTCGATGAAGGCTGGGATCAGCTTCGCGCCCAGGCGACGGCGTCGGTCAACGGCCGGAGCACGCGCACGATCCTGCAGCAGCTACTGCTCGATCGCAGCGCCAGCTTCCAGGGCACCGGAAGCAAGCCCTTCGCGGTCGACAGCCCCCGACTGCTCGACGCGCTTGCTGGGGATTCGCTGATGGGGCCGCTTCCGGACGGGTTGCCGGACGAGGCGCGGACCTTCATCCCGACCATGACCGATGCCCGCATCTGGGGAAAGCTGCAGTCGGTCATAGCCAAGCTTCGGGCCTTTCGCAGCGAGATCGCTGATTATGTCCATGAAAACTTCGACAAAGGCGCATTCGTTGCCGACTTGCGTGAGATCATCCCGCTGCTGCAGAAGACCAACTCCTGGCCCGACAATGTCACGATCAAACTCAGCGAGTTCGAAAATCGCCTAACCGAGTTCCAGACCAGCCGCTTCGTCGACTTGGTGGAAAAGACGGAGATGATCGTCGACGAAGCGGACCGTGAGCAAATCCCCAAGTTGCTCAACGCGCTGGGGTCGCTCGATCTCGGATTGATTCAGCGGACCATGTCGTTCCTGACCCTCGCCAACCAGATCGTATCGCAAGCTGAGCCGCGCGTCACTCAGCAGGAGGCGGTTCGGGGCCAGTCGGATCCCAACTCTGTTGCTGCGGAGATCACTAGCCTGCTCGAAGGCGTGAGTGGAATGTCACACGTGGCAGGGGAGGCCGCCGAATGAGCACCTCGCTTCCTGCTCGCACCAAGGCGCTTCGCGAACGGCTGATTGCGCTCGATCGGCTTGGTGCGAATGTCGACGAAACAGGGCTTCTCGAGGACCTGCGCTCAGACCTCGCGTCGCCCGCGGCCGAACTCAGCCGTGCCCTCGACCAGCGTGCGCTGCTGCTCGGTTCAGGAATCGAAACGCCCGAACCGCCCTCGCTCGAGACGGCACGCAAACGGGCCGCGACACTTCTCAATCGCTTTACTGCGGAGCAAAAGGCATCCGCCCTCAAGAAGGGCGCCGGTTGGGCCAATCTTCTCAACGAGATGAAGACGGCCTCCACGGACGTCTCCGCATACGTCGTGGGTGCCTGGAAGGGATATCGGCAAACGGTGTTTACCGGCGAGGCGCCAGCGTTGGTGAAAGGCCGCATTGCCTTCACGCCCGCGAACAATGCCGCGTTCAAGACCTATGAACAGCTCCATCAGGCGTTCCGGGCCGAATTCGACAAGCTCCCGGCGGACCAGTCAGCGATCGAACGCGTGAAGGCACTGGCGGCACGCCTGACCGAGACCGCAAAGGAGTTCGACTTCGACGTTCCGGCCGACGTGAAGCACTTCCTCGAGGCCATCCAGAGAGGGGGAGCGAAGCTCGACCTGCTGACCGAAGCGGTGCTCAAATGGCTCAACGAGAGTGATGCCTTCGACAATTACCGTATCGTGCCGCGGAGTGCAGATGGAAGCCGATGAAGCCCTGCTGCTCGCCGCGCTCGATGAGATCGAGCAACGTGAAGCCCGGCTCCTGACATGGGGCTTGGTCGATGGCCACGTCTCGGCGGGCGAATTGCACGGCATTATCGATGCACTGCTCGACGATCCGAGATTGGGCGCCGGGATTTCGTTCGCGGATGCAGGTCATGTCATCGTCGCTCTGATCGATCGTGCCCTCTTGTTCGACGTCGGTGAGGTATCGGGCTCGCGATATAGGTCGCGGATGGCGGAAGGCGTGCGTCTACTGTTCCGGTTGCGCCAACTGTTTTCCGCAACATCGTGGACCCATCGGCTGGCAGACCGCCCCGACCCTCGTTGCCGACTTCCGATTCATTTGGCGCCGGCGCCGATACCCGCGGCGCGAAATCGACGCGGCGACTGCGCTCGCTCGGATTGCGCCAGTAACGCCCGATCATGCCGCGCGCGCTGCCCTGTCGGCGCTAGTCGATAGCCATGGGCCAAGATTTGCGCTTGCAGGCTTTCAGGTCGCGGCAGTTGCGCGGATCCTTGGGAGCTTTGAGAGCTCGCAATCGACAGCGACGCTGGTCAGCGCCGGGACTGGAAGCGGCAAGACCTTGGCCTTCTATCTGCCCGCGCTGTCGCGGATCGCCTCGCATATTCAGCGTGATGCCGTCGGCGAGCGGTGGGTCAAGGTCCTCGCCCTTTATCCGCGCAACGAACTTCTGAAGGACCAGTTCGCCGAGGTCTATGGCCAGGCGCGCCGTCTCGATGCCTTACTCGCGGCGCGCGGGCGCAGGAAGATACTGATCGGCACGTTCTTCGGTCCGACGCCTCGGTCGGCGGAAAAAGCCCACGAGGCGCGCAGCGGCTGGCGGCAAATCTCCGCCGGTCTCGTCTGCGAGTATCTCCGTTGTCCCTCTTCGGGCTGTGACGGCGACATGGCGTGGCGGGACGCGGACCGGCGCACGGGGCGCGAGCGGCTCGAATGCCTCGAATGTTCCGCCGCCATCGAGAGCGACGAGATCATTCTCACCCGCGACCGGTTGCAGAGGGAGGCGCCCGACATCCTGTTCACCACCACCGAGATGCTCAACCAGCGCATTGGGGACGACCGTTTCCGGCATCTGTTCGGAATCGGAGAGCGTGCGCAGCGACCGGTGGAGATAATGCTGCTGGACGAGGTCCATACCTATGCCGCCAGTTCTGGTGCTCAAGTCGCGTTCCTCTTGCGGCGCTGGCGACGACTCCTCCGGCGGAACGTCAGCTTTGTGGGCTTGTCCGCGACGCTCAAGGACGGTGCGCGCTTCTTCGCCCAATTAACCGGCCTGCACGAACAGGCATCGGCCGAGATCGCCCCTTCCAACAGTGACATGATCGCGGAAGGCGCCGAGTATCTGCTCGCGTTGCGGGGGGATCCCGTGTCGCGCACCGCGCTGCTGTCGACGACCATCCAGACGGGGATACTCCTTTCCCGGCTTCTGGACGCGCCGGACGAACGCAAGAGCCGGGGCATTATCGGGGAACGTGTGTTCCTGTTCACAGATGACATCGATGTTACCAACCGGATGTATTTCGCTATGCTCGACGCCGAGGGCCGCCGCAGCAACGGCACACCCGACCTGGTGAACAAGCCGGACGGCGGCCTGGCCTCACTCCGCCGTCCGTTGCCGGCCCAGCACCGCAAGCTGCATGGGCAGGATTGGGAGGCGGTCGTTGAGATCGGCCACACTCTTCAGCCGCAGGATCGCAAGGCGATCGGGCGCGTGATGTCGATGGATCCGGGCGTCGGCAGCAATCTCGACATCATTGTCGCGACTGCTTCGCTCGAAGTTGGATTCAACGATCCACGCGTTGGCGCGGTCATTCAGCACAAGGCGCCGCGCGACGTTGCGCAATTTCTCCAGCGCAAAGGTCGCGCTGGCCGATCGCGCCAGATGCGGCCTTGGACCGTCGCAGTGCTGTCCGACTATGGCCGGGACCGCCTCGCCTATCAGGGCTATGACCTGCTGTTCGATCCCGAGTTGCCGCTGCGTACGCTGCCGATCGCTAACCGCTATGTGATGCGGATTCAGGCGGTCTATGCGACACTCGACTATCTGAGCCAGATGCTGGGTTCCTCCCGACAGGGAAGCGTGTGGCTGGACCTGTCGAGCAGTACCGACAACAATTACCAGCGGGCGCGGCAGACAGCGCTCGCCGGGCTGATCCGCCGAATCCTTACCATCCCTGCCGAACTCGACCGCTATGCGTCCTATCTCGCCTCGGCGCTGAAGGTCGATGAAAGCGCGGTCACGCCATTGCTCTGGGATCACCCCCGGCCACTGATGACGCAGGTCCTGCCAACTGCCCTTCGCCGGCTCGAGAGCAACTGGCGCGCCTGGGGGCAGGCGGGCGATGATCATCAGGTCTTCAACTCGCCTCTACCCGAATTCGCGCCGGCCAACCTGTTCAGCGACCTCAACCTTCCCGAAGTCGATATCGTCTTACCGCAGCCCGGCAGTGCAACGCCCGAGCGGGTTGCGATGCCGATCGCGCAGGCCCTGCGCGAGTTCGCCCCCGGCCGCGTGTCGCGGCGATACGGCATCAGCCATGCGTTTGAGCGGCATTGGTTATGCCCGGCACTCGACCAGAACCGCGAGCAGGCCGTGCCGCTCGAGCCGCTCGCCCGTCTCGACCGCCTAGGCGATTGGCGCATCAATGTCGCCGGTTCGGTTCGGCTTGTCCCCGTCTATCGGCCGCGCGTTCTCGAAGTCCAGCCACCGCCCGGTAATGTCGTCGATACGTCCAACGCCCGACTTCGCTGGCGCAGTCAGCTTGTCGCGCGTGATCAGGGCTTAGTGCTCGATCCGCCGCGCGGTAGTCCCTGGACACCACTGATCGAAGACGTGCGGTTCTACTCGCACGAAGGACTAAGCCCGATCGAGGTCCGCCGGATGGCGCTTGGGAGCAACGCGGGCATTCGCTTCCGCGACGGCGGATCACTCGCCAAGGAGTTCCACTTCGAAGTTGGTGGTGAAGCGGTCGCCCTCGGGTTTAGTCTTGCTGTCGATGCGATGTGCGTGCGCCTGCGGTTCCCCGAGGCCTTGTGGTCGAACCTCGGAGCGGAGTGGGACCCGCGATACCGGGCGATGCGCACGGCGCGCTTCCTCCATCAGGCATTGCACGGGCCGCTTGGCGACCGGGTAGAGAACCCGTTCGCGCGGGAATGGTTGGCGCATCTAATGTTCGCAGCCCTCAGCAATGAGGCGATGGCGCGTGGGATTTCGTTGAGGGAAGCGGCCGCACGGTTGGCGGTTGGGAACGCTGAACTCGGCCTCGACCAGACGCTCAACATCCTGTTTCAGTCGGCGATCGTTGATGATGCCAATGCTCAAGGTAACCAGCAGGACAAGCTGCGCCAGGATCTGGCGGGCTTTCTCGCCGACCGGCAAGTGGTGGCCAGCCTGTTTGAATTGGCTGAGATATTATGGACCCCGATCGACGCGGGCTGGGAGCCTTGGTTGCGCGAGCGATACGCTTCCACCGTTGGCGCGGCTGTTCTCAGTGCCATTACCAGCCTATGTCCGCAGATCGACGGCGACAGTCTGATACTCGATGTCACGGCTGGGGTTCGGGAAGAAGATGACGTGCTCGCCGGTATGACCGACGGCGAAATCTGGATCAGTGAGATGACGCCTGGCGGCAATGGACAGATCGAGGAGGCGCAGCGCCAATATGTGGAGGACCCACGGCGTTTCTTCAGCCTGATGACGGCGGCGCTCCGCGATAATGACTTCTCTCTCAGCGACTATCAACTCGGTCGCTTCCTCGCGTCGGTCGTGGAGGGCGACAGCGACGATCCACTGTTGACTGTGACGCGCGCGTTCCGCCAGAGTTCGGGCGCGGAGGAAAGCCATGCGAGTTTTACCGCGTTGCGTCATGCACTCGCGGAGGAAGGATTTGTCACCTTTCACGCGTTCATCGTGGCGCTCGCCAACCGTATCCTCCGGCCCGGCTCGAGCAGCGATAGCGATGCCTTCTTCCTCAACGCAGTGCGGTTGTGGGACGCGGAGGAAACGCGGCTTGGCATCGAGCTGGATGCACGTGTGCTGGCCTACCGTCTCGCGCGCTCCGACGACATTGATGCTGCACTTGCCCTGGCCGGCATCGATCCGCCGACAGTCAATCCAGATCAGTGGCGATACGGCGTAATCAATGGACTGCTATGGCCGCGCGGGGTACATATCAGGCAATCGGGCCTCCGGCACTATTCGCCATTTGCCGATCTGCCGCTACCTGATCCGCTGCTGTTGCGGACCTATCTGTCGGAGGATGCTGCGCTCATCAATCTCGAGGCTGACGGCTGGCAGGATCTTTGCCTCGATCGTCTCGCCGACGTCGGCGCCGCGACGTTGGTCTGCCCAATGGCGGCTTCACCACTGCTGGCGGACGCTCTGAGCTTTCTGGCTACCAATCCGGTGCAGTCCGCCTATCTGTCGGTCTTTGCCCGCGTCCAGGCGGTGCGGCGGGTGGAGGGTGCCTTCCATGTCGATCTCGATGTCGCGGAGGCGCTGCAATGAGCTTTGAGACACGACGGATCTTCAAGAGCGCGGTGACCAGCCAGAATCTCATTCGTGAGCTCCTGCAAATGATGTTCCTCGGCGAGTTCCTTGCGCCGGGCGGAGAGCGCGGCTGGCTGGTCAGCCCCTGGGTCAGCAACGTGGTGTTATTCGACAACCGCGCAGGCGGTTTCGGCTCAATCAATCCGGAGTGGGGCAGCCGCGAGATCAGATTGGTCGAGGTTCTGACCGACGTCATGGCACGCGGCACGGCTCTCGGCATTGCAACGAGCTTAGACGTGCACAACGATCCGCTCATCGATGCGCTCTCGACGGCAGCCGACGAGGCCGGCCTCACCGAAAAGTTGTGCGTCGTCCGGCGACAGCATCTTCACAGCAAGGGCGTACTGCTCAAACGGGGCCTGCTCACCGGGTCGATGAACCTCACCTACAACGGCCTCGAATTGAACGACGAGATGGTGGTCTACGACACCACGCCGAAGACGCTCGCCGAAGCACGGATCAATTTTGAATCATATGTGGGCAAGCCCGCATGATCGAACATCTGCCCGCGAGTGAACAAAAATGGCTGGAGGGCTTCTTCGCATCTCCGAACGAGCTGAGTTGGAGGTCGCTTCTCAGCGGCTCCGCCCCTGCGGAACAGGCGGATGAGGTTCGGCGATGGCTCGCCCATCTCGGCGCCGAGAGGGCTAACGCGCCGCTGGTTCTTCCGTTCGTGCGCGGCGGAGAGGTGACGGGCTGGTATGCAACTACGCAAGGAGCCGCCGGTGGACATGAGCTCGGGGACGAGCTCAATGCGTGGCTTGGGCCGACATGGCTGAGTCGCTGCGACCGAGTTCCAAACGATGCCCTGGATCCGATGGCGGCCGCGCTTCGCAGCCGCTTTGGTGGGACTGTGTATCGCTTCACCGGACCCGATGCCGCAGCAATGCGGACGATCGCCGGTCGCCTAGGTGATTTTGCCTCGCTGCTCAGGCGGAAACCGCGAGCCACACGCGCGCATATCCGCCCGGTCGGAGCGATCCGTGGCGATTTCGAGCGCGCGCTGCTGACCGGCGACGAGACGCGGGCCGAGGCAATGATCGCCGAGTTGAAGCAGACCGGACGCCTCAGCGAGGAGAACCTCAAATATCTCGACGTGCGGCTGAGCGCTGGCCTCGGGCTCTGGCCGCAGATCGCGCGCGATCACTGGCTTATCAAAATGCTCGCGGATCTTGCCCTTCCGCCGCAGGTTCTCGCAGACCTTATCGAGGCGCTCTACCGCACTTATGTCGACGAGGCGGAGGCGAGTGGCGATCCGTTGGCGCTGCGCGAAGCCTTCACCGTTCACGTCGCGACACCGTATCCCAAACTGTTTGCGTCGCGTCGGGGCGTTCGTGCACCACGCGTGGTCAAGGCATTCGCGCTGTTCGAGCAGATGCAACCGAGCCCAGACCCGGCGATCGTCGCTTCGCTCCTCGCGCTGTTGCCTGCAGGAACGGACACTGGGATGTTCGAGCGGGCTCCTGTCGCGGAGCCCAAGTCCCCATCTGCTACGACGTTGGACGAGGCGGACGAAGCTTTTGACGACGGGCAGATCGATCGCGCTTTTGAATTTTACATGCGGCTGCCGCCGAGCAGGAAAACCATCAGCAGGTTGGTGTCCTGCGTGGGAACGATCGGAACCGACGAGGCTCAGGATCGTCTCCTTGCGCTACTTGAGGGCTCCGATCCGGCGCTCCTCGATTCTTTGGCGCCCGCCGTCGCAGCGAAAATCGAGAGCCTGAGGCAA
The DNA here is from genome assembly GCA_019739215.1 of Rhizobium sp. GTDB lineage: Bacteria > Pseudomonadota > Alphaproteobacteria > Rhizobiales > Rhizobiaceae > Rhizobium_E. The sequence goes on from JAHHDR010000020.1 coordinate 115,154, forward strand.
TCTCAGACCGATGATGCGGCGCCCGCGCGAGCCGAACTGACGCCCGCAGCCGGGGTCAGCCCCTGGTTGCGGTGGGCGCAGCAGTTGGAGTCGGGGCGAAATCTAGTCGTCGCCGAACGCGACGTGCAATCCGCGCCGACCAACTGGAATGCGTCAGAAATAAGAGAAAGCAGTCCACTCGCTCAGCAGTTCGCCGATATGATCGGTGGCCTCGACGGCGAGGCCAGCGCGATCGCTCGCGCTGCCGTTCCCCAAATCTTCGCGGGCTTCTTCCCCGACGACATGACGGCGTCGCCGGCAGCGAAGCCGATCGCGTCGTTGCTGTTCCTGCTGATCGCGGTGAGCGATACGCTATCACGATCGGACCTCGACCTACTCGCACAGTTAACGACATTGCTAATTGAGCAGGGATTGTCATCGTCCGAGTACGTGTCGCTGGTGAGTGATCTCGAAGATGTGCAGACCAGGATCGGCTCCTACGCATATTTGCCGTGGAGTCTCGACGTCGCTGAATCGCTCGCGATCCTTCCAACCCCATCGGATCAGGCCCGAAACGCCCGGCTCAAGCTCTTTCTGCAGGTGCTTGGCCAAGCCGCCGGTTTTGCCCACCGACTGTCGCCGGCAGATCTAGTTTCGGTCGACACGCTGGCAAAAGATTATGGCGTCGGGTCCGAGGCGGTCAACGCCCTCAAGCGCGAGCAGGACCTGGACGGCGTTGCCGCCGCTGATCTGCCGAACCTTAAGGGCAAGACAATCGGCATCTACACACTGGCCGAAGCGGCGGGCAGTCGGGCGAAAACCGCGCTTGAGAAGCTGTTTCCCGGCTGCAAAGTGGTCGTGAATTCGGACCTGATCGCGACGACTCAACTGACGAATCTCGCCCGGACTGCAGACCTGTTCGTCTTCGCCTGGAAGAGCAGTAGCCATCAAGCCTTCTACTGCGTGAAGGATGCGCTGGACGGCAAAGAGCCGATCTGGGCGCCGGGTAAAGGAACGGCTAGCATCCTAAGGGCGATCCTCGATCGGCTCAACTGAAGCTGAAAATTGCCATCTCCATACTCTCGACGGGTGATCGGCTCGAATGATCGAGTAATCGATGTAGCCCCCTGACCAGATGTCCCCGTGATTCTGCAGAGCAGTGCGACTGAGAAAAAAAGCAGCGTGGGCATAGCCAAAACTCGGAAGGCCCATCATCATCACATTGGGCGTTTGAAAATTGCAGAGATCATTTAATGGAACCAACAGGTATTACTTTAGGCCGATCATACGTTTTGTCCGAAGACCTCGAAAGCAAAACTGCGCATTGGGGTGAAATTCTCTGGAACCTCTTAAGACGCGAAGCGACTATTGAGCTTCCGCGGAGCCTAAGAAATCTCGATGAGTTTGACTTCATCAATCTTCGTCTTACTAACTATCTGCTCTCGCGACTGATTGTACAGGGGATTGTCACCTTCCGGAATCATAAGGACTTAGATGATGACACTCTTCAGTCGAAGCTTGAAGAAGTCGTCGATGATCTGCTTAATCTGTCAGTGACAGCCCGGGATCAGGTCGTTTCCTATGTCCGATTGATTTGTGAACGACTCGATACAAATGCCGGCGCGTCACTCACGAAAAGGCAAAACCAACGGATCAAGGCGTTCGCCGGTCGAAAAGGGCACCGATGCTACATTTGCGGTCAGCGACTCACCTATGAACAGATGGTCGAAAATGGTAATGGAAATGGCGTCGGTCGAGACACTCGGGCCTTCGAGATTGATCACATCTTCCCTCAGTCAAGGGGAGGGGGACGAGGAACCGACAATCTCGCTGCGTGCTGTAATGCCTGCAACAAAATCAAGGGGCATAGTATCAGTTATGCTGACTTCCCCATTGAAAAGGCGATGACAAAATCCGAAAAGCCGCACAACGTCAAAGCCGATGTTGCATCTGCTGAAATGAAGTTCGCTCTTTTATGGAAGCAAAAAGGTTCCTGCTCGATCTGCGGGGTGCATTTCTACGCGCAGGAGGATGAACAACTGTACCTTCTTAAGAAAAACAGGCGTGACACTTATCATTTCATCAATACGCAAATCGTTTGCGTCAGATGCGTCGAAGAACACGGCCTAGATGGAGTACTCATTCGTGAATAGTTATGAAGCGTTTTTTTGTCGACCAGCAGCCCGGCGGACAAATCCCCTTTCTCGTTTTTGTGGCGAACCCGAAGCACATCATCCGTTGGGCGCATGCTGACGATATTAAGATCGACAGCGGGAATGTCCAACGGGCTTTGGTTGATTCCAGGCTGAAGCAAATCACCAAATTCTTCAAGGCATCTCCCAACAATGTTATACCGACTGGGGTGACTATTGCGTTTGATGAAACTGTCGCCAAGGTGGACACGCTCGGGGATATAAAAGCGGACGCAGCATGCTTCCACATGACGGCGCCAATCGACGGCAAGGTCCGGATAACGTTTTCCGACGCCGTGAAAGAATCGTCGTTCATTATAGATGGTCAGCACAGGCTCCGAGGGATGGCTCTGCTTGACTTTGATGCTGCGATCCCAGTGTCTCTTTTTGTTCAGATGCCGAAGTTGGAGCGCGCATTCCAGTTCGTTACAATTAACAATAAGGCTCACAAGGTTCCAACAGACAACTTGCGAGCATTGATTGCCAACTTTGATCAGATCGAGTCGAGACTTCGCACGCGACTCACACAAGCGTCGGTCACGGTGCCCAAGTTCGCGACCGCTATTGACGTCGTTTCGGAAAATGCTGATAGCCCGTTCTATCGGATGATCGATTGGGTGAACAACAGGCACACAGAAGGTCCAGCGGCAAGCCTTCCTCCCAGTGCTGTAGAGCAGTCTATCCGCGCGATTGTCCGCGCATTTCCGGAGGCCAAAGAGGACGAGAGCGACGCGCTGTCCGTCCTGTACGCTATCTGGGGGGCTGTTTTCGGCGAATATGGAATCGACTACAAAAACGCCGCTCAGTTTCCCAACCTTGTGTTGAAGGCGAGTATTCAAACTCTCACTGAGATGATCGTGGAAAAGTTGAAATCCGACTATGACCCGGTTTTTTTCCGATGCGCCTGTGATGGGCGACAACGGCTTGACTGCAGGCAAAAAGGCCAAGGATCTCATCAAGGGAATCCCCGCAGACTTTTGGAGTGATCCATGGTCGCTCAAGAGCTTGGACACGTCAGCTGGTCGCGAACTGATAGAACGCGATATCCGCGCGCTGAAGATCAAGTTGCACGAGAAGATAACCGAATGGCCTCAAATCAAAATCCACCTCAACCTTTACAAGACGAGCGACTTGGAGTGATGCTTGGTCAGAGACGGTTCAGGGCGCTGGACTGAGGCTTGAGGTCGATCTGATTCATGCTGGCGATAGCCCCAGACGCCGATCTCGGCTCCGGATCCAGATCAGAACCGGTAGTGTCGCGATCACCATGATGAGTTTGCCGACAACTTGGCCAGCCAGGAAATCGAGCGAGCCGAAGGCGAGCCAAAGAAACATTATGCTGTCGACGATGAGGCCGGCAACACTGCTGACAAAAGCAGCCTTCACGAGCCCCTTCTTCTGAAGCGGTGTAAATATGAGGAGGTCGGCGAGCTCCGACGTAAGAAATGCGCTCGCCGAGGCAAGAGCAAGTGCGGGCGCCGTGAATGTCGTGGACAGAAAGGCGCCGACGATGATCGCTCCAACGGCCCACCAGAGGCCCAGGCGTCGTTGGACAAGGTCGCGTAACACAAGTGCAAGTCCGACGAGCAGCACCCCGCTTGGTGCCGTGAGACCAAATCCCACAGGTATAAGGCAGGGGCCATTTGGCACGCAAACCGTGCCGACATGCCCAATCATATAATTGGCGAGCGGGATGCAGGCGGCGAAGCCAGCCAGAAAGATCCCGCCCTCGATCAATCGCCCATTACGTGTTGCCATCCCGCCTCTCCTTTTCACACTTCTTCGGCGACGAATTTTTCATAGCCCTTTGTCCGCAGATCACAGGCCGGGCATGTGCCACAGCCGTAACCCCAATCATGAAACTCGCCACGCTCGCCGAGATAACAGGTGTGGCTATCCTTCACGATGATATCCACCAGCGCCCGGCCGCCTAAGTCCTTGGCCAGCTGCCAGGTTTGCGCCTTGTCGATCCACATCAAGGGTGTGTCGAGCACGAAACGCCTTTCCATTCCGATATTGAGTGCCACCTGTAAGGCCTTGATCGTATCGTCACGGCAGTCGGGATAGCCGGAATAATCCGTCTCGCACATTCCACCGACGATATGCTTTAGGCCGCGTCGATAAGCCAAGGCTGCTGCGAAGGTCAGAAAGATCAAGTTGCGGCCCGGCACGAACGTGTTTGGAAGCCCCGACTCGGACATCTCGATCTGCATGCCGCTGGTCAGTGCTGTATCCGAGATCTCACCGAGAGCGGCGAGCGATATCGTGTGGTCATGCCCAAAGCGATCTGCCCATATAGGATTGAGCGCGCTCATTCTAGCGCGCAACGTGTCTCGGCATTCGAGCTCAATCCGATGGCGCTGACCATAGTCGAAACCAACGGTCTCCACGCGCTCGAAGCGATCGAGCGCCCAGGCCAAGCAGGTCGTTGAATCTTGGCCGCCCGAAAATAGCACTAGTGCAGTCTTCGCCATCGCCTGATTCCTTTTAATTGCCTTCAAATTCCGCCCAGCAGGATGGCGTCTCGAATACCTTCACGGAATTCAATTCGTCGAGCAGCGGCTTGACCTTCCGCCAAATCCACACAGCGATATTTTCCGCCGTCGGGTTCTCGAGGCCGTCAATATTGTTGAGTGTATGATGATCGAGGCTCTCGAGAACAGGCCCGAAGACCTTCTCCACATCAAAGAAGTCGATCACAAATCCAGTTCGGGGATCGACGATGCCTTTGAGTTGCAATTCGACTCGATAAGAATGTCCGTGTATGCGATGGCATTTGTGCGTTGTCGGCACATTCGGAAGTCTGTGGGCCGCCTCGAATGTAAAAGCTTGGGTGATTTTCATGGGATGCCGATCATTTTGTGTGTCTGCAGGCTGAGCCGCCAGCGAGGGTTTTCTAGACAAAATGCTGTCACGGCCGCGGTATTTTCGATCTGCTCTGGCCCGTCCATCGGCTGCAGGAAGTAATGCTCGAAGGAAACGTCGGGGAGATCGTCCGGAAGCAACCGCGCCTGCGGATAAACCAGCTTCAGCTCATTGCCGGATTTGAGATTGAACGGCGCGCCGGCCTTTGGACTAACGCAAATCCAATCGATGCCGTTTGGCGGTTCGATCGTCCCGTTCGTCTCGATGGCGATCTCGAAACCGTGTTCGTGGACCGCCGCAATCAACTCCTCATTGATCTGCAGCAGCGGTTCGCCGCCGGTGAAGACGACATAGCGCCTGTTCTCAAAGCTCCCCCATGTCCGAGCGATCGCTGACGCAAGCTCGCCACCGTCGCGAAACTTACCGCCGCCCTCGCCATCGGTCCCGATGAAGTCTGTATCACAGAACTGGCACACCGCCTTATGCCGGTCTTCCTCACGGCCTGTCCAAAGATTGCAGCCAGCAAAACGGCAAAAAACCGCGGCGCGCCCGGCTTGAGCACCTTCCCCCTGGAGCGTCTTGAACAACTCTTTGACAGAATAGGTCATGATAGGCCCACCATTTTTTGTGGAGCAGTCTCGGATGTACCCGGCGACTGGCTGCGGCGCCGCTTGATATCAGATCGAACTATGCCAACCAGGTACTGTGCAAGCGTAACGATGTCGCGATTGACGTTTTGGACAGACTTCCAGTTGCGCTTGTCGTTTTCGCCGAAGTTCCATTCTCCGGTTGTCCAGGCTGTGTTGTCGATCAGGCAGGCGAGACCTTTAGAAAACTCGTCTGACGTTCTTGCCCCGTCGAGCAATGCAAGAAGCTCCATGACATAGCCAAGCGACATGATTCCTGCGCCATGCACGAGTCGAGAGGTCTTCGGCGTGTGATCGACCCATTCTTTTCGAAAAACGTATTGAACAGCGCCGTAAAAGTCGCTGATCAGTTTAAAGCAGAGGTCGGCGCCATCCGGCTCGCGAATGAGTTCGCGCATCACGCCATCGCTCAATGAATTGATGATGACACGCTGGATTGCGGTATCTCTGATGATGCCGGTCGGGTTAGTGTGTTGATACACCTGTCCCTTCAGCAACGACTTTTCGTCGTAGTTCAAGCGCGCGGCAATATCTGCGGCAACGGAGCGGTCGCCGAGGCGGCGGGGCAGGCCGGTGACGGTTGGCAGCAGTTCGTATATCAGCGATTTGGGCAGGGGCCGAGTGTTGTTGATCAAAACGAACTGCCGGCGCAGTTCTTCGTCGTCGCGGCAAATGATTGCGGATACGAAGACTTGGAAATCTTTCTCGTGAACCTGCCCGAGCGCTGTGAGGCGCTGTTGCCCGTCGACGACCATGCCGGGAGCACCGGCGGCGATATCGATTTCGACCGTGCAGCGCCCGTCGGCACTTTGATCGAACACCTGGATGCTGTTGGTAAAAGCAACGACGATCGGGTTCGGCAAAATTGCTTCAGGTTTTTCCAGATAATCACGGATCTCACGAATATGGCCGGCGATCTGTGGACGCTGAAAACCGCTGAGCGCGCCGGCATCATCGCGCGCAACCCGCTCAATAACGGCAAACTTCTGGAGATCAGACGCTAGCGCTGCAAATGAAAGGACTGTGTGCGCTTCGCTCTGTCTGGCTCTGATCGCTTGGAATTTCAATGTTGTCATTTAGGCCACTATTACTTGGGAGTTGGTCGACCAGGGCATCGTAGACGCCCAGATTGTGAATGCCGCGCCGCTTATTGCGGTTGCTCGCTCGAAAGATCATGACTTCGATCGAAAGCGCAGAGCAGATGGAGCAGTTGCACCGCTTCCAGGGCCTGTCGCGAAGCGTTCGCTCATAGCGATCGCGAAGGTCCTTGACTGCTTTGGCGCCGGGTAATTCGTCGATCGTCGTTCCCATCACGGCAGGCGTTGCATAGGCCAGGACGCTGTCGAGCGTCTCGTCCAGCTGCGCTTCGCCCTTATCGTACGAGCGCAGCGCCGCCAGCGCGGTCTTTTCCATGGAAACGAGGCGTTCCTGATTGAGCGAGCCTCGCTTTGCAAGGCGCTGAAGCTTGGGGTTCTCAAGCGCCTGAGGCACGCGAATGGCCGTGTAATATTCGAGTTTGCCGCTCTTTGTCGGCAGGAAGTAGTTCGCCTTCGCATCCTTGAATGCGCGGATCAACGGTGACGTCGTGTCGAAGCTGGTGATGTTGAAAGAGCCAAAGGTATGGATCTCATCAGCCTTTGCAAAACCTAGGATATGAAGGCGGGTGGTTTGCGGGATGGCATCCCTGATCGCGATCAGGCAGGATTTGATCTGTGCCGCCTTCAACGGAACGGTGCCGCCGAGCGCCAGATAACTGTAGCCCATTGCGACCAAGCGGCGCGCGCTTTCGGCCATGCTGCCAGGGGACCAGCCCTGGATGACACCCATCGGGGTGAAGCGATTTGACATATGCTGCGTTGCCGTCCGAAAGGCGGCCGCATTTTCAAGCGTAATCTCAAATCGCCGGCGTGCTTCTTCAGTGCCGCCTTCAAACCCCGTCAGGCTCTCGTCGAAGTCGAAAATGATATGGTCGACCGAGCAGCCATGGGTGAACCGCGCGTCGTCGTAAAATTCAGCCGTGTCCTCCGGCGTGTAGGGAGGCTTGTCTTCCTTGTGATACGTAAACGCCCCGCAATCGCCAAAGATCGGCAGATGTTCGAACGCTGGCTTGTCGAGGCGGAGAAACTCTCGCGCACCGACGCGGCGGAAGCGCATTGACTGTGCCTCGGTGTATTTTCCGCTCACTGCGGTGCCGCCGACGATGCCGCGGGAAACAAGCATGCCTTTGTACGGGGCGTATCCCATGATTTCATGCGGATAAGCGTCATCCCAATACGGCGTGCGGCCCTCCGAATAACGGTCCCGGAGAAAGTCGTAACCGGGATCGACGTGATCGAGACTGTCGGCAAAAATGAACTTCATCGTGTCGGCCTCGATAACTTGCGGTCGAGCTGCATCAGGTGCTCGGCAAGCAGCCGATTGTGCTGCGGCGTGCCCTGAATCTCATTCCACTGGAGGCCCAGCCCCTCCCAGGATCCTTCCGTCCAGGCGCAAAGGGGCGCGATCCGGTGCAATGCCTCCCTGACCTCGGCCTCCGGGGTCGCAGAACTGTCGGCACGTAGCATCACCTGATCCATCAAAGCGCCCATTGCCTTAATGCCAGCAGAATGCATCAGCCGGCTTTCCGTCGGTTGTCTGCCCCACGCCTCCTGAAACACGTCGCGGACCGCTGTCCAGTAGAGAGCAAGCGCCTCATACATCGCGTCGGGATCATAGGCGTCCGCCGAAAGCTTATACTGGTGCAGAGCCCCATGAGGGCCCTTGAGGTTTTGCTTGATCGCATCAATCAAAGCCGTGTCATTGACGACGCTGTGCTCATCACCGGCATCGGAGGCACGTCGGATCAAGCGATAGAACGGCGACTTCTGCTGCCGATTCAGGAGATTGCAAAGTTCGCTCGGCAAACGGTTGGCGGCAAGATCCTTTGGCAGGAGTGACCCGACTTCAGGGAGCAATTCGTTGATCAGTCGGACGTCCAGGGCTTTGACCTTGTTGACCAGGATAAACTGCTCCCGATGGACCTGCACATCCTGTGAAACGAAACCGACAACCGGCACGGGAAAACGACTGTCTTTGGCTTTTGCAAGCGCCAGGGACCGCTGTTGGCCGTCGACGATCCAAGCCGCTCGCTTGCCGTCCTCGAAAAGCGGAATATTCAACGTGCCAGAAACGCCGACTTCCGAAAGCCCTTTCGGCTTTGGGCCGCGAGAGACGTCAAATGTTACGTCGGATGAAAGAGCAAGGGTAATGGCGTTCGGAAAGAGGACCGGGCCGCTGTCTAGAAATTCGATGATAGCCTTGACGTGGCTTTTGATTTCCTTGCGCTGGAAACCCTTTAGGTCCTTTTCATCGCGATGAATACGACTGATGTCAGCAATCCGTGTCAGATCCGAGCCATGCAGGAAAAATGCGTAGACATCGATACGATCGCCTTGTTGCGTTTTGACAGCCCGAACCATGAGATTGTCTTTAACACTCTTCATAGCGCCCTCTCTTCGCGGATCTCGGCTGTTAATCTGGCAAATCGTTTCTGCTCGCAGGCGATATTCAATTCATCTCGCAAGATCCGAAGCAGCTTGGTTGACTGGCCATCGGCGCGAGACCAGTGATCTCGGACGATGGACTTGAGATCACAATCCGACATGCGCGTGCCCGACTTGGGAGAAGGGCGATCCCAGCCGGCGAGCGCGACCTCAACGAGTTCGGCATGTTCTTTGGCTGTCGCATGTGGCGCGGCGGCAAGGACGTTCTCGACAAAATGCCGAACGGCACGGGACGCGAAATCAGATCGGGTGCCGGGCAGGGTGCTTTGCGGGCCGTCCAGGCGGTCATCATATGGAAGTCGGACATGTTCGAGACGAGGGTTCAGATCGGGCACATCGCGACCACCGACTATTCTTATCCTCTCGCACAATGCGTCCGGAACGCCCTGAAGGCCTGGAGCGACCATTCGCAAATAGGGAGACGGAAGTGCGATTATAATGAGGTCGCTTGATCGGTCGAGCAGGTCGTTCAGCGTCTTGTGCCCGCCAAGCGCTGCCCACCAATCGTTGTCGCCATGATCCTGAAGCTTGCCCAGGATACAATCTTGGCTGCCTTTGGAAACAGTGAGATTGTAGGAGGGTATGTCCTGCTTGCGGTGGATGAGCCCGAGGCCGGCCGACACGATATGGAGATCCGCCTGCGCAAAGTCCGCCGCTTTCATGGCCTCCACAAATGATCGGCCGCAATAAACATCCTTTGCCGGAGCCAAATCCTCAACAGTTGCAACCTTAGCCATCCAGGCCTCGGCCACTTGTCCTAAAGTGCCGATTGGCAAATCTCGGGCGTACAGCAATGCATTGGGGGTAACCCGCTTTCTTTGCGTGCAGGAGGTGAGGATTACGGGCATAATAGGTGTCCCTGTGGGCGCCACCCGTTTACTGAGCAACCTTTTCCGTCGAGAAGATAACTGCGCCGCAGCATTTAAGTCAAGGCAGAAACTGCACTCATTCTTTGTTCTACTCAAAAAACTACGCGCTCAAATTTTCACATCTGCAGTTATGCCAGTTCTGCGACTGCGTTGCCGAATGCCGTCCAATCTCCATGGGGATTCACCAACTCATCGCGCAACGCTTCGACTTTCGGACGACCCACTCCTCCTCCCAAAGTACGTCTGTAGGGACAGCGGCTCCGTCACTCCCCGCTGTTCGGTTCTTTTCGGAGATCCTGCCACAACTACTCCCACGGTGGGCTCTTTTGTTTTCGGAGGCTCTGTCCTTGCTACAGATAGAGATCGCGTTGCGGCTGCCCCTCGGTTGCGTCGCTGGGCTGATCGTTGGTCAGCGACGAGAGTGTCACGCCAAACAAACGCACGGGCCGTCTGAACGGATACACGCTTGCTAGACGTGCGGATGCCAGGTCGAAAACGTCCGCCTTGTGACGAACGGCACTGTCGTAGTCAGGCTGACCTGCCCCTGACCTTTCATCCGGCTGCGATTAGAGCCTCGGCTGTTTTGGATACGCCAAAATGGCGCGGTGTAAGCAACCGGCGCAAACGCGAAGCTTTCATCTTGCGCAGCGTTGGAGCCGGTTGCGGTGATGATCCCGGCATAGCCTGCCGGGGTCTAGTATCCGAGCGATGAGTGCGGCCGGAAATGGTTATAATCCTCAGCCCATTCGGCGATGGCGCTTCGGGCATGATCGAGGCCGAAGAACAGGCTTTCGTTGAGCAACTCGTCGCGCATGCGCCCGTTGAAGCTCTCGACATAGCCGTTCTGCATTGGCTTTCCCGGCGCGATGTAGTGCCATTCGACCTTGTGATCCTTGGACCAGGCCAGGATCGCATTCGACGTGAGCTCGGTGCCATTGTCGGAGACGATCATGCCAGGCTCAACTATGGAGCAAACGGTTGAGATTTCTTCCAGAAGAAGTGTCCGGACGGTAGACCAGGGCTTCCGATCTAGGTGTTTGCCCTCAACGGGAGGCTTCCGCCTCCTGCCAGGATCTTAAAACGGAAACCGTTATCCCTTGTGCCGCGTAGGCGGATGCTAGGTTTTCAATGCGTTCAACGACGGAGTTTTCAGCGCGGTCTCTTGAGACGTACACGGATATCGAAGGACCCCCGGGATGACCAACTCCACCTCCGATGCCAGAAACGATGCCGCTACCGAGTTCTCTATCGATCGTATCTCGAAGTTCCTTGACGGCCTTGCCCACCTTATCCAAAACCTCATCGGCTACCATTTCATTCCCCGCTTGCTGGCAAAGGCGCCCGTAGCATGTTCTATGTTGCGTATCATGTCGCATGGAATCGCCGCTGTCACGTGGGAACCCGCGCAAATCTCGGGAACTCAGTTGCAACATGGTGCACCACGCGATGTGAGGAAATCCGCTCACATCTATCGCGCAAAGAGGTGCGTATCTCGAGGAAAATTTGGTGCCCCCACCAGGATTCGAACCCGGGACCCCCTGATTACAAATCAGGTGCTCTACCAACTGAGCTATAAGGGCAGCGGGGGAGGCATTACCATATTCTGCCGGGGGTTCAAGCGAAAAAGCGCCTATCGCTCAATCCGGATCGGGCTGAAGCGATGGCCGGCGCCGCTGTGGCGCCGGTTAAGCCGACCTGCGAGTCAGAGAATCGACTGGATGTAGCTCTCGATCGCGCTGGAATAGCTCGTGGATACACCGACCCGGCTGTTGACCTGCCAGGGATCGACGTCCTGCGGCGACACGGTAACGCTGGCGCCCAGTCCGTCGGCCGTCTGCTTGAAGGCATTGGCCTTGGAGCAGGTGTTCTCCTGGCTCTGGGTCGAGCATACGACGAGGATCGGCACGGCCGATTCATGGACGAGATGGGTCGGCGACGAGTCCTCCCAGAACTCTAGATTGCTGCCGAAAGCCGTGTCGTAGATGTTGTTGTGGGCGGTCGACATCAGGCTCGGTACGTTCAGCGCCGCCGTTTCCAGCACCACGGCGCCGGCCCAGACCGTCGCGCCCTGGTCCGACGCCAGCGAGGGATTGGATGACAGCAGGGCGGCGAGATGGCCACCGGCGCCGGCACCCATCAGCACGATCTTGGCCTTGTCGCCGCCCCATTTGCCGGCGTTGGTCTGGATGTTGGCGATGCCGCGCGCAATGTCCGCCGCCTGGATCAGCGGATCCGATTGCGGCAACAGGCGATAGTTGAGCGATACGAAGATGAAGCCGCGGGCAACGAAGTAGCCGGCCTTGGCTTCGGCGACATGATCGTCCTGCTTGTCGCCGCTCGTCCAGGCGCCGCCATGGACCATGACGATGACGGGCGCGTTCGACGGATTGGCTGGAAGATAGACGTCATATTTCTGTGCCGGATCGAGGCCATAGGGGACATCGACGTTGACGGTTGCCTCGCCGACGTTCGAATAGCTCGACCGGAAGCCGTTGGTCAGCGGTTCCGAATTGAAGTCCTCGAGGGGATTGGTGCCAGCATGAGACATTCCGCTCGCCGTCGCCACGAGGAGCACAGCGCCAGCCGCGGCGCGGCGCAGTCGCGAGAGAGACAATGAAGCCATGTTCAGACCTTCCGGGTTGCGATAATCCTGAAAATGAACATGTTGGTCATCACGCGCAACGTCGACATCGATCGATGGTTGCGCGGGAGTTTCAGGGGAGTGACGGGATGATGAATCTGTATCGATATGGGACGGTTTCCAACCGCCGGACGGCTGTGCGACCTGCGTTGCGCGCCGCTGCGCTCGCAGTGGCGGTGGCCGCAACCGTGATTCTGGCGATGCCGGCCATGGCCCAGGAGCAAGAGCCGGAAGAAAATCAGGCCTTTCCGCTGACATGCGAGGACGGCACCAAACTCACGGCGCTTTTCACGGACGACGACGTGACGGTGACGCTGGCCGATGGTGCAGCCGTCAAGCTGCCGTTCAAGACCGACGATCCCTTCGCGCTGTTTACCGATGGAAAGCACCAGTTGGTGGAAAAAGGCGACGTGCTGGAATGGACGGTGGGCAAGAAGGCGCCGACGATCTGCTCGCCGGAAGACGGAGATGTCGAAACGCCGTTTGACGAACCCGTCGCCATCGACAATGTCGACCTGCCGCCCAACAAGGGCAATCCGGATGCCAGGCCGTCGGTCAACTGCTACCGTTATAAGGGCTTCATGGTGAAGGAGGTCGATCTCGGTGAAGTCGGCGCCGAAAAACTCGCGGTCCTGCCGGAAGACGCCAAATGCGTGCGCGACGATCCGGCCGAAAAGAAGGTCGAGTCTCCGATCGCGGGCTACTTCCTCGGCGTCAAGGGGGCGCTGGCCTTCTTCCAGGCCCCCGATGGGTCCAATGGCGGCCTGCCCTTTGTCGTGATCGACACGAAGACGATGGCGACGCTTTTCGACGACAGTTTCGAAGGCGCCGATTTCGAGAAGATCGAGACTGACGGCGGCAATCTCGTGATCGATTATGTCAGGGCGTTTTCAGCCGATTGCTCGCTCTATCTCGACGGCCAGGCCTGCGCCGACAAGATCCGGAAGGAGACGGGTCTCGGCGATATCGCGAAACTGCCGGATTGCGGTGCGTCCTACGATGCGGAAAAGAAGCGCACCCCCGACTATGCCAAGGAGATCGAGCAACTCCCGAGCGTGATTTCCTACCCGGTGACGCTGACATTCGACGGGACGTCCGCGACCTATGCACCGCGGGCGGGCGAGACGTCCTGCAGGGTGCCGGACTGAGCCAGCGTTTTGACGGTGTCGCCGGGCTGGTGTAGTCTGGCGGCATCGGCAAGGGAGCATCGGACATGCGCCTTGGAATTTTCATGCCTGGCCTGGCGATGGTGCTGCTGCCCGCCATCGCTGACGCCCACAATTGCAAGTGCCGCAATCGGGGAACGATGTTCGAGCTTGGCGAGACATCCTGTCTCCGGGTCGATGGCAGGAACTATCTCGCGCGTTGCGAGATGCGGCTCAACGTTTCATCATGGATCGAGGTCGACGACGCATGCCCGGTGACGCAAAATACGCGCACCGGGACGCAGTCTGTTCACTGATTACCCGGCCAGTGATCACATGGTCACGATTGCCTGGTCACTGATTACCGGGCAAGAAAGTTTCGCGCCGCGTAGAGCGAGATCGCCGCGGCATTCGACACGTTGAGCGACTTGATCGCGCCGGGCATCTCGAGGCGGGCGAGGGCGTCGCAGGTGGCGCGCGTCTTCTGCCTGAGTCCCTTGCCCTCGGCACCCAGCACCAGCGCGATCTTGCCGGAGGAGAACGTCCCCTCGAGCGGCGCGGGGCCTTCCGAATCGAGCCCGATCGTCTGGAAGCCGAGTGACTTCAGTTCATCGATCGCATCGGCCAAATTGGTGATCTGGACATAGGGAATCATTTCGAGCGCACCGGAGGCCGATTTGGCCATCACGCCCGATTCGGTGGGGGAATGGCGCTCCGTGGTGATCACGGCGCCGGCGTCGAAGGCGACGGCGGACCGCATGATCGCGCCGACATTGTGGGGATCGGTAACCTGGTCCAGCACGAGAAGCAGCGGCCGGTCCTTGAGCGAATCGAGCTTGCGGACCGGGAGAGGGCGGGCCTCGAGCAGCACGCCCTGGTGAATGGCGTCGGGGCCGGTGAGCTTGTCGATGTCCTGCGGCGCCACCATTTCGATGGGCAGCCTAGCGATCCTGGCGTCGTCGAGTTCGAGCCGTGCCAGCGCGTTGCGCGTCACGCTGAGCTTGAGCAGCTTGCGCTCGGGGTTTTCGATTGCCGCCTTGACGGTGTGTATGCCGTAGAGCCAGACGGTCTCGGCAGGAAGCTGCGGGGCCTTCCAGGGCGCCTTCGCCCTGGCGCTCCCCGGCGGCTGCGCCGGCAGGTCGCCGCGTTCGCGCTTCTGGTCGCGGTGGGCGCGACGCAGGTTGGCATAATGGGTGTCCTTGGCCGTGTGGCCGTCCTTCGGATCCTTGGTCATCGCCCATCCATAGACTGACCGCGGGTCGCGGTCATCTAGCTGCGTTGAAATTATGCGAAAATTTTTGCCGCTTCGTGTTGACAGGATGCGGATGGCTCTGCATATACCCGCTCCAGATCAAGGGGCGTCGCCCCGCGGTCTGAATGCTTGGTCGCTTGATCCGGACGATAACTGGAGAGATGCCCGAGTGGTTAAAGGGGACGGACTGTAAATCCGTTGGCTCAGCCTACGTTGGTTCAAATCCAACTCTCTCCACCATTCGTCCTACGATCGATCAAGGCAAGGCGGGTATAGCTCAATGGTAGAGCAGCAGCCTTCCAAGCTGAATACACGGGTTCGATTCCCGTTACCCGCTCCAGCTTTCCTGTGTGACATGCAATGACTGGACTGCCGATCATGTGACGCGGCGACGTGCGGACGTCTGGCGCGGTTGCTTTCGGCGAGCGGAAATCCTATCTCGGACGGGACTATGTTTCCGACCGCCAGACCGACCGAACGCCAGACCGAGGATGCCATGAACCGCAACCTGTCCATCCTGCAGCGGGCAACAGCCGCCGACCTGCAGCTCGACCCTTTTCCGCATGTGGTGATCGCCAACGCTTTGCCCGACGACCTCTATGCCGAGCTGGAGGCAAGCTTCCCGTCGCCGCAGTCCATGGGCATCGATCCGAGCCGCAACAACCATCGCTGGAACTATGCCTCGCGCAAGATAAGGCGCAATTCGAAGCTGCCGCAGATCTGGCGTGACTTCATTGCCTATCATGCATCGGAGGCGTTCTACCGCGACATCGTCGGCCTCTTCCACGAGGGCATCCACGCACTCTATCCGGAGCGCTTTTCCGATCGCGACAGCCTGGAAAGCCTGCGCGTCGGCGTTCGCAAGCATGACACGTTCGCCAAGAAGGACGTGCTGATGGATGCGATGATCTCGGGCAACACGCCCGTGATCGAAGCGTCCTCGGTGCGATCGAGCCATCTCGATTCCGGCGACAAGCTGTTCTCCGGGCTCTTCTACATGCGGCCCCCGACCTATGACGCGGTCGGTGGCGATCTGACGATCAGCCGCTACAACAGGGAACTCGCCGGCCGGCCCGAGCGGCATCTCAAGTTCAAGGGCGCCTATATCGAGGACGACAATCTCGAGGTCGTCCGCACGGTGACCTATGACCGCAACCTGGCGGTTCTGTTCATCAATTCGCTCGATTCGGTCCATGGCGTGACCGTGCGCCAGCCCAGCCCGCACAGCCGGCTTTTCGTCAATCTCGTCGGCGAGATCGATCCGCCGCTCTATGAACTCGAGGACAGCGGCAAGCCTGCACATTACCTGCCGGCCGACCAGCCGAGGACGCCCATCGGGCTGACCGACCGGATCGTGCCGATGATGCGGCGCATGTTCGGATGATCCTCCGCTTGCTGCCGCGAAAAAA
The DNA here is from genome assembly GCA_019739215.1 of Rhizobium sp. Lineage (GTDB taxonomy): Bacteria > Pseudomonadota > Alphaproteobacteria > Rhizobiales > Rhizobiaceae > Rhizobium_E. Next base: position 131,695 of record JAHHDR010000020.1, read on the forward strand.
TATGACTAATCCGGTGCGGCAATGAGGAGAGTGAAATGAAAAAGCGGATATTCTTCACCGGCGGTTCCGGCAAGGCCGGTCGACATGCCGTGCCGTGGCTGGTCAATGCCGGTTACGAGGTGCACAATATCGATCTGGTTCCTCTGGATTCTCCCGGCGTGACCAATCTCCAGGCGGATATCTGCGATGCCGGGCAGGTCTTCAACGCGATGAGCATGCATCGCGATTTTCCCGACCTCGAGCATGGCAAGGGCCCGCAACCCTTCGACGCGGTCGTGCATTTCGCCGCCGTGCCGCGCATCCTGATCAAGCCTGACAACGAGACCTACCGCATCAACGTGATTGGCACCTACAACGTCATCGAGGCGGCGGTGAAACTGGGCGTCCGCAAGATCATTATTGCCTCGTCCGAGACGACCTACGGCGTCTGCTTTGCCGAGGGGCATCGTGATTTCCACCAGTTCCCGCTGGAGGAGGACTACGATGTCAACCCGATGGACTCCTACGGCCTGTCGAAGGTGGTCAACGAAAAGACCGCGCGCGCCTTTGCCGAGCGCTCCGGCGCGGATATCTACGCGCTCAGGATCGGCAACGTCATCGAACCGCACGAGTACGAGCAGTTTCCGACCTTCTTCACCAATCCCGAGATGCGCAAGCGCATTGCGTGGTCCTATATCGACGCGCGCGACCTCGGCCAGATCGTGCATCTGTCCATCGAGAAGGATGGGCTCGGCTATCAGGTGTTCAATGCGGTGAACGACACCGTGTCGGCCAACACGCCGAGCCGCGAGCTCGCGGCTCGCTACTATCCCAACGTGCCGTTCCGGCGCGAGATCGGCGAATACGAAAGCCTGTTGTCGAACCGCAAGATCAAGGATGTGCTCGGGTTCCGGGAAGAGCATGACTGGCGGAAATACGTGAAGGTGTGAGCGTTATCCGGGGCGGTTCACGCCGCCTCGGCTCCATCGAAGACATTTCGCGCCTGCCGGATGACTTCATGGTTCTTCGCCGCCCATTCGACAAGCATGAGGAGCGGCTGGCTGAAAGAGTGCCCCTGTTCGGTCAACCGGTATTCGACGCTCGGCGGCTGCGTCGGATAGACCGTTCGGCTGACATAGCCGTCGCGCTGCAGGTCGCGGAGCGTCTGGGTCAGCATCCGCTGTGAAATGTCGGGAAGACGCCGGCGAAGGGCGCCGAAACGCAAAGGCTCGTCGATCAGTTCCAAAAGCAGCAACGACGCCCATTTGCCGCTCACCTGGTCCATGACGTCCCGCACCGGGCAATTGGCGGGCGTGAAGCCCATCCGTTCGAATTCCTGGATCCGTGACATCTTCACTTTCCTTCTTTGCCTGCCAGCCGGTCGGTTCCCTTGAGGTAACCAGGCTACGAAAAAACTGCCGTCTTTACAGCTGCAATTCAATCTCTAGATAAGAGCTAGTCTCATTTCGAGACCATACAGCTTTGCAATCACACCGGCAAGGCGACAAAGCCTTGCGTCTGGAAAGGAATATCCCCATGGCATCGAAACTCCTCGTCACCGGAGCGTCTGGCAAACTCGGCCAACTCGTTCTCGACGCATTGCTCGCGCGCGGCGTCAACGCTGCGGACATCGTGGCGACAACGCGTGACCCGGCCCGGCTTGCCACCTATGCCGCACAGGGCATCGAAGTCCGGAAAGCAGACTTCGACGATGCTGAAGCGACCCGGAAGGCCTTCGAGGGCAGCGATCGCGTCGCGCTGATTTCGACCGACGCGCTGGACGACAAAGGCACCCGCCAGAAGCAACATCTTGCGGCTGTCGCCGCCGCCAAGGCGGCCGGGGTAAAGCATATCGTCTACACCTCGCTTCCGGACGCCGAGCACTCGAAGGTGATTTTCGCGCCCGACCACCTCAATACCGAGACTGCGATCAAGGGCTCGGGCATGTCCTACACGCTGTTGCGCAACACGTGGTACCAGGAAAACATGTTCATGAACCTGCCGCAGGTTCTAAAGAGCGGACAATGGTACAGCTCCGCCGGCAATGGCGGCATAGCCCATGTGGCGCGCGCCGATTGTGCGGAGGCGATCGCCGCGGCTCTGGCCTCCGGGACGACCGACAACGCGACCTACACGCTGACCGGACCAGAACTTCGCACGACCGATGAGATCGCCGCGCTTGCCAGCGAAATTACCGGACGTCCTATCCAGGTCGTGCACCTGAGCGATGACCAACTTGCGGGCGGGATGAAGGCGGCCGGCGTTCCGGATTTCCTCATCCCGACGCTTGTCAGCTTCGACACCGCGACAAGGGAAGGGCATCTCGGCGCCCTGACGTCGGATGTCGAGACACTGACGGGCAGAAAGCCAAGAACGCTCCGCGCCTTCCTTGTCGAAAGCAAGGATGCATTGCTCGCCTGAACCCTGCGAGCGAGACTGCGGCCGGCTCAGCCGTTTCGCTGGCAATCGACGATGTAGCAGCTATCGTAGGTCCGGGCGTTGCATTCGGCCAGCGCCCGGCGGCGGGCGTCCCGCCGGTTTGAAAACCCGTAGCTGTAGCCATAGGTGCCGTCGTCGGCCTGTGCCTGGCATGACCATGCGAATGCTTGCGGCATGCTTGCTGCAAGCGTTCCGCAAACAACAAGGGCGGTAAGGGCCAGTCTGGAACGGGTCTTCATCTGATGTTCTCCCTGCGCAAGACGAAGCGAAGCCACACGTCGTTTCCTCGCGGCGTTCACTCTACTTCGTTTATTTGGTTTTGGCAGGGCTATTTCTGGGTGTTCCGAATTTTCTACGGCAAGTTGCTCAAGGCGCCTCAAACCCGGCGGCCTTGTGCGATCCGTCGCAATAGGGCTTGTTGTTCGAATGGCCGCAGCGGCACAGGAATGCCTTCTCGACACGATTGACGTTATGGCCGGTGCCGGATTCGATCTCGAGCCTGCCCACGATCATATAGGGGCCGTTCGGCTGCGGCTGGACGCTGACCTTGCCGACAAGTTCGGTGAGAGACAGTGCCGATTCCTTGGCCTGTGGCTCGCCGGTGGCCACGAATCCACCCTTGATGTGGGAGTTGTCGCAGAAGGGCTTGTTGCCCGAGAGGCCGCAGCGACAGAGCGTCGCCCGGAGCATTGCTCCATGTCCCGGGATGTCCATGTCCGCATTGATCGCCAGCGGGCCGTTTTCACGGGTCATGATCTTGTTGACCTTGGGAGCCGCCTCGTCGGCGCCAGCATCCTTGCGCCGGACCCTGATCGCCCCCGAAGGACAGTTGATGGCGACGCGAAGGATCTCGTCCGCTGACGCTCCGTTTGCATCGATCCACGAACCTTCGACATTGGCCCGGAACACGGAGGGTTCGCCGGTGACGCAGCGACGGGCGTGGATGCACCGCTGGCCATCGAAGCTGATCGATATTGTTTCGCCTTCGGTCGTCTCAACGGTCATGCCTGATCTCCCTGGGTAGACGCGCCGACATGTCAGCACGGAACCGGGCGGCGATCAACGGTTCTTGAGGCAGACGGCGGGCCCGACCCCTTCGATGCTCACGAAAGCGACCGAATGTTCCTCGAACGCGCGCAGCAGCTGCGCACCCGTCGACCGGTGGATGTCATGGCGCTCGCCCTCGAAATCCCTTACCGTGCTGCGGGACACGTCGGCATGGCGCGCGAGGTCGCCCTGCGTCCAATCCAGAAGCCCACGGGCCGCCCGGCACAGCGCGGGCGAAAGAAACGCTCTATCCTGACCTTGAACCATCGCGTGATCTCAACCATATTGGTGTACTTAAACCATATATGGCATTTTTCAGCCTTCATTTCCAGAGACGGAGCCGTGCATGCACGATACCCCACTGATCACGATGCTTGTCGCGGGGTTTGTTCTTGCCTTCCTTTTCGGGACGATCGCCAACCGTTTCAAACTGCCGCCCCTGGTCGGCTATCTCCTCGCCGGCATCATCGTTGGCCCCTACACGCCGGGCTATGTGGCCGACCCGCACCTTGCCCTGGAACTGGCTGAGATCGGCGTCATCCTGCTGATGTTCGGCGTCGGCCTGCATTTCTCGCTCAAGGACCTGCTGTCCGTCAGGTTCATCGCGGTGCCGGGCGCCATCGCGCAGATCGCCTTCGCGACGCTGCTCGGCTGGGGACTTGGTCAGGCGATGGGATGGAGCCATGGGGGAAGCCTTGTCTTCGGCCTGGCGCTGTCGGTGGCATCCACCGTCGTCTTGCTCAAGGCGCTGCAGGAGCGGCGCATGGTTGAGACGGAGAAGGGCAGGATCGCGGTCGGCTGGCTGATCGTCGAGGATCTTGCCATGGTCATGGCGCTCGTCCTCATCCCGGCGGTGGCGGGCGTGACCGGCGGCGCGCAGGCGCATTCGGATCCTGTCGCGCTCACCCTGTCGCAGATTCTGGGGTTTGACCTCGGTATCACCGGCGTCATACTTGTCACGCTGGTGAAGGTGGCCGGCTTCATCGGTTTCATGCTGGTCTTCGGCCGCAAGCTTATCCCCTGGATCCTGCATCACATCGCCCATACCGGATCGCGCGAGCTTTTCCGGCTCGGCGTGCTGGCCATCGCCCTCGGCGTCGCCTTCGGTGCCGCGAAGCTGTTCGGCGTCTCGCTGGCGCTGGGCGCGTTCTTCGCAGGCATGATCCTCTCCGAAAGCCCGCTGAGCCATCGGGCAGCGCAGGAGAGCCTGCCGCTGCGCGATGCATTCTCGGTGCTGTTCTTCGTTTCGGTCGGCATGCTGTTTGATCCCCTTAGTATCCTGCGCGATCCGCTGCCCGTCGTGGCCACCGTGGTGATCATTGTCATCGGCAAGTCCGTGGCGGCCTTTCTCATCGTGCTGGCCTTCCGCCGGACTGCGGGCACGGCGCTGACGATTTCCGCAAGCCTGGCGCAGATCGGCGAGTTCTCCTTCATCCTCGCCGAACTTGGCGTCGGGCTGCAACTTCTGCCGAGCGAGGGCAGGGACCTTATCCTGGCAGGCGCCATCATCTCGATCATTCTGAACCCGCTGGTCTTCTGGCTGTGCGATCGCGCCCGTCCCTGGTTCGACGCCCGACTGTCGCGGGAGGAGGCACAGCCCTCACCGGCCGGTCTCGTCGAGCCTGCGCCGCCGCCAGAACCCGACGACGTGCCCGAGCAACCGCCCACGTTGCTGACCGACCATACCATCGTCGTCGGTCACGGACGCGTGGGTAGTATTGTCACGCAGGCGGTGCGCAGTCTGGGGACACCGCTCCTGGTCATCGAAGATGCCGACAAGCGGATCGAAGCCATACGGCAGGAGGGCGTGGAGGTGCTTACGGGCAATGCCGTCTCCGCTGACGTTCTCCGATTGGCAAATCTCACCGGCGCCCACACGATTGTCGTGGCGATCCCCGACGCCTTCGAGGCGGGCCAGGTGACGGCACAGGCGCGGGCCGCGAACCCGTCGATCTGCATCATCGCCCGGGCCCACTCTGACGACGAGATCGAACATCTCAAGAAGTTCGGCGCCGACGTCGTGGTGATGGGCGAACGGGAGATCGCCCGCGGCATGGTCGATTTCATCAAGTCGCACCGACCGGAGAAAGCCGGTCCGGCCGAAGAGGTTGGACACGCCTGACTGTTTGGTTATTGGCGCGGCGACGAGGAGCCTGTATCGTCCGCAGCCAGCAAGAGTTCTCGGGAGGAGAGCAGCCATGACACGGGTAACGCCCTCAGACGGTTCCGGTGCCTCGAACCCGTCCGAACACCTATGCCGGTTCGAGGGCTGCGGTCGATGGGGGGCCTGGGGATATGATCCCGGAGATGGCGTGGCGGAGTGGTGGTGCATAGAGCATCGCCCCGATCAGGACCCCGTGCGACCGGTCGTGGAACAGAACTGGGTTTCTGACGGCAATGAAGGGTGACGTTGTCCGGCAGGTAGCCGGTATCGCCCGCTTGGTCATACGAAGACGACATGCGAGGCGGACAGGTCCGTCTGGTCGATCCCGGTAAGCGTTATCGTTGTACGGTCGTTGAGCTCGATCGTCAGGTCTGCACCGTTCTGGTCAGCGGTCTGCATCATGCTGTCATAATTCTTGGTGCCGAGCCGCCTGTCGATCAGCAGGATGTCGTGGTCCGCGCCTGCCAGTTCAAAATCGGCAATTGTGTCGTGACCCAGGGCACGGGTTTGTTGTTTTCCGAAACTCGCCGCGTTGAAGGCGAAGACATCGCGGTCGGCGCCGCCGGTCAGGATGTCGTCGCCGCGCCATCCTGCGAGCCTGTCACGGCCCGCGCCGCCATCGAGACTGTCGCTGCCCTTCTCGCCGAAAATCCGGTTGTCGCGCTCATTCCCGTCTATCGTGTCGGCCGTGGCACGTCCAACATAGACCACGCCGATCCTGTCATTGTCGACGACTTCGAAATCGCGGCCGCGGATGTCTTTCAGCGCACGCAGCGCCTCGTTGTCCCAGCGCTCGTCGGGCGCGCCTGAAATATACCAGTCCGAACCGTTGTCGGCAAGGATCATGCCATACTGCTTGAGCGTGTTGATGATGACGCGTGTTTCGGCGCTGACGTCGTCTGCAATGTCGAAGTCGGCGCGCAGCCGCACATGCATTCCGAAGGCGGCGGGTCCGTCGATCGTGTCGGCCCAGTGGCTGGCGGCGCCAATCGCCTTCATCGCGGTCAGGGCCTGCGACAGCGTGAAGCGCAGGGCATGTCCCAGGGTGCCGTCGACCGCCACTGCGGCGGTCGCTTCGTCGTAGCGCGCGAGACCGGCGAAGATCGGCAGGCCGGCCGCGTCTGCCGACGTCCAGCCGAGGGGCCGCTGGTGATCTCCACCCTGCAGGTCGAAGACGGCTGCCTGGCCGGTCCAGCGCTGGTGTTGGGAGTCCCAGTCGGCATCGTAGATCTCGTAGAGCGTGCCGAGACCGTTGGGCCTGGTGCTGTCGAGCTGGATGACGATGACATGCCGATCGCCACCACCTTCGATCGGGGCATCGGCTGGAATGGGGAAGGGGCCCTCGTCGCTCTCACTCGGCCACAATGTGCAGAGAAAGTCGGTAAGTTCCTCGTCTTCACCGACCACCATGTAGGGGATGCCGATCCTGCTTCCCTCCCACAGGCCCGAGCCGAAATCCGCATGCAGGCCGCGATCCGGGGCGATCGCCTTGATGATCCGGGCCGAGCCCTTGGCAAGGGGGGTGAAGTCGACGCGCATGTTCCATTCGCTTTCCGTAGAAAATGCGATGGAGCCGTTGAGATCCGCGCCAATGCCGATATCTGGCATCGCCATCCGACAATCCTCCTGTTTTGGCGATGTGAGTGCAACACCGCGCTCGTGTCAAATCGACGGCGGCAACATCCCTAAATTGCCGCTAACCCGCGTTTTCGAGATGACTGGAATCGTGACGGAATCTCGGCAAAACTTGCAATGAGCCCATGAATGGGCGATGCTATGGCGACCTTGCATCGAGACACGGAGGATCCAGAAATGGAGAGAATCAGAACCGTGACCGGCACAGGCCCGGTCTATGTCGACGACACAGCCGCAGGTCATTGCGCCTTCGAGATCAATCTCTACCGCGACGGCAGAGGACACATTGTCGGCCATGGCCATGTCATGGGCGACAGCCTTCTCCTGGGAAAGATGGCGCGCGGCCAGCACATCGAGGTTGCCTCGCAGGATGACGGCCGCCGTTTCAGCCTGGCGACCGGTGCCTGGAATCCCGGCGACCGGACGATGGATGTGGAGACCGCAGGCAACATTGTTCATTAGATGAGACGACGCCCGCAGACTTCAGTCGCGGAACCTTTGGAGCCAGGTGACGTTTGTCCGCCGTGAAAACGCGTCTAGAGGACAGACATCATGAAAAAGCTCACCATCGCCGCCGGCATTGCTGCGGCCCTGTTCGCCGCCAACACGGCCGTGGCCGACGACGTCACAATCATCAACCGCGACAGCGATACGACGGGCAGCATTGTCATCAAGAAACCGAAGCCCCGCGTGGTGGTTCGCGACAGCCCGACGATCGTCGTCAAGGAACAGCGCTCGGAACCGAAGATCGTGATCAAGGACAATGATCCTGATCTCGTGGTCAAGGAGAAGCGCAAGAAGATCGTGATCGACTGATTGGCTCGATCGCGAGCAGACCATGACCGGCCGCGGAATGGCCGGTCATCCGACTGGACTGCACTTGCCTGTCCGTCTTCTGGACAGAGTCCACCAGCAGGGTCTGCCAAGGGTCCGACGTAACGCTCGGCTCTCATACAAGGCGTTTCGGCTCGATAGGGCGACCGCCTTGATTCGCACTGTCATTTCGCCTATTTGTTGGTGATCGATTTATGCTTGTGGCGTTTAACGGGGCCTGTGCGCTGCCCGCAATCTCCCTTCATCATTCGACCGACTGGCGAGTGCGTCGCCCAGATTGCACATTTGTTGAAAGGGAAGATCGTGAATACTGGTACCGTGAAGTGGTTCAACGCGACCAAGGGTTTTGGTTTCATACAGCCGCAGGATGGCTCAACTGACGTGTTCGTGCATATCAGCGCGGTCGAACGTTCCGGCATGAGTTCCCTGAACGAAGGCCAGAAGGTCACCTACGACATCGTGCAGGACAAGCGCTCAGGCAAGAGCTCGGCGGAAAATCTCCGCTCGGCTTAAGGGCCTGGAGTTCTGCGCCTGCCGCGATGACATTGGTGCCGTTGCGTGCCGGACAGGATGAAGGTCGGGATTACCCGGCCTTTTTTATTGCTGCCAGGTTTGAGGTGCTGCTTGCACGCATGCGCGCCGGAGCCCAACCGCCAGATCGGAAATGCCCCATGGCCGTCCCCAGCAACAGTTCGCCCGGTCAAACCCAACAGAAGGCGCAGAAGAAGGCCGTCGACACCCACAACGCGGCGATGCAGATCGTCCAGGCGGAACTCGTCGCCCGAGAAAAGAAGACCGCGCGGCTCCGGCAGTTGCGGCTGGAGCACGCGGCCAGCGATGTTGCCGACGCGCCGCAGCCTCCTGCCGCCAAGGCTCAAAAAGGCGGAAAATCCGCCCGGAAGAGCGCTTAGCCGCCCGCCTCAGATGTCCTTGGCCAAGCGAAGGGCGTCGTAGATCGCCGCATGCGTATTGCGGGCCGCCACGGCGTCGCCGATACGGAAAAGCTGGAACCTGCCCTCGGGATTGGGCGACATTGCCTGGGGCTTGCCGGCAATCAGGTCCTCGTAGTCGACGGCGCCAAGGTTCGACGACCGCGGCTTGAGCTGGAAATAGAGGTCGTCCAGCGGGATCGTGCCGTGATTGACGACCACCTGATCGATGACCTGTTGCCGGGAGACGCCGCCATAATCGCTCCCGACATGAGCGGTGAGCTGATTGCCGTTCTTCTCGACGGATTCGAGCCGGTAGGTGACGGTGAAGGTGACGTCCATCTTCTGCAGGGAGCGCATATAGGGCACCAGGTTCATTGCCATGACCTCGGGTGCGAAGGCGCGATCGGGCGTCATGATCTCGACCCTGGCGCCGGCGCTTGCAAGGATCTCCGCGGCCTGCAGCCCGGCGTGGTCGCCGGCGTCGTCGAAGACCAGGACATTGGTCCCGGGTTTGACGTCACCGGAGATGATATCCCAGGACGACACCACATATTCGTTGCCGTTCGTCAGGACATCGGTGTGGGGCAGGCCGCCTGTGGCAATGATGACCACATCCGGGCTTTCGGCCTCGATGGTGTCGGCCTCCGCCCATGTGTTGAAGTGGAATCTGACGCCGGCCTTTTCGCATTGGGCCATGCGCCAGTCGATGATGCCGATCATCTCCTTGCGCCGGGGGCTCTGTGCTGTCAGTCGGATCTGCCCTCCAGCCTGGGCGGCGGCTTCTAACAGCACGACCTCATGTCCGCGCGCGCCAGCGACACGGGCCGCTTCCAGTCCGGCCGGCCCGGCCCCCACGATCACCACCTTCTTTCGAACTGCGGCCTTGTCGATGATGTGCGGCATCGTTTCCTCGCGGCCGGTCGCCGCATTGTGGATGCAGAAGGCCAGGCCGCCCTGATAGATGCGATCGAGACAGTAGTTGGCGCCGACGCAGGGGCGGATGTCGTCCTCGCGCTTTTCCATGATCTTCCTGACAATATGCGGTTCGGTCATGTGAGCGCGGGTCATGCCGATCATGTCGACTTTTCCAGCTGCGATCGCATGGCGCGCCGTCGCGACATCCTGAATCTTGGCAGCGTGGAAGGTCGGGAAGGATGTTGCGGCCCGGATCTCTCCGGCGAAATCGAGATGGGGGGCGCTGGCCATGCCCTGGATCGGGATGACGTCGGTCAGCCCGGGATCGGTATCGATGTGACCGCGGATGACATTGAGGTAATCGATCAGGCCGCTGTCCTTGAGCCGGCGCGAGATCTCGAGGCCATCGGCCTTGCCCGTGCCGCCCGGCAGGCGCTCGTCTGCGGTGTAGCGGACCCCCAGGATGAAGTCGTCGCCGACGCGCTTGCGCATCGCGGCGAAGACGTCGAGACAGAAGCGCATCCGGTTTTCGAGCGACCCGCCATAGGGGCCGTCGAGTTCGTTGGTCAACGGGGAGGCGAACTGGTCGATCAGGTGGCCGTAAGCCTCGAGTTCGACGCCGTCCATGCCACCGGCCTTCATGCGCTCCGCCGCATCCGCAAAATCCTTGATGATGCGCTCGATGTCCCAGTCTTCCAGTTTCTTCGGGAAGGCCCGGTGCGCGGCCTCCCGGTGGTGGGACGGCGCCAGCACCGGAAGCCAGTCGCCCTTGTCCCAGCGCGTGCGGCGACCGAGATGCGTCAACTGGATCATGATCGCCGCGCCTTCCTCATGCACGGCATCCGTCATTTCCCGGATCCAGGGCACGATCTCGTCCTTGTAGGCGAGCAGGTTGTTGAAGACGGGAGGGCTGTCCTTCGACACCGCGGCCGATCCAGCGGTCATGGTCATGGCGACGCCGCCCCGGGCTCGCTCCAGCGTATAGGCACGGTAGCGGCCCTTGGGCATGCCGTCCTCGGGATAGGCCGGCTCATGAGAAGTGACGATGATGCGGTTGCGCAGCGTCAGGTGCTTGAGTTTGTAGGGCTGAAGCAGGGGATCGTTCGACATGGAAGGGGGCTCCGGTCCGGGAAGGTGCGCAAATGCTAGAAAAAATGTACACACATGTCAATACACGGTTCTTCAGTGTACGGATAGTTGACATAATCGTACATTAATCTTGCCCGGCGTGGCGCCGTCTGCTAGAGCATCGATATGGAGCAGGGTCTGCAAGACAGTGGCTGGCGAGGATCGCAGGAGGGCTGGCTCCAGGCGGCCTATGAGGCCCTCCTGGATTCCGGCGTGGAAGCCGTCAAGATCATGCCTCTTGCCAAGAAGCTTCGGCTTTCCCGCACAAGCTTCTACTGGTTCTTCGATGACCGGGAGCAGCTTCTGGCGGCGCTGATCACCCTATGGCGTGACAAGAACACCGGCAATCTCGTCAGGCAATCCGAAGCCTATGCCGAGTCGATCGCGGAGGCCATGCTGAATGTCTTCGACTGCTGGCTCGACACGGCCCAGTTCGATTCCAAGTTCGAGTTCGCGATTCGCAGCTGGGCGATCCAGTCACCCGACATCCTGGCCGAGGTCAACGCAGCAGACCAAGTCCGGATCGAGGCGCTGGCCAGGATGTTCGTCCGGTTCGGCTTCGAGGACGCTTCCGCGGATGTGCGCGCCCGGACCCTTTACCTGACGCAGATCGGCTATATCTCTATGCAGACGGCGGAGGATGTCGAGACGCGGTTGAGAACGGATTCCGGACTATGTCGAAATCTTCACGGGCAAGGCGCCGCAGCAGCGGGAGCTCGCCCGGTTCTTCGCGCGTCATGGCGGCGCGCCTTCGGGCTGACAAGGTCTCCCGCTGGCGGTTCCGACCGGCAGGCAGGAATTCGCAGCACGCCGCGAGCGATATCATTTCAGATTTCCAATGGGTTCTGGCGGATGGGGTGGGATTCGAACCCACGGTACGGTCTCCCGCACGCCGGTTTTCAAGACCGGTTCCTTAAACCACTCGGACACCCATCCCTGACGCTGCGGCAGATTTAGCAGGTTTCGCGCACCCGTCAACCGATCGCGTGGGCCGATCCATTCCGGAGCGGCTGCCGCGTTAGGGGTCTGTAAACCATAAAATTTGAAACTCCTCACAAGGCTTGGAAAACGTTCGCAATTTAGCCAAATTGTTGGCATGGTCTGAGGTAAGTGTGGTTAACGATGTCACGAAGGTTCGGCAGCGGCCGGCTCTTCAATGACCCGGAAAAGACTGTGTATTGCGTATGGCGGGTGACGGGGACGGACGATTCTGGAACAGGGGTGCCCGGTCCGTGGCTGTCTTGCTCCTCTGCGCATTCGCGGCATCCTGCGCTTCGACTAAAGATGCGCCTGCGCCCAAGAAGAAGCGCAGCAAGGAATATTTCTCCGAGGCGGAGTATGGCGTCAAGGCGTCACCGCGGGTCGCACATGGCCGGAACGTGCCCAAGGGTGGTGGCCGCGACGTGACCGGCAAGCCCTACAAGGTGAAGGGCAAGTGGTACGTTCCCAAGGAAGACCGCGATTACAACAAGACCGGGCTGGCCTCCTGGTATGGCTCGGCCTTTCATGGCCGGCTCACCGCCAATGGCGAGGTCTATGACCAGTATCATCTGTCCGCGGCCCATCCGACCTTTCCGCTGCCGAGCTATGCGCGCGTGACCAATCTCGAAAACGGCGATTCGGTGATCGTGCGCGTCAACGACCGCGGTCCCTACCATCCAGGCCGTATCATCGACCTCTCGAACAAGGCTGCAGAGATGCTGGAGGTCCAGCACAAGGGAACGGTCAAGGTACAGGTGCAGTATGTCGGCCGGGCGCGAATGGATGGCAAAGACATGCCCTACCTGATGGCGTCCTTCTCACGGAAGGGCGACAGGCTTAAGCGGTTCAATCCAGACGGTGAAATCGCGACCGGCGTCATGGTCGCATCTGCCGACAAGACGTTCGAAGCGCCGCGCCGCGCGGATATCGAGGAGGCGGTGGACTACACCGCCACGGCCACGGCAACGGCCACGGCGCTGCAGTCGACAAAGCTCCCGGCCGTGACCACGTCCTTCGATCTGATGCAGGATTATGCCCAGCTTCCGCAGGTCGGGCCGATCCCACAGGAGCGGCCGTCGCGGCTCGGGGAGGACAATGTCACGCTGTCGGCCTATGCGGCGGTCCGAATCGACACGGCGTCGCAGCCGTTCGAGCACGTCCTGTCGGGCGACAACTCGATCGCAGCGGACCAGATCCGCGCCTCGGTGAGGAAACGTCGAGGCGCACAATTCTAGCCCCGCTTGTCTGGTCCCGCTTGTCTGGTCCTGCTTGTCGGGGCCCGCTTGTCCGGCCCGCGCTTTCGGGACATGATGCGGCCTCAGCAATCACAGGACTGCGCAGTGACGCGTATCATCATCCTACTGTCCGCCCTTATCCTGAACTGGCTTGCCGGATCGGGGTGGTCCCTGGCGCAACAGAACGCGGTCTTCGAGCCGAAGGCATCGCAGATCTATCTGGTGGAGGCGTCAACCGGGACCGTGCTCTATGCGCGGGGTGAGAACGACCTGATCCCGCCGGCTTCGCTCGTCAAGCTGATGACGGCCGAATTTGTGATGCATGAACTCAAGGCGGGGCGCATCACCGAAGCGACCGAATACAAGGTGTCGGAATTCGCCTGGCGGACTGGTGGCGCCCTGTCGCGCACGTCGACCATGTTCGCGGCGCTCAATTCCAACATCCGGGTGATCGATCTTCTCAAGGGCGTGATCGTGCAACTCGCCAATGACGGCTGTATCATCCTGGCCGAGGGCATCGCCGGTTCGGAGGCAAAATTCGCCGAGTTGCTGACCAAGCGAGCCCGGGAGATCGGCCTCGAGAATTCCGTCTTCGTCAATTCCAACGGACTGCCTGATCCAGGCAACAAATCGACGATGCGCGAACTGGTGGAGCTTTCGCAGCATATCAGGGCGTCCTATCCGGACTATTTCGGCCTCTACAAGCTGGAGGCTTTCGAGTGGAACAAGATCTTCCAGCGCAACAAGAATCCGCTCGTCCAGCAGAATATCGGTGTCGACGGCTTGGCCATGGGCTTCTCCGAGGGATACGGCTATTCAGTCGTGGCGACGGTGGAGCGCGGGGGCATTCGGCTTTTCCTCGCCATGGGAGGCCTCAAGACGGACAAGGAGCGCGCCGAGGAGACGCGCCGGGTGCTCGACTGGGGGCTGACGAATTTCCACAAGCAGGTCGTGTTCCGCAAGGGCGACCTGATCGCGGAGGCGCCGGTCTTCGGCGGCGACAGCGGCCGCGTGCCGCTGCTTGCCGGCGAGGATGTCGATATTTACGTTCCCAATGACAACCCGGAGAGGGTAAGGGCGAGAATCACCTATCGCTGGCCGCTGAAAGCGCCGGTGGCGCAGGGCCAAGAGATCGGAACGCTGGTGATCTCGCTGGGTGAAAGGCCGGTTCGCAACATTGCCGTGCATGCATCGACCGATGTCGGGACCGGTACGCTGACCAGCAAGGCGTTCGACGGCCTGAAAGAGTTGCTTTTCTTCTGGCTCTAGATGCAATAGTCCCGTCACGGCGGAAAGTGTTTGAAGGATTAGGCGTGCCGAAGCAGGGACTGTTCGTGACGTTCGAAGGCGGCGAGGGTACCGGAAAGAGTACCCAGATCCGGCTGCTCGCCGATCGCCTGCGGCGGCGCGGCGTGGACGTTCTCGTCACGCGCGAGCCGGGCGGCTCGCCCGGCGCCGAGGCCGTGCGTCACGTCATTCTCTCGGGTGCGGCAGAGGAATACGGCACCCGCATGGAGGCCGTTCTGTTTGCCGCCGCGCGCAACGATCATGTCGAGGAAGTCATCCGTCCGGCGCTGGCGAGCGGCGCCGTGGTCCTGTGCGACCGATTCATGGATTCATCCCGCGTCTACCAAGGCATCACCGGCAACCTAGAGCCCGCCTTCGTCCAGAACCTTGAACGCGTGGCGGTGAATGGCGTGGTGCCCGATTGCACCATCATTCTCGACATTCCGGCCGCCGAGGGACTGCGACGCGCTCGGCTTCGCACCGGGAACGCCGAGGTGCAGGAAGCACCCGACCGGTTCGAGAAGGAAGAACTGGAAACGCACGAAAAACGACGCGAGGCGTTCCTGGACATTGCCGAGGCCGATCCGTTGCGCTGTCGGGTCGTCGACGCATCCGGCTCGATCGAGACCATTGCCGACAAGGTGTTCAGCATCGTCGATCCGCTGCTTCCGATTCTGTCGACGCGCGCCAAGGAGACCGGCCAAGCGTGAGCGCTGACACGGAAACCCTGGTGCTCGATGGCGCGGTTCATCCCGCCGCCAACACGCGACTGTTCGGGCACCGGGCGGCGGAAGAGTTCCTGACGCGCTCCTACAAATCGGGCAAAGGCCATCATGCCGTCCTGATCGAGGGGCCGGAGGGTATCGGCAAGGCGACGCTTGCGTTCCGTTTTGCCAACCACGTGCTCGCCCATCCCGATCCGCAAACCGCGCCGGAGAGCCTTGCCGATCCCGACCAGTCCGCACCGTTCTTTCGGCAGATCGTCGCGGGCGCATCGCATAACCTGCTGCATATCACCCGCCCGTTCGATGCCAAGACCGGAAAATTCAAGACTGCCATAACGGTGGACGAGGTGCGGCGTGCGGGCAAGTTCTTCTCGCAGACATCGGGCACGCAAAGCTGGCGTATTGTTATCGTCGACCCGGCGGACGACATGAATCGCAGCGCTGCCAACGCGATCCTCAAGATGCTGGAGGAACCCCCGAAGCGGTCGATGTTCCTGGTCATTTCCCATGTTCCGGGACGCTTGCTTCCGACTATTCGTTCGCGTTGCCTGCCGCTGGTGCTGCGGCCACTCGACGAGCCGGACCTGCGTGCCGCCTTGCTCCACCTTGGCCTGGCGATACCGAGCCACGCCGAGGCCAGGCTCGTTTCCGCCGCGAGAGGCAGCGTGTCCCAGGCGATAAAGCTCGTGAACTACGGCGGGTTGGACATCCTGGACGCCTTCGAGAACATCTTGCGGGGCGGCGGCGCCGAACAGCGCAAGGCGATGCACAAGATCGCCGATGCCGTGTCGGCACGCGGAAGCGATATTCTCTATGATTTCTTCGTCAGCCTTGTCGGTGAACGGGTCACGGACAACGCGAAACTGGCGGCGCAGGCGGGTGATCTCGACCGCGCGTTTCGCCTCTCCAACCTGCATGCGTCGCTGGCCGAACGGATGACGGTGTCCGATGCCTACAACCTGGACCGCAAGCAGACCGTGCTTGGCCTGCTGACGGATCTCGCGGCAGCTTTATGACGTTACGAGCTTCAGGGCCACCAAAGCCAGCGTGACCGCCAGGATCGGACGAATCAGCCTGTCGGGCATGCGCGGGGCGAGTTGGCTGCCGACGATGATTCCCGGTATCGAGCCGATCAGAAGCGACACCAGCAAGGCCCAGTCGATCTCGCCGATCATCCAGTAGCCAAGGCCGCCCAGCAAGGTCAGCGGCACGGCATGTGCGATGTCGGAGCCGACGATGTCGCGGATCTCGAGGCGAGGGTAAAGCATCAGCAGGACTGTCACGCCAAGGGCGCCGGCGCCGACCGAGGTCAGCGTCACCAGCGCGCCGAGCACGAGACCGAGCACGACCGTCGCCACTGCGATTGTCCGCGCCTCCACCGGTTTCTGGTTCCTGCGCCAGCCCGCGACGGTGTCGACGATCGGTTTGCGGAATATGAGCAGTATCGCCGTGAGAAACAGCATCCAGCCCAGCGCATTGGTGAGGACAGACTTGAACGAGAGGCTGTCGCGATCGACGCCCGACATCAGCAAGAGCGTGACCAGGGTTGCCGGCAGACTTCCCGCGGCAAGCAGGCCGACAATGCGCCAGTTGACGGTCTTGTTGCGGCTGTGCACCACGGATCCGGCGGACTTGGTGATCGCGGCGTAGAGAAGATCGGTGCCGACCGCCGTGGCGGGGTGGACGTTGAAGAACAGGACGAGCAGCGGCGTCATCAGCGACCCGCCGCCCACGCCGGTGACGCCGACAAGAATGCCGACCAACAACCCCGATACCGAATATAGCGGATTGAGCGAACTCAAGAATTCCAATGTGCGATCCCCTGACAGACCAGCGAACGGCGATATAGGCTGCCTTGGACCGAGTCAAGGAAGAGGGGAACCGCGATCTGTGCGGCGCGAGCACGAGATAGGCCGACAATTCACGGCCGCGAGACAAAGTTGATGTTTCCCCTCGCCAAAACATGCGCTAGAAGCCAGCAACGTTTCCGCTTGCAGGCATTGCGACCGAATGAAAGACACTTCACCCTTCTACATCACCACTGCGATCTCCTACCCCAACGGGCGGCCCCATATTGGTCACGCCTACGAACTGATCGCCACGGATGCCCTCGCACGCTTCCAGCGGCTTGACGGACGCGAGGTGCTCTTCCTCACGGGCACCGACGAGCACGGCCAGAAGATGCAGCAGACGGCGCGCAGCGCCGGGATCACGCCGATCGAACTTGCCGACCGCAATGCGGCCGAGTTCGAGAGCATGACCACCTTGCTCAATGCTTCGAACGATGATTTCATCCGCACGACACAGAAGCGGCACCACGATGCCGTCAGGGATCTGTGGATTCGGATGGCCGACGCCGGCGATATCTACAAGGACAGCTATGCCGGCTGGTATTCGGTGCGCGACGAGGCCTATTATCAGGCGGAAGAAACCGAACTCCGCGACGACGGCGTACGCTATGGCCCGCAAGGCACGCCGGTCGAGTGGGTGGAGGAAGAGAGCTACTTCTTCCGGCTCTCCAATTATGGCGACCGGCTGCTGGCCTATTACGACAGCCATCCGGATTTCATCGGCCCCGACGAACGCCGCAACGAAGTGGTGTCCTTCGTCAGGTCCGGCCTCAAGGACCTGTCGATCTCGCGCACCACGTTCGACTGGGGCATTCACGGTTCCCGATCGAGTCCGAAGCACGTCATGTATGTCTGGGTCGACGCGCTCACCAACTACATTACCGGCGCCGGGCTACCCCGATGACCAGAACGGTCCGCGCTGCGAAATATCTGGCCGGCCGACGTCCACATCATCGGCAAGGACATCATCCGCTTCCACGCCGTCTACTGGCCGGCCTTCCTGATGTGCTGCCGAGCCTGCCGACTTGCCCAAGCGGGTCTACGCCCACGGCTTCCTGCTCAACAAGGGCGAGAAGATGTCGAAGTCGCTCGGCAACGTCGTCGATCCCGTCGACCTCGTCAACCATTTCGGTCGTCGATCCGGTGCCGCTACTTCTTCCTGCGCGAGGTCTCCTTCGGCCAGGACGGCAGTCTTATTCGCGAGGAGGCGCATCGCCACCCGCATAAACGCCGATCTATCCGCCAATGGCATCGGCAACCTGGCGCAGCCGCTCGCTGTCGATGATCGTCAAGAACTGCGACGGACAGGATGCCCGACGCCCGGGCCCGTTCACCGACGAGGACAAGGCGATGCTCGGCCTCCGCCGATTCGGGCGTCTGGCACTCTGCCGTGACCGAGATGGCGCGAGCAGCTCATCCATCAGCGTCGCTTGCGGCACAGATCTTCGCCGCTCGTCCTCGGAAGCCGACCGCTATTTCGCGGCGCAGGCGCCCTGGGCGCTCGCCGAAGACCGACCCGGAACGCGGATGGGCACCGGTGCTCTACGTGACGGCGGAGGTCGTCCGCCAGATCGGCATCCTGCTTGCAGCCCTTCGTGCCGGGACCTCCTGCGGGCAAGCTGCTCGACCTCGCTCAAGCTGCCCCTGCCGACGAGCGCGACTTTGCCGCATCTCGGCGATGCCGGGCGCCTGAAGGGCCGGGATCGCCGCTCGACAGGCACCGAAGCCGGTCTTCCCGCAGATATTCGTCCCGCCGGAAGCGTGTA
Organism: Rhizobium sp.; assembly: GCA_019739215.1. GTDB lineage: Bacteria > Pseudomonadota > Alphaproteobacteria > Rhizobiales > Rhizobiaceae > Rhizobium_E. The sequence goes on from JAHHDR010000020.1 coordinate 150,612, forward strand.
GCGCGCCGGACCATGCTGATCGACACCCATTGCCATCTCGATCTTCCCGGACTTTGCCGAGGCTGAGCGCGGACGAGATCATCGTCCCGCGCCCACTGCGTCGCGGGCGTTGCGCCAGATGGTCACCATCTCGACCCGGGTCGCGCCGTCTCGCCCGAGCTTCTGGGGCCTGGCCGAACGCTATCGCGTCAGGTCTTCTGCTCGGTCGGGCTCGCACCCCAACAATGCCCACGAAGAACTCGGCATATTCGAGACCGGACGAGCTGGTCGCGGCTTGTCCGAGCGCCACCCCAAGATGCGTGGCGATCGGCGAGGCGGGGCTCGACTATTTCTACGATCATGCGTCAAAAGCCGGAAGTCCAGAAGACCAGGGGGCCTCGTTCGCCACATCGCCGCCGCGCGCAGCACCGGGCTTGCCGCTCGTCATCCACTGCGCGCAGCGGCGGATGACGACATGGCTCGCGATTCTGCGGGATGAAAGCAGGCAAGGGCGCGTTCCCCTTCCTGCTGCACTGCTTCTCCGCCGGTCCCGATCTCGCGCGAAACGTCGGCGTCGAGCTTGGCGGTTACGTCTCCTTCTCCGGCATTCTGACGTTCCCGAAATCCGCAGGATATCCGCGAGATCGCAGCGCGCCGTGCCGCGCGACCGGCTCCTCGTGGAGACGGATGCGCCCTATCTCGCGCCGAAGCGTTGGCGCGGCAAGCGGAACGAACCGTCCTATGTCGTCAACACGGCCGAAGTTCTCGCCGAGGACCATCGGTGTTACTAAGGAAGAGATCGCTGACATTACCACGGCAAATGCCTTCCGCTGCTTCTCCAAGATGCCGAAGGCTTGCCGGCTGATGCCGAGACGGCGCTTCACCATTCTCGGCTGCGGCTCGTCGCCCGGCGTACCGCGCATCACCGGGGAATGGGGCGCCTGCGATCCGGCCAATCCCAAGAATCGCCGCACCCGTGCCTCCTTGCTGGTCGAGCAGATTGCCGATGACGGGACATTGACCTCGATCGTCGTCGACACCGGCCCGGATTTTCGTAGCCAGATGATCGCGGCGGAAGCGCGCGCCCTTCACGGCGTCGTTCTGACCCATGCCCATGCCGACCACCTGCACGGCATCGACGATATCCGGTCCTTTGTCTACAAGAACGAACGCCGGATGCCGGTCTGGGGCGATCCAGTCACGATGGAACGGGTCATCGAGGGCTTCCGCTACGTGTTCGAGACGCCTGAGGGGAGCAACTACCCGCCGATCGCACGCGCGATGTCGATCGATATCGCCGGTCCATTCGAGGTTGAAGGGGCCGGGCGGCGCGGTCTCGTTCCTGCCGATCATCCAGCACCACGGCGACAGCCACTCGCTGGGCTTCAGGATCGGTGACTTCGCCTATTGCACGGATGTCAGCGATTTCCCGGAGGACAGCCTTCCGAAACTCGAGGGACTCGACACCCTGGTCATCGATTGCCTGCAGTACAGGATGCATCCGAGCCACCTGTCATTGCAACAGGCCACGGACTGGATCGAGCGTCTGGCGCCGAGGCGGGCGATCCTGACCCACATGCATATTCCGCTGGATTATGAGACGGTGCGGCGCGAGACACCCGAACACATCGAGCCAGCCTTTGACGGCATGGTCATCGAATACGGTGCCTGAGCGGCGTCAGCGCCCGTTACTGTTGGCGGCGACGGTGTTGCGCTGCGGACGCTGGGCCAGGAACATCACGTAGTCATCCGCGGCATCGGCAAGCGCCATGGCTGCCTCCGCCTCCCGCCAGCCGGCGCCGACGGCCTGGACGACGAGATCGCGCACGGCGTCGTGGAACGCTTCCTTGGCCTCCCGGGCGCGGCGGGGATCGCTTGGCTGGAATGTCGGTTGCTCTAGTTTCATACGCATATATTGGGCACAGGCCGCGCGTATTAGCAACTTCTGTGAGGGCTTAACCTTACCCCCTAACCAAAAGGCTTAAGCAAAATAAGGCCGCAGGGCTTCGCGTATCGCCTCCAACGGCCTGGGATTCATGTCGCGCTGGAAGGTCTTGCCGGTGATGGTCTTGTAGGCCTGCAGATAAACGTCTGAGGTTTGCAGGATCAAGTCCTCCGGGATTGCCGGGATCGGGTCCCGGTATGGGTCACATCGCTCCACCACCCAGGACCGGATGAAATCCTTGTCGAAGCTCTTCGGCCGCCTGCCGTCGGCGAAGGCGGCCTCATAGGTGTCGGCAATCCAGAAGCGGCTTGAGTCCGGCGTATGGATTTCGTCGGCAAGAATGATGTTTCCATCCCGGTCGGTGCCGAATTCGTATTTCGTGTCTGCGAGGATGAGGCCATTGCGCGCGCTCAAGTCCTGCCCGCGCTGGAAAAGGGCAAGCGCGTAACGCGAAACGGTGTCCCACTGCTCTTTCGTCAGAAGGTTCTGATCGAGGATCTGCGCGGGCGACAGCGGTTCGTCGTGACCGCCGTCGAATTCCTTGCTCGTGGGCGTGATGAGTGGCTGGTCGAGCTTCTGGTTGTCCTTCAATCCGTCAGGAAGGCGGACACCGTACATCTCGCGTTCGCCCGCCCTGTATTTGGTGAGTATCGAGGTCGACGTGCTGCCGGCCAGATAGCCGCGCACGACAATCTCGACGGGCAGGATGTCAAGGCGGGTGCCGATCACCACATTCGGATGCGGGTAGGACAGGACATGGTTCGGGCAGATGTCCGATGTCTTCTCGAACCAGTATCGTGCCGTCTGCGTCAGCACCGCGCCCTTGAAGGGAATGCAGGCCAGCACCCTATCGAAGGCACTGATCCGATCCGTCGCGATGATGATCCGGCTGCCGTCGGGCAGGTCGTAATTCTCGCGCACCTTGCCCTTGTAGCGGTTGGGGAGTTCCGGAATGGAAGCGTCGTCGAGCACGGGGAGGGGCGCCATGGGACAGACCTTGCATCAGAGGTGTCGGTATGGCCGCGGTAAATCAGCGGTCCCTGAAAAGGTCAAGGCCATTGTCGGCCAAATCCGGTTGTGTGAAGGAGAAAAGCCGACCTCAATGCGTGAGCAGGGTCGTGGGACGATAGAGACCATCGGCTTCCGGCACGAAGTTCTCCAGAACGGCGGGATGGCGCACCGGGCCGCCATCCTCGTCCGGCAGCAGGTTCTGCTCGGAGACATAGGCGACATAGGCCGACTCGGCATTCTCCGCATAAAGGTGGTAGAACGGCTGGTCCTTGGACGGGCGCACGTCCGCAGGTATGGCGTTCCACCATTCCTCGGTGTTGGCGAATTCGGGATCGACGTCGAATATCACGCCGCGAAACGGGAATATCCGATGGCGGACGACCTGACCGATCTTGTATTTGGCGACACGCTCACGCATCTTTGTCTCTGGCTCGATTGACAGTAGATTTGGGATGAATTTATCAGATTTCAAGGTGTTAGTGATCACGTGCTGACACCGGGCCTCCAGATTTGCAACCCGGGCAGGGGCAGACGCATGCTTGCGTAACCTTTTCCGTCGATCAACAGCCCTGATGGGCCGAATGTACAAGGGATGAGCCGTGGTCAACCAATGGGGTCGGGATGGGAATTTCTCCTCTTCCGCGTCTCGCTCGTCCGGCATTGCCGGCATTCTGGTCGCCGCGCTGGTGGCGCTGGTGCTGGGTGCAGGCGGCGGCTATACGGCAGCGCGCCTTCTCGGCGGGGCGGCGTCCGGCGATCTGACGGCGCGCGACACGAGAATTGCTGAACTCGAGCGGCAGGTCTCCGATCTCAGGTTCACCACCCAGGGCAACGAGAGCGAGGAGACCGCTCTTCGCCAACGCGTCGAGGAACTCACCAAGGCCAATGAGACGCTGAAAGCCCTCGCCGACGACAACAATGGCAATGCCAGTGCTGCGGCACAAGCGGAGATCGCGGCGCTCAAGAAGACGATCGAAGAGGCTGGCGACAACCGCGCCGAACTCAACCGCGCGCGACGGTCGCTCCAGATTTCCGAGTTGCAGATCATCGAACTCGAAGGCACGATCCGCAGCCAGGCCGAAGAACTGGCAAGCCTGCGCAAGAGCCTGACTGCCGCGGCTGACCAGGGCGACACCGGCAGGAAGGCGCTGAGCGACCGGATCAAGCTGCTCGAGGCGGCGCTTGCGGACGCCCGAAAAGAGTTGGCTGTTGTTGCCGATCTTCGTCGCCAGCTTGAAGCGTCGAAGAGCGATCTTGACCGCCGGACCGCCGAACTGAAGACGTCGAACGACAGTGCCGCGACGCTTCGCGCGGAGATCGACAGGGTCAAGGTGGCACTTGCCAAGGCAAGGAAGGACCTTGCCGCAGCACAGGAAGCCATCACCGACGGATCCGGCGAAGCGGAGTCGCTGCAGAAGGAGCTTGCTGCAGCCGAAGCGCAACTGGCGGCACGCGATGGCGACGTCCGCAAGGTCGAAGCGCAATTGGCGGCAATCAGGACGGAACTCGACGCAGCCAAGGCCAAGGCCGGCCGAGCTGACGCGGAAAAGACGCTGATGGGCATGACGCTGGGTGTCGTGCGCAGCGAGAAGGAAAAGCTGGAGGCCGAAGTCGCCGTGCTGACGCAGACAGTCGAGAGCCTTCAGGCAGCGCAGCGCGAAGACACTGCACCACAGGACGTGACGAGCGGTGGCGATGAAACGCCCGCGCCGCTGCGGCGGGATACCGCCGCCGTACGCACCGCGCTGGAGGACATGCCGGGTTACGACCGGCTGACACCGGACAAACAGATCGAACTTGCCCGGCGCCTGGAGAATGGCGAATGCGTGGCGGATGCGCTGAAGTCGACGCTTGGCCGCGTGCCCGCCATTTCGCTCCGCAACCTGATCCGCGACCTCGGAAGCAAATGCTGACATTTGGGAGAGAGTTATGTTGATGAAAATGCTCGCCGTCCTGCCGGTGGTCCTGTCCTTGTCACTGCCCTTGGCCGTGGCTGTGCCCGCCAGCGCCGCGGAACTGGAAAAGAACATCATGACCGGGGGGCCGACCGGCACCTATATCAAGATCGGCGGCGACATTGCCGGCCTGGGTAAGGCATGTGGGCAGACGCTCAACGTGGTCGAGAGCGCGGGGTCGCTGGAGAATTTCAGTGGCGTCCGCAATCGGCGAAACACCCAGTTCGGCATCGTGCAGAATGACGTGCTCGAATATCTCAAGACCTTCGAGGCGGGTGACGCCGATATCCAGCAGGCGGTGCGCGGCGTGCGCATCATGTTCCCGCTCTATAACGAAGAGGTTCATGTTCTGGCGCGAACCGAGATCAAGACGATGGCCGACCTGTCAGGCCGCAAGGTGGCGGTCGGCGTCAAGGACAGCGGCACCTATCTCACGTCGTCCCTGATGCTCGATATCCTGCAGATCAAGGGAGTCCAGAAGGTCGAAGTCAATCCAGACAAGGCCCTGCCGCAGTTGCAGTCCGGCGAGATCGACGCCTTCTTCTACGTTGCCGGCGCGCCGGCGTCGCTGTTCCAGGGGGATGCGATCGACGGCGCGAAATTCCATCTCGTGCCGATCACCGAAGCCCCGCTGCTCGCCACCTACATTCCGGCGAAGATCGAGCCCGGCACCTACGCCTTCCAGCAGCAGCCGGTCGATACGGTGGCAGTCAAGGCCGTGCTGATGACCTTCGACTACGACAAGAACCGCAACGCCTACCATCGCGAATCCTGCAAGGCAGTCGCCGATTTTTCCAGCTACATCATCTCAAATCTCGACAAGCTCCAGACCTCTGGCCACCCCAAGTGGAAGACGGTCGACCTGACGGCGCTGCCGCCGGGCTGGAAGGTTGGTGTCTGCGTCAAGGAAGGGCTTGCAGCGGATTACAAGCCAACTTGCGTCGCGTCGGCTGCCACGCCCGCCTCCGACGAAGGCGATGAAAACGACGATTATCTCAAGCTGCTCAAGGAGCGGCTGAAGAAGCAATAGGCGAGGCGGACATGCGCGTTCGGTTCACGGCAGTGCTCGGCGCAACGCTTGCCGTGATGGCTTCGGCCACCATCGCCGATGACTGGGGCCGCTACGACAACCCTCGCTTTGCCTACGCGATCGACATCCCGCCGGGGTTCTTGGCCGTCGCGGAGGCGGACAACGGCGATGGCGGCGTGTCGCGATGGCCGTTCCGAGATGCGGGTGTGGGGCGCCTATCTCTCCTCGGGCGATTTTCCCTCGGAGATTGCCGACCGAGTCCGGTCGGACGCGAATGCTGGTTGGATGATAACCTACGATTTTCGGCCTGAAGCCGCTGCGAGTTGGTCCGGCAGCCTGGGTGGGCGCGTGTTCTACGCCCGGGCGACAAAAGGTTGCGACGACGCAGCAATCTATTTTCGGATCGAGTACGACACCGTGGAGCTCGAAGCATATCACCAGATCATCGACCGGCTGGTGGAAACGCTTCGCCCGACGTGTTGACGGGCAGGCGCGACGGCAGCGGGAACGGACAGGACAATGCAGGCACCCATCATCCGAACCGAGCGCCTAACCTTGCGCCCATACACGCTTGATGATTTTCCCCATCTGCTTGATCTCTATCAAACGGACAGGGCGGCCTTCATCGGCGGCAGGCTTTCGCAGCGCCAGGTATGGGACGGTTTCATGAACTGCATTGGCCAATGGCCCGTGCTTGGCTTCGGTGGCTGGGCGGTGGAGGATTCGGCGTCCGGTGCGCTCGTCGGAGAGGTGGCCGTCCATCGACCCGTCGACTACCCGGAGACGGAACTGGGCTGGCTACTCTTCGAGGGCTTCGAGGGCAAGGGCTATGCCCATGAGGCTGCGGAGGCTGCCCGGCACTGGGCTTTCGGCGAGGCGCAACTCGAGACCCTGGTCTCGTACATAGACAGGGACAACCACCGTTCCATCCGCGTTGCCGAGCGGCTGGGCGCCGTGCTTGACGGGCAGGCCGCGACGCCGAACGGCGATCCCTGCTTTGTCTTTCGTCACAGGAACGGCTGAGGGGCTGGTGTCGATTGGGCCCCGACCTCGGCCAACCGGCGCCCGATGAAGCGTCGCTCGGCAGGCGCCCGGGTGAGATCCAGGGCTGTGAGGTAGGCGGCAGTGGCCTCCGCTCGTCGGTCGAGCCTCCGGAGAAAATCCGCCCGGGCGAGTTCGAGATAGCGATAGTCGGCGAGTTCGCCGGTATCCGCTATCGCATCCACCAGAGCCAGACCTGCCTCGGGACCGTCTCGCATGCCGATCGCGATGGCGCGATTGAGCTCGGCGACCGGACCGGGGTCGGCGATCCGCAGCAGGTCGTACCAGCCGACAATTGCGGTCCAATCGGTGTTGCGTCCATCGACGGTGTCGGCATGCACCGCCGCGATCGCCGCCTGCAACGTGTAGGTCGAATAGGGAGGGCGGCGTTGAGCGGCGTTGGCAAGTGCGCGCCCCTCCGCAATGTCCTGCCGGTGCCAAAGCGACCGATCCTGTTCGTCGAGCGGTGTCAGATCTCCGTGACCGTCGACGCGCGCATCGCGCCGGGCGTGCTGCAGCAGCATCAAGCCGAGAAGGCCATCGATATCGGCGCCGGAGACATGATTCTGCAGCAGGCGTGCGAGCCGGATCGCCTCCCGGCAGAGGTCGATGCGCAGGATGGAATCGGGATTGTCGGACGCGCAACCTTCGCTGAAGACCAGGTAGACCACACGAAGGACCGCCTCAAGACGTCCATCCAGTTCGGCCTTGCCCGGGACCTCGTAGGGCAGTGCTTCGGCCTTTATCCTGCCCTTGGCCCGCACGATGCGTTGCGCCATCGTCGGTGGTTTGACAAGGAAGGCAGCGGCGATGGCCTCAGTCGTCAGCCCGCAGACTTCCCTGAGGCACAGCGCGACCTGCTGGTCGGCGGGAAGGGCGGGGTGGCAGCACGTGAAGATAAGCCGCAGCATATCGTCCCTGATCAGGTGAGGATCGGGCGGATCGGACATGTCCTGCTCCATGAGACGGGCAATTTCCGGCTCCAGTGCGCGAAATCGGGCGCGCCGACGCAAGGCATCGATCGTCCGGAAACGACCGGCTGAGACCAGCCAGGAGCGCGGATTCGCAGGCATGCCATTGCGCGGCCACTGTTCGGTGGCCGCGAGAAAAGCCGCCTGCACGCCTTCCTCCGCCAGTTCGAAACTGCCGAGCAGTCGAATGAGGGTCGCAAGGACATAGGGCGCCTCGGCCCGGTAGAGTTGCTCGATCGACTGCATGGACGGGCCTTAGACGGGGATCTGGTAGATCGGGCGCACCTCGATCGTCCCATGCCGCGCCAGCGGAATGCCGGCAGCGATCTGGATCGCCTCCGTCAGGTCGACGGCATCGACCAGAATGAAGCCGCCCATCTGCTCCTTTGCCTCGGCAAATGGTCCGTCCGTCACGGACATCCTGCCGTCCACGAACCTTGACCAGTGCTGCCGGACGATGGCGATTGCAGGGCCTCGGCATGGATCATCTTGCCGCGGGCTACGAGATCGTCGTCATAGCCCAGCGACTCCCGATCGAACTGCCGCTTCTCGTCCGCGCTCATCGCATCGAGAATGCCGCCATCGAAATGCACGATACAGAGAGTATTTCATGTCTCACTCCATTGCTGACACCCAATGGTCGCGCGGCGGTGGGGATTTCGACAGCGCGGCGGCGAAAAAATATCCGAAAAGCTGGCGCTGTCCGCCCCGATAGCAAAAAGCCGCCGGACACGGGTTCCGGCGGCTTTCGATTTTCGTCCGATCGCTGGATCAGCAGGAGTAGTACATGTCGAATTCGACCGGATGCGGGGTCATTTCGAAGCGCATGACTTCCTGCATCTTCAGCTCGATGAACGAGTCGATCTGGTCGTCGTCGAACACGCCGCCGGCGGTCAGGAACTTGCGATCCTTGTCGAGGCTTTCCAGCGCTTCGCGCAGCGAGCCGCAGACGGTCGGGATCTTTTTCAGTTCCTTGGCAGGAAGGTCGTAAAGGTCCTTGTCCATCGGCTTGCCGGGATGGATCTTGTTCTTGATGCCGTCGAGGCCGGCCATCAGCATGGCTGCAAAACCGAGATAGGGGTTCTGGGTCGGGTCCGGGAAGCGGACTTCGACGCGCTTTGCCTTCGGGTTGGAGCCAAAGGGAATGCGGCACGATGCGGAGCGGTTGCGGGCGGAATAGGCCAGCAGAACCGGAGCTTCATAACCCGGTACCAGACGCTTGTAGGAGTTGGTGGTGGGGTTGGTGAAGGCGTTGATGGCCTTGGCATGCTTGATGATGCCGCCGATGTAGTACAGGCAGTTTTCAGACAGGCCGGCATATTCGTCGCCAGCAAAGGTCGGCTTGCCGCCCTTCCAGATCGACTGGTGCACGTGCATGCCCGAGCCGTTGTCGCCGAAGATCGGCTTCGGCATGAAGGTTGCCGTCTTGCCATAGGCATTGGCGACCTGGTGCACGACGTACTTGTAGATCTGCATCTTGTCGGCGCTGGATACCATGGTGTCGAACTTCACGCCCAGTTCGTGCTGCGCGGAGGCGACTTCGTGGTGGTGCTTTTCGACGACGACGCCCATTTCAGCGAGAACCGTCAGCATTTCGGAACGCATGTCCTGCAGGCTGTCGATCGGCGGAACCGGGAAGTAACCGCCCTTGACGCGCGGACGGTGGCCAAGGTTGCCGGTTTCGTAATCCGTGTCGTCGTTGGACGGCAGTTCCGATGAATCCAGCTTGAAGCCGGTGTTGTAAGGGTCTGCCTTGTACTTCACGTCGTCAAAGACGAAGAATTCTGGCTCGGGGCCAACGAAGATGGTGTCGCCGATACCGGAGGCCTTGAGGTAGGCTTCGGCCTTCTTAGCGGTGCCGCGCGGGTCGCGGTTATAGGCTTCGCCGGAAACCGGGTCGAGAATGTCGCAAAGGATGACGAGGGTCGACTGGGCGAAGAACGGATCGGTATGGGCAGTTGCCGGATCGGGCATAAGCACCATGTCGGATTCGTTGATGGCCTTCCAGCCGGCGATCGAGGAGCCGTCGAACATGACGCCATCGGCGAACATGTCTTCGTCTACG
>JAHHDR010000021.1 GCA_019739215.1 Rhizobium sp.
GCCGCTGACCACCATGGGCGTCGCGGCTGTTTCATGGCGCTGGCGCAGCGCGATCAGATGCTCCACACAACGGCGATTGACCGCGTCGAGCCTGGCCCCGGTGTAGCCGAGCTTGGCGGCCCAGTCGGGATTGGCGCGCCAGGTCGCGGTGTCCAGCATGAAACCGGTTCCGGCTGCCACGGCGATGCGGGCATAACTTTCATAGTAGGCCTCCAGCCGCTGCCGTCCCTCCTCGGTGTCGATCAGCGGGAAAGAGGCGAAATGGGGAAGATCAATGCCATCCTCGAAGATGAGCGTGGTTTCGAGGCCGCCATCGGTGAGAAAGATGCGGTCGGTGAGCTGGGGCAGGGACTTGCTGTATCTGGACATGAATTCGTTCCTGAAATTCGGGTGACGTCGCCGCTGCAGGCCGGGAATGCCTGAACTGCGATGACCAGAAGGATGCCTGTAACGAATGCTTCAGAATAGTGAGCGTCTGGGTCGGTTTTGAAGCGCCATGGATTGCCGATACAATTCAGTGAAATAACGGGAGTTTCAACCATTTCTTGAACGCCGGCCGGGAAGCGAACGTTTCAAAAACTGTACTCCAAGTACGGTTTTTGACAGGCAATTGTCGAGCCGATGGCTGCTGTTCCGCGCTCTGATTGCGGCTTATCGCCTCAAATATGCGTTATGTTTGATCCGGGTCATTGGAAAGATCCATCCTTTGACTTAGTGGATCGGGTCATGTTCTGGATATTTGCAGTCGCCATCGCGCTCATATCGGCGTTGCTCGCCGCCCTTCCGCTCCTCGTCCGCAGGCAGGAGCATAATGATGCCGTTGGACCGAACGATGCCGAGGTGTATCGCGATCAGTTGTCGGAGATCGGCCGCGACGAGCAGTCCGGGCTGATAGACCGGGAGGCTGCCCTGCAGGCGCGCGCCGAGGTCGGGCGCCGTTTGATTGCCGCTGACCGCGCCACGCCGCTTGGAGATAGGTCTGCCGGCGCTGCCTCGACAATTGCCCTGGCCGCCTTTCTCTGTCTGATCTTGCCGGCGGGTGGGCTTGCCCTCTACGCGCGGATGGGGGTGCCCGAGGCATCCGATTTTCCATTGCAGGCGCGCTTCAATAGTCCGGATCCTGATGCCAATATCCTGATCCGCCGCGCCGAACTCCGGCTGGAGGAACATCCCGAGGACGGTCGGGGCTGGGAAGTGCTGGCGCCGATCTATCTCGCCAATGGGCGGGTGACCGATGCCGTCGCGGCCTGGCGGAACGCCATCAAGACGCTCGGTCCCGACGCGCGACGCTATGGCGGCCTTGCCGAGACGCTGGTGGTGGCGAACCAGGGCCAGGTAACGGCGGAGACCCGCGAGGCCTTTGCCAAGGTGCTCGAACTCGTGCCGGGCGATCCGCGTGCCCGCTTCTACCTCGCGCTCGCCGACGGCCAGGACGGAAAGCTCGATGAGGCGCTCGCCAAGCTTGAAGCGCTGAAGAAAGATTCGCCGGCCGATGCGCCGTGGATCGGCGTCACCGACGACCAGATTGCGCGGATCAGGTCCCAGCAGCAGGAACAGGCCAGGGCACCGGGCAATCCCACCGAGGAGGACGTCGCGGCGGCATCCGAGCTTTCCGATGACGATCGCGCACAGATGATCCGCACCATGGTCGAGAGCCTCGACAGCCGCCTGAAGGACGATCCCGACAATATCGAGGGCTGGAAGCGGCTGATCCGCTCCTATTCGACGCTGCAGCAACCCGACAAGGCCGGAGAGGCGTTGCAGCGGGGACTTGCGGTTTTCCCGGCCGACTCGGAGAATGGCAAGGCATTGATTGCGCTGGGCCGGGAGCTTGGCGTGAGCGAGGAAGGCAGGACGGAATGAACCGCAAGCAGAAACGACTGGCGCTGATCTCAGGCGGCGTGGCTTTCCTCTGCGCGGCCGTGATCCTGGTGATGTTCGCCTTCAGCCAGTCCGTGGCCTATTTCTACGTGCCGTCCGACCTCAATGCCGCAAAGCTCCAACCGGAGACGCGCGTGCGCCTGGGCGGGCTGGTCAAGCCCGGCTCCTGGAAGCGCGGCCAGGGCATGGTGGAAAGCTTCGAGGTGACCGATACGATCGCCACTGTCCCCGTGACCTATACCGGCATCCTCCCCGACCTTTTCCGTGAGGGGCAGGGGGTCGTGGCGGAAGGCAAGCTCATCGGCAGCCCGCCGGTCTTCCAGGCCGACAGCGTGCTGGCCAAACATGACGAGACCTACATGCCCAAGGGACGTTGCCGACAGGCTTCAGGAAAAGGGCGTCTCGCTCGGCGGCAAGGAGGTCATCAAGTGATCGTCGAACTCGGGCATTTTCGCGCTGGCGCTGGCGCTGATGGCGGCGCTCGTTCAATCGACGCTTCCGCTCGTCGGTGTCTTCAGGCGCGATGGCAGGATGATGGCGCTTTCGGGCAGCACGGCGTTGGTGACCTTCCTTTTGGTGTCGCTGTCCTATGCCGCGCTGACCCTGGGCCTATGTGGCGTCCGATTTTTCGGTGCTCAATGTCTGGGAGAACTCCCACTCGAAGATGCCGGATCTCTACAAGTTCACCGGTGTGTGGGGCAATCACGAAGGCTCCATGTTGCTGTGGCTGCTGATCCTGACGCTGTTTTCGGCGCTGGTGGCGATCTTCGGCGGCAACCTGCCGGCATCGCTCAAGGCCAATGTGCTGGCGGTGCAGGGCTGGATCGCGACCGCCTTCCTCCTCTTCGTGCTGCTGACGTCGAACCCGTTCGCGCGTGTTTTTGCGCTGCCGGGCATGAACCCGCCGCCGGCGGAAGGGCAGGACCTCAATCCGGTTCTGCAGGACATCGGCCTCGCCATCCATCCGCCGCTGCTCTACGCCGGCTATGTCGGCTTCTCGGTCTGCTTCTCCTTCGCCATCGCCGCGCTGATCTCGGGCCGCATCGACGCCGCCTGGGCGCGCTGGGTGCGGCCGTGGACGCTTCTCAGCTGGACCTTCCTGACGCTCGGCATCGCCATGGGCTCCTACTGGGCCTACTACGAGCTCGGCTGGGGCGGCTGGTGGTTCTGGGACCCGGTCGAGAACGCCAGCTTCATGCCCTGGCTCGTCGGCACCGCGCTGCTGCACTCGGCGCTGGTGATGGAAAAGCGCAATGCGCTGCGGATCTGGACGATCTTTCTCGCCATCATCACCTTCTCGCTGTCGCTGCTCGGCACCTTTCTTGTCCGTCTCGGGCATCCTCACCTCCGTCCATACCTTCGCTTCCGACCCGACGCGCGGCCTGGTCATCCTGTCGCTGCTCGCAGTGTTCATCGGCGGCGCCTTCACGCTATTTGCGCTTCGCGCCGGCTCCTTGCGCGCCGGTGGGCTGTTTGCGCCGGTGAGCCGCGAGGGCGCGCTGGTGCTCAACAACCTGCTGCTGTCGACGGCGACCGTAGCGGTGCTGGTCGGCACGCTCTATCCGCTGGTGCTCGACGCGCTCACTGGCCGCACCATCTCGGTCGGTGCGCCGTTCTTCGATCTCACCTTCGGGGCGATCATGGCGCCGCTGCTGGTGATCCTGCCGTTCGGGCCCTTCCTCGCCTGGAAGCGCGGCGACCTGATGACCGCATCGCGGCGCTTGCGGCTGGTTTTCGTGCTCTCTGTCGCGATCGGGATCATCGTCTGGATGGCGCGGGGCGATGGCCCGTTGCTCGCCATGCTCGGCGTGACCGCGGGCACGTGGCTGATGCTGGGTTCGCTCGTCGATCTCTGGGGCCGGTCCGGTTTCGGCAAGGTTGCGATCTCCACCGCCATGCGACGCCTCACGGGACTGCCGCGCTCTGCCTTCGGCTCGGCGCTGGCGCATTTCGGTCTCGGCGTGAGCGTGCTGGGCGTGGTGCTGGTGACGTCCTGGGAAACCGAGCATGTGCTTGAAATGAGCCCCGGCCAGATCATGGAATCGGGAGGCTATGTCGTCCGCTTCGATCGGGAAGCCGAACGTGCCGGCCCGAATTTCATAGAAGACGTCGCTCACTTCACCGTGCTCGTGGACGGCCGGGTCGTGGCCGAGACAGACAGCGCCAAGCGCCTCTACCCCGCGCGCCAGATGCCGACAACCGAAGCCGGTATCCTGTCCTTCGGCCTGTCGCAGCTCTATGTCTCGATCGGCGACAAGACCGAGGAAGGCAAACTGGTCGTCCGCGTTTGGTGGAAGCCCTGGATTCTCTGCATCTGGGGCGGCACGCTGCTGATGATGGCGGGCGGGTTCGTGTCACTCTCCGACCGGCGACTGCGCGTCGGCGCGCCTGCGCGGCGTTCGCGACCGGCTCCGGCACTGGGGGCGGCCGAGTAATGAAGCGGCTTTTTCAGGCACTGCTGTTGGTTCTTGCGCTGGTCACGCCGGCCTTGGCCGTCAATCCTGACGAGATCCTTGGCGATCCAACGCTGGAGGCCCGGGCCCGGGCCATTTCGGCGGAACTTCGCTGCATGGTCTGCCAGAACCAGTCGATCGACGATTCGAACGCCGAACTCGCCAAGGACCTGCGGGTGCTGGTGCGCGAACGCATCGAGGCCGGGGACAGCGACCAGCAGGTCATGGACTACGTCGTCTCGCGCTACGGACAGTTCGTGCTTCTCAAGCCGCCGGTCGGAATGAACACGATCCTGCTCTGGGGCATGCCGGTTTTTCTGCTCGTGGTCGGCGGGGCCGTCCTGTTACGGCAGGTCGTGAGGCGGTCGCGGGCGGCGTCGACGGTGCCACTCTCGGCCGAGGAAGAGCAGGCTCTGAGCAAGATTCTCCAAACCCGGGCGGGTCGCGACGACTGACAGCGCCCGGCCGACATTACCAATATTTCATGATCCGGAAATGTTGTCGCAAGGTGCGGGCCTCTACATATTCTCCCATCATCAGGTTTCGACGGACCTCCCGGTCCGGACCCAAGTGAAGGAAAATATGACATGATCAGCAAGTTTGCTTCCGTTTCCTCGCTCCTCAAGGCAGGCACCATTGCGGGTGCGGCCGTCGCTGTCACCCTCACCGGCATGCCGGCCCTCCAGCACGCATTCGCGGAGCCGGTGAAGATCCAGGCGCAGCAACTGCCCGGCTTTGCCGATGTCGTCGCTGCCGTGTCTCCCGCCGTCGTGTCCGTGCGTGTGCAGTCGCGCGCCAATCCCGTCAACGACGACATGGCCTTCAATTTCGGCGGCCCCGAAAACTTCAACGAACTGCCCGATGACCACCCGCTGAAGCGCTTCTTCCGCGAATTCGGCGGCGAGGAGCAGTTCGGCAATCGTACGCCCGGCCAGCGCGCCGACCGCTGGCGTGACCGTAACGACCGTCGCGACCAGAAGCCGCGGCTTCGCCCGAGTTCGCAAGGCTCCGGCTTCTTCATCTCCGAGGATGGTTTCCTCGTTACCAATAACCACGTGATCGATGGCGGCACTGCCTTCACCGTGGTGATGAATGACGGCACCGAACTCGACGCCAAGCTGATCGGCCGTGATCCGCGCACCGACCTTGCCGTCCTTAAGGTCGAGGAAAAGCGCAAGTTCACTTACGTCTCCTTCGCCGACGAAACGAAGGTCCGAGTCGGAGACTGGGTGGTGGCCGTCGGCAACCCGTTCGGCCTCGGCGGCACCGTGACCGCCGGCATTGTCTCGGCGCTCGGCCGTGACATCGGCGCCGGCCCCTATGACGACTTCCTGCAGGTCGATGCCGCCGTCAATCGCGGCAATTCCGGCGGCCCGACCTTCAACCTGAGCGGCGAAGTGGTCGGCATCAACACCGCGATCTTCTCGCCCTCCGGCGGCAACGTCGGCATCGCTTTTGCCATCCCGGCCGCGGTGGCGAAGGACGTCGTCTCCAAGCTGATGGCCGACGGCGAGATCGCCCGCGGCTGGCTCGGCATCAAGATCGAGCCCGTCACGGCTGACGTTGCCGAAGCGATCGGCCTCTCGGAAGCCGCTGGCGCCCTGGTCAATGGCCAGCAGAACGCAGAATCCCCGGGCTTCAAGGCCGGGCTGAAGGACGGTGACGTCGTCACTGCCGTCGATGGCGATCCGATCAAGGGCCCGAAGGAACTGGCGCGCAAGATTGGTTCGATGGATCCCGGCAAGGTCGTCGACCTCGCTGTCTGGCGCGATGGCAAGTCGATGAGCGTCAAGGTGACACTCGGAAAGCTCGAGGACGAGAAGCGCGTGGCCTCCGCCGACCCCGGCAGCAACCCGGGCTCCAACGGCGCTGACGAGGAGCAGGCGCCCATCGAGCAGTCCCTCGACAAGCTCGGCCTCCGCGTCATGCCGGCGGATGACGGCAATGGCGTGCAGATCGTCGATGTCGATCCCCAGTCCGATGCGGCTGACAAGGGTCTGAAGGCCGGCGAGAAGATCACCTCGGTGAACAATCAGGAGGTCAAGTCCGCCTCCGATATCCAGAAGGTGATCGACGACGCCAAGAAGGATGGCCGCAAGAAGGCTCTCTTCCAGGTCGAAGACCAGAACGGCAACCGCTTCATCGCTCTTGGCCTCGGCTGATAGCGAACTGTGCAACGCACTGATGTTTCATACCCTTCCCCGTGCTTCGGGGAAGGGCTTTCGGACGCATTGGTTTTGGCTATGCTCCAGTCCATGAAGATTCTCATCATTGAAGACGACCTGGATGCCGCGAGCTACCTCGTGAAGGCCTTCCGCGAAGCTGGCCACATGATGGATCACGCGAGCGATGGCGAAAGCGGTCTGTTCATGGCCGGGGAAAATTCCTACGACGTTCTGATCGTTGACCGGATGCTGCCGAAGCGCGACGGCCTCTCGGTGATTTCGGAATTGCGCAAGCGCCGGGTCAATACGCCGGTGCTGATCCTCTCTGCCCTCGGGCAGGTCGACGACCGCGTCACCGGGCTTCGCGCCGGCGGCGACGATTATCTCCCCAAACCCTATTCCTTTACGGAATTGCTGGCACGTGTCGAGGTGCTTGGCCGCCGCCGTGGCTCGCCGGAACAGGACATGGTCTACCGCGTCGGCGACCTCGAGCTCGACCGCCTGTCGCACAATGTCCGGCGTAACGGCAAGGAGATCCTCCTCCAGCCCCGCGAGTTCCGCCTGCTGGAATATCTCATGAAGAACGCGGGTCAGGTCGTGACCCGCACGATGCTGCTGGAAAATGTCTGGGACTATCATTTCGATCCCCAGACCAACGTCATCGACGTGCATGTCTCCCGCCTGCGTTCCAAGATCGAGAAGGATTTCGACCGGCCGCTGCTGCGCACCGTGCGCGGCGCGGGCTACATGATCAAGGATGAGGCCTGATGGCGGACGCGGACGCGAACGCCCATCCGGGGCGCTTCCGCATGCTCTACAAGAACACCGCGGTCCGGCTCTCCGCGCTCTATCTCATGCTCTTCGCCGTCGGGGCCGCCGTCCTCGTCTTCTATGTCACCTCGATCTCGGAAGACCAGCTCCAGCGGCGGATGAAGGCGTCGGTCGAGGAGGAGGTCGGGATCCTCGACGAGATCTTCACCCGCGGCGGTATCCAGGCCCTGCTGAGCGTGCTCGAGCGCCAGTCGCACCAGCCGGGCGCCAACCTCTACGTCATTGCCGGACCCAATGGCGAGTTGCTGGCCGGCAATGTGGCGAAGCTGCAACCTGGCGTCATCGACCAGGAGGGCTGGACCGAGCGCCCGTTTCTCTACAGTCGCTTCGGCGACCGCAATGACGGCGAGAAGCACATGGCGGTCGCCAATGTCTTCTTTCTCGAGAATGGCGCGCGCATCCTTGTCGGCCGTGATCTCGGCGAGCCGGAAAACGCCAGGTTGCTCGTCCGCCAGGCGTTGATGCTGGCTTTGGGCATCATGGGGATCGGCGCGCTGATCATCTGGTTCGCGATCGGGCGCAGCGCGCTCCAACGCATCGACCGCATGTCGGGCGCCGCGCAGAACATCATGGCCGGCGATCTCTCTCAGCGCCTGCCGATCTCAGGATCCGGCGACGAGTTCGACCGGTTGTCCCTGTCGCTCAACGCCATGCTCGCCCGCATGGAGCGGCTTGACGAGGGCCTTCGCCAGGTCTCCGACAACATCGCCCACGACCTCAAGACCCCGCTGACCCGCCTGCGCAACAAGGCCGAATCCGCGCTGTCGGGCGACGGTGGCCAGCATTCGGCGGCGCTGGAGGAGGTGATCGGCGAAAGCGACCAGTTGATCCGCACCTTCAACGCGCTTCTGATGATCTCGCGCGTCGAGGCGGGCTCGGCCGTGGCGGAAATGTCCGACATCGATCTGGGGGCGGTGGCCGGCGAGGTCGCCGAACTCTACGAGCCGCTGGCGGAGGACGAAGGACTGGCGCTCTCGCGCAGCCTCGCCACCGGCTGCATGGTGCGGGGCAACCGCGAACTCGTCGGGCAGGCGATCTCGAACCTGATCGACAACGCGATCAAGTATGGCAGCGGTGGCGATCCCGCCGAAATAGCGGTGACGGTGAGCCGCCGGGGCGGGGCCTTCGAGCTTTCCGTCTCCGATCATGGCGCGGGCATACCGGAGGACAAGTACGGCGAAGTGACGAAACGCTTCGTGCGCCTCGACGAGAGCCGCAGCAAGCCGGGCACCGGCCTCGGCCTTGCCCTGGCGGTCGCGGTCATGGAATTGCATGGCGGCCGTATCGAGTTCGCCGCCACCGAGCCGAAGCGCGAGACTAATCGTGGATTGACCGTGCGCATGGTTTTCCCGGAGCCGAGGGCCGTGTAAAACAGGCGCGGGGGAGGATCTTGTGTGAATGAAGTTGCAGGCGGCCGGCTGGCCGACATCGTGCCGAGGGGTCTCAAGCCCTTCAGCCAGCAGGAACTGAAATCGGTGCAGGCCGATCTTCGCGACTGGGCAAAATCCGACCGCCGCATCGCGTCCCTCAACGAGATTGGCGGCGAGTTCAGGGGACTTCCTGGTCGCTGCCCTCACGCTCTCGCCCCATCTCAGGGACACGGCAAGGCTCATGCCCGACTTGCTGGGTCTCGTGGTCGAGGGCGACATGCGTGCCTCGCTTTCCCAGGTGATCGACGACGCCAGGCAATGCTGGAAAGGCGCGACCGAGGCAGAGGTCATGTCGACCTTGCGCCGCGCCAAGCGCAAGGCTGCCTTCCTCATCGCCCTGGCGGACCTGTCCGGGTTGTTCGACGGCGCCGAGGCGACAGACTGGCTGACCCGGATCGCCGAAGCCTCGATTGGGGCAGCCTTCGACCACCTGATGCTGATGGCGCATGAAAGCGGCAAGCTGGCTTTGCCGGATCCCGATCATCCAGGCCGCAACACGGGACTGGTGGTGCTCGGCATGGGCAAGCTCGGCGGCCGCGAGCTCAACTACTCCTCCGATATCGATATCGTCGTGTTCTTCGATCCGGACAACGGCATTCTCGCCGATCGCGACGAGGCCGCAGAGACCTATGCACGGATGCTGCGGCGACTGATCCGCATCCTGCAGGACCGGACGGGCGACGGCTATGTCTTCCGCACCGATCTCCGGCTCCGGCCGGACCCGGGCTCGACACCACTCGCCATCCCGGTCGAGGCGGCCATGCTTTACTACGAGAGCCGCGGCCAGAACTGGGAGCGCGCGGCCTTCATCAAGGCCAGGCCGATCGGGGGTGATACCGAGGCCGGCGAGCGTTTTCTCGCCGAACTCGTGCCCTTCGTGTTCCGCAAATATCTCGACTACGCGGCGATTGCCGACATTCACTCCATCAAAAGGCAGATCCATGCCCATCGCGGCCATGACGCCATCGCGGTCAAGGGCCATAATATCAAGCTTGGCCGGGGCGGTATCCGCGAGATCGAGTTCTTCGCCCAGACCCAGCAATTGATTGCTGGCGGCCGCATGCCGGCGCTCCGCACCCGACGTACCCAGGATGCGCTGATCGCCCTGGAGGACGCCCGCTGGATCGACGCTGAGACGCGTTTGCAACTGACGGAGGCCTACTGGCATCTTCGCGCCGTCGAGCATCGCATCCAGATGGTGCATGACGAGCAGACGCACAGCCTCCCGACCACGGAGACCGAACTGAAGCGCATTGCCTACATGATGGGCGACGCCAGCGCGGCGGATTTCTCGGCGGCGCTCGTCAAGGTGCTCCGCACGGTGGAGAAACGCTATGCGCAACTCTTCGAGCAGGAGGCGCGGCTTTCGACCGAGACCGGCAATCTCGTCTTCACCGGCCAGGCGGATGATCCCGAAACCCTGCTGACGCTTCGCAAGCTGGGCTTCCAGCGGCCGGAAGTCGTTTCGTCGACGATCCGCACCTGGCACTACGGCCGCTACCGCGCGACCCAGTCGGTGGAGGCGCGCGAGAGGCTGACCGCACTGATGCCGGACCTGCTGCGGACCTTCGGCGAAGCCACGCATGCCGACGAGGCCTTTCTCCGCTTCGACCAGTTCATCTCCGGGCTGCCCGCTGGGATCCAGCTCTTCTCCCTGCTGTCCTCCAACCCGTCACTCCTGTCGCTGATCGCCACGATCATGTCGGCAGCGCCGAAGCTCGCGGGCATTATCGCCGCCAAGCCGCATGTCTTCGACGGGATGCTCGATCCGGCCCTGATATCCGAATTGCCGACGCGCGAGTTTCTCCAGGGCCGGCTGTCGACGTTCCTGTCTGGATCGACGCACTTCGAGGAAACGCTGGACCGGCTGCGTATCTTCGCGTTCGAACAGAAGTTCCTGATCGGCATCCGGCTGTTGACCGGCGTGATATCCGGGTCCACCGCGGCCAGGGCGTTCAGCGATCTCGCCGATCTTGCGATCGCCAGGGCGCTGTCGGCCGTCACCCGCGAGCTTGAGGCCGTTCACGGTGCCTATCCCGGGGGGCGGGTCGCGGTCATGGGGCTCGGAAAGCTCGGCAGCGCCGAACTGACCGCCGGTTCGGATATCGACATCATCCTGCTTTACGACCACGACGACGAGGCGTCCGAATCGGC
The DNA here is from genome assembly GCA_019739215.1 of Rhizobium sp. GTDB lineage: Bacteria > Pseudomonadota > Alphaproteobacteria > Rhizobiales > Rhizobiaceae > Rhizobium_E. The sequence goes on from JAHHDR010000021.1 coordinate 10,915, forward strand.
AGGCCCGAAGCCCGTGGATGCCGTCCGGTATTTCACCCGGCTAACACAAAGGCTGATAGCCGCGCTCTCGGCGCCTACGTCGGAGGGCGTGCTCTATGAGGTCGACATGCGCCTCAGGCCATCGGGCAACAAGGGACCGGTGGCCACGCGGCTGCGTGCCTTCGAAAAATACCAGTTCGAGGACGCCTGGACCTGGGAGCATATGGCGCTGACCCGCGCGCGTTTCGTCGCCGGGAACGAGAGCCTCGTGGCCGAGGCGGAAACCATCATCGGGCGGGTGCTGGCGCGCGATCCCGACGTCGGCAAGATCACCGCGGATGTCGCGGAAATGCGGGCATTGATCGAGAAGGAGAAGCCGCCGCGCGATATCTGGGACGTCAAGCTTATCCCGGGCGGCCTTGTGGATATCGAGTTCATCGCGCAATACCTGTCGCTGATTGCGACGGCGGACAAGACTGGACGCCAAGGTCGCCCGACCGGCACCGACGCGACCTTGCGGCGACTGGGGCCTGACTACCTCTCCGCCGTCGATCTCGACGAACTCGTCGCCGCGCTGACGCTCTACTCGAACATCGCACAGGCGGTGCGGCTCTGCATCGACGGACCGTTCGACCCGAAGACGGCGCCCGAGGGGCTGAAGGACTTTTTGTGCCGGATCACCGAACTGCCGGACCTGAAAGTGCTCGAGGGCGAACTGAAGCGCTGCTCGCAGGAGGTGCGGGCGATTTTCAGGCGGGTCGTGAAGTGATCAGATCATCCTGAACGAAAAGTCGGACTCGTCGATCACCGTACCGGGCTCGACATGAGCGACGAGGACGACCTCCGTCTCCAGTCCCCATGAGTGTTCCTCATAGTGAATGACGAAGATCGACCCCGTCGATTGCTCGTAAAGCGCCCAGTCGTCGAACGCCAGATCGGGGTCAATTCTGGTGAAGTCATCGGCGTCGAACTCGCGTCCGTGATTGTAGGAGACATAGGCGTTGAGCGGGCTGCCGACGCCCAAATAGCCATCGCCATACCAGCGGACCGGGAGGGGCGCGTCGTGGCTCGTTCCGCGAATCAGGTTCACCTGGTCGAAATCGATGCTGATGACGATCTTGTCGACACCGCCCTCGAAGTCGGTGATGTTGGTGTACTGATAGGTGCCGGTGAGATGGAAGTGGAAATGGTCGATCCCCGAGCCGCTCGAGACGGTATTGTGGCCCTCGCCGGCATGGATGAAGTCGGAACCGCCGCCCGCCTTGATGATGTCGTCGCCAGCTCCGGTAAAAATGGCGTCATCGCCGCCGCGAAGGTCAACGTTGGCGTTACCACCGGCGACAACGATCGTCTCGATGCCATTCTTGCTGTTGGAGCCCAGGATCTTCTGGTCTGCGGTCACGTTGCCGAAATTGTAGATGAACTCCTCGACATTCCTGACCTTGATCGCGGTCTTGAATGTATCGACCTCGGAAACGCCCTTCGCGGCGGTCATCTCGATCAGCATCACATCGTGCTCGCCGTCACCGCCGTCGACCGTGATCTTCTTCTGCGCTGACGATCGTGCGGAGGCGCCGCTCATGATGATGCTCGGATCGTCCGGATCGACCGCGCCGGATGTCGACTTGCTGCTCAGCTTGAAGGAAAAGCCGGTGATCATGTCGTTGCCGTCGCCGGCAAGAATTGTGTCGACCCCGCCCGCCGTGGCGATCAGGTCGTTGCCGCCCAGCGCCTTGATCGTGTCACTTTTCGCCGTCCCGATCAGGGTGTCGCGAAGATTGGAGCCGTACATCTTCATTGCAAATCTCCTCGCACAATCGGCGGACCGGTGCGCCGTCCTGGTGGCGCATCGACAATCCGTACGATCCTTGAATGAGACTCGTTAAAACCAGCTAAATTCTGAGGCCGATAATCGTGCCGCAACCTTCCTTGGAGCGGATCTTCATCGCGCCGCCGTGAAGCTGGGTCAGGGAGCGTGAAATGGCCAGCCCCAGGCCCGAGCCGCCCTGGCTCTTGGCATACTGGCTCTGGACCTGCTCGAACGGCTGGCCGATCTTCTGCATCGCCGCCCTCGGAATGCCGATGCCGGTGTCGGCGATGACAAGCGCGATAGAGCCCCCGGCCTTGTGGGCCCTGACGACGACACGCCCGCCCTTGTTGGTGAACTTCACGGCGTTGGACAGCAGGTTGAGCAGGATCTGCTTCATCGCCCGCCGGTCGGCCATCAGGTTGAGATCCGGAGCGATGTCCTGTTCGACAACGATGCTCTTGCTGTCGGCCATGACGGAAATGTAGCGCAAGCTCTCCTCGATCAGAACAGCAAGATTGGTCGGCTCCGGCTTGATCTGGAGGTGGCCCGCCTCGATTTTCGACATGTCGAGAATGTCGCTGATGACATTGAGCAGATGCAGGCCGCTCTCGTGGATGTCCGAGGAATATTCATGGTACTTGTCGTTGCCGAGGGGGCCGAACATCTGGCTCCGCAGGATATCCGAGAAGCCAAGGATGGCATTGAGCGGCGTGCGCAGCTCGTGGCTCATGTTGGCGAGGAATTCCGACTTGGCGCGGTTCGCCGCTTCGGCACGCTCCTTCTCGGCGAGATAGGCCTCGTTGGCTGAAGACAGTTCGGCCTTCTGCCGCTCGAGCTTGACGCGCGAGGCCGAGAGGTCGCCGATCGTCGCCATCAACCGCCGCTCGGATTCCCGCAGCCGCTCCTGGTGCCGCTTGAGCGGGGTGATGTCGGTGCCGACGGAGACCAGGCCGCCGTCCCGGGTGCGTCGTTCGTTGATCTGCAGCCAGCGTCCGTCGGCGAGCTGGACCTCGGAGGTCTGCGACTGGCAGTTTTCCGGATCGGGATCGGCAAGCCGGCGTTCGATGACGGGGCGGCAGGCGGCCGCCATCAGCGACGCGCGCTCGGTGCCGGTCACCAGCACGCCGTCCGGCAATCCGTAGGCCTGCTGGAAATGCGCATTGCACATCACAAGCCGGTCGTGCTTGTCCCACAGGACGAAGGCCTCCGACGTGGACTCGATCGCGTCGGCCAACCGCTGGTCCGCTTCGGCATAGCGCTGTGCGAGCTTGGTCTGCTCGGTCACGTCCATGGCGATGCCGATCAGGTGGACGCGGCCGGAATTGGAGCGGATGATCTGGGCACGGGCCCGCAGCCAGACATAATGGCCGGCGGCATGGCGTACGCGAAGGTTCTGGTCGACTTGTCTGAGCTCGCCCTTGGCGATGCCGCGGGCCAGCGAGTAGATCGAACCGTCGCCCGGGTGGAGCAGCCGCGCCATGTCTCCGAAGGACAGCACGCCATTGTGCGGCTTCATACCGAGCATTTCATACATCGACCGAGACCAGAACAGACGCCCGTCCTGCATGTCGTAGTCCCAAAGGCCGCAGCGCCCCCGCGACAGCGCGGTCTCGACCCGAAGGTTTGATTCGACGAAGACTTCGTCGGCGTCCCGGGCCCGCTTGGCCTGGGTGTAATAGGCGTAGAGAAGCACCAGAACGATGGCGGACAGGCCGGCGAACAGCGTCACGTTGAGCGCGATCTCGTCGCGCATGTGGCCGGAGACCGCGTCAAGCGGCGTGGCGGCGACGACATAGCCGCCGCGCTCTGGCAGGGGAACGAAGGCCGCGAAATGCTCACGGCCGGCTAGCAGGAGCCGCATCGGCCCGGCTTCATGGATATCGCCGCCGAAGAGTTCGGGCAGGAGAGCCTGCAGATAGCGGCCCTTGAGAAAGAATGCGTCTCCGGTGCCTGATGTGACGTAGCCGTTGCGGTCAGCGATGAGGACATGCGCCCGCAGCAGGCCCGGGCCCGGCTTGGCGATCTCCTGGATGACCGCCTGCGCCTCGTTCGCACTTGCGCGTCCGGCAAGCGCGGGCTCGCGCGCGAAGCGGGTGGAGACGATCGAGGCCGTGTAGAGGGCCTCGCGTCCCGCCATTTCCTCCAGGCGCATGACCTCGCCATAGATGCCGACGACGCGCGCCGTGGCGATGACCAGAAGGAAGGCGACGATGAGGATCGGGATCGAGCGCTTGAGCGCCGGCTCGGCCTTGGCCAGATCGGCCGGATCCGGCGCCGAAATCTGGCGCAATATCCTGTCGAGTCCGGGCTGCGCGCGCCGTATCCTCGACACAGTGCGCCTGAGCCAGCCGTCGGCCACGCTTCCCCGATGCGTTTCCGCCATGAATCCCGCCTTGATTCTCTCGCAGATCCGGCCGCCGCTCGCCCGAATCATCCATAATGAATCACTCGCCGGGAACCTTGTCCAGCGGGGCGAAGTAACGGATTTTTAACCCGTTATTATGACTCAGGGATTTCTTCGACCCGCCGGCCGCGGGAGGCCGGCGAGGGGCTTTTCAGCCCCTCTGCATGCGGTCGATCAGGTCGCGGACGTCGGTCGAGAGCGGACCCGACTGGTCGATCATCAGCAGCGCGAACCGGGCATGGCCCGCACGGATTTCCTCGAGCGAGCGCCATGAGCGCATCGATGTCAGGATCCGGGCTGCGACCTGCGGGTTGCGCTTGTCGATGTCGATGATCTGCTCGGCGAGGAACCGGTATCCGGCGCCGTCGGCGCGGTTGAAGCCCGTCGGGTTGGCCATGGCATAGGAGCCGATCAGCGAGCGGAGCCTGTTTGGGTTGTTGGGCGCGAAATGCGGCCCCTCCATCAGCCCCTTGATCCGGTCGAGTGTTTCCGCGCCCGGGATCGTCGCCTGGATGGCGAACCACTTGTCGATCACCAGCGGATTGTCGCGGAAGCGTTCCTCGAAGGACGAAACTGCCGCTTGCGCCGCCGGCGTGCCCGCGAACCGATGGGCGAGCAGCATCAGCGCATGCGCGAGTTCCGTCATGTTGTCGGCGGCGGCAAAGGCGGCGGCGGCGCGATCCGGCGTGTCTTCGGCATAGGAGAGCCAGGTGAGTGCGGCATTGGCGAGCGACCGCCGCCCGGCACTGGCGGCGTCGGGACTGAATTCGCTGCCATTGCGCATGGCCTCGATCAGGGCGGCGAGTTCGTCCCCGGCCTGGATCGCGATCGACTTGATAATTCCGTCGCGCACGGCGTGGATCCTGTCCGGATCGATGTTCGCGCCGAGCTCGCGCGCGATGTCTGCTTCCGAGGGCAGGGCCAGCACCTGGGCGCGGAAGGCGGGCTCGAGGCTCTCGTCGACGACCGTCGCCCTGATGACGGACGCCAGGGTGGGCGACGCCTCAGCCTTGTCGGCGCCGGATTTCACGGCGCCGGTCAGGTCCTGCATGGCAAGATGGTTGATCGCCTGCCAGCGGGAGAAGAGATCGCTGTCATGCCGGGCGATGTGGACGATGTCGTCTGCCGGCTGGTCGAAATTCAGGTTGATCGGCGCCGAGAAGGAACGGTTGAGCGACACGACGGGGCGTGCGGAAATGCCTTCGAAAACAACGTCCTGGCTGCGTTCCGTCAGATGCAGGACGCCATCGGAGAACTCTCCGCCGATAACCGCCGTCGGCACCGCGTCGGAGCCATTGTCGAGGATCAGGCCCATGGCGAGCGGGATATGCATCGGCTCCTTGACCTGCTGGCCCGGCGTGGGCGGGATCATCTGCTCGAGCGAAAGCCTGAGATTGCGCGCAGCGCTGTCATAGGTCGCGGAGACGCTGACCACGGGCGTGCCGGCCTGGTGATACCAGCGGGAAAACTGGCCGAGGTCGCGACCGCTGGCGTCTTCGAAGCACTTGATGAAATCCTCGATCGTGACCGCCTGTCCGTCATGGCGCTCGAAATAGAGGTCCATGCCCTTGCGGAAGCTCTCGCGTCCGAGCAGCGTGGCGACCATGCGCGTCACTTCGGAGCCCTTTTCGTAGACGGTGGTCGTGTAGAAATTGTTGATCTCGCGATAGACGCTCGGCCGAACCGGGTGGGCCAGCGGCCCTGCATCCTCTGCGAATTGCTCGCTCTTGAGATGGCGCACCTCGGCGATGCGCTTGACCGGGCGTGAGCGCTGGTCGGCGGAGAATTCGTGGTCGCGATAGACGGTGAGGCCTTCCTTCAGGCAGAGCTGGAACCAGTCGCGGCAGGTGATGCGGTTGCCGGTCCAGTTGTGGAAGTACTCATGTGCGACGATCGCCTCGATATTGGCATAGTCCTGGTCGGTCGCGGTCTCGGGGTCGGCAAGGACATACTTGTCGTTGAAGACATTGAGGCCCTTGTTCTCCATGGCGCCCATGTTGAAGTCGGAGACGGCCACGATCATGAAGATGTCGAGGTCGTATTCCCGGCCGAACGCCTCTTCGTCCCACTTCATCGAGCGCTTGAGCGCGTCCATGGCATAGGCCGCACGGGCCTCCTTGCCATGCTCGACATAGATCTTGAGCGCGACCTCGCGGCCGGTCATCGTCGTGAACGTGTCTTCCACCACGCCGAGATCGCCCGCGACGAGCGCGAACAGATAGCTCGGCTTCGGATGCGGGTCGAACCAGGCGGCAAAGCGCCGGCCGTCGCCATAGTCGCCGGCGCCGAGGAAATTGCCGTTGGACAGCATCACCGGATTGGCCTTGGCATCGGCGATGATGGTGATCGTATAGACGCCAAGAACGTCGGGGCGGTCCATGAAATAGGTGATGCGGCGGAAACCCTCCGCCTCGCACTGGGTGCAGTAGGTGCCGTTGGTGCGGTAGAGGCCCATCAGTTTGGTATTTGCCTCGGGATCGAGCACAGTCTCGACCGTCACCTCGAAGCTGACACCGGTGGGGAGAGCGTGGATGACAAGCTGTCTTTCGCCGAGCGTGTACTGGCCCGGTTCGAGTTCAACGCTGTCGATCATCAAAGACTTGAGCGTCAACTCGTCGCCGTCGAGCACCAGTGGCGCGTCTTCGGCAGCGCCGTCGCGACGATGCATCAGCGACCGCTGGATGACGAGCGTCTGGTGCGGGTCCAGTTCAAAGGTCAGATCAACCCGCTCGAGAACGAAATCGGTCGGACGGTAGTCTGCCAGGTGGATGACCTGGCCGGCGGTGGCTTCCATGTGATGTCCCGATAGGCGCGTGCCTGTGTCCCAGTTTTTGTGTCTGCGCCATGGTCCGCGATACGCGAGAGACAGGCGAGTCCGGCGGCAGCATCCCAGTCAAACCCTGAAAGAACGTTAAACGCAATCCCGTTTTGATACGATTCCGGAGCCGCGCGATTTCAAATTTTCATGAAGTTGTGGGTTTTCTGGAGACCGAAAGACAATATGATGGCGCTTTCAACTCTTCGCCTGAACGCAAATCGACTTGCGCCGGCATCAACCCGACCAGAGACTTCAGGATTGCACCGATGAATGTGCCGAAATTTGGTATTGGCGCCTCTGCGCTGCGCAAGGAAGACGTTTCTCTTCTCAAGGGACAGGGACGATACACTGACGACCTCAGGGTCGAACAGGCGCTTCACGGCTTCGTGATTCGTTCGCCCTATGCGCATGCCCGCTTCACCATCGTCTCGACCGAGGCTGCACTAGACCTCGACGGCGTGCATCTGGTGCTGACCGCGGAGGATGTGGCGCATCTCGGTGACGTACCCAACAAGCAGCAGGTGCGGCAGCCGGACGGAACCCTGCATGCCAGGCGCGAGGCACCGGTACTCTGTCGTGGCGTGGCCCGCCACATCGGGGACGGCGTCGCCTTCATCGTCGCCGACAACAGGGAGATCGCCGAGGATGCGGCGGAACTGGTCGAAATCGACTGGGACGGGCAGGACGCGCATGTCGACCTCGCGACGGCCCTGGACGAGGGCGTGCCCCTCGTATGGGAGGAACTGGGTACAAACCAGGCGTTCCTCTATACCATCGGCGACAGCAAGAAGACCGACACGGCCTTCGCCGGCGCCCATCGCGTGGTCGATCTCAGCGTCGTCAACAACCGGATCGTCTCCCACTATCTCGAGCCCCGCGCCGCCGTGGCGCAATATGATGCCGCGACCGAGAGCTTCCTGCTTCACGCCCCGTCGCAAGGCGTGCACTCGATGCGCGACGTGCTGGCCAAGGACATCTTCCGCATCGCACCCGAAAGGGTCCGGGTCGTGACCGGCGATGTCGGCGGCGGCTTCGGCACCAAGAGCTTCTGCTATCGCGAATATGCGCTGGTCATGGAGGCCGCCCGCAAGCTCGACCGGCCGGTGCGCTGGCTGTCGAGCCGCACCGAGCATACGCTTGCCGACGCACATGGCCGCGACAGCATCATGCATGCCTCGCTCGCCTTCGACGCGGGCCACCGCATCACCGGCATGCGCGTCCGCATGATTGCCGATATGGGCGCCTATCTCTCGCAATACGGACCCATGATCCCGACCATGGCGGCGATGATGGCGACGGGGGTCTATGACATCCCGGTCCTCGATTACGAGATCCGCGCGGCTTACACCCACACCACACCCGTGGATGCCTATCGCGGCGCTGGCCGTCCCGAAGCTGCCTATCTCATCGAGCGGCTGATGGATGCCTCGGCGCGCGAGCTTGGCGTCAGTCCGGTGGAACTCCGCCGCATCAACTTCATCAAGCCTGAGCAGTTTCCCTATCGCACCCAGGCCGGCTGCCTCTACGATGTCGGCGAGTTCGACGGCCACCTCCGCCGGGCGCTGGACCTGTCCGGCTATTCCGGCTTTGAGGCACGCCTCGCCGAGGCCCGCGCCCGCGGCAGGGTCCGCGGCATCGGACTGTCGACCTATGTCGAAATCTGCGCCTTTCCGGGCTCCGAGCCCGCGCATGTCCGGTTGAACGAAGACGGAACCGTGACGCTTTTCATCGGCACCCAGACCAATGGCCAGGGCCACGCGACGGCCTACAGTCAGTTCATCGCCGACAAGATCGGCATCGACTTCGACAGGATCATCGTCCGCCAGGGCGACACGGCGGAACTTTCGCGCGGCGGCGGCACCGGCGGATCGCGGTCCATCCCCATCGGCGGCCTGTCGGTGGCGCGGGCGGGCGAAGACCTCGCCAACAAGATCAGGAAGATCGCCAGCGACGAACTGGAAAGCGCGCCTGAGGATATCGAACTCGTCAACGGGGTCGCGCGGATCGTCGGCACTGACAGGGTGCTTGATTTCAGCGCCGTCGCGCGGGCTGCTAAGTCAGCCGAAGACCTTCTTGCCATCGCCGATGTGCATCAGGACGAGGCGACTTTCCCGAACGGCACGCATGTCGTCGAGGTGGAAATTGATCCGGAAACCGGCGCGACCGAGATCGTCAACTACCAAGTTGTCGACGACTTTGGCGTCATCGTCAATCCGGTGCTGTTGCTCGGCCAGATCCATGGCGGCATCGTGCAGGGGGCGGGTCAGGCCCTGGTGGAGGGCGCTCACTATTCGCCCGACGGGCAGATGCTGACGGCGACCTTCATGGACTATGCCGTGCCCCGCGCGGACGATATGCCGAGCTTCAAGTTCGAGACGCGCAACGTGCCCTCCAAGGCAAACCCCCTCGGCATCAAGGGCGCAGGCGAGGCGGCCACGATCGGGGCGACGCCTGCCGTGATGAACGCCGTCATCGATGCGCTGCACCGCGCCTACGGCATCCGTGCGCTCGACATGCCCGCGACACCGGCCAAGGTTTGGGCTGCCATTCAGGCTGCGGAGGCGGCCTGAAGGCAGCGGACGGCAAGCCGGGCGAGACGCCACGAGCATGGAAAGGCCCCGAATGGACAGAACCAGCGCCAACCCGATCCGCGGTATTGCGATGAAGGTCCTGTCGATCGCACTCTTCATATCGATGCAGTCGCTGGTGAAACTGGCCGGAACCGGCATCGCGACCGGTGAGATCACATTCTTCAGGTCCTTCTTCGCGCTGGTGCCGATCATGGCCTGGCTGGCGTTCCGTGGCGAACTTGCGGGCTCGTTCAGGACCGCCAATCCGATGGGGCATTTCTACCGCGGTTTCGTCGGGGTATCCTCGATGGGCCTGGGCTTCTACGGCGTCGTGCACCTGCCGCTGCCGGAGGCGATCGCGATCGGCTATGCCATGCCGCTCTTTGCCGTCATCGCCGGCGCCGTGCTGCTCGGCGAGGATGTCCGGCGCTACCGATGGGGCGCGGTCATTGCCGGCTTCATCGGCGTGGTCATCATCCTCTGGCCGCGCCTGACGCTGTTCGAGAGCGGAAAGCTGGGAGCCGAGGAGTTTGCGGGGGTCATGGCCGTGCTGTTCTCCGCGGCACTGGCGGCCGTCGCGATGGTGCATGTACGACAGCTCGTGCGCACCGAGGCCACGCCGACGATCGTGCTCTACTTCTCGCTCTCCTCCGCGATCTTCTCGCTCGGAACGCTGCCCTTCGGCTGGAACTGGGTGACATGGCAGCAGGCGAGCCTGCTCATATGCGCGGGCTTTCTCGGCGGCATCGGCCAGATCCTGCTGACCGAGAGCTACCGCTATGCCGAGGTGTCGACCATCGCACCCTTCGAATATACCTCGATCATCTGGGCCACGATGCTGGGCTACTATCTGTTCGGCGACCTGCCGGGGGGAACGCTCCTGTTCGGCGCGGCGGTCGTCATGGGCGCCGGCATCTTCATCCTCTATCGTGAGACGCGGCGGCAGATCGACACCGGCCGCAAGGACCGCACGCTCACACCCTAGGCGTAATGACGCGCACGGCCGGAGGCCGCTTCAGGATGCGGTAGGTCGCATAGGCAGCGTAGATGGCAAAGAAGACCAGGAGCACCGCCGGAAGGCCGGGCGGGCCGGCAATGGCGATTGCCTGTCCGCCGACGAGCGGGCCGATGATGATGCCGACGCCATAGAGCACCGTGATGCCCGAGGAAATCCGCACATACTCTCCAGGTTCCGCCATATCGTTGGCATGGGCGACATTGAGCGAATAGATCGGGAAGATCGCCATGCCCGCCATGCACGCAGCCGCATACAACTGGTACTCGTTGCTGCCGTCGAGCAGGGTCAGCCAGCCGGAGGCGACGATGCCGAGCCCGCAGCCGAACACCATAACGACACGGCGGTCGACGAGATCCGAGACGCGGCCGAGGGGAAACTGCGCCACGATCGAGCCGATCGTCACCGCTGCGATCAGGTTGGCGCCCCCGGTTTCCGTCAGCCCGGACAGCCGGGCATAGACGGCGGAAAAATTGATCCAGGCCCCGGCGATCACGCCCGACAAAAGGGTGCCGACAAAGGCGACGGGCGAGCGCCGCAGCAGGCTGCCGAGGTCGAAGCCGACGGCGGTGGGGGCGGTCGGGGTCGAGGCCTCGGTCAGCGCGATCGGGAACACGGCCGAAACCAGCACGATCGCCGATACGATGAACAGGGTCGTCGTCATCACGTTGCCGAGCGGTGCGACATAGGTTCCGGCGATCGAGCCGGTCATCGCCGTGACCATGTAGACCGAGAACATGAAGCCGCGATGCTCGTTGGCGGATTTCTCGTTGAGCCAGCTTTCCATGATCATGTAGGTTCCGGCGATCGCAAAGCCGAACAGGCCGCGAAACGCCATCCATGCCCAGACGTCTGTCACCAGCGCGCAGAGCAGGGTCGAAACCACCATCATCGCGATGTTCGCGGCGAAGACCCTGATATGGCCGGTCGCGCGAATGAACCGCGGCGTGACGAAGGACGCCAGCGTATAGCCGACCGAGTAGACCGCGCCGATCTGGGCGATGTCGGTGGCCGTCCAGCCTTCGCCCAGCGCACGCAGCGGCACGATGTAGTTGGCGAGCCCGAAGCCAGCCATCAGGACAAAGAACGAGATGATGAGGCTCGATACGGCACGCAGGCTTTCGATCAAGGGAGGCTCCGACAGTTGGGCGACCGGCCCGGCATACGCGGCTTCGGCCCGGGATGCTACCGGGAATACGCCGCAGACCGAGCGTGTTCGCGGCGTATCTGTATTCTTCAATCAATCGACACGACCGTATGAAATAATCAAGAAATATTCTTTTGATTTCAAATAAAAATATCGGGGCATGAACATTATTTCGGCGTCTATGCTTGGTATCCCATTGACAGATTCAGGGGGTTACTGAGATCATGAATTGATTGGTTTTGCGTGTCCCCCCGTCGCTCTCTGCTCTCATGAACTGGAACCTGTGATGTCGCTCCTCCGTCAGCGTCTTTCGATCCTTGCCGTCCTCGCGACTGTTCTCCCCTATGCCGTGGCCGCTGCGCCGGTCGCGCACCAGGCCCCGGTCCAGGCCGAAAAGCCGTCCGAATTGGTGCTCGTCGCCCGCCAGAAGCGTCCGCGCACCGAGGGCGTCACCGCAGTCGTCTTTCCGCGGGGCGAGTTTCGCAAGGTCGGGCCGCGCAAGTGGGTCGAGAGCGGCAAGCGGGCGAAGTTCCAGTTTCGCGAGACGGGTGACGACGGGCGCATGATCACGCTGTTCGACCGCTCGCGAAACATCTTCGTCTATCTCAACCTCAGGCGCGAGATGATCCTCTGGGCCCCGGACGGCGAGGAGCCACGCGACCTCTACCCCATCATCGACGTGATCAGGGACGCGCCGGATGACGGTGATGATTTCGGCGAGGAGCAGGATGCGCCGAAGGTGGCCCGCTACAAGTGCGAGGAAGGCATACCGATGAACGTGCGCTTTGAGAATCGCGGCGAGCGCAGCCTTGCCTTCGTCTCGATCGACGGGTCGCCCGAAATGCGTCTCAAGCAGGTTCCTGCCGCCTCCGGCGCCAAGTACTCGAACGGCGAATACACGGTCTGGACCAAGGGTAGAAACGCGGTCCTGGAAATCAACGGCGATTCGGACATCTGCGTCGGCCGCTGAGCGTTCCCCTCACGAGTGGGATCGCTCGAACGGTCCCGAATATGCCGGTGCAGCATGGGTCTTGACTGGAAGGTCGGCTTTGAGATCGAACTCGTGGCGCCGAAAGGCCGCTCCCGGCTCGACCTTGCCCGACGCGTGGCGGCAAGGACCGGTGGAACGATCCGCAGCATCTTCCACGCCCAGGCGGAACTGACCAGCATTGCGGGCAAGCCGGCCTTCCAGAACCTGACACCCGGTTTCGAGGTCGTGGGTCAGGACGGCGAGGTCGTTGCGCGCTTCGTCGACGATCTGACCCTGCTGGACGGCTTCGATCTCCGGGCGCCGTCATTGCCTGGCTGGTACCGCATCGTGACCGACGACAGCCGCCTTGTCAGCCTGATCGAAGCCGGCTGCGACCCGGACGCCGGGATGGCGGCGGTGCTGGAACCGCTCGCCGCGATGTTCGGCACGGTTCCGGAGCTTCACCCGTCTGGCATGGTCAAGGTGGCGGACCGCAAGGGCAGTTCGGTTGCCATCGCCGCGGAATTGTCCGGCGAGCGCGAGCGTGGCTGCGAGATCGTGACGGCGCCGATTGCCGCCGGTCATGCCGCCATACTGGCCGGGTTGATCGACGACGCCGTGGCCGAGGGCCTGTCCGTGCCGCTCGAGGCGGCGCTGCATATCCACTATGACGCGACGCCGCTTCTCGCAGCCCGGACCATCGCCCGGCTGGTGACCGCGCTGGAAAACCACGGCGAGTCGCTGAAGTACATCGTCGGCACCAACCCCAACTGCCGCCGTCTCGGTGCATGGCCGGACGACCTGATCGACCGCGTTGCCGACGAGGACTTCCTGGCGATGGACTGGCCGGATGCGCGGCGGGCGCTGCAGCAACTCGCCCTCACCAAATTCTGCGACTTCAACCTGTTCAACATATCGCAGGCCGTCGCGTCGAAACATACGTTCGAAGTCCGCATTTTGCCGGTGTCGCTCGATGTGGGGGAAATCATGGCACAGGCGGAACTCTTCGCCGCCATCCTCGAATGGGCGATGGCGCCGGATGAGGATGACCAAGCCGGGGACTTCGCAACATTCATCGGAAATCTGCCGCTTTCTCCGGCCGCCATGGCGCGCTGGGGCGGCATCACGGGCTCGCGGGGCGCGGGACATGCCGCACGGGAAAGAAACCAGATCAGAGGAGTAGGGAAATGAGCACGGAAATCACGAGACGGGGCCTTCTCGCGCGGGCCGGCGCCCTGGCAGTCGCCGGGCCGGCGGCACTCGCCGCGGGCACCATCGGCGCGCGGGCCCAGGATGCGGAAGTCAATGCCTTCTTCGCCGCGGGCTACGACTATTGCCAGGCCGAAAAACTCGGCCAGTACTGGAGCATGTCGCCTTGGGACGCCAAGATCAACGGCGGCGCCAAGATCCTGCGTGGCGAGGCCAAGTTTCTGCGTCAGGCCGCGCGGAAGGCGGCCAAGCGCTTCGGCTGCTCCACCGGCTTCAATTATCGCGATTCGGACACTCTGGCGGAGTTCTGGAAAAACGCCTGAACCAATCCCGGGCGGGACGTTGCAGCGCTCTTGCGCTCAGCGGCCCACCTGTGCTGCGCCCGCGCCCGACGCGGGCGTTGTGGTCCAGTCGCCGATGTCGTCGCGGGCGCCGATCAGGGCGAGGCCGTGCGCGATCGACAGGAGTTCGCCGCCGCTTTCGATCCGGTCCGCCTCGAAGCGGCTTTCGAATATGCGGCGCACGGCCGGCACGAAGCTCGTGCCACCGGTCAGGAAGACCTTGTCGATCATGCCGGGCAGGGTGCGCGTCTTGACCAGCACCTCGTCCAGCGCCGCCTCGATCATCCTGAGATCGTCGGCAATCCAGCGTTCGAATGCGGGCCGCTTGACGAGGCGCTTGGAGTTTGCGCCGAGCGGCGGGAAATTGAACTCCACCTCGTCCTGCTCCGAGAGCTTCATCTTCGTCGCCGAAACGGCCTGGTAGAGCGGATAGCCCTCGTCGTGCTCGATGAGGTCGATGAAAATTTCGAGCCGCTCGGGATCGAGGCTCGACCGGACCAGTTGCTTGAGGTCCTGGTAGTCCTTGAGTGTCTTGAAGATCGAGAGCTGGTTCCAGCGGCCGAAATTCGCGTAGTAGTTCGAGGGCACTTCCAGGATCTTGTCGAAGCTCTTGTAGAAGCTGCCCTTGCCGATCTGCGGCGAGACGACGTTGTCGATGATCCGGAAGTCGAAATGGTCGCCGGCGATGCCGACGCCGGAATGGCCGAGTGGCACGGCGGTCAACTTGCCGGCATGGCTTTCGAAGCGGATCAGCGAGTAGTCGGTCGTGCCGCCGCCGAAATCGGCGACCAGCACCGTCGCGTCCCTCTTCAGGTTTTGTGCGAACCAGAATGCAGCCGCGACCGGCTCGTAGACGAAATGGATCTCAGGAAAGCCGATACGCGACAGCGCCTCGTTGTAGCGCCCCAGCGCCAGTTCCTCATCGGGACTGGAACCGGCGAACCTGACCGGCCGCCCGGCGACGACGCGATCATAGGTCGATCCGAGGGCGCTGCCTGAATATGTCTCGAGGCGACGCAGGAACACCTCCATCAGATCCTCGAAACGATGCCGGCGGGCATGGATCAGCGTGCCCTGGAAGATCGCGCTGGCGGCAAAGGTCTTGATCGACTGCAGGAAACGGGCCTCGCCCGGATTGTCGATGAAGGTGCGGATCGCTGCCGCGCCCGCCTCGACCTTCAGCGCCTGCGTTCCCAGGCGCGAGTCCTTCATGAAGGACAGGCAGGTCCGCATGCTGTCCGAGTGACCGGCGCTGCTGTCGAAGCCGATCGAATGCGTCGCTGTGCCATCCTGCACGGCGAGCACGGTGTTGGTCGTGCCGAAATCGAGGCCGAGAGCCGGGGCCATGGCATGCTCCGTTCCTGAGTGTTGAGGACTGCGCGGTTGATTGTCGGCGGGCCACTTGGAGGCCATTGCCAGCGGACGCGCCTCATCGCACATGAGTCGGGACATGGCAAGGCTGTGGAAACATCTGCCTAGGGCACGGTCCAGTGTCGTCTCTTTGCTGCCCGATTGGCCGATGCCGCAGTGCAGCATCACGCAAAAAAGAATTCAGTATTTATCGCCACGGTGCTAGCCTTCGGGGGTATAGCTGGAAAGGTTGATAAATATCAGTCTTCCGATCACGAAGTCATCAAATGACGGTTGAAAGGAGAACCTCGATGCAATCCATAACCAAAGTCGCGTTCGCGGCCTTGTTGACTTTAGGCTCAGTGCTGCCATCGCAGGCTGCGTTTTCCGCACCCATGCCTGTGCCGCTGCCGAACATCGAAAGACAATCCGAGATACAGGAGGCGCGCTGGGTCCGCCGATGCAACGCCAATCGCTGCCGGAGGGTCTGGGTGGGTCCGCGCTATGTCCGGCCCCGCGTTGTCATCCGTCCGCGCGTGGTTATTCGCCCCGCCGGCAATCGCCACGTCCGCTGGTGCCTGAACCGCTACCGGTCCTACGATCCGTCGACCAACACATATGTTGCTTATGGCGGCGATGTCCGCCGCTGCCGGTCGCCTTATCGCTGATCGGAAGGCACCGACATCATGCTTGGCGGCGGGCAGTGCCCGCCGCTTTCGTCTCACCGTCGCGACCACCACACCAGGGCAAGGCCCACGACGAACAGCAGGGCGCCGTAGAGGATCCACGGGCTCTGGTTGATCATCGGGCTCGTCGCCGGATACGGAACGATGCCGCTGCCCTGGCCCGCCCACAACAGGCCAAGCAGGCAGGCGATGACGCCGCCCAATAGTTTCAATTGCCGCTTTCCACCCATGGTGCTTCCCTTCGCAATTCCTGATCTGCTGGTGCGTCGCCTCGACTCAGGTCAAACCGCACCATGCCACATATGGATGCGACGAAGGCTCAGACGAAATCGATTTTGACGCTCCTTGGCTCGACAAGCCTATTGTGATTTGCCAATAGTCGAGCCTCAAAATCAGGGTTTCCGCGGGGTCTGGAGAAGAAGAATGAGCGACATGGAACTGCCGGAACGCGAGAGCATGGAATTCGACGTGGTGATCGTGGGCGCTGGCCCCGCGGGCCTTGCGGCCGCGATCCGTCTCAAGCAGGTCAATCCGGACCTCACCGTGGTGGTGCTGGAAAAGGGTGCCGAAGTCGGCGCGCATATCGTGTCGGGCGCCGTTGTCGATCCCGTCGGCATCGACAAGCTGTTGCCGGGCTGGCGCGAGGACGCTGACCATCCGTTCAAGACCGAGGTGACGGCCGACCATTTCCTGCTGCTCGGCCCGGCCGGTTCGATCCGCCTGCCCAACATCATGATGCCGCCGCTGATGAACAATCACGGCAATTACATCGTGTCGCTCGGCAATGTCTGTCGCTGGCTCGCCACCAAGGCGGAGGAACTCGGCGTCGAGATCTATCCCGGCTTCGCGGCGACCGAAGTGCTCTTCGATGAAAGCGGCGCGGTGCGCGGCGTCGCCACCGGCGACATGGGCATCGGCCGCGACGGCGAACCCGGCGGCAATTATGCCCGCGGCATGGAACTGCTGGGCAAGTACACGCTGATCGGCGAAGGCGTGCGCGGCTCGCTCGCCAAGCAGCTGATCGCGAAGTTCAAGCTCGACGCGGGCCGCGAACCCCAGAAATTCGGCATCGGCATCAAGGAACTCTGGCAGGTCAAGCCGGAGAACCACAGGCCGGGCCTCGTGCAGCACTCCTTCGGCTGGCCTCTCGATGGCACCACGGGGGGCGGTTCGTTCCTCTACCACCTCGAGGACAACCAGGTCGCCGTCGGCTTTGTCATGCACCTCAATTACAAGAACCCCTGGCTCTACCCCTTCGAGGAGTTCCAGCGTTTCAAGACCCATCCCACGATTCGCGGCACTTTCGAGGGCGGCAAGCGCCTCGCTTACGGCGCGCGCGCCATCACCGAGGGCGGCTACCAGTCGGTGCCGAAATTGTCCTTTCCGGGCGGCGCGCTGATCGGCTGCTCGGCCGGCTTCGTCAACCTGCCTCGCATCAAGGGTTCGCACAATGCGGTGCTCTCGGGCATGCTGGCTGCGGAAAAACTGGCGGCAGCGATCGAGGCGGGCCGTGCCAATGACGAGCCGATCGAGATCGAGAACGCGTGGCGCGCGACCGACATCGGCAAGGATCTCAAGCGCGTCCGCAACGTCAAGCCACTGTGGTCCAAGCTCGGCACATTCGTCGGCATCGGCCTCGGAGGCCTCGATATGTGGACCAACCAACTGCTCGGCTTTTCCATCTTCGGAACGCTCAAGCACGGCAAGACCGACGCGGCGTCGCTGGAGCCCGCGTCGAAGCACAAGAAGATCGACTATCCCAAGCCCGACGGCGTACTGACCTTCGACCGACTGTCCTCGGTCTACCTCTCCAACACCAACCACGAGGAAGACCAGCCGATCCACCTCCAGGTCAAGAATGCCGACCTGCAGGTCAAGTCCGAACTCGAGGTCTATGGTGGCCCGTCGAACCGATACTGTCCGGCCGGCGTCTACGAATGGGTCGAAAAGGACGGCGACCACGTGTTCGTCATCAATGCGCAGAACTGCGTCCACTGCAAGACCTGCGACATCAAGGATCCCAACCAGAACATCAACTGGGTGCCGCCGCAGGGTGGCGAGGGGCCGGTCTATCCCAACATGTGAGTTCCTCTGTCGTCAGGCTCTAGTCATGCGCCGAGGGCCTGACGACCGAAAGGTCAGCGACAGAGACACGCGGGTGTGGTGTGGCCCGGAACACGGTGACGCATGGTCATACGATCGAACGCGGGGCAAAGGCGCGCGCCGAGACCTTGACGATATCCGCGAGCGGCACGGCGTCTTCCGATATCTTCTCCATCATGTTGATGCTGACATGCGGCCATTTGATCAGGCCTTCCACGCCATCACGGCGTGGAAAGAAATCCAGCATGACGATCTGCGCATATTGCATGATCAGCCTGGGCCTGCCGTCTGCGCCAAGCTCGTTGAGTTCGTGAATCCAGAAGATCGACCGCATCTCCGTCGCATTGGCCTCGGCGACGATGAAGGGTATGTTGAGGATGCCACCGCTCTGCACGGTCGTGTCGAAGTCGAGCACCATCGTGTGCCGGACATTGAAGCCGGTCATGGCCCCGCGCAGCAGGTTGAGGGGATCGACGGGTTCGAAACCCGAAAAGCCCGGCCCGAGGATGCCCTTGAACGGATTGTGGTGGAAGTGCTTGTAGGGATCCAGATAGCTCGGATTGTCGGGATCGACCACGGTGTCGACGGTCGCTCCGGTGGGCAGCCCGATCGGCAGGCCGCTGATCTGCGGAATTTCGATGGCGCCCTCCCTGAGGTCGCTGCTTCCCAGCGCCAGCAGCGAGTCGCCGTGCGGGACGGTTCCGAGCCGTGCCACGTCGAACTGATCATTGACCTTGTTGGTCATGTGGAGGAAGAGGCCGGGCTCGTGATGGATCGGCTTCGGGGTCACTCCACGGATACTCTCGTCCGTTGCCGGAAAATCATCCACCGCAATCTGTTCGATCGACTGTTCGTAATCCAGGGCAACGATGATCTGGTCGGCATTGCCGCTGGCATCGGGGGTTAGCCCGCGATTGGGCACCCCCTTGTCCGCGACCATAAATTTCAGGGTCTCGTTATACTGGTTCATCAGCAGGCGATAGCGAAACGGGCCGGCTGGAAACGGCAACGCGATCATGTTCCAGCCCCGACCCCTGAAATCGGGCTTGTTGCTCCAGGTGCCGGGGAGCAGTTGCAGCGGTCCCAGGTCGGGATCGCCGGTCTCGGCCTTGGTGATATATCGGCCGACATTCCTCAGTTCGAGCACGCGTTCCTCTTCGAGCATTGTAATCCCCTGTCTGAAAGGTTTGCACCTATAAGTGTATATCAAGCAGCGGTAATTTAAAGTAGAAAAGCAATCGGAGATTTTGTTTTTTTGTATATGCAACCTGAGGCAGCCGCCTGATTGCGCTTTGGGTCAGCACCACCGGAAGTCCGGATCGGTGGCATTCAGCGTGATCCGTTCCAGGGACGAAGCAACAACGGAGATTTTCTGACGGCAGTGGTAGAAACGGCAGCGTCTTCTTCGACCATGTTCAAATGCACAGCGAAGGAGGCCTGGATGCTCACGCCACTCAATATATTGTCGCTCGATCAGGGCAAGGAGATCGCCTTGCGCGAAGTGGCGCGCCTTAAGGCGCTTGAGCCGCGACCAGCGCCTGGCATCCTGGCGCCAGCTGCTTGGACCGAGGAAGCAAGGCGCCGGGTCCACCCGGGAGGTCAAGCACGGCGGCTCTTTTCAGACTGGATTTCCGGCAGTCGCCGTCAGGACGATTTTTGGGATCTATACAACAAGACTCGGTGAGATCGCCCCGCCTTAACTTGACGTTAACCATGTTTCCTTACTCCTCTTTAGCATATCGGGGAATCTAGGGGATCTCACATGTCGATGTCGCGTCGCGGGCTTTTGCTCGGCTCTCTCGCTTTGCTCGCTGGCTGCAGCACCAGTGGCCGCAACGACAGCACCAATTATGCGGCACGTCCGGACGAGACCCATCCGATGCCGGCGATGAAGCTCGACAAGATCAAGGCCGAGTTCCGCCGCACCGAAGTAACCTACGACACGAACCACAAGGCTGGAACGATCGTCGTCGATACGCCCGCGCGCCGGCTCTACTACGTCCTCGGCGGCGGCAAGGCGATCCGCTATGCGATCAGCGTCGGCAAGGAAGGTCGCGAACTGCGCGGCAATGCCTATATCGGCCGCAAGGCCGAATGGCCGAGTTGGACGCCGACGGCCAACATGATCCGCCGGGACCCCGAGAAGAACCGGAAATATGCCGGCGGCGTCCCCGGCGGCCTCAACAATCCGCTCGGCGCCCGCGCGCTCTATCTCTATCGCGGCGGCGGCGACACCAATTTCCGCATCCACGGCACCAACCAGCCGAGCTCCATCGGCTATGCCATGTCGTCGGGCTGCATCCGCATGCTCAACCACGACGTGATCGATCTCTACAGCCGCGTCGGCGTCGGCGGCAAGGTCTTCGTCATCCAGGCGTGATGCCCGGCGGGATCATCCACGCCTGCGCGACAGGATGCCGGTTGACAGCAATACACCGGCTCCCGTGACGACGGCCGCAGTGATGATCGCCCAGCCCAGCGGCTCGCCGAGCAGCCAGCCGCCGCCCGCTGCGGCGGCAACCGGGGTGATCGCGGTATAGGCGGCCGCCTGCGTGCCGCCGAGACTGCGCACGGCCCAGCCATAGGCCAGCGTCGCGACCAGCCCGGACAGCACACCCTGCGTCAGCACCTGAAGACCGATCTCGCCGATCGGCGCCTCCAGCAGTCCGGTGCCGAAAAACGGCAGCAGCGCCAGGTTCATGATCGTCGACCAGACGCAGATCAGTGCGCCACCCTCGAAGGCGTCGAGCCCGGAATGCTTGAACGCATGGGTATAGGTCGCCCAGCAGATCGCCCCGAACGGCAGGATGACATAGCTGATCCAGGACAGTTCATGGCCTGACAGGCTACCGGCCAGCAGGGTCAGCCCGCCGAGCACGATCGCCGCCATTCCCAGCTTGCGGCCGTTGTCCGGCCGCTCGCCAAGCACGAGCATGCCGATCAGTGCCGTAAACAGTGGCATCGCGCCGGGCAGCAGCACGCCCGCTGCCGAGGCCGGCGTGTGCCGCATCCCGAACGCCACGACCTGGAAGAACACGGCGCCCGAGCCGAGCACCATCAGCACCAGCGGCAGCTTGGGCGTGTTCTTCGGCCAGAGGCCGGTACGGAGCCAGAAGGGCGCCAGCACAATGGCCGGCAGGCCGTAGCGCAGCAGGCTCAGGTCGAGCGGCGTCAGCGCGGTGCCGATGCTGTGGCGCGTCGAGACCAGCCAGGACGCCCAGATCAGCACGACGCTCAGCGCCGAGAACGCGCCGAGCACCGTCCGGGAAGAACCCGCGGTCGTCGCAGTCGCATCGCTCATCACGCACTCCATTCAAACGTCGGAAAGATTTTATGCGAGTGCACCATGGCGTGTCCTTGCGAAACCATTCGCAAAAGCCGATACTGGCGCAACAATGTGCTGGAAAACCTGGCCTCGGAGACAGAATATGCCAAAACTTGATGGATTTGACCTCGCCATACTTGTGAAGCTGCAGGAGAACGGTCGCGCCGCCAATGTCGACATCGCCGAAGCCGTCCACCTTTCGCCGTCGCCCTGCCTCCGGCGCATCCGCAATCTCGAGGACGAGGGCGTGATCCGAGGATATCGCGCGGATATCGACCGCACGAAGGTGGGCCTTGGCCTGACGGTTTTCGTCGAGATGAAGGTCGGCGGCCACAACAGGGAGAACGCCAACACCTTCCAAGCGGCGCTGGCCGATGTGCCGGAAGTGATATCCTGCTTCATGATATCAGGCAGCGCCGACTTCCTGGCAGAAGTCGTGGTCGAGGACCTGCCCGCCTATGAGCGGGTGCTGACCGACAACTTGCTGACATTGCCCGGCGTCGTCGACATCCGCTCCAACTTCGCGATCCGGACGGTGAAAACGTCGGGACCGCTGAAGTTGCCGGGCGCAGGGTAGATCAGGCGCAGGGTAGATCAGGCACGGTGTAGATCAGGCGCGGGATAGTTTCAGAAGCCTTCCAGCACGACCTTGCCGATCGTCGAGTGGCTCTCGACCTGCCGGTGCGCCCGGCGCAGGTTCTCGGCATTGATCGTCCCAAAACTCTCTGCCGCCGTCGTTCTGATCTTGCCGGCATCGACGAGGTCGGCCACCTGGTTGAGCAGGTTGTGCTGCTCGAGCATGTCCTCGGTTCCGAACACGCCGCGGGTGAACATGAACTCCCAGTGAATCGACACAGCCTTCTGCTTGAACGGCTTGATGCTGAACTCGGCCGGATCGTCGATCAGGCCGATCCGGCCCTGCGGTGCGACGATCTCGGCCATCGCCGCCAGGTGCTCGTCGGAATGGGTGGTCGGGAAGATGTAGCCGGGCACGATGCCCAGCGCCGCCACCTGCGGCGCCAGCGGCTGCGAATGATTGATCACATGGTGGGCGCCGAGCGACTTGACCCAGTCCGCCGATTCCGGCCGGGAGGCGGTGGCGATCACGGTCAGGCGGGTCAGTTGACGGGCAAGCTGCACGGCGATCGAGCCGACACCACCGGCGCCGCCGATGATCAGGATCGCACCGTGATCGCCGGGAACCTCGTCCTCGACCTTCAGCCGGTCGAAAATCATCTCATAGGCAGTTATGGCAGTGAGCGGCAGGGCGGCGGCTTCCCGGAAGGACAGCGAACTCGGCTTGCGGCCGACGATGCGTTCATCGACGAGGTGATATTCGGCATTGGTCCCGTCGCGATTGATCACGCCGGCATAGTAGACCTCGTCGCCGGGCCTGAACAGCGTCACCGCCTTGCCGACCGACTTGACGATGCCGGCGGCGTCCCAGCCGAGCTGGACCATTCCGCCCGCCGCCGGCTCCCGGTTCCTGCGCACCTTGGTATCGACGGGGTTGACCGAGACCGCCTTGATCTCGACGAGCAGGTCGTGGCCTGTCGCTTCCGGCATCGGCCGCTCGACATCGATGAGGGCGGTATCGGAACTGATGTCCTGGGGCTTTTCGTAGACGACGGCGCGCATGCTGATCTCCCTTTGGCAACGTAGAGACGCTACATGCGCATTATGGCCGCCGAGTGCAAGAATGCAGAGTTTCGGGCACCCTGTCGCGGGGACGCCTCGACCGCAGGATCATCATTCCGCCGGTGACGGAAGCGGTTGCGCAAGCCCTTCGGCCGGGCTTCGTTTCTCGAGCCAGACGGAAATTCCGAAGACGATCAGGCCGAGGAACGACAGGACCGCGCCGACATAGCCCGTCGCGGCATAGCCATAGCCCCACAGGATGACCAGTCCGCCGAGCCAGGCGCCGATCGCATTGGCGACGTTGAAGGCCGAATGCATCGAGGCTGCGGCCATGGTCTGGCCGTCGGCGGCGACATCCATCAGCCGTGTCTGCACGGCCGGGCCGGCGGCAAAGCCGCAGCCGACGAGGAAGACGGTGGCAAACAGCACCCAGGCATTGCCGGCGCCATAGCCGAAGGCCGTCATGACGACGATGTTGAGCACCAGCATGCCGCCGATCGTGCCCATCAGGAACGTGTCGGCGAGCTTGGAGCCGACGATATTGCCGACATTCATGCCGACGCCGAACACCATGAGCACGATGGACACCATCCCGGCCGAGAGCATGGTCACTTCTGTTACCGTCGAGGCAATATAGCTGAAGATCGAGAACATGCCGCCGAAGCCGGTGGCGGCGACGGCAAGCGTCAGCCACACCTGCGGCCGCGTGAAGGCGCCGAGTTCGCGGGCGATCGAGGCGCCGTGCACGACCTCGTCCTGCGGCAGGTAGATCCAGATCAGTGTAACCGTCAAAACCGCGATCATCCCGACGGCCCAGAACATGATTTCCCAGGACAGCGCCTGGCCGAAATAGGCCATGACCGGCGTGCCGGCCAGCGTCGCCACGGTGAGGCCGAGCATGACCTTGCCAACCGCGCGCACACGATAATGCAGTGGCACCATCGAGGCCGCCACCAGCGCCCCGACGCCGAAATACGCGCCATGCGGCAGGCCGGACAGGAAGCGCAGCACGGTGAACGAGGCGAAATCGGGGGCGATGGCGCTCAGGATGTTGGTCACGGCAAAGCAGCCCATCAGCAGCAGCAGCAAGGGTCGCCGCGCCATTTTCGCAGCCAGGATCGCGATCAGGGGCGCGCCGACGACCACGCCCAGCGCATAGGCCGAGATCACATAGCCCGCAACCGGCGTGGAAACGGCGAAGGTCCGCGCCAGGTCGGGCAGCAGGCCCATGATGGCGAATTCGCCGGTGCCGATTGCAAAGCCGCCGGTCGCAAGCGCGAAGAGCACCAGCGCCACCTGCAGCCGGGAATACTGTCCCGCGGGTTCGGGCTGCAGCAGGGGGTCGGTATCAGGCATTTCGGCCATGGGAACTCGCTTGGCCGAAAGGCCGACTATTGATGATCAAGGGAAGGATGAGGACGCCGGGGGCGAACTTGTTTGGTCGTCTGATATAACAACACAGGGGCGCCTGCGTAAAGCGTTGCGCTGCGCCGCACAATCTTTCTTCCGCCCTCTGGAACTCGACCCCGATCATGCGCATTTCTATGCGGGTCCATGCATCAGAAACCGGATTTCAGGGCGAATTCATGCGCTTCAAGGCCTTGTTCAATCGGGATGGCGGCACCTTCCGCACCACCGACATGGATGCCTGTGCAAAAAAGGCAGAGCAGGTATTCCGCGATGCGGGTCACGAGATCGACTGCGAGATCGTCAGCGGCAAGGATATCGTGGCCGCGCTCGAGCGCGCCGCGAAGCAGGAGGGCGTCGAAGCCCTGATCGCCGGTGGAGGGGATGGAACCATCTCGGCCGCCGCCGGCATTGCGTGGAAGACCGGATTGCCGCTCGGTGTCGTTCCGGCCGGCACGATGAACCTTTTCGCCCGTTCGCTACGGCTGCCGCTCGACATCTGGGCCTCGCTCGACGCGCTGGCCAAGGGCCGTGTCATGGATGCCGACATTGGCACTGCCGACGGCCGGCCCTTCGTCCACCAGTTTTCTGCGGGCATGCATGCCCGCATGGTGCGGCTGCGCGATGCGATGACCTATGCCTCGCGCATGGGCAAGATTGCTGCGAATATCCGCGCCTCGGTTGGCGTAGTGCTCGATCCGCCGCAGTTCGAGGTTGATTTCGATGCCGACGGTCATGTTGAGCACCGGCGTGTCTCGGCGATCAACGTCTCCAACAACCCTTTCGGCAACAACAGCCTGATGTTCTCGGAGGAACTGACCACCGGCCATCTCGGCTTCTACCTCACCGAGCCCCTGCGCCCCGCGGGTGCTGCGCTGCTGGCGCTCGACGTTCTGCGTGGACGCATGCGGCAGAACACGTCGGTCACCGAAATGCGGGCGCGATCGGTCGACCTGCATTTCCCGAAGCTCTATCGCAAGGCCAATTGCGTGCTGGATGGGGAACTGATGCCGCTCGGCAGAAAGGTGGAGATCCGACTTCATCCAGGCGAACTGAAGGTTATCGTTCCGCAGCAATCAGACGCCGGCGAGACGTCGTCGGCTCACTGAAAGGCGGTCTCGAAGAAACTCCTCAGCTTGCGCGAATGCAACTGTGCCGGCGGCATGGCCGAGAGTTTCTCGAGCGCCAGGATGCCGATCTTAAGATGCTGCAGCACCTGCGTCCGGTAGAATGCCGTGGCCATGCCGGGCAGCTTCAGTTCACCATGCAGCGGCTTGTCCGACACGCAGAGCAGCGTGCCGTATGGCACGCGGAAGCGGAAGCCGTTGGCTGCGATCGTCGCCGATTCCATGTCCAGCGCGATGGCGCGGGCCTGTGAGAGCCTCTTGACCGGTCCGCTCTGGTCGCGCAGTTCCCAGTTGCGGTTGTCGATTGTCGCCACGGTGCCGGTTCGCATGATCCGCTTGAGCTCATAGCCGTCATAGCCGGTCACGTCCGCGACCGCGTCCTGCAACGCCTGTTGCACTTCGGCCAGCGCCGGGATCGGCACCCAGACGGGCAGGTCGTCGTCCAGAACGTGGTCTTCGCGCATATAGGCATGGGCCAGCACATAGTCACCCAGGGTCTGGCTGTTGCGCAGTCCGGCGCAATGGCCCAGCATCAGCCAGGCATGCGGCCGGAGCACGGCGACATGGTCGGTGATGGTCTTGGCGTTTGAGGGACCGACGCCGATATTGACCAGCGTGATCCCGGCATGGCCCTTCTTCTTGATGTGGTAGGCGGGCATCTGCGGCAGCCGGGCGACGGGCACGCCCTCGGCTGGCTCGCTGGCGCCCGCCGGCGTGATGACATTGCCCGGTTCGACGAACTCGGTATAGCCATTGCCGCCGGCCGCCATCTGCTCGCGCGCCCAGACGCAGAATTCGTCGACATAGAACTGGTAGTTCGTGAACAGCACGAAATTCTGGAAGTGCTTGGCTGCAGTCGCCGTGTAATGGCTGAGCCGCGCCAGCGAGTAGTCGATGCGCTGCGCGGTGAAGGGGGCCAGCGGCCGCGGGCCACCCGGCGGCGGCTCGTATTCGCCGTTGGCGATCTCGTCGTCGGTCGTGGTCAGGTCCGGCGTGTCGAACAGGTCGCGCAATGGCACGTCAAGCGTATTGGCCGCGCTCGCCTCGACATGGGCACCCTCGCCGAAGGCGAAGTGCAGCGGGATCGGCGTCGCCGATTCCGAGATCGTCACCGGCAGGCCGTGGTTGCGGATCAACTGGCCGATCTGGGTCTTGAGATAGTGCCGGAACAGCTTGGGCTGGGTGATCGTGGTGGAATAGAGGCCGGGCTCGCTGAGAAAGCCATAGGGCATGCGCGAATCGATCCGATCATAGCGCAATGTCTCCATCCGGATTTCCGGATAATAGGCGCGGTAGCGACGATGCGGCGCATGGCCCTGGATGACGGCTTCGAAATTGTCACGAAGGAAGAGCGTATTGCGCTCATAGAGCGCTTCGAGCGCATCCACCGCCGCGATCGGATCGTCGAACGCGGTCGGCTGGAAGTGATCTGGTGTGACGGTTTCGAGGAGAGACGTGGAGAGGATTCGCTTTGCCATGGGCCATTATAATAGGCGCCGAATGACAATCAATCGGGGATGACACGCGTTCTCCGCAGATTTCTTGCCGATGTCGATCGCGCGCGCCTCAGAGCACGGGTCGGCAGTGGATCCCGCCAGGCTGCGGGCAGGGGGCGTTCAACCCGATGGCGCTGACCGGGTGCCGGCGTTCGCTGTGCTGTACGACCATGGCGAGGCCGGCGGCGAAGACGCCCATGCCGAGGCAGAGAATGGTGAAGCGGCGCGCAAGAATGGTCATGTCGATCCCGAGGTGTTCCGTTGTTGGACACCTTCTAGCCCAGGCTGGCTGAACCGACGCTGTTCCCTCCATTCATTTCGCGTTCACAATGGTTGCCGAAACCTCAACAGCGTTCCGATCAGGCTTGAAAGAACCTGTTCGTCCCGCAGGCCCGCTGCTAGGGTGTGACCGAATGCGGCATGGTTGCCGCCCCACGGCGGCCCTATGATCTCCGGGCGGTGGATGGAATGGGATCATGGAAGACCTGGCGGCACGGCGGGCAAGGATCGTCGAACAGAGACGGCGCGAAACCGGAATTGACGAGGCGATGATCGACCGTCTCGTTCGCGCCTTCTATGGCAAGGTGCGCCAGGACCCGATACTCGGACCGATCTTCGAGGCCCGCGTCAAGGACTGGGAGCATCACTTCCAGATTCTCGGCGCCTTCTGGTCGTCCGTCACGTTGGGAACCGGCGCCTATTCCGGCACCCCGATGCAGAAACATGCCGGCCTGCCCGTGGATGGCAGGCATTTCGACCGCTGGCTGCTGTTGTTCGGCGAGACGGCGATCGCGGTCTGCCCGCCGGACGCAGCACGGCTCTTTCTGGAGCGCGCGATCCGCATAGCCGAGAGCCTGGAACTGGCCATAGCCGGCAATCTTGGCGTGATGCTTGGCAAGGGCGAGCGGCTCGATCGGCCCGACCTTCATCCCAAGTCGGCCTGACCCTCACGCGTCTGTCTGTCCTCCATCGTTTGCTGGCGATCGGAGCGGACTTTCAAGCCGCGCCGCGACTACCCGTCGGCGCATCGGATGCTCCGACCCTTTTTCTTGGTGAACAAAGCGTTGACGCCGAAGGCTGAAACTTTCGTAAATTTTTCCCGGGACTCCCTGGGAGTCAGCCGCTCCGATACTTAACGAAAATCCAATTTTACCAAGCGTTTGTACTTTGTTTGTCTCAAATTAATCATGCATTTTAGTCGTTTTTTGAAGGCCCGGCGGCATAGTGGGGCCACAAGACGAGCGGGGACGGAAAACACCGCCATCAACCGGGGAAGGCCGAAAAACACCGCGAAAGACGGACGGCCTTCCCCGGAGCCTCCAAGGCAAAACAGGGTGAAATCGAGAAGCGAAAACGCTCAAACAACGGGACGATTGAAATGGCACGCTTTGACATGAATTCTATGGAAGCCGTCATGGGTGGCGAGACCCGCGCGGACACGTTCTGCAACATGGGCTTGATGTATGCGACCGGCCGCGGTTGCGAGATCGACCTCGTCGCCGCCCACAAGTGGCTCAACATTGCCGCCATCAAGGGCTCCGATCGCGCCGTCGCCCTGCGTGCCGAACTGGCCCGGTCGATGTCGAAGGGCGAACTGGCCGCAGCCCTGCGCGCCGCCCGCGAATGGATGACGATGCACTGATGAAGACGTTGGCAGGGACTAGTCGGTAGGATCGCCTCGGCGCTTGACCTCCAGCAACGCGGCCAGGGCGTTCTACCGACTACCGACTACCGACTATGAACTGCCCACGCGCTTCAGGACCTTGGGCAGCGCGTCCTCGAAGAGTTTCATATCCCTCTCCGTCCCGACGCTGACCCTGATGCAGCGGTTCAGCGGCGCCACCCCCGGCATGCGGATGAACACGCCGTGCTCCATCAGGCCATCGACGATGGCCCGCGAACGGGCACCGTCACTGCCACAGTCGATGGTGACGAAATTCGTTGCGGAAGGCAGCGGCTCGAGCCCGTTGGCGCGCGCGATGCCGGCGATCCTGTCACGCGCCGCACTGATCTTCCCCACCACCTCGGCCAGATAGGCCTGGTCCGCCATCGCGGCGATCGCGGCGGCGACGCCGATCCTGTTGAGGCCGAAATGATTGCGGATCTTGTCGAATGCGAAGGCGGTATCCTCGGCCGTGATGACGTAGCCGATGCGGGAGCCGGCCAGGCCAAAGGCCTTGGAAAATGTCCGCGTGCGGATCACGTTGGGCCGGTCAAGCAGCGCATCCGTCGCCGGCAGCGTGCCTGCGGGCGCCGTTTCGCCATAGGCCTCGTCGAGAATGAGCATCGTGGTCTCAGGCACCTCGCGTGCGAATTCGAGCACACGCTCGGCACTGTGCCAGCTTCCCATCGGGTTGTCGGGGTTGGCGAAATAGAGCAGCGGCGCATCGTTGCGCCGGGCCGCGTCGAGCAGCCCGTCCATATCCTCATGGTCGCCCTTGAAGGGCACCGTCACCAGGCGGCCGCCATAGCCGGTGACGTGGTAGTTGAATGTCGGATACCCGCCGAGCGACGTCACGACCGGCATGCCCGGATCGATGATGAGACGCACGATCTGTCCGAGGATGCCGTCGATGCCTTCGCCGACATTGACGTGCCGCGCGTCGATGCCGTGGTGGGCGGCAATGGCGTGCCGCAGGTCGAAGTTTTCGGGATCGGTATATTTCCAGGTTTCGGTCGCTGCCTGCCGCATCGCCTCGATGACCGACGGAGCGGGACCGAATCCGCTCTCGTTGGCGCCGATGCGGGCCTTGACCGTGAGGTGCCTGTTGCGCTCGATCGCCTCCGGGCCGACAAACGGCACCGTCGCCGGCAGCGCGCTGGCAATGCGCGTGAAACGCTGAAAATTCGGCATCTGGAAAAACCCTGAATCACTCCCTCGCGGGACAATAGGGCATTCGCCTGATGCTGCAAGCCTCCGGGAGGGTGCTCAGAGCGCCTGGGTGAAGAAGTCGCCGCGCACGATCACATGCAGCAGGTCGTCTTCGATCTCCTTGATGAACTTGACTCCGATGCGGCTGCCGTTGCGATAGATCTCCGCGCAGCCGATCTTGTTGGCGGTGCCCATGATGTTGAGATAGTAATGGTCGGGCAGTCCTATCGTGGTGACCAGGTTGATCGTGGCCCCGACGCGGGAAATGTCAATGAGATGACAGCTGCGGATGGAGACGCCGGCAAGCGCGGGATTGACCGAAAGCACCCGTGCAGGACGACTGACGACGAAACGCTCTGCCTTCCTTCCGTGCATACCGTTGTCGGTGTGTAGGTTGGAAACGGCTTGTCCGGCCATTGGCGGCTCCTCAGTGTTGAGGCATCAGCCTGACACAGGGCAATTTCATAGCACTGAACGGAAATCCTAAATTCTTAGCGGTTCCCGACATTGATGCCGGCCCTGGATGTCGGTTGCAAGATTTCGGCACAGCATGCGCAGCGGGTCTCGATCGAAAGCGGACCAGGGTCGTGGTCGGTCGGTCGGAACCTGCAGGCGGATGGTCAGCTCAGAGCGGCTCGATTTCGAGCGAGGCCGTGCCGACGATGCTGTGGAGAAAACCTGCATCGAGGAACATGTTGAACTTGGCGAGCAGGTGATCGCCCTCGCGGCTGACTTCCGTCGCGCCGATTTCCTCGCTGGAGCCGAGGATGACGAGGAAGAAATTGCGCGGCAGCTCGATGCGCGGATTGACGTTGAGCATCGCCGCCGCACAGGAGACCCGCTCGATCAGGCAATGATATTGCGTGGCGATCGACAGGTGGTGACCCACCGGGATGATCAGTCCGGGCCTGTCGATCCGGTGAAGCCGAAAGCTGCGCTTGGGATTCTGGAGCTGAAGCCGCTCGTGGAAGTCCTTGAAGATGTGCAGGGCCATGGCGCCGTCCAGGCTCGTTGATGTCGACACACCCTAGCAGGCGAAAGTTAAGGAGCTGATTACTGCCAGATACCAAGGCCTTGCGGCGGATTCGGCCGGGCAGGGACCGCGTATCCCCTGCATGCGTGATTGACAGTCCCGGCAGGAACGATTAGCGCTCGCCACGGTTGAGGGGCCTGCCGCTCGCGAGCGATGCTCATGGTGAAGCCCTCCGGATCGAAGTCCCTGAAGTCACCCGCGAACTGACGGCAATGCGAGCGCCCGACAAGCTACGTCTGACAGCGTATCATCGTCGGGTACGGGATTGACGAGGTTTCCATGAGTTCCGCGAATACCACCAACATGTTCCTTGAGGGAAGCCTGCCGGCCCTGTTTGCCAGGACCGCCGCGCCCATCATCCTGATCATGACGACCAACGGCCTCTATGTCGTGGCCGATGCCTATTTTCTCGGCGTCTATGGCGGCGTGGACGCGCTGTCGGCGGTGTCTCTCATCTTTCCGATGATGATGATGATGTTTGCCATCGGCACGCTCGTGTCGGGCGGGATGTCCAGCATCCTCGCCCGGCATCTCGGGGCCGGCCGGCGCGACGAGGCGCGCCAGACCTTCACGGGCGCCCATCTGATGATGCTCGGCGTCGCAGTCGCGGTTTACCTGATCTTCTTCACCCTCGGCCGCATGGTGATTTCCGCGGGTGCTGCGGGCGCCCCCGCCGTGGCCGCCAATGCCGAACTCTTCATGACCATCACGGTGGTGTTCGCGCCGATCGGCTATATCCTGTCCCTCAATATCGATGGTCTGCGCTGCGAGGGCCGTCTCGGCTTCATGACGGCGCTGATGCTGTCGAGCACCCTGCTGAACATCGGCTTCAACTGGCTCTTCATGGGCGGATTCGGCTGGGGTGTCGCCGGCTCCGCCCTGGGATCGGTTCTGGCGCAGACGATCAGCCTGCTCGTTGTCCTCGTCTTCCGATTCCGGACGCCGGGCGTCCTGAAGCTCGCCCGGCCCGCAGCGGTGAGGGAATGGCGTCAGATCCTGGCGCTCGGCCTGCCGTCGAGCTTCGGCTTCCTCGGCATTTCGCTCAATTCCGCCGCTGTGATCTCCAATATCCGAATCTGGGAAGCGGAGCACTATGTGGCCGTCATTGCCGCCTACGGCGTGGTGACCCGCCTGCTCACATTCGCCTACCTGCCGATGATGGGCGTCAGCATCGCCTTCCAGACCATTGCCGGCAACAACTACGGAGCCCGTCTGATGGCCCGCACCAATGACAGCCTCAAGCTGGCGCTGGTCGTCTCGGCGGCCTATTGCGGCATTATCCAGGTCGTGGCGATGCTGTACGCGCCCGCGCTCGGCACCTTCTTCGCCGACGACGCCGTCATCGGCGCCGAAGTCGCGCGCATCCTGCCCTGGACAACCGCGGTCTATGTCATCTGCGGCCTGCCGGTGATCCTGTCGGGCTATTTCCAGTCGATCGGCGAGGCGGGCAAGGCCGGTATCCTCGGCCTCGGGCGAACCTACCTCTTCTCGATCCCGCTGCTCTTCGTGCTGCCCCACATCTTCGGCGAACCCGGCATATGGATGGCCGCGCCGACGGCAGACATCGCCATGATCGGCCTGATCGCCATCGTGCTCGGCATCAACGCCGTCAGGCGCGGCTGGCGCTATGGGCTGCTGCAGCCGTTGTGACGGTCATCAGGCCGCACGTGGCAGCGCCCGACCGTGATGCAGCGGCGTACAGTTCGGCTGGACGTTTCCTCGTTCACCCCTCAAGCAGCCATTCATGCTCGGGTTGATTGTGAAACTTCCAAACGCGTTTCGGGCCGGCCATGACGTTGAGATAATAGAGGTCGTAGCCGTGGATGGTGGCGCAGGGATGATAGCCCCCGGGCACCAGCGTCACGTCGCCGTCCTCGACGGCCATCGCCTCGTCGAGCGAACGGTCGTCGGTATAGACGCGCTGGAAGGCGAAGCCCTGCGGCGGATTGAGCCGGTGGTAATAGGTCTCCTCGAGGAAGCTCTCGTGCGGCAGGTTGTCCTGGTCGTGCTTGTGGGACGGATAGGACGATGTGTTGCCCGATGGCGTGATGACCTCGACGACCAGCAGCGAATGCGCCGAACCGTCGTCCTCCGGCATGATGTTGGTCACCAGCCGGGTGTTCGAGCCCTTGCCGCGCTCGAATTGCGGATAGGTGCCGGGCGGGATCAGCTTTGCCTTGTGATCGCCACCCCCAGGCGCCGAGCAGACGGCGAGTTCCAGATCGGTCGTGGCCTTGACCTGCCATTCCGACCCCGGCGCAACATAAAGCGCATGCGGTGCGCCCTCGAACGGGCTCATCCGCTCGCCGAGCACGCCCATCGCCTTTTCGTCGACGATCGTTTCGCTTTTGCCGCTGATCCAGACGAGGCAGACCTCGCGGTCATTGGTCATGGCGCTGATCCGGTCGCCGGCCTTGACCTTGTGCAGGTCAAAGCCGACATAGGTCCAGCCGGCGCTTTCCGGCGTCACATGGGTGACGCGGCCGCGGTCGCCCTTGGGTTTTACAAGCAGGTCGGGCATGTTTGGCTCCTCAGTCTTGGTTCATGAACGCAGTGGCCGTCTCACGACAAGGCCGGCAGCCAGGCCATAGATGGCGCCGAGCGCCAGGCTGGCCAGGACCCACGGTGCGCTGTAGTGCAGATGCCCCGCCAGTGCGGATGCCGTGACGGTCGTGGCGATCGTCACCGGCCCGCCGATCAGTGGCATCAGCAGCCAGTTCGGAAAGCCGTTCGACCGTCTTAGCCACAGCCGGTCGCAGATCCAGATCACAAAGGCGGGCACGGCGAGCACCACGGCCAGCATCAGCGCCGTCGCGGTCCGGCTAAACGACCGCGAGCCGTGGGACCATCCCGTCACGCTGTCCAGAAGCACGAGCGCAACCGACAGGATTGGGACGAGAAGGGCGAGGACCAGGTCACGACGGTGCAACATATTCTGCCTTGATGCTCGAGATCGATGTTTCTTGTTACCCCTTCGGAAACCCTTCGGTCTCCACCCTATACCCGGCCGCCGTCATCACCCGCATCAGTTCCTTGTGCCCGATCTCCGCCATCCTGGCGGGCGGTGCCTTGCGCGGATCCTGTTCGGCTTCCACGACGAACCAGCCCTCATAGCCATGATCGGCGAACCGCTTGACGATCGCGCCGAAATCGAGCGATCCGTCGCCCGGCACGGTGAAGGCGCCGAGCGCCACGGCGTCGAGGAACGACTGCTTCGAACGGTCGAGCCCATCGACGACGGCCTTGCGGATATCCTTCACATGCACATGGTTGATGCGCGCATGGTGGTTGTCGATGGCGCGCAGCACATCGCCGCCGGCAAAGGCCAGGTGGCCGGCATCGAGCAGCAGCGGAATACCTTCGCCCGAATTCTTCATGAAGGCGTCGAGTTCCGGCTCGGTTTCGACCACGGCTGCCATGTGGTGATGATAGGACAGCGGCATGCCCTGTTCCGCGCACCATTCGCCGAACTGGGTCACCTTCCTGGCATAGGCCTTCATCTCGTCGTCGCCGAGCTTCGGCTTGGTGGCAAGCGGCTTGGAGCGGTCGCCCTGGATCGACCGGCCGACTTCGCCATAGACGATGCAGGGCGCATTGACCGCCTTGAACAGCGCGATCATGGGAGCGATGCGATCCTTGTTGGCCGCAAGCTCCTCATCGACCAGCGTGCCGGAGAACCAGCCGCCGCAGAGCGTCACGTCAGCCGCGCGCAGGATCGGCAGCATTTCTTCCGGATTGCTGGGAAAACGGCGCCCCTGTTCCATGCCGGTGAAGCCGGCCGTACGCGACTGGCGCAGGCATTCTTCCAGCGACACGTCGTCCGAAAGTTCGGGAAGGTCGTCGTTCCACCATGCGATGGGCGACATGCCGAGTTTGGCTTTCATTCTCAATGCTCCTTGCGGCGTCGAGGGAAGGCCGGGATACGCGCTTCCGACGACATCAATATGATCCTGGTTCTATCCGATGCTCTGGGAAGCGAGTGCCTTCACATAGGCCTCGCGTGCCTTGTTGACACTCTCGCGCGGGCTGACTTCCGGCACCGCGACATCCCACCAGTGGCCGCCTTCGTCCGTGGTGATCAGCGGATCGGTGTCGATGACGATGACGGTCGTCCGGCCATTGTCGCGTGTGTCCTTGAGTGCCTGTTCCAACTCGGCGATCGAGGCGGCCTTGATCGCCACCGCGCCCATCGATTCCGCGTGCTTGCGGAAATCGATGTCCGGCATCACCTCGTGATGGGCGTCCTTCAGCAGGTTGTTGAAGTTCGCGCCACCGGTGGCCATCTGCAGCCGGTTGATGCAGCCGAAGCCGCGATTGTCGAGCAGGACGACGGTGATCTTCTTGCCGAGCATGACCGAGGTCGAGAGCTCCGAATTCATCATCATGTAGGAGCCGTCGCCGAGCATGACGACGACATCGGCATCCGGCCGCGCCATCTTGACGCCCAGCCCGCCGGCAATCTCGTAGCCCATGCAGGAAAAGCCGTATTCCATGTGATAGCTGCCCGGGGAGGTCGCCGGCCACAGCTTGTGCAACTCGCCCGGCAGGCCACCCGAGGCGCAGAGCAGCACGGTGTTCTCACCCGAGTGCTGGCGGGCGGTGGCACCGATGACATGGGCATCCGAGGGCAGGGCGATATTGGTCGCCGCCATCGCCTTGTCAGCCGCCTTCATCCACTCTGCCTTCACGGCTGTCGCCTTGTCCCGGAGCGCCTTCGGCGCGCTCCAGTCACCCAGCGCCGCCGACATCGCCTCCAGCGTCACCTTTGCATCGGCGACGACCGTCAGCGCATTGTGCTTGGCGGCGTCGAAGCTCGCGGTATTGATGCCGATGAACTTGACCCCGGGGTCCTTGAAGATCGCCCAGGAGCCGGTGGTGAAATCCTGGAGCCGGGTGCCGACAGCGACGATGACATCGGCCTCTTCAGTCAGCGCATTGGCGGCAGACGTGCCGGTGACACCGACCGAGCCCATGGCCAGCGGATGGCGTTCGTCGATCGATGATTTGCCGGCCTGGGTCACGACGACCGGAATGCCGTGCTTTTCGGCAAACGCCGTCAATACTTTTGTCGCGAGCGAGTAAAGGGTGCCGCCGCCCGAGATGATGACCGGTTTGGTGGACGCCTTGAGTGTTGCAATCGCGGCGGCCAGTTCGTTCTCATCCGGCTGAGGCCGGCGGAACGACCAGACTTTCTCTTCGAAGAAGCTCTCGGGATAGTCGAAGGCCTCGGCCTGCACGTCCTGGCAGAGCGACAGGCAGACCGGGCCGCAATCGACCGGATCGGTCATGACCTGCATGGCGCGGCGAAGCGCCGAGATGATCTGCTCGGGCCGGGTTATGCGATCGAAATAGCGGGTCACCGGACGGAAGGCGTCATTGGCGGTGAGCGTGCCGTCCTGAAAACTCTCGATCTGCTGCAGCACCGGGTCGGGCGCCCGGTTGGCGAAGACGTCGCCGGGTAGGAACAGCACGGGCAGGCGGTTCACATGGGCGACGCCAGCGGCGGTCACCATGTTGAGCGCGCCGGGGCCGATCGAGGTCGTCACCGCCATGAAGCGCTGGCGGAAGCTCGCCTTGGCATAGGCGATGGCGGCATGCGCCATGCCCTGCTCGTTGTGCGCGCGATAGGTCGGCAATTCGTCGCGCACCTGATAGAGCGCCTCGCCCATGCCTGCGACATTGCCATGGCCGAAGATCGCCCAGACGCCGCCAAAGATCGGCACTTTCTGCCCACCGACAACCGTCATCTGGTTCTTCAGGAAATGCACGACGGCCTGCGCCATCGTTAGCCGGATCGTCTTCGCCATCTCGTTCCTCCCGCTTGTGTGGATCGCGGTCCAAATAGTCTTCTATCCGAGGGAATTCACCCCTCACCAACTTCAGCCAGGCGATCGGCTACGCCTCTCGCGGCTTTCGTATCCTCTCCCACAAGGGGAGAGGTAAAATCTGCTGCACCGCCTTGCCGCAAGTGGGGGCAGCGCTTGTGGCACTCTACCTCTCCCCTTGTGGGAGAGGATAGCAAGCCCGTCTGAGCCAAAGGCGAAGACTTGGGCGCACTTGGTGAGGGGTAATCCCACACCCCAAAGCCCTCACAACCCCCGCGTCCTCAGCCATGCCTTCGTCAATGCCTCGAACCGCCCCGCCATATCCGCGATCGCCGCCTCGTCATTCATCTGCCCCGAAAGCCACTGCCGGGCCGCATGCGCAAAGATCGTCCGCCCCACCGCAAAGCCCTTCACCGAAGGCGCCACCGTCGTTGCTGCAAAGGCTTTTTCCAGCTCGTCCGCCGGCGCTTCCAGCCCCAGCAGCACGATGCCGCGGCAATATTCGTCATTGTCGGCGATCACCGCCTCGATGTTCTTCCATGCCTGGGCCGAATGCTGCGGCTCAAGCTTCCACCAGTCCGGCTTGATGCCGAGGTCGTACATCTCCTGAAGTGCCCGCGCGATCGTGTCGTCATCCAGCCTGCCATGCTTGCCGGCGATGATCTCGACCAGCAACTCGCGGCCGACGCGACGGGCGGCTTCGAACAGGGTGCGGATCTTCTGGCTCTGTTCCTTCTTCAGATGATCGGGATCATCGGGATGATAGAAGCTGAGGCACTTGATGCAATGGTCGACCGGCCATTCCACCAGCTGCGAGCCGATGTCCTGGCTGAACTCGAAGCGCAGAGGCCGCGAGCCCGGCAGCTCGACGGGCCGGCCGATCCAGGAAAAGCCCTTCTTGGCGGCATCGAAGAATGCCTCGCGGCCAAACCGCTCGTCGATCAGCATGCCGTAGCCCTCTCGGCCTTGGCTGACGCGGGCGGCGGCGGCGACGGCAAGGCGCTTGAAGGCGTTGATCCTCGAATGCGGCACCTGCAGTTCGTCGGCGATGTCGGTCAGTTGCGAGCGATGGTCGATGGCGAGCGCCATCAGCAGCGGGATCTCGCCACGCCGGTTGGTCGCCCAATGGATATGGTTGATCGCCTCGTCCTTGCGCAGCGCCCGGAACTTGCTGCCATGCTTGAGGAAATAGGTCATTTCCTCCCAGGTCGGATATTCCGGCGCGCAGAGCAGGCGGGACACCGCGAAGGCGCCGCAGGCATTGGCCCAGGTGGCGGAGGTCTCATGCGGCTCGCCCTTCAACCATCCGCGCAGGAATCCCGACATGAAGGCATCGCCGGCGCCCAGCACATTATAGACTTCGATCGGAAAGCCCTGGCCGATGATGCCGTCTTCGAGATCGTCGCTGATAGGACCGTCATAGACGATGCAGCCCATGGCGCCGCGCTTGAGCACGATCGTCGCCGGCGTGACCGCGCGGATCGCCTTGAGCGATGCCAGCACATTGTCGGCGCCCGAGGCGATCATAATCTCTTCCTCGGTGCCGACGATCAGGTCGCAGTCCGGCAGCACCGATTTCATCAGCGCCGAGACGCGATCGGACTTCACGTAGCGTTCAAATCCCTCGGCGTGGCCGGCGAGGCCCCAGAGGTTCGGGCGGTAGTCGATGTCGAAGATCACCTTGCCGCCATTGGCCTTGGCGAGGCGGATCGCCTTGCGCTGGGCGGCCTCGGTGTTGGGCCGGGAAAAATGCGTGCCGGAGACGAGAACTGACGCCGAGGACGCGATGAAGTCCTCGTCGACATCGTCTTCCTCCAGCGCCATGTCGGCGCAATCGGTGCGCACGAAGATCATCGGCGACACGCCCTCGGATTCCACCGACAGCAGCACCAGCGCCGTTAGCCGCTCCTTGTCTGTGACGATGCCCGATGTGGCGACACCTTCGCGGTCGAGCTGTTCGCGGATGAAGTGCCCCATCTGCTCGTCGCCGACGCGGGTGATCAATGCCGAGCGCAGGCCGAGCCTCGCCGTGCCGACGGAGATGTTGGTCGGGCAACCGCCGACCGACTTGGCGAAGGTGGCGATGTCTTCCAAGCGTGAGCCGCTCTGCTGGCCATAGAGGTCGACGGAGGAGCGGCCGATGGCGATCACATCAAGCGTTCGTTCCGCCGTGCCTGTGCTGGCCATGATTTCCTCCACCGCATCATAATCTTATTGATGAGTTATGAAACATAAATTCCATATCTCTGTCAAATAGAATTTTTGTTTCATTGCGATTTGTCCGTTCCGCCCTTGATGGCATGTCGGCGCTTTTCGGCGATAGCCACAGGCAGCGCCATCGCCAATGCCATGGATGCCGAGATCGATCGAAATCCGGAATAGTCCGACTCCGCCACCTCAAACCACACGGAGGAGTGACTGGTCAGTGGCGAGAACACCGAGTCCGTGATCGAGACCAGGGGCACGCCACGCCTTGCAAAGGCCTCCGCATAAGTAACGCTTTCGGCGGCGTAGGGTGAGAAGGACACCGCAAACGCGGCATCGCGCGGGGTTGCAAACTGCGACATTTCCGGTTCGACCCCGTTGGGCGAGGCGACCATCATGTAGCGTATGCCGAGCTTGCCGAACGCATAGGCCATGTGGGCTGTCAGCGGATAAGCGCGGCGCTTGGCGATGAGATAGATCGTGTCTGCACTGGAGAGCAGTTCGACGGCGCGCGCGAACTGGCCCGGATCGACCGTTGCGGCGAGCCGGTTGATCGATTGGGACGCGGCGTTGAGGAATCCGCGCAGGACCTCGGTTTCCTCGACATGCCCGCCGTCCTTCTCAAGGCTTTCGAGCCGTTCCTCGTAGGAGAGGTGCTTTTCCCTGAGCCGGCTGCGGAAAATGCTCTGGAGATCGGAGAAGCCCTCGTAGCCCAGATGGCGCGCCAGTCGCACCAGCGTCGAGGGTTGCACCTCGGCGGCTGTGGCAATGCTGGCGGCGGTGCCGAAGGCCACTTCGTCCGGATGGCTCAGCGAATAAGCCGCCACCTGCGCAAGCCGTTTCGGCAACTGGTCCTTCATGGCGACCATCAAGGCCCGCAGGCTTTCAAAATCACGAGGCGGTGTATCACCTCTTTCCGCCTCGTCCATCATGTCCTCCCATGTCAATGTTGCCATGCCGTGGCGGAATGTTCATTCCATTTCTATCGCAATGCCCGGCACCTGTCATCAGAGGAATGATATTTCTGTTCTCATTTGAGCGGTCATGGAGTATTCATTCCACAAACAGGGAGGGTGGCATGGCATGTCTCGGCGTGGGTCTTATCGGCACGGGCTATATGGGCAAGTGTCACGCCCTGGCCTGGAATGCCGTTGCCCCGGTTTTCGGAGACGTCGAGCGGCCGAGGCTCGTCGGCCTCGCCGAGGTGGAGGCCGCGCTCGCCCGCCGCAGGGCCGACGAGTTCGGCTTCGAGAGCGCCACCAGCAACTGGCGCGACCTGCTCTCCGATCCTGATATCGACGTCATCTCCATCACCACGCCAAACCAGTTCCATGCCGAGATGGCGGTGGCCGCGCTCGAAGCCGGCAAGCATGTCTGGTGCGAGAAGCCGATGGCGACCACGCTCGCCGATGCCGAGCGCATGCTTGCCGCGAGCCGCGCCTCCGGCAAGGTCACGGTGATGGGCTACAACTACATCCAGAACCCGCTGATCCGCCACATGGCCGCGCTGGTCGCGCAAGGGGCGATCGGCGCCGTCACCCATGTCCGTGTCGAGATGGACGAGGACTACATGGCCGACCCGGACGAACCCTTCTACTGGAAGAGCGAGGCGCGGTCCGGTTACGGCGCGCTGGACGATTTCGCGGTCCATCCTCTCTCGCTGCTGTCGGTCCTTGTCGGCCTGCCGGTCGAGGTCATGACGGACATGTCGAAGCCCTATGCCGACCGCCCGGCACGCGAAGGCGGCCGCCGCGCCGTCGAGAATCACGATATCGCCAGCGTGCTGCTCCGTTTCGGGGAAGGGCCGTCCGGCGTACTGATGGCCAACCGTTCCGCCTGGGGCCGCAAGGGCCGGATCTTCGTTCAGATCTACGGCTCCGAAGGCGCTCTGCTCTATGATCAGGAGCGGATGAACGAGTTCCAGCTCTATGATCGGGCCGGCGAGCCCGCCAATCACGGCTTCCGCACCGTACTCACGTCAGGCAGCCACCCGATATACGGGCGGTTCGTCCCCGCGCCTGGCCACGGCCTCGGTTTCAACGACCTCAAGATCATCGAATGTCGCGAACTTCTCGCCGCAGTCGCCGGCGAACCGGCACATATCGTCGACTTCGAGCGCGGATTGGCGATCGAACGTGCGGTTCATGCCATGGCGCAGTCGCATTCCGAGGGCCGGTGGATGAAGGTTTCGTGAACCAAGTCCTTCGTCTCGCCCAAAAAAACTCGCGCAACGTCATTGAAACTGCCAAGTCCATCCGTAATATTCCCGAACGAATTTCTGGAGGTACGGGCATGTTCACGCGGCTTACACCACGCCGTCTCCCATTCCTTGTTGTCGTCGCGGTCGTTTTGAGCGTCTCCGCCAGCGCGGCGGAGGCGGCCAAGCGCGTCGCCCTCCTGATCGGCAACCAGGACTACAAGGCGACGACGCCGCTGCGGAACCCGTCGAATGACGTTGAACTCATGCGCAAGACGCTGATCGACGCCGGCTTCGAGGATGTCGACGTCGCGCTCGATGTCGACCTGGTGGGCATGAAGAAGGCATTGCGGGCCTTCGAGGACAAGGCGTTCGGCGCCGAGGTCGCTGTGCTCTACTATTCCGGCCACGGTATCGAGATGGACGGCACGAACTACCTCATTCCCACCGACGCGGTGCTGAAGTCCGACCGCGATGTCGAGGACGAGGCTCTCGCCCTCGACCGCGCGGAGCGGTCACTCAATGGCGCGACCCGCCTCAAGCTCATCATCCTCGATGCCTGCCGCAACAATCCGTTCCTGGAACAGATGCAGTCCTCGTCCGGCACGCGGACCGTCATGAAGGGTCTGGCCAAGGTCGAGCCCGAAGGGGCCGATACGCTGGTCGCCTATGCCTCCCGCGCCGGCACGGTCGCGCTCGACGGCGCGGGCGTCAATTCGCCCTTCGCCGAGGCGCTCTCCAAGTATATCACCCAGCCGGGCGTCGATATCCGCATCGCGCTCGGCCAGGTGCGCGACGAGGTCGTGAAGGTTACCCAGCGCAAGCAGGAGCCTTTCGTCTATGGCTCGCTGGGCGGCGCCCAGATCTTCCTGTCGATCAAGGAACTCAACGTCACCATCAACAACAATGATGACGCGGGCGACAAGCCGGAGCCGAAAAAGGAAGAGGTCGCGCCCAACGGCATTTCGTCGGCTGCTGCCGACTGGCAGAACATCAAGGACCTTGCCGACAAGGACCTGCTCGAGGCCTTCATCGCCAAGCACGGTTCCGACCCGGTCTACAAGATGCTGGCGGAGAAGAAGCTCAAGCTGCTGGCGGAAGCCGAAGCCAAGGCAGATGTCAGCGCCGACCAGATCGCGTGGGAGGCGCTCAAGGGATCCACTGACGTGGCCGCAATCAAGCGCTTCATGGAGCGCTATCCGGACAGCCGGTACAAGAAGGAAGCCGAGCAGGCTATCGCCTCGCTGGCGCCGGCGCAGAACCAGACCGTGGTATCGTCGGACATGAAGGATACGCCGGCCGCGCGCGACTGCTATCTGCTGGCCGCCGAGCCGCAGTCGATCACCGGCTTCCCGGGCGTCTACCTGACAAAGATCGACGCCAAGCGCGCGCAGACGGCCTGCGCCCAGGCCGTCAACGAGAACCCTCAGGATGCGATGCTGATCAACCTGCTCGGCCGCGCCCACGAGGCCGACAGGAATTACACCGAGGCGCGCCGCAATTACACGATGGCGTCCGAGATGGGCAATCTCTACGCGCTGACCAATCTCGGCTGGTTTTCCGTCTACGGCATCGATGGGAAAGTTGATGTCGAAGGTGGCCGCAAGGCGTTCGAGAAGGGCGCGATATCCGGCAACCATGCCGCCCAGGCCTCGCTCGCCTTCCTCTATCGCGATGGCTACGGCGGCATCGAGCAGAACAATGCCGAGGCGATCAAGTGGTATGAGAAGTCGGCGGAGCAGGGCAACGCGACCGCGCTCGGCAATCTCGGCTGGTTCTACCGGGAAGGCGTCGGCATCGACAAAGACTACCAGAAGTCACTTGCCTATTACAGGCGCGGCGCCGATGCAGGGGACCTGAGCTCCATCGCCGCCATGGGCTATGCCGCCCAGAACGGTCTCGGCATGCCGCAGTCCTACGACGAGGCGCGCGGCTGGTACGAGAAGGGCGCCAACGCCGGAGATGCCTATTCGATG
This sequence comes from Rhizobium sp., assembly GCA_019739215.1. Lineage (GTDB taxonomy): Bacteria > Pseudomonadota > Alphaproteobacteria > Rhizobiales > Rhizobiaceae > Rhizobium_E. The sequence goes on from JAHHDR010000021.1 coordinate 54,418, forward strand.
GCGTCGCTCGGCTTCCTCTACGATGCCGGTGCCGGCGTGAAGCAGGATTATGTCGAGGCGCGCTACTGGTACGAGAAGGCCGCCGACGCCGGCAGCGCCTATGCGATGGGCAACCTCTCGCGCCTGCATGACCAGGGCCTCGGCACGTCGGTCGATGCCAAGGAGGCGGTGCGCTGGGCCGTCGCCGCCGTCGAGCGCGGCGACACCGGCAAGCTGGAGGAACTCAAGACCTCGCCGACCAATTTCTCGGCCAATTTCCGCAAGGAGTTCCAGAAGGTCCTCAAGGAGAGGGGATATTTCCGCGGCGTTGCCAATGGCGACTTCGGACCCGACACGATCATCGCCATCGACAGCCTCGCCGCCGGCAAGGATCTCAATCCCGAAACCGCGGCCACCAACAACGGCGTGGGTCTCTCCAGCAGCGGAAACGTGACGACCAACGGCAAGATCGACAACAACAACGGCGTGTCGACTTCGATAGCCGACGCGATCACCTTCCGGCCGAACGTCAAGAGCCAGACCGCGGATGCCCGCCAGTGCTATGAACTGGCCGGCGAGCCGGGCTCCGAACCGAATTTCCCCGGGGTTCTCTTTGCCGATATCCAGGTGCGCAAGACGGTCGATGTCTGCACCCGGGCCGTCGAGCAGGACCCGCGCGATTCCATGCTCTACGACATGCTGGGCCGCGCGCATGACATGGACCGCAACTACGAGCAGGCGCGTCGCTGGTACCAGAAGTCCGTCGACCTCGGCAATTCCTACGCCTATTCGAACATGGCCTGGCTTGCGATCTACGGAAACGGCGAAACCCAGGACATGCAGAAGGGCATGCGGATGATGGAGAGGGCGGCCAATGCCGGCAACTCCTATGCCCAGGCTTCGCTCGGCTGGATCTACCGCGAGGGCTATGGCGGCATCGCCAAGAACCACAAGCTTGCCTTCGACTGGTACATGAAGGCCGCGCTTCAGGACTATGCCAATGCCCAGGCCTCCGTCGGCTATCTACTGCGCGAAGGGCTCGGCGTCGATCGCGACCATGCAAAGTCGCTCGAATTCTACCGCAAGGCGGCGCTGCAGGGCGACGTCAATGCCATGGGCTCCGTCGGCTACGCGCTGCAGAACGGCCTCGGCACGGCGGTCAACTTCGAGGAAGCCCGCTACTGGTACGAGAAGGGTGTCGAAAAGAACGACGCCTATTCGCTCTCCGCCTTGGCGTGGCTCTATCGCGAGGGCAGGGGCGTCGAGCAGGACTATGGCCGCGCGCTCGATCTCTACCGCCGCGCCGCCGAGAAGAACGATGTCAACGGCATGTCCTCGCTTGGCTACATGGCGCAATATGGCCTCGGCATGCCCGTGAACAACCAGGAGGCGCTGCGCTGGTACGAGATGGCGTCAGCCCAGAACGACGCCTATGCGTTCTCGGCCCTGGGCTACATGTACCGCGAGGGCGTCGGCGTGCAGCGCGACTATGGCAAGTCGCTCGACTATTACCGACGTGGCGCCGATCTCGGTGACCTCAATTCCATCGGCTCGATGGGCTATGCGCTGCAGAACGGCCTCGGCACGCCGATCAATTTCGAGGAGGCGCGGCAGTGGTATGAAAAGGCTGCCGAGCGCAATGATGCCTATGGCATGGCATCGCTGGCCTGGCTCTACGAGAACGGCAAGGGTGTGCGGCAGGATTACCAGCAGGCCAAGACGCTCTATGAGCGCGCTGCCACCGCCGGCAATGCCTATGCCATGGGCAACCTGTCCTATCTCTACGATCGCGGCATGGGCGCGCGCCAGGATCCCCGCGAGGCGGCCCGCCTTGCGATTTCCTCGATGGAGGGCGGCGAGACGCCATTCATCAACGACATGAAGAACGGCGCGCGGAACTTCACGCCGGACTTCCGCCGCGAACTCCAGCGGTTGCTGCGCGAGCGCGGCTATTATGCCGGTCCGATCGACGGCATCTTCGGCGCCAACGTCTCGGTGGCGATCGACAAACTGACCGGCTCGCGCACTTGACGCAGGCAGTGTTACACGCAAAAAAAGACGCCCGGCCGAAAGGTCGGGCGTCTGGCATTGAAGCCGTGGTGATGATTCAGAGGATGAAGTCGCTGCTCTGCAGCGCGTTCACGTCCTCGACCTTGATCTCGAAATCGGCCTTACCGTCACCATCGACGTCGCCCTGGAGCAGACCGTCCTCGAAGCGAAGTTCGCCGGCTGACCCGCTGAAATCGGCGTCGTTGATGTAGGAGAAGCTGCCGGCGCCGCTCAGGTCGATCTTATCGCCCTTGCCGAAGTCCTCGATGACGTCGGCCTTGTTGCCCTTGCCCATCTCGTTGACATTGCCGAAGATGAACGTGTCGGCACCGCCGCCGCCATGGAGGTAGTCCTTGCCCTTGCCGCCGGTCAGTTCGTCCTGCCCGTTGCCTCCGGACAGATGGTCGCTGCCGTTGCCGCCATAGAGCATGTCATTGCCCTTGAAGCCGACGACGTCGTCCTTGCCGCCCATGCCCCACAGGCTGTTATTGCCCTTGGAGCCGAGGATGCCGTCGCCGTAGGAGGTCCCTTCGGCATTTTCAAAGTCGAAGATCTTTTCCTTGCGGCCTTCGCCCGTGCGGGCGAATTCGCGGCCAAGGTCGAGGTCGACGCCCCAGCCCTTCAGATACTTGTCGTCATCCTGCGCCATGTAGCTGATCGTGTCGTTGCCATTGCCGCCAACGAGCAGGTTCCAGTATCCCGCCGAAGACATGTGGTCGTTGCCGCCGCCGCCGAAATAGTCGCTGTGGCGGGTGAAGATGGTCATCGTGTCGTCGCCGGCACCGCCATAGACTTCGTCATGCCGGTTGTTCTTGGCATAGCCCTTGCCGGTATAGCTGTCGTCGCCGCCGCCGAGATCGATCCGGTTGGCGCCCTCGACATTGCTCGTGACGGTGTCGTCGTCGTCGCCGGCATCCACCCAGGTGTTGGTGAGCGTGAGGCTGATCTCGTCATCGCCACCCTTGGTGATGATGTTGTAGTAGTCCTTGTTCTGGGTCTGGTTGACGATGTCGACGCCGTTGTCGCCCTTGTAGGTGGTCTTGGCCATGGATGTCTCCTTGTAGTCCGCCCCCGTTTTCCCGAGCCGATCTGGACCAGATTAGTGGTCAAATCACGGCATGGGTCCGGGCATTGTCGATCCTCTAGCCGAGGCGCCCTGAATTGAAACTGAAGTCCTTGTTAATCCGGTGTTCAGGAAACTCGGGCGGAGCGCGCCGGCTGATCACCGGCCGAACGTCTGCCGGACGGATAGGTTCCTGCAGACCCGTCTTTGGGGGCGAGGCCGGGGCGGACGGCGAGCGCGCGTTCTACATCCCCCAGCGCAGGCCTGCGGTATGCACCGGCTGGTCCCAGAGGCCGAGCATCTCGTCGTCCATCATCACGACCGTGATCGAGCATCCCGCCATGTCGAGCGACGTGACATAGGAGCCGACCAGCGAGCGGGCGACCCGGACACCCTGCTTTTCCAGCAGGTCGCGGGCGAGGCCGTACATTAGGTAGAGTTCCATCGCCGGCGTGCCGCCGAAGCCATTGACGAAGAGCAGGGCATTGCCACTCGCCCGGTCGCCGAGATCGTGGACGATCGCCGCGCAGATTTCCTCGGCGATCGCGCAGGCACTCTTGAGCGTGTCGCGGCGGCGGCCGGGTTCGCCATGGATGCCGACGCCGAACTCCATCTCGCCGTCTGATATCTCGAAGGTCGGCTTGCCGGCTGCGGGCACGGTGCAACTCGTCAGCGCCACGCCCATCGAGCGCGCATTGGCGTTGACGCGCTTGGCCAGCGCCGTCAGCGGTTCGAGCGCCATGCCGTTTTCGGCGCCGGCGCCGGCGATCTTCTCGACAACAAGCGTGCCCGCCACGCCGCGCCGGCCGGTCGTCCAGGTCGAATCCTCGACGGCGACGTCGTCATTGGTGATGACGCTCGCCACCTGGCCGCCCGACATTTCCGCGCCCATCTCAAAGTTCATCACGTCGCCTTCGTAGTTCTTGACGATGAACAGGCAGCCCGCGCCGGTATCGACATTGGCGGCGGCTTCCATGATCTGGTCGGGCGTCGGCGAGGTGAAGACCTGTCCGGGGCAGGCCGCATCCAGCATGCCGTGGCCGACGAAGCCGCCATGCAGCGGTTCGTGGCCCGACCCGCCGCCGGAGACCAGCGCCACCTTGCCCTGCTTGAGCGTCTTGCGCCGCAGGAACTTACCCGACGGATCGAGCGTGAGGATATCGGCATGTGCCGCAGCGAAACCCGCCAGGCTTTCCGTCAGGATGTCACCCGCAGCGTTCATAAATTTTTTCATTGTCGTCCTCCTCCCACCTGGTCCCTATCCGACCTTGACCATGATCGCCGCCATGCGATGTGCGAAATCGGCGATCGCCTCATCGAACTGCCGGTTCTTCTCCTCGTCGCGAAAGTCGATCACCATCATCGACATGTGGCGCAACACGGTATCGCCATCCATCTCCTCGCGCTTTTCCGGATGGGCGGCATGATAGTCCTCGAGAAACTGCCGCTTCTCCTCCGCATTGAAGTGGCAGACCGAGAATATGACCGGCACGTGCTTGGCCGGCAACGGCGTCGCATAGGCCGTAGACAGGATCTGGGTGACGAAGCTGCGATGCTTGCCCAGCGCATCGGCGATGCGCTGCCGCGTGCCGGACGGCCGCTTGTCGATCAGCGCTGAGAGCCGCGCCTTGTATTGCTTGACCGGATCGATGGTGGAGTCCTCGTTCACGTCTGCCGGTCCCCGAGATCGATGCCCGCGATCGCCGCCTTGACGAGGCCGATGCGGGAAGCCGCGACCGAGAGCGACCGCAGACCGGCCTTGAGCAACGGCTTCACCAGCGTCGGGTCGCTTGCGGCGTCGCCGCACAGGCTGACCGGAACGTCGCTGCGTGCGCCATAAGCCGCCACATTCGATATCAACGACAGCACCGCGGGATCGTCGGTCCGGGCGATGGCGGCCAGCGCGCCGCTGTCGCGCGAAGCTGCCAGGACATACTGTGTCAGGTCGTTCGACCCGATAGAGAGAAAGGACGCGGCCGAGAAGCGCTCCGGCGTGATCGCGACGGAGGGAACCTCCACCATGATGCCGAGCTTCGGCATGGCGAAGGCGGTGCCGGCCATGGCGAGCTTCGCCATTTCCTCGTCGAACAGCGCACGCGCTTGATCGATCTCCGAGGGTACGGCGACCATCGGCAGCATGATCTTGAGGTTGCCATGGACGCCGGCGCGGAGCAGCGCCCGGATCTGGACGCGGAAGATCTCCGGCATGGCGAGGCAGAGGCGGATCCCGCGCACACCGAGGAAGGGGTTGCTCTCTTCGATGGTGAAGCCCGGTACGGGTTTGTCGCCGCCTGCATCGGCGGTGCGGATGGTGACCGGCTTGCCCGCCGCCCATTCCAGCACCTTGCGATAGGCACGATACTGGGTCTCCTCGTCCGGCAGGCCGCTGTTGTAGAGAAATTCGGTGCGCATCAGGCCGACGCCGTCGACATGGCCGACGTCGATCTGGTCGGTCTCCGCGGGGTCGGCGATGTTGACATGAACCGAGATCGCCGTGCCGTCTGCGGTGCGGGCGGGCCTGGGCGCGAAGCGCGCGGCAACGGTCGCCGCCGCCTCGAAGTCGGCCCGACCGTCCTTCCAGGCCCGGACGGTCGCGTCGTCCGGCCAAACGACGAAGACACCCGCCTTCGCGTCGAGGATAGAGGGTGATCCCGCATCGACCCGTCCGCCGCCAACGCCCACGATCATCGGCACGCCACGCTGTCGCGCCAGCATGGCGACGTGGCTGGTGGTGCTCCCTTGCCTGAGCGCGATGCCGCCGCCTGTCCAGTCGTGAACGAGGAAGGCGCTCGGGGTGATGTCGTCGGCGAGATAGATCGTACCCGGGGTGATCATGACCTCGCTGTCGCCGCGCAGCGCGCGCAGCACGCGGTCCCTGATGTCGGTCAAGTCGGCGGTGCGGGCGCGGAAATATTCTTCCTCCGACTGGGCATAGTTCTCGATCTCCTGGTCGAGCACCTGGCTCCAGGCGATGTCGGCCGCGCTGCCAGCCTCGATCAGCGCCCGCGCGGCCTCGGCAAACGTATCGTCGCCGAGCATCGCCACCTGGAATTCGAGAATGTCGGCTGCGTCACCGCTGGCCTTCTCCATCATGCCCGCCGTCGTCTCCAGCGCGGCTTCGATCGAGGCGACAAGATGGGCATAGTCGGCATCCGGGGACTTGTGCCTGACATAGGCGCCACGTTCGCCCCGGCTCGCGCAGAAGACCGGCCCGGCTGCGAAGCCGGCGCTCGCCGAGAGGCCGGTGAAGCGGATCTCGGCCGGTGACGGTTCAGCCTGCATCATGGCCTTCGCCTTCGTCGAAATTGCGCTCGACGAGCGCCCTGAGCGCCGCCACCGCATTTCCCGCATCCTTGCCGGTCGCGCGGATATGTAGCACCGTGCCTTCCGGCGCCTTCATTGCCATCACCTTGACGATGCTCTTGGCATCGATCCACGGACCACTCTCGGCAGGCGCGATCTGGGTCGTGGCGTCGAATGTCTTTGGCAAGCTTGGTGAACTTCACTGACGGACGGGCATGCAGTCCCACCGCATGCGTGATCTTGACGTGGGTTTCCGCGCTTGCCGTGTTCATCTCAGTCTCCATTTCCCCGACGTCCTATCCCGTTCCTCACAGTGGCGAAAGCTCCTCGGCCGTGGCGCCGCACCGCGCCGAGCTGTCGCGCCGCCCGAGGCCTCCGTCGCCGCCATCACTGCGCACCTCCGACCACGGGCGCGTTGCAGACCACATCGCGCGATCTGCCCGGTCTTAGGCTCGCCGAGCATTTCGATCGCCATTTCCGAATTGGTCTCGGCGCCGCCGAGATCGACGAGGATCGCGACGCCCTGGTCCGACCACGCCTTGTCGATGGCTGCCATGATCGCCTCGACCGAGGTCCCCAGGCCGCCGTCGGGGTTACCCCCACACCAGGCCAATGGCACTTCCTCGCCCACCATCTGGCGAACCATGTCGGCAGCACCCTGCGCGACGAGCGGCGAGTGCGAGACGATGACGATGCCGACATTCTGATCTGATGAGCCGTTCATCGGCGCTTCTCCATGAAATCTGCTATGGCTGCCGTCAGCAGCGCGACCGAGCGCGAACCCGGATCCATATGGCCGACGGAACGCTCGCCGAGAAACGACGCGCGTCCCCGCGTGGCGAGGACGGACACCGTCGCCTCCGCGGCAGCGTTGGCCGCCCTGACGACACCGGCGCCGTCGGCGCCTGCGTCCAGCGCATCGGCGATCGGATAGAGCACGTCGAGCATGGTCTTCTGGCCCTTTTCCGACTTGCCACGCGCCGCGACACTGTCGACCGCCTTGCGGAAGGCGGTGTTGAAGGCCGTCCGATCCGGCGTCTCGCCGATCTCCTTGCCCAGGGTCATGACAAGCGTGCCGAACAGCGGGCCGGAGGCGCCGCCCACGGTCATCACCAGCTTCATGCCGGCCGCCTTCAGGGCCTCGCCGAGCGGCTTGGCCGCTATCGCATCGCTGTCAGCCGCCAGCGCCTCGAAGCCGCGCTTCATGTTGTGCCCATGGTCGCCATCGCCGATGGCGGAGTCGAGCGCGGTTAATTCGTCGGCATGGTCCGCCACAAGGGCGGACAGCGTCCCGATCAGGTCCTTGATGTCGGCAGGGTCGAATGTCTTTGTCATCAGCCTATCCATTTATCCGATCCGCCTGCCATCCGCGCCGAAATAGAGCGGTTGGTGAGCGTCAGCGTCACCCGGTCGCCCGCCTTGAGCGGCGAATAGGGGTCGGCGAGACTCAGGAGCTTCGTGCCCTGGCATTTCAGGTGCAAGTGCTTCTGGTCGCCAAGATGTTCGATCCAGTCGATCTCGGCATTGGCGGCCCCGTTCGTTGCCGCCTGGAGGTCGAGATGCTCGGTCCTCACGCCGATCGTTTTCGTCGCGGCGGGCATGGAAAGGGAAGGAAACAGCGCGGGATCCACGAGATTGATCTGCGGCTGGCCGAGCCGGGCCGCCACATGCAGGTTGGCCGGCCGCTCGTAGATCTCGCGCGGGGATCCGACCTGGATCAGTTCGCCCTCGTAGGCAAAATGCCGATCCGGTCGGCCATGGTCATGGCCTCGATCTGGTCATGCGTGACATAGAGCATCGTCGCGCCGAGATCGTTCTGGATGCGCTTGAGCTCGAGCCGGAGATCCGAGCGCAGCTTGGCGTCGAGCGATGACAGCGGCTCGTCCATCAGGAACACGCTTGGTTCGCGCACCAGTGCCCGGCCGATCGCCACGCGCTGCATCTCGCCACCCGACAGTTTCGTCGCCTTGTTCTCAAGCTTGTGGCCGATGCGCACCATCGCCGCCGTCTCGCGCACACCGCCGGTCGATCGCCGCCTTGTCCATCTTCCGCGCCGGCGATTGCAGCGGGAAGGCAAGGTTCTCGTAGACCGTCAGGTGCGGGTACAGCGAATACTGCTGGAAGACGAAAGCCGTGTCGCGCGCCGAGGGCGGCAGGTCGTTGACCCGTTCTCCGCCGATCAGGATATTGCCGCCGTCGGCCTTTTCGAGGCCCGCGATGAGACGCAGCGTCGTCGTCTTGCCGGCGCCTGTCGGCCCGAGCAGCACGACGAATTCGCCGTCAAGGATGTCGAGCGAGATGCCCTTGATCGCCTCGTTGTCGCCGAAAGTCTTGCTCACACCCTTGGAGCGCTATGTCAGCCATTGTGCCCTCCGTCATGCAGCGCGGTGCGGATCGCCCGGCCGGAACTCTCTTCGAACAGCGACAGTTTCGGCCCGTCGAAAGTCAGGCCGACAGTGTCGCCGGCCATGAACTCGCGCGACGATGAGGTTCGCGCCTTGATCATCGTGCCGCCGAGATCGACCGCCACGATCTGCGATGTCCCGAGATAGGCGGTCTCGAACACCTGGCCCCGCAGCCCGGAGCGATCGTCGAAGCGGATATGCTCGGGCCGCACGCCCAGCGCCAGCCGGGTCGGCGCGACGTCCTCGCGAAGCTCGGGCACGACGACCGTCTGTCCCTCGATGGTGACACTGGTGTCGCCCTTCCTCAAACCGCCCTCGAAGCGAATGAAATTCATCGGCGGCGAGCCGATGAAGTCGGCGACGAACATGGTCGCCGGGCGGTTGTAGATTTCCTCCGGCGTGCCGTACTGCTCGATCACGCCATTGCTCATGACCGCGATCTTGTCGGCCATCGACATCGCTTCGAGCTGGTCGTGGGTGACATAGACGGTGGTGGCGCCGATGCGGCTGTGCAACTCGCGCAACTCATGCACCATCTTGTCGCGGAACTCGGTGTCGAGCGTACCGAGCGGTTCGTCCATCAGAAAGCAGGCCGGTCGCCGGACGATCGCGCGGCCGAGCGCCACGCGCTGCCGGTCGCCGCCGGCAAGGCCCGAGACCGAGCGGTTCGAGCAGGTGGCTGATCTGCAGCAGCCTGGCGGTCTCCTCGACGCGGGTCCTGATCTCGTCGCGGGGCATGCCCTGGTTGACCAGCGGATAGGCCATGTTCTTGCGCACGTTCATATGCGGATAGAGCGCGAAGAGCTGGAAGACGAAGGCGATGTCACGGTCGCGGGCGCGTAGCATGGTGACGTCGCTGCCATCGAGCAGGATCTGGCCCGAGGTCGGCAGTTCGAGCCCGGCGATCATCCTGAGCGTCGTCGTCTTGCCGCAGCCCGATGGCCCGAGCAGCGCCAGGAACTCGCCATCCTCGACGACGAAATTCGAGTTCCTCACGGCATTGAAGCTGCCAAAACTCTTCTGCAGGTTTTCCACGCGTATCTCGGCCATTCTCTTACCTATTCCGGAAATTTCGAGACGATGATGAACATCGCCGTGCCGGCCAGAAGTGTCACGAAGGACCAGGTGTAGAGGCTCATCGCGAAGGGCTGGAACATCATCAGGAATCCCGCGCCGATCACCGCCACGGCGATGTTCTCCAGCCGTCCCCGGCGCAGCCAGGCCGAGCGCTTCGGCTTTGGTTTTGGTCACGACACTCATTTGCGCACCGCTCCGAAGGTGATGCCGCGCAGGAGCTGCTTGCGAAGCAGGATGGTGAAAAGCAGGATCGGGATGAGGAAGATTGTGGTGCCCGAAGCCACCGCCGGCCAGTCCTGCCCGCCTTCGCCGATGATGGTAGGGATGAAGGGCGGAGCGGTCTGCGCGGTGCCCGACGTCAGCAGGGCGGCGAAGGCATATTCGTTCCAGGCAAAGATCAGGCAGAAGATCGAGGTCGCCGCGATGCCGGTGGTCGCCTGCGGCAGCACGACCTTGCGGAACGCCTGCAGCCGGGTATAGCCGTCGATCATCGCCGCCTCTTCATATTCGCGCGGGATCTCATCGATGAAGCCCTTGAGCAGCCAGACGGCGAGCGAGACGTTGACGGCGGTATAGAGCAGGATCATCCCGATCGCGGTGTCGGACAGGCCGAGCTCGCGATACATGAGATAGATCGGGATCGCGACGGCAATGGGCGGCATCATCCGCGTCGACAGGATGAAGAACAGCAGGTCGTCGGCCAGCGGCACCTTGAAGCGCGAGAAGCCGTAAGCCGCAAGCGTACCCAGGAACACTGCGAGGAAGGTCGAGCCGAAGGCGATGATCAGCGAATTGACGAAGCGCGGCAGGAAGTTGGACGGCCCGGCGATCACCATGTTGCGCTTGCGGGTGACCTCGTCGCAGGTGCCCTGCGGCGCGCCGAGCGAGGCGATATATTCCGGCGTCTGCCGGGTCCGCGTCGAAAACAGGTTGCAGTAGCCCTCGAGCGTCGGCGTGAACAGGATGCGCGGCGGATAGGCAATCGAATCAGGCGGCGACTTGATCGACGTGAGGAAGATCCAGGCGAGCGGCACCATCGTGATCAGCGCGTAGATCACGACGATGGTGCCGGCGATGCGCTTGGAGGTGGCGCTGGGCTCGACGACGGAATGGGCTGTGTTTCCACTCATCTCTGCTTCACCTTGTTGAGCGCCTTGACATAGATGTTGGCGAGACCGAACACCGCCACGAAGAGGATGATGGCAAAGGCCGACGCCCGCCCGGTCGCCCAGCTTTCGAACGCCTGGCGCTTGAGGGTTATCGAAGCGACTTCGGTAATCGAGCCGGGCCCGCCGCCGGTAAGCAGCGTCACCATGTCGAACATCTTGAAATTCTCGATTCCCCGGAACAGCACCGCCAGCATGATGAAGGGCAGGGCCATCGGCACGGTGATGGTCCAGAACTGCCGCCAGTTCGAGGCGCGGTCGACCTCGGCGGCCTCGTAGATATAGTCCGGGATCGAGCGCAGCCCCGCCAGGCAGATCAGCATGACATAGGGCGTCCACATCCAGGTATCGACGATGATGATCGACCAGGGCGCCAGACTGACGCTGCCCAGCATCTGGATGTCGGAAGGTTGCAGGCCAGAGACGAAAGAGACGGCATAGGCGAAGAGCCCGATCTGCGGCTCGTAGAGGAAGCGCCAGAAATTGCCGACAACCGCTGGCGACAGCATCATCGGGATCAGGATGATCGTGGTCCAGAATGCGTGTCCGCGAAACTTGCGATCGATCAGATAGGCCAGCGTGAAGCCGATGACGGTCTGAAGCACGATGGTCCAGAAGACGAAATGCGCCGTGGTCTGCATCGCCATCCAGATGTCCGGGTCGTTGAGCACCCGCTCGTAGTTCCTGAGGCCCACAAATTCCACCGCCGCATTCGGCCGGTTGGCGCGGTAATTGGTGAAAGAAAGATAGATCGCCCAGATCAGCGGGAAAATGTTGATCGCCAGCAGCAGCGCGATGGCCGGGAAGATAAAAACCCAGGCGATCGCCCTGTCGGACAGGCCGCGGATGCGCCTTGCGGCGCTGAGCGGCGTCCTGCGGGCCAACGCTTCGGCGGCCCTATCCATCGTGGATGAGGTGGTCTCGGTCACCGATTTTTCCTTGGAGTTCATGCTGCCGGTCGTCCGGCGTCGATTGCATGTGACTGGCTTAATTCGAAAGACTGGCTTTGCTGGAACCGGTCGGGCCCCGCCGCCGTAGCGGCGAGACCTTTCCGGGGAGAGCCGTTACATCTTTCCGTCGTCCTCGAAGACTTCGGTCCAGTCCTTGACCAGGCCATCCAACGCTTCCTTGGCCGTGCCGTTGCCGGCGACGACATAGTCGTGGAAGCGCTTCTGCGAGGACTGAAGCAGCGAGGCGTAGCTGGGCTCGGCCCAGAAATCCTTCACAATCGCCATGGAGTCGAGGAAGGTCTGCGCGTAGGGCTGGCTGGCCGCAAAGCTCGGGTCTTCCACGACGGCCTTCAGGCACGAGAAGCCGCCGAGCGACCACCACTTCTTCTGCACGTCGGCCTGGGCAAACCACTTGATGTACTGAAGCGCGGCGTCCTGCTTGTCCGAATACGCCACGACCGAGATGCCCTGGCCGCCGAGCTGGGCGAACTGCTCTCCATCAGGCCCTTTCGGGTTGGCGAAAAAGCCGACCTTCTCGCCGCCGACCGCCTCGTCCTTCTGCAGACCGGGCCAGGTGAAGGCGAAGTTCATGTGCATGGCCACCTGGCCGGATTTGAAGGCGTCAATGCCTTCACCCATGTAGCTGTTGGATGCGCCGGGCGGCGTGCAGCAGTCGTAGAGGGCCTTGTAGAATTCGAGGCCCTTCACGGATTTCTCGGAATTCACATAGCCTTCCATTTCATACGGCTTGTCGGGGTTCTCGTATTTGAAGCCGAAGGAATAGAGCACATCCATGACGCCCATGGTCACGCCTTCAGAGCCGCGTTCGGTATAGATCGAGGCGCCGTAGACCGTCTTGCCATCCACCTCACGTCCCTGGAAGAACTCCGCAATGTCCTTCAACTCGGCAAATGTCGCGGGCACGGCCAGATCACGGCCATATTTTTCCTTGAACGCCGCCTGAATTTCCGGCTTGTCGAACCAATCCTTGCGATAGGTCCAGCCGACCACATCGCCGAAGGCCGGCAGCGACCAGTAATTCGGGGAGTTCTTCGGCCATTCGGAATAGCCGACCACCGTGGCGTCGACGAAGTCGCTCATCTTGATCCCTTCCTTGTCGAAGAAATCGTTGAGCTTGACGTAGTGGCCGTTCTCGGCCGAACCGCCGATCCACTGGCTGTCGCCGATGATCAGGTCGCAGAGCTTGCCCTTGGAATTGAGTTCGTTGAGAAAGCGGTCGGCATAATTGGTCCACGGCACGAATTCGAACTTCATGTCGATGCCGGATTTGGCGGTGAAGTCCTTCGACAGTTCCACCAGCGCGTTCGCCGGATCCCAGGCCGCCCAGCACAGCGTCAAGGTTTCGGCCTTGACCGCATGTCCGGAGCCAAGCGCAAGTAGCGCGGCTCCCAGTATCGCTTTTCCTGAATGACGCATGTCTTCCTCCCAGTTCGCACCGGCCCCATGCCGGCCCGCATCGGCCCCGTTCCCGTGGGGCCAGTAACTCGGACACCTGGGTCTCCCCACCCGAATGTTGAGTTATTTGTTTATATCGACATAAATCACTAAACATGGCAATCGGAAAATGTGCTGCATTGCAGCAGGTGTGAACCTGCTGGGCAGTTTGGTTATGTTTAGCTTCTTGTTTTGTTTGGATTTTTGCGGCGCATGATCGCGTGAACGGTCATGAAGGCGCCCAGCCGCGCGGATGTGTTGACAATTCACGCGTTGGAGAGCAGCCTGTATTACAAATGAGGAGAAAAACGATGGAAAAACAACGAGAGCTTTCCGATCCCTTGACCATGCGGCTGCCGGTCGATCTACTCAAGGATATCGAGACGATTGCCAAGACCTGCAATCGCACCCGAAGCTGGGTGATTGTCCGCGCGCTGAAGGCCTACCTGATGGCGGAGGGCGGCGATGTGCTTAATGTCGTGAAGGCGCGCGAAGAGTTTGCGGCAGGTGGTGGCCACGATCTCGATGATGTTCTGGCTGAGGTCGATGCGATCCTTGAGGGCAAAGCTGCTTGAAGCGAATAAAGCTCTCCGATGCAGCCGAAGCTTATGTGAGGGCCGAAGCGGCCTATCTCGGAGCGCGGAGTCGATCGGCAGCAGCAAAGTTCCGGATATTGTTGAGCGGCCTGAAACGAAATCTCGCCGACTTTCCAGCCCTTGGTCATGCCAATACTGAGACCGCTGTGGAAGGTATTTTTCGATTCGTCATGGACGAGTATCTGGTGGACTATGAAGTCAGTGGCGAGGTAGTGAACATCATCGCCATCCGCCATGGCCGGCAGGCACCACCCAATCAGCCCCCAGACTCAGACGACGATTACGAAGCGACATGACCCAAGTCTACGACATCTTCGACCGCCTCATCGCCTTCCCGACGGTGAGCCGCGACGGCAATATCGATCTCATCCGCTACATCGCCGATTTCCTCGCCGGTGCGGGGATCGAGGCCGAGCTCTACCCGCATAAGAGCGGCGACCGCGCCTCGCTCTTCGCCAGCGTCGGCAACGGCAAGCGCGGCGGCGTCGTGCTGTCCGGCCACACCGATGTCGTGCCCGTCGAGGGTCAGGCATGGACCTCCGATCCGTTCCGGCTGACGCGGCGTGACGACCGTCTGCTCGGTCGCGGCACCGCCGACATGAAGGGCTTCATCGCCTGCGCCATGGAAGCGCTCGTTGTCGCCAAGGACCAGGACCTCGCCCGCCCCCTGCATGTCGCCTTTTCCTATGACGAGGAGATAGGCTGCGTCGGCGTCCGGCCGATGTTGACCGAACTTGCGGCCGCTGGCATCCGGCCCGAATGGGTGCTGATCGGCGAGCCGACCCATATGCAGGTCGCCACCGGCCACAAGGGCAAGACCGGCATCCGCGCCACCTGCCGGGGCCACGCCGCCCATTCCGCACTGGCGCCGACAGGGCTCAATGCGATCCACCTTGCCGCCGACATGCTCACGGGCATTCGCGAGATGCAGGCAGAGATCGAGCGCAAGGGGATTCGCGATCCGGAGTACGACGTGCCCTACACGACGCTGCATGCCGGCGTGATCCGGGGTGGCACGGCGCTCAACATCGTACCGGACAAATGCGAGATGCTGTTCGAGATCCGCAACATTGCCGACGACGACCCGAAGACCATCATGGACCAGTTCTTCGAGCGCGCCGAAGCCATTGTCGCGCCGACGAAAAACATGTTTCCGGATGCCGGGATCACGCTGGAGATCTTCAACGAGTATCCCGGGCTTTCGACCGACGCGGCGGGCGAGATCAGCGGCCGCGCGATCGCGCTGTCCGGCCAGGCCAATCGCATCAAGGTCGCCTTCGGCACCGAGGGTGGTCTGTTCCAGGAGGTGCTCGGCACCACCGCGATCGTCTGCGGCCCGGGCAGCATGGATCAGGGTCACAAGCCCGACGAATTCGTCACCATCGAGCAGATGGAAGAGTGCCGGGCCATGCTGCGAAGGGTGACGGACACGCTCACGGTTGGATAGGCGAGGCTTATCGAGCGTCCCCTCTGATCGAGGTCCCCCGAACGGGGGATTACGCCCGTCGCCTTGCGCCCCTAAGCTGATACCCGCGGCGTTGCAAGCGTCTACAGGGAGACTTGGGCATGGCGAAGGTCATCTACAACAAGCAGCTTGGAGAATACGGATATCTCGGCGATCTCTACACGAGCGTCTTCAATCTCGAACTGACCACCAGCACGTCGAAAAAGGCGGTCTATACCGACGGCGTCAACGGCAACAAGCTCATCCTGGTGGGCAAGGATTTCAAATATGACGGTGCCGACATGGAAGGCGGGACCATCACCACCATCGGTTTCCAGGACGCCGACGGCGACCGCCTGGCGACGATCAACAAGGGCAAGTGGGATCCGCAGGATCTTGTGACGGCCTATGGCATCGACGGCTTCGACGGCATGGTGCAATACGTGCTCAAGGGCAAGGACAGCATGTTGGGCTCGAAGATCTCCGATGCGCTCGGGGGCGAGGCAGGCGCGGACAAGATTTACGGGAAGAATGGCGACGACATCATTTCCGGCCATGGCGGCAATGACAAGCTCTGGGGCGGCAAGGGTTCGGACACTTTCGTCTTCGACCTGAATGGCGGGCATGACAAGATTTACGACTTCGACGCCGTCGGTGGGGGTGACGACCAGGATTATCTCAGCCTGCTCAATGGCATGGACTATGACATCGCCAAGCAGGGCAAGAACGTGGTCGTCGATCTCGGCGCCGAGGGCAGCATCACCCTCGTGGGTGTCAAGCTCGCAGACTTCGACGAAACCGACATTCTGTTGGTCATGTAACCGGGGCGTGATGCTCCGAAACACTTGCGCCCGCTCGCCATCGCTTCTACCCCTAGGCGGAGAGAGTCGGGGACCGTGCGGATGCAAGAAGGCGAGGTCGATATCCTGCGCTGGCTGGCGGAAGCCGGCCTGCGTGGCGATGAGCCCAACGAATTGTTCCGGGCGTTTTGTGAGCGCTGCAACAATATCGGCCTGCCGATCTCCTATGCGGTCGGCCTGATGGATACGATCCATCCGGAATTCGAAGGTCATGCCTTCGAGTGGCGGGCGCAGGACACCGGCCCGCGTCCGCTCCGCACCTATTCGTCGACCGACAATGGCGAGGCCAAGGAAAACTGGGAAAACTCGGTCTTCAACTATCTCCTGACGACAGGCGAGGTCGAGGTGCGCCGCGCGGTTGGCCGGGGTGCGCCGCTCGACTTCTATCGCCTGCCGGAACTGAAGGAGGAGGGCTATACCGACGTCTTCGCGCGCATCGAGCGCTTCACCGGCAAAGGCAGCATCGGCGCCATGAATGCCTTCTATTCGGTGTGGGGCACGCGCGAAACGGACGGCTTCACCGATGACCAACTGGATGTGCTGCGCCGCCTGATGCCCACCCTGGCGCTTGCACTCAAGAGCGTCGGCTCCATCCGGATCGTCAAGACGCTGGCGCGCGTCTATCTCGGGCAGGATGCCGCCAACCGGGTCATCGACGGACAGGTGGCGCGCGGCCAGGCCGAAACGATCGATGCGGTGATCTGGCTTTCCGATCTCAAGGGTTACACGGCCATTCTCGACTCGGCTCGGCCGGAGCAGATCATCCCGCTGCTCAACGACTATTCCTCCGTTGTCATCAGCGCGCTTCATCGCAATGGCGGCAATGTGCTGAAACTGATCGGCGACGGCGTGCTCGCCATCTTCAAGGGGCCGAACCTTGCCGCTGCCGCCTCGCGCGCGCTCAAAACCGAGCGCGAACTGCGCCGGGATCTCGAATATCTCAACCAGCGCCGCAATGCCCGCAAGGAACCCTGCACCGGCGTCTATGTCGGGCTGCATCTCGGCACCGTGTTCTACGGCAATATCGGCAGCCGCAACCGCCTCGATTTCACTGTGGTTGGCCCGGCCGTCAACGAGGTCAGCCGCATCTGCACCGTCTGCAAGGCGACCAATCGCGACGTGCTGATATCGGCGGACTTCGTCAACGCCTGCGATGCCGGCAAGGGGCGCGACAAGCTCGCGCCTTTGGGCGAGTTTTCGCTGCGCGGCGTCAGCGAGCCCATGGAACTCTACACCGTCAAGCAGTAGCGACCCGCTGGACGGATGCCGCCCAGTCTGCCACAAGGCGCCCGGGACGCGACTGCCGTTAACTCAAGAACGGGGTCGGGCTGCTGATTGACGTCAGGCGGCTGCCGCGAGATCACGCTGGCCGTCCCGCTGGATTCCCGGAATTGCCGCGCCTATCCATCGAACGCTGCAGATCGGTGAACGTCCCGCCCGCCGAGCAGGGTGAGCAGAACTTCGGTCTCGCCGATGTCATGGACATCGCAGGCGAAGATGTCGCGGTCGAGAATGATGATGTCGGCGAATTTGCCCGGCGTCAGCGAGCCGGTGTCCGCCTCTCGCCAGGCGGCCTGCGCGGCGTGGATCGTATAGCCCTTGACGCACTCCTCGCGGGTCATCCGCTGTTCCGGCAGGAAGACCGGATGATCCTTGGGCCGTCCGGGCGGCTGGCGGGTGATGGCTGTCTGCATGATCTCGAAAGGGTTGAGCGTCGACACGCCCCAGTCGGATGACAGCGCATAGGCCGCGCCTGCGTCGATCAGCGAGCGGAAGGCGTACATCCACCTCCCGCGTTCCTCGCCCACCATCGGCAGCGCGATGTCGGTGACCGAGGGCTCATGCCGCGCCCAGAGCGGCTGGACGTTCATCATCGCGCCGAGTTTGCGGAAGCGTGGAACATCGGAGGGGTCGATGCACTGGACGTGGGCAACCTGGTGAAGGCTGGGCCAGCGGCCATTCGCCTGTCTGGCGGCTTCAAAGCCGTCGAGCGCCGCGCGGCACGCGTAATCGCCGATCACATGGACATGGATCTGGAAGCGCGCGGCGTCAAAGGCGGTGAAATGCGCGAGCACCTGGTCGTGGGTGAACATCAGCGGCGCATTGCCGCCGACAGCGTCGGAATAGTCCTCGATCATCGCGCCCGTACGGTTCTCGAGCACGCCGTCGAGGAAAAATTTGGCCGAATGGACCGTGAACATTTCGGACTGGAAAGCGGCACGATAGGCGGAGATGCGCGCGAGCGCATCCGCAGGGGTCTCCGACGGATCGACGCGGGCAGTGGCGCAGACCCGGACCGTCAGTTCGCGCGCTTTCTCCAGCCGGTCGTAGACACGCACATGCCGGTCGCCGACCGAGGCATCCAGCACGCCGGTGATGCCGTGGCGGTTGGCGAGCGCGGCGGCCCATTTGACGCCGAATGCGAAATCGTCGTCGGTGGGCTGGGGCATGCGCTCATCCGCCCACTTGATCGCATCCTCGTGCAGCATGCCGGTCGGCACACCATCCGTGTCGAGAACGAAATGGCCGTTGGGCGGGTCGGCGATGCCCTTGACAAGCCCGACAAAATCGCAGGCGAGCGAGTTCATGCAGGCATTGTGACCGTCCGACGCAAGGATGAAGCAGGGTCGGTCGGGCACCGCGCGATCGAGAACGTGGCGGTCGAGGTTCTCGTCGGTGAAGATGCCGGTATACCAGCCGACGCCATCGACCCAGGGGCGCTGATGCGAGGTGCCGAACGTCTTCATGATCTCGACGAGTTCGTCAATGGTGCTGGCGTCGGTGAGGTCGGCATTCTGCCCGTAGCCCTGGCCGGAGTCCTGCAGGTGGAGATGGGTATCCTGAAAACCCGGCAGCACGAGCCGCCCGCCGGCGTCGATGACCCGGGTCCCGGTGCCGGCGAGCGCTCTGATGTCGGCGGTCGTGCCGAGCGCGGTCACCCGGCCGCCCCGGGCCGCAAGCGCCTCGGCCTTCGGTGTCAGCGGGTCCATGGTCACGATATTGGCATTGACGATGATGAGATCGGGGGAGGGCATGGGGTCACTCGCTGGAGGCTGGCAGCACGGGGAAGGCGGTGTTCAGATCGGCGCGGACTGTTGCTCGATCGTGGCCCAGTCGGGTTCGAAGATCATTTCGGCGGGTACATTGACGTCCTTCGTCCAGCCGAAGACACAGAAGTAGGGTGTCGGGCCGGACTTGAAGGCATGATGCGCCCAGGGCTCGTTCCAAACCGGCTGGAATGACGAGCGCCAGTCCAGACTTGCGCCGGATTGAAAGCGCCAGCCATGCGGACCGGTCAGGGGCGCATAGAGTTCCGGCGCCGCATGCCGGTGGTCGCGGTAGAGGATGTCCGGGCCGAAGCCGAACAGGCCGAGATCGAAATCCACGCCACGGATCTGTCCGCCTTGGCCGATCAGCGAGGCCATGCAATGATTCTCGGCATAGGTGGCGCCGATCAGATCGCGCGGGTAGGGATCGTAGGCGATCCATGCGAGGTATGGCATCGCGTCACGGATCGCGTGGGCGAGGCGACGGTCGCCGTTGACCTCCATCCAGTCGAGCGCGGCGTCGATATGGCGCGTCTGGGGAATGCGCTGCGCCGGAACCTCGCGCATCGGTCCCCCCCGCCAGCGTGCGATCCCGGCGCGAACCTCGGCGATGCCGGGGCCGGCATATCGGGCGAGATAGGCGTCGATCTCGGAGATCAGGGTGCGAATGGCGGTTTCACGATCAGAGGTCATTCGTTCGCTGCCGTCGCCATGTGCATGTCCTTCTCCCGCCGCCGTTCCGCCCGCGCCATCAGGATGCCGGCTATGCCGACGCAGATCCCGACGATCACGATGATCAGCGAGGCGAGCGCATTGATGTCGGGCGTCACGCCGAGCTTCACTTTCGACCAGATCAGGATCGGCAGGGTCGTGGCGCCCGGCCCGGTGGTGAAATTGGTGATGACGACGTCGTCGAGCGAAATCGTGAAGGCCAGCAGCCAGCCGGACATGATGGCCGGCGCGATGATCGGCAGCGTCACGTCCTTAAGCACCTGCCATGGCTTGGAGCCCAGGTCCATCGCCGCTTCCTCGATGGAAATATCCATCGAACTGAGGCGGGACCGCACGATCGTCGTCACGAAGGTGAGCGAGAAGGTGATGTGGGCGATGGTGACCGTGGTGAAGCCGCGCTTGCCCGGCCAGCCGATCCACTGTCCCATCAGGATGAACAGCATCAGCATCGAAATGCCGGTGATGACCTCGGGCATGATCAGCGGTGCGGTGACGAAGCCGGAGAACAGCGTCTTGCCGCGAAACCGCCCGAAGCGGGCCAGTGCGATGCCCGCCATCGTGCCAAGAATGGTGGCGATCGTGGCGCTGACCAGCGCGATCTCGAGCGAGAGCAGGGCGGCGTTCATCACCTGCTTGTTGGCGAACAGCTTCCAGTACCATTCCGTCGAGAACCCGCCCCATACCGTCGCCAGCCGCGACTTGTTGAATGAGAAGAAGATCATGGAGAAGATCGGGATGTAGAAGAAGGCGAAGCCGACAAACAGGCAGGTCTTCAGGAAATAGTGCTTCTGGTTCATCAGGCGTTCTCCCTCGCCTGCGCCTTCGCCTCGAAATGGGTGTAGGCCATCATCGGAATGACGAGAAGGAGAAGAAGCGCCACGGCGACGGTCGCGGCCATCGGCCAGTCGCGCGCCGAGGAGAACTCGTCCGAGATCACCCGGCCGATCATCGGGTCATAGGCATTGCCGACGAGGCTCGGGATCACCAGTTCCCCGGCGGCCGGGATGAAGACGAGCAGTCCGCCGGCGATGATGCCGGGGATCGAAAGCGGCAGCGTCACGTCGCGGAACACCTGGCTCGGCCGCGAGCCGAGATCCATCGCCGCCTCGTTCAGCGTGTTGTCGAGCTTTTCGAGATTGGCATAGAGCGGCAGGATCATGAAGGGCAGGTAGGTATAGACCATCACCAGGATGACGGCGAAATTCGAGTTCATCATCGGGATGGAGGTCAGTTCCCAGCTCTGCGGGACGACCCAGTTGTAGATCGCGGTCAGGCCCTTGTTGAACCAGCTGTTGGACCCCATCAGCCCCATCCAGGCATAGACCCTGAGCAGGAACGACGTCCAGAACGGCAGGATGACGAGGATAAGGAGGAAGCTCCTCCACGTCTTGCTGACCCGCGTCAGGCCCAGCGCCATGGGATAGCCGAGCAGCAGGCAGAGGCCGGTCGCGATTGCCGCATTGTAGACGGAGACGAAATACGCGCGGACGTAGAGCGTGTCAGTGAAGAGGCGCCGGTAGCCGTCCCAGTAGACCCAGGGAAACTCGTCCTTGAACATGAAGGGCGGGGAGAGCGGGGCGGTCTTGCCGAGGCTGATCCAGACGATGATCAGGAACGGGACAAAGAAGAAAATGGTAAGCCAGAGATAGGGCGTGGCAATGATGACCTGCCGCCAGCCATTGGAATTGAACCAGCGGGAGAGGGCGGACGCATGCGCGAGTTCGTTCATGGCCTTAGTCCTTCAGCAGGATGACGGACGAGGGCTCGAACGACAGCCAGACCCTGTCCTCCCATTGCGCAACACGCTCGCTCTCCGCAGCGCGGCGCGCATTCACGTTGTTGACCTGCAGCACGGTCCCGGTCGCGAGGCGGATGCGGTAGAGCGAATCCTTGCCGAAATAGGCGAGGTCGTCGACCGTGCCTTCCATCGCATTGATGCCGGGCGGCGGCGGTTCCCTGGTGATGTGGATCTTCTCCGGCCGCACGGCGACCTTGATGGATTGACCGGCCGCAAGATGCGTTGTTTCGCGCGCCTCCACCGTCGTGCCAAGCCCGGGTACCTCGACGCTCGTCGTTCCATTGACCGAGCGCACGACGCCGTCGAGCATGTTGGCCGAGCCGATGAAGCCGGCGACGAAGGCGCAGTTGGGGTATTCGTAGACTTCGGTTGCCGAACCGATCTGCCGCACTTCGCCCCTGTCCATCACGGCGATGCGGGTGGCGAGCGTCATCGCCTCTTCCTGGTCGTGGGTGACGACGACGAAGGTGATGCCGGTCTTGTCCTGGATATTGGCGATCTCGAACTGGGTATGCTCCCGCAGCTTCTTGTCCAGCGCGCCGAGTGGCTCGTCGAGCAGCAGCACCTTCGGATGCTTGGCAAGCGAACGGGCGAGCGCCACCCGCTGTCGCTGGCCGCCCGAGAGCTGGTGCGGCTTGCGATGGCCCAGTTCGGAGAGTTGCACCAGGTCGAGCATCTGCTTGACGCGGTCCTTGCGCTGCGCATCTGTCATCCGGTCGTGTTTCAGCCCGTAGGCGATGTTCTTCTCAACAGTCATGTGCGGGAACAGCGCATAGGACTGGAACATCATGTTGACGGGCCGCTCGTAAGGCGGCACGCCGGTCATGTCCTTGCCGTCGATCAGGATCCTGCCCGCGGTCGGGATCTCGAACCCGGCGAGCATCCTCAGAAGGGTGGTCTTGCCACAGCCTGATCCGCCGAGCAGCGCGAAAAGTTCGCCCTTGGCAATGTCGATCGACACATTCTTGACGGCGGGGATGCCCGCGAAGGTCTTCGTGACATTCTCGATCTTCACGAAGGCGGAATCGGCGGGGTTCTGGCTTGGCTGGTTCATCGCGGGCGTCTGCTTTCTGTCGTTCGCTTCAACCGGACTTCACGTCCGTCCAGACGCGGGTCAGAATTCGGTTCTGCTCTTCGGTCATCGCTTGCGGCGTATAGAGCCGGTCCATGGTTGCCTGATCGGGATAGATGGCGGGATTGGCGGCGATTGCCGGATCGACCAGCGGCTTCGCCTTGGAATTGGCATTGGCGTAGAATGTGAAATTCGTGCATTTCGCGATCACCTCTGGCCGCAGCATGAAGTCCAGGAACTTGTGGGCATTATCTTTGTTGGCCGCGTCGGAGGCGATGCACATACAGTCGACCCAGGCCGGCGAGCCGGTCTCGGGCACGAAATAGCCCAGATTGAGTTCTACGCCCGCCTCCCGCGCCTGTGACTGGGCGGTTGCAAATTGCCCAGACCAGCTGTTGGCGACGCAGAGTTCCTTGTTGGCCAGTCCATTGACCATGTTGGCATTGTCGAACGTGCGGATATGCTGGCGGATCGGCTTGAAGAGTTCGGCCGCGGCGCGGAAATCCGCTTCCGTCGCAATATTCGGATCGCGGCCCATCTTCTTGAGCACGAGGAAGAAGATGTCGGTCGGGCTGTCGAGGATCGAAATGCCGCAATCCGCCAGCTTGGCGGCATTGGCCGGATCGAACACGGTGTCGAGCGAGTGCAGGTTCGCTTCCGGGACGCGTTCCTTGACCATGTCGATATTGTAGGTGAAGCCGACATTGCCCCACATGTACGGGATCGCGTGCGCATTGCCCGGATCCCAGTCGTCGACGATGGCAAGAATTGCGGGGTCGAGGTTTGTCCGGCCCGGAAGCTTCGTCTTGTCGAGCGGCGCGTAGATGCCGGCTTTCAGCAGGTTCGGCAGGCCCATGCCGGCGGTGAACACCACGTCATAGCCGCTCATCCCGGCCAGCATCTTGGCCTCCATCTCCTCGGCGGAACTGTAGTTGTCATAGACCACGGAGACGCCGGTTTCCTTTTCGAAGTCCTCGATCGTGGTCTCGCCGATATAGTCGGCCCAATTGTAGACATTCAGTCCGCCCTCCGCGCGGGCCTTGCCGATGAATGGTGCGGCCAGCGCGGTGGCGCCGAGGAAGGACAAGGCTGTGCGTCGCGTTATCGGCTGCATGGAACATCTTCCTGAAAGTTGGGACGGCCGGCAAAGGTGCGGGTGGCGCGGGCCGCGCGAGGCGGCCCGTCTCGGGGCGAATGTCAGCCCGATTTCACGTCGGTCCAGACGCGGGTGAGCGCGCGGTCCTGCTCCTCGGTCATCGCTTTCGGCGCGTAGAGACGACCCATCGTCTCATCATCGGGATAGACTGCTGGATTGCTCGCCACCGCCGGGTCGAGGAAGGGCTTCGATTTGGCGTTGCCATTGGCATAATTGGTGAAGTTCGAGCATTTGGCCGCGACTTCCGGCTCCAGCATGTAGTTGATGAATTTGTGAGCGTTTTCCTTGCTGGCGGCGTCCGCGGGAATGCACATCGTGTCGACCCAGGCGGGCGCGCCGGTCCTCGGGACGTAATAGGCGAGATTGATCTCGATGCCGGCTTCCTTGGCGCGGGTCTGGGCCGTGGCATAGTCGCCCGACCAGTTGTTGATCATGCACAGTTCCTTGTTGGGAATGGCATTGAGATAGTTCGAATTGTCGAATGTCTTGATGTATTTCCGGATCGGCTTGAAGACTTCGGCGGCTTCCTTGTAGTCCGCTTCGGTCGCGACATCGGGGTTCTTACCCAGGTATTTCAGCACCATCAGCATGATGTCGGTCGGGCTGTCGAGAACGGAGATGCCGCAATCGGCGAGCTTTTCGGCATTTTCCGGCTTGAACAGCATGTCGAGCGACTGGAGGTCGGCGTCCGGGAGCCGCTCCTTGACCATGTCCAGGTTGAAGCTCAATCCGACCGAGCCCCACATGTAGGGCGCTGCATGCACGTTGCCCGGATCCCAGCCGTCGCAGATCTTGAGGATTGCCGGATCAAGATTGCTCCAGTTCGGAAGCTTTGAGCGATCGAGCTTGTCGTAGATATTGGCCTTGAGGAAGTTCGGAAGGCTGATGCCGGCCATGACGACGACATCGTAGCCGGTTGAACCCGCGAGCATCTTCGCCTGCATTTCCTCGGCAGAGGAATAGTTGTCGTAGGTGACGGCGATGCCGGTGGCGCTCTGGAAGTCCTCGATGGTCGTCTCGCCGATATAGTCGGACCAGTTATAGACGTTGAGGGTGCCCTCGGCGCGCGCGCGATGGATGAACGGCGCCGAAAGTGCGGTCGCACCGATCAGGGTGAGTGCTGTGCGTCGTGTTATTCCGGTCATGCTCTCGGTCCTTCTCTCGTTGTCAAAGCGTCATGCCATCCGCCGGCGTATCCACTCATGGAACCGGTGGACGTCGAATTCCTGTGGTGTCAGCACGCCCTGGGTGAATTTCGCCGACCTGAGGCCGCGCTGGTTCATCTCGCAGGCCATGCCGTCCTGGGTCATGACCAGGGTTGCGAAATCCACGACATTGCCGAGGTCGAAGTCGGGCTGGGCCAGCGTCTCGGGGGAAAAGAGCCACTCGGCCCTGAGCTCCGTCTTCTCCGGACCCAGCGGCCTGAGGGACACCGTCCGCACGTAGTCGACATGGGCGACGATGAACATGGTCGGCAGCATGGTTACGAAGAGCTGGCCGGCCTCGCGCTCGGCGCTTGTCAGGTTGGGAAATTCGGGGCCGCAGGCACGTCCGTCCATCGACCAGGTCGTGGCGCCTTGCCGCAAGGATGGCCCGGCGCCCTGTTCCGGCGTCCAGCCCGGCGCCTCGTTGGCGGCCATGTATCCCTTCGAATATACCGGCACCGTAGCGGAGAGTTCCGGATGGATGCCCGGGCAATGCAGGCATTCATTGTAGTTTTCCCAGAAGATCTTCCAGTTGCAGTCGAGATGCTTCACCAGCGTGTGGCCGGTGATCAGGCTGTCCATCGGCCAGTTGTCGATCACGTCGACGCCGAGGTCGGGGGCCAGGTCGAAAGGCGGCGGATCGTCGGCGAGGCACAGAAAGATGAAGCCGTTCCACAGCCTGACGCTCACCCCGTACAGGCTGAAGTCCTCCTTGCGGAAATCCGGCGTGATCGACACGAACGGCGTCCGCACCAGCCGCCCGTCCAGCCCGTAGCTCCACTGGTGGTAAGGGCAAGAAATCAGTTTCGACGTCAGCGCTTTCTCGGGTTCCGTGCAGAGTTCTGAGCCGCGATGCCGGCAGGTATTGTGAAATACGGTGATCGCGCCCTCGCGGTCCCGCACGACGATGAGGTTCTGGCCGGCGATCTCGACGCGCCGCATCGTCATGGGCGGCAGATCGTTGACCCGCCCGGCATAGATCCAGTGTCCCGCCCAGATCTTCTGCCTCTCCTCGGCGAACCAGTCGGGATCATAATAGGCAAGGGCAGGCAGCGAAGGCTCGCAATGGGGAAGAAGCGGGGATGCCGGGTGCGGGATCTGCATCTGGTTCACTGCGGGCCTCCTCGCTCATCTGGGTTCGAAGAGGAAGGACAGGAGACGACTGTCGAGCCCGCTGCCGCGCGCGGCCCGCCGATGCGGGTGCGCAGCGGCAAGCGCGCTCCGCCGGCTTGGCCGGGACAAGGTCCTTCGAACTCCCATCATCTGTTCCCCGTGACCGCATTCTTGCGGTTCATCATCATTTGCCGCTAGCTTTTTTCATTTTGACTGAACTGTCAATCAATTTATTTCGACCGGGGGGATCGATTTTTCAGCGGTTTCCATTCAGGATATCGGGAGAAGTCAGCAATACCGAGAGTCCCACCCATGGCGCGCGGCCTGCAGTCATCGACCGTCGAACATGCGCCGCGCAAGGCCAGTCGCGAAGTGCGCCGCCAGCAACTGATCGACGCCACGATCGCCACTCTGGCGCGTGTCGGCTTTTCACGAACGACGCTGACGGAAGTCGCGGGAACCGCCGGACTGTCGCACGGGCTGATCATTTTCCATTTCGAGACCAAAGAGAAACTGCTCACCGAGACGCTGCAGTTCATGGCGCGTGAATATCGCGACAACTGGGTGAGGGCCCTGGACGAGGCGCCAAAGGGTCCGGCCGCCCAACTCGATGCGCTCATACGCGCCGATTTCACCGATACGATCTGCGCGCCGGAACGCCTTGCCGCCTGGTCGGCCTTGTGGGCCGAGGCGCAGAGCCGGCCGATCTACCAGGAAAATTGCGCGGAATTCGATCTCGAATATCTGAATGTCATTGAACGGCTCTGCACGGAAATCGCCGCCGAGGGCAACTATCCCTGCCTGCCGGAGCATACGGCTCGCGCCATCCGGGTCACCCTGAACGGGCTGTGGTTCGATCTGATGACCATGACCAACACGCTGTCGCGCGTGGAATCCCTCCAGACCATGTTCAACATGCTGATGGCGTTCTTCCCGCGCCATTTCGACCACGGCGGCGCGTTCGGCGCCGTGCCGGATCTCAAGATTAGTGCATCCTGAGTTCGGGGAACTGCCGTCCGATCTCTTCCGCTGAAGCGATGCTGGCCGCCTCGGACTGAAGCACGATGGCGATCGGCGCATCGGTATCCAGCGGTTCCGTCGAGCGAACCTCGAGTTCCTCCCCGCTCTCCCGGACGAGACGGGCATGCGAGGTGAATCCGCGCTCGAGCAGCCAGTCGCGCGGCACGCTGAGCTCGACATGCACGTTTCGCGCGCCGGCGCTCTCGGCGGCGGCTATGACCCGGTATGAGACGGGCCAGGTGGCCCCGTCGATCGCGATCTTCCCGGACGCATCAGCCTGGTACATCAAATCCATGGTGTCATTTCCTTATGTTATTGACTTGCCTGCTGCGTGGCGGGCGTCACCCGCCAGACGGTGTTGCCGACATCGTCGGCCACCAGCAGCGCGCCGTCGCTGCCGATCGCCACGCCGACCGGCCTGCCGCGCGCGGTATCGTCGGGACCGATGAAGCCGGTCAGGATGTCGATCGGCGATCCGCTGGGCCTGCCGTCGGTGAAGGGAACGAAAACCACCTTGTAGCCGCTGCGGGGCCGGCGGTTCCAGGACCCATGCTGTCCGATGAAGGCGCCGTTAAGATACTGGGCGGGAAGCAGCGAGCCGGTGTAGAATTTCAGGCCGAGCGATGCCGTATGTGGGCCGAGCGCGTAGTCCGGCTTGATCGCGCGGGCGACGAGGTCCGGGTTCTGCGGCGAGACCCGTTCATCGACATGCTGGCCGAAATAGCTGTACGGCCAACCGTAGAAACCGCCGTCCTTCACTGCAGTCATATAGTCCGGCACGAGATCGCTGCCGATTTCATCGCGCTCGTTGACCACGACCCAGATGTCATTGGTTTCGGGATTGAACGTGATTCCGTTCGGATTGCGAAGACCGGATGCGAAAAGCCGCGACGTGCGCGTCGCGATATCGACTTCGAGGACAGCAGCGCGGTTCTCCTCGTTCTCCATGCCGTTCTCGGCGACATTGCTGTTGGAGCCGACGGTGACATAGAGCTTGCGTCCGTCGGGGCTGGCGACAAGGTCTTTCGTCCAGTGGTGATTGATCGGCCCGGCCGGCAGGTCGACGATCTTTTCAGGCTCGGCAGAGATTCGGCTGTCGCCCGTCGTGTAGGGGAAGGCGACGATGGCATCCGTGTTGGCGACATAGAGGCGGTCGTTGACAAGCGCCATGCCGAAGGGAGAATTCAGGTTCTCGAGAAACGGCGTGTTCGTGTCGGCCTTGCCGTCCTTGTCGGCATCGCGCAGCAGGGTGATCCGGTTGGCGCTCTTCACCTCCGCCCCCGCATTGGCCATCAGCAGTGACTGGACGAAGCCGCGGATGGAAAAACCCGTCTCCTTCTTCTCGGGCTTGTTGGTCTCCGCCACCAGGACATCGCCGTTCGGCAGTGTCAGCAGGGTGCGCGGATGATCGAGACCCGTGGCGAAGGCTTCCACCGTCAAGCCATCGGCCGGTGTCGGCTTTTCGCCTTCCTTCCAGCGAGAAGCCTCAGCGATATTGACGGTGGGAAAGGTCGTGGGATTCGGAGGCGGCAGCTTCGGATCGGTGCCATAGCCATCGGCAAGATCGACCGTTGCCGTCTCGCGGTCGAAATAGAAGACGGCAAACAGTCCGCCCACACCGATCACGATGATCAGAACGACGAAATAGAGAATTTTCCTGAGCATGGGCACGACATCCTTGGCGGTACGGGGCAAATGGGCGCGGGCGTGGTCAGTGCTTGACGTGACCGGGCTTGCCCTTGCGCTTGGTGGACGCGAGCGAATCGAGTTCCCTTTCGCTCATGGATTTCTCCATCGATCTGGAGGCACCCTTGAGCTCGGATTTCGGCAAGTCTCCCCGTTTGGCGGCAAGCGCTGCACCGGCTGCTTTCTGCTGGGCCTGGGATTTGGCTGGCATGATCGGCTCCTTCCGATGTCGATTTCAAGTGCAAACGCGACGCGAGCGTGAACGTTCCCCCGCGCAGAACCGGGCCGGAACCCGATCCCCGCTTCAGTCATTGACCCGGTGAAATCGAACAATCGGAGGCAAACAGGCGATGATGACGAGAGCTCTGCTTGCGGCCGCGATCATGCTGCCCTCTATCGCTGCATCACAGGAAACCGAAAACACCGGCAGCACACCTCCCGCTATCAGCGCCGACGCGCTGACGGAGAACCAGGTGCGCGACATGCTCGCGGCAGACGGCTACACCGCCATCGGCACGCTCGAGCGGGATTCGGAGGGCATTTGGCGAACCACGGCCATGAAGGGCATCAACATGATGGCCATCACGGTCAACAGGGACGGCGAGATCGAGGATCGCTGATGGCAGTTCGGGTCGCGTGCGATCACGTCCCGCAGAAGGTGCGATACGGCCTGGCGTCGTTGGGCCCGGGCTCGGCAAAGCGCGATTGTGCGGGTCCCTGATCGTCATGGGGTTTGGCGAGCACGGCCATCAGGGCTTCGAAAGGCCCCAGGTTATCATGTTGCACGGCGGCCCCGAGCGCCTCCTCGACCAGATGATTCCGCGGAATATAGACGGGGTTCACCCGGTCCATCCGCGAGGCGAGTGCTTCTGGCTCCGCCGGAGTGCCCGAGGCCAGGCGCGCCTGCCAGTCCATGAGCCAACGTGCCACGGCCGCCCGGTCATCGAACAGTGTCGTGAAGGGCACGTCATCGCCCCGGACGCAATCTGCCAGCCGCCTGAAGCTAGTCGTCCAGTCGACGCGGTCCTGCTGCATCAGGTCGAGGAGCGACTGGACCAGCACACCATCCTGGTCCCTGATGTCGCTCAGCCCGATTTTCCGTCCTAAGCCAGCAAGCCAGGCGGTCTGGAAGGTGCTCGCGAAATCCACGACTGTCTGGTTTGCCTTCTCGACGGCCTCTTCGGTCGAGCCATCAATGATCGGCAGCAGCGTTTCGGCTAGCCGGGCGAGGTTCCACTGCGCGATACCAGGCTGGTTCTGGTACTGGTAACGGCCGCCCTGGTCGATGGAACTGAAGACGGTTGCGGGATCATACACATCCATGAAGGCACAGGGGCCGAAATCGATGGTTTCGCCGGAGATTGAACTGTTGTCCGTGTTCATCACGCCATGCACGAAACCGACATGCATCCAGCGCGCAACCAATTCAGCCTGTCGGTCCGCCACGCCCTTCAGCAGTGCGAGATAGCGATCGGGCGTTTCGCGCAGCGCCGGATAGAGGCGATCGATAACATAGTCAGCCAGCGTCGCAAGCCCCTCGACATCGCCACGTGCCGCCAGGAACTGGAAGGTGCCGACCCGGATATGGCTCGCGGCGACGCGGGTCAGCACCGCGCCGGGCAGGGCGGTTTCGCGATGGACCCGGTCTCCGGTCGCCACGGCAGCCAATGCCCGGGTGGTGGGGATGCCGAGCGCGTGCATCGCCTCGCTCACCAGATATTCGCGCAACACCGGTCCCAGTGCCGCACGCCCGTCGCCGCCGCGGGAATAGGCGGTGCGCCCGGCGCCCTTCAACTGGATATCGCGGCGGATCCCGCGCCGGTCGACGACCTCGCCGAGCAGGATAGCACGCCCGTCTCCCAATTGCGGCACGAACCCGCCAAACTGATGCCCGGCATAGGCCATGGCAATCGGCGCCAGGCCATCGGGCACCGCGTTGCCGCTGAGGATTTCTGCCCCTTCAGGCGAATCCAGCGCCCTCGCGTCAAGGCCGAGTTCCGCCGCCAGCGTGTGATTGAAAGCGAGCACGCGCGGTGCGGTCACGCCAGTCGGCCGCGCGCGCGCGAAGAAGCGATCCGGCAGGCTGGAATAGGTGTTGGAGAGCGTCAGCATCATCTTTTCCGTGGCCTTCGGCGGCCTCTTTCCGGCTCAAGGTAGTGGCCGCCGACCCCATCTGCAAGCTAACACTGTCTGCAAGCCAACCCTGTCCGTAAGCCAAACCTGTCTGCAAGCCATCCCGATTGAAAGTCAATCGGGGCCGACATCGGCCTCGGGCTGATCGGGGTCGGGCAGCGAACCGGTCCCCGGGGTCTTCTCCGTGTCGGTGAGGCTCTTCTTGGCGTGAGGGCCGGCCGGCGGTGTAGCGTCTCCTGGCTTCACGGGCGTCGGTTCCTTGCTTTTCTCGTCCATGGCGGACCTCCTGTTTCGGTATTTGAGGCCCAACGCGTGACGCCGTTCTGCGTTCCCGGGAACGAAACCGGCACGCAGGTGTTCTCGGAGAGTGTTGCCGATCAAGGAGAATATCGATGAAACCCATACTGCCGAGCATCGGCCTTGCTGTCACGCTGACGGTGACAGCAGCCTCGCATGCCTTCGCTGCCAGTCCGGCCGTCGACTGCGACACCCTGCCGCCGCAGGCGGACGTGCCCGGTTCGGCCACCACCGATCAGGCACCGAACCAGGCGACGGACGACACGCTGACCGAGCGCCTTGCGACCTGCGGCAGCGTTCTCGATCCCCCGGCTATCGGTGACCGTGACATGGTCGAGCCGGCGCCGCGGATCGGCCGCGACATGAACCTGCATCCGCAGGCTCCGGCAGGCCAGCAATAAGCGCCGGACTGCCGGAACTGGCTTTCCCGGCCCGTAATTTTTTGAAGGAGTTGAACCATGGCATTGCACGAACCCACCCGCGACCATCCGGAGCGCCGGATCGAAACCGAGCAGGAGCCCGTGGTCCTGACGCCGACCGAAGCGCGTCAGGGCATGCTGGGGCGCCCCGTCCTCGTGGTGCTTGTCGCCGGCCTCGCCCTTGCAATGATCGCCTGGGCCGCAGCGGAATTCTGGGGCATGTCCATCGACACCCAGACCCCGAGCGACAGCCGGCAGATCAGCACACCTGCCACGGAACCGGCGAGCGAGAACGAGAACATCGTCAATGACAATCCCGTTCCAGGCGAAGATCAGCAGACCGAGCCGGTGCTGATCAATCCGCAGCCGACCGGCAACCAGTAACCTGTCGGGCGAACAAGGCCATCGGCACGCGCCGGTGGCCGCCTTCGCCGCACCACTCTCAAAGCATGCAGACATCAGGAATCGCAGCCGCCCGTCTGGCTAGATCGACGCCGTTGCGGCAACAACTGCGGTGTTGGGTACAAACCCAAACCGAGGTTTCGAAAAAATCAATGAAATCAATGAAGGTCTGATGGCGGAGAAGATGGGATTCGAACCCACGATACCCTTCCGGGTATACTCCCTTAGCAGGGGAGCGCCTTCGACCACTCGGCCACCTCTCCGTTACGGCTGCATTAGACAAGGCAGCCGGTTATATCAAGCCCTTTGTGTCATCCGCGATCATTTTGACGGCCGCCTGTCGATTTCGGTCGCAGGCAATGGCTGTTATGGCGGAGCGGCAGCGCGCATCTCCGCATGGGTTGGGCCGGGATTTCCGAATGAATAGCGGATATGTGTCATATATAGTAAAAATTACTGTCATATTTCTGTAATAATCGGTCAGATTCCGGAAAATATGTTGCAAGGCGGCCACATGGCCCTGCTTCATGGGTGCGACCGGGCCTTGGACAGGGACTTCCATGTTGCGCCGCCGGGCGAGTCATCTAGGGTCCGGCTCGGGAACCAGGGGTAACCAGTTTCCGACTGCAAGGGACTAGGCAGGGGATGCCGATCGCATCGGCAAAGGCTTGGTCCGACATCAACTTTTTGACTGGAGGTCAACATGAACATCAAGAGCCTTTTGATCGGCTCTGCCGCTGCTATGGCAGTGGTTTCCGGCGCCCAGGCTGCCGACGCTGTCGTCGCTGCCGAGCCCGAGCCCATGGAATATGTCCGCGTCTGCGACGCCTACGGCACCGGCTTCTTCTACATTCCCGGCACCGAGACCTGCCTGAAGATCGGCGGTCACATGCGTTTCGAGAAGTACTACGAAAAGGCCAAGGGTTCGAAGGCTTATTACGAGTGGCACACCCGCGCCCGCATTCAGATCGAAGCCAAGAACGATTCCGAGTGGGGCACGGTCTACTCGTGGATCCGCCTGCAGGGCGATAGCTACAACAACAACACCACCGATTCCGTCGGTGGCGGTAACCGCACCCGCTGGTACTATTACTTCGGCATCGGCGGTCTTGAATTCGGTCGCTTCGACTCCCCCGGCATCCGCTTCCAGGGTTACGGCGGTCGTACCGATTGGGGTGGCTCGTATGGTGACGAGTGGGACCGTCAGTATGTCAGCTACACCGCGACTTTCGACTCCATCTCGGCTTTCGTCGCGATCGAGAACGACCTCGTGAACGGCTCGAACTACAACTACGGCGTTGACACCAACGGCGACGGCATCATCGACAACACCGTTCTGAACCAGAAGACCGCTGACGGCGGCCGTACCTACATGCCGGACGTCTCGGCCGGTATCAAGGGCACCTTCGGCGACTACGAAGCCGGTGCATTCGTCGGCTACGACGAATCCGACGAATCGTTCAACATCCGCAAGTGGGTGCGTGGCGACATCGGCATGTTCGGCTTCACCCTCATGGGCCTCTACTCCGACTCCGCCGCCAACAGCTTCTTCATGTATGACGGCTTCAGCGGTATCCTCGGCCTTTCGGCCAACGTGACCGACACCGTCAGCGTCGCCAAGGACATCCAGTGGTGGGATGACGACTCCTGGCGCGTGATCGGCAACGTCAACTGGAAGGTCGCGTCGGGATTCTCGATCCTGCTCGAAGCCTCCTACGGCGACGGCAAGTCGATCGGCGACGAAGTTCGCACCGGCATGCTCCGTTTCCAGCGCTCGTTCTGATCGGACCGGATCTGAGTTGGGAAGGCCCGGCATTCCGGGCCTTCCTGCTGTCTTCAAGCCGTCCGACCTGCCAGATTTCGCTTAAAGCACGTTTAACGTTATGATTTTCTTAGTAATTCTTTCCAGTCGATTAACAATGTGACGGTCCAGCCAACGTTTTGTGTCTTTTTTGTAACAGGATTGCCCGAAGCGAGGCCCCGGGGACGCTCGCACGGTCTTTCGTGATTGCGAATCCGCATCGCTTAATTATGATCCGGACTTGAAGCACGGGGGATACTCAGTGTTTCGGGGATTGGGGCAGGGAATGCTGTCCTTCAGCGAGAAAAAGACCCGATCCGATTTTAACATTGACTGGAGGTCAACATGAACATCAAGAGCCTTTTGATCGGCTCCGCCGCTGCCCTGGCAGTGGTTTCCGGCGCCCAGGCTGCCGACGCTGTCGTCGCTGCCGAGCCTGAGCCCATGGAATATGTCCGCGTCTGCGACGCTTACGGCACCGGCTTCTTTTACATTCCCGGCACCGAGACCTGCCTGAAGATCGGCGGTCATCTCCGTTTCGAGAAGTACTACGGCAAGGCTAAGGGTTCGCGCGCTTACTACGAGTGGCACACCCGCGGCCGTATCGAAGTTGAAGCCAAGAACGATTCCGAGTGGGGCACTGTCTACTCCTGGATCCGTCTGCAGGGCGACAGCTACAACAATGCCACGACCGACATGGTCGGCGGCGGCAACCAGACCCGTTGGTTCTACTACTTCGGCATCGGCGGTCTTGAATTCGGTCGCTTCGACTCCCCCGGCATCCGCTTCCAGGGTTACGGCGGTCGTACCGATTGGGGTGGCGCTTACGGTGACGAGTGGGATCGTCAGTATGTCAGCTACACCGCTTCGTTCGACTCCATCTCGGCTTTCGTCGCGATCGAGAACGACCTCTACAACGGCGCAAACTACAACTACGTTGATCCGGTCACGGGCGCTGTCGTCCTGAACCAGAAGCGCGCTGACGGCGGCCGTACCTACATGCCGGACGTCTCGGCTGGTATCAAGGGCACCTTCGGCGAATACGAAGCCGGTGCATTCGTCGGCTACGACGAATCCGACGAATCGTTCAACATCCGCAAGTGGGTGCGTGGCGACATCGGTATGTTCGGCTTCACCCTCATGGGCTTGTACTCCGACTCCGCTGCCAACAGCTTCTTCATGTATGACGGCTTCAGCGGTATCCTCGGCCTTTCTGCAAAGGTCACGGACACTGTCACCGTCGCCAAGGACATCCAGTGGTGGGATGACGACTCCTGGCGCGTGATCGGCAACGTCAACTGGGCTGTTGCTCCTGGCTTCTCGGTTCTGCTCGAAGCCTCCTACGGCGACGGCAAGTCGATCGGCAACGAAGTCCGCACTGGCATGCTCCGCTTCCAGCGCTCGTTCTAATTCAAGCCTGGCTTGAATTGAGAGAGGCCCGGGTTTTCCCGGGCCTTTTTGCGTTTGCAGACCAGTCAGATGATTCCCAGACCCATCTTGCCCATTCTCGCGACACCAATTCATCAAGCCCCTGATAACGTTAAGTTTTGTTAAGAATCATTTAGCACGTGTTAACGGGCGGGATCCGGTCCGCATATATGTGCCTTTTCTGTAACATACTCGGCCGATGGCACCGGCGCCGGTTGCGTTGCAGAACTTTTCCGCATTGCGATAGGGGCGACCGGCATTATGATCGTGTTCGAAGCAACGGGACGCTGCTGCTTCGGGTCGGGCAGAGGGGGAACTGTCCTCCGGCAACAAAAAGACGCAATCCGATTTCAATCTTGACTGGAGTTTCCAATGAACATCAAGAGCCTTCTGATTGGCTCCGCCGCTGCCATGGCAGTGGTTTCCGGCGCCCAGGCTGCCGACGCTGTCGTCGCCGCCGAGCCTGAGCCGATGGAATATGTCCGCGTCTGCGACGCCTACGGCACCGGCTTCTTCTACATTCCCGGTACCGAGACCTGCCTGAAGATCGGCGGTAGCCTCCGTTTCGAAAAGAACTACGAGAAGGCCAAGGGTTCGCGCGCCTATTATGACTGGCACACCCGCGCTCGCGTCGAAGTCGAAGCCAAGAACGACTCCGAGTGGGGCACGGTCTATTCGTGGATCCGCCTGCAGGGCGACAGCTACAACAACGATAGCAGCGAAATTAACGACGGTGGCGGCAACCAGACCCGCTGGTGGTACTATTTCGGCATCGGCGGTCTTGAATTCGGTCGCTATGACTCGCCCGGCACCCGCTTCCAGGGTTACGGCGGCCGCACCGACTGGGGTGGCTACTACGGCAACGACCACGACCGTCAGTATGTCAGCTACACCGCTGAATTCGGCGGCTTCAGCGGCTTCGTCGCGATCGAGAACGACCTCGACAACGGCTCGAACTACAATTACGTCGATCCGATCACGGGCCAGACCGTCCTGAACCAGAAGAAGGCTGACGGCGGCCGTACCTACATGCCGGACGTCTCGGCCGGTATCAAGGGTGCGTTCGGCGACTACGAAGCCGGTGCCTTCGTCGGCTACGACGAATCCGACGAATCGTTCAACGTCCGCAAGTGGGTCCGTGGCGACATCGGCATGTTCGGCTTCACCGTGATGGGCCTCTACGCTGACAGCGTCAACAACGGCTACTTCAACTACGACGGCTTCAGCGCCATCGTCGGTCTTTCGGCGAAGGTCACGGACACCGTCACCGTTGCCAAGGACATCCAGTGGTGGGATGACGACTCCTGGCGCATCATCGGCGATGTCGCCTGGGACGTTGCTCCCGGCTTCTCCGTCCTGCTCGAAGCCTCCTATGGCGACGGCAAGTCGATCGGCAACGAAGTCCGCACCGGAATGCTCCGCTTCCAGCGCTCGTTCTAAGTCAAGCCTGGCTTGAGTTGCGAAAGGCCCGGGTTTTCCCGGGCCTTTTTGCGTCTGGTGGCCATCTTCGGTCGCGCGGAACACTCAGACGTCTTGAAGGAATGCGTTCATCGCTATCGCGACCTCGGGAAGGTGCAGCAGCGGTGCGTGCCCCTGGCCCGGCGCCGTGATTGACCGGGCCCGACCGTGGCGACGCAACATCTCCTCGACCGTCGCGATCGACAGCAGTGACGAATTCTCGCCGCGGATGATCAGCAAGGGAAGGGGTGCAAGCGCGGTGAACTGCTCCCAGAGATCGGGCGGTGGCACGCTGAGATCCATGATCTTGAGCGGTTCGACCAGCGCGGGATCATAGTCGGGAACGAGCCGGCCACCGATGTCGCGGTAGATTGCATCGGCCATCTCCCTCCAGTCCCTGTCGCCAAGCGCGCTGAAGGCATCGCCATGCGTCGCCTTGAGCCCGCGCGCGGCCTCGTCAAGATCACCCGGTTCCTGCCGCGCCGACAGATAGTCGCGGATCTGGCGCAGCCCCTCGATCTCGATCACTGGACCGATATCGTTGAGAACCAGCGACCGGACAAGCCCCGGTGCCATGGCCGGCAGGAAATGCAGGATCAGCCCGCCGCGGGACGTACCGATAAAATCGGCTTCCGTGATTCCGAGATGTGCCATGGCCTGCAGCACATCCTGCGCCTCGCGCAGGAGATTGTAGTTTGCCGGGTTCGGATCCCAGGCCGAGAGGCCGCGGCCGCGATAGTCAAGCGCGATCACCCGGCGTCCTTGCGCCGCCAGGATGCGCGCGATCTGGTAAAAATCCCGGCTGTTGCGCGACAGCCCCGGAAGGCAGACGACAGGTCTTTGATCTTCGGCGCTCCCGCCTTGGATGCGGCCATGCAGGTCGATGCCGTCGTCGGACGTGAAGTGGAAGCTCTGGAAGGTCTCGTTCTGCTGCATCAGGTCCGCCCGCTGGCAATCCCAACAGCAAAGGCGATCGCAACGCCCGGGTCAAGCCCGTCGCGCGTTCATTTCCCGGCGGTGACGTCGGCGACGATATCCGCCTTCTGGTTGAGCAGCATCTTGTAGACCTGGTAGTTCTCCATCACGCGCTGCACATAGTCGCGCGTCTCGGTGAACGGAATGCTCTCGATCCAGTCGATGGCGGCTTCGACGCCCTTGCCGCGGGGATCGCCGTAGCGCTTGATCCACTGGTTCACCCGTCCCGGGCCGGCATTGTAGGCGGCGAATGTCATGATCAGCGAGCCGTCGAACTTGTCGATCTGTTCGCCGAGGTAATGCGAGCCGAGCGTGGCGTTGAAGGCAGGGTCCTCGGTGAGCTTCTCCTCGGCATAGGCGAGCTGGTGCCGGCTGGCGACACGCTTGGCTGTCGAGGGCAGCAGTTGCAACAGCCCCTTGGCATTGGCCGGCGAGACGGCCTGCGGGTTGAACGCGCTTTCCTGCCTGGCGATCGCATAGGCGAGTGCTTTGCCCGCGCCGGAAATATCCGCCGTCTCGGGAATGGCACCGAGCGGGAATGCGGCAAGGCCGGGGTCGTGGCCCTGGCGCAGCGCGGTCTTGCCGATCGCGAGCGCCAGCGTCGCGCCGTGATCCCTGAGCGCCTTCTCCGCGAGAAGCTGGACTTCTGCCGGCTTTTCGAGCGATGCCGCCAGCGCCAGATAGAGCCGCCGCGCGCGCGACGGCTCGCCCGCCTTCTCCATCAATGAAATGGCGATGATCTCGTCTCGGCGTTGAAAGGCGAGACGATCGGCGTCGGATACGGCGTAAACCGCACCGGGCGCGATCATTTCGCCCAGCTTTCCGGCGGAGAGCTGGCCATAGAATGTCGCCGGGAAACGTGCAGCGCGCTTGTAATAGGCCTGGGCCTGTGGGTCTTTGCCCTGCTCCGCCGTCCGCCCCAGCCAGTAGAGCGCACGCGACTGGTCATGCGCCTTCGGACTTGCAGCCAGCAGCGTCTTGAAATGGGTTTCCGCCGCCTTGGCGTCATTCAGGCCGCGCAGGGCGAACCAGCCGGCATGAAACTCAGCCTCGACGATATCGGATGGCTCCACGGCCAGATGGCTGGCCGCCAGCCTGTAGGCACGCTTGGCGTTGCCCTCGTCCATCAGGCCGCGGCTGACGATGCGCGCTTCCACCCACCACGCGCCGGGATCGACCCGTGCCGCGATGTCTCTCGGGGCACTCTCCAGCAGCGCCGCGGCGTCGGCATAGTTCCGTTTCTGGCGCTGCCGCTTGATCTTCAGGTAGAGATAGCTCGGATCCTTGTGCCACGAGGCATCGACCGCCTTGATCAGCGTGTCGGCACTTTTGGATGACCTGCCGACCGCAACGAATGCCTTGTAAAGCGACTGCGCCTCGGCCAGGTCGGCGAAGCGCGCCGCGTCGTCGTAGCGCTCCTTGTAGAGCAGGAATTCCATGCGCCGCTTGTGGTCCGCCTTGGTCAGCAGGTCGCCGAACTCCACGAGAATCTTGTCCTCGTCGGCCTTGTCCATCCGCTTGCCGAACCAGACGCTGCGGATCACGCCCGTCGCCCGACCGCGGTCGGCCGTCGCGAGCGCGGCCCGCGCCAGCACGATCGCCCCATCCGCGGTGACCGGCATGCCCGGGCCGAGTTCCGACAGAACGAGGCTCGCAGGCGGGTTCTCGCCATGGACCGCCGCTTCGAGATTTTGCCGAAGGATCGATTGGCCGGGCCAGTCGGGGAGTTGCCTGATCGTTTCGGCGATCATTGTCGACGGCACGGCGCGCTGGCCGGAGATGGCGATGGCCCATGTCATCGCCTTCCACTCGACGGAACCGGGTTCCATCCGGTCGCGATGAGCGATCGCCGCGAGACTGTTGCGGCCGCCAAGCGCCGACATGCCCGAAAGATAGG
Organism: Rhizobium sp.; assembly: GCA_019739215.1. Classification (GTDB taxonomy): domain Bacteria; phylum Pseudomonadota; class Alphaproteobacteria; order Rhizobiales; family Rhizobiaceae; genus Rhizobium_E. Next base: position 94,404 of record JAHHDR010000021.1, read on the forward strand.
TGTCGCTCGGCTGTGGAAGGGGCATTGGCTGCAGGATCTCGCTCGGCAGATCCTCACCGGCGGGCTCCGCCGAAGCCACGAGCGACGACGTGTCGTCCGGCGTCACCCGGTCGGCCTTGCTCTCGACGGGGGCAGTCTGCCGGGGCAGGGCAATGGTCTTCATCCCTGAATCGGGTGAAAGCGTCACCGTGACCACCGGCGCAGGCGCACTATCCCGCGGCGGCGCGCGCAGGCCCAGCACGGCAAATATGCCGAAGCAGCCGCCGAGCACGACCAGAAAAGCAATGATACCCTGCTTCATTACCCCCGCTCCGCGACCAGACAAGGCAGAAGTCTGTTCGCTCATGCTTAAAGACTGGTAAAATCTGCTGTTTTTGTCTTTTCTCTCGCCCCGAACACGACTAAACAAGCCGCTTGCCGCTCCGGGCGGTCGTCTATAATGTCGCCTCTCCGTAACCGGGGAATGCGGCCAAAGCATGGGCTGGGGACATGCCCCATCAGGAGTTATCGATGTTCAAGGGTTCCATTCCCGCGCTTTTGACCCCCTTCAAGGATGACGGCAGCGTCGATTACGATGCCTTTGCCGCCCATGCGGACTGGCTCATTTCAGAAGGAAGCACGGGCCTCGTGCCGGTCGGCACGACAGGAGAGTCCCCGACGCTGTCGCATGAAGAGCACAAGCGCGTCGTGGAAACCTGCGTCCAGACCGCCAACAAGCGCGTGCCTGTCATTGCCGGCGCCGGCTCCAACAACACGGTGGAGGCGATCGAACTTGCCCGCCATGCCGAAAAGGTCGGTGCCGACGCACTGCTGGTCGTGACACCCTATTACAACAAGCCGACCCAGAAGGGGCTCATCGCCCATTTCTCCGCCATTGCCGATGCCGTCAGCCTGCCCATCATCATCTACAATATTCCGCCGCGCTCGGTGATCGACATGTCGCCGGAGACGATGGGCAAGCTTGCGCATGGCTACAAGAACATCGTCGGCGTCAAGGATGCCACCGGCAAGATCGAACGGGTTTCGGAGCAACGTATCACCTGCGGCACGGATTTCGTCCAGCTCTCGGGCGAGGATGCGTCCGCGCTTGGTTTCAACGCCCATGGCGGCGTTGGCTGCATCTCGGTGACGGCGAACGTCGCGCCGCGCCTCTGTGCGGAATTCCAGGCGGCGACGCTGGCGGGAGATTATGCCAAGGCGCTCTCTTATCAGGACCGCCTGATGCCACTACATAAGGCCATCTTCATGGAGCCGGGCGTCATCGGCTCCAAATATGCGCTCAACAAGCTCGGGCGGATGAGCCGCACGGTGCGCTCGCCACTGACCCGGGATCTTGACGCGCCGACCGAGGCCGCGATCGACGCGGCGCTCAAGCATGCAGGATTACTGAACTGAAAACGACCCACAAGGGCAGGGCAACGACGATCCGCAAGATTGTGGCGGAGAACCGTAAGGCCCGCTTCAATTACGAGATCATCAACACCTACGAGGCCGGTATCATGCTGACCGGCACGGAGGTCAAGTCGTTGCGCGAGGGCAAGGCCAACATTGCCGAGGCCTACGCTTCCGACGAGAACGGCGAGATCTGGCTGATCAATTCCTACCTGCCGGAATATCTCCAGGCCAACCGCTTCAACCACGCGCCGCGCCGGCCGCGCAAGCTCCTGCTGTCAGGCAAGGAAATCAGTCGCTTGCGTGTCGGCATTTCCCGCGAGGGCATGACGCTGGTGCCGCTCAAGATCTATTTCAACGATCAGGGCAGGGCCAAGCTCGAACTCGCGCTCGCCAAGGGCAAGAAGCTGCACGACAAGCGCGACACCGAAAAGAAGCGCGACTGGGATCGAGAAAAGGGCAGGCTGCTGCGCGACCGCGGCTGACGTCCCGCTCTTGTGTTCGACGAGGCTTTGCGCTCAATATGTAATGACATATTGAGCGGGAGTTGGGCATGAAGATCGAACGCATCCAGGCATTCAGACAGTTGCAGCCTTTCGTGGATGGCCCTTACCGCATGTCCAAGGGGCGCGTCGCCGATGCCTTCGACTCGGTGATCGTGGCGATCAGCGCCGACGGTTTGACGGGCTGGGGCGAGATGGCGCCGCTCGGAACCTTCTATTCCGCTGCCTTTGCGGACGGCACGCAGGCCGGCGTCAAGGAGATCGCGCCGCATCTGCTCGGCGAGGATCCTCGGGCGCTGACCAGGATGAACCGCCTGATGGACACGGTCTTCAAGGGCCATCCCTACGTGAAATCTGCCATCGACATGGCGCTGAACGACCTTGCGGCCCGTGCCGCCGGTGTTCCGCTCGTCACCATGCTGGGAGGGCGGGACGGGGACACCGCCGACCTCTACAAGGTAGTCACGCACGGCGAGCCCGACGCCATGGCGCGCAATGCGGCCAGATTTGTCGCCGAAGGCTATGGGCGCCTGCAGATCAAGGTCGGCGGGGACGTGGGTGGCGACATCGACCGCGTCGCTGCCGTTGCCGACGCAGTTCCGCGCGGCACGGTGCTCTTCTGCGACGCCAATGCCGGCTGGTCGCCGTTCCAGGCGCGTCAGTTCGCCGATCAGACTCGCAATATCGACTATGTCTTCGAGCAGCCAACGGTCACCATCGATGACAACCTTTCGGTCCGCAGGTCGGTCGACAAGCCCATGGTGCTGGACGAGAGCGTGCAATCACTCGAGGACCTGCTGGAAATCCACCGCAAGGGTGTCGCCGATGGCGTGACGTTGAAAATATCCCGGCTCGGCGGCGTCACCCGCACCCGGCAAATGCGCGACCTCGCGGTCGACCTCGGTCTCATGGTGACGGTGGAGGACACCGGCGGCGCCGAGATCGACACCGCCGCCATGGCGCATCTCTCGCTCTCGACACCGGCCGAGAAGCGGCTGCATGCCATCGCATTTCACGAATGGGTCACCGTTCGAACGGCGAGAAACGCGCCGCCGGTGTACGGTGGATCCAGGATGGGGGTGCCCGATGGTCTTGGACTGGCGATCGACGTGGATATCGATCTACTGGGCAAGCCATTCCTCGATATCGTCAGGTCATGACAACGCTGGCGGCGCTGCCGCCGTCAACACATCGGCATCGATCAATAGTTTAAGTATATCCAAGTATAGTCAGGTTTCGACTTCGTCATGGACGGGTTCGACATATCGCGAGGGGCGCTCGGAAGGATCTCGTCCGACTTCTGCTTTGAGTGACAGCAGGTCGATGAAGTGATCCGACTGGCGCCTGAGGTCGTCGGCGATCATCGGAGGTTGCGTCGACATGGTCGATACAATCGAAACCTTCTTGCCCTTGCGCTGCAGGGCCTCGACCAGCGTAGTGAAATCGCCGTCGCCCGAAAAGATGACGAGATGATCGACGACCTGAGACTGTTCCATCGCATCGATAGCCAGTTCTATGTCCATGTTTCCCTTGATCTTCCGTCGCCCGAGCGAGTCCGTGAATTCCTTGGCGGGCTTGGTCACGACCTTGTATCCATTGTAGTCGAGCCAATCGATCAGGGGGCGGATCGAGGAATATTCCTGGTCTTCGATCAGAGCGGTATAGTAATAGGCTCGCAACAGGTATCCGCGCTTCTGGAATGCCTTGAGAAGCTTGCGGTAGTCGATGTCGAAGCCAAGGCTCTTGGAAGCTGCGTAGAGATTCGCGCCATCGATGAAGAGTGCAATTTTCTCGCGAGGGTCGAACATAATATTCCTTTTTTAGTTGCGATCAAAGGGCTTGTGCAAATGGGGCGCCGGCGCGTTGATATCCTGAGTGGCGATTTCATGTATTTCATGAATCATTCATATATTGATTCCCATAAATGAAGGCCCTGGTCTTTCCAAGCAGAATGTTCTTTTTCCAAGCCGTTTGTCTCAAAATCTCTACGCTTCATACTGGCGTATCATGGTTTGCGGAATCTATTCTTTGGCGGACGTACCTCAACTCCCCCGGTTCCCGTCGCTCCAACCCGCTCTACGCGGCCTTTGTAACGCGCGAGCGCCGAGTTTGTTCCCACGGGCTGCTTGGCCAGTGCTTTTTGCCGCCTGTCTCAACAAAGCCTTGAATTTGTCGTCAGGAAACTGTAACGCGTCCGGCTTGACCCGTATTCAAAGAACATGAAGGACTGCAATGGCCCGCGTTACCGTTGAGGATTGCATCGACAAGGTCGACAACCGGTTCGAACTGGTGCTGCTCGCAAGTCACCGCGCCCGGTTGATCTCACAGGGCGCTCCGATCACGATCGACCGCGACAACGACAAGAACCCGGTGGTCGCTCTTCGCGAGATCGCCGACGAGACCCTCGCGCCCGAGGATCTCAAGGAAGACCTGATTCATTCGCTGCAGAAGCATGTCGAAATCGACGAGCCCGAGCCCGACGCCTCCACCCTGATCGCCGCCGAGAGCCAGTCGGACGCGCAGGAAGAGGACGCCGACGCTCCGGAGACCATCAATTTCGACCAGATGTCGGAAGAAGAGCTGCTCGCCGGCATCGAGGGCCTCGTGCCGCCGGAAAAGAACGACGACTATTGATCGCACGACCGGCCCTGCATGACGGGGCGGCATTGTGCATTTCGAGGCGCCGGTCTTATGATTGGCGCCTTTGTTTTGTTCGGGGACCAGGAGCAGGCATTCAATGATGCGGCAATACGAGCTCGTCGAGCGGGTTCAGCAATACAAGCCGGACGTCAACGAAGCGCTGCTCAACAAGGCCTATGTCTATGCCATGCAGAAACATGGCCAGCAGAAGCGTGCGAGCGGCGATCCCTACATATCCCATCCGCTCGAGGTCGCGGCAATCCTCACGGACATGCATCTCGACGAGTCCACCATCGCCGTAGCACTTCTGCATGACACGATCGAGGACACCTCGGCCACCCGCGACGAGATCGACAGCCTCTTCGGCGAGGATATCGGCAGGCTCGTCGAGGGCCTGACCAAGATCAAGAAGCTCGACCTCGTCTCGCGCAAGGCCAAGCAGGCCGAGAATCTCCGCAAGCTGCTGCTGGCGATTTCCGACGACGTCCGCGTGCTGCTCGTCAAGCTCGCCGACCGTCTCCACAACATGCGCACCCTCGGCCATATGCCGCTCGACAAGCGGGCGCGTATTTCCGAGGAGACGATGGATATCTATGCGCCGCTCGCCGGCCGCATGGGCATGCATGACATGCGCGAGGAACTGGAGGAACTGTCGTTCCAGAACCTCAACCCCGAGGCTTATGAGACCATCCACCAGCGGCTTGCGGATCTGTCGGAGAAGAATGCGGACCTGATCAAGAACATCGAGAACGAACTCTCTGATCTCCTCGGCCAGAACGGGCTCAAGGACGCCGTGGTCAAGGGCCGCCAGAAGAAGCCCTATTCGGTCTTTCGCAAGATGCAGTCGAAGTCGCTCTCCTTCGAGCAGTTGTCCGATGTCTGGGGGTTTCGGGTCATCGTCGACCTGATGCCGGAATGCTACACGGCGCTCGGCATCATCCATACCCGGTGGCGCGTCGTGCCGGGCCGGTTCAAGGACTATATCTCGACGCCGAAGCAGAACGATTACCAGTCGATCCATACAACCATCGTCGGCCCGGCTCGCCAGCGCATCGAATTGCAGATCCGCACGCGGCGCATGCACGACATCGCCGAATACGGCATCGCGGCGCATACGCTCTACAAGGACGGCACCCATGTCGGGGCCAGCGAGGCGGGCCTCCGCCAGTCCGATGCCTATAAGGGACTCCGCACGACGATCGAGTCGCTTGCTGAGGGCGACAATCCGGAGGAATTCCTTGAGCATACCAAGCTCGAACTGTTCCAGGATCAGGTCTACTGTTTCACGCCCAAGGGCAAGCTGATCGCGCTGCCGCGCGGCGCAACCCCGATCGACTTCGCCTATGCAGTCCATACCAATGTCGGCGATACCTGCGTCGGCGCCAAGATCAATGGCCGCATCATGCCGCTTGTTACCCGCCTCGCCAACGGCGACGAGGTCGAGATCATTCGGTCGGGCGTCCAGGTGCCGCCGGCGGCCTGGGAAGAAATCGTCGTCACCGGCAAGGCGCGCTCGGCCATCCGCCGCGCCACCCGGCTTGCCGTGCGCAAGCAGTATTCCGGCCTCGGTCAGCGCATTCTCGAACGCACCTTCGAGCGCGCGGGCAAGGTTTTCTCCAAGGATATGATGAAGCCCACTGTCCACCGGCTCGGCCACAAGGAGGTCGAGGATGCGATCGCCGCGGTCGGCCGAGGCGAACTGTCGTCGCTCGACGTGCTCAAGGCGGCCTATCCCGACTATCAGGACGAGCGCGTTACCACGCGCCAGACCCTGGAAGAGGGTTGGTTCAACGTTCGCAGCGCCCAGGGCATGATGTTCAAGATCCCGGAAGGGCAGAAGGAGCGCTTGGAGGCGGAAATCGCGGCTGGAGACGCCGCGGCCGCTGCCGCGCATCCTTTCCGGGGCCTCGGCGGCGATATAGAGGTCCGCTTCTCACCCTCGGGCGCCGTGCCGGGCGACCGGATCGTCGGCATCCACGATGGCCAGCACTCGATGACGGTCTACCCGATCCAGTCGCCGTCACTGTCGAAGTTCGACGAACAGCCAGAGCGCTGGATCGACATCCGCTGGGATCTCGACGAAGCCAACAAGTCGCGTTTCATGGCGCGGATCATCGTTACGGCGATCAACGAGCCGGGCACGCTCGCCACCATCGCCCAGACGATCGGACTTGCCGACGTCAATATCTCGATCCTGACGATGATCCGCGTCGCACCGGATTTCTCGGAAATGGAACTGGACCTCGAAGTCTGGGATCTCAGGCAGCTGAGCCATCTTCTCGCGCAGCTTTCCGATCTCGACTGTGTCTCTACCGTCAAACGCGTCTTCGACTGAATAGAACTCGCCTGCCGCCCGTTTCGGGATTACACTTTCCGAAACGGACAATGCGGGGTTTCGACACATGCGCATAATGCTGGCATCGCTTGCGGCCTTTTGTCTGGCGCTGCCCGGAGCGGCGACGGCGGGGTCATCTTCCGACCTCGTCAGGCTTTTCGGCCGCGATCCTGGCACGGGTGCTGCCCATGCCTGTTTCGTCCGCCGCTACACGAAGGCGCATCTCGCCTCGCATCCCGAGCAGAATGTGACGACCATGCTGGCGTATGTGTCGAAGCAGGAGGGTTCCGATCCCTATTACGGCATCAATCTCCAGGTGAATTTCCGCCAGTTGAACAAGCCGTTCCAGGTTTCCGGCAGTTGCAGCGAGAACTCGGGGACAGGCGCGCTCGGCTGCGGCGTCGAATGTGACGGCGGCAGCCTCGGCGTTCGCGTCAGGAACGAGCAGTCGATCCTCGTCGATATTCCCGAGAGCGTCCGTCTCTTCGACCCCACGGCCAGTGATGAATTCGCCGATCTGCCGAAGGGCGCGCGCTTCGGTTCGGACGACAAGCTTTTCCGCCTCGATCGCGCGGAATTGAGCGACTGCCTGCCTGTTATCTATGACGAGGCGATCAAGGCCAAGGTCCTCAGCGGAGCGATCACGCAGTGACTGCCGTTCGGGCGCGGGTGGCGATGCTATCCCGGCTCCGGCCGAAGCAATCCAAGGAGCACGACATGAGCCTGTCCCGCCGCTTCCTGCTGTTCCGTCTCTTTCCGGGTCTCGCCGGAGGCGCGGCGGCCAGCGCGGTTCCCACCGTAGCATCCGCGTCTGCGACTGCACCCGGCATACAAAAGGTGGTCTACCACCTCTCCGAACCGACCCGGGTCAATTTCGTCCTGGGCAACATCAGGAACCACATCGCCGGCAAGGGCGGACCGGACAAGGTCCGGATCGTGCTCGTCATCCATGGTCCGGCCCTGGACGCATTTGCCAGGTCGAAGGCCAGCCCGGACATCATGCGACAGATCGAAGGCAGGGCAAAGGACGGGGTCTCCTTCGTTGCCTGCGGCAACACCATGACCGCGCGAAAGTTCACGCTTGACGATATGCCTGAGGGCTTCGACGTCGCCGACGAGGGTGGCGTCACCCGCATCGCCGACCTCCAGGCCCAGGGTTATCTCTATATCCGCCCATGAAACGGGCAACCTGCACCGACCTATGCTGGAATATTAAGCGAAATTAGGCGCGGCATGCAGTGGACGCATATCAGAGATCTTGCATCGACCATTGTGCGGCGCAGCAATCGGACTATCTTGGGATCAGACAAAGGGAGGAAAGAGGAAAGAAAGGAAGAGACCAATGTTTGGTTATGTTTCGAAGATCGCCAGCAAGCTGCGTGCCCCCACCATCGAGGAACGCGAACTCGCCTACCTGAACCAGAGCGTCGACCGCGTCGACCTCGAGTATCGCCAGCGGCAGATCGACCGCGGCATGTTCCGCAACCGCGGCATGGGCCTTCTCTGAAGCCCACACGGAGCGGTGCTCCGGACTGTCGGGCTGGCATCCTTGCCGGCCTTTATTTTTACGCCATGGCTACCCATCTTCCTCAATCGCGGATAAAGGCGCTCGATAGCGGCGCGAATCCGGAGGAGCGGCGGGTATGATCATCGGCATCGGCAGCGACCTGATCGACATCAGGCGGGTGGAAAAGACCCTTGAGCGGTTCGGCGAGCGGTTCGCCATGCGCTGCTTCACCGAGATCGAGCGCGCCAAGTCCGACCGCCGCAAGAACCGCGCCGCCTCCTATGCCAAGCGCTTCGCCGCCAAGGAGGCCTGCTCGAAAGCCCTCGGAACCGGTCTGTCGATGGGTGTTGCCTGGCGGGAAATGGGTGTCGTCAACCTGCCGAGCGGCAAGCCGACGATGCAACTGACCGGTGGCGCCGCCGAGCGGCTCGCCGCGCTGGTCCCCGCCGGCCACAAGGCCCTCGTTCACGTGACGATTACCGATGATTTTCCGCTTGCCCAGGCCTTCGTCATCATCGAAGCACTGCCCGAAACGTGAGACGGTTGCCGGAATGCCGGGAAACCGCTAGAGAGTTCTGCCTGAACCGACCATGAGGAATGAATGAGCGTGTCCGACCATAACAAGCCGGCAGAAAAGAATGCCCTTTGGGAAACCATCGTCGTCCTGTTTCAGGCATTCCTGCTGGCGGCAGTCATCCGCACCATTCTCCTTCAGCCCTTCACCATTCCGTCCGGCTCGATGATGCCCACACTGCTGGTGGGCGATTATCTGCTGGTCAACAAGTTCGCCTATGGCTATTCGCGCTATTCGCTGCCGGCCTACAATCCCGACTGGTTCGAGGGCCGGTTGCTCGGCAGCGAGCCGACGCGCGGCGACGTCGTCGTCTTTCGGCTGCCCTCCAATCCGTCGATCGACTATATCAAGCGCGTGATCGGCCTGCCCGGCGACAAGGTGCAGATGCGCGACAGCGTCCTCTACATCAACGACAAGGCGGTGCCGCGCGTGGAGGAAGGCAAGTTCTCCTCCGATTCGTCCGACACCGCGGGTGTCGGCGTGCAGCACAGCATGGAATTCTACAAGGACGTGCCGATCTATCGCGAAACGCTTGACAGCGGTGCAACCTACCAGACGCTGGACCTCGGCTTCTCCGATGGAGACGACACACCGGTGTTCAACGTCCCCGAGGGCCACTATTTCATGATGGGCGACAACCGCGACAATTCCTCCGACAGCCGCTTCACGGTGGGCTATGTTCCGTCGGAAAATCTTGTCGGTCGCGCCAGCTTCATCATCTTCTCGCTTGGCAACGACACGCCCTTCTTCCAGGTCTGGAAGTGGCCGACCAACCTGCGCTACGATCGTTTCTTCAAGGGCATCAAATGAGTCGCGGAAAGGGCCTTTCCGATACGGAGCGGGAGGCACTCGAGGGGCTGATCGGTTACACTTTCGAAGATCGCGACAGGCTTCTCCGGGCAATAACCCATTCCTCGGCGCGGATCGGCAAGTCGGGCAACTACGAGCGGCTTGAGTTCCTCGGTGATCGTGTCCTGGGCCTGAGCGTCGCCGAGTTGCTGTTCACCACCTTTGGGAATGCAGCCGAAGGCGAGCTTTCCGTTCGACTCAACCGCCTGGTTTCCGCCGATACCTGCGCCGAGGTCGCCGACGAACTGGGCCTCTACAGGTTCGTGCGCACCGGCGCGGACCTGAAGAAGATCACCGGACAGCGGATGAAGAATGTCCGCGCCGACGTGGTCGAGAGCCTGATCGCGGCGATCTACCTCGATGGCGGACTCGAAGCGGCACGCGGCTTCGTGCTAAGGAACTGGGCGCAGCGGGCGACTGACTCGGCCCAGATGCGCCGCGACGCCAAGACCGAATTGCAGGAATGGGCGCACCAGAAATTCGGTTTTGCGCCGAACTACCGGGTCGAGGATCGCAGCGGCCCGGATCATGCGCCTGAATTCACGGTGGTGGTCGAGATCGAGGGCATCGCTCCCGAGCGCGGCACCGACCGGTCCAAACGTGCCGCCGAGCAGGTCGCCGCGCAGAGAATGCTGGAGCGGGAAGGCGTCTGGGCACCAGCCGAACCCGCTGCCGCCGAAAATTGATTGGAAGAACCCATGACAGAGACTGAAACCGCCGCCGGGGGCGCCCCGACCCGATCCGGCTTTGTCGCCATGATCGGCGCGACCAACGCCGGAAAGTCGACCCTGGTCAACCGGCTTGTCGGTGCAAAGGTCACGATCGTCTCCCACAAGGTGCAGACGACGCGGGCGATCATCCGTGGCATTGCCATCGAGGACCGGACGCAGATCGTCTTCCTCGACACGCCCGGCATCTTCAAGCCACGCCGGCGGCTCGATCGCGCCATGGTGACGACAGCCTGGGGCGGCGCCCGCGATGCCGATATCATCCTGTTCCTCGTCGACAGCGAGCGCGGCATGAAGGGCGACGCGGAAAAAATCCTGGAAGGCCTCAAGGAGGTCAAGCAGCCCAAGATCCTCGTGCTCAACAAGGTCGACCGGGTCCGACCCGAAGACCTGCTCAAGCTGACGCAGGCCGCCAACGAGGTCATCGACTTCGAGGCAACCTTCATGATCTCGGCGCTGACCGGATCGGGCTGCGAGGACCTGATGCGCTACATCTCGCAGGCCCTGCCGGAAGGCCCGTGGTACTATCCCGAAGACCAGATTTCCGACCTGCCGATGCGCCAGCTTGCCGCCGAGATCACCCGCGAAAAGCTGTTTTTGCGTCTCCATCAGGAGCTACCCTATTCCTCGCATGTCGAGACCGAGAAGTGGGAGGAGCGCAAGGACGGCTCGGTCCGGATCGAGCAGACGATCTATGTAGAGCGCGAGAGTCAGAAGAAAATCGCGCTCGGCAAGAATGGCGACGCCATCAAGTCGATCTCGACCGCCGCCCGCAAGGAAATCTCCGAGATCCTCGAACAGCCCGTGCACCTCTTCCTTTTCGTCAAGGTGCGCGAGAACTGGGGCGACGACCCGGCCCGCTTCCGTGAAATGGGCCTCGACTTCACGCCGTAACGATCATCGGTTGACGGTCCGTCAAGCACCCGCCGCATTGCGTTCGCTCCCGATTTCGATCATCTGAACATCAAGTTCGAACGATCGAGGTCAATCATGCCGCAGCTTGTGAACGGGAAATGGGTAAGCGACGCCGTCGCCGCCTCGGAGATGAAGGACGGGGCGTTCCATCGTGAGCCGACGAAATTCCGCGACTGGCTGACGCCGGACGGGGCGCCGGGGCCCGAGGGCCAGCCGGGCGTCAGGGCCGAGCCTGGCCGTTTCCAGCTTCTGGTGTCCTATCTCTGTCCCTGGGCATCACGCACGCTGATGATGCGGAGCCTCAAGGGACTGGCCGAGATCATTCCCGTCTCGATCGCCGAGCCCGGCATCGGCGAGAATGGCTGGGAGTTCGCAGCGCCACAGGATACCGGAGCCAAGGTTGGGCCCATAACCCTGCTGCATCAGCTCTACACCGACAGCGATCCATCCTACACCGGCAAGGTCTCCGTTCCCGTCCTCTGGGACCGCGCGGCGGGCCGTATCGTCAACAATGAATCCTCCGACATTATCCGCATGCTGAACACCGCCTTTGACGGGTTCACGGGTGACCGGCAGGACTTCTTTCCCGCACAGTTACGGCCGGCCATCGACGAATGGAATGCGCTGATCTACGACACGCTCAACAACGGTGTCTACCGCGCCGGCTTCGCAAAGCGGCAATCTGTCTACGAAGACGCCGCCCGGGGCGTCTTCACCACATTGGACCGGCTCGAGGCGCATCTTGCCGACAGTCGCTACATCGCCGGCGAGTATTTCACGGAAGCTGATATCCGTGCATTCGTTACCCTCATACGCTTCGACGCCGCCTATCACGGCGCCTTCAAGTGCAACATCCGCAGGCTGGCCGACTATCCGGCCCTCTCGGGCTATGTCCGGGAGATCTATCAGTGGCAGGGCATCCGCGAGACTGTGCGGATCGACCAGATCAAGACGGGCTACTATTCGATCGCCCACATCAACCCGACCCGGATCGTCCCACTAGGACCGGCACAGGATTTCGAGACGCCGCACGGGCGCGATCGTTTGCCGGGGAAGGGCGTGTGGCAACGGGCTTAGACGCGCGGCCGCAAAACCTATTTCTTCTTCATCGCTTCCATCAGCGCCGCGCCGAACGCGCCCTGGCTGGGCGCCTGCGGCTTCGACTGCATCTGCTTGGGCGCCGGCGTCGGACTACGCCGGTCTTCCCGCGGCTCGCGTGGTCCCGATGATTGCGCCTTCATCGACAGCGCGATGCGCTTGCGCTTCGGGTCGACCTCGACCACTCGCACTTTCACGATCTGCCCTGCCTTGACCACCTCATGCGGATCCTTGACGAAGCGATCGGCAAGTTCGGAGACGTGGACGAGGCCGTCCTGGTGCACGCCGATATCGACGAAGGCACCAAAGGCCGCGACATTGGTGACGGTGCCCTCGAGCATCATGCCCGGGCGAAGATCTGAGATCTCATTGATGCCTTCCGCGAAGGTCGCCGTCTTGAACTCCGGCCGGGGATCGCGTCCGGGCTTCTCAAGCTCGGCAATGATGTCCTTGACGGTCGGCAGGCCGAACGTGTCGTCGATGAACTGGCGTGGATCGAGCGTCTTGAGCGCGGCACTGTCCCCCATCAGCGAACGCAGGTCGCGCCCGCAGGCTTCGACGATCTTGCGTGCCACGCCATAGGCCTCGGGGTGTACGGAGGAGGCGTCGAGCGGCTCCTTGCCGTCGGAGATGCGCAGGAAGCCGGCGCACTGCTCGAACGTGCGGGCGCCAAGTCGCGGCACTTTCATCAACTCCTTTCGCGACCGGAACGGACCGTTCTGGTCGCGGAACGCCACGATGGCCTCGGCGATCGAGCCGCCGACGCCGGAGACCCTCGACAGCAGCGGAGCCGAGGCCGTGTTCAGGTCGACGCCAACAGCGTTCACGGCGTCTTCCACCACGCCGTCGAGCGAGCGTCCGAGCCTGCCCTGGTCGACATCGTGCTGGTACTGGCCGACGCCGATCGATTTCGGCTCGATCTTCACCAGCTCGGCAAGCGGGTCCTGCAGCCGGCGGGCAATCGAGACTGCGCCGCGCAGTGATACGTCGAGCTTGGGGAACTCCTGGGCGGCAAGTTCCGAGGCCGAATAGACCGACGCGCCGGCTTCCGAGACGATCACCGTTGTCGGTTTCGGTGCCGGCAACTTGGCGATCAGGTCCGCCGCCAGCTTTTCGGTTTCGCGGCTCGCAGTGCCGTTGCCGATGGCGACCAGTTCGACCTTGTGCTGCCGGATCAACCGGGCGATTTCCGCCTGCGCCCCTGCCACGTCGTTGCGGGGCTGGAAGGGGTAGACGGTGGCGGTGTCGAGCAGCTTGCCCGTGGCATCGACCACGGCAACCTTGACCCCGGTGCGGATGCCGGGATCGAGGCCGATCGCGGTGCGGGTGCCCGCGGGGGCCGCCAGCAGCAGGTCCTTGAGGTTGCGGGCGAAGACGCGGATCGCCTCCTCCTCGGCGCGCTCCTTCATCTCGCGGATCAGGTCGAGCGACAGCGACGGCGCGAGCTTGACCCGCCAGGCCCAGCCGGCGACATCGCGCAACCAGTTGTCGCCTGCGCCGTTTGTCCGGGTCTCGAGCGCGGCGGCGACGATGTTCTCGGCAGGCTTGACCGGCGAGGTGTCGGCGGCGTCGACCTCGATCGCCACCGAGAGCACTTCCTCGTTCCAGCCGCGCAGCATGGCCAGCGCCCGGTGGCTCGGTACCTTCGACCACGGCTCGCGGTGGTCGAAATAGTCGGAAAACTTCTCGGCATTGTCCTTCTTGGCATCGGCAACCCGTGAGACCAGCTCCGATTTCTGCTGCATGTGGCCGCGCAGCCGCCCCAGAAGTGCGGCATTTTCCGAGAGGTCTTCGGCAATGATGTCGCGCGCGCCTTCGAGCGCCGCCTTGACGTCGGCGATCTCGTCCCTGACGAAAGGTTCCGCCAGGGCTTGCGGGGAGGCCGACCGTTGAGCGAGGATCTGCTCCACCAGCGCGCCCAGGCCCCGCTCGCGGGCAATCTGCGCCCGCGTCCGCCGCTTGGGCTTGTAGGGCAGGTAGATATCCTCCAGCGTCGACTTCGTGTCGGCGCCGAGGATCTGCCGCCTGAGCTCGTCGGTCAACTTGCCCTGGCCCTCGATCGAGCCGAGGATCGTGTCGCGCCGGGCCTCCATGTCGCGCAGATAGACCAGCCGCTCGGCGAGCGTGCGCAGTTGCGTGTCGTCGAGCCCGCCTGTCACCTCCTTGCGGTATCGCGCGATGAAGGGAATGGTCGCCCCTTCGTCGATCAGCGCCACGGCCGCCGTCACCTGTTGGGGTCGCGCGTTGATCTCGCTGGCGATCGTGGCGGATAGGCGGGTCATGTCTGCGGGCATGGATACTCCTCAAATCAGGTCGGCGGAAGATAGCGGCGGAATGCGAAAAGGGAAGGGCGCGGCCGCAATTTGCACAGAAGGTGGACCCGCGTCAGCACCCCTCTATGTCGGAACAAGCAAGCAGCCCTGGCGTCGCGCGCGAAAGAAAGAGACATTCAATGCTTTTCACCGATACCTCGCTGGGCATTGTCAGCAGCGTGATGATTAACGCCGCCGCGTGCGCATCCGCCACAGGGGTCAGAACCGCTGGCGCCAGGGTGGCGTCATTTCGGGTTGAACACGGCGAAGAAACCGCTGGGCCGGATGGTTTGTCGGCAATGCGGTATACATTTGAGCGCGGGCGACGCAGCTCGACCCGGCGCTTTAACGAGAAAGCAACGCGAATGTGTGAGGTTGCCCTGAATTAGGGGTATACCGATATGCTTTCCGTGTTCAGGCGGCTCTGTCGCGACCGCAAGGGCAACATTGCCTTCACATTCGCCCTGCTGGCGGTTCCGCTGATTGTTGCCATCGGCGTGAGTTTCGATTTCGTCCGCGCCTACAATGCCCGTCGCGACATGCAGAACGATCTCGATGCGGCGGTGCTGGCGGCCGTCAATGATGTCGATACGCTGAGCGAACAGAAGCTGCGGGACAGGGTCAAGGTCTGGTTCGCCGCGCAAAGCGAGTTGCAGCCCAAACAGTACAAGCTCACCAATGCTGCCATCAGCATCGACAAGACCAATCACACGATCAGCGCCGTTGCCACGGGCACGATTCCGACGACGCTGTTGCGCGTCGCGCAGATCAAAAAGGTTGATGTTCGGGTCAAGACCTCGGTCGCCGGTCCGGCCGCGGCCTATCTCAACGTCTATGTGCTTCTCGACAAGTCGGCGTCGATGATGCTGGCTGCAACGACCGGCGACCAGGCGAAGATGAAGAAATATGCCGGCGGATGCACGTTCGCCTGCCATATCCCGGAAGGCGACCACGCCTATAACGGCACCACGTATCACAACAACTACGATCTCGCCAAAGCCATGGGCGTCCAGTTGCGGGCCGACGTTTCGGTCAACGCCGTCGGCAAGGTCCTCGACATGATCACGGCGGAAGATCCGCACCAGACCCGAATCAAGATCGGGTTCTACACGATGGGGACCACGACCTCGGAGGCGCTTGCGCCGACCACGTCGATCTCCAGCGCGCGCCAGACGCTCCTGAACGATTCCAAGGGACTGACGAGCAAGACCTCCTCTTCAAGTACCTATTTCGACAAGGCCTTGCCTGAACTCGCAAAGCTCATTGGCACCGCCGGCGACGGTTCGACATCCCAGAAACCCCGCAAGCTGGTTCTGCTGCTGACCGATGGCGTTCAATCGGCGCGCGACTGGGTTCACAATGATCCCAATCTCACGACGCCGCTCAATCCGGACTGGTGCAAGGGTGTGAAGGATACCGGTGCCGACCTTGGCGTGCTGTACACCGAATACCTGCCGATCACCGGCGACTGGGGCTATGACCGCACGCTCGGCCAGAGCATGAAGTCCAGCGACTACACCAGTGTCTGGAAAGGAACCATGCCGCCGGGCAACGAAAAGAACATGCTGCGGCGTGACTATATTTCCGCAGCGCTCGCCAAGTGCTCATCCAAGCCCGCGCTCTTCCTGTCCGCGTCGCACGCAGACGATATCGAGACCGGTCTCTCGTCGATCTTCGAGCAATATCTGGCTATGGTGCGCATAACCGGCTGAACGCAAACAGCCCGGCGCGAGCCGGGCCGAAAGCGTGTTGGTGCCGTGGCTCAGGCGGCGCGAAAGTTCACCGCAGTTTTGTAACCGACATCCGGCTCCTCGTCGGTGAGATTGGCCTTCGCGATTTCCCAGCCGAACTTCAGGGTGGACGACGTGCTAGCCCAGATCTCGCCGGTCGAGGGCGTGAACTTCAACATCACAAGTTCCGGATCGTCCTTGCCCCCAGGATACCATGCGTCGGTGATCGACGACCAGAAGCGTTCAGCATGGGCAGGCGACCGGACCGTCTCCAGATGCCCGTCCAGGCACGCATACCAGTCATTGTCGCCAACGATGCAGAGATGGACATGTCCGCCGCCACCACCGGCTGCACGCGCAATGCCGGTCGTCGTCTTGGTGTAGAACCAGACCGCGTTTTCTTCCCGGGCGCTTTGCGGTGCCATGGGCTGCATGTGCTGGCGGTGGTCGGGGCTGCCCAGCATCACGGCATGGACCTTGTCCAGCTTGTCCCAGATCTGGCCGATCGGGTCGGCCTTGGCGTTGGAAATGTTGCTCATGTCGGTCTCCTTCTTTGCCCGGGAAACCGTCTGGCGCGGGATTTGGTTCCGCTCAGAAATCCAGCACGAAGGGCGCGTCGCCCTGATACTCGGCGCCGCGCCCGATCGCCTTGACCGCAGTGACGAGGCGCCCGGAACGCGAGAGCGCGTCATCGCCGATCTCGACCAGTCGCGTATTGGGTGAGGCCTGCGGCGAGGATCGGCGAAGCGCAGCCGCCAGTTCCGCGTCGTCGAGATCGGGACTGGCGGCCAGCGCCGCGATCAGGGCCGCCGCAGGCGACCGCGAAACCCCCATCCAGCAGTGAATGAGCAGGGGCGAGGTCTGGTCCCACCTCTGCACAAAAGCGATGATATCGGCGACATGCGCGGCCTGCGGCGCGATCAGACCTTCCTTGCCGACAAAGGCGATGTCGTTCATCTTCAGCGAAAGATGACGGCCCGGATCGATGATGCCGGGTCGGTGAAAATCGTGGTTCTCCGCGATCAGCGTGATCATTTCGCGCGCCTTGTGGCGGGCGGCCATCTCTCCGATGGTCTTGAGGGGCGACACGACGATCCGCGGCATCAGCTTTTATGCCTCAGGGCTTCGATCTCGTCGAAACGTGCGCAGAACAACGCCTGCGCCTCTGCCGTCGCCATCGGCCGGATCGGGATCATCTCCGCCGTGATGCCGCGCGGCTGGCCGAAGAACTTCTTCGCCTCCGCCTCGGAAAAGCCGGCCAGTCGCGTGGCCTCGAAATAGGCGGAGATGGTGTCTGCCTTCTTGATGAGGGATTTCAGGGTGGCCGTCGGGTGTGGCGGAAGAGAGAAGCGAAGGTGGATGGCTGCCTCCAGCCGAAGTTCGACCGCCTTGTAGCCCCCACCGACCACCGCCTTGAAGGGTGAGATCATGTCGCCGATGACATATTCGGGCGCGTCATGCAGAAGTGCCATCTGGCAATCCACTGCGCTGCAGCCCGGATTCTGCAGGCGAAAGACCTGCTCGACCACGAGGGAATGCTGGGCTACGGAAAAGGCGTGATCGCCGAATGTCTGGCCGTTCCATCGCGCGACGCGGGCCAGTCCATGGGCGATGTCGGACAGTTCGACATCCATGGGTGATGGATCGAGCAGGTCGAGCCGGCGGCCCGACAGCATGCGCTGCCACGCGCGGGCGCCTGTGGGCCGCTTGTCGAGGCTCATGATGCCGCGTCGTCGGCGGCAGCGGCAGCGGGGAAGTCCAGCCCGCTCCAGGACGGAAGCGCGAGCATGACCGCCACGTCACCGGCCATGACCGGGGTGCCGCTCGCGATCGCGGCACCGGCCTTGTCGATGCGGACGACGGCCAGACCGGCCGATCCCGCCACGGTGCGGAGCGTGCCGATGTCGCGACCGCCAACCGTGACGGTGGTCCCGATCGCCGGCAGCGCGGATGGCGCGGTTGCGATCACCACCCGGCGGCGGGCGGTCGAACGGTGCTGCATGCGCGACACCACTTCCTGGCCGACATAGCAGCCCTTCTTGAAGTTCAGTCCGCCGTTCCGATCCATCATCAGGTCATGCGGAAAATAGTCCGTCGCGTCGCCATCCTCCGCGCCGCCGGTGATTCCATGCATGATGCGAAGCGCGGTGTAGGCGGAGACATCCGTGCCGACGGAGGAACCGGCAAGGCGGTGGACCGGGGCGCCGGCCTTTGCGAAGCGCATGTCGCGGGCGGATCCGGGGGGAGGCGGGGCGTCCCAGGAGATCGTGACGGAACTGGCGTCGAGCCGGGCGATCATCACCTTTGCACGCAGCCTGTAGAGCGTGAGCCGCCTGGCAAGTGCATCGCCGCCCGCAGCGTCGGTCTCTATGACGAAACCGTCCTTGGCGCGTGCGATCATGAATTCGAACATGACCTTGCCCTGCGGCGCCAGAAGCGCCCCGGAAAACGTCTCGTCCTCCCCGATCGACGGCACGTCGGTGGTGATAATTCCCTGGAGAAAATCTTCCGCCTCGTCACCGGATACGGCGATGAAGGCGCGGTCTGCGAGTGTTGTGGCGGGCATGGCAAAGATCCGTTTCGGCCCAACAGGTAGTCGCTGCAGAGAAGCGTCGCAAGGGCCTCAATCGCCGGCCACGAAGAACTTCCATTTGCCATCGGCGCTGATTCCGAGCCGATAGAAGTTGTAGCCGCCGAATTCCCGCATGTCGGTCACGTCTCCGGCAGTGACGATCCGGTAGAGTTCGACCATCTCGGGTGGCGACAGCGTGTCGAGATTCTTCTCGGCGAAATAGGGCCAGACATAGGCCTCCTGAGGCGTTCCCTTGTCGGTATGCGCTGCCCCGGTGGAGATAATGTCGAGCAGGATCGCCAGAACCTCTCGCCCGTCGGAGTCGCCGGAAAGGCTCTTGAGCGCCGCGATCGGGTCCTCCGGAGCGTCGCCCACGGAAACCTGGGTCTCATCCTCACCGGTGCCGAGCAGCGGCCGCAGGTTCTCGATGGTGCCGGACGCCGCCGCCTCGACAAGTGCCGCCCGCATCTTCTTGACCGGCTCCGGCAGTGTGTCGAGGTCGTTGACGAACTCGACCGGCACCTCCGGGATGTCGACATCAGCGGCCGACGTATCGGCGCCCGGCTTGGTAATCAGTGAGTCGGGCATGGGCAGTGTCTGGCTGCCACCGGTCTGGTCGTCCGGAATCTCCGGCGTTTCGGTGGTCCCGGGTTCCGCCTGCTCGGTCTGCTCAGGCTCTTTCTTGGGTTCTGTCAGGGCATGCGCAGGATAGGTCGCTGCGGTCGCAGCGAAGAGAAATGCGACCACCGCCGCAAGAACCGGCCGCCCAATACCGGACGAAGAAGAGACCCGCATGCCGGGCATCATCGAATTCCCTTACTGAATCGAGCGATTGGGGGAGAACTCGCCCGCCAGGATCCGCTCCTTGAGCTGGTCGAGAAGGGCTTCGGCGCCCGATTCGCCTTGCAGCCGCACGGTTTCGCGCATGGCGAAAAGGACTGCGGCTTCGGCAATGATCTCGGGCTCTATGCCGTCGGCGCGTCCATCGGCCCAGGCCTCGGTCTGGTATTCAAGAGCGGCCTGCATCTTCTCGTGGACGATCAGCTCGTCGATTTCCTTGAGGCTCGCATCCATTGCATTTCCTTAACTCACGGGGCCAGTGACACCTTACCGGACCGTTAATACACTTACCAAGGTTTTCTCAAATCGGCACTGCGCGCAACGAAAAGCGGTAAATAATCGGTTAATTACCGAAGCGCGCGGTAATTTCTGTGGCAAGTGTTGCACCTTCGGCACGGTAGGCTTCTTCCGCCGCGATCGCCTGCGGGTTGCACTTCACGTAGGTTGCGGCGAAGGCCCGGTAGCCGCGGTTGAACGCGGCGGTGAGCCGGGCAGCCCTTTGCGGCTCGTTTGCCGTATCCTCCGCCAGCAACTCCTGCATCATCTCGCGCCACTCCGCCTCGCCGCCGCCGCACAGATTGCGCAGGTAATGCACGGAGCCAAGGATTTCCGCCAGCCGCATGAGCCTGGTGTCGTAGGGCGCCGGCTTCTCGACGGCGGCCGGCGCGGGGGTCTGCTCCTCGGCGGGTTGCTTCTTCTGCTGGCCGAAAGCCGGCGCGACCGCGAGGCCGACGAGAATTGCCAGGATGAATGGGCGCTTGAGCATGATCAGGCCTTAGCAAAGTCCCGTCCTGACGGCAAATCACACGGAAAGGATTTCACGTTCCAGACGATTTATGCAATCGATCACGCTGGCCGGCGCGTTGAGCAGACGCACTTCCGCAGGCGTGTACCAGCCGGCATCTGCGGCATCGTCGCGCGCCTCGGCGATCTTGTCGCGATCGGCCTCGACGAGAAACACCGTGAGGTGGAAGTGGCGCCTCGGATTTTCCGCCTGCAGGTCGTAGAAAGCGAAAGCGCGGGGCGAATGCGCCCGGATGCCCGTCTCCTCGAGAAACTCCCGCAAGGCCGTCTCGGCCGGCGTCTCGCCGGGCTCCGCGCGGCCACCCGGAAATGCATACATGTCGAACGAGGGCGGGTTCCGACGACGGATCAGGAGGACGCGTCCGTCGCGGACGAGAATGGCGGAGGAGGCTGCTTCGGGCATGGCCACATCGTGAATCGATTTGCGCAGACATTGACCGAACATCCGACCGGTGCCAAGTAATTCCGATGTGCGGACGTTTCGCCCTGCTGGCCCTGCCCGAAGACGTGCAGGAGGCCTTTGCGCTGATGGAACTGGAAGACTTTCCGGCGCGCTACAATATTGCGCCCACCCAGCCGATTCTCGCCGTGATCGAGGCCGACCGTCCCGAGCCCGGCTCCAACCGGCCGGCACGCCGCGCGCTGCTGCTGCGCTGGGGCCTGATCCCCGGCTTCGTCAAGGATCCCAGGGATTTCCCGCTTTTGATCAATGCACGCTCCGAAACCGCGATCGGCAAGGCGAGCTTCCGCGCCGCCATGCGGCATCGGCGAATCCTCATTCCGGCCTCGGGTTTCTACGAGTGGCGCCGGCCGGAGAAGGGATCGAAGGAAAAAAGCCAGGCCTACTGGGTCCGGCCCAGGAAAGGCGGCGTGGTCGCCTTCGCGGGTCTCATGGAGACCTGGGCTTCGGCCGACGGCTCGGAGGTCGATACGGGCGCCATCCTCACGGTGGACGCCACGGCGAACTTCCGGCATATCCACGATCGCATGCCGGTGGTGATCGCGCCCGAGGATTTTTCGCGCTGGCTGGATTGCAAGACGCAGGAACCGCGCGAGGTTGTCGACCTGATGGTGTCGCCGCAGCCCGACCTCTTCGAGGCGATTCCCGTCTCGGACCTAGTGAACAAGGTGGCGAATACCGGTCCGGACTTGCTGGTGCCGGTCACGCCCACGGCGCCTCCCGTGGCGCCACCCTCATCCAGGAAGGTCGCGGGCACCGGCGACGCGGGCCAGTTGGACCTTTTCTAGTTTCCAGGAGTGTCGGAGGCGCAACCATGTATCAACCGCCGCTATTCAAGGAAGAGCGCATCGACGTCATGCACGGACTGATCCGCGCTCACCCCTTCGGCCTGGTCATTTCCGTCGGGCCCGATGGCGATGCGCTCGCGAATGGCCTTCCCCTGCTGCTGGATTCCACAGCCGGCGAGAAGGGGACGATCCGCGGGCATTTTGCACGCGCCAATCCCCAGTGGAAGCGGCTCGACGAGACGGGCAGGGCGCTTGTGGTGTTCCAGGGCCCCTACGCCTACATCACGCCGTCCTGGTATGAGAGCAAGCGGGAGCACGGAAAAGTCGTGCCGACTTGGAACTATGTCATGGTGCAGGCGCGGGGACGCGTGACCATTCATCAGGATCCGGAATGGTTGCGGAGCCACGTCAGCGGCCTCACGGACGTGCACGAAGCAGGGCGCGGCGACGCCTGGGCTGTCGCGGATGCACCGGATGACTTCATCGCCGGACAGGTCCGGGGCATCGTCGGATTCGAGATGGAGGTCACCAGCCTCGAGGGCAAATGGAAGGTGAGCCAGAATCGGTCGGGGGCTGACCGACGCGGCGTCGTCGCCGGGCTGTCTGGCAATGCCGACTCGGACATGGCGGGGCTGGTGGCGGCGGCAGGTCCGGTGTCGTAAGGTTGAAAGCCGATGCCGCGTCGCCGCGAAATTGAGGTCAAGTCCTGGCACGAGCAGGCCGCGACGCCCGTTTGCCCGCTCTGCGGCAGGGTGATTCCGGCGAGCCAGAAGGACGCCCATCACCTCGTGCCCAAGAGCAAGGGCGGCCGCCAGACCGCCTTTCTCCACCGCATCTGCCATCGCCAGATCCATGCGCTGTTCACCCACGCCGAACTGGTCCGGGACTACTCCACCATCGATGCCCTGCTGGCCCACCCAGAGGTCCAGACCTTCGTGGACTGGGTGAAGCGCAAGCCGCCGGACTTCAACCGATGGCACGAGGAGAAGCCGCCGGATCCGGCAGTAGCGGTTGTGGCGCCGGCTTCCAGGGGCATAGAGGCAGGGACCTCCAGGCATGGACGTGATGTCCGGCCTGTGATCTGAACGGCATTTGCCGCACCAACCCGATACCGAGTGACCCGTCTTATGGCCCTTCTCTCAGCCGCACTGTCAGGCTTCCTTCTCGGAGGTTCCCTCATCATCGCCATTGGGGCCCAGAATGCCTTCATCCTGCGGCAGGGCCTGCTGCGGCAGCACGTCTTCCTGCTCTGCCTCATCTGCGCGGCCTCGGATGCGGCGTTGATTGCACTCGGCGTCGGCGGCCTCGGCACTCTGATTTCGCAGGCGCCGGCGCTAATCACCGCCGTCACGCTCTGTGGTGTGCTGTTTCTCGCAGCTTACGCGGTGATCGCCTTTCGCCGCGCACTGCATCCCGAAGCGATGGAGGCGGCGTCAACTGAGGATGGCAGCTTCAGGGCGGCAGTCGTGACCTGCCTGGCCTTCACCTTCCTCAATCGGCACGTCTATCTGGATACGGTCGTGCTGCTCGGCAGCCTGTCGGCGCGTTTCGAGGGTGAGGCTCGGATGGCCTATGGCGCGGGTGCCGCGCTTGCATCCTTCGTCTGGTTCTTCGGCCTGGGCTATGGTGCCCGGCTTCTCGAACCGGTCTTCGCCAGACCCGCCGCGTGGCGGGTGCTCGACATCGTCATCGGTCTGGTGATGGCGGCGCTCGCCATCAGCCTCGTTCTGACCCTGCTCTAGGCGGCTTTCGCCTTGCGTTCTGTCTCGACGGTCAGGGCCTGTTCCTCGTCCTTCCGGGCCTGCGCCATCAACGCGGCCGCGAGCAGGTGGCGAGGTCCGATCGGACGATAGTTGGCCAGAAGCGCGTTAAGGTTTTCTTTACGGTTTTCAATCTTTTGCATTGTTGTCCCAATCCAGTTTATGAGCTTCCGCCCTCGCTTCCCTTATGCCTGTCTGATTTGGACAAAAGCGTGACGCCGGGAAGGAAACAACGAGGTGATTTTCATATTACCGGTCTGTGCGGGGAAATCTGTTACGCATGTGACACAGTCCAGTGACCGGGACGAACTTGCCGGGCCCAACTTGACTGCACCAGAAGAAAGCGCGATACAGGCGCCATGAAAACGACACTGTGCATTTGCCGGAACATTATTCGCTAGCGCACCCGCTGGCCCGGCCGTTTTCGTCTCCTGACAGACAAGAGCTCAAAACGCCCCGGACAGCCGGAGTGTCATCTTGTTGCAATTCGGGAGAGATCAATGGGCGATACGCCGGAACTCAGGCTCTACAACACGCTGACGCGGGAAAAGTCGGGCTTTGCGCCGATCGATCCCGACAATGTCCGCATGTATGTCTGCGGCCCGACGGTCTATGACTATGCCCATATCGGCAATGCCCGCCCGGCCATCGTCTTCGACGTGCTCTACCGGCGGCTGCGCCACCTCTATGGCGAGGCCCATGTCAAATATGTCCGCAACATCACCGATGTCGACGACAAGATCAACGCGCGGGCGCTCCGCGACTATCCCGACATGGAACTCAATGCCGCCATCCGGCTGGTAACCGAAAAGACCTACGACCAGTACCAGAAGGACGTGAAAGCACTCGGCTGCCTGGCGCCCGACGTCCAGCCGCGCGCCACCGAGCACATTGCCAAGATGGTCGAGATCAACCAGATGCTTCTCGACAAGGGCAACGCCTATATTGCCACCGGCGCCGAGGGCAGGGAGGTGCTCTTCGCCACAGGCTCGATGCCTGACTATGGCCAGTTGTCGAAGCGCAAGCTCGACGAGCAGCAGGCCGGCGCCCGTATCGCGGTCGAGGGGCACAAGAAGAACCCCGGTGATTTCGTTCTGTGGAAAGAGTCCGCCGGCGACCAGCCCGGCTGGCATGCCAACTACCGCATCGGCGGCGAAACCGTCTCGATCCATGGCCGGCCCGGCTGGCACATCGAATGCTCGGCCATGTCGGCGGTGCATCTCGGCGAGACCTTCGACATCCATGGCGGCGGGCTCGACCTGATCTTCCCGCATCATGAGAACGAGATCGCCCAGTCGCGCTGCGCCTATGGCCACGACGTGATGGCCAATGTCTGGATGCACAACGGCTTCCTGCAGGTCGAAGGCAGGAAGATGTCGAAGTCCGACGGCAATTTCGTCACGATCCATGAACTGCTGGAGACGGAAAAATTCGGCGGGCGGACATGGCCAGGCCCCGTGCTTAGGCTCGCCATGCTGATGACCCATTACCGTGAGCCGATCGATTTTTCGCTCAAGCGGCTGGAGGAAGCGGAACGGCTGCTGGCGAAATGGCCGGAGGTTCAGGTGTCGAGCATTGGCCCGCATGAAAGCGTGGTCGCGGCGCTTGCCGACGACCTTAACACTCCGCTTGCAATCCAGGCGGTGCATGCCTTGGCCCAATCGGGCGATCCGGCCTATGCTGCAAGCGCCGCCCTTCTGGGTATCGCGCCGAAGAAAGTCGAGATCGCGGTCGCCATTGCCGAAGGCCTCGACGCCATCATCCAGATGCGGCTCGAAATGCTGAAGGCGAAGAATTTCGCCGAGGCCGACCGGATCCGCGAGGATCTGCTCGCCAAGGGCATCCAGCTCAAGGACGGCAAGGATGCGGCGACGGGCGAGCGGGTGACGACATGGGAAGTGAAGCGGTGATGTTATCTGGGGCATTGTGATAATGTCCTGAATGAGGTCAACCGATGGAGGCGCTGATGGGTGTAGAACGACAGATACCGCTCGAACGCGACGGCGACGGGCAGACGGTCCATATTCCGTTGGACCTGGCTTTGCCAGGTGAAGCCGCCGTCATCAGCAAATTGGGCGATGGTCTTTTCATTCGGCCCGCAGAGCAAAAGAAGACCTCGGATCTTCTGGATTGGCTGAAAACCATAGAGCCGTGGGACGAAGAGTTCCCCGATGTCGATGAAGGGCTGTTGCCTTTGGAAGACGTCGAGCTATGACCGCAGTGCAGTTCATGCTGGACACTAACATCATCTCCGAACTGATCCGCAATACAGAAGGTGCGGTTCAACAGGCGGTGAAGCGCGTGGGTACACCCGCGGTTTCGATCAGCTCGATTGTCGTTTCCGAACTGCGCTTCGGTTATTTGAAGCGAGGTTCGGACCGACTTGCCCAGCTCGTCGAAAATGTGATCGCGCGTGTGGAGGTGGTGTCCTACGACGCTGCGGCATCCGTTCACTATGCACAAATTCGTCAGTCGCTCCAGGCGGCAGGCAAGCCGATCGGTCCGGTCGATTTCTTCATCGCCGCGCACGCCCGCTCGCTCGACCTCACCCTTGTCACGGACAACATCCGCGAGTTCTCCCGTGTAAACGGACTGAAACTCGAAAACTGGATCGAACGGGGACCCTCCGATGTCTGATGCGCAGTCTTCAACTGGCGCCATGTCCGGCGGCTGCCAGTGCGGCGCCATTCGTTTTCGTGCCGGCAAGCTCGGCCGGCCCTCGATCTGTCATTGCCGGATGTGCCAGAAGGCGTTCGGCTCGTTCTTCGGTGCCTTCGTCACCGCCGACCAGGCCCATCTCGAATGGACGCGCGGCCAGCCGAACTGGTTCAAATCATCAAACAAGGTGCATCGCGGCTTCTGCGCCCGCTGCGGCACCCAACTCGCCTACCGCCATCCGGGCGGCATCGAACTGTCGATCGGCGCCTTCGACGAGGCGGAGACGCTCGAGCCCGAGGTGCAGGTCAACTTCCATCAGCGCCTGCCCTGGATCGACAAGCTGTTCGACAAGCCCAAGGTCGAGGGCGAGCCCTACGGCGCGTTCTTCGCCTCGATCGAGAGCTACCAGCATCCCGACCATGACACGGCGACCTGGCCGGAGGAGGAGAAATGAGCGACATTTTCACCGGCGGCTGCCAGTGCGGCGCCGTGCGCTTCCGCATCAAAGGCGTGCCGAAGGATGCCTCGATCTGTCATTGCCGCATGTGCCAGAAGGCATTCGGCAACTTTTATGCGCCGCTGGTCGGCGTCAACGACGTCGATTTCGCCTGGACGCGGGGTGGGCCGAAATTCTTCCAGTCCTCGAACTACGTCAAGCGCGGCTTCTGCGGGAATTGCGGCACGCCGCTGTCCTTCGAAGCGCCGGAGGGCATTGGCCTGGCGATCGGGGCGTTCGACGAGCCTGGGCGGGTGAAGCCTGTCATGCAGTTCGGTGTCGAAGCGAAAATCGGCTATGTCGATCTCCTGCATGAACTGCCGGCGCAGGATACGCTCGATGACATCTCGACGGCCCCCTACCTGGCCGATGTCGAGAGCTACCAGCATCCCGACCACGACACGACAGACTGGACGCCAAGGGCCGCCGCGGAGCCTGATCACTGGCGGCCGAAGGAGCAGGGCGTATGACGTCACCCAGGACACTCTACCCCGAGATCGAAGCCTACGAGTCGGGCTACCTCGACACCGGAGACGGCCACCAGGTCTATTGGGAAAGGTCCGGCACCAGGGGTGCCAAGCCAGCCGTCTTCCTGCATGGCGGACCGGGCGGCGGATTCTCGGCCACCCATCGCCGCCTGTTCGACCCCGGTCTCTATGACGTGTTGCTGTTTGACCAGCGCGGCTGCGGCCGGTCGACGCCCAACGCTTCGCTCGACAACAACACGACCTGGCACCTTGTCTCCGACATCGAGAAGCTCCGCGCGATGATGGGTGTCGACACGTGGCAGGTCTTCGGCGGCTCCTGGGGCTCGACGCTGGCGCTGGCCTATGCCGAGACGCATGCGAACCGGGTGTCCGAACTCGTCGTCCGTGGCATCTACACGGTGACCAGGGCGGAGCTCGACTGGTATTATCAGTTCGGCGTCTCCGAGATGTTTCCGGACAAGTGGGAGAATTTCGTTGCTCCGATCCCCGAAAACGAGCGCGACGACATGATGGGTGCCTACCGAAGGCGCCTTGTCGGCACCGACCGCGACAAACAGGTCGAGGCGGCCATTGCCTGGAGCACCTGGGAGGGCCAGACCATCACGCTGCTGCCCGAGCCCGAGACGTCGGACAAGTTCGGCGAGGTCGATTTCGCCATCGCGTTCGCCCGCATCGAGAATCACTATTTCGTCCATGCCGGCTGGATGGACGAGGGCCAACTGCTGCGCGATGCCCATAAGCTCAAGGACATACCCGGGACGATCGTCCACGGCCGCTACGACATGCCGTGCCCGGCGAAATATGCCTGGCAGTTGCACAAGGCCTGGCCGAAGGCGGATTTCCGGCTGATCGAAGGCGCTGGCCATGCCTATTCCGAGCCCGGCATTCTCAACGCGCTGATCGAAGCGACCGACACATACGCAGGCAAGAAGTAAGGGCAGGGGCCCGACATTTCAGAATTCAGGACGACGACAATGGCACGCGAACGCATCTATCTCTTCGACACGACGCTCCGGGACGGGCAGCAGACGCCCGGCATCGATTTTTCGGTCGAGGACAAGATTTCGATCGCCAATATGCTGGATGCCTTCGGCTTCGATTATGTCGAGGGCGGCTATCCCGGCGCCAACCCGACCGACACCCGCTTCTTCGAAAAAAAGCGCACCGGCCGCGCGTCTTTCGTCGCCTTCGGCATGACCAAGCGCGCCGGAATCTCCGTCTCCAACGATCCCGGCATGTCCCTGCTTTTGCAGGCGAAATCCGATGCGATCTGTTTCGTCGCCAAGAGCTGGGACTACCATGTCAGAGTGGCGCTCGGCTGCACCAACGAGGAGAACCTCGAATCCGTCGAACAGTCGGTGAAAGCAGCGATCGGCGCCGCTAAGGAGGCCATGGTCGATTGCGAGCATTTCTTCGACGGCTACAAGGCCAATCCGGATTACGCGTTGTCCGTCGCGAAAGCCGCCTTTGAAGCCGGCGCGCGCTGGATCGTGCTCTGTGACACCAACGGCGGAACCCAGCCGTCGGAGATTCGCGACATCGTTCAGGCCGTCATCGCATCAGGCGTTCCCGGCGACCATCTCGGCATCCATGCCCATAACGACACCGGCCAGGCGGTCGCCAATTCGCTGGCCGCGATCGAAGCGGGTGTCCGGCAAGTACAGGGCACGCTCAACGGCATCGGCGAGCGCTGCGGCAATGCCAATCTCGTCACCATCATCCCGACGCTGGTTCTGAAGCCGGCTTATGCCGATCGCTTCGACACCGGCATCGATGCGGAAAAGCTGCAGGGCCTGACCCAGCTTGCCCACGCCTTCGACGAGTTGCTCAACCGCTCGCCGGATCACCAGGCGCCCTATGTCGGTGCCTCCGCCTTCGCCACCAAGGCCGGCATCCATGCCTCCGCCCTGCTCAAGGATCCGCGCACCTACGAGCACGTGCCGCCAGAGACTGTGGGCAACCTGCGCAAGGTCATGGTCTCCGACCAGGGCGGCAAGTCGAATTTCATCAATGCGCTCAAGCGCCGCGGCATCGCCGTTTCCAAGGACGACCCGAAGCTCGACGCGCTGGTCTCGATCGTCAAGGAGCGTGAAGCCACGGGTTATGCCTATGAGGGCGCCGATGCCAGCTTCGAACTGCTCGCCCGCCGCACGCTGGGTTCTGTGCCGGAATTCTTCGCCGTCGAGGGTTTCCGCGTCATGGTCGAGCGCCGCTTCGACGCCAACGGCACCCTGAAGACCGTCTCGGAAGCCGTGGTGAAGGTTAGCATCGACGGCGAGATGACCATGTCGGTCGCCGAATCCACCCACGGCCCGGTCAATGCGCTCGACATCGCGCTGCGCAAGGATCTCGGCAAGTACCAGTCCGAAATCGGTGATCTCGAGCTGGCCGACTTCAAGGTCCGCATCCTCAACGGATCGACCGCGGCCGTGACGCGCGTGCTGATCGAATCCACCGATGCGACCGGCGCGCGCTGGTGGACCGTCGGCGTCTCCGACAACATCATCGACGCCTCGTTCCAGGCGTTGATGGATTCGATCGTCTACAAGCTGATGAAAAACCGCGAACAGGTCGGCCAGATCGCGGCGGAGTGAGGGCTGGCCTTCGTCGGCCGGTTCCAACTCGACATGCGCTGGTATCAGAGCGCGAACTTGAAGTCTTCGGCCGTGAACAGGCTCAGCAGCATATCCTCGACAACGATTGACGTTGATCCGATTAGGTTGATGATCACGTCATCACCGGACTGCTTGGATAGAGACAGCACGTCCTCGAGGCCGTAGAGGCCGAAGTCCCGGAGCGCAATCCTGTCATCGCCCTGGGTGAAGTCTGTGACCACGTCCCGGCCGTCGCCGAAGGAGAAACGGAAGACGTCCTTGCCGGCGCCGCCGGTCAGGATGTCGTTGCCGCTGCCGCCGGAGAGCTTGTCGCTGCCGCGGCCGCCGAACAGCCTGTCGGCGCCTTCGCCGCCGACCAATCGGTCCTGACCGGAGCGGCCGCGCAGCATGTCGTCGCCTTCGCCGCCGGAAAGCAGGTTGCGCGCCTGGTTACCTTCGATCGTGTCGTTGCCCGAGCCGCCGATGGCCGCCTCGATCAGCGAGCGCTCGTCGCCCTGATAGAGCATGGCATTGTAGATGTTGCCGCTGGCGTCATGGCCGCTGCCGAGATAGGCGGGTTGGTCTTCGCCGAAGCGGGAAGCCCCGCCGGCGCCGAGGTCGATCACGAGGTCGGTCGTGTAGGCCGAGAGGTCGTAGACATCCTTACCGCCGCCGTCCCAGATCGTCGCGAAGATCGCCGTACCGCCGGCATCGATGGCGATCTCGCCATTGACCAGCGTGTCGCCGCTTCCGGGTGTCCACTTGTAGACCGTGTCGCCTGAATTGGTGGTGAAGTCCGCGCCGTAGAGCGACTGCAGCGCTGCGATGTCGGCCATCATGTAGGTCTGCGGCGCGCTCCAGGTCGAGTAGCTGTAGGGACCGACATTGTCGCCGACATAGCTGCGATAGGTCATGATCGAATATTCGAGCGAGTCATATTCGGTCGGCAGTGCGGCAAACCCGGTCTGCGTCTCGTGGCCGTGCTTGAGGCCCAGCGCATGGCCGATCTCGTGCAGGATCGTGTGCCATGCATAATTGCCGGCCTGCGCATTGGTATAGTCGTAGTTCCTGCCGAACCAGAGATCTCCGGCCTGGTTGTAGGTACCGGGCATGTAGGCATAGGCGGTGGCGGGCGCATCCGACTGGCCGAAGCGAATATGCGCTGTCTTAGCGTCACCTGCAAAAATGTCGATCGCCGTGAAGCCCTCGACGGAAAATCCGTCATTGGCGGCGTTTCCGTCGGTTTGTTCCAGTGCAAACAGCGCTGCCGTCTGTTGTTCGGTGGTTGCCGCAGAGAAATTCTTGGCGGTCTCGTGTGTATAGTTATAGTCGGAAGCAAGTGCGGGGAATGCGTAGCTTATGGGACCATCCCACTTGACGCCGTAAGTCACGCCATCGGCGAGGTTATCTCCAGAAGAGGTGATATTTTGTACTTGGTTACAATATCCGCACATTTCTCTGCCCCGTCGGTGCCGATTGTTTCTCTCGGCTTGATGAGGGCAGTAAACACCAATAGATTTGAGGTACCGCTAAGATATACAGTAAAGCAGTTTTCAATCTGATTGCTCGAATTTTATCCTTTCTCGAAAGCGATCCGACATTGCGATCGGCGCGAGCGCCGCCAGTTCGAGCCAACTCGGCTGGAAACATCGGGATTTCAACGCTGTGGGCGCGTGAAGCGACGTGCGATCGGCCCGTCTGCACGTCGGCGGCGGGTTGCCGACCGGTGTCTCCTTGTGGGGCAGTCCGCCGTGCCGATCCGGGCTCGGCCGCTTCGCGCGCAATGGTCGGTGGCAACGAAAAAGCCCGGCGGGAGGTCCCGCCGGGCTTCGATTGTCTGTGTCTCGCCGTAGCTTAGAACATGAACATGTCGGCGGTCAGGTCGTCGATGTCGGCGCCCTTGATGAACATCGAGTTGCCCTGGTTGTCGACGATCTTCAGGCCCGACGCGGTGTCGGTGACGTGATTGTCGATCATGTCGTCGAAGTCCTTGATGCCCTTGGCCTTGGACATGTCGATCATGTCGCCTTCGGCACCGTCGAAGTCGAGGATCTTGTCCTTGCCCTTGGAGAACATGAAGGTGTCGGCGCCGTCACCGCCGATCAGCTTGTCGTTGCCCTTCTTGCCGTTCAGGACGTTGTCCATCGCGTCGCCTTCGAGCTTGTCGTTCTTCTTCGTGCCCTTCGGGTTCTCGGCCACGTCTTCCAGGTTGATCGTGAGTGACGCGTCGAAGGTCGAGCCGTCGCCTTCGGTCGCTGTCACGGTGATTTCGTAGGACGACTTGGTTTCGAAGTCGAGATCAGCGCCGTCGGCAACCACCAGCTTGCCATCGACGATGGCGAAGGAGGCGTTGTCCGGGTCGGTGTTGCCGAGCGCGAAGGTCAGCGCCACGCCGTTGCCATCGACACCCGAGAGAGCGCCGACTTCAACGCCGGCAGCGGAGTTTTCCGCCACGCTGTCGTCGGACAGCAGGACGAGGGGGTTGGCAGCATCCGTCACGGCGATGTTGAACGTGTCGCTGACGGAGGCGCCGGACGTGTCGGTGGCGAACACGGTCACCGAGACGGGACCTGCTGTCGGCGGGGTGCCGGTGAAGGTGCCGCTGGTGGCGTTGAACGACAGCCAGGCCGGCAGCGCGCCGGTGCTCAGCGTCAGGAAGTCACCGTCGAAATCGGTGAAGGTGCCGCCCGGAATGCTGAAGCTGAAGGCCACGCCGGACAGACCGGCCTGGTCGTCGATCGGATCGGTCACAACAGGCGCTTCGTTGACGTCGGTCAGCGTGACCGCGATCTTCTGGGTGCCGGTCGATGCGCCTTCGTCGTCCACGGCCACGATGTCGAAGAAGCCGGTGCCGGAGCCGGCGCCATTATGGACATACTGCACGAGGTTGGCCTTCACATCCGCCAGCGTGAAGGTCGTCTGGACGACGCCGCCGACAGTGATCGTGCCGCTCTCGATGTTGGAGACCGTGTAGGTCAGTTCGGTGTCGCCATCGGTCGCGTCTTCATCGCTCACGCCAATGTCGTCAAAGGTCAGCGTGATCGCAGCACCTTCGAGACCGAGCACGGGGCCCGTGTGTTCGAAGACGGGGGCGTCGTTCTTGTCGTTGACGGTGATGTCGAACTTCTGGATGACGAATTTGCCGCCTTCATCAATGGACTTGACGAAGACCGGCACGGGCGAGCCACCTTCGTAATCAAGCGTCTCGCCGTCCTTGAGCTTGAGTTCGCCGGTGGCGTCGTCGATCTGGAACTTTGTGGAGACCACGGCTGTGCCGGCCATGTCGGCGACGATCTCGTAGTCGAAATCGCCGTCGATGGTGTTGTCGTCGTCGGTGGTAAGGAAACCGATGGTCGCGCCGGCAGCATTCTCGTTGACGTCGCTGTTGTCCAGCGCGATCACTGTGGGTGCCGAGTTGGGGATTTCAACGGTAACCGTTGCAGTGGCAACAGGGTTGACCGACTGGTTACCACTGTCCGTGAGCTTGAAGATGTCAACTGACCGTGTGCCAGGAATGAGTGTACCGCCGGTCTTGTAACCAATATTGTCAATAAGAGTGTTCAGCGATCCTGTTTCCCACAAGAAGCCTGATTGAACGGCAGGGGACATGAAAAGGCTGCTGAGCGTCACAGTGGCCACATTGCCGTCTATTGATACCGAATAATATTCTCCGTCATCAAATAGGTACCCGCCCGGCAAGCTGATTTGCTTGTTGCCATCTGATCCAACAGAAATATCAATCTCAATACCATTTACAATGAGTTTGTCGCCGGCGCCGAAGTCGGTAATCTTGATCTGGAGATCGGTGAAATTCTGGCCACTGTCATTGGTACTAGAATTGGTGACATCGAACAGTCCCACCGCGCCGGTGGCCTGGTTGGCGGCATTCAAAGTTGCATTGTTCACTGTCGCGTTAAGGCTTGGGGCAGTCATTTTCGTCTCCCTTGGGTCTCGACTTCATTACTCGATCTCGCGCGAGTTGGGCTATTTAGCTCGACTTGCAAGCACCAGATCTGTCTGCATATCATTCCAGGGCCGCACTCTTCTTGGTGCCGGCCTTGATGACGACTACTTGCCCCAGGCGGCGGCAAAAGTAAAGACTTCGTTAAACCCCGCTTACAGCCTGCATACATGACCTTTGCTCCGGTTTTGGAAAGACAATCCCCAAAAACCGAAAAATCAGCGTTATATTACTTGTTTTTCTGCGAAAATCGTAGGTCTGCTAGTTAACCATTCCTGAATATAACCCTTATGGCGTACCGCCCTGTCCACAGGGACCGCAGGCTGTGCCGGCGTGAAGCGTGCAGTTTTGGCACGATCGTTACAAAAAAGGTCAATCCGGAAAGCGGCTGGCGCCACCCGGACGCGCCGCTCAGAGCCCCCGAGAGGGCCGGGAACGGCAGGGCCGGGAGCCTGCGGGGTGCGATCCGGCCCCGCCGCCGAAGCCCTTCCGCCCCGCGCGACGGACTTTCCCTCGCGCGCCACGGCAGGCGCCGGATGAGCGAAGCCGGGGCAGCGCCGGCCCGTCTTCCGGCAGCGGCGATGAAGAGCCTCCGGAGAGCGGCCCCTATAGAGAGTGGAAACACGCGCTCGCGCGAGCGCGCGCGTGAGGCACCACCGGTTTCGCCCGCCCGGAGGCTGCCCGCGGAGATCCGGAGCTATCCCGGACTGCCCGGCCGCGATCCGGGGCGTTTGCCGGCGGCTGTCCGGGCGCGCCGGGCCGTCCCACCGCCGCCGGCATTAACCACGTGGTTAACAAATCGTTGACGTCGGGGCCCGCGAGGCGGTTTATGGGGCAGCAGGATGTGCTGCAGGCCCCACGAGGACTTCATGACCGCTGCCCAGGTATGGACTGGAACCGAGTTCGCCGACCATTTCGTCTTCGACTTCGATGGCGACCGCTTCGACTTCGTGCTCGGCGGCCATGGCGACGACTATATCGCCGACGGCGCCGACGACGGCCTGTGGTCCAGCGACGTCTATCGCGGCAAGCAGGGCAACGACACGATCGTCTCGCTCGACGGCCATGACGAGCTGCGCGGCGGCAAGGGCGACGACGTGTTCGAACTCACGCTCGGCTTCTTCGATCCGTCCCAGACCCCCGGCGCGCCCTATGACGGCGAGCCGGCCGAGATCGGCTTCGACGTCGATATCCGCGGCGGCCAGGGTTTCGACCGGCTGGTGATCCACAATTCCGAAGGCTACACGCTGGAAACCGACGGCAACGCCCTGATCATCCACTCGATCTGGGGCGGCACGGTGACCGTGCGCGGCGTCGAGGACATCAGCTTCCTCTGAGGGCCGGCCTGCTGTTGCGGGCCTCCGGTGCCCCACCTGCGCGCGGCACGCTTGCGCCGCGTTGATCCTTCCATCAGCCGAATGAATTGGTCGCCCGCCCAAGGGTGATCTAAACCGCCCGCTTTCGGAGGAACGCGGCGATGGCGGCAACGGAACCGGCGGCAGGCCTGCCCACAACGACGCCCGCCTCTGGACCCCCGGCCGGCAATGGCGACACGCCCGCCGGCCTCGGCCTGGCGCTCGCCGTCTACCTGCTCTGGGGCGCGCTGCCGCTCTATCTCAAGATGATCAGCCACATCCCGCCGATGGAGGTCGTCGCCCACCGGGTGCTGTGGTCGCTGCCGATCGCCGCCGCCGCCCTTCTGCTGCGCGGCCGCATGGGCGAGATCTGGGGGCTGATCCGCCAGCCGCGCAAGGTCGGCATGGCGCTCGCGACCGCATCGCTGATCACGGTCAACTGGCTGGTCTATGTCTATGCCATCGGCTCCGGCCACACGGTGGAGGCCGCGCTCGGCTATTACATCAACCCGCTGATCTCGGTGGTGATCGCCTTCGTCGTGCTCAAGGAGGAGTTGCGCCCGGCGCAGGTCGTCGCCATCGGGCTCGCCGTCATCGCCGTCGCCATCCTCGCCTGGGACGCCGGCGGCCTGCCCTGGATCTCGCTGACGCTGGCCACGACCTGGGGCTTCTACGCCCTGTTCCGCAAGACGCTGCCGCTCGGCCCCAACCAGGGCTTCTTCCTCGAGGTGCTGATCCTGGCAGTGCCGGCGCTCGGCTACGTGCTCTATCTGGAATTCGGCGGCGAGGGCCATTTCATCGCCCAGGCCGGTCTCAACGACCCCTGGCTGCTCGCCTTTGCCGGCGTCGCCACCGCGGTGCCGCTGATGATCTACGCCAATGCCGCCAAGCTGCTCCGGCTCTCCACCATCGGCATCATGCAATACATCGCCCCGAGCTTCGTCTTCCTGATCGCGGTCTTCATCTTCAAGGAGCCCTTCGGCTCCACCAAGCTCATCGCCTTCTGCTTCATCTGGGCAGCCCTGGTGGTCTATTCGGTATCGATGTATCGGGGGCGGCGGGGCTGACTACATCTTCTCGAGCACCGAGGCATCGCCCTCGCGCGCGGCGCGGCCGGCCTTCAGGATCGCCGGCACGATGTCCTCGATCCTGTCGATCACCAGCGGCCTGACCAGGTGCGCGGTGTGGATGAAGCCCTCGTCGGCCATGTGCTTCATCAGGTCCAGCATCGGGTCCCAGAAGCCGCCGATATTGGCGAAGACCATCGGCTTGCGGTGGCGGCCGAGCTGGCCCCAGGTCATGATCTCGACGATCTCCTCCAGCGTGCCAATACCGCCCGGCAACGTCACGAAAGCGTCGGATTGTTCGAACATCCTGTGCTTGCGCTCATGCATGTCCCGCGTCACGACCAGTTCGGTGAGCGACGAGAGCGAATGTTTCGAGGCTTCCTTGTCCATCAGGAATTCCGGGATGATGCCGGTCACCGCCCCGCCTGAGGACATGACGCCCGAGGACACCGCCCCCATGATGCCGCGCGTGCCGCCGCCATAGACGAGCCTCAGCCCGTGTTCGGCGATCGAGCGGCCCAGCGCGCGGCCGGCTTCCATGTAGTCGGGGCTGCGTCCAGGCTGGGAGCCGCAATAGACACAAATGGATCGAATCGGGAATTTTTCGTCGGACATGACCCCTGATGACAATTCACCGCCGCGTCCGTCAAGAAAAATACCATGAAATTACCGATGATTTCAGGCATGATCGGGCTAAATGCTTGAGAACCGCAAGAGAAAAAGTTAAGCGTCCTTAAGGGGTTTTGGCGGGAATGCCCGCCTGGAGAAAATAGATGAAGAGAAGCGGGACCATCTGGCTGGTCGTGGGTGTGATCGCGGTTGCCGCGGCGCTGATGTATTTCGTGGTCATGCCGCAGATCCGCGACGGCAAGACGGTCGAGGATATCGCCAGGAAGGCCGAGGAAACAGTCGAGGACGTCAAGAAGGCGGTCAACGACGCCGGCAAGGAAGTCGAGGAGGTCGCCGTCGGCGTCGAGGAGGCCAAGGCCCGCATGGCGCGGATCGGCCAGGACGCCCGGACGGCGGCCGGCGAGTTCAAGACGCTGCTCGACAAGGGGGCCGCCACGCCTGAACAGATCGCGGCCGCCAAGGCCAAGCTTGCCGCCGCCCTGAAAGCCGCCGCCGAGATCAGGCTGCCATCGGAGGCCGATGCCGCCGCCAGCGAGGCTCTCGCCAAGGCCTCGGCGGGTGCCAAGGCGGCTGTCGCCACGCTTGACGCGCTGCCCGCCGACCCCGCCGCCGCCAAGGCCGCGCTTGCCGATCTCGAGACCGGCGTGCTCGCAGCCCTTCCCGGCGCCGCTGACCCCCGGCCGGCCGCGACCACCGAAACACAGCCGGCCGACACCAACTCGGCTGACACCGCCAGCAAGGCCGAAGCGCCTGCCCAGACCGCTTCGGAGATCGCCAAGGCCAGCACCCCGGCCTTCGATATCCTCCGCGTCGAGAAGGACGGCTCGACCGTCATCGCAGGCCGCGCCGAGCCGGGCGCCAAGGTCGAGATCGTCAATGGCGACACCGTGATCGCCTCCACCCTGGCCGACACGACCGGCGATTTCGCCGCCGTCCTCGACGATCCGCTGACCTCAGGCGACCATTCCATCACCCTCAAGGCCACCACCAAGGACGGCAAGTCCTCGGTCTCCGAGGAGGTTGCCACGGTCTCCGTGCCCGGCAACGCCACTGGTGAACTGCTCGCCATGGTCACCAAGCCGGGCCAGGCCTCCAAGATCATCACCATGCCGGAAACCGCCTCGGACGCGACGGCAGAGACCGCCAAGACACCGGACGCCACGGCCAGCGCGACGACGCCCGAGGGTGCGGCAACCGCCGACCAGGAAGACGCCGCCGCCACGGTGCCCGACCTTCCCGCCGCTGCCTCTGACCTCGCCGCGACCCCGCCCGTCGTGGCCGGCGACGCGACGACATCCGGCGAGCAGCAGGTGGCCGCAGCCGAGCAGACCGCCGCCGATCCCTCTGCCGCCACACCGGCGGAGGCGATCGACCAGGCCGAGCAGAAGCGGGCCGTTGGCGCACCGGAAGTCCTGGTCAGTGCCGTCGAACTGGAGGGCGACAGGATCTTCATCGCCGGCAATGCGCGGCCGGGCGCGATGGTCCGGGTCTATGCCGACGACCAGATCGTCGCCGAAGCGAGGGCCGACGAGACCGGCCGCTTCGTCGCCGACGGCACGATCCGCCTCGCTGTGGGCAATCACACGATCCGCGCCGACGTGCTGTCCGCGGATGGCAAGAAGGTCGAGTTCCGCGCCTCCGTTCCCTTCTTCCGCCCCGAAGGCGATCTTGCCGCGGTGGCGAGCAATGACGCGGCGGCTGACGCGCCTGCCATCGAGCCCCTGGCGAACGGCACGTTCGACAAGGCGCGCGACGAGGCCCGCAAGTCGGTCGAACTCCTCAAGGGTCTCTACGCCGCCGGCAAGACGCCGACGGTGGAGGAACTCGCTGCGGCGCGGTCCTCGGCGGAGATCGCGCTGAAGTCGCTGGCGGAGGTCCATGTGCCCGCCGACGTCGATCCGGCTCTGGCCGAGATGGCGGCGACCGCCTCGCGCGAAGCCGGCAAGGCGCTTGATCGCCTCAAGGCGGTACCCGCCGATGTCGCTGCCTTCCAGTCCGCGCTGGGCGAGGTCGAGACCATCGTCGGCGCGGCCGTCAAGCCCGCTGCAAAGGTGGCGAGCGCCAACGACGCGGCCAGGACGGCGCAGTCCGAAGCCGCCACCACGGGCGACGACACGGTGGACAAGTCAGGGGAGCCCGTGAGCGCCGATGACGTCCAGGTCACGGCCAAGGTCGAGCGCCTCGAGAAGTCCGCTGTCGCCGGCGACCAAGCGGCCGTCGAGACACCCGATGTTGCCGGCAGCCAGGCGGCATCTCAGGAAACCGCCAGCGCCGACGAGCCGAAGGTCATCGAACAGGCCCCGCTCAAGAAGAGCGAGGGCTCGGTCATCATCCGCCGTGGCGACACGCTCTGGCAGATTTCACGCCGCGTCTACGGCATGGGCGTGCGCTACACCACGATCTATGTCGCCAACAAGGGCCAGATCGACGACCCGGACCGCATCATGCCGGGCCAGATCTTCTCGATGCCGGGCAAGTGGCTCGACAATGCCGAGCAGATCCACAAGGAGCGGATGCAGCACGACCAGTAGGACCGGGTATCGGCCGCTCTGGCGGTCTCGGACTGCCAGTTATTGTCAGTAACCGACGCCTAAATCGTCACCATCGGTTGCGAAGCCGCCCGTGCGGCACTATCTGACCAACGAAGCGGCGTCCCCATTCCACCGGGACGCCGGACACTCCGTTTGTCTCTCCGGTGATTTTGCATGGCATCGCAACAAAAGACCGTCTCCGCCGAGCGCGGCAAGACGCTGCAGACGATCAAAAATCTCTGGCCCTACATGTGGCCTTCGGAACGGCTCGATCTGAAGATGCGGGTCGTCTGGGCAACGTTCTATCTGTTGCTGTCGAAGATCATCCTGCTCTCCGTGCCCTATTTCTTCAAATGGTCGACCGATGCCCTGAACGGCAAGCTCGACGCGCCCGGCATTTTGCCGACTTTCATGCTCGGCGCGCTGATGCTTGTCATCGCCTACAACGTGGCGCGCCTGCTGCAATGGGGCCTCAACCAGCTGCGCGACGCGATGTTCGCCAGCGTCGGGCAATATGCGGTCCGCCAGCTCGCCTTCAAGACCTTCGTCCATCTCCACAAGCTCTCGCTGCGGTTTCATCTCGAGCGTCGCACCGGCGGGCTGAGCCGGGTCATCGAGCGCGGCACCAAGGGCATCGAGACGATTGTCCGCTTCACCATCCTTAACACGGTCCCGACCCTGATCGAATTCGTGCTGACCGCGATCATCTTCTGGTGGGGCTACGGCTTTTCCTATCTCGGGATCACGGCCTTCACGGTGTGGATCTATATCTGGTTCACCATCCGGGCGAGCGACTGGCGGATGAACATCCGCCGCGACATGAATGATTCCGACACCGACGCCAACACCAAGGCGATCGACTCGCTGCTGAACTTCGAAACCGTCAAATATTTCGGCAACGAGGAGATGGAGGCCCGGCGCTTCGACCAGTCCATGGCGAAATACGAGAAATCCGCGACCCAGGTCTGGACCTCGCTCGGCTGGCTGAACTTCGGACAAGGCGTGATCTTCGGCATCGGCACGATGATCATGATGGTCCTGTCGGCGATCGCGGTGCAGAACGGCACCCAGACCATCGGCGATTTCGTCTTCATCAACGCCATGCTGATGCAGCTTTCGATCCCACTCAACTTCATCGGCTTCGTCTACCGCGAAATCCGCCAGGGCCTGACCGACATCGAGCAGATGTTCGACCTGCTCGAGGTCGACGCGGAGATCGAGGACAAGCCCGGCGCGACGGAACTCGCAGTGGCGTCGGGCGCAATCGTCTTCAAGGATGTGCATTTCGCCTATGATCCCGCGCGGCCCATCCTCAAGGGCATCAGCTTCGAAGTGCCTGCCGGCCACACGGTGGCGGTTGTCGGCCCGTCCGGCGCCGGCAAATCCACCATCTCGCGCCTGCTCTACCGCTTCTATGACATCCAGCAGGGCTCGATCACCATCGACGGCCAGAACGTGCGCGATGTCACCCAGAAGAGCCTGCGCTCGGCCATCGGCATGGTGCCGCAGGACACGGTGCTGTTCAACGATACCATTGCCTACAACATCCGCTATGGCCGGCCCTCGGCCACCGAGGCGGAGCTCGAGCAGGCCGCCGAGGTCGCCCAGATCGGCAGCTTCATCGAATCTCTGCCGGAGGGCTACAAGTCCATGGTCGGCGAGCGCGGCCTGAAGCTGTCGGGCGGCGAGAAGCAGCGCGTGGCGATCGCCCGAACCATCCTGAAGTCGCCGCCGATCCTCATCCTCGATGAGGCGACCTCCGCGCTCGACACCCATACCGAGCAGGAGATCCAGGCGGCGCTCGATGTCGTCTCCAGGAACCGCACCACGCTGGTCATCGCCCATCGCCTGTCGACAGTGGTCAATGCCGACGAGATCATCGTGCTGAAGGACGGTGGAATCGCCGAACGCGGCCGGCATGGCGATCTGCTGGAGCAGGGCGGTCTCTACGCCCAGATGTGGAGCCGCCAGCGCGAAGCCACCGAAGCCGAGGAGCGGCTCAAGAAGGCCCGCGACGAGGATGATCTCGGCGTCGTCGTGCGAAAGGCACCGGCAGCGGAGTAAATGTTGCCATTTTGTTCCGGATTCGGTAGGGTGTCAGGACAGACTGAATTGCGGGTGTAGCTTATGGACGATGGAAAGCACTCGGTCGCGGTTTCGGACCACCGGCGGGAGTTTATTGAAGAGGAAGTCGCAGCAGGCACATATGCAAACGAGGCTGAAGTCGTTGATGCTGCGCTTGAGTTGCTCGAACGAAGCAAGAGGGTCGGCGCTCTACGTGCCTTGATCGCCGAGGCCGACGACCAGTTCGAGCGGGGCGATTATAGCGAGTTCAGCGAGAGCGATGACCTCACTCAATACATCGTCGATAACGCGGAATCCCTGAGGCGATGAAGCGTCGGCGATACACTCTGACCGCTGATGCTCAACGTGACCTCGCCGAAATATACCTCTACCTCGCGGATGCTGGCGATCCATCTGCAGGGCGCCG
Organism: Rhizobium sp.; assembly: GCA_019739215.1. GTDB lineage: Bacteria > Pseudomonadota > Alphaproteobacteria > Rhizobiales > Rhizobiaceae > Rhizobium_E. The sequence continues at coordinate 136,482 of JAHHDR010000021.1, forward strand.
CCTCGTCGGAAGCCTTGTGGACAAGATCAGGAAGCTTGCCCGCCTTGGAACCTCAGGCGTTGCCCGAGATTGGATCGCTCCTGGTCTGAGGGCCTTTCCCCACAAGAGCCGCAGTATCTACTTTCGCATCGTAGGCGATCAAATTCGAGATTCTACGAATCTTACATGCCCGACAGGACCTCCAGACTGAAATGTTCGAGAATAGAGACAGCAACTAATGGCCAAGGCCCGTACCCAATTCGTCTGCCAGAACTGTGGCGCCGTGCATTCCCGCTGGGCGGGCAAGTGCGAGGGCTGCGGCGCCTGGAACACCATCATCGAGGATGATCCGACATCAGGCATCGGCGGCGGGCCGAACCGCAGCCCGAAGAAGGGCCGGCCGGTGGCGCTCACCACGCTCGACGGCGAGATCGAGGAGGCGCCGCGTATCGAATGCGGCATTTCCGAACTCGACCGGGTGACGGGTGGCGGTTTCGTGCGGGGTTCGGCGCTGTTGGTCGGCGGCGATCCCGGAATCGGGAAATCCACGCTGCTGATGCAGGCTGCCGCCGCGCTGGCCCGTCGCGGCCATAGGGTCATCTATGTCTCCGGCGAGGAGGCGGTGGCCCAGGTCAGGCTGCGGGCGCAGCGCCTGAAGGCTGCGGATGCCGGCGTGCTGATCGCGGCGGAGACCAATGTCGAGGACATTCTTGCCACCGTCGCCGAGGGCAAGCGCCCCGATCTCGTGATCATCGATTCGATCCAGACGCTGTGGAGCGACATGGCCGAGGCTGCGCCCGGAACGGTGACCCAGGTGCGCGTCGGCGTCCAGGCGATGATCCGCTTCGCCAAGCAGACCGGCGCGGCAATGGTGCTGGTCGGTCACGTCACCAAGGACGGCCAGATCGCCGGACCCCGGGTCGTCGAGCACATGGTTGATGCGGTGCTCTATTTCGAAGGTGATCGCGGTCACCATCATCGTATCATGCGCACGGTCAAGAACCGCTTCGGGCCGACTGACGAGATCGGTGTCTTCGAAATGTCCGATGCCGGCCTGCGCGAGGTGACCAATCCGTCCGAGCTCTTCCTGGGCGAGCGCAACGCGAAGTCTCCAGGTGCGGCGGTCTTCGCCGGCATCGAAGGCACCCGGCCGGTCCTGGTCGAGATCCAGGCGCTGGTGGCGCAGACGTCGCTCGGCACGCCGCGTCGCGCCGTTGTCGGCTGGGATTCCTCGCGGCTCGCCATGATCCTGGCCGTCCTCGAAGCCCACTGCGGCGTGCGCCTCGGCGGGCACGACGTCTATCTCAATGTCGCCGGTGGCTACCGGATCTCCGAACCGGCGGCCGATATCGCGGTTGCGGCGGCGCTGGTTTCCTCGCTGGCCTCCCTTGCTCTTCCGCATGATTGTGTCTATTTCGGCGAGATAAGCCTGTCGGGCGCCGTCCGACCGGTCGGCCATACCGGATTGCGCCTTAAAGAAGCCGAGAAATTGGGTTTTCAGACCGCAGTGCTTCCGTCGGGTTCGGCGGAACTGCCTAAGGGGCTTTCCGGTCGGTGGTCGCAGATCGAGAGCCTTGCCGACCTCGTCGTCGGCATTGCCGGGTCGAAACATGTGGGCCGCGCCGGCGACGACGCGGATTGACACTTTCGTTTCGTCCGTCGCCGATGCTATATGGGCGCGCGTAAAAAGGGTTTGTTAACGGTGAGATACGTCCCGCCGTTCGTTGGAGAGATAGATGCCCATTACAGGTTTTGACGGAATTGTTCTGGCGATCACGCTCTTCTCCGCCGTTCTTGCCATGGTCCGCGGCTTTTCCCGCGAAGTTCTCTCGCTGGTCAGTTGGTTCGGCTCTGCCTATGCAGCCTACAAGCTCTATCCATACGGCCTGCCGTACGCCAAGAATTTCATCGCCGACGAAAAAATTCGCCATCATCGCCTCGGCTGCCGCGATCTTCCTGATCGCGCTGATCGTCATCTCGTTTATCACCATGCGCATCGCCGACATGATTATCGACAGTCGCATCGGTGCACTCGACCGCACCCTGGGCTTCATTTTCGGTGCAGCGCGCGGTATTCTCATCATCGTCGTTGCCGTCCAGTTCTTCAATGAATGGGTGCCGCCGACAAATCATCCGGCCTGGATCGCCGGTTCGAAATCGAAACCCTTCCTCGACGATCTCGGGGAGAAGCTGAAGAACGCGCTGCCGGAAGATGTGGCAGCCCTTCTGCGGAAGAAGATCGAAGAGAAGCTGGACGACGGCCAGGAGAATGCGACGCCTCCTGCCGAAACGTCGACGGAAACCGCACCGGCCGATACCTCGACCGATACGGCTCCGGCGGAGGACGACACCACGACGCCGCAGCAATAGGCCGGTCCGACCCGGCGCTGACCCCTGAAAAAGGCGAATTCGATGAGTGACAGTTTTTTCCCGTCTCGAAGACGAACTCGATGGCGACACCCTGCATGAGGAATGCGGGGTGTTCGGCATTCTGGGGCACCCCGATGCTTCCGCGCTGACCGCGCTCGGCCTGCACGCGCTCCAGCACCGTGGCCAGGAGGCGGCGGGCATCGTCTCCTTCGACGGCAAGCAGTTCCGCGCCGAAAAGCACATGGGTCTGGTCGGCGATCACTACACCAACCCGGCGACGCTGGCCAAGCTGCCGGGCGAGGTGGCCATCGGCCACACCCGCTATTCGACGACCGGCGAGGTGGCGTTGCGCAACGTCCAGCCGCTGTTCGCCGAACTCGAGGTCGGCGGCATCGCCATCGCGCATAACGGCAATTTCACCAACGGGCTGACGCTGCGGCGCCAGATCATCTCCACCGGCGCGATCTGTCAGTCGACGTCGGACACCGAGGTCGTGCTGCACCTCATCGCTCGCTCGCGCCATTCTTCGACCGCCGACCGGTTCATCGACGCGATCCGCCAGATGGAAGGCGGCTATTCCATGGTGGCGATGACCCGCACCAAGCTGATTGCCGCGCGCGACCCGATCGGCATCCGGCCGCTGGTCATGGGTGACCTCGACGGCAAGCCGATCTTCTGCTCGGAAACCTGCGCCCTCGACATCATCGGCGCGAAATATGTTCGCGACGTCGAGAATGGCGAGGTCATCATCTGCGAAATCCAGCCGGACGGGTCCATCGCCATCGAGACCCGCAAGCCGGCGCGTCCCGAGCCAGAGCGGCTCTGCCTGTTCGAATATGTCTACTTTGCCCGCCCCGACTCGGTCGTCGGCGGCCGCAGCGTCTATGTGGCGCGCAAGAACATGGGCATGAACCTCGCCAAGGAATCCCCGGTCGAGGGCGATGTCGTGGTGCCGGTTCCCGATGGCGGCACGCCGGCGGCACTGGGCTACGCGCAGCAGAGCGGCATCCCCTTCGAATACGGCATCATCCGGAACCACTATGTCGGCCGCACATTCATCGAACCGACGCAGCAGATCCGGGCCTTCGGCGTCAAGCTCAAGCATTCGGCCAATCGGGCGATGATCGCGGGCAAGCGCGTCGTGCTGGTGGATGATTCGATCGTGCGTGGCACGACCTCGGTCAAGATCGTCCAGATGATCCGCGATGCCGGCGCCAGCGAAGTGCATATCCGCGTTGCCAGCCCGATGATCTATCACCCGGACTTCTACGGCATCGACACGCCCGACGCCGACAAGTTGCTGGCCAACCAGTGCGCCGATGTCGAGGCGATGGCGAAGTTCATCGGCTGCGATTCACTCGCCTTCCTCTCGATCGACGGTCTCTACCAGGCAGTCGGCGGCGAACCGCGCAACAATGCCAAGCCGCAGTTCACAGACCATTATTTCACCGGCGACTATCCCACCCGGCTGCTTGACAAGGATGGCGAGGCCATGGGCCACAAGCTCTCCGTCATGGTGAGCCACGGCTGATAGCGCGTCCGCGCACCGTCAATGGGAGGGCGCCGAGCCTTCCCGGCATTCAATGCAGGGGAACCATGACCATCGACCTCAAGGGCCGCATCGCGCTCGTCACCGGCGCCTCGCGCGGCATCGGTTATTTCACGGCTCTCGAGTTGTCCCGCGCCGGCGCCCATGTGGTTGCGGTGGGCACGCACCGTAGGCGGGCTCGAGGAACTTGATGACGAGATCCAGAAAGGCGGCGGAAGCGCCACGCTCGTACCCATGGATCTCACCGACATGAAGGCGATCGATGCGCTCGGCGGCGCAATCTTCGAGCGCTGGGGCAAGCTCGACATCCTGGTCGCCAATGCCGGCGTGCTGGGCACCATCTCGCCGATCGGTCATGTCGAGGCCAAGGTCTTCGACAAGGTCATGGCTGTCAACGTGACGGCCACCTGGCGGATCATCCGCTCGGTCGACCCGCTTCTCCAGAAGTCGGATGCCGGCCGGGCGCTCATTCTATCCTCCGCCGCAGCCCACAAATGCCGCCCGTTCTGGGGTCCGTACTCTGCCTCCAAGGCCGCCGTCGAGGCGCTGGCCCGCACCTGGGCCGCCGAATGCGAGCGCCTGCCTCTGCGTGTTGTCAGCATCGATCCGGGTGCGACGCGCACCGCCATGCGCGCCCAGGCAATGCCGGGCGAGGATCCGGAGACGCTGCCGCATCCGTCCGAAGTAGCACGGGCGATCACCGCGCTGGCGGGACCCGACATGCGCGAGACCGGCCGGCTCTACATCGTCAGGGAAAAAGCGCTTTGCCGACTACGTGATGCCTTGACGCTGGCAGGGTCGCGCGCTGGTCTTCGGACGGCGCCGGTCTTCTGGTCCGGGACCTGACTCCCTGTCGTTTTGCGCGATCGATCGATCCGGTGCCGGAGGGAGATGGGTTTGGAGACTGCAGTTCTGGCCGTCCTGTTCGGGGCGATCGTCGCCTGGCTCATCGTTGCGGCGCGCGAAGAGGGGGCGGGCGGGATCACCTATTCGCAGGCTATCCGCTTCAGCCTTTACCGCTTCCTTTTGGGAATCCGGCACAGCGGTTTCATCAGCCGACCAGACTCGACAGGCCCACGCGTCTACTGCCTGCTCGCCCAGTCCCGCCTCGATGTTCCCATCCTGCGCTCGTTCCTTCCGGCCCAGACGTTCCATATCGACATGAGCGACGAGGCGGATGAATCCGGTTCGATCACGCTGTTCAGGTCGGTGATGGCTGGACAGGGTATTGTCTGCCTCTACCTGCCGCCCGAGGTCGAAGCGTCTGCCCGAACCCTCCGCTTCCTCGGCGACGCCGGTACGGCGGCACGCGAAGCCGGCGCCAGGATCGTGCCGGTCTTCCTGCGGGGAACCCGGTTCTCGCTCTTCTCGCTGCTGGCCCGCGAGGCCGCGCCACGCAGCCTGCTTCCGCAGGTCACGATCAGCGCCTGTCCGGAATTTTCGCTCGCATCGGGTCATGACGATGGCTATGAGACAGCATTGCTCGACGGCATGGCGCGAGCCAGGTTCGACTCCGTCAATCTCGACACGACACTGTTCGAGGCGCTGGTCGCGGCAGCCCGGCAGTATGGGCCGTCCCGGGAGATCCTGGAGGATGCGCTCGGTGGCAGGCTGACATACCGGAAGTTGCTGGTGGGCATTCGCGCGCTGGCCGGCAGGATCGACGCCGAGGGCACGGCCGGCAGTTCCATTGGCCTGCTCCTGCCGAACTCCAACGGCTTGATCCTCACGCTCTTCGCGATCCTGTCCAGCGGGCGGGTTGCTGCATTCGTGAACTACACCGCGGGAAATGCGGCGGTCCTCTCCGCGCTGTCGACCGGCGACATACGGTTGGTGCTGACCTCCCGGGCATTCATTGAAAAGGCCGACCTCGGCGAACTCGCCGCCAGCGTCGTGGGGGCGGGTGTCCGGCTCGCCTATGTCGAGGACCTGAGAGACTCGATCGGCTGGCGGGAAAAGGCCCGGGCATTCGTGCTGTGGCGCCGTCCGCTGGTCGCGCGCAAGGCGGACGATCCCGCGGTCGTGCTGTTCACGTCGGGTTCGGAAGGCACGCCGAAAGGCGTGGTGCTGTCCTCCCGCAGCCTTGTCGCAAACGCCGCGCAGGCCGACTGCCGCATCGATTTCTCCTGCACAGACACGCTGTTCAACGTGCTGCCGTTGTTTCACTCCTTCGGCCTGCTTGGTGGCGCCTTCCTGCCGCTCCTTTATGGCGTCAGGTTGTTTCTCTACCCCTCGCCGCTGCACTACAAGCTGATCCCGGCGGTCGCCCGCAAGGTGGCGCCCACTGTAATGTTCGGCACCGACACATTCCTCAACGGCTATGCCAGGGCGGCCAAGGAGGGAGACTTCGGCAGCCTGCGCATGATCGTCGCCGGCGCCGAGGCCGTCAGGCCGGAAACGCGCAAGACCTATCGCGACCGCTTCGATGCCCTGATCGTCGAGGGCTATGGGATGACCGAGGCGTCGCCCGTGGTCGCCGTCAACTCCGCGGCCTTCAATCGGGCGGGTACGGTGGGGCGGCTGCTGCCGGGCATGAGCATGCGCATCGAACCGGTGGAAGGCATCGAAGGGGCAGGCAGGCTGCATATTTCGGGGCCTAACCTGATGCTCGGCTATCTCAAGGACGACCTGCCCGGCATCCTTCAGCCACGCGACAGTGGCTGGCATGACACGGGAGACATCGTCTCGGTCGACAGGGACGGCTTCATCACCATCCGCGGTCGGGCGCGGCGCTTTGCCAAGATCGCCGGCGAAATGGTCTCTCTGGGTGCTGTGGAAATGATGGTCAGGCAGCTCTGGCCGGAAGCCGACCACGCCGCCGTTGCCATTCCCGACGCCAGGCGCGGCGAGCGGATCGTATTGCTGACGACGCAGTCCACCTGCACGCAGGGACGAACTGATCGCCTATTCGAAGCGTTACGGTGCCGCAGAACTGATGATTCCGGACGCCATAGTGGCGACCGACGCCCTGCCGCTTCTCGGGAGCGGCAAGATCGACTATCCGGCTGCCGCGCGCCTAGTCGCGGGGCAGGGGATCGCCTGAGGCTTTCGGCGCGGTGCCGTCCTCCGGCACGATGCCTTCCTCGACATCGATTTCCGAAGGCGGCAACGAGCCGTATTTCTTCGACCAGGCCCGCGCGCCAAAGGGGATCGTGCACAGATAGAGGATCGAGGTCGCCGCCAGCACCTGCCAGGTGTAGCTCATCAGCAGCGCCACATAGACCACGACGACGAGGATGAAGGGCAGGGCATTTTCGCGACGGATGACACCCTGCGCCTTGCCCGACCATACAGGAATGCGCGAGACGAGAAGATAGCCGATCAGCAGCGTGTAGGCGGCCGAAGCATAGCCGTAGGCGGGTGTGGCCTCGACGCCGAGGAAGCCGAGATAAACCGGCAGCATCACCAGAAGTGCGCCAGCGGGCGCCGGCACGCCGACGAAATATTCGGACAGCCATTTCGGCTTGTTGGGCCGGTCCACCATCACGTTGAAACCGTGCCAGCCGCAGCCCGGCGGAGATCGCGAAGATCAGCGCCGCGATCCAGCCGAACGAACGCGCCTCGTCCAGCACATAGACATAGAGCACCAGCGCCGGCGCCACGCCGAAATTGACAATGTCGGCGAGTGAATCCATCTGCACGCCGAAATTCGACGTCGCACGCATCATCCTGGCAATCCGGCCATCGATGCCGTCGAGGAAGGCCGCAAGCAGAACCATGGCGACCGCGAGTTCGTAGCGGCCCTCGAAGGCCAGACGGATACCCGTCAGGCCGGCGCAGATTGCCAGCACCGTGATCAGGTTCGGCACCATCATCCGAAGCGGGATTTCCCGCAGGCGCGGGCCGCGCGCGCCATCGTCCTTCTGGTTGCCGGGGGGAGTTGCTGCGCTATCCATCGGCGTCCTCACATCCGCCGGCTGAGCACCGGCCCCTTGTCGCTGCCGAATTCGGCCAGTACGGTCTCGCCGCCGATGGCCGACTGGCCGACGGTGACGCGTGGCGTGAAGCCCTCCGGCAGGTAGACGTCGAGGCGCGAGCCGAAGCGGATCAGGCCGAAGCGCTGGCCGGCATCGACATGCATTGTCGGCGTCACCCAGCAGACGATCCGTCGTGCCACCAGACCTGCGACCTGAACGACGCCGATACGCCCGTGCCCGGTATCGATGACCAGACCGTTGCGCTCGTTTTCCTCGCTCGCCTTGTCCAGATCCGCATTGACGAATTTTCCAGCCCGGTAGACGACGTGCTCGACGGTGCCGCGCATCGGCGCACGGTTCACATGGCAGTCGAAGACATTCATGAAAATCGAGATCTTCAGCATCGGCTCGGAGGAGAGCGCGAGCTCCGTCGGCGGCACCGTCATGGAGACCAGCGACACCGTGCCATCGGCCGGGCTCAGCGTATAGTCATCCTCCTGAGGCACCGATCGTTCGGGGTCGCGGAAGAAATAGGCGCACCAGGCCGTCAGCACCATGCCGATCCAGAAGAGCGGCATCCACAGGAAGCCCAGTATCAGCGACACCGCGAAGAAGGCCACGATGAATTTGTGCCCTTCCGGATGGATCGGCACGAGCGTCTTGCGGATCGTCTTGACGAGGCTCATTCGGTTTTCAGTCTCCTGCTTGTGGGCATCGGCCTAGCGCGAAATGGGGTCACACTCAACCATGTTCAAGGCGGAAAGGTTGCGCGGCGTCCTCGGCGGGCCTAGCCGTTGCGTGACCGAAGGCGTCCCGCAGGTTAGTGCCGGGCCCAAAGGCGCTCAAACATACCGCCGCTCGTAGCGTCGGCCCAGGCTTGTCAGCAGTTCGTAACCGATGGTACCGGCCGACCGCGCCGCCTCGTCGAGCGTGATCCCTGTTCCGAAAAGGCAGATGTAGTCGCCCGTCGCGGACGTCGTCTTCGGGAACGTCGGTCACGTCGAACGCCGTCAGGTCCATGGTGACCCGGCCAATGATCGGGACCCGCCGGCCGGCGATCGCGCCGAGCCCGCCCTGTTGCAGGGAGTGCCGAAGCGCAACGCCGGAGCCCGAGAGCGCGCGCGGCCAGCCGTCGGCATAGCCGGCACCCACGATCGCCAGCCGGCTGTCGCGTGTGAGCCGATGGGTGGCACCGTAGGAGACGAACTCGCCGGCTGCGGCATGGCGGATCTGCAGAATCCGCGCCTCTGCCCGAACGACGGACTGCATCGGGTTGGCCTCTCCCGCGATCGGTTCGCCACCGTAGAGCGCGATACCCGGGCGGGTCAGGTCGCAGTGATAGTCGGGGCCGAGGAATATTGCGCCGGAGCTGGCGAGACTTGACTCGATCCCTTCAAAAGCCTGCCGAACCGATTGAAAGGACAAATGTTGCCGGCGATTCAGCGCATGGTCGCGCGCGTCGGCGCAGGCGAGATGGCTCATCACCATGACCGGCCTCCCATTCATGCTGGCAATGCTTGCGGTATCGGCGACGGAGAATCCCAGGCGATTCATGCCGGTATCGATATTGAGCGCGAAGGGATCGGAGCGGCCCATGGCCCGGAAGGCATCGAGTTGTTCAGCGGAGGCGAGAACGGGTATCAGGCCGGCAGAAATTATCTGCGCTTCCTGCCCCGCCCAGAAGCCGGAGAGAACGAAGATTCGGGCCTCGCCAACCCACCGGCGCAGTGCCTCGCCCTCGCTCATCGTCGCCACGAAGAAGGTCCGGCAGCCGGCACGGTCAAGTATCCGCGCGACCTGTTCGGCACCCAGGCCATAGGCGTCGGCCTTGAGCACCGCGCCGGTCTCCGACGCCACTGCCATTGACCGCAGGCTGCGCCAGTTGGCCGCGATGGCGCCCGTGTCGATCGTGAGGCGGGCGGGAGCGATGTCGAAACCCGTGTTCTTGGTCAGCGTCTGGTCCATGGCCGCGCTCTTAATCCTTCGTTCCCGCCACGGCAAGCGTGCAACTTTTGTACAAGACGGGCCGGGGCGATTGAATTATGGATTGGCCATGCAGAACGTTTCCCAGGCCGAGGCCACCCAGGCCATACCGGTGACCGACCGGGAGAACACCGATTTCTGGAGGGCCACGCGCTTCAGGGACATGGAGTGCATGGCCGCGACATTCGTCACCCACGAATTCGCACCGCATTCACACGATACCTTCTCCATCGGCGCCATCGAGGCGGGGTGCCAGATCGCTCGCATCCGGGGCGAACGTGAGCATACCGGCCCGGGCGCTCTCTACCTCCTCAATCCGGGCGAAATCCACGACGGAGCCCCCGGCGTCAGCGGGGGCTATCGCTACCGAATGATCTACCCCGACACCGAGCTGCTGAGGGGTATCATCGAGGACGTCACCGGACGGGCCTTCAACGGCGCGCCGAGCTTCTCGAAGCAGTTGCTGCAGGATGAAGCCCTGGCAATGGATTTCGCCCATGCCCACCGTCTGGTCCAGGACGGCGTGGACGACCTTCTTGCCGAGGAAGCCATGTATCGCGTGCTCTCCCACATGTTCATCCGTTACGGCAGCGCCATCATCACACCGCCTAAGGAGACCGGCAGGAGCAAGGCAGGGCGCGCACGGGATTTTCTCGCTTCGAACTTCACGAGTGAAGTCGGGCTCGAGGCACTGGCCGGGATCGCCGGCCTGAGCCGCGCCCACCTGATCCGTGCCTTCCGGCGGGAGTTCTTCATCACCCCGCACGCATTCCAGACCGACCTGCGCGTCCGGCACGCGCGCCGCCTTCTGCGCGAGGGAGCCTCGCCGTCGGATACTGCCATCGAATGCGGTTTTGCCGACCAGGCGCATTTGACGCGCCATTTCAAGGCGCGCATCGGCGTCACGCCCGCGGCCTATCGCAGGGGCTGACCGACAATCGGTCCGGCCGAGCACTTTTGTTCAAGACCAGATGCGCATTGGCACATTATCCGGAAGACCCCACCATCCGGAGTGCCCATGAACTGGAAATCTGAATTCGCGGCCGGGTTGAAGACCATTGCCCCGGTCCTCGTCGCGGCTATGCCCATCGGTCTGGTCTTCGGCGCGGTCGCCGCCGCAAAGGGCCTGTCTCCCTTGGAAGCGATGCTGATGAGCGCGCTCGTCTTTGCCGGCGGCTCTCAGTTCGTCGCCATGGACATCTGGACTCACCCGGCAAGCTGGACGGCGCTCGGCTTTGCGGCGTTGCTTGTCAATGTCCGTCACGTTCTGATGGGCGCCTCCCTGGGCCGCAAGATGGACGCCTTCAGGCCATGGCAGAAATATCTCGGCGCCCTTGTTATGGCCGATGAAAACTGGGCGATGGCCGAGGCGCGGGCAAGCCGGACCCGGCTTACGCCCGCCTTCTATGCCGGCCTCTCGGTCCTGTTCTATCTCAACTGGATCGCCTGCAGCCTCGCGGGCGCTCTGCTCGGCGCCCTTCTCGGGGATCCGACACTGATCGGACTGGATTTCGCCTTTCCCGCGGTCTTCATCGTTCTGGTCATGGGCTTCTGGAAAGGCCCGTCAACCGGGCTGGTGTTGCTGGCGAGCGCGCTGGCCTCCATCGCCACCTTTCTCATGGTCCCCGGCGCCTGGTACATCGCCGCGGGCGCAGCCGCCGGCCTGGCCGCAGCCTTTGCGTCAGGCCGCCTCCGAAAAACGGCGGTGGTGCAATGACCCTCGATGTCGATACGTTTCTCGCGATCCTCGCCATGGCGGCCGCGACCATGCTGACGCGCCTCTCGGGCATCTTTCTCGTCCGCCGTCTGTCCATCGGTGAGGAGATGCGCGAGGCACTCGACGCCATTCCGCCGGCTGTGCTGATGGCGGTGATCGCACCCACCGCGCTCGCCACCGGCTGGGCGGAGACCATTGCATGCGGCGTTACGGTTCTTGCGGCGCTGCGGCTGCCGCTGCTGGCATCGGTGGCCATTGGTGTTGCAAGCGTGGTTGTGCTTCGCGCTGCTGGACACTGACCACACAGGCAAGTGCAGCTGTTATCCGTGCTTTAATAATATCTGGCTTATATATTGTGGGTAGGCGGTTGGACTGCATTGGAGATGCGGCCCCGCAAAGCAAATACATGTTCGTGCTGGGGGTGTGAGAGTCGATGAACAGTATTGCTGCCAGGCGTTTTTTCAGGTGGGTGGCCGGGCTCTTTGCGATCCCCCGCGATAATCCTGTCCTGACGATTGCCCAGTACGAGGCATTCTCCAAGCAGGTGCCGCTGATGTACGCCATTCTGCTGACGAACATGGTGGCGCTCGCCTTCACGCATGCTGCCGTCGCGCCATCCTGGCTGGTCTACTACCTCCCTGGGCTCATGGGGGGCGTCAGCCTGTTACGGACGTTCAGTTGGCTGAAATCGCGCCACACGAAGGTCGAGGCGGCGGAAGCCTACCGGAAGCTCAGGGCGACAAACATCGTCGTCGGACCGATCACCGTGGCTTTCACGGCCTGGGCGCTACTGCTGCTGCCTTATGGCGATGCGTTCCAGCGCAGCCATGTCGTTTTCTTCATGGCAATCACCGTCATCGGCTGCATCTTCTGTCTCATGCACCTGCGCTCGGCAGCGCTCGCCGTGACGGTCATCGTCAACGTGCCGCTTCTCGTGACCATGCTGATGACGGGCGAGCCGACATTCATTGCCATGGGCATCAACGTCATCCTGGTGACGATTGCCATGATCGCGATCCTGATGACGCACTACCGCGATTTTCGGGGGCTGAACGAGTCGCGCCAGGCGCTTCTCGACCAGCAGCAGGCGTTGAACGACCGCAATGCCGCGATCCAGGCTCTCTCCGACGAAAACCTCAGACTGGCCAATCTCGACAGCCTCACGGTGTTGCAGAACCGTCGCAGCTTCTTCCTCTCGCTTGAGGATCGTTTCGCCAGCGCCCGCAGCGCCGGCGAACCGCTGGCGATCGGTATCGTCGATCTCGATGGCTTCAAGCCGGTGAACGACATGTACGGCCATGCCGCCGGCGACAAGGTGCTTGTCGAGATCGCCGCCCGGCTCGAGCGGCTGGCCGCACGACGGCAGCCTGACGGCCGGCTGGCGATCTTCCGCATGGGCGGCGATGAGTTCGGCCTGGTCCTCTCGCGTCCCGAGTGGGCGTGCGAAGCGATCGCGATCGGGCATGAAATCTGCGATGCCATCTGCGAGCCGATCAATATCGGCTCCGGCTCCGTTCAGGTCACGGGCTCGATAGGATTTGCGATCTATCCCGATGTCGGAACGGACGGCCAGACGCTCTATGAGAGAGCCGACTACGCCCTTTATACAGCCAAGCGCAACCACCGCGCCGGCGTGGTCGTCTTCAACGCTGAACAGGCAGACGAACTCTCTCGCCAGAGGATTGTCGAGGACGCGATGGCTGCGGCGGACCTCAAACGCGAGCTCTCGCTGGTCTACCAGCCCATCGTCCATGCCGCGACAGGCCGCTGTGTCGCCTTCGAGGCCCTGGCGCGCTGGGACAGCCCCGTCATCGGCAAGGTATCGCCAGGCGAATTCGTGCCGGTCGCCGAGCACACGGGGCGCATCGGCATGATCACCCGCCTGCTGCTGGAGCAGGCGCTGGAAACCGCGAAGGCCTGGCCGCGTTCGGTCAGGCTGTCCTTCAACCTCTCGGCTCACGACCTGGTCTCCGCCGAGGGCATGCTGCGCATTGTCGCGATCGTAGAAGCAAGCGGCATGGACCCGTCGCGGATCGTCTTCGAGATCACCGAGACCGCCGTCATGCAGGATTTTGAACAGGCGCGGGCCTCTGTCGAAATGTTGCGTCGCATGGGCTGCGGCATCGCGCTTGACGATTTCGGCACCGGTTACTCGAGCCTGCACCACATCCACAAGCTGCCGCTCACCAAGATCAAGATCGACGGCAGTTTCGTGCGCGACATCCAGCGGCAGAAGACCAGCTACAACATCGTCAAGTCGCTACTCGCGCTCTGCGCCGATATGGGCCTCAATACCGTAGTTGAAGGTGTGGAAACTTCCGGTGAACTCGCCGTGCTGCGCGGCCTCGGCGCCGAACTCGTCCAAGGCTATTACTTTTCGCGCCCGCTGCCCGCAGCGGCGGCCATCGATTTCATTGCTGTTTCCGAATCGGGTGCATGCCGGCTCCAGGCTTGATCAGCCGGGCCGGCGCGCGTCGGCCTCAGTGCTCGTACTGGGTGAAGCTCGGATCCGCGAGGTCGGTGAAGCGCGTGAATTCCGACTGGAAGGCGAGCTTTACGGTGCCGGTCGGTCCATGGCGCTGCTTGGCGATGATCACGTCCGCCGTGCCCTTCACCTTGTCCATCTGCTGTTCCCATTCGGTATACTTGGGATCGTCGGGATCGCGCGGCTCCATATTCTTGACGTAATACTCCTCGCGAAACACGAAAAGCACTACGTCGGCGTCCTGCTCGATCGAACCGGATTCGCGAAGGTCCGACAGTTGCGGTCGCTTGTCCTCGCGGCTCTCGACCTGGCGCGAAAGCTGGGAGAGCGCGATGATCGGCACGCCGAGCTCCTTGCCGAGCGCCTTGAGGCCGGTGGTGATCTGCGTGACTTCCTGCACCCGGTTCTCTCCGGACTTGCCGGAGCCGGTCATGAGCTGGATATAGTCGACAACCAGGCAGTCGAGCCCGCGCTGCCGCTTCAGGCGGCGCGCGCGCGCCGAGAGCTGGGCGATCGAGATGCCGCCTGTCTGGTCGATGAACAGCGGAATTTTCTGCATCATCTGCGAGCAGGCGACGAGCTTCTCGAAATCGGATTCAGTGATGTCGCCGCGGCGGATCTTCGAGGAGGAGACTTCCGTCTGCTCGGAAATGATGCGCGTGGCGAGCTGTTCGGCCGACATTTCCAGCGAGTAGAAACCGACGACGCCGCCGTTGCGGGCCTTGTAGGAACCGTCCGGCAGCACTTCCGGCTCGTAGGCCGCCGCGATGTTGTAGGCGATGTTGGTGGCCAGCGAGGTCTTGCCCATGCCCGGGCGACCCGCCAGCACGATCAGGTCCGAACGCTGCAGGCCGCCCATCTTGGCGTCGAGCGACGTAATGCCGGTCGAGATGCCCGAGAGATGGCCGTCGCGCTCGAAGGCGGCGCCGGCCATGTCGATGGCCTGGGCAACGGCGTCGGAAAAGGCCTGGAAGCCGCCATCATAGCGGCCGGTTTCGGCGAGTTCGAAGAGGCGGCGCTCGGTGTCCTCGATCTGCGCCTGCGGCGGCATGTCGAGCGGTGCGTCATAGGCGATGTTGACCATGTCCTCGCCGATGGTGATCAGCGAGCGGCGCAGCGCGAGATCGTAGACCGCCCGGCCATAGTCCTCGGCATTGATGATCGAGACGGCGTCGGCGGCGAGGCGGGCCAGATACTGTGCGACCGTCATGTCGCCCACCTTGTCGTCGGCCGGCAGGAAGGTCTTGACCGTCACCGGATGGGCCGTCTTGCCCATGCGGATGATGTCGCCCGCCACCTCGTAGATTCGCCGGTGCAGCGCCTCGCTGAAATGCACCGGCTTGAGGAAGTCCGAAACGCGGTAGAAGGCGTCGTTGTTGACGAGGATCGCGCCGAGCAGCGCCTGTTCCGCTTCCAGATTTCCCGGAGCTTCCCGGTAGTGCGGCGTGGCGTCGGTATTGCTGATGGCGGCGAGTTTCCGCGCAACGTCTTTCATGATCGTGCCTGTTGTGATTTTGAGTCCGTGTCTGATCCTATAGAACACACCGCCCGGATTTGGACAGGAATCTTTCAGTCCACAGCAGTTCACAGACCGATGAAAAAGAGGCCCTTCGATCGAGCTTTCCATTGACTCAGGCAAATCGGCAACGCCCGTCTGGACATAAGAGAAAGGCCCGCGACGAAAGACGCAGGCCTCTCAATTTCTTGGCGTGAGAATCAGCTACTCGGCGGCCTCGTGCGGGAAGCGAACCGAACCCTCGTCGTTCTTTTTCTCGATCTGGCGCAGGCAATTCTCTGCGTCCTGGATATAGTCGCGGGTGAGCGGAACGGCCTGCTGGTCGTGGGCGAGCTGGAACTGGAAGATCACCAGGCCCTGCCAGCGGAACGCGCTCTCCGAGGATGCGAGGTAGAATTCCCAGATCCGGCAGAACCGCTCGTCATAGAGTGCCTTTGCCTCCTCGCGCCGCGCCATGAAGCGTTCGCGCCAGGCCCGCAATGTCTCGGCATAGTGCAGCCTGAGCACCTCGACATCGGTGATGACCAGCCCCGAGCGCTCGATCGACGCCATCACCTCCGACATCGACGGAATATAGCCGCCGGGGAAGATGTATTTCTCGATGAAGGGATTGGTCGTCGCAGGCTCGTCGACGCGACCGATCGTGTGCATCAGCATCACGCCGTCCTTCTTCAGAAGCTGCGCCGACTTCTTGAAATAGGTGTCGTAATGCGGACGGCCGACATGTTCGAACATGCCCACGGAGACGATCCGGTCGAACTGCTCGTCGACATGGCGATAGTCCTGCAACTCGAAGCGGATGTCGCCGTCGAGCCCGCCGTCCGCGGCGCGCCGGCGGGCCATGGCGAGCTGCTCGTCCGACAGGGTCACGCCCTTGACCTTCGCGCCGATGTTGCGCGCGAGATAGAGCGCCATGCCGCCCCAGCCGCAACCGATGTCGAGCACCGACAGGCCCGGGCGGTTCATCACCATCTTGGCAGCGATGTGCCGCTTCTTGGCAAGTTGCGCCTCCTCGAGATCCGTGTTCGGCGTCTCGAAATAGGCGCAGGAATATTGCCGGTCGGCATCGAGGAAGAGATCGTAGAGCGCACCGGTCAGGTCATAGTGGTGCTGCACGTTCTTCCGCGAACGATGGGCGATGTTGTCTTCCTTGAAATGGCGGAACAGGTAGCGCACCTTCGCCAGCGCCTTCATCCAGGGCCTGTACTGCAGCCCGCCATCCGGGTTGCCGGTGAGGGCGGCCTCGAGCAGATCGTACATGTCGCCCTGGACGATATCCAGCGTGCCGTCGGCGTAGCATTGCCCGAGATGGAACTCGGGATTGTAGGCGACTTGCCACTCGGCCTTCGGGGAGTTGAATCTCACATGCACCGGCTTGCCGGTGCCTCCGCCATAGATACGGCTGGTGCCGTCGGCGTAGGTGACTGTTAAATTGCCTTTGCGAATTATGGTCGCGAGAAAACGGTCTAGAATGCGGTTCATATGTCAGCTCCACGCGTAATGTACACACGACTGACAGCAGGCCGGACGGAGCGTATTGGATGCGCACCGGGCGGTAAGCATGTCCAAAACATTAACAGAACGTAAAATCTAACAAAGAATCGCCAGTTTTCAATGGGTGCTGACTGGTCGAATGTTCAAGAATGCACATTGTCGCATTCAAATTTGTGATATGGTTAACATCGCAGGATTTGCGGACGTCGATATCACGCCCCCGCGGGCCGCCGGACAAACGAAAGGCGCCCCCGGTGATGTGCCGGAGGCGCCTGCAAAAGCCGATGGAAACGTTCGAGCCGAGGCTCTTACATTTCTTCGCCGTGCTCGAGCTGGCTGGCGTCGAAGAAGTCTTCCGGCTTCAGCGCGTCTTCGTCGACACCATAGATGGCATCGGCCGAGGTCAGGCTTTCGCCCTTGGCCTGGCGGGCAGCTTCGTCGGCCGAACGGGCGACGTTGAGTTCGATTTCGATCTCGACTTCGGCATGCAGGTGCAGGTTGACGTTGTGCAGGCCGATGGTCTTGATCGGGGTGTTGAGGTCGACCTGGTTGCGGCCGATGTTGAAGCCTTCGGCTTCAAGCGCCTCGACGATGTCGCGCGCTGCGACCGAGCCGTAGAGCTGGCCGGTTTCGCCAGCGGAGCGCACCATCACGAAGGACTTGCCTTCGAGCTTGTCGGCGATCTTCTGGGCTTCGGACTTGCGCTCGAGGTTGCGGGCTTCCAGGGTCGCGCGCTCGGTTTCGAAACGCTTCTTGTTGCCTTCGTTGGCGCGCAGCGCCTTGCCGAGCGGCAGCAGGTAGTTGCGGGCGTAGCCGTCCTTGACCTTCACGGTCTCGCCCATCTGGCCGAGCTTGTTGACGCGTTCGAGGAGAATGACTTGCATGGCTGGAGTTCCTTTCAGTTCGGAGTTTCGGTGGTTTCGTTGGGTTTGTTCGGCGTGAGCGCGATGGCCCGCCGCGGATTCGCGAGCCCGCCGGCGAGCGCGACTATGAGCACGACCGGCGGAACAAGGAAGGTGATGAGATAGACCAGAACGAGCGCGGGAAGCGCGTAGGCCTTGTCGCGCAGCGCATTGTGGATGACGGCAAACCCGGCCAGGGTGAAGCCCGCCCCGGTGGCGCCGGCAAAGCTCGCGCCGACAACGCCGGCGGTGCCGCCCACGAACATCAGCAGCACGCCGAGGAAGAACACCGCGATCGACGCCCGGCCCATGCGCAAGGCCACGCGGATGTCCTCGCGCGGGCGGACGTTGCGCTTCATCGCAGCCAGGATCAGCATGGCGAAATAGAAGCCCGCAAACAGCATCAGCATGTTGCCGAAGCTCTGCGATACCGGGCCGAAGACTTTCAGCATCGACAGGATTTCGGCCCTCTGCTCGGGCGTCACCGCCGTGCCGGGGCTCGCCTGGCCGATCATTTCGATAGCCCTGTCGATCACCGCGGCATAGAGCGCGTCGACCGGCTGCAACAGGAGCAGCGTGATCGTGGCAAATGCGGTGATCACGGCGCCGACGAGCATGATGTCGGCCAGCGGGTACCAAGCCAGCGCCTGGTCGGGGCCGCCGATTTCGGTCGCCGGGCGCGCCAGCAGGGCAAGCTGGCTCATCACCGCAGCAGGCAGGAGCGTGAGCGCGAAGATCACAGTGGCGAACGGGGAGGACGTGTAGACGCCGAGGGCGACGGCAGCGGTGCCGACAGCCACGAGGCCCGCGACGCGTCCGTAACCGAGGCCCGCCATGAACAGCGCCGCCATCGCCAGCACCTGAGCGAACAGCGGCATGCTGAGCGAACCGAGCGTGCCGATGGCAGCGACCAGTCCGGCAATGATGCCGATCACGATGGGGTTGGCATTCGGTTTCATTCGGTCTCGCTGTCCTGTCCATTCAGTAGAATGAAGCAGTTAGGGGAATGTCCTGACAAAGCGATTCAGGTCCCCAACATGGGTTTTCAGTCGTTCCGATCCGGGCCCATCCCGGAAGGGAGGCGAAAGGCGATGGTCGCCTTTCGCCTCCCTTCCGGGATGGGCCCGGATCGGAACGACTGAAAACCCATGTTGGGGACCTGAATCGCTTTGTCAGGACATTCCCCTAACTGCTTCATTCTACTGAATGGACAGGACAGCGAGACCGAATGAAACCGAATGCCAACCCCATCGTGATCGGCATCATTGCCGGACTGGTCGCTGCCATCGGCACGCTCGGTTCGCTCAGCATGCCGCTGTTCGCTCAGGTGCTGGCGATGGCGGCGCTGTTCATGGCGGGCCTCGGTTACGGACGCGTCGCGGGCCTCGTGGCTGTCGGCACCGCTGCCGTCGCCCTCGGCGTCTACACGTCCTCCCCGTTCGCCACTGTGATCTTCGCGCTCACGCTCCTGCCTGCTGCGGTGATGAGCCAGCTTGCCCTGCTGGCGCGCCCGGCGACCGAAATCGGCGGCCCCGACCAGGCGCTGGCTTGGTACCCGCTGGCCGACATCATGCTCGTCGGCGCCGTGATCACCGCATTTGCCACGATCACGCTGCTCCTGTTGCAGCCGGTCGACGCGCTCTATGCCGCGGTGATCGACAGGGCTATCGAAATGATCGGCCAGGCGAGCCCCGGCACGGCGGTGACGCCCGAGCAGAGGGCCGAAATCCTGTCGATGCTGAAAGTCTTCGGCCCGGTATCGCAGAGCTTCGGCAACATGCTGATGCTGTTTGCGGGCTTCTATTTCGCCATGCTGATCCTGGCTGCGATGAAGCGCAACGTCCGCCCGCGCGAGGACATCCGCGTGGCCTTGCGCATGGGCCGGGCGTCGATCGCGGTGTTCTTCCTCGGCGTGCTGCTGATGTTCGTGGGCGGCACCGCCGGCGTTGTCGGCGCGAGCTTTGCCGGCGCCACCGGGGCGGGCTTCACCCTGGCCGGGTTTGCCGTCATCCACAATGCGCTGCGCGACAAGGCCTACGCGCTTCCCGCGCTCGTTCTGGTCTATCTCATCACCTTCCTTGTTCCGCCGGTCGTGCTCATAGTCGCGCTCGCCGGCGGGCTCGCGAATCCGCGGCGGGCCATCGCGCTCACGCCGAACAAACCCAACGAAACCACCGAAACTCCGAACTGAAAGGAACTCCAGCCATGCAAGTCATTCTCCTCGAACGCGTCAACAAGCTCGGCCAGATGGGCGAGACCGTGAAGGTCAAGGACGGCTACGCCCGCAACTACCTGCTGCCGCTCGGCAAGGCGCTGCGCGCCAACGAAGGCAACAAGAAGCGTTTCGAAACCGAGCGCGCGACCCTGGAAGCCCGCAACCTCGAGCGCAAGTCCGAAGCCCAGAAGATCGCCGACAAGCTCGAAGGCAAGTCCTTCGTGATGGTGCGCTCCGCTGGCGAAACCGGCCAGCTCTACGGCTCGGTCGCAGCGCGCGACATCGTCGAGGCGCTTGAAGCCGAAGGCTTCAACATCGGCCGCAACCAGGTCGACCTCAACACCCCGATCAAGACCATCGGCCTGCACAACGTCAACCTGCACCTGCATGCCGAAGTCGAGATCGAAATCGAACTCAACGTCGCCCGTTCGGCCGACGAAGCTGCCCGCCAGGCCAAGGGCGAAAGCCTGACCTCGGCCGATGCCATCTATGGTGTCGACGAAGACGCGCTGAAGCCGGAAGACTTCTTCGACGCCAGCCAGCTCGAGCACGGCGAAGAAATGTAAGAGCCTCGGCTCGAACGTTTCCATCGGCTTTTGCAGGCGCCTCCGGCACATCACCGGGGGCGCCTTTCGTTTGTCCGGCGGCCCGCGGGGGCGTGATATCGACGTCCGCAAATCCTGCGATGTTAACCATATCACAAATTTGAATGCGACAATGTGCATTCTTGAACATTCGACCAGTCAGCACCCATTGAAAACTGGCGATTCTTTGTTAGATTTTACGTTCTGTTAATGTTTTGGACATGCTTACCGCCCGGTGCGCATCCAATACGCTCCGTCCGGCCTGCTGTCAGTCGTGTGTACATTACGCGTGGAGCTGACATATGAACCGCATTCTAGACCGTTTTCTCGCGACCATAATTCGCAAAGGCAATTTAACAGTCACCTACGCCGACGGCACCAGCCGTATCTATGGCGGAGGCACCGGCAAGCCGGTGCATGTGAGATTCAACTCCCCGAAGGCCGAGTGGCAAGTCGCCTACAATCCCGAGTTCCATCTCGGGCAATGCTACGCCGACGGCACGCTGGATATCGTCCAGGGCGACATGTACGATCTGCTCGAGGCCGCCCTCACCGGCAACCCGGATGGCGGGCTGCAGTACAGGCCCTGGATGAAGGCGCTGGCGAAGGTGCGCTACCTGTTCCGCCATTTCAAGGAAGACAACATCGCCCATCGTTCGCGGAAGAACGTGCAGCACCACTATGACCTGACCGGTGCGCTCTACGATCTCTTCCTCGATGCCGACCGGCAATATTCCTGCGCCTATTTCGAGACGCCGAACACGGATCTCGAGGAGGCGCAACTTGCCAAGAAGCGGCACATCGCTGCCAAGATGGTGATGAACCGCCCGGGCCTGTCGGTGCTCGACATCGGTTGCGGCTGGGGCGGCATGGCGCTCTATCTCGCGCGCAACATCGGCGCGAAGGTCAAGGGCGTGACCCTGTCGGACGAGCAGCTCGCCATGGCCCGCCGGCGCGCCGCGGACGGCGGGCTCGACGGCGACATCCGCTTCGAGTTGCAGGACTATCGCCATGTCGACGAGCAGTTCGACCGGATCGTCTCCGTGGGCATGTTCGAACATGTCGGCCGTCCGCATTACGACACCTATTTCAAGAAGTCGGCGCAGCTTCTGAAGAAGGACGGCGTGATGCTGATGCACACGATCGGTCGCGTCGACGAGCCTGCGACGACCAATCCCTTCATCGAGAAATACATCTTCCCCGGCGGCTATATTCCGTCGATGTCGGAGGTGATGGCGTCGATCGAGCGCTCGGGGCTGGTCATCACCGATGTCGAGGTGCTCAGGCTGCACTATGCCGAGACATTGCGGGCCTGGCGCGAACGCTTCATGGCGCGGCGCGAGGAGGCAAAGGCACTCTATGACGAGCGGTTCTGCCGGATCTGGGAATTCTACCTCGCATCCTCGGAGAGCGCGTTCCGCTGGCAGGGCCTGGTGATCTTCCAGTTCCAGCTCGCCCACGACCAGCAGGCCGTTCCGCTCACCCGCGACTATATCCAGGACGCAGAGAATTGCCTGCGCCAGATCGAGAAAAAGAACGACGAGGGTTCGGTTCGCTTCCCGCACGAGGCCGCCGAGTAGCTGATTCTCACGCCAAGAAATTGAGAGGCCTGCGTCTTTCGTCGCGGGCCTTTCTCTTATGTCCAGACGGGCGTTGCCGATTTGCCTGAGTCAATGGAAAGCTCGATCGAAGGGCCTCTTTTTCATCGGTCTGTGAACTGCTGTGGACTGAAAGATTCCTGTCCAAATCCGGGCGGTGTGTTCTATAGGATCAGACACGGACTCAAAATCACAACAGGCACGATCATGAAAGACGTTGCGCGGAAACTCGCCGCCATCAGCAATACCGACGCCACGCCGCACTACCGGGAAGCTCCGGGAAATCTGGAAGCGGAACAGGCGCTGCTCGGCGCGATCCTCGTCAACAACGACGCCTTCTACCGCGTTTCGGACTTCCTCAAGCCGGTGCATTTCAGCGAGGCGCTGCACCGGCGAATCTACGAGGTGGCGGGCGACATCATCCGCATGGGCAAGACGGCCCATCCGGTGACGGTCAAGACCTTCCTGCCGGCCGACGACAAGGTGGGCGACATGACGGTCGCACAGTATCTGGCCCGCCTCGCCGCCGACGCCGTCTCGATCATCAATGCCGAGGACTATGGCCGGGCGGTCTACGATCTCGCGCTGCGCCGCTCGCTGATCACCATCGGCGAGGACATGGTCAACATCGCCTATGACGCACCGCTCGACATGCCGCCGCAGGCGCAGATCGAGGACACCGAGCGCCGCCTCTTCGAACTCGCCGAAACCGGCCGCTATGATGGCGGCTTCCAGGCCTTTTCCGACGCCGTTGCCCAGGCCATCGACATGGCCGGCGCCGCCTTCGAGCGCGACGGCCATCTCTCGGGCATCTCGACCGGCATTACGTCGCTCGACGCCAAGATGGGCGGCCTGCAGCGTTCGGACCTGATCGTGCTGGCGGGTCGCCCGGGCATGGGCAAGACCTCGCTGGCCACCAACATCGCCTACAACATCGCGGCGGCCTACGAGCCGGAAGTGCTGCCGGACGGTTCCTACAAGGCCCGCAACGGCGGCGTCGTCGGTTTCTACTCGCTGGAAATGTCGGCCGAACAGCTCGCCACGCGCATCATTTCCGAGCAGACGGAAGTCTCCTCCTCGAAGATCCGCCGCGGCGACATCACTGAATCCGATTTCGAGAAGCTCGTCGCCTGCTCGCAGATGATGCAGAAAATTCCGCTGTTCATCGACCAGACAGGCGGCATCTCGATCGCCCAGCTCTCGGCGCGCGCGCGCCGCCTGAAGCGGCAGCGCGGGCTCGACTGCCTGGTTGTCGACTATATCCAGCTCATGACCGGCTCCGGCAAGTCCGGAGAGAACCGGGTGCAGGAAGTCACGCAGATCACCACCGGCCTCAAGGCGCTCGGCAAGGAGCTCGGCGTGCCGATCATCGCGCTCTCCCAGCTTTCGCGCCAGGTCGAGAGCCGCGAGGACAAGCGACCGCAACTGTCGGACCTTCGCGAATCCGGTTCGATCGAGCAGGACGCCGACGTAGTGCTTTTCGTGTTTCGCGAGGAGTATTACGTCAAGAATATGGAGCCGCGCGATCCCGACGATCCCAAGTATACCGAATGGGAACAGCAGATGGACAAGGTGAAGGGCACGGCGGACGTGATCATCGCCAAGCAGCGCCATGGACCGACCGGCACCGTAAAGCTCGCCTTCCAGTCGGAATTCACGCGCTTCACCGACCTCGCGGATCCGAGCTTCACCCAGTACGAGCACTGAGGCCGACGCGCGCCGGCCCGGCTGATCAAGCCTGGAGCCGGCATGCACCCGATTCGGAAACAGCAATGAAATCGATGGCCGCCGCTGCGGGCAGCGGGCGCGAAAAGTAATAGCCTTGGACGAGTTCGGCGCCGAGGCCGCGCAGCACGGCGAGTTCACCGGAAGTTTCCACACCTTCAACTACGGTATTGAGGCCCATATCGGCGCAGAGCGCGAGTAGCGACTTGACGATGTTGTAGCTGGTCTTCTGCCGCTGGATGTCGCGCACGAAACTGCCGTCGATCTTGATCTTGGTGAGCGGCAGCTTGTGGATGTGGTGCAGGCTCGAGTAACCGGTGCCGAAATCGTCAAGCGCGATGCCGCAGCCCATGCGACGCAACATTTCGACAGAGGCCCGCGCCTGTTCAAAATCCTGCATGACGGCGGTCTCGGTGATCTCGAAGACGATCCGCGACGGGTCCATGCCGCTTGCTTCTACGATCGCGACAATGCGCAGCATGCCCTCGGCGGAGACCAGGTCGTGAGCCGAGAGGTTGAAGGACAGCCTGACCGAACGCGGCCAGGCCTTCGCGGTTTCCAGCGCCTGCTCCAGCAGCAGGCGGGTGATCATGCCGATGCGCCCCGTGTGCTCGGCGACCGGCACGAATTCGCCTGGCGATACCTTGCCGATGACGGGGCTGTCCCAGCGCGCCAGGGCCTCGAAGGCGACACAGCGGCCTGTCGCGGCATGGACGATGGGCTGGTAGACCAGCGAGAGCTCGCGTTTGAGGTCCGCCGCAGCCATCGCGTCCTCGACAATCCTCTGGCGAGAGAGTTCGTCTGCCTGTTCAGCGTTGAAGACGACCACGCCGGCGCGGTGGTTGCGCTTGGCTGTATAAAGGGCGTAGTCGGCTCTCTCATAGAGCGTCTGGCCGTCCGTTCCGACATCGGGATAGATCGCAAATCCTATCGAGCCCGTGACCTGAACGGAGCCGGAGCCGATATTGATCGGCTCGCAGATGGCATCGCAGATTTCATGCCCGATCGCGATCGCTTCGCACGCCCACTCGGGACGCGAGAGGACCAGGCCGAACTCATCGCCGCCCATGCGGAAGATCGCCAGCCGGCCGTCAGGCTGCCGTCGTGCGGCCAGCCGCTCGAGCCGGGCGGCGATCTCGACAAGCACCTTGTCGCCGGCGGCATGGCCGTACATGTCGTTCACCGGCTTGAAGCCATCGAGATCGACGATACCGATCGCCAGCGGTTCGCCGGCGCTGCGGGCGCTGGCGAAACGATCCTCAAGCGAGAGGAAGAAGCTGCGACGGTTCTGCAACACCGTGAGGCTGTCGAGATTGGCCAGTCTGAGGTTTTCGTCGGAGAGAGCCTGGATCGCGGCATTGCGGTCGTTCAACGCCTGCTGCTGGTCGAGAAGCGCCTGGCGCGACTCGTTCAGCCCCCGAAAATCGCGGTAGTGCGTCATCAGGATCGCGATCATGGCAATCGTCACCAGGATGACGTTGATGCCCATGGCAATGAATGTCGGCTCGCCCGTCATCAGCATGGTCACGAGAAGCGGCACGTTGACGATGACCGTCACGGCGAGCGCTGCCGAGCGCAGGTGCATGAGACAGAAGATGCAGCCGATGACGGTGATTGCCATGAAGAAAACGACATGGCTGCGCTGGAACGCATCGCCATAAGGCAGCAGCAGTAGCGCCCAGGCCGTGAAAGCCACGGTGATCGGTCCGACGACGATGTTTGTCGCCCTGAGCTTCCGGTAGGCTTCCGCCGCCTCGACCTTCGTGTGGCGCGATTTCAGCCAACTGAACGTCCGTAACAGGCTGACGCCCCCCATGAGCCCAGGGAGGTAGTAGACCAGCCAGGATGGCGCGACGGCAGCATGCGTGAAGGCGAGCGCCACCATGTTCGTCAGCAGAATGGCGTACATCAGCGGCACCTGCTTGGAGAATGCCTCGTACTGGGCAATCGTCAGGACAGGATTATCGCGGGGGATCGCAAAGAGCCCGGCCACCCACCTGAAAAAACGCCTGGCAGCAATACTGTTCATCGACTCTCACACCCCCAGCACGAACATGTATTTGCTTTGCGGGGCCGCATCTCCAATGCAGTCCAACCGCCTACCCACAATATATAAGCCAGATATTATTAAAGCACGGATAACAGCTGCACTTGCCTGTGTGGTCAGTGTCCAGCAGCGCGAAGCACAACCACGCTTGCAACACCAATGGCCACCGATGCCAGCAGCGGCAGCCGCAGCGCCGCAAGAACCGTAACGCCGCATGCAATGGTCTCCGCCCAGCCGGTGGCGAGCGCGGTGGGTGCGATCACCGCCATCAGCACAGCCGGCGGAATGGCGTCGAGTGCCTCGCGCATCTCCTCACCGATGGACAGACGGCGGACGAGAAAGATGCCCGAGAGGCGCGTCAGCATGGTCGCGGCCGCCATGGCGAGGATCGCGAGAAACGTATCGACATCGAGGGTCATTGCACCACCGCCGTTTTTCGGAGGCGGCCTGACGCAAAGGCTGCGGCCAGGCCGGCGGCTGCGCCCGCGGCGATGTACCAGGCGCCGGGGACCATGAGAAAGGTGGCGATGGAGGCCAGCGCGCTCGCCAGCAACACCAGCCCGGTTGACGGGCCTTTCCAGAAGCCCATGACCAGAACGATGAAGACCGCGGGAAAGGCGAAATCCAGTCCGATCAGTGTCGGATCCCCGAGAAGGGCGCCGAGCAGAGCGCCCGCGAGGCTGCAGGCGATCCAGTTGAGATAGAACAGGACCGAGAGGCCGGCATAGAAGGCGGGCGTAAGCCGGGTCCGGCTTGCCCGCGCCTCGGCCATCGCCCAGTTTTCATCGGCCATAACAAGGGCGCCGAGATATTTCTGCCATGGCCTGAAGGCGTCCATCTTGCGGCCCAGGGAGGCGCCCATCAGAACGTGACGGACATTGACAAGCAACGCCGCAAAGCCGAGCGCCGTCCAGCTTGCCGGGTGAGTCCAGATGTCCATGGCGACGAACTGAGAGCCGCCGGCAAAGACGAGCGCGCTCATCAGCATCGCTTCCAAGGGAGACAGGCCCTTTGCGGCGGCGACCGCGCCGAAGACCAGACCGATGGGCATAGCCGCGACGAGGACCGGGGCAATGGTCTTCAACCCGGCCGCGAATTCAGATTTCCAGTTCATGGGCACTCCGGATGGTGGGGTCTTCCGGATAATGTGCCAATGCGCATCTGGTCTTGAACAAAAGTGCTCGGCCGGACCGATTGTCGGTCAGCCCCTGCGATAGGCCGCGGGCGTGACGCCGATGCGCGCCTTGAAATGGCGCGTCAAATGCGCCTGGTCGGCAAAACCGCATTCGATGGCAGTATCCGACGGCGAGGCTCCCTCGCGCAGAAGGCGGCGCGCGTGCCGGACGCGCAGGTCGGTCTGGAATGCGTGCGGGGTGATGAAGAACTCCCGCCGGAAGGCACGGATCAGGTGGGCGCGGCTCAGGCCGGCGATCCCGGCCAGTGCCTCGAGCCCGACTTCACTCGTGAAGTTCGAAGCGAGAAAATCCCGTGCGCGCCCTGCCTTGCTCCTGCCGGTCTCCTTAGGCGGTGTGATGATGGCGCTGCCGTAACGGATGAACATGTGGGAGAGCACGCGATACATGGCTTCCTCGGCAAGAAGGTCGTCCACGCCGTCCTGGACCAGACGGTGGGCATGGGCGAAATCCATTGCCAGGGCTTCATCCTGCAGCAACTGCTTCGAGAAGCTCGGCGCGCCGTTGAAGGCCCGTCCGGTGACGTCCTCGATGATACCCCTCAGCAGCTCGGTGTCGGGGTAGATCATTCGGTAGCGATAGCCCCCGCTGACGCCGGGGGCTCCGTCGTGGATTTCGCCCGGATTGAGGAGGTAGAGAGCGCCCGGGCCGGTATGCTCACGTTCGCCCCGGATGCGAGCGATCTGGCACCCCGCCTCGATGGCGCCGATGGAGAAGGTATCGTGTGAATGCGGTGCGAATTCGTGGGTGACGAATGTCGCGGCCATGCACTCCATGTCCCTGAAGCGCGTGGCCCTCCAGAAATCGGTGTTCTCCCGGTCGGTCACCGGTATGGCCTGGGTGGCCTCGGCCTGGGAAACGTTCTGCATGGCCAATCCATAATTCAATCGCCCCGGCCCGTCTTGTACAAAAGTTGCACGCTTGCCGTGGCGGGAACGAAGGATTAAGAGCGCGGCCATGGACCAGACGCTGACCAAGAACACGGGTTTCGACATCGCTCCCGCCCGCCTCACGATCGACACGGGCGCCATCGCGGCCAACTGGCGCAGCCTGCGGTCAATGGCAGTGGCGTCGGAGACCGGCGCGGTGCTCAAGGCCGACGCCTATGGCCTGGGTGCCGAACAGGTCGCGCGGATACTTGACCGTGCCGGCTGCCGGACCTTCTTCGTGGCGACGATGAGCGAGGGCGAGGCACTGCGCCGGTGGGTTTGGCGAGGCCCGAATCTTCGTTCTCTCCGGCTTCTGGGCGGGGCAGGAAGCGCAGATAATTTCTGCCGGCCTGATACCCGTTCTCGCCTCCGCTGAACAACTCGATGCCTTCCGGGCCATGGGCCGCTCCGATCCCTTCGCGCTCAATATCGATACCGGCATGAATCGCCTGGGATTCTCCGTCGCCGATACCGCAAGCATTGCCAGCATGAATGGGAGGCCGGTCATGGTGATGAGCCATCTCGC
>JAHHDR010000022.1 GCA_019739215.1 Rhizobium sp.
TTCCCGACACACTTCCTTACAAATCTCATTCTAGTAAGGCGAAAACTAAATTTCAAGGATTCACCGCGCCAGTTCCTTCAATCCAAGCCTGATCAGCCGGGCGCTGTCGGCGCCCTCGCCGGCGGACCTGAGCGCAGCCGCCACCGCGTTCGCGGCCTGGTCGCGCGAGTAACCGAGATTGGTCAGCGCCGAGACCGCATCCGAGATCGGTGCTGCGGCCACGCCCTCGCCCAGTTCCTGCTTGAGCCCGATATTGATCGACTCCCCGGCGAAGGCCGGCGCCTTGGCCTTGAGTTCGGTCAGGATGCGCACGGCGACCTTGGGCCCGACGCCGGGTGCGCGCGAGATGGCGGTCTTGTCCTGCAGGGCGATGGCGTTGGCGAGTTCCGAGGGCGTCAGGGTCGAGAGAATGGCCAGCGCCACTTTCGAGCCGACACCCTGGACGATCTGCAGCAGCCGAAACCACTCGCGCTCCAGCGCCGTCATGAAGCCGAAGAGCTTCAGCTGGTCTTCGCGCACATAGGTTTTCGATGAACAGCACCACCGCCTCGCCGGCCGAGCCGATGCGCGACAGCGTCCGCGCCGAGCAGAAGGCGACATAGCAGACGCCATGCACGTCGACGAGAACGTGGTCCTCCCCGATTTCCTCGATCGTCCCCTTGAGCTTGCCGATCATATGCGTGTTCCGAACATGGAGGTGCCTTCAGGGATGGGTTTCGGGGGTGATCAGGCGAACGCCGGGGAAATAGCTCCGATAGCCCTTCGGATCACGCGTCAGGATCGCGTGATCGCGGATGACAGCGTGCGCACCTATCAGGAAATCAGGCAGCACTCGCTCGCGTCCTCCCCCTGCCCTTCGGTAGTGGCGGAATGCAACCCCTGCAGCGAAGGCCGCGGACCAGGGAAGCCCCTCGCGTGCAAACTGGTCCGCAGGCAACAACGCTTCCACATCCTCCAGGCTGTCATAGCGAACCGAAAATTCTGCAAAAATGACGGGATTGATAACGAGTGGACCGGTCTTCTCAGCCTTGGTGAGGGCGGAACGAGACCAGTGCAGCCAATCAGGGTCACGAACCGCGACATCGACCAGCACATTGGTGTCCACAAGCGTTGCCACTCAACGATCCCGCGTCATCGACATCAGTGTGGCGGCATCGACGTCCTGGTCACCCGTGCCTTCGAGGCGATCGAGCGTCTCCAGAAACCTTTCCAGTCGCGCCTTTTCTTCCACAGCGCCAGACTCGTGTTTGGGCACAACCGTGAGCTTTCCACCCTCGATCGAAAACAGAACCTCGCTGTTCGGCTTGATGCCGGCAAGTTCGCGCATGTCGCGTGGTATGGTGACTTGACCCTTGGATGTGACGCGCATCTTCTCCACCTTATCGATAAGTAAGAAATATCCTTACTTATAGAACAAGTCAAGAACAAACTACGCCGACGCCAGCTTTAGCCGTGCTCTTGCGCCGCCCATGTGATGAGCATGGCAGATGGCGATGGCGAGCGCGTCGGCGGCGTCATTACCCTGAAAAACTGCCTTCGGCATGAGCACCTTCAGCATCATGTGGATCTGCTGCTTTTCGCCATGGCCGACTCCGATCACCGCCTTTTTCACCGCGTTCGGCGCATATTCGGACACATGCAGCCCCGCGCGCGCGGGCACCAGCATCGCGATCCCTCGCGCCTGCCCGAGCTTGAGCGTGGCGACGGCATCCTTGTTGACGAAGGTCTGCTCGACAGCCGCCTCGTCCGGCCTGTGCAGATGCAGCACCTCCGCGAGCCCGTCATGCAACTGGCAGAGCCGCGATGCCAGATCGGCCTTGTCATCCGAGGTGACGGTGCCCGACGCGACGAAGCGCAAGGAATTGCCGAGCGTTTCGATGACACCCCAACCGGTGCGGCGAAGTCCGGGATCGATGCCGATGATGCGAATCAGGTTGGTCATGCCCCCGTTATAGGGTTCCGTTCGTCGGCCGGCTATCGCCGGGATCGACATAGCCGCCATCTGCCCCGAAGCCCCGGATGGTCGTTTGATCGATTTAGGTTGCCGGCAACACTTGATTCACATCGCGAAAGCCACCAACTTTGCGGCGTGAACGCGTGGAAGGATGCCGGCATGATTCCCTTTTCGATCCTCGATCTCTCCCAGGTTGTCGAAGGAGGCACCGTGGAAGAAAGCTTCCGCAACACCGCTCTGATGGCGCAGGCGGCCGAACGCGCCGGCTATCACCGCTACTGGCTGGCGGAGCATCACGGCATGCCTGCGGTGGCGAGTTCCGCCACGGCGGTCCTGATCGGTCATGTCGGTCATGCGACGTCGCGCATCCGCATCGGCTCTGGCGGGATCATGCTGCCCAACCATTCGCCCCTCGTCATCGCCGAGCAATTCGGCACACTGGCCGCACTCTTCCCCGGTCGCGTCGAACTCGGACTCGGCCGGGCGCCGGGAACCGACATGCGCACGGCCCGGGCTTTGCGCCGCGACCTCGAGGCCGGCGCCAATTCCTTCCCCAACGATATACTGGAACTGCAGCGCCTGTTCGGCGCCGGCGACGATGGCCAGGTGATGGCGATGCCTGGCATCGGCTCCAACGTCCCTCTCTGGCTGCTGGGCTCGAGCCTTTATTCGGCGCATCTCGCCGCGGCACTCGGCCTGCCCTACGCCTTCGCCTCGCATTTCGCGCCCGACGCGTTGATGGATGCGATCGCGATCTACCGGGAGCGCTTCCAGCCGTCGGCGCAGCTAGACCGCCCCTATGTGATGGCCGGGGTCATGGGCGTCGTGGCGGATACCGATGAAGAGGCGAAACACCACTTCACCTCGGCACAGCTCCAGTTCATCAACCTGCGCCGCAACACGCGGGGCTATTTTCCCCTGCCGGTCAGGAACATGGACGAGCACTGGACGGAAGCGGAGCGCTACAATGTCGAGCACACGTTGCAATATGCGATCGTCGGCTCGCCGAGGACCGCGGAGCGCGACCTGTCCGAATTCATCCGCGTCACCGCCATCGACGAACTGATCATCTCCATGCCGATCGCCGATCTCGACGCGCGACTGAAATCCATCGAACTCTTTGCCGGGCTCGAGACGATCGTCCGCAAGGCGGCGTGAAAAAGCACGGAGCGGCCGACCGCTCCGGGCTCCTGCGCGTCGATGCTTCGGTTCAAGCCGAGAGTTTGGCCATGATCTCTTCGGAAATATCCATATTGGTATAGACGTTCTGGACGTCGTCATCGTCTTCCAGCGAATCGGTCATCTTGAGCAGCGACTGCGCCCGCTCCTCGTCGACGGGCACGGAATTCTGCGCCCGCCAGATCGCCTTGACGGTTGACGCTTCGCCCAGCATGCCTTCGAGCGCCTTCGACACCTCGCCGATCGATTCGAAGGCACAATAGATCGTGTGTCCTTCCTCGTCGGTCTGCACGTCATCCGCGCCGGCTTCGATTGCGGCTTCCATCATCTTGTCGCCGTCTGCGGCCGAGAGCGGATAGACGATTTCGCCGACATGGTCGAAGGAGAAGGACACCGATCCGGTTTCGCCCAGCGCGCCGCCAGCCTTGGTGAAGATCGACCGGACGTTGGAAGCGGTACGGTTGCGGTTGTCGGTCAAGGCCTCGACGATGACGGCGATGCCGCCCGGGCCATAGCCTTCGTAGCGCACCTGGTCGTAATTCTCGGCATCCGCGCCGGAGGCCTTCTTGATGGCGCGGTCGATATTGTCCTTCGGCATCGACTGCGCCTTGGCATTCTGTACCGCCAGTCGAAGCGCCGCATTCATGCTGACATCGGGAAGGCCCGCCTTTGCCGCGACCGTGATTTCGCGCGCGAGCTTGGAAAACATTTTCGACCGGATGGAATCCTGCTTCCCCTTCCGGTGCATGATGTTCTTGAACTGTGAATGGCCGGCCATGGCACCCCTATACGTCTCTGGATCGTTGGATGCGGCCTTATATTGCCGGAATTGCAGGCATTCAAGAGGCCTGCAGCCTCACACGCCTCGGAGAACGTAGATGGTCGGCTTCTTCGGCAGCGACCGGAGCGACACCTGGATCACCGCCTCGGTCGAAACGACCTTGTCAAATTCCGGCCCGAACATATCAAGGAAATCGTCGATCACCGGCCCGCGGCGGTGCATCGGCAGGATCACGGACGAGCGCAGGCGCTGAACCACCTTGCTCATGCTTTCCTTGCCCATCGTCAGCCCGCCGTCCACCGGCACCATCACCACGTCGAGCCGGCCGATCTCGGCATAATGACCCTCGTCGAGTTCGTGATGCAGATGCCCGAGGTGCCCGATGCAGAGCCCCTGCACCTCGAAGATGAAGATCGAGTTGCCATCCTTTTCCGACCGGCCCCAGCGATTGATGTCGGTTGTGACGTTGCGGATGAACGTGTCCTCGACCAGAATCTCGTGCTTGATCGACTCACCGGGCGTATCGCTCCAGCCATGCAGCACGTATTTGATCTCCGGCTCGGGAGTCAGCGTGTAATGCGTCGTATGGGCATGGTTCATGGTCGCCACCAGCGGCGGCACGGGCGGCTTGTGCCAGCCGCTGTAATCCGTCGCAATCGTCACACCGTCAGGCGTGGCGATGTGGAACGTGGAATGCCCGAGGAACGTGATGGTCACCGGCTCGTCGGACAGGGCGGCGGGCTGGAACAGTCGCGGCGCCGGTTCATACCGTGCGAATGTCACGCCCGGCAGCCGGCCGGCGATCGCCTGGCATTGGCTGAAATGGCGCGGCTGTTGCTTGTCCTGCGCCAGAACCGTCAGCGGCGTGGCAACAAACAGTGCTATCGACAGGAGCCAACGGAGCATCGCGCATCCTCCAAGAAGCCTTGTGCAGGCGCGAAGGATGCTGCAGCCCTGAACGGTCGTCCAGCGGCAATTCCGGGCGGGCCGTCACAATCCTGTTATCGTGCTCGCCCGACAAATCTCGCAGCGAGAAGTCACCTCCAGAAATCTGGCACTGTCTCTGCCAGCCGCGGCCCCAGCCGGAGCGGAGCGATCTTCTCCGCCAGCCCCGTTCGGTCGGAGATCTCCACGCCGACGCCGCACAGCGTGGCCGGGCCGGAGGCGGCCTCGAAGCGCCCGCGGGGAATCTTCGACAGGAAGCGGTTGAGCGGCTCCTCCTTCTCCATGCCGAGCGAGGAATCGTAGTCGCCGCACATGCCGGCATCGGACATATAGGCCGTACCGCCGTTGAGGATCTGATGGTCTGCCGTCGGCGCGTGCGTATGCGTTCCGACGACCAGACTGGCCCTGCCGTCGACGAAATGGCCGAAGCACTGCTTCTCGCTCGTCGCCTCGGCGTGGAAATCGAAGACCACCGCGTCGGCCTGCTCGCCGAGCGGACAGGCGGCGAGCACGGTCTCGGCACTCTTGAACGGATCGTCGAGGTCGGGGTGCATGAAGACCCGCCCCATGATGTTGGCCACCAGGACGCGGGCACCATTGCGGGCCATATAGACGCCCGCGCCGCGTCCGGGCGTGCCGGCGGGATAGTTGGCCGGCCGCAGAAACTGGTCGTGCCGGTCGGCGAAGACGAGCGCCTCGCGCTGGTCCCAGACATGGTTGCCCGTGGTCATCACGTCAGCCCCGGCGTCGATCGTCGCCTGGAAGATCTCCTCGGTGACGCCGAAGCCACCCGCCGCATTCTCGCCGTTGACCACCACGAAATCGAGCCGGAAATCGGAGATCATGCCCGGAAGCCTGTCATAGACCGCCTGCCGGCCGCTGCGCCCCACCATGTCGCCGAGAAAGAGCAGCCTCATGAATTCTCCTTCGCGATCAGCCTGAGCCCGCTTTCGGTGAGGATTGCGTCGACTGCCACATCGTGGTCCTCCGCGGGGATGATATCGACCTCCTGGCAGTCGAACGCGACCCCGATCAGGCGCGGGCGCCTGCCCTTGTCGTGAAGGCGGGAAATTGCACGATCGTAATAGCCGGCGCCATAGCCGATCCGGTGTCCGGCGCGATCAAAAAGCCGCGAGCGGCACCCAGCATCACGTCGGGATCGACGACGCGGGCATCCTCTCCGGGGCCGAACGTGCCGAAGCCGGTGCTGACCAGCGGGGCGCCCGCGAGCAGTTTCCCGGAAGACGATCGTCTGCTTGTCGAGCACGACAGGCACCGAAAGCTTCGCGCCCCTTTCCTTCAGCCTCTGCATCAGTGGGCGGACGTCGACCTCGGAACGGATCGGAAAGAAGCCCGAAACCTCTTCGCCGGGCAGGAAATCGATCAGCCCGCCACCGGCATCGGCGATCGCCATGCTCTTTTCGATCCGGCTCTCGCCGCCGATCGCATCACGCGCCGCCAGACTCTCGGTCCGCAGCTTTGCCTTGAGGGCCTTCGAGATCATGTTCGACCTTCTGTAAGTGTCATCTGAGGACCTCTTAGAGCCTCGCCGGACAAATGAAAACTGGTCCCGTAACGACGCGGGCTTGTCCGGCAACGATAAGGCGCCATGCCCGGCAAAGGCGCAAACTACTTGCGGAACAGGTCCTCGGCGGTGTTCCGGCTGGACGACTTCGCCGCGATTGCCGCTTCGAGCCGGTCGATCTCCGAAGCGAGCAGCGCCACCCGGATCCTGAGTTCGTCTACCGACAGCATTGACAGGTCCGAGCCGATCTCGTGACCGGGCTTCTTGAGGGGTTTGTCGTCGTCGAAAAGGCTCATGCGGTCTCCCTTCCATCCTTGGCGGGCATGTCGCCAGTCTCGGCATCGGCGTCCGGCAAGGGCTGTGCCCGCGGGTTGAGCGCCAGGCTTTCCGGCGTCACCGTTGTGCCTGATGATACCGACTGGTAGCTGTCGCGCTCGCCGACCGGCACCGGCGCGCGCATGCGCGAGCGGATGATCGCATAGACGACAATCAGGATATGGGGCAGCGCGGTCACGGCGAAGAGCGAGTACGGCCCAAGATACTCCATGACCGGGCCGCCCACCGTTGGGCCGATCACCGTGCCGATGCCGTAGAGCAGCAACAGCCCGCCGGAAATCGCGACGAAGTCGGACGACTTGGCGAAGTCGTTGGCATGGGCCACGGCAATCGGATAGAGCGCGTTCGCCGTCGCCCCGTAGACGCCGATCAGGATGAGCAGCGTCATCACGTTTTCCGGCTGGATGACGAAGAGCTGGAAGCCCGCGATGAAGGCGACGCCCGAGAGAATCGCCAGCACGTAGCGCCGGTCCATGCGGTCCGACATGCGACCCGCCGGGATCTGCATGGCGGCGCCAGCGAAGATCGTGATCGTCATCATCAGCGCCACGTCGCCCGTCGACAGGCCGGCCTTGGCGCCGAACACCGCCCCGAGCGTGCCCCATGCGCCGTTGGCAATGCCCACCAGCAGAATGCCGACAAACGATACGGGCGAGTTCTTGTAGAGGGCCACGAGGTCCAGCTTGACCTCGTTCAGCGGCTTGGGGGTCTGCGCGTTGGAGACCAGCGTCGGCAGCATCGCGAAACAGTAATAGATACCCGCCATCAGAAACAGCGTCTGCGTATTGATGTCCGCCAGCGCCACGGTCATCTGCCCGCCGACCACCCCGAGCAGCGTGATCGAGATGTAGAACGAGAAGATCATCCCGCGGCTCTCGTTCGTCGCCCGCTCGTTGAGCCAGCTTTCGATGATCATTGCCGTTGCCGCCGAGGAAAAGCCGGTGACTGCGCGCGACAGGATCCACACCGTCGGATCCACCGCGAGGCCGGTGGCGAGCGCGGTGATGGCGATGATCGAGATGAAGCCGGAAAAGGCACGGACATGCCCGATGCGCTTGACGAGGCGCCGCGCGAAGATGCAGCCGAGCACGAACCCCGCCGCCCAGGACGTGCCGAAGAAGCCCAGGATCGTTTCCGAATATCCTTCCACCGCGCCCCGCATCGGCATCAGCAGGCTGTGCAGGCCATTGCCGAGAAACAGGAACAGCGTTCCGGTGAGAAGCGCCAAAACGGAAAACAGGTTCTGTCTCATGAGGCAGTGCTCTATTCGGTTGCGGCGGGCCGGTCCCGTCGCTGCCTGGAGACTGACGGGAGGCCCCGGAGGGTGCTAAGGATTGACGGGCGCCGATTCGTGCCGAGAAGTCTATGCGACCTCAAATGCTTATCCAACCGGCGGCACGACGATTGCCATCGACACGAAAGGCGCCGAATATGTGGCACACTCCACCCGAGGGCGGAAGAGCTTGACGAAAGTCATCCCCATCATCGGCGTGATCCTGATGGCGCTGCATGTCATCTGGCCGCTCAACCTGCCGGGCCTGCGCAAGCGGCGCGATTTCTGGAAGATCGCGGTCGCCATGGGTGTCGCCATCGTCGTCACCTCGCTGCTTCGCGAGCAACTGTCTATTTCTCCGTGAGCTTGAGCTCGATGCGGCGATTCTGGTTCTTCGCCTCGTCGCTGTCGCCTTGCGCCAGCGGCTGATACTCGCCGAAACCGGCTGCCACCAGCCGTTCGGCAGGCACGCCCTGGGCGATCAGGAACTTCACCACCGAGGTCGCGCGTGCCGACGAGAGCTCCCAGTTGTCGGCATACCGACCCGTGCCCGAGAGCGGCACATTGTCGGTATGGCCGTCGACGCGCAGCACCCAGTTGATTTCGGCGGGTATCTCCCTGGCAAGTTCGGTCACGGCCTGCGCGAGCTTCGCCATCTCCGACTGGCCAGCGTCGTTCAGGGTCGCCCCGCCCGAGGGGAACAGCACTTCCGACTGGAAGACGAAGCGGTCGCCGACGATGCGGATATTCTCGCGGTCGGACAGGATCTCCCGCAACCGGCCGAAGAAGTCGGACCGATATCGGTTGAGCTCCTGCACTCGCTGAGCCAGCGCCACGTTGAGCCGCTTGCCGAGATCCGCGATCTTGGTCTGCGAGGCCTTGTCCCTGGCTTCGGAAACCTGAAGCGCCTCCTCCACCGCAGCAATCTGCGCGCGCAGGGCCGCGATCTGCTGGTTCAGCAACTCCACCTGGCTCAGCGCCTGCTGGCTGACTTCCTTCTGCTTGGAAAGCTCTTCGTTGAGCACCCCGACACGTGCGGTGGCAGCGTCCGAGGTGCCAGCGCCCTTGTCGAGAAGTTGCTGGAGCCGCGAGCGTTCGGTCTCGGCATTCGTCAGTTGCGCCTGGAGATTGGCGAAGGAATCCTCGAGGTCCTGGTTGCCGCCCTTCTCAAGGGCCAGCAATTCGGTGAGCTCGTTGATCTGGTTGTTCAGCCGCTCGAGAACCTCGTCGCGTCCTGAGATTTCGCGGCTCAGGATGAACTGCGCCAGCACGAAGACGGTGAGCAGGAACATGATCGCCAGCAACAGCGTCGACAGCGCGTCGACGAATCCCGGCCAGTAGTCGATCGTGCGTTCCCGGCCGCCCTTGCGACGCAACGCCATGCTACTTGCCCCCGATCTTGTCGGTCAGTTGATCGAGGGTGCGACGCAGGGCCTTGGATTCCTCCTGCTGGGCCTCGATCCAGTCTCGCAGCATCTGCTGCTCGGTCCGCATGTTGCGCACGAGGCCCTGTATGCCCTCGGCAAGCGAGGCCATGGCCGCTGTCGACCGCTGGGTGCCGCCACCGCCTTCCGACGTGATCTTCGTCAGTTGCTCCGCAAGGGCCTTGATCTCGTCCGTCGATCCGGTTGCCGCGACTCGCGCAACGGCCGGCGCAAAATCGTGGCTGACGTCGGTGACCGAAGACAGCCAGTTTTCGAGTTCGTTATAGAACCGGTTCTGTGCCCGCCCCGCCTGGAGGTCCAGGAAGCCGAGGACCAGCGACCCCGAAAGACCGAAGAGCGACGAGGAAAACGCCGTTCCCATGCCGACCAGCGGCGCCGACAGGCTCTCCTTCAGCGTGTTGAGAATATCGGCGCTCTGGCCCGTGCCGGGGTCCAGACCCTGGATGACGGTGTTGATCGAGCCGATCGTTCCGAGGAGGCCCCAGAACGTGCCGAGCAGGCCGAGAAAGACCAGAAGCCCGGTAAGGTAGCGCGTGATGTCGCGCTGCTCGTCGAGGCGCGAGGCGATGGAATCGAGGATCGACCGCAGCGCTGCGGTTGAGAGCGCACCCGTCTGGCTCGACGACATCAGCGCCCGCATCGGCGCCAGCATCACCGGATCACCGCCGGCCTTCTCGGCGCTTCCCGCCGCACGGAACGAGTTGAACCATCGAACCTCCGGCCTCAGCGCCAGCACATGGTTGAACGCCAGGAGGATGCCCACGGCGGCAACGCCGAGGATAAGACCATTCAGCCCGGGATTGGAGGCGAAGGCCTCGCGCGCCTGACGGAACAGGATGGCACCCGTGAACCCCGCGAGTATGAGAAATATGACCATGGTCCAGAAGTAGGACATCGGACTCGAGAGCTTCCGGCTGTAGGACGCCTGATCGTTCGCTTCCTCGTCACGTTCGAAGAATCCTGCTGCAGCCATGCTTTCAATATCCGTTGGTCAATTCGTGGCCGGAGACTAGAGGAAGATTGCGCCGAATTGAAGGGGTTACACGCGCCCACGGTGTGTATGGCGCGGTGGCGACGAACTGCGCCCGACGACACCGACAGTCGGACATGCGCATAACCGGACTCTATACTGGCAAAGGTCAAGAAGAACGCGCACCTTCCGGCCGCTTTCGCTTGGCGAGACGCGGCGCGTTAACCTTTCGTTAACCTTTCCATGACATTACTGTTCATATCCAGAGCTTCTGGACTCAGACAATTTCCTTCATGGGGTTGCGTCTGATTTTTCTCCCTGTTTTACCTTGAAGAGCCGCTCGCGCGGCTCTTTTTTTCGTTCGACATGCTGGAACAATTACCGCCCATTTGATATTAGTTGTGGAGATTAACCGTTCCTTAAGAATTGGGTTGCGCACAAGAGGTAGGGGTATATTGTCGCTGTTGTTCAGGCGGCCTAGGCCAGCTTCCGATGTGATGCGTACGGGAATGAAATTGAATGTCTGAGATGGGTGTAAATACCATAAGCTTCGCCGGTCATGCGGCTTCGTCCAACCAGTTCAAGTCTCTTTACGGCGAGGGCATGGCTCTGGTCGAGGAAACGGCGGGCTATCTCGACGGCCCTGGCCGCCATGCCTCCAAGGCCCTGCCGCGGATGGGCTCCGTTCTGTACGCCGCCGAATCCATGCGCCTGACCACCCGGCTCATGCAGGTCGCGTCCTGGCTGCTTCTGCAGCGCGCCATCAACAATGGCGAGATGACACGCGACCAGGTGGTGAACGAAAAGAAGAAGGTCCGCCTCGACACCTTCAATGTCGATCGCGCCGCTCCGGGCTGGACCGACCTGCCGCTCGAGTTCCGCGAACTGGTGGAGAAGTCCATCCGCCTGCAGAACAGGGTCGCCGTGCTCGACCGCGAAATCTACCGCCCGGTCGATCAGACCGTTCCGGCCGCCAACAACCAGAACTCGGTTCAGGCCCAGCTCTCGCTGCTGAAGACTGCATTCGGCGGGCACTGAGGCGCTGCAACATCGGGTTTTCAAGGCCGGCTCAGCCGGCCTTTTTCATGCGGGAATGCGTGGTTTTGGCGTGGATTTCGGGCTTCCCGCAGTTGACATCGAAAGACTCTGCCGTTACATGCCACAACCAATTCCGGGCGCGCCTCCTAGCCAGCGGCGCGCTTTTGATTGTCAATGACGCAGGATCTGCCTGCAAACATCGCGGACCAGTACAATGAAGATCAAGAACTCGCTCAAGGCGCTCAAGGCCCGTCATCGTGAAAACCGTCTGGTCCGCCGCAAGGGCCGGGTCTACATCATCAACAAGCTGAATCCGCGCTACAAGGCCCGTCAGGGCTGATCGGGCGTCGCTGACGAAGCCTGTGCCGGCATCGGCCGGCTCACGATATTTTGCCTTTAAATATTCGCGATGGCGGGCTACGTTGCCCGCCATGCGCTTTCTTATGTCTGCCATCCCGCTCCTGGTTCTCCTCGCCTCTGTCCCCGCTCTCGGGCAGGACACCAAGGCTGCCACGCCCAAGGCCGATCCTGTGAAGGAGAGTGCGCCCGGGCCGCTGGCGACGGGCGAGCAACGTCTCGACAATCTCTTCATGCGATTGCGGCGCGAACGCAGCACCGAGCAGGCACGCGCCATCTCCAGCGAGATCCGCGAAGTCTTCACGATCTCTGGCAGCGCGACCGTGGATTTCCTGATGGAGAGCGCCGCCCGCGCCATGAACGACAAGCGCTATGGTGCCGCGCTCGATTTTCTCGATCAGGTCACGTTGCTCAGTCCGGCCTATGTCGAGGGCTGGAATCGCCGAGCCACACTGCATTACCTGCTGGGAAATTATCCGAAAGCCATGTCCGACAGCGCCCGCGTGCTCGCCCTCGAGCCCCGTCATCTCGGGGCACTGGCCGGTGTCGCCGGCATCCTCCAGGAAACCGGCCATGACCAGCACGCGCTCGAGGCCTGGGAGACCTACCTCTCGCACTATCCAGCGGATCGAGATGCCCAGAAGCAGATCCTCGAACTCATGAACAAGCTTGCAGGTCAGAAAACCTGAACCACCGGCCCTCAGGCGCGTAGAAGTCAGGTCGTCTCCTGTTGTTCATGGTGCTCATGCTCAAGCTCGTCCTCTACCTTGTCTCCGGCATTGCTGGCATCCTGCTCCTGGCCTTCCTGTTTACCCAGTGGCAGTCGCGCCAGATCGCCGCGCGCTATCCCAATGCCGGTACGCTGACCGACGTCGGCGGCTTTCGCCTCAACAGCGTGCATGTCCCGCGCCCTGAGAACGCCGATCTGCCGGCGCTGCTGTTCATCCACGGCGCCAGCGGCAACCTGCGCGATCCGATGGCGGCCTTCGGCAAGCCGCTCGCGGGACGGGCTGAGATGCTGTTCGTCGACCGTCCGGGCCATGGCTACTCCGAGCGTGGAGACGACGCGACTCTCACCCCGGACGGCCAGGCCGACGCCATCGCACGGCTGCTTGACGCACGCGGTCTCGGCAAGGTGATCGTCATCGGGCATTCCTTCGGCGGCGCGACGACTGCGGCCTTCGCCCTGCGCCATCCCGAGAGGGTACTGGGGCTGGTCTTCCTCTCCCCCGCCACACATCCCTGGCCGGGCGGCGTCGACTGGTACTACGACCTTGCCAACACGCCCTATCTCGGCCGCCTGTTCTGCAACACCATCGCGCTGCCGGCCGGTCTGTCCCGCGTCGCATCAGGGCGTCGAAACGGTTTTCCATCCCAACCCCGTGCCATCCGGCTATCTCGAAAATGCCGCCATACCCATGGTCCTGAGGCCCGACAATTTTCTGCAGCAAACGCCCGCGACGTTGCCAACCTGCTCACCTATGTGCGCAGGACCCAGCCGCGCTATCGCGAGATCATTGCACCGACCGTCATCATATCAGGCGACAGCGACGAGATCGTCTATGAAGAACTGCACTCGCTTGGACTGAACCGCGACATCCGCGGATCCGAACTGGTCTGGGTCAGGGGGCTGGGCCACAAGCCCGACTATGTGGCGACGGATCTGGCTGTCGCGGCCATCGAAAAGGTCGCGGGCATGACCCGCGACCTCCGTAAACTCGCCGATGATGTCGAACGCCGCATCGCCGCCCGATAGCACCGGGCGCCGGCGGTGCCGTTACAATCAGACGCCGCCCTGGCCGTCCGAAGCGATATAGGCGATCCGCAGCATGTTCGTCGCGCCGGGTGTACCAAGCGGCACGCCGGCGGTGACGATGATGCGGTCACCGGGCTTGCCGAAACCCTCGTGATTGACGATCCTGCAGGCGCGGTTGACCATGTCGTCGAGGTCGCGCGCATCTTCCGTGACGACGCAGTGAAGGCCCCAGACAACTGACAGACGGCGCGCGGTCTCGATGATCGGCGAGAGCGCCAGCACGGGCACGTCCGGCCGTTCGCGCGCCGCGCGCAGGCCGGTATTGCCGGAACCCGTGTAACAGACGATCGCCGCGAGCTTCAGGGTCTCGGCAATCTCGCGCGAGGCCAGCGATATCGCATCGGCCCCGGTCGCTCGGGCTTCGGCCGCTGGGCATGGATGATGTTGGAATAGTAGGGGTCGCGCTCGACGGTGCTGGCAATCGATGCCATGGTCTTCACCGCCTCGACCGGATACTGGCCTGACGCCGACTCCGCCGACAGCATGATGGCGTCCGCGCCCTCGAACACGGCGGTCGCGACGTCGGACACTTCGGCGCGCGTCGGCACGGCAGCGGAGATCATCGACTCCAGCATCTGCGTGGCGACCACGACCGGCTTGCCGACGCGCCGGCAGGCACGGGTCAGTTGCTTCTGGATGCCCGGAACGGCTTCCAGCGGCATCTCGACGCCGAGGTCGCCGCGCGCCACCATCAGCGCGTCGGACATCTCGATGATCTCGTCGATCCGCTCCAGCGCCTGCGGCTTTTCGATCTTCGACATCAGGCCGACCTTGCCGCGCGAGATCTTGCGGACCTCGGCCAGGTCCTCGGGCCGCTGCACGAAGGACAGCGCCACCCAGTCGACGCTGCCGGTGGCGAGCACCGCATCGAGGTCAACGCGATCCTTGTCCGTCAGCGCGCCGATGGCCAGAAGCGTGTCAGGCAGCGAGACGCCCTTCTTGTCCGAAATCTTGTTGCCGGCCACGACCTCGGTCACAATCGAAGTGCCATTGCACTCGACCGCCACGAGATGCAGTTTGCCGTCATCGATCAGCAGGCGGTGGCCCACCTTGACGGATTCGAGGATTTCCGGGTGCGGGAGGTAAACGCGGGTCGCGTCACCGGGCTCGCTGTTGTTGTCGAGTGTGAATCTCTGGCCGGCTTTCAATTCGACCGAGCCGTCGACGAACTTGCCGACACGGAGCTTCGGGCCCTGGAGGTCGGCGAGAATGCCGATTGGCCGGCCCGAGCGCGCCTCGACCGCCCGGATCATCGAAATCAGCGAACGCATCACGTCGTGGCTCGCATGGCTCATATTGATGCGGAAAAGATCCGCGCCTGCCTGATGCAGCTTCTCGATCATCTCCTCGCTGTTGGAGGCCGGACCGAGAGTGGCGAGGATTTTGACTTTTCTGTTCCGCTTCATCAATTCTGGCTTTCGTTTGTGGCGGGTGTGTCGGTCAACTGGACCATCCAGCTGCCCTGACGCCCGGTGTCGTATTCCTTGAACCCGAATTGCTGGTAGCCGCGGGCATAGCAATCCTGGACACCGGTGATCTTAAACTCGTTGTCTGCGACACACATATTAACGTTGCCTGTCCAGCGGCCGCCACGCGCCGCGTCCTCGGCATAGAGATAGTAGTAACGCGACTGCAATTGCCCTTCGATCAGGGTGGAGCACGTCGTCGGCGGGATCTGCCA
Source organism: Rhizobium sp. (assembly GCA_019739215.1). Classification (GTDB taxonomy): domain Bacteria; phylum Pseudomonadota; class Alphaproteobacteria; order Rhizobiales; family Rhizobiaceae; genus Rhizobium_E. The sequence goes on from JAHHDR010000022.1 coordinate 15,301, forward strand.
CCAGCCCTCGGAAATCCAGCCTTCCTTGGCGCGGTAGCCGATGGCGACGCCCACGGCCGTCTGCGTGGCATTGCAGACACGAAACTCGGCGGCAGCCTCCGTCGCGCCCAGTCCCAGGCCCATGACGCCGATCAGCATGGCTGCGCCGACCAGTGCCACCCCCCGCGACCGCGGGCCATAGGCATGATGGGCGCACCGTTCCGGTCCCGGTTTCCTGCGTTCCGCGCCCGGCGATACTGCGACATTGGGCATGATAGTCCAGGAGGCTCCCATGACATGAGTGCTATTTGCGCTGGCGAGTCCCGAAAGTCAACGCAAATCTAAATCGATTATATTCAACATTTCCTCACAGCGCGGCCCGAATCCGGCGACAAATGCCCCATCGAACCGAACCGCATGCTGACGACGCCCGGGGGCACCGATTCCATTCTTATTGCGCCTTCCCCGAAGTCTCAATAACGCACGCCTTGAAACAAGGGTCGTGTCATGCAAAGACGTCAAAAAATGTGAGAAAATGTGCCGAAGGCGTTCCCATGCAGGATTTTCCAGCCTTCGAGGCCATAGAGGGCAATGCCGAACTCGGCCTGCTGATTCTCGCCGACCACGCCACCAACCGCCTCCCGGCAGAATATGGCGACCTCGGGCTCCAGCCGTCGTCCTTCGAGCGCCACATAGCCTACGATATCGGGGTCGAGCCGCCGACGCGCCGCCGCCAGTGCGCGCGTCAGCGGCTCGACCCCGATATCGTAGGCTATGTGGCGCTCGAAGGACGACGGCTGGAGCCCGAGGTCGCCATATTCTGCCGGGAGGCGGTTGGTGGCGTGGTCGGCGAGAATCAGCAGGCCGAGTTCGGCATTGCCCTCTATGGCCTCGAAGGCTGGAAAATCCTGCATGGGAACGCCTTCGGCACATTTTCTCACATTTTTTGACGTCTTTGCATGACACGACCCTTGTTTCAAGGCGTGCGTTATTGAGACTTCGGGGAAGGCGCAATAAGAATGGAATCGGTGCCCCCGGGCGTCGTCAGCATGCGGTTCGGTTCGATGGGGCATTTGTCGCCGGATTCGGGCCGCGCTGTGAGGAAATGTTGAATATAATCGATTTAGATTTGCGTTGACTTTCGGGACTCGCCAGCGCAAATAGCACTCATGTCATGGGAGCCTCCTGGACTATCATGCCCAATGTCGCAGTATCGCCGGGCGCGGAACGCAGGAAACCGGGACCGGAACGGTGCGCCCATCATGCCTATGGCCCGCGGTCGCGGGGGGTGGCACTGGTCGGCGCAGCCATGCTGATCGGCGTCATGGGCCTGGGACTGGGCGCGACGGAGGCTGCCGCCGAGTTTCGTGTCTGCAATGCCACGCAGACGGCCGTGGGCGTCGCCATCGGCTACCGCGCCAAGGAAGGCTGGATTTCCGAGGGCTGGTGGCAGATCCCGCCGACGACGTGCTCCACCCTGATCGAAGGGCAATTGCAGTCGCGTTACTACTATCTCTATGCCGAGGACGCGGCGCGTGGCGGCCGCTGGACAGGCAACGTTAATATGTGTGTCGCAGACAACGAGTTTAAGATCACCGGTGTCCAGGATTGCTATGCCCGCGGCTACCAGCAATTCGGGTTCAAGGAATACGACACCGGGCGTCAGGGCAGCTGGATGGTCCAGTTTGACCGACACACCCGCCACAAACGAAAGCCAGAATTGATGAAGCGGAACAGAAAAGTCAAAATCCTCGCCACTCTCGGTCCGGCCTCCAACAGCGAGGAGATGATCGAGAAGCTGCATCAGGCAGGCGCGGATCTTTTCCGCATCAATATGAGCCATGCGAGCCACGACGTGATGCGTTCGCTGATTTCGATGATCCGGGCGGTCGAGGCGCGCTCGGGCCGGCCAATCGGCATTCTCGCCGACCTCCAGGGCCCGAAGCTCCGTGTCGGCAAGTTCGTCGACGGCTCGGTCGAATTGAAAGCCGGCCAGAGATTCACACTCGACAACAACAGCGAGCCCGGTGACGCGACCCGCGTTTACCTCCCGCACCCGGAAATCCTCGAATCCGTCAAGGTGGGCCACCGCCTGCTGATCGATGACGGCAAACTGCATCTCGTGGCGGTCGAGTGCAATGGCACTTCGATTGTGACCGAGGTCGTGGCCGGCAACAAGATTTCGGACAAGAAGGGCGTCTCGCTGCCTGACACGCTTCTGGCCATCGGCGCGCTGACGGACAAGGATCGCGTTGACCTCGATGCGGTGCTCGCCACCGGCAGCGTCGACTGGGTGGCGCTGTCCTTCGTGCAGCGGCCCGAGGACCTGGCCGAGGTCCGCAAGATCTCGCGCGGCAAGGTCGGCCTGATGTCGAAGATCGAAAAGCCGCAGGCGCTGGAGCGGATCGACGAGATCATCGAGATGTCCGACGCGCTGATGGTGGCGCGCGGCGACCTCGGCGTCGAGATGCCGCTGGAAGCCGTTCCGGGCATCCAGAAGCAACTGACCCGTGCCTGCCGGCGCGTCGGCAAGCCGGTCGTGGTCGCCACGCAGATGCTGGAGTCGATGATCTCCGCTGCCGTGCCGACGCGCGCCGAAGTGTCCGACGTCGCGACCGCCGTGTTCGAGGGCGCGGACGCCATCATGCTGTCGGCGGAGTCGGCGTCAGGCCAGTATCCGGTCGAGGCGGTGAAGACCATGGCATCGATTGCCAGCACCGTCGAGCGCGACCCCTACTATTCCAACATCATCCATGCCCAGCGGCCGAAGCCCGAGCGACCGGGGCCGATGCGATATCGCTGGCCTCGCGCGAGATTGCCGAGACCCTGAAGCTCGCGGCGATCGTCTGTTACACGGGTTCCGGCAATACCGGCCTGCGCGCGGCGCGCGAACGGCCGGACGTGCCCGTGCTGGCGCTCTCGCCGATCATCGAGACCGCGCGCCGTCTGTCAGTTGTCTGGGGCCTTCACTGCGTCGTCACGGAAGATGCGCGCGACCTCGACGACATGGTCAACCGCGCCTGCAGGATCGTCAATCACGAGGGTTTCGGCAAGCCCGGTGACCGCATCATCGTCACCGCCGGCGTGCCGCTTGGTACACCCGGCGCGACGAACATGCTGCGGATCGCCTATATCGCTTCGGACGGCCAGGGCGGCGTCTGATTGTAACGGCACCGCCGGCGCCCGGTGCTATCGGGCGGCGATGCGGCGTTCGACATCATCGGCGAGTTTACGGAGGTCGCGGGTCATGCCCGCGACCTTTTCGATGGCCGCGACAGCCAGATCCGTCGCCACATAGTCGGGCTTGTGGCCCAGCCCCCTGACCCAGACCAGTTCGGATCCGCGGATTGTCGCGGTTCAGTCCAAGCGAGTGCAGTTCTTCATAGACGATCTCGTCGCTGTCGCCTGATATGATGACGGTCGGTGCAATGATCTCGCGATAGCGCGGCTGGGTCCTGCGCACATAGGTGAGCAGGTTGGCAACGTCGCGGGCGTTGCTGCAGAAAATTGTCGGGCCTCAGGACCATGGGTATGGCGGCATTTTCGAGATAGCCGGATGGCACGGGGTTGGGATGGAAAACCGTTTCGACGCCCTGATGCGACGCGGGACAGACCGGCCGGCAGCGCGATGGTGTTGCAGAACAGGCGGCCGAGATAGGGCGTGTTGGCAAGGTCGTAGTACCAGTCGACGCCGCCCGGCCAGGGATGTGTGGCGGGGGAGAGGAAGACCAGCCCCAGTACCCTCTCGGGATGGCGCAGGGCGAAGGCCGCAGTCGTCGCGCCGCCGAAGGAATGCCCGATGACGATCACCTTGCCGAGACCGCGTGCGTCAAGCAGCCGTGCGATGGCGTCGGCCTGGCCGTCCGGGGTGAGAGTCGCGTCGTCTCCACGCTCGGAGTAGCCATGGCCCGGACGGTCGACGAACAGCATCTCAGCCCGTCCCGCGAGCGGCTTGCCGAAGGCCGCCATCGGATCGCGCAGGTTGCCGCTGGCGCCGTGGATGAACAGCAGCGCCGGCAGATCGGCGTTCTCAGGGCGCGGGACATGCACGCTGTTGAGGCGAAAGCCGCCGACGTCGGTCAGCGTACCGGCATTGGGATAGCGCGCGGCGATCTGGCGCGACTGCCACTGGGTAAACAGGAAGGCCAGGAGCAGGATGCCAGCAATGCCGGAGACAAGGTAGAGGACGAGCTTGAGCATGAGCACCATGAACAACAGGAGACGACCTGACTTCTACGCGCCTGAGGGCCGGTGGTTCAGGTTTTCTGACCTGCAAGCTTGTTCATGAGTTCGAGGATCTGCTTCTGGGCATCTCGATCCGCTGGATAGTGCGAGAGGTAGGTCTCCCAGGCCTCGAGCGCGTGCTGGTCATGGCCGGTTTCCTGGAGGATGCCGGCGACACCGGCCAGTGCCCCGAGATGACGGGGCTCGAGGGCGAGCACGCGGGCGCTGTCGGACATGGCTTTCGGATAATTTCCCAGCAGGTAATGCAGTGTGGCTCGGCGATTCCAGCCCTCGACATAGGCCGGACTGAGCAACGTGACCTGATCGAGAAAATCGAGCGCGGCACCATAGCGCTTGTCGTTCATGGCGCGGGCGGCGCTCTCCATCAGGAAATCCACGGTCGCGCTGCCAGAGATCGTGAAGACTTCGCGGATCTCGCTGGAGATGGCGCGTGCCTGCTCGGTGCTGCGTTCGCGCCGCAATCGCATGAAGAGATTGTCGAGACGTTGCTCGCCCGTCGCCAGCGGCCCGGGCGCACTCTCCTTCACAGGATCGGCCTTGGGCGTGGCAGCCTTGGTGTCCTGCCCGAGAGCGGGGACAGAGGCGAGGAGAACCAGGAGCGGGATGGCAGACATAAGAAAGCGCATGGCGGGCAACGTAGCCCGCCATCGCGAATATTTAAAGGCAAAATATCGTGAGCCGGCCGATGCCGGCACAGGCTTCGTCAGCGACGCCCGATCAGCCCTGACGGGCCTTGTAGCGCGGATTCAGCTTGTTGATGATGTAGACCCGGCCCTTGCGGCGGACCAGACGGTTTTCACGATGACGGGCCTTGAGCGCCTTGAGCGAGTTCTTGATCTTCATTGTACTGGTCCGCGATGTTTGCAGGCAGATCCTGCGTCATTGACAATCAAAAGCGCGCCGCTGGCTAGGAGGCGCGCCCGGAATTGGTTGTGGCATGTAACGGCAGAGTCTTTCGATGTCAACTGCGGGAAGCCCGAAATCCACGCCAAAACCACGCATTCCCGCATGAAAAAGGCCGGCTGAGCCGGCCTTGAAAACCCGATGTTGCAGCGCCTCAGTGCCCGCCGAATGCAGTCTTCAGCAGCGAGAGCTGGGCCTGAACCGAGTTCTGGTTGTTGGCGGCCGGAACGGTCTGATCGACCGGGCGGTAGATTTCGCGGTCGAGCACGGCGACCCTGTTCTGCAGGCGGATGGACTTCTCCACCAGTTCGCGGAACTCGAGCGGCAGGTCGGTCCAGCCCGGAGCGGCGCGATCGACATTGAAGGTGTCGAGGCGGACCTTCTTCTTTTCGTTCACCACCTGGTCGCGTGTCATCTCGCCATTGTTGATGGCGCGCTGCAGAAGCAGCCAGGACGCGACCTGCATGAGCCGGGTGGTCAGGCGCATGGATTCGGCGGCGTACAGAACGGAGCCCATCCGCGGCAGGGCCTTGGAGGCATGGCGGCCAGGGCCGTCGAGATAGCCCGCCGTTTCCTCGACCAGAGCCATGCCCTCGCCGTAAAGAGACTTGAACTGGTTGGACGAAGCCGCATGACCGGCGAAGCTTATGGTATTTACACCCATCTCAGACATTCAATTTCATTCCCGTACGCATCACATCGGAAGCTGGCCTAGGCCGCCTGAACAACAGCGACAATATACCCCTACCTCTTGTGCGCAACCCAATTCTTAAGGAACGGTTAATCTCCACAACTAATATCAAATGGGCGGTAATTGTTCCAGCATGTCGAACGAAAAAAAGAGCCGCGCGAGCGGCTCTTCAAGGTAAAACAGGGAGAAAAATCAGACGCAACCCCATGAAGGAAATTGTCTGAGTCCAGAAGCTCTGGATATGAACAGTAATGTCATGGAAAGGTTAACGAAAGGTTAACGCGCCGCGTCTCGCCAAGCGAAAGCGGCCGGAAGGTGCGCGTTCTTCTTGACCTTTGCCAGTATAGAGTCCGGTTATGCGCATGTCCGACTGTCGGTGTCGTCGGGCGCAGTTCGTCGCCACCGCGCCATACACACCGTGGGCGCGTGTAACCCCTTCAATTCGGCGCAATCTTCCTCTAGTCTCCGGCCACGAATTGACCAACGGATATTGAAAGCATGGCTGCAGCAGGATTCTTCGAACGTGACGAGGAAGCGAACGATCAGGCGTCCTACAGCCGGAAGCTCTCGAGTCCGATGTCCTACTTCTGGACCATGGTCATATTTCTCATACTCGCGGGGTTCACGGGTGCCATCCTGTTCCGTCAGGCGCGCGAGGCCTTCGCCTCCAATCCCGGGCTGAATGGTCTTATCCTCGGCGTTGCCGCCGTGGGCATCCTCCTGGCGTTCAACCATGTGCTGGCGCTGAGGCCGGAGGTTCGATGGTTCAACTCGTTCCGTGCGGCGGGAAGCGCCGAGAAGGCCGGCGGTGATCCGGTGATGCTGGCGCCGATGCGGGCGCTGATGTCGTCGAGCCAGACGGGTGCGCTCTCAACCGCAGCGCTGCGGTCGATCCTCGATTCCATCGCCTCGCGCCTCGACGAGCAGCGCGACATCACGCGCTACCTTACCGGGCTTCTGGTCTTTCTCGGCCTGCTCGGCACGTTCTGGGGCCTCCTCGGAACGATCGGCTCGATCAACACCGTCATCCAGGGTCTGGACCCCGGCACGGGCCAGAGCGCCGATATTCTCAACACGCTGAAGGAGAGCCTGTCGGCGCCGCTGGTCGGCATGGGAACGGCGTTTTCCTCGTCGCTCTTCGGTCTTTCGGGGTCGCTGGTCCTCGGCTTCCTGGACCTCCAGGCGGGGCGGGCACAGAACCGGTTCTATAACGAACTCGAAAACTGGCTGTCTTCGGTCACCGACGTCAGCCACGATTTTGCGCCGGCCGTTGCGCGAGTCGCGGCAACCGGATCGACGGACGAGATCAAGGCCCTTGCGGAGCAACTGACGAAGATCACGTCGGAAGGCGGCTGGCGGCACCCAGCGGTCGACAGCGGCCATGGCCTCGCCTTGCCGAGGGCATACAGGGCCTCGTGCGCAACATGCGGACCGAGCAGCAGATGCTGCGAGACTGGATCGAGGCCCAGCAGGAGGAATCCAAGGCCCTGCGTCGCACCCTCGATCAACTGACCGACAAGATCGGGGGCAAGTAGCATGGCGTTGCGTCGCAAGGGCGGCCGGGAACGCACGATCGACTACTGGCCGGGATTCGTCGACGCGCTGTCGACGCTGTTGCTGGCGATCATGTTCCTGCTCACCGTCTTCGTGCTGGCGCAGTTCATCCTGAGCCGCGAAATCTCAGGACGCGACGAGGTTCTCGAGCGGCTGAACAACCAGATCAACGAGCTCACCGAATTGCTGGCCCTTGAGAAGGGCGGCAACCAGGACCTCGAGGATTCCTTCGCCAATCTCCAGGCGCAACTGACGAATGCCGAGACCGAACGCTCGCGGCTCCAGCAACTTCTCGACAAGGGCGCTGGCACCTCGGACGCTGCCACCGCACGTGTCGGGGTGCTCAACGAAGAGCTTTCCAAGCAGAAGGAAGTCAGCCAGCAGGCGCTGAGCCAGGTGGAGTTGCTGAACCAGCAGATCGCGGCCCTGCGCGCGCAGATTGCTGCGGTGGAGGAGGCGCTTCAGGTTTCCGAAGCCAGGGACAAGGCCTCGCAGACCAAGATCGCGGATCTCGGCAAGCGGCTCAACGTGGCGCTGGCTCAGCGAGTGCAGGAGCTCAACCGCTATCGGTCCGACTTCTTCGGCCGGCTTGCGCGAGATCCTGTCCGACCGCGAGAACATCCGCATCGTCGGCGACCGCTTCGTCTTCCAGTCGGAAGTCCTCTTCCCGCTCGGGCGGCGCCGACCCTCGATACGGCGCTGGCCAGGCGGAGATGGCGCAAGCTCGCGGCAGGCCGTGTCTCGAACTGGCGCAGGGAGATTCCCGCCGAGATCAACTGGGTGCTGCAGCGTCGACGGCCATACCGGCAATGCGTCGCCGCTCTCGGGCACGGGCCGCTATGCCGGGACAACTGGGAGCTCTCCTCGGCCCGCGCGACCTCGGTGGTCAAGTTCCTGATCGTCCCAGGGCGTGCCTGCCGAATCGGCTGGTGGCCGCCGGTTTCGGCGAGTATCCAGCCGCTCGCCGCAGGGCGACAGCGACGAGGCGAAGAACCAGAATCGCCGCATCGAGCTCAAGCTCACGGAGAAATAGACAGTTGCTCGCGAAGCAGCGAGGTGACGACGATGGCGACACCCATGGCGACCGCGATCTTCCAGAAATCGCGCCGCTTGCGCAGGCCCGGCAGGTTGAGCGGCCAGATGACATGCAGCGCCATCAGGATCACGCCGATGATGGGGATGACTTTCGTCAAGCTCTTCCGCCCTCGGGTGGAGTGTGCCACATATTCGGCGCCTTTCGTGTCGATGGCAATCGTCGTGCCGCCGGTTGGATAAGCATTTGAGGTCGCATAGACTTCTCGGCACGAATCGGCGCCCGTCAATCCTTAGCACCCTCCGGGGCCTCCCGTCAGTCTCCAGGCAGCGACGGGACCGGCCCGCCGCAACCGAATAGAGCACTGCCTCATGAGACAGAACCTGTTTTCCGTTTTGGCGCTTCTCACCGGAACGCTGTTCCTGTTTCTCGGCAATGGCCTGCACAGCCTGCTGATGCCGATGCGGGGCGCGGTGGAAGGATATTCGGAAACGATCCTGGGCTTCTTCGGCACGTCCTGGGCGGCGGGGTTCGTGCTCGGCTGCATCTTCGCGCGGCGCCTCGTCAAGCGCATCGGGCATGTCCGTGCCTTTTCCGGCTTCATCTCGATCATCGCCATCACCGCGCTCGCCACCGGCCTCGCGGTGGATCCGACGGTGTGGATCCTGTCGCGCGCAGTCACCGGCTTTTCCTCGGCGGCAACGGCAATGATCATCGAAAGCTGGCTCAACGAGCGGGCGACGAACGAGAGCCGCGGGATGATCTTCTCGTTCTACATCTCGATCACGCTGCTCGGGGTGGTCGGCGGGCAGATGACCGTGGCGCTGGCGGACATCAATACGCAGACGCTGTTTCTGATGGCGGGTATCTATTACTGTTTCGCGATGCTGCCGACGCTGGTCTCCAACGCGCAGACCCCCAAGCCGCTGAACGAGGTCAAGCTGGACCTCGTGGCCCTCTACAAGAACTCGCCCGTATCGTTTGTCGGCATTCTGCTGGTGGGCATTGCCAACGGCGCATGGGGCACGCTCGGGGCGGTGTTCGGCGCCAAGGCCGGCCTGTCGACGGGCGACGTGGCGCTGATGATGACGATCACGATCTTCGCTGGCGCCGCCATGCAGATCCCGGCGGGTCGCATGTCGGACCGCATGGACCGGCGCTACGTGCTGGCGATTCTCTCGGGCGTCGCCTTCATCGCGGGCTTCCAGCTCTTCGTCATCCAGCCGGAAAACGTGATGACGCTGCTCATCCTGATCGGCGTCTACGGGGCGACGGCGAACGCGCTCTATCCGATTGCCGTGGCCCATGCCAACGACTTCGCCAAGTCGTCCGACTTCGTCGCGATTTCCGGCGGGCTGTTGCTGCTCTACGGCATCGGCACGGTGATCGGCCCAACGGTGGGCGGCCCGGTCATGGAGTATCTTGGGCCGTACTCGCTCTTCGCCGTGACCGCGCTGCCCCATATCCTGATTGTCGTCTATGCGATCATCCGCTCGCGCATGCGCGCGCCGGTGCCGGTCGGCGAGCGCGACAGCTACCAGTCGGTATCATCAGGCACAACGGTGACGCCGGAAAGCCTGGCGCTCAACCCGCGGGCACAGCCCTTGCCGGACGCCGATGCCGAGACTGGCGACATGCCCGCCAAGGATGGAAGGGAGACCGCATGAGCCTTTTCGACGACGACAAACCCCTCAAGAAGCCCGGTCACGAGATCGGCTCGGACCTGTCAATGCTGTCGGTAGACGAACTCAGGATCCGGGTGGCGCTGCTCGCTTCGGAGATCGACCGGCTCGAAGCGGCAATCGCGGCGAAGTCGTCCAGCCGGAACACCGCCGAGGACCTGTTCCGCAAGTAGTTTGCGCCTTTGCCGGGCATGGCGCCTTATCGTTGCCGGACAAGCCCGCGTCGTTACGGGACCAGTTTTCATTTGTCCGGCGAGGCTCTAAGAGGTCCTCAGATGACACTTACAGAAGGTCGAACATGATCTCGAAGGCCCTCAAGGCAAAGCTGCGGACCGAGAGTCTGGCGGCGCGTGATGCGATCGGCGGCGAGAGCCGGATCGAAAAGAGCATGGCGATCGCCGATGCCGGTGGCGGGCTGATCGATTTCCTGCCCGGCGAAGAGGTTTCGGGCTTCTTTCCGATCCGTTCCGAGGTCGACGTCCGCCCACTGATGCAGAGGCTGAAGGAAAGGGGCGCGAAGCTTTCGGTGCCTGTCGTGCTCGACAAGCAGACGATCGTCTTCCGGGAAACTGCTCGCGGGCGCCCCGCTGGTCAGCACCGGCTTCGGCACGTTCGGCCCCGGAGAGGATGCCCGCGTCGTCGATCCCGACGTGATGCTGGGTGCCGCTCGCGGCTTTTTGATCGCGCCGGACACCGGATCGGCTATGGCGCCGGCTATTACGATCGTGCAATTTCCCGCCTTCACGACAAGGGCAGGCGCCCGCGCCTGATCGGGGTCGCGTTCGACTGCCAGGAGGTCGATATCATCCCCGCGGAGGACCACGATGTGGCAGTCGACGCAATCCTCACCGAAAGCGGGCTCAGGCTGATCGCGAAGGAGAATTCATGAGGCTGCTCTTTCTCGGCGACATGGTGGGGCGCAGCGGCCGGCAGGCGGTCTATGACAGGCTTCCGGGCATGATCTCCGATTTCCGGCTCGATTTCGTGGTGGTCAACGGCGAGAATGCGGCGGGTGGCTTCGGCGTCACCGAGGAGATCTTCCAGGCGACGATCGACGCCGGGGCTGACGTGATGACCACGGGCAACCATGTCTGGGACCAGCGCGAGGCGCTCGTCTTCGCCGACCGGCACGACCAGTTTCTGCGGCCGGCCAACTATCCCGCCGGCACGCCCGGACGCGGCGCGGGCGTCTATATGGCCCGCAATGGTGCCCGCGTCCTGGTGGCCAACATCATGGGGCGGGTCTTCATGCACCCCGACCTCGACGATCCGTTCAAGAGTGCCGAGACCGTGCTCGCCGCCTGTCCGCTCGGCGAGCAGGCCGACGCGGTGGTCTTCGATTTCCACGCCGAGGCGACGAGCGAGAAGCAGTGCTTCGGCCATTTCGTCGACGGCAGGGCCAGTCTGGTCGTCGGAACGCATACGCACGCGCCGACGGCAGACCATCAGATCCTCAACGGCGGTACGGCCTATATGTCCGATGCCGGCATGTGCGGCGACTACGATTCCTCGCTCGGCATGGAGAAGGAGGAGCCGCTCAACCGCTTCCTGTCGAAGATTCCCCGCGGGCGCTTCGAGGCCGCCTCCGGCCCGGCCACGCTGTGCGGCGTCGGCGTGGAGATCTCCGACCGAACGGGGCTGGCGGAGAAGATCGCTCCGCTCCGGCTGGGGCCGCGGCTGGCAGAGACAGTGCCAGATTTCTGGAGGTGACTTCTCGCTGCGAGATTTGTCGGGCGAGCACGATAACAGGATTGTGACGGCCCGCCCGGAATTGCCGCTGGACGACCGTTCAGGGCTGCAGCATCCTTCGCGCCTGCACAAGGCTTCTTGGAGGATGCGCGATGCTCCGTTGGCTCCTGTCGATAGCACTGTTTGTTGCCACGCCGCTGACGGTTCTGGCGCAGGACAAGCAACAGCCGCGCCATTTCAGCCAATGCCAGGCGATCGCCGGCCGGCTGCCGGGCGTGACATTCGCACGGTATGAACCGGCGCCGCGACTGTTCCAGCCCGCCGCCCTGTCCGACGAGCCGGTGACCATCACGTTCCTCGGGCATTCCACGTTCCACATCGCCACGCCTGACGGTGTGACGATTGCGACGGATTACAGCGGCTGGCACAAGCCGCCCGTGCCGCCGCTGGTGGCGACCATGAACCATGCCCATACGACGCATTACACGCTGACTCCCGAGCCGGAGATCAAATACGTGCTGCATGGCTGGAGCGATACGCCCGGTGAGTCGATCAAGCACGAGATTCTGGTCGAGGACACGTTCATCCGCAACGTCACAACCGACATCAATCGCTGGGGCCGGTCGGAAAAGGATGGCAACTCGATCTTCATCTTCGAGGTGCAGGGGCTCTGCATCGGGCACCTCGGGCATCTGCATCACGAACTCGACGAGGGTCATTATGCCGAGATCGGCCGGCTCGACGTGGTGATGGTGCCGGTGGACGGCGGGCTGACGATGGGCAAGGAAAGCATGAGCAAGGTGGTTCAGCGCCTGCGCTCGTCCGTGATCCTGCCGATGCACCGCCGCGGGCCGGTGATCGACGATTTCCTTGATATGTTCGGGCCGGAATTTGACAAGGTCGTTTCGACCGAGGCGGTGATCCAGGTGTCGCTCCGGTCGCTGCCGAAGAAGCCGACCATCTACGTTCTCCGAGGCGTGTGAGGCTGCAGGCCTCTTGAATGCCTGCAATTCCGGCAATATAAGGCCGCATCCAACGATCCAGAGACGTATAGGGGTGCCATGGCCGGCCATTCACAGTTCAAGAACATCATGCACCGGAAGGGGAAGCAGGATTCCATCCGGTCGAAAATGTTTTCCAAGCTCGCGCGCGAAATCACGGTCGCGGCAAAGGCGGGCCTTCCCGATGTCAGCATGAATGCGGCGCTTCGACTGGCGGTACAGAATGCCAAGGCGCAGTCGATGCCGAAGGACAATATCGACCGCGCCATCAAGAAGGCCTCCGGCGCGGATGCCGAGAATTACGACCAGGTGCGCTACGAAGGCTATGGCCCGGGCGGCATCGCCGTCATCGTCGAGGCCTTGACCGACAACCGCAACCGTACCGCTTCCAACGTCCGGTCGATCTTCACCAAGGCTGGCGGCGCGCTGGGCGAAACCGGATCGGTGTCCTTCTCCTTCGACCATGTCGGCGAAATCGTCTATCCGCTCTCGGCCGCAGACGGCGACAAGATGATGGAAGCCGCAATCGAAGCCGGCGCGGATGACGTGCAGACCGACGAGGAAGGACACACGATCTATTGTGCCTTCGAATCGATCGGCGAGGTGTCGAAGGCGCTCGAAGGCATGCTGGGCGAAGCGTCAACCGTCAAGGCGATCTGGCGGGCGCAGAATTCCGTGCCCGTCGACGAGGAGCGGGCGCAGTCGCTGCTCAAGATGACCGATTCGCTGGAAGACGATGACGACGTCCAGAACGTCTATACCAATATGGATATTTCCGAAGAGATCATGGCCAAACTCTCGGCTTGAACCGAAGCATCGACGCGCAGGAGCCCGGAGCGGTCGGCCGCTCCGTGCTTTTTCACGCCGCCTTGCGGACGATCGTCTCGAGCCCGGCAAAGAGTTCGATGGATTTCAGTCGCGCGTCGAGATCGGCGATCGGCATGGAGATGATCAGTTCGTCGATGGCGGTGACGCGGATGAATTCGGACAGGTCGCGCTCCGCGGTCCTCGGCGAGCCGACGATCGCATATTGCAACGTGTGCTCGACATTGTAGCGCTCCGCTTCCGTCCAGTGCTCGTCCATGTTCCTGACCGGCAGGGGAAAATAGCCCCGCGTGTTGCGGCGCAGGTTGATGAACTGGAGCTGTGCCGAGGTGAAGTGGTGTTTCGCCTCTTCATCGGTATCCGCCACGACGCCCATGACCCCGGCCATCACATAGGGGCGGTCTAGCTGCGCCGACGGCTGGAAGCGCTCCCGGTAGATCGCGATCGCATCCATCAACGCGTCGGGCGCGAAATGCGAGGCGAAGGCGTAGGGCAGGCCGAGTGCCGCGGCGAGATGCGCCGAATAAAGGCTCGAGCCCAGCAGCCAGAGAGGGACGTTGGAGCCGATGCCAGGCATCGCCATCACCTGGCCATCGTCGCCGGCGCCGAACAGGCGCTGCAGTTCCAGTATATCGTTGGGGAAGGAATTGGCGCCGGCCTCGAGGTCGCGGCGCAAAGCCCGGGCCGTGCGCATGTCGGTTCCCGGCGCCCGGCCGAGTCCGAGTTCGACGCGACCGGGGAAGAGTGCGGCCAGTGTGCCGAATTGCTCGGCGATGACGAGGGGCGAATGGTTGGGCAGCATGATCCCGCCAGAGCCGATGCGGATGCGCGACGTCGCATGACCGACATGACCGATCAGGACCGCCGTGGCGGAACTCGCCACCGCAGGCATGCCGTGATGCTCCGCCAGCCAGTAGCGGTGATAGCCGGCGCGTTCGGCCGCCTGCGCCATCAGAGCGGTGTTGCGGAAGCTTTCTTCCACGGTGCCTCCTTCGACAACCTGGGAGAGATCGAGGATCGAAAAGGGAATCATGCCGGCATCCTTCCACGCGTTCACGCCGCAAAGTTGGTGGCTTTCGCGATGTGAATCAAGTGTTGCCGGCAACCTAAATCGATCAAACGACCATCCGGGGCTTCGGGGCAGATGGCGGCTATGTCGATCCCGGCGATAGCCGGCCGACGAACGGAACCCTATAACGGGGGCATGACCAACCTGATTCGCATCATCGGCATCGATCCCGGACTTCGCCGCACCGGTTGGGGTGTCATCGAAACGCTCGGCAATTCCTTGCGCTTCGTCGCGTCGGGCACCGTCACCTCGGATGACAAGGCCGATCTGGCATCGCGGCTCTGCCAGTTGCATGACGGGCTCGCGGAGGTGCTGCATCTGCACAGGCCGGACGAGGCGGCTGTCGAGCAGACCTTCGTCAACAAGGATGCCGTCGCCACGCTCAAGCTCGGGCAGGCGCGAGGGATCGCGATGCTGGTGCCCGCGCGCGCGGGGCTGCATGTGTCCGAATATGCGCCGAACGCGGTGAAAAAGGCGGTGATCGGAGTCGGCCATGGCGAAAAGCAGCAGATCCACATGATGCTGAAGGTGCTCATGCCGAAGGCAGTTTTTCAGGGTAATGACGCCGCCGACGCGCTCGCCATCGCCATCTGCCATGCTCATCACATGGGCGGCGCAAGAGCACGGCTAAAGCTGGCGTCGGCGTAGTTTGTTCTTGACTTGTTCTATAAGTAAGGATATTTCTTACTTATCGATAAGGTGGAGAAGATGCGCGTCACATCCAAGGGTCAAGTCACCATACCACGCGACATGCGCGAACTTGCCGGCATCAAGCCGAACAGCGAGGTTCTGTTTTCGATCGAGGGTGGAAAGCTCACGGTTGTGCCCAAACACGAGTCTGGCGCTGTGGAAGAAAAGGCGCGACTGGAAAGGTTTCTGGAGACGCTCGATCGCCTCGAAGGCACGGGTGACCAGGACGTCGATGCCGCCACACTGATGTCGATGACGCGGGATCGTTGAGTGGCAACGCTTGTGGACACCAATGTGCTGGTCGATGTCGCGGTTCGTGACCCTGATTGGCTGCACTGGTCTCGTTCCGCCCTCACCAAGGCTGAGAAGACCGGTCCACTCGTTATCAATCCCGTCATTTTTGCAGAATTTTCGGTTCGCTATGACAGCCTGGAGGATGTGGAAGCGTTGTTGCCTGCGGACCAGTTTGCACGCGAGGGGCTTCCCTGGTCCGCGGCCTTCGCTGCAGGGGTTGCATTCCGCCACTACCGAAGGGCAGGGGGAGGACGCGAGCGAGTGCTGCCTGATTTCCTGATAGGTGCGCACGCTGTCATCCGCGATCACGCGATCCTGACGCGTGATCCGAAGGGCTATCGGAGCTATTTCCCCGGCGTTCGCCTGATCACCCCCGAAACCCATCCCTGAAGGCACCTCCATGTTCGGAACACGCATATGATCGGCAAGCTCAAGGGGACGATCGAGGAAATCGGGGAGGACCACGTTCTCGTCGACGTGCATGGCGTCTGCTATGTCGCCTTCTGCTCGGCGCGGACGCTGTCGCGCATCGGCTCGGCCGGCGAGGCGGTGGTGCTGTTCATCGAAAACCTATGTGCGCGAAGACCAGCTGAAGCTCTTCGGCTTCATGACGGCGCTGGAGCGCGAGTGGTTTCGGCTGCTGCAGATCGTCCAGGGTGTCGGCTCGAAAGTGGCGCTGGCCATTCTCTCGACCCTGACGCCCTCGGAACTCGCCAACGCCATCGCCCTGCAGGACAAGACCGCCATCTCGCGCGCACCCGGCGTCGGGCCCAAGGTCGCCGTGCGCATCCTGACCGAACTCAAGGCCAAGGCGCCGGCCTTCGCCGGGGAGTCGATCAATATCGGGCTCAAGCAGGAACTGGGCGAGGGCGTGGCCGCAGCACCGATCTCGGATGCGGTCTCGGCGCTGACCAATCTCGGTTACTCGCGCGACCAGGCCGCGAACGCGGTGGCGGCTGCGCTCAGGTCCGCCGGCGAGGGCGCCGACAGCGCCCGGCTGATCAGGCTTGGATTGAAGGAACTGGCGCGGTGAATCCTTGAAATTTAGTTTTCGCCTTACTAGAATGAGATTTGTAAGGAAGTGTGTCGGGAATCCATAATCCATGACGGTAGTTTTTGGAACGCTTACGTCGAAGGGGCAGACTACCGTGCCTGCAGAAGTGCGCGACTTGCTCAACCTTCGGCAAGGGGATCGAATTCGATATGTGATCAGTGGCGATCGGGTTTACATCCGTGTCAAGAACAAAAGTGTCGAGGATTTGGCAGGGCTGCTGCACGACAAGACCCGCACGCCGGTTTCAGTCGAAGAAATGGACGAGGCGATTGGCGAATACCTCGCCGAGGATGACAAGAGAATCACTGATGATTGGCATCGACACCAACGTTCTTCTAAGATTCATTCTGGCGGATGATGCAGAACAACTGGATAGCGCCCGAGCATTTCTGACCGCCCGATCGGCGGATGATCCTGCCTTCGTGTCGTTGATGGTTTTGGCAGAGACCTATTGGGTGCTTAGGCGGCGTTATAAGATTGCCAATGAGGTCGTCGTGCAAACGTTCAGGCAGCTCCTCGATTCCCAGGAGCTGATGTTCGAAGATGAGTCCTTCCTCGAAAGCCTGCTCATTGACGAATACATCATGAGCGCCGACTTATCTGATCACTTCATTGCGCGCATTGCCCTGAACGCCGGTTGTCAGAAGACTGTTACTTTCGACATCAATGCCGCCAAGTCTGTCCCCGGAATGGAATTGCTGCAATGACTGGCCCGAATGCACTCCTGACGCCCGACCGGCGCGGCGACGATGTCGATACGGCGCTCAGGCCGCAATCGCTGGACGAATTTACCGGCCAGGCGGAGGCGCGGGCCAATCTCAAGATCTTCATCGAGGCAGCGAAGAACCGCGGCGAGGCGCTCGATCATGTGCTGTTCGTCGGGCCGCCGGGACTTGGCAAGACGACGCTCGCACAGATCATGGCCAAGGAACTGGGCGTCAATTTTCGCTCGACGTCCGGGCCGGTGATCGCCAAGGCCGGCGACCTCGCGGCCCTGCTGACCAATCTTGAGGAGCGCGACGTGCTCTTTATCGACGAGATCCATCGCCTCAATCCGGCTGTCGAGGAAATCCTCTATCCGGCGATGGAGGATTTTCAGCTCGATCTTATCATCGGCGAGGGGCCGGCGGCGCGGTCGGTGAAGATCGACCTGTCGAAATTCACCCTTGTTGCAGCCACGACGCGTCTGGGCCTGCTCACCAATCCGCTGCGCGACCGTTTCGGCATTCCGGTGCGGCTCAATTTCTACACGATCGACGAACTCGAACTGATCGTCAGCCGCGGCGCGCGGCTTATGGGCCTGCCGATGACGCAGGACGGCGCGCGCGAGATCGCCCGTCGCGCACGGGGCACGCCCCGCATCGCCGGGCGCCTGCTGCGCCGGGTGCGGGATTTCGCCGAGGTTGCCAAGGCCGTGGCGGTCGACCGGGAGGTTGCCGACAAGGCGCTGACGCGGCTCGACGTCGACCATATGGGTTTTGACCAGCTCGATCGGCGCTACCTCACCATGATCGCGACGAGTTTCGGTGGAGGACCGGTCGGGATCGAGACGATATCCGCGGGTCTTTCCGAGCCGCGGGATGCGATCGAGGACATTATCGAGCCCTATCTGATCCAGCAGGGGTTCATCCAGCGCACGCCGCGCGGACGCGTGTTGACGGCGAATGCGTGGAAGCATCTCGGGCTCGATCCGCCGTCGAACATGACCATGGCGCAGATCGCGCTCTTCCAGGACGACGATTGACGGGTTTCCGCCGTCATGCATCCCTCGGTCCGGCCCGGCGCACGGCCCCGACGAGCTGCAGCAGGCCCGGCCCTCCGACAAGCAGGTAAATGCCGACAACCCAGCTCAGGACCGGCTGCAGAATCTGCGTGACAGGTATCGGCCCGGCGCCCGGTGACTGCCTGACGAAATGCCAGGCGGCGATGAACCCGATCGTATGGTTGAGCGCGAGATAGATGATGTAAGCGCCGGCCGCGCTGAAGGCGATCGCCTGCAGTTGGGAAAGCGTCACCGGTCCCTCCGGCACGGTCTCCGAGGGTTTGGGCGCGAGGACGTCGACAATGGCGCCAGCGCCCCAGAAGATCAGCAGCGCCGGGATCAGCAGGAACGAGGTTATCGCCACCTGGGCCAGCGGCGTGCCGCCCGGTAGCCCGAAGCTGACCGCGGCCGCCAGCATGTAGCTGATGATCTGAAACAGGATCATGACCCCGAAAAAGCCGAAGTACGACGATCAGTCCTGACCGAATGGACATTGTCATATCCTCCTTCTTGCAACTATAGCTGCCGTGACCGTCGGGCATGTCCCCGTCCCGATGCTCGCTCACAACTGTACGGCCTGGCCATGACGAATATTCCCCTGTCCGGAACGCTGACTGCCGACGGCCACGTCCTGACGCAGCGCGTCTATTACGAAGACACCGACTTTTCCGGCGTGGTCTACCACGCGCGCTACCTGCATTTCATGGAGCGGGGGCGTACCGATTTCCTACGCTGCCTGGGCGTCGAACAGGCCAGGCTCCATGCCGCGGAAGGCGAGGGGCTGGCCTTTGTCGTCCACCGGATGGAAATCGATTTCAAAGGCTCGGCGCGGATGGACGACATCCTGACGATCCTGACCACGAGCGAACGCGCCGCCGGCGCCAAGCTCGTGCTGGTGCAGGAGGTGCGCGTCGGCGAGCGGGTGCTGATCGCCGCCCGGGTCGTGGTTGCCGTGGTCAACCGCGCGGGCCGACCGCGCCGGCTGCCCGCCGACCTAACCGCGAAATTCGGCTGAACCCATCCGTTTCCGAAACATTTCGCAACTGTCACCTTCGTAACAGCATTGACGTCCGAATGCTGCGACAACAGGGACAACGGAGAGCGAGTGCCCTCCGGAAACAGCGAGCGGAGGATTGGGCATGCGCAAACTACTGGCCATCGGACTTGTGATCGGAACCGGCGCCGTCGGATTTGCAGCAGCGTCGCAGGCTGGCGTTTCGCTGCGCACCGCACAACCCCAGGCCTTTGATGGATCAAATGAGGCGATCGTCGGCAAGTTCGATGTGCCGACCTGCCGGATCGAGAAGACGCTGAAATATGACTTCAGCGGCAACCCCTACATGAAAAAAGTTCGCATCTGCGCCTAACCCCCGTTCGCCATAGGCGCAGATTGCCATGAAGCCCGGTCCGCCGCCCTGCTGGACCGGGCTTCACCCATATGGGCTTGCCAATCGTCAAAGCCGGTGCTCTTCATGCCGTCCCACTAGGCAGGAATCACCATGCTCAATCTCATTCTCATCGGCGCCCTGATCGGCATCGGCGGTACAGTCGCCATGGATATCTGGGCCGTCGTGCTCTGGAAGTTCTTCGGCCAGAGCGCGCCGAACTGGGCACCCGTCGGCCGTTGGACCTGGCACCTGCGCAACGGCACGGTGTTTCACGACAGCATCGGCAACGCATCGCGCTACGCGAACGAGCAGGCGCTCGGCTGGCTGTTTCACTATTTTGTCGGGATCGTCTATGGGATCGTGTTGGCGGTCGTCATGGGCGAGGCCTGGCTTGAAGCGCCGACATTCCTGCCGGCGTTCGTCTGGGGCATCGTCACCGTCGCTGCGGGATGGTTCCTGCTGCAACCCGGGCTCGGTATCGGCTGGGCGGCGTCGAAGACGCCCAATCCGACCAAGGTCCGGGCTATGAACCTCCTCGGCCACACCGTGTTCGCGCTCGGCATGTGGGTGACGGCGCTCGTCCTTCGCTGAGGACTGTCCGGGAGATCAGATGTCGCCGAAATAGGCGGCCTGGTCTTCGATGTCCTTGTAGACGAGACGCGCATTGGCGCTCTTCATCGTGTAGCCGACAACGCGGCAGCCGCCCTTCTCGCGAATGGGGGCAGCGCCCACCAGAACATAGCCCGGCACGGACGCGTCATAGCCGCCCGAGACACGATATGTCGCAAAGCCGCAGCCGCGCTTGTAGACATAGGCGACACCCTCGGCGGCACCGCGATAGTCTATCCGGCCGGCAAAAGACATCTGGACGCTTTTCGACGGCCAGCGAGCGCTTGGGAATCATGTAGCGGATCGTCTGCTCGCGATAGTCGGCAATCATGATGGAGCCGTTGTGGTCGAGGACCTCAGCCTGCGGCAACGGCATGGCGAGTGCGGGGATGGCGGAAAGGGCGAGCGTGGAAACGGCGATGCGAAGAGATTTCATGTTGACCCCCTGTGATTGCAGAGCCAACAAAACACCACCCGACTTAATTGCGCGCTTAAGCGTATGATAAAAATTTGATCTTCTGCCGATCCAGTCGGACTTCGCCAGAATTTTTCGGGGGGAGGGAAGTTGCGATCCACGACAGCCGATGAGTACTTTTCGATCCCGGGTGCCTACAAACGTAGGTGGGCGCCGTGTGTCCCAGCCCACGGGCCGGAACAGGGACAGCTCCCTTTAGATCGAGTATGGCCCCCTGGAAATGTTGACCCTGTCGAGAGGCGCAGGACCGCACACCTCATATAGTGTCCTTTCGGCTCCACATGGAAGGGGCGGCCCACGAATGATATCGGTTCAGCCCGCGCCGGGCGCGTTGAGCTTTTCGGCGATGGAGCGCACCTGGGAACTCAGTTCCGTCAGCATGCCGGCCAGCGCCTGGTCGCTCTTCTCCACCACGGAGGACTGCGTTTGTCCGCGATGCTGCCGCATCGCCTCCATCTCGCGCTCCAGTTCGCCGATCCGTCGATTTGCCTCGGACAGTTCGTCCATCACCATGATCGAGGCCATGACGGTGACGCGAAGATCGCCGATTTCGCCGAACTGGCCCTTGAGGTGGCCGACATAGCGGTCGAATTTCTGCGCCAGGCCTTCGAGATGGGCTTCCTGCCCCTCCTCGCAGGCCATGCGATAGGCCTTGCCGTCGATCGTAACCACTACCTGCGCCATCAAAACTACGCTTTCCGGACTGATTTCAGCGGTCAAGTACCGCGCGGATCGTTTCCATCGCCGTTACCAGGCGACGGGAGACTTCGCGATTGACTTCCTCCAGCCGGTTCGCGCGGAATTCCGACTGGTCGAGTTCCTGTGCGAGGCGCGAACGGTCGGCATGCACACGATGGATCTCCTGCTCCATTTCAACGGAGTCGCGCTCGCGTTCGAAACGCAGGTCGATCGCCCTGTCGAGCGCGCCCAATGCGTTGCGAAGTTCCTCGATCGCAGCCTTGACCGCCGTTCCTGCGGGCATCGTCAATCAAACCTAATGAATACCGAATCGACCGCCTGCAGGGCCGAGCTAACCTGGCGATAGTAGGGGAACGCTCCGGCTTGCGTCAATCGACCAAAGCGCCGCAAAATCAGGCAATTCTGTGGAAGAGTTCCAGTGACTGTTGGCGAGGGCTTCCGCGGTGACTGCGACACACCCGTTTCGACTGCGCAAAATGTGTCCGCACACGCACAAAGCTTGTGCGAATTGATTGACAGGCACGGTCCAACTGCTATGTGTCGCCCTCGATTGGCGGCAGCCTTCGGCTGCTCCCCCCTCACTCCGGAGCAAGCGTCAGACCATGACTTCACGCGAACAACACGACCGGATGGCGAACGCAATCCGCTTCCTGTCCATGGATGCCGTCGAAAAGGCGAATTCCGGCCATCCCGGCCTGCCGATGGGCGCGGCCGACGTCGTCACCGTGCTGTTCTCGAAATATCTGAAGTTCGACCCCAAGGCGCCGCACTGGCCGGACCGTGACCGGTTCGTGCTGTCGGCCGGCCACGGGTCGATGCTGCTCTATTCGCTCCTCTATCTCACCGGATATGAGGACATGACGATCGACGAGATCAGGAATTTCCGTCAGCTCGGCTCCAAGACCGCCGGTCACCCGGAATATGGCCATGCGACAGGCATCGAGACCACGACCGGGCCGCTTGGCCAGGGCCTTGGCAATTCGGTCGGGTTCGCGCTGGCCGAACGCAAGCTGGCCGAGGAGTTCGGTTCGGACCTGCAGAGCCACTATACCTATGTGCTGGCCGGTGACGGCTGCCTGATGGAAGGCATCAGCCAGGAAGCGATCGCACTTGCGGGCCACCTGAAGCTCAACAAGCTGATCCTCTTCTGGGACAACAATTCGATCACCATCGACGGTGCTGTGTCGCTGTCGGATTCAACCGACCAGATCGCGCGTTTCAAGTCGGTGAACTGGAACACGATCGAGATCGACGGCCACGACCCCGAAGCCATCGCCAAGGCGATCGAAGCCGCACAGAAGTCCGACAAGCCGACGCTGATCGCCGCCAAGACCGTGATCGGTTTCGGCGCGCCCAACAAGGGCGGCACGCACAAGGTCCATGGTTCGCCGCTCGGCGCCGAGGAAATTGCCGCGACCCGCAAGGCGCTCGACTGGCCTTCGGAAGCCTTCGTTATCCCGGATGACGTGCTCAAGCCCTGGCGCGAAGCCGGCAGCCGCGGTGCTGCGGTGCGCAAGGAATGGGAAGGCCGTTTGGCAGCGTCGTCGCACAAGGCTGAATTCGAACGCCGCTTCGCCGGCGACCTTCCGAAGTCCTTCGGCCCGGCGATTGCCGAGCACAAGAAGAAGCTCGCAGAAGCCAAGGCCTCTGTCGCCACCCGAAAGGCATCCGAGGACGTGCTCGAGGTCATCAACGGCGTGCTGCCGGAGACACTCGGCGGTTCGGCGGACCTGACGCCGTCCAACAACACCAAGACCAGCCAGATGAAGTCGATCACCCCGACCGACTTCTCCGGACGCTACATGCATTACGGCATTCGCGAGCACGGCATGGCTTCGGCGATGAACGGCATCGCGCTGCATGGCGGTCTCATTCCCTATGGCGGCGGCTTCCTGATCTTCTCGGATTACTGCCGACCGCCGATCCGGCTCGCATCGCTGATGGGCATCCGCGTCATCCATGTGCTGACGCATGACTCGATCGGCCTCGGCGAAGACGGTCCGACCCATCAGCCCGTCGAGCAGATGGCTGCACTTCGCGCCATCCCCGGCCTCGTCATGTTCCGTCCGGCGGATGCGACCGAAACGGCGGAGTGCTGGCAACTCGCGCTCGAAGCCAAGACACATCCGTCCGGCCTGGCGCTGACCCGCCAGAACCTGATTGCGGCGCGCACCGAATTCACCGAGGACAACCTCTCGGCCAAGGGCGCCTATGTCCTCACCGGTGCCGACGATGCCTCCGTCTCGATCTTCGCGGCCGGTTCGGAAGTGGAAATCGCACTCAAGGCCAGTGAAATGCTGGCGGCCAAGGGCGTCTCCGTCCGTGTGGTGTCGGTGCCGGCGGTTGCGCTGTTCGAACAGCAGTCCGATGCGTACAAGGCATCGGTGCTCGGCAGTGCCAAGGTCAATATCGCGGTCGAAGCCGGGGTTCGCCAGGGCTGGGATCGGTTCATCGGCAATGACGGCGGCTTTGTGGGCATGCACGGCTTCGGCGCCTCAGCGCCCTACAAGCAACTCTACGAGCATTTCGGCATCACGCCGGAAGCGGTGGCGGAACTCGCGACCAAGATGCTCGCATAAATCGATTGAAATGCGTTGGTAGGGGCGCTAAACAAGCGCCTCAAAAAGGTTGACCAGGAGGATACGATGGCAGTCAAGGTAGGCATCAACGGGTTTGGCCGCATCGGCCGCAACGTGCTCCGCGCGATCTATGAATCCGGTCGCAAGGATATCGACGTGGTGGCGGTCAACGATCTCGGCCCGGTCGAAACCAATGCGCATCTGATGCGGTATGACTCGGTGCACGGTCGTTTCCCGCATGACGTCAAGGTCAACGGCGACGTGATCTCCGTCGGTTCCGAAAGCTTCAAGGTGCTCGCCGAACGCGATCCTGCCAAGCTGCCCTGGGGCGATCTCGGCGTCGATATCGTCATGGAATGCACCGGCATATTCACGGCGAAGGACAAGGCTGCAATCCACCTGTCCGCAGGTGCCAAGCGCGTTCTCGTTTCCGCTCCGTCCGATGGAGCCGACAAGACGATCGTCTACGGTGTCAACCACGACACGCTGACCAAGGACGACCTCGTCGTCTCCAATGCGTCCTGCACGACCAACTGCCTGGCGCCGGTGGTCGATGTGCTGCATTCGGCCTTCGGCATCGAGCGCGGCATGATGACGACGATCCATTCCTATACCGGCGACCAGCCGACGCTGGATACGATGCACAAGGATCTCTACCGTGGCCGTGCGGCTGCGCTCAGCCAGATCCCGACCTCGACAGGTGCGGCCAAGGCCATCGGCCTCGTCATCCCGGCGCTGAAGGGCAAGCTCGACGGTATCTCCGTGCGCGTTCCGACACCGAACGTGTCGCTCGTCGACTTCAAGTTCATCGCTTCGAAGTCCGTTACCGCACAGGAAATCAACGATGCGCTGATCGCCGCGTCCGAGGGTCGACTGAAGAACGTCCTGGCGGTTACCCATCACCCGAATGTCTCGATCGACTTCAACCACGATCCGCATTCTTCGACCGTCGCACTTGACCAGACCAAGGTCATGGACGGCACGATGGTGTCGGTGCTCTCCTGGTACGACAACGAGTGGGGCTTCTCCAACCGTATGTCGGACACCGCCGTGGCTATGGCCAAGCTCATCTGATCGGCGGCATGTCGGCAGGATCATCCAAGGCGGGCGATTTGCCCGCCTTTTTCATTTTCCATTGTCATCGCCGCAATCTCGTCCATATATTCGAAGCACTATCGTGAGCCGGGATTCGCCGGCTCATCCTTCTCCATGACCGGACAATGATTTCCCGAGATCATGGCAGTATATTTACATGTTTTACTGGTGGTTTGCGCGGGAGGGCCGCCAGTCTTTGGAGCACAAGAGGGGATAAGTATTGGAGGCATTCTATATCGTTGTCTTGGTCTGTGCCTCGCTGGTTCTTCTGGCCGCCTTTTCTTCCCTCATTGCTTTCCGTTTCGGCTCCCCGATACTTTTACTTTTTCTCTGCGTCGGCCTGATCGCTGGCGTCGATGGTCTTGGCATCGATTTCAGCAATAACGGCCTCTCTTTCATGCTGGGCTATGTGGCGCTGGCGATCATCCTGTTCGATTCGGGCTTCGGCACACCGCTCAAGGCGTTCAAGCAGGCCGCGGTGCCCGCCATCCTGCTTGCCTCGGTGGGTGTCGTCATCACGACGGTGCTTTTTGCCGGCGCCGTGATCGTCCTGCTCGACTTCTCGTTCATCGAGGGCCTGCTGCTGGGCTCGATCGTGGCCTCGACGGATGCGGCGGCGGTGTTCTTCCTGCTCCGGATCAGCGGCATCAACATCCGCGACCAGATCACGTCGACGCTGGAAGTTGAATCCGGCACCAACGACCCGATGGCGATCTTCCTGACGATCACGCTCGTCGAACTGATCACGTCGGGGCAGGGGTTGTCGGGCTTCAATGGCGCGCTGCTGCTGTCTTTCGTCGAGGAAATGGGCATCGGCTTCGTGGCCGGGCTTGCCGGTGGGTGGCTGATTGCCGCCGCTGTCAGTCGTTTCGACGCTGATCGCGGTCTGACGCCTATCCTGGTTCTCGCGCTGGCGCTGCTGGTATTCTCGATCACCGGCGCGCTGCATGGGAGTGGCTTTCTCGCGGTCTACGTGGCTGGCCTCTATGCCGGAAACCAGAAGCTGCCGTCGAAGCTCGCGATCAGGCGTTTCCAGGACGGCATGACATGGCTTGCCCAGATCATCATGTTCGTGATGCTCGGCCTGCTCGCGACGCCCTCGAGCTTCCACACGATCGCGCTTCCCGCGGTCGCGCTCGGATTGTTCCTCATCTTCATCGCGCGCCCGCTGGCCGTGTGGCTCTGCCTGCTTCCCTTCGACTTTAACCAGCGGGAAATCACCTTCCTCGCCTGGGTCGGCCTGCGCGGTGCGGTGTCGATCCTGCTGTCGATCCTGCCGATCCTGTCCGGCCTGGAAAATGGCCAGGACTTCTTCAACTTCACCTTCATCATCGTGCTGGTGTCCCTGCTGCTGCAGGGCTGGACGCTGAAGCCGGTCGCGCGGCGGCTCGGCCTGATCATCCCCAAGCTGACCGGCGAGGTCGACAGGCTCGAGGTGGACCTGCCTCGCTCGTCCAACCATGAACTGGTCGCCTATCGCGTGGTCAAGGACAGCCCCGTGCAGAGCGGCGAACGCCTGCCGCGCTGGGCCATGCCGTCGTTGGTGATACGCGAGGGGCGTTCGATGCGGTATCAGTATGCCGGCCGGCTGAAAGAGAACGACATCGCCTATCTCTTCGTCACACCGAATTTCATCCCGCTGCTCGACAGGCTGTTCGCCTCGCGCGCCGAACTCGATCCGGATGACGAGGAGTTCTTCGGCACTTTTGCCGTCTCGCCGCACCGGCCGGCGAAGGAACTCGACGCGGCCTACGGCCCGGGCCTTCTGGCCGAAAGCGAGAAGGCGATGAATGTCGGCGAACTGATGCTCTCCAGGCTGGGCGGCCGCGCCGACTATGCCGACCGGGTAAGACTGGGGCCGATCATCCTGATCGTCCGCGATATCGACGAAACCAACCATATCGCGTCGGTCGGCATTTCGATGGAAGCGGTCGAACCCCGCCGGACACTGCCGATCTTCCTCAATATCCGCGAGATCGCCGAGCGGATGCGCGACCGGTTCCGGAGGCAGGCCTGATCGGGAATCGCGGCTTGCGTCTCCTCCCTGCCGGTGTATGTTCGCGCCGGTTCAACACAAGTCCGGAATATTGACATGCCGTCCTTCAAGACCCTCGACGACCTCGGTGACATCACAGGCAAGCGCGCGCTGGTTCGCGTCGACCTCAACGTGCCCGTGAGTGATGGCAAGGTGACCGATACGACGCGGATCGAGCGCGTGGCGCCAACCATCCGCGAACTCTCCGACAAGGGCGCGAAGGTCATTCTGCTTGCGCATTTCGGCCGCCCCAAGGGCGGGCCTGATCCGGAGTTTTCTCTGAAGATCGTGGCGCCCTCGGTGGAGGCGGTGCTCGACAGGCGTGTCTATTTCGCTGATGACTGCATTGGTGAGGCCGCGGCGAGCGCGATCGCCGGACTGGATGACGGCTGCATCCTGCTCCTGGAAAACACCCGGTTCCACAAGGGTGAAGAGAAGAACGACCCGGATTTCGTCAAGGCGCTCGCCGCCAATGGCGACCTGTACATCAATGACGCGTTTTCCGCCGCCCATCGTGCCCATGCCTCGACCGAGGGTCTGGCCCATCACCTTCCAGCCTATGCCGGCCGCACGATGCAGGCCGAACTGGAAGCACTGGAAAAGGGCCTCGGCAATCCGACTCGACCGGTGGTCGCCATTGTCGGCGGTGCCAAAGTGTCGACCAAGATCGACCTTCTGCAGAATCTCGTGAAGCGGGTGGACGCGCTGGTCATCGGTGGCGGCATGGCCAACACCTTCCTCGCCGCCCAGGGCATCAATGTCGGCAAGTCGCTCTGCGAGCATGATCTCGCGGACACTGCGCGCGCAATCATGGCCGAGGCAGAGTCGGCCGGCTGCGCCATCGTGCTGCCGACCGACGGTGTCGTCGCGCGTGAATTCAAGGCGAACGCCGCCTCCCAGACGGTGCCCGTCGATGCGATCCCCGCCGACGCGATGATGCTGGATGTGGGTCCCTCATCGATCGAGGCGGTCAACGGCTGGATCGGCAAGGCGGCCACGCTGGTGTGGAATGGCCCGCTCGGCGCCTTCGAGATCGAACCCTTCGACCGTGCGACCGTTGCGGCGGCCCGGCATGCCGCAGAGGAGACCCGGGATGGCCGGCTGATTTCGGTGGCCGGCGGTGGCGATACGGTTGCCGCGCTCAATCATGCCGGCGTGGCTGACGACTTCACCTATGTCTCGACCGCGGGCGGCGCGTTCCTTGAATGGATGGAGGGCAAGCCGCTTCCTGGCGTCGACGTCCTCAAGTAACCTTCTGACGGCGGACTTTCCCGCCGGCTCATCGCGGGGGAACGGATGAACGATGGAACAAACAGGGCTCTGCTCATTGTCTTCATTGTGGTGGCGTTTCCCGTCGTCTTCACAGCCCTGTGGGTGAGCATCACCTTTGTGCTTTCACGTGTCGGTGGCTGGCACAGGGTGGCCCGGCGCTATGCGGCCAACGGGAAGCCGGCCGGGGGCAAGGAAATTCATTACCTGACCGGTATGGTCGGTGTCGTCAGCTACCGGCTCGTGCTGACCGTGATCGTGGCGGAGCAGGGGCTCTACATTGCGACGCGCAAGGTGTTCAGCGTCGGTCATCCGCCGCTGTTCATCCCCTATTCGGCGATATGCAATGCGCAGTTTCGTAGTTTGTTCTTCAAGGAATATGTCTCCTTCGAGATCGAAGAGGAGCCTATCGCAACGGTATGGCTGCCGTCCAAGGTCTTCGACGGCGTGCCGGTCCAGATCGCGCGCTGAATCTTCCGACCGCCTCTGTCTGCGACTGAACCCGGCTAGAGCCGGGCCTTGCTGCTGCGCGGTGTCGTCAGCAGCAGCGTCGTCTCGCTGCTGGTGATGCCCGGTATCAGCCGGATTCGCCTGAGCACGGCATCGAAATCCGGCAGGGTGCCAGCGCCGAGTTCGGCGATGAGGTCCCAGCGTCCATTGGTGGTGTGGATCGCCGAGATTTCGGAAAATCCGTTCAGGGCGCGCAGCACGCGATCGGCGGAGTGCCCTTCGACCTCGACCATCATGATGCCCCTCACCGGCAGGGCGGCGGCATCCGACTTCAGCATCACCGTATAGCCGATGATCTCGCCCGACCTTTCCAGCCGTTCCATGCGGGTGCGGATGGTGGCGCGTGCCACGCCGAGTTCGATGGCGAGGTCGGAGACGCTGCGGCGCGCATTGTGCCGGAGCAGGGTGATGAGTTTCTGGTCCAGCGCGTCCATTTACCGATATGCCGTTTGATTTGATCATTATGATAGGCAGGTTGGTACTTTTTGCCAAATCATATTGTTCACACTGCCAGTCAATCATGGTGCAATCATCGCAAGGAGAAACGCATGAAGATCAAGCTTGTCGGAGCGCCGGTGCAAGAGGGCGCAGGTCGCCTTGGATGCGACATGGGGCCCGCCGCCTTTCGGGCGGCCGGGCTTGCGGGCGCCCTGCGCGAACTCGGGCATGATGTCGTCGACGTTGGCAACGTGACGCCCGCGCCGCTCAGGAGCTTCGATCACCCGAATTCCGCGCTGAAGCGGCTGAGCGAGACGGTGGCCTGGACCGAGGCCCTAGCGGATGCGGCGTTCCGCGAGAGCGCGGATGCGGTTCCGGTCTTCATGGGCGGCGACCACAGTCTGTCCGCTGGCACGGTGTCGGGCATGTCCAGGCGCGCGAACGCACTCGGCAAGCCGTTCTTCGTGCTGTGGCTCGATGCGCATACCGATTTCCATTCGCTCGTCACGACGACGTCGGGCAATCTCCATGGCACGCCGGTGGCTTACTTCACCGGCCAGCCCGGGTTCGAAGGCTATTTCCCCGCGCTCGACGCGCCGGTCAGGCCCGAGAATATCTGCATGATGGGGATCCGCTCCGTCGATCCGGCCGAGCGCCGGGCGATCCGCGATGCCGGTGTCCAGGTCGCCGACATGCGCATGATCGACGAGGAGGGTATCGTGGCGCCGCTCCGTCGCTTTCTTGGTGTGGTCGAGGCTGCCGGCGGCATGCTGCATGTCAGCTTCGATGTCGATTTTCTCGAGCCTTCCATCGCGCCGGCCGTGGGAACCACCGTGCCGGGTGGAGCGACGTTCCGCGAGGCTCATCTGGTGATGGAGATCCTGCATGACAGCGGGCTGGTTGCGAGCCTCGATCTCGTCGAACTGAACCCCTTCCTCGACGAACGCGGCAAGACCGCCTTCCTCATGACCGATCTCACCGCAAGCCTGATGGGCAAGCAGGTGATGGACAGACCCACCAGGAGCTACGCATGATCCCCAATCTCAACATCGTTCCCTTCGTCAGCGTCGACAACATGATGAAGCTCGTGATGCGGACGGGCATCGAGCGGTTCCTGACCGAACTCGTCGCCTATATCGAAGAGGACTTCCGGCGCTGGGAGCTTTTCGACAAGACTCCCCGTATCGGGGCGCATTCCGAGGCCGGCGTCATCGAACTGATGCCGACCAGCGACGGCACGCTCTACGGCTTCAAATATGTCAACGGCCATCCCTACAACACTCGCACCGGCCGCCAGACCGTGACCGCCTTCGGCGTGCTGGCCGACACGGCAAGCGGCTACCCGACCCTGATCACCGAGATGACGATATTGACGGCGCTGCGGACCGCCGCGACATCGGCCATGGCGGCCAAGTATCTCGCGCCCAAGGGTGCTGATACCATGGCCATCATCGGCAATGGCGCGCAATCCGAGTTCCAGGCGCTGGCCTTCAAGGCCGTGCTCGGCATCGACAAACTGCGCCTCTACGATCTCGATCCCAATGCCACAACGAAATGCGCCAGAAATCTCGCCGGATACGGCTTCGAGATCACCGAATGCGCGACGCCGGAAGAAGCGGTCAGTGGCGCCCACATCATCACGACTGTGACCGCCGACAAGAAGAACGCGACGATCCTGACGGACAACATGGTAGGCGCCGGCGTTCACATCAACGCAGTGGGTGGTGATTGCCCGGGCAAGACCGAGTTGCACAAGGACGTGGTGCTGCGCTCCGAGATCTTCGTCGAGTACCCACCGCAGACCTGGATCGAGGGAGAGATCCAGCAACTGGACCGCGACCATCCGATCAACGAGTTGTGGAAAGTTGTCTCCGGACAGGCCGAAGGTCGCCGCGATGCGCGCCAGATCACGCTGTTCGATTCCGTCGGTTTCGCAATCGAGGATTTCTCGGCGCTGCGCTACCTGCGCGACCGGCTCGCCGGTACCGGATTGTTCGAGGAACTCGACCTGCTGGCCGATCCTGACGAGCCGCGGGATCTCTTCGGGATGCTCTTGCGTTCGACAAAGCAGGACGCTAAGGTCGCCTGACAATTGGACAATCGACTAATTATTCGGAGCTGATATTGATCAGTTCCGATCAAAACTGTCGCTTTTGCGTAACAGTTCAAGAGTTGGTCCATTGTTGCCTTCATTTTTTTACTTTCTCGAATTATTAGGGCGAGCAGTCCTCTTGTGCGATGTTGGATCAATGTCCACATAACGGGCAGGTCGCTTTCTCACGCTTGCCCCGCCGGTCAAGCGAGGTGGGGCGGCGGACTGGATAAAAACCGCGTTGCAGTGTGATTGGCGCGAAGTCCCTGACCGGACTTGTTGCACTGCAGCAAAAAGGGTATGCTTCCGGCAGATTGCCGGAACCGGTTTACTATTCAAACTTCGACCACCGGCCAGGGACGATGATAGATGTCTACAAGCAAATTTGCGTATATTTTCGCTGCGTCGATTTTTGCGGCGCAACCAGCCATTGTGCTCTCCGCTGAAGAGCCCGCCGCTGCCAACAACCCCGCGCCCGCCGACGCCAACCTTCCGGCAATTCGCGTCACCGAAGTTGGCGAGCGCACGCTCGTCGACCGGATCATCGTGACCGGAACGGTGCAGGCGGTCGAGGAGGTCTATGTTCAACCGCAGGTCGAGGGCCTGAGGATCGAGGATCTCAAGGCCGATGTCGGCGATACGGTGAAGGTCGGCGATGTCCTGGCGACGCTGGCGACGGACACGCTGGTGCTGCAAAAGAGCCAGCTTCTCGCAAACCGCGCCAAGGTGGAGGCGGTCAGCGCTCAACTCCAGGCGCAGGTCATCGAAGCCGAAGCCAATGCGGCAGAGGCGATCCGACAGGCCGAGCGTGCCGAGGGACTTGTCAAGAGCAAGGCCGTCGCCGTGGGCCAGGCCGAGCAGCTTCGCGCCACGGCAACCGCCTCGACGGCGCGGGTCAATTCGGCCAAGCAGGCGATCGTCGCCAGCGATGCCGATCTCAAGGTGATCGACGCCCAGATCGACGACATCGATCTCAAGCTGGCGCGCACGGACGTCAAGACGACTGTTGCCGGCGTGATCTCGCAGCGCAGCGCCAAGATCGGCGCGATCGCCGCAGGTGCCGGTGCGCCGCTGTTCACCCTCATTCGCGATAACGCGATCGAGCTCAACGCCGACGTGTCCGAGGGTGACCTGCTGAAGCTGAAGCCCGGCCAGGTCGTGCACATGACCGTGGCCGGCACCAGTACGCGGGTTGACGGCAAAGTGCGAACGATCGAGCCGGTGATCAACGCGACCACCCGTCTCGGGACGGTGAAGATATCGATCGACGCCCCCGACATCGCCCGCATCGGCATGTATGCGTCGGCCGAGATCGTGGTGTCGGAACGCAAGGTCCTGTCACTGCCGCTGACGGCGGTGACAGCCGAGGACGGCACCATGGTGGTGCGGCGTGTGGTGGATGGCATCGTCACGATGACCAAAGTCACCACGGGCGTGCAGGACGGGGATTTCATCGAGATCTCGGAAGGCCTGAACGCGAAGGATATCGTCGTCGAGAAGGCTGGCGCGTATGTGCGCAACGGCGACAGGGTCGCGCCGGTCTTCCAGAAAACCGCGTCGAAGTAAGGGGGACTGGAGATGAACTTTTCAGCCTGGTCCATCCGAAACCCGGTCGCGCCGCTTCTCGCCTTCTTCCTGCTGATGGTGCTCGGCATCAAGTCGTTCTACGAGTTGCCGATCACGCGCTTCCCCAATATCGACGTGCCGATCATCTCGGTCAGCGTGTCGCAGAACGGCGCCGCGCCGGCGGAGCTCGAAACGCAGGTCACACGCGAGATCGAAGACGCGGTTGCCGGCATTGCCGGCGTCGATTTCATCCAGTCCACGGTCAATGACGGCGTCTCCACGACGGCGATCATGTTCAAGATCGAGGTTCCCTCGGACAAGGCGTTGCAGGACGTCAAGGACGCGGTCGACCGCGTCCAGTCAGACCTCCCCGCGACCGCCGAGACACCCGAAGTCAGCAAGATTGACGTCGAAAGCAGCCCGATCCGCACCTTTGCGGTCTCGTCTCCCAACATGACGCTCGAGGAACTGTCCTGGTTCGTCGACGATACGGTCAAGCGCGCCTTGCAGGGCAAGACGGGCGTGGGCCGAATCGACCGCTACGGCGGCGCCGATCGCGAGGTCCATATCGAGCTCGATCCGTCCAAGCTCAATTCCTATGGCATCACCGCGGCCGACGTAAACCGCCAGCTTCGCAGCACCAATACCGACATGGGATCGGGCCGCAGCCAGCTCGCGGGCGGCGAACAGGCCATCCGCACCCTGGGCGACCAGCGCAATGTCAAGGCGCTGGCGGACACCACGATCTACGTGTCGGCCAATCGCTTCGTGAAACTGAGCGACCTCGGCACCATCCGCGACACCTACAAGGAGCCGACCTCCTTCTCGCGCTTCAACGGCAATCCTGTCGTGTCCTTCTCGGTGTTCCGGTCGAAGGGCGCCTCCGAAGTCACCGTTGCGGAAACCATCGAGGCGGGGCTCAAGGACATCAAGGCCAAGAACCCGGAAGTGAAGATCGAACTCGTCGACGACGCGGTCTACTTCACCTATGGCAACTATGAGTCCGCCATCCATACGCTGATCGAAGGCGCGGTTCTTGCCGTCATCGTCGTGTTCCTGTTCCTCCGGAACTGGCGCGCCACGCTGATCGCGGCAGTGGCGCTGCCGCTTTCGGCCGTGCCGACCTTCTGGATCATGGACATGATCGGGTTCTCGCTGAACCTGGTTTCGTTCCTCGCGCTGACGCTGGCGACAGGTATTCTGGTCGACGATGCGATCGTGGAGATCGAAAATATCGCCCGGCATATCAAGATGGGCAAATCTCCCTATCGGGCGGCGATAGAAGCAGCGGATGAGATCGGCCTCGCTGTGATCGCGACCAGTTTCACGATCATCGCGGTCTTTGCGCCGGTGTCGTTCATGGGCGGTATTCCCGGCCAGTACTTCATCCAGTTCGGCCTGACGGTGGCAATATCGGTGTTCTTCTCGCTGGCGGTGGCGCGCATGATAACGCCGCTGATGGCGGCCTACATGATGCGAGCCTCCGACGCCGATCTCGACCATGATGGTCACGGCAAGGAGGGCTGGCTCATGCGCGGCTATACGGCGCTGGTCGGCGCGGTGACGCGGCGCTGGTATGGCCGCTATGGCACGCTGGTGGTGGCGCTGGTGATGCTGTTCGGCTCGCTCGTGCTTCTCGCGCAGGTTCCCGGCAGCTTCATGCCGCCGGAAGATTCGGGCCGTGTCATCCTGTCCGTCGAACTGCCGCCCAGCGCGCAGCTCGAGGATACTGACGCGGTAACGAGCGAGGTGGCGGAGCGCATCAAGGACATCACGGGTGTCGAGAGCATCTACGTGCTGGGCGGTTCATCCCCCAAGGGGGATCTCGAGCTGCGTCGTGCCGCGATCTACGTCAACCTCGACAAGATCGAGCATTCGCTGCTCAAGAAGGTCGTGAATGACGTCATCGGCGGACTGCCGGTCATTGGCGCCTACCTGCCCAAGATGGAAGTGCATGGCCGCACGGTGCCGCAATGGGACATCGAGACCGAGATCTTCAAGCGCGTTGCCGGCATTCCGGATGCACGCATCCTCAAGCTCAACGACCGCGGTGAACGCGACATCGCCTATAACCTGACATCGTCGAATGCCGAGGATCTCGACAAGGCGACCGCGCTGCTCGAAGCCGAACTGCGCAAGGCACCGGAACTGCTGAATGTCGGTGCCGAAGGCGCGCTGCCGCGCTCCGAAATCCAGATCAAACCCGATCTGGTGCGGATGGCCCGTCTCGGTATCACCACGGCCCAGGTGGCGGAACTGGTGCGTGTCGCCACGATCGGCGATACCGACCAGGCGCTCTCCAAGGTCTACCTGGACGACCGGATGATCCCGGTCCGCGTCCAGCTTGATCTGTCGGTGCGTCGCAATCTCTCGGAAATCAAGGCACTCAAGGTTCCGACCAATGCCGGCGCCAGCGTGCCGCTCTCCTCTGTGGCGGATATCTACTACGCGGAGGGTCCGAGCCAGATCAAGCGCTACGACCGCAATCGCGTCGTGACACTGGGCGCCGGCCTTCCACAGGGCGTTGCCCTCGATCCGGCGATGGCGGCCTTCAACAAGGCGGTCGAACGGGCGAACCTGCCTCCGTCCGTGCAGCAGCTCGAAAGCGGTGACACCAAGATCCAGGGCGAAATGGTCCAGGGCTTCGTCAACGCGATGATCCTCGGCCTGATGTTGGTCTTCGCGGTGCTGATCCTGCTGTTCAAGGACGTGCTGCAGCCGATCACCATCGTCTTCTCGCTGTTCCTGGCGACGGGGGGCGTGGCGATCGCGCTGATCATCACCAACAACGCCCTGTCCATGCCCGTCATGATCGGCATCCTGATGCTGATGGGCATCGTGGCCAAGAACGCGATCCTGCTCGTCGACTTCGCCATCGAGATGATGCATCGCGGCATGAAGCGCAGCGAAGCCATGGTGGAAGCGGGCCGCAAGCGCGCCCGCCCGATCATCATGACGTCGATCGCCATGTCGGCCGGCATGCTGCCGTCGGCGCTCGGCGTCGGCGAAGGCGGTGCCTTCCGCGCACCGATGGCAATCGCGGTCATGGGCGGCATCATCGTCTCGACCGTGCTGTCGCTGGTCGTCGTGCCCGCTTTCTTCCTGATCATGGACGATCTGTCTCGACTGCTTGGCTGGGTGTTCGGCCGGTTCTTCGGCAAGAAGGAAGAAGAGCAGCCGGCGCTGGAGAACGAGGAACTGACCCGGCTTCTGAACGACAACAGCCGGACGATTTCCTCGCTCGAGGAGCGGCTGCAGCGCATCGAAAGCGACCGTGCCTCCGACCAGCCCGTACTAGCGCCCGCCAAGAACCGGCGCGGCGCGGTCGCCAACGACCTGACGAGCAAGCCGCTCGCCGCCGAGTGACGACAGAAGCAGTGGCGATTGCGAGCCGGCCCCGCTTGATGGACACCCATCTGCGGGGGCCGGTGTCGCTGCCGGGTTTTTTCCCGGCGCGCGAATATTTGTCTATTAGTTGATCCAGATCAATTTGGCTGTGCAAGAAGCCGCTAATCTGTAAGCGTTCGAGCTTCCCTTGGAGTTGACCGTGAACAGGACCATGAAATTGAGCGCGCGCGACCGCGACGTCGCGACGAAATCGACCTTGCTCGCAAACCTGGAGCCGCGGTTGCAGCGGAAGGTTCTCGAGGCGGCGTCGATCCAGACCTATCGACCGCGCGAGGTTGTCATCCCCTTCGAGAGCTCTCCGCCGCACTTCTATGCGGTCCTCAATGGACATGTGCGACTCTACAAGATCGACAGCCGTGGTCGCGAAGCGGATGTCGCGATTTATGGGCCGGGCGACGTCTTTGGCGAATGCGTACTGTTTCTCGATGGATGCTACCCGTTCCAGGTTCAGGCGGCGGAAGCGACCGCGCTTGCGGCCTTCGATATCGTCGCCGTCGGCGCGATGCTGAAGGACGAACCGGCACTGATGGTGGCCATTAGCCGGCTGATGGCGCGGCACAGCGTCGACGCTCGGCTCAGCGTGGCCAATGACCGGCTGCACACGGCGCCCCAGCGCGTCGCCAAATATCTGCTGGAACTCTGGCGCGACCAGGGACGAACGGGCAATCCGTTCAAGCTGCCGTTCCAGAAGAGCCTGCTGGCCGGGCAACTCGGACTGGCTCCGGAAGCCTTGTCGCGGGCTTTCGCGATGCTGAAAAAGACGGGTGTATCGATCCGCGGCCGCATGGTCCAAATCACCGATGCCGAGGCTCTGGAAAACCTCTAAGCAGGTTCCGCAAAGGTGCCCCACGGTATTCCGACAAGAACCTGCAGCAGAACGAGAGATCAAGCGGATGAAGTCGTTGGCTTGCCAACGAAAGGCTGCTTGGGCGGTCGCGTGGTCCCGCAAAGAGCGTTCCCGACCGTCGGCACGGCGGGTGTGGCGGCAGCCATGGTGGCGGATCCCGCGATCCAGTCAGTTCATCGGGCCGGGCCTGCCGAGACTGACGGTTTCCGGCCAGACGACGTTGACCGTGGCGTGGGAGATGGGCTAACCATTCAAGCGTGCGGGTATGATGTAATGGCAGCCTGTCAGCTTCCCAAGCTGAACGCGCGGGTTCGATTCCCGCTACCCGCTCCAGTTTTCTGTCTCACAACGTCCGCCACTGTCTTCGCAATCCGCTGACATTCCTGTTGATCTGCAGATCGGCCGTGAGTGTCATTGCGACGCTGACGATCGCGCCGCGCTTCCACGTCGTCTATCGGGAGTCGATATTCGGTCGCGACCGGAAGTCTTTGCTTCGTAAAGCGCCTTGTCGGCTTTCTTATAGGTGTCTTGGACAGTGTCCCCCAGCGTATGCTCGGTCAAGCCTGCAGAAAATGTCACATGACGGCCGCCGAGTTCCTTGTAAGCGATGCGCTTCACGAAATCGGCGAAGCGTTCAAGGGCCTTCCTTGCAGATGCTTCGCTCGTATTGGGCATGACAAGCAGGAACTCTTCCCCGCCAACCCGGCCGATCCAGTCGCTGTCACGGAACATGCGCCGACAGTTGGCGCCAAACTCCGCCAGAACCACGTCGCCGACGTCGTGGCCGTAATGGTCGTTGATATGCTTGAAATGGTCGATATCGATTATGGCAATGCTGACAGTGGCGGTTGGCGACGCGCTCGTCAGGCAGTCTTCGAAGTATCCCATGATGGCGCGTCGACTATGGAGGCCCGTGAGCGCGTCGGTTTCGGCCAGATGAAGCGCCGCGTCGCGGGCGAGCCGCAAGTCGGCCTCCGTTTTCTTGAGCGCGGTCATATCCGTCATTGTCAAGATGATCCACCCTTCGTTGAAGGTGGTTTCCAGAGCCCAGAACCAGCGGCCGTCAACCGAGTCTATCTGGAACTTCCGATGCGTCTGCGAACGCCTCTTGGCGGTTGCCATGCCGAGCCACTGGTCGATATCCTTGGCCTCGACCAGCACGCCCCGCTTCTTGGCGTGGCAATGCTTGATTATGCTCTGAAACGTTTGTTCGCCAGGCTGGAGATCGTAGATCTCCCGAAATGCCGATGATGCGATGACCAGCCGATCGTTGGGTGCAAAGATCGCGATCGGCGCCTCGCTGGCGGAGATGCCCTCGAATAGCAGATGCATGGGGTCTGGCGCGGACTGTGCGCCCTGATCGGTTCGTGCGTTGATCGTGTCTGCCCCGATCAATTCCAGACCTGCCGCATTCCTTGGGCCCGCCGACGTCAGATCGATCGGCAGATCGCAAATCAAGCCGCACCAGCGATCGACCGACCCGTCCGGTCCGAACTTCGGATGGGCTCGGCTTTCGACCCATCTGTACAGGCCGTCACGCCAGAGAATGCGGAAACTCGTGCGAAATGGCCTGCCGGACGGGATCCAGTACAGCCATTCCGCCCTTACTCGCAGCCGATCCACCGGGTGCATCGTTGCGTACCAGCGCTCGATGCGATGCTGGAGAGTATCATCAGGCGGATCGTCGACGGAGGGACTCATGTAGTCAACCACGCCAAGGGCATTTGCCGCCCAGGCGATGTTCGGGCCCAACTCGATCATCTGCCGATAGTGCTGCTCGCTGAGGGTCACGTGCTCCAGAAGCAGGTTTTGTTGGGTTGTGTCGATGGAAACGATCGAGATACCGATGACATCGCCTCCGACATCGACAACCTTCTGTGCAAACACCCGAAAGTCACGATCGTCGATCTTGAAGTCCTGAGGCGGCAATGCGCGGTCGAGCGTTTGACCGAGAAGCGCCTTGAAGCGATCGAGCAGTGGCCCGTCCATGATGTCATCGGCAGTCCTGCCCTCCAGTTCCTTCGCCGACATTCCATGCATCGACGCAAAGGCGTCGTTCGTGCGCACATACCGGAACTGCATGTCGAGGAAGCAAAGCCCGACGGGCGCCTGTTCATAGAGGGTTCGGAGTTGGTGCAATTGCTGGAATGGCGAGGCATCCAGGGATGGAGTCGCCGTTTTCCCGCTGCGGAACCGGCTTCGCATCGCCTCGGCATCGCGTGCCGGTATGCCTCGCCCGTAAAGCCAGCCTTGCCCCATCGTACAGCCAAGGTGACGAAGAATTGTCTCCTCCGCCCTGGTCTCCACACCCTCGGCCACGATGGTCATGCCCAGGCTTTGGCCAAGCCCGATGACGGCGGCGGCAATGCGTCGCTTGGCTTGATCTTCTTCGATGCCGCGCACGAAACGCGCATCGATCTTCAGGGTGCGAAAAGGAAACGCCTCCAGGCGGGCGAGGCTTGAGTAGCCGGTTCCAAAGTCGTCGATCGAGATGCTGATGCCTAGGGCGTCCAACCTCCTGAGCGTTGCGTGGGCCTGCTCGGAATCACAGGCCAATGATCCTTCGGTGATTTCGATCTGAAGTCGATCAAGCGGGTAGCGGATCTCGGCCGCCAGCGCGGCAATCCAGTCGGGCAGGTCGCCCGAAAGAAGCTGATCGGGCGCCATGTTGAAGGCGAGGTAGAGGTTGCCCGGCCAATCGATCGCCGCAGAGCACGCCGAACGGACCAGCGCCTTCGACAGATCGTCGATTAGATGATGTTTTTTCCAGCAGCGGGATGAATGTCGCGGGACCGATTTCACCAAATTCCGGGTCCGTCCATCGCGCCAGTATCTCGAAGCCGACGATTTTTTCCTGCTGCATATCCACGATGGGCTGGAAAGCAGGCCAAATATCACCCGCGGCCAACGCCTCAAACAGTTTGCAGCGCAGATGACGCTTCGAGATCTTCGGCGACAGGAACCAAGCTTCCAGGACTGGCTTCATGTCTGCTGCCGCCAGACTGACATTCTCGGGAGCAAGGCGATAGCATCCATTGGCCGGCTCTCATCGTTTCCATCACCGAGGCGGCACATGTGTGGTCTCACAACTGCCCCTCTGCTTGCACAGCTTCTTCAATGCTAATATCAAGACTTGCTAAATCTCTTCTTAACGAAACAGCGCTGCCCAAGGTCAACGAAGATGTCTTGACGCGGTACCCGGGCTTGATGAGGTGGTCGGCCTTGCAAACGCCAGTGAGGGCGGAAACCCGCCCTGACCGTCGGCGTCGTTGCTCAAGCCTTGTGATGCACCGTCTGCAGCCCGTAGACCGGGGTGGGGATGCCCTCCATCCGCGCCTTGAGCTGCAGCGACAGGAATTGCGAATAATGGCGCGACTGGTGCAGGTTGCCGCCGTGGAACCACAGGCCTTCCTGCTGGGTCGGCTTCCACATGTTGCGCTGCTCGCCCTCCCAAGGGCCGGGGTCCTTCGGCGTGTCCGAGCCGAGGCCCCAGCATTTGCCGACCTTGTCGGCCGTCGCCTGGTCGACGATGTCGGCAACCCAGCCGTTCATCGAGCCGTAGCCGGTCGCATAGACGATCACGTCGGCCGGGATCTCCTTGCCGTTGGTGAGCTTCACCGCGTTCTCGGTGATTTCCTCGACTTGGCCCGCGACGAGCTTGATCTTGCCGTCGATGATCAGCTGCGATGCGCCGATATCGATATAGTAGCCCGAGCCTCGGCGGAGATATTTCATGAACAGCCCCGAGCCGTCGGCACCCCAGTCGAGCTGGAAGCCGGCCTTTTCGAGCCCGGCATAGAAATCCTTGTCGCGCTCCTTCATCTGCTCGTAGAGCGGGATCTGGAACGTATGCAGGATCCGGTAGGGCAGCGAGGCGAAGATCAGGTCGGCCTTGGCCGTGGTGACGCCATTGGCCAGCGCCTGCTCGGAATAGAGCGCGCCGAGCCCGATATCCATCAGCGTGTCCGACTTGACGATATGCGTCGTCGAGCGCTGGATCATGGTGACGTCGACGCCGGCCTCGTAGAGCGCCGCGCAGATGTCATGCGCCGAATTGTTCGAGCCGATGACGACGACCTTCTTGCCCTTGTAGCCGTCCGGGCCGGGATGCTGCGAGGAGTGGTGCTGGTCGCCCTTGAACCTCTCGCGCCCCTTGAAGTTGGGGATTTTGGCCTTGGCCGACATGCCGGTGGCGAAAACGAGCTGCTTGGGGCGAAGGATCACCTCCTCGCCGTCGCGATCGACGACGACGGTCCATTCCTTCGCGACCTCGTCCCACTTGGCGGATTTGGCTGCGGAGCGGGTCCAGTAATTGAGCTCCATCACCTTGGTGTAGAATTCCAGCCAGTCGCCGATCTTGTCCTTGGGCGAGAAGATCGGCCAGTTCTTGGGAAAATCGATATAGGGCAGGTGATCGTACCAGACCGGATCGTGCAGGCAGAGCGACTTGTAACGCTTGCGCCAGGAATCGCCGGGCCGGTCGTTCTTCTCGAGGATGATCGTCGGCACGCCGAGCTGGCGCAGCCGGGCGCCGAGCGCGATACCGCCCTGCCCGCCGCCGATGATGACGACATAGGGCTGCTTGTCGTAGCCCAGTGTGCGGGCCTCGTCCTCTCGTTCTTCCTTCCAGGTTTTAGTGCCGACATTCTGGCCGTGCTTGGCGCCGAGCGGACGGGTAAAGCCGGCCTTTTCCTCATGGCCCTTCAGCTCGACCATCGTCGTCAGCAGGGTCCAGATCTGGCCGTTCTTGAAGCGCACGAGGCCGTAGCCGCGGCCCAGTTCGGTCTCGAAGGTGATCCAGCTTTCCAGCACCCCGTCGGCTTCGGTCGCCGCCTCGCCCTTCGCCACGCTCCAGATCGACGGCTTCGTGAGGCCAAGCTGCGACGTGAGCATGTCGCGCACCTGGTCGCGGCCTTCCACGGTCTTGATGTTCCAAGTGAAGGCCACGAGGTCGCGCCAGTAGCATTCATCGGCAAACATGCCGACTGCGTCTTCGATATTGCCTGACGTCAGCGCCGCGCCGAACGTGTCGAGAAGGGCCTGCATGCGGGTCGTCGGGGTCTTGTCGAGCATATGTTTCTCCTCCTGCTGCCGTTGTATGCCGGGCGGCTCCTCAACCGCTGCGGCATGGGATCGGACGTATCGGCCAATCGCCGGTCATGGCAGCAAGTGTCGTGCCAGAATGCGATGGTTATCAATTGAATTGCTATTTCAACGCATTACGCCGCTGAGCCATCGAGCGGGCGCCTGTCCTGCAACAACTGGCCCGCAACAGCTGTTGCACCTGTTGCATCAGGTTGGTCGCTTCAGCCTGCGATGGATCGTCGAGCGGTTGACGCCGAGTTTGCGGGCGAGCGCGGAAATGTTGTTGCCGCAGGCATCGAGCGCGCTTCTCAGCGCGTCGGCATCTTCGGATGCGGCTGCCGCGGTGGCTGGCAACAGATGTTCGGGCAGGCTGTCGATACCGATGATGCCGTTCTCCGAGAGTGCGGCGGCGACGCGGATCGCGTTGGCGAGTTCGCGCAGGTTGCCGGGCCAGCCATGCGCCAGCAGGGCTTCGCGCGCCGGCCGGTCGATTCGGTAGCTCTCGCCATTCTCCATGCCGACGCGGCGCAGCATCTGGTCGATGAGCCAGAGCCGGTCGTGGCGGTCGCGGAGCGATGGAAGGGTAAGCACCGCGGCATTGAGCCGGTAGAGCAGGTCCTGACGGAACTTGCCCTCCTGCACCAGTTCGGCGAGATCGCGATGCGAGGCGGAGACGACGCGCAGACGCACCGTGCGGGCCTTGAGCGCGCCGACGGGTTGGACTTCGTTCTCGGACAGCACCCTGAGCAGCCGGCTCTGGAGCGCGAGCGGCATGTCGCCGATCTCGTCGAGGAACAGCGTTCCGCCATTGGCTTCCTCGATCAGGCCGCGCTTGCCCTTCTGGTTGGCGCCGGTAAAGGCGCCGGGTGTGTAGCCGAACAGTTCGGATTCGATGAGATGTTCGGGAATCGCGGCGCAGTTGACGGCGATGAAATTGCCGGTCGCGCCGCAGCTCGCATGGATCGCGCGCGCCAGATATTCCTTGCCGCTGCCGGTCTCGCCCTGGATCAGGATCGGAATATCGCGCCTGGCGAGCTTGGCCGCCCGAGCCTGCAGCCTTTCCATCGCGGGGTCGCCGGCGCTGAGATCCTGCAGCGCGCGCGGCAGCCGCGGCAGCACATCGCTGGTGTTGCGGATGTTGACCGCCGGCGCGATGGCGCTTGCAAACAGCGCGAGCCCGTTCTTCGCCCGCAGCAGCCGCTCGCCGTTCGGCCGGCCGCGCATGAAGCGCGGCAGGTCGTCAACGTCGATGTCGAAGAATTGCGAGATCGGCTGGCCGAGCAGGGTGCGGGTGGCGATGCCACGCAAGTTCATCGCGCGCGTCAGGGCCCCGAAGCCGCCATGGGTCATGCCGATGATCCGTCCGCTGCCGTCGAGCGCGATCGCCGCATCCGGATCGACGTCGAGAAACTCCGGCGAGCGGGCCAGGCGCAGCACCCAGTCGTTTCGAGTGCGCGTCATCAGGTTGGCGAGCTCGATCCTGCGCGCGGTGGCCGAAACGAGATGCAATGCCAGCTGCTGGCTGGCCTTTGCGGTGGGCGAGCGGAGCTGGGAAATATCCAGCACGGCGGTCAGATCGCCCAATGTGTCGAAGACGGGCGCGGCGGTGCAGGTCAGCCCGATATGGCTGGTGTCGAAATGGTCGTCCTGATGGATGATGACGGGCTCGCCCGACACGATGCAGGCGCCGACGGCGCAGGTCCCCGCGCGGTTCTCCGACCATTCCGAGCCGAGATAGAGCCCGGCCCGGCGCAACTGGTTGTCGAATGTCGGATCGCCCATGAAATCCACGGTCACGCCGCGGGCATCCGAGAGCAGAAGCACGTAGTTCTGCTCGGCGATCTGGTTGAACAGCGTTTCCACGCCCGAGCGGCCGATGCGGATCAGCTCCTCAGCCTGCTCGCGATGCTCGCGCAGCTTGGCGTCCGGCAGGATATAGGCCTCCTGCGCCACTGTCGGATCGAGCCGATAATCGTTGAGACATCGGAGCCAGGACTGGATGACCGGCGCATCGCGACAACTCGCGTCGCCCTGGGCGACACGCTCGATCTCGCGGATATGTGAAAGCGTCGACACCATCGAGCGCTCCTCCCGCCGTGATGGTGGCACATTCGAGGCCCGGTCACAATCGCGCGGTTGATCGATTGGAGCCACTCAGTCGGGATCGCTTTGAACGCAGTCA
Source organism: Rhizobium sp. (assembly GCA_019739215.1). Classification (GTDB taxonomy): domain Bacteria; phylum Pseudomonadota; class Alphaproteobacteria; order Rhizobiales; family Rhizobiaceae; genus Rhizobium_E. The sequence goes on from JAHHDR010000022.1 coordinate 60,049, forward strand.
ACCCAGACACTCACGTTTGTGCTCCCCGGGGCACGACGACGACGCCTCGTTCGGCAAGCACCTGGAGCACGGTTGTTTCATAGGTCCTGGTTGCGTCGCGCAGCCAGGTTTCGAACTGCTTGCAGGCTGGTATGGGCAGGCGGCCCTGTGGTCTTTACAGTGCATATCGTTGCGCGCTGACAAGGCCGTATTCATAGGGAACGACGAGGTCGCCAGCGCGGATGGCGGGCATCGCCAGGGAGTTGTCGCCGATTGTCAGTCCGCCACCCGACACGGCAACCGAGAGGCATAGCGTCGTCTCGTTGAAAGGTGACTGCGAGGGTGCGCGCCACTTGAGACGGCTTCGCCAAACGCCAGATCGTTAGCTGTGCGGAAGCGACGTCGGCACGTGATGGGCGCTGGCTAGGCGGCGTCGCAGTTCTATCCCATCAAGGCGAATGCTTGGAAGGTCTGAGCGGGAAAGAACCTCGACCCGCGCTGTCTTAGCGGCTATGTAGGCTCGAATTGGGGAGTTCGGCGGGATAGATGGACCATCGTTCATACGGCACTAAGGGCTTGCATGCCGATATCCTGAACGAGCTCGGCAGGGCGATCGTCGCCAATATCTATCCCGAGGGCGAGGTTCTGCCCCGGGAAGTCGAGCTTCAGGAAAAATTCGACGCCAGCCGCCAGACGGTGCGCGAGGCAATCCGGGTGCTGACTGCCAAGGGCATGGTTTATGCGCGAAAGCGCGCCGGCACGTTCGTGACCACCAAGGCGAACTGGAATTTTCTCGACCCCGACATCCTTGCCTGGCACGAGAAGGGCACGCTGCCTGCGAGCCTGTTGCGGGACATCGTGGAGATGCGGCGGCTGATCGAGCCATCGGCAGCACAATTCGCCGCCGAGCGGGGAGACGACAAGGAGATCGCTAGGATCGGTGCGGCGCTCGAACGAATGCACATCAATGTCGACCAGAGCGACCACTTCTACGAGGCCGACATCGAATTCCACATGTCGATCTTCGAAGCGAGCGGCAACACGCTGATCGACCGCATGAGCACGATCCTGCGTCCGCTTCTCGAAGCCAGCTTCAGGATCCAGAGCAGCGCCAATGAGGAGCGCGGCCTGGATGACGGATACGATGTCCACCGCGCCGTATTCGATGCGATCGCGCGACGCGACGGCCCCAACGCCAAGCTGCGGATGGAACTGTTGCTCGACAGGGCGGTGACTGAAGTCTACGCCAAGCGCTGAACCAACCTTAACCTCCCGATTGCTCAAATCTGGCGCAAAATCGCCGGAACGATGGCCTGTTGCCGAAGTGGCCAAAAAAGCATCTTGCAAATTATGTCGGACATATTATTCTTGTCCGCAGAGGAGCCGCTGAGACGCGGGAGGAGGAAAGATGGAGCAATCCACAGCTGGCCAGCCCGACAGGCTGACATCGCGCCTTGGCGCATTTGTCAGGGGTACCGGGGCGGTCTGGATCGCCGTCATTGCACTTTACCTTGTCTCGGCGATCATCTCGCCAGCCATGTTCCAGGTCTCGCATGTGCTCAACATGCTCCAGGTCGCGGCCTTTGTCGGCGTTATCGCCTGTGGCCAGACCATCGTGCTCCTGATCGGCGGCATCGACCTCTCGCAGGCCGGCACCGTGACGCTCATCAACATCATCTCGACCTCGCTGATGATGGGCAGCAATGACAATATCGCGCCCGCGCTCGCCATCTGTGTACTGCTTGCGGTCGGCATCGGTCTTGCCAACGCGGTTCTCATCGTCTTCCTGCGCGTCACCCCGCTGATTGCGACGCTCAGCGCCAATTCCATCCTGTTCGGAGCGGCGCTGGTCTATACCGGCGGCGCGCCGCATGGCTCGGCCGCGCCCGCCTTCAACTGGATCGGCCAGGGCAATGTGTTCGGCGTACCGGCCTCCACCCTGTTCTGGCTCGTCGTGGCGCTCGCGCTGACCTGGCTGACCAAGGCGACGGTCTATGGCCGCTGGTTGATGGCGACCGGCGCCAATCCGGTGGCGGCGCGATTGATGGGCGTGCCGGTCAAGGTCGTGCAAGCCTCCGCCTATGTCATGAGCGCGTTGATGGCGATGCTCGGTTCGCTGCTGCTGACAGCCTATGTCGGCACGCCGAGTCTGGGCATTGGCGATCAGTTCCTGTTCTCGGCGGTGGCCGCGGCCGTCGTCGGCGGGGTCGCGCTGACCGGCGGCATGGGCAGCATTCCCGCGGCGGTCGGCGGCGCGATTTTCATCACCGAGCTCGCAAGCTTCACCAACATGATCCGCATCAGCACCGGCACGCAGATGGTGCTGCAGGGTCTCATCATCGCCCTGAGCGTCCTGCTCTACCGGACGATCGCCCGTAAACGGCGCGCATAAATCTACCCAAGGGAGGAAAGCATGAAGCATATCGATCTCAACGTCACGCGACGCAATCTGCTGAAATATGGCGCTGCCGGCATCGGTCTTGCCGCCGGCTCCGGATGGCTGCCGGCCTTCGCCGACACGATCTCTGACGCGACCAAGACCTTTGACGGTCCCAGGATCTCGGGCAAGAAGAAGGACGGTCCCTATCGCATCGGCTTCGCCAACGGCTTTTCAGGCAACAGCTGGCGCGCCATGTGCATCCGTGCGCTGGAAATCGAGGCTGCCGCCCACAAGGATGTCGCCGAACTGCTCATCGTCGATGGCCAGAACGACATCACCAAGCAGGTCAACGACATCGAGTCGCTGATCAACCAGCAGGTCGATGCTATTCTCGTCATCGCCAATTCGGGCTCTGCCGTGGTCCCGGCGCTCAATTCGGCCCGTCAGGAAGGCATCCTCGTTGCACCGTTCAACCTGCCCATTGAGGGCGACGGTTACGACGTCTATGTCGGCACCAATCCGGCCTTCAAGGGCAAGTCCTCGGGCACATGGCTCAAGAACGCGCTTGGCGGCAAGGGCAAGATCGTGGCGCTCGGCGGCATCGCCGGCAATTCCTACACTGCTGCCGGATGGAAGGGCGCGCAGGAAGCGTTCGCCGGTTCGGAGATCGAGGTCCTGGCCTTCCGGGACACCGACTGGTCGGAAGACAAGGCGAAGGTCATCATGGCGGACCTGATCGCGGCGCATCCGGAGATCGACGGTATCTGGGCCGATGGCGGCCAGGTGACGTCGGGCGCCTCCGCAGCGCTTTCAGCCGCCGGCCGGCCGCTCGTCCCGGTCACCGGCGACGACTATAACGGCCTGCTGAAGATGTACGATGCCAAGAAGGCTTCGGAACCCAAGTTCGATATCGGACTGATTTCCGAGCCGACCTGGGAAGGCGTCGTCGCATTGCGCAACACGCTCGCACTCCTGCGCGGAGAGGAACTGCAGCGCGACCTCTACATCACGCCCAAGCTGATCACCAAGGACAACTACAAGGATTATATGCGCCCGGACCTGCCGGACCCGGTTTTCGTCGACACCAATCTTTCGACGGAAGAGCTGAAGAAGATCTTCAGCTGAACGGGACAGCAGGTGCGTGCAATGACCATACCGCTCAAGGTGGACGGCATCGTGAAGAGCTTTCCGGGCGTCAAGGCGCTCAAGGGGGTTTCGCTGGAATGCCGGCCGGGAGAAATCCAGGCGCTTGTCGGCGAAAACGGCGCCGGCAAGTCCACCCTGATGCGCGTCCTGGCCGGTGCCTACCAGCCGGATTCCGGTTCGATCACGGTCGATGGCAAGCCTGTCACGCTTGCCGGCCCGCGCGATGCCGCCGATCGCGGCATCGCCATGGTCTACCAGGACACGCGCCTCGTGCCCGATCTGGACACGCCGCAAAACATCTTCCTCGGGCGTGAGCCCGGGGGAGTGCTTCTCGATTATCGCAAGATGCGGGCGGATGCTGCAACCCTGCTGGCGCGGCTCGGGGAGACGCTGGATCTGTCGGAGCGGGTCGGTGACAAGCCGTTGGCCGAGCGGCAGATCATCGAACTGGCGCGCGCGCTGTCGAGCAATGCGCGCGTCCTCATTCTCGACGAGCCGACATCGGCGCTGACGCCGCGCGAAGTGGACAGGCTCTTTGCCATCCTGCGCGATCTGCGCGCCGCCGGCACGTCCATCGTCTTCATTTCCCATCGCCTGCCCGAGGTCTTCGCAATTTCCGACCGCATCACCGTTCTCAAGGATGGCGAGATGATTGGCACGGTGGATGCTGACACGGTTCACGAAGACTCGATCGTCAGGATGATGGTCGGCCGCGACCTTGCCCTGGCCTATCCGCCACGCAACGATAACCCGGGTGAGGTCGTGCTCTCCGCCACCCGGCTTTCGGCGCCGGGCCGGTTCGACGGCGTGAACCTCACCGTGCGGGCGGGTGAAATCCTCGGTCTTGGCGGCATCGCGGGCAGCGGGCAGCAGGACATCGTCCGCGCATTGTTCGGCCTCGTGCCGGGGGCCACGGGACAAATCACGATCCGTGGAAAGGTGGCCGCGATAGACACGCCCGGTGCCGCCATCCGCGCCGGCGTCGTCTATCTCCCCTCCGACCGGCGCGGCGAGGGCATGTTCCTGCCGCATTCGATTTCCGACAATATCGTGCTCCCCCATGTGAAGGACTGGTCGCGACTCGGCATTCTCGACACGGCCAGGGAGCGCGAGGCCGTCGCGCGGCAGGTCGCATCGCTGCAGGTCAAGACACCCAGCGTGGCGCAGCCTGTCGAACTTCTGTCCGGCGGCAACCAGCAGAAGGTGACTTTTGCTCGCTGGCTGCTGGCTGATCCGAAGGTCTGCATCTTCGACGAGCCGACACAGGGCGTCGATGTCGGCACCAAGCTGGAAATCTATACGCTCGTCCGGCAACTTGCCGATCGCGGCATCGCCGTCATCGTCGTCTCGTCCGACGTCATGGAACTGATCGGTATTTCGGATCGCATCCAGGTCGTCGCCGATGGGCGTATCGTCGACGAGGTTCCAGGGGCGGAGGCCACCGAGCAGCGCATCATCGGCGCGGCGGTGAAGGCATCGACAACTGCGACCGACACCGGCCCGGCGCCAGCTCAGCGGCGTCCCCGGCCGAAATCAGGCATGATCGCGCGCTATGGTGCGTCACTCATGCTGCTCTCCATCGTCATTCTCGCATGCGCCTATGCCGCCATCGCAACGCCCTATTTCTTCACGCCGCGCAACTTTGCCTCGCTCGCCATCCAGATTTCGCCGCTCGTCATCGTCGCGCTCGGCCAGTTCACCGTGATCGTGCTCGGCGGCATCGATCTCTCGGCGGGTCCGAATATCAGTCTCGCGACCGCCATTGCCTCTTTCCTCATCGCTGCGGATTCGGTGACGGGCATTCCTGCCGGCATTGTGGTCGTGCTGTTGGCGGGGCTCGCGGTCGGATGTCTCAACGGTATCCTGGTCCAGTGGCTCCGCCTGCCGGATCTGGTCGCAACGCTGTCGACTTTCTCGATGGTCGCGGGTCTGGCACTCATCGTCCGCCCGGCGCCTGGCGGGCTGGTCGACCCCGGTTTTGCAGGCACCGTGCTGCTGCGGATCGGTTATGTCCCCGTGGCCTTCATCGTCGCCGTCCTCGCCGTGATCGTGATCGAGGTCCTGCTGCTGCGCGGGCGGCTGGGGATGCGGCTCTATTCGGTTGGCTCCAGCCCCGATGCCGCCTTCGTCGCCGGCGTGCCCACGGGACACGTGCGCTTCATGGCCTATCTGTTCTGCGGCCTGATGGCCTCGATCGCGGGTCTCATCATCGCCTCGCGCATCGGCAGCGGCGATCCGCAGGCCGGCACCAATTTCACGCTGCTGTCGGTAACGGCGGTGGTCCTCGGCGGCACCAGCGTCTTCGGCGGTCGCGGCACCGTGGTCGGCGTCTTCTTCGCCGCATGCCTGCTCATGGTCATCCAGAACGCCATGAACCACCTGCAGGTCTCGGCATACTGGCAATATATCTTCACCGGAGGACTGACCCTGGCCGCCGTGGCCATCTACAGTCGCGAGAGTGGTCGCAGCCTCCTTTCGCTTCTCCGGTCACCGTCCAGGGGAGGTCAACATGCAGCCTGAGGTCAGATGCGTCGTCGATTGCGCCAACGTACTGGGCGAGGTGCCGCTGTGGGACGTGACAGAGCAGGCGCTATACTGGGTCGATATCGAGGGCAAGCGGCTCCATCGGCTCATGCCCGTGTCGGGGAAGGTCGACGTCTGGGAGATGCCCGAGCGTATTTCCAGCTTTGCGCTGCGGGAGAGGGGCGGTCTCGTCGTTGCCTTCGCCTCAGGTCTCGCCTTCCTGGACCTGCCCACGATGAGGATCGACTGGATCGCGCGGCCGGAAGCGCATTTGCCTGGCAACCGCTTCAACGAGGGCAAGGTCGATCGCAAGGGCCGCTTATGGGCCGGCACGATGGACGACAGCCTGGCCAATCACACGGCCGGGCTCTACAGGCTGGACCCGGATCTGACGCTCACCAAGGTGCTCGGTGATATCGGCATCTCAAACTGTTTCATCTGGTCGCGCGCCAATGATCGTTTCTGGTTTGCCGACACGCTCGACAAACAGGTCTTCACCTTCGACTACGACCATGAGGCCGGCACCATCGCCAACCGCACACTGTTCACCGACACGGCCGGGCTCGGCTATGGCCCCGACGGCGGCACGATCGACGATGAGGGGTTCATCTGGATCGCGATGTGGGACGGCTGGAAGGTCTCGCGCTTCGCGCCGGACGGCCGGCTGGATCGGGAGATTGTGCTCCCCGTATCGAGGCCGACGAGTTGCATGTTCGGCGGCCCCGATCTCGCGACGCTCTACGTCACCAGCGCCGTCTGGGACACCACGCCGGAAGACCTGAAGGCGCAACCCCAGGCCGGAGGCCTGTTCGCCATCGATGCCGGCGTCCGGGGACTGCCTGAACCAAGATTTGCAGGATGAATGAAGATGAAGATCACCGCCATCAGGACAGTCGTCGTCAATGCGGAAATGCGCAACTGGATCTTCGTGAAGGTCGAGACCAACACGCCCGGCCTTTATGGCTGGGGCGAGGCGACGCTCGAGTGGAAGACCCGTGCCGTCACCGGCGCGGTCGCCGATCTCGAACCGCTGCTTGTCGGCCGGGACCCGCGCGATATCGAGCAGGCGGTGCGGGTGATGCACAAGCATGGCTTCTGGAAAATGGGTTCCATCGGCGCGACGGCGATTTCGGGCATCGAGGTCGCGCTATGGGATATTCTCGGCAAGGATCTCGGCGTACCCGTGTGGCGGCTCCTGGGCGGCAAGACCCGTGATGTCGTTCCCGTCTACACCCATCTCGGCCTCGGCGACATGACGGCGGTCTATGAGACCATGCAGGTGGAGCCGTTGAAGGAGCGAGCCTTGGAGGTTGTCGAGAAGGGCTACAAGGCGCTCAAGGTCGTCTTCATTCCCTACACCCACTACACCACGACGGTGAAAGGCGTCGATCACGTTGCAAAACTGATGGCCGGCCTGCGTGAGGCCGTCGGCGACGAGATCGACATCATGATCGACTTTCACGGCCGGCCTGCATCGGCCTCGGCTGCACTCGATTACATCAACGCTCTGGCGCCCGGCCGGCCGCTGTTCGTCGAGGAGCCCGTACCGCCCTATGATCCGCTGCTGATGGCCGAGGTCACGCAGCGTTCGCCGGTGCCGATCGCGACCGGCGAGCGGCTCATCGGCCGTACGGAGTTCGAGCCGCTGTTCCGGGCGCGTGCATTGCATATCGCCCAGCCCGACATCGCCCATACCGGTGGCCTCTCGGAGGCGCGCAAGATCGCGGCGGCAGCGGAGACGGCGGGCGTCGGCATCGCGCCGCACAACCCGCTCGGGCCGATCGCCGGCGTGACCGCGCTGCATTTCGACATCGCGACCCCGAATTTCGTCATTCAGGAAGAGATGAGCGGCGCCGTACCGTGGTATGACGAGGTGGTGGATTCCCCGATCCGCCGCGTGGATGGCGCATGGCAGATTCCAGACCGCCCCGGCCTTGGCATCGAAGTCAACGAGGCCGTTGCGGCAAGGCATCCCTTCCAGCAGGAGGTCCTTCACACCAGGCACGCAGTCATGCCGGATGGAACGATCGTTGACTGGTAGCCGCCTGACCAGGTGAATACTATCCCGTGAAGAATGAGTTCGTTTCGATCCGCTTGGGTACGTCGACCTTCCCACATTGGCTGGTTTCAGCCGATGGTATTGTGCTCGGCGGGAGCCTCACGCGCGCGGGCATTGTGCCCGCCGTCACGATCGGGCTATGCGTCTACAAGTTCGGAAGAAGCTTCCATAACGATGCTGCAATTCATGGTCTGCAAGAATTGCAGCATCGTTATGGATCCCTATCCGCCCCAATCAAAATTCCTGGTCGAGCATTCATTTCCGCTTGAGCACTGCAAGGAGACGCCTTGTCGCCTCAAAGACTGGCTCGTGGGTATCCTTCAGGATCGACACCCGGTCAAAACGTGTGGGATCAAGGTTTACCGCCGACCGCAGGGCATCTCCAAATACCACGCGCAGTTCGGTGCCAATGTTGAATTTGCAGATGCTGGACCCCAGCGCAAGCTTTCTGCGCTGCGCCTGAGAGACCCCTGATCCACCATGAATGACCAGAGGTACGTTGGTTACCGCTTCAATCGCCCTGATACGCTCCTCATCCAGACCCCTCCCTCGGTCCCGTTGCAGATGAAGATTGCCGACAGAGATTGCCATCGCGTCCACGCCGGTTTGCCTGGCAAACTGTGCTGCTTCCTCGGGATCTGTTCCGGCGGAGTTTTCGCCGCCTGCATAGCCCACAAAGCCGATTTCACCCTCACATGAAATCCCCGCCGCATGCGCCAGTTCCGCGATCGCCGCCGTCTCGTCGATGTTCTGGTGCAGGGGCTTTCGCGAACCGTCGAACATCAGCGAGGTAAATCCCGCATCCAGTGCTTCCTTGCATTCGTCATAGGTATAACCATGGTCCAGATGCGCCACCACAGGCACTGAGGCATGTTCGGCGAGATAGCCGAACATCTTCCCCAGGATCGCAATTGGCGTATGAGCGCGGCAGGAGGGCCCGGCCTGCAGGATCACCGGCACCCCTTCCGCCTCGGCTGCGGCCACATAGGCGCGCATGTCTTCCCATCCCAGGGTAACCAATCCTGCTACCGCATAACCATCACGCAGCGCCGGTTGCAGCACTTCGGAAAGCGTGGCACGGCTCATCTGAACTTCGCAATCATGTCCTTGATGCCGGGGATCGTTTCGATCTGGGCCGCATGCGTCGGCTGGAAATACTGTACCAGCGAGCGTTGGCTTAGGCCGCCCAGTATCGTGAAATAATACATTTCGTATCCGGGCAGCACCGCACAGGGATGATAGCCATGGTCGATGCAGACCGTCGATCCGTCCAGGATGTGATAGGCATCGCCCGGCTTGCCGTCCTCACGCTGCAACATCTGCAGTCCCGAGCCATGGTCCGGGCGGAAGCGGAAGTTGTAGGTCTCGTCATGGCGGGTTTCCAAGGGGAGGCGGTCCGTGTCGTGCTTGTGGCTCGGAAAGCCCGACCAGCCGCCTTGACCGACGGTGAACAATTCGCTCACCAGCAGACGTCCGACTTTGTGGTGATATTTCGTACCAAGAATATGCTTGATCTTGCGGTGGGTTTTCGTCTCGTCGCTGCCGTACTGCACCATATCGATATCAGAGCTACGGACGTCGAACGGATCAAGCACCTTGTCATAGCGCGCGCCCGCTACAAAGGTTTCAGTGGTGTCCGACTTGCAGACAATCGACACCCTGGCCCCAACCGGCACATAGACGCCCTGCGGCTCGCCGTCCCAGACATCCTTGTTTCGACTGCCCAGATCAGTGAACCGCACGCCCTCGACATCCACATCCACCGTGCCGGTTGCAGGCACGATGCATGTCTCGTAGCCAGGCACCTGATACTCGAATGCTTCGCCTCTCCTCAGCTTGACGATATTGAAATAGTTGAGTGGAACAACGGTGTCATCGATATCGATGATCGGCTTGTTGGCATTTTCGTAGGGCGCAATATGCATGGCCTTGTCCCTTCAGACGGATGTGACGCCGGGATGTGTGGCAAGAAAATCTTCCAGCTCGGCGGGGAACGGCATGGCAGGGGCACATCCGGGCTTCGCGACAACGATCGAGGCACAGGCAGAACCTCGAAGGACGGCCTCCTGAACTGGCCGGCCTTCCCCCAGTGATGCCAGGAAACCAGCGAGAAAGCTGTCGCCTGCACCCGTCGGCTTCAGGGCGACAACGGGAAAGATGCCGGTGCGCAGTTCACGTCTGTCGGCAAAGGTGATCGAGCCGCCCGGGCCTTGCTTATAGACCACGATTGCGGCGCTGGAGGTGGCCAGTTCGCGTGCTTTGGCCAGACCTGCCGTGACGTCGCCAGCCATGAAGCCAAACTCTTCATCGTTTCCGACGATCACGTCAGCCATTTCACCGGCGCGCGCGAGGACGTCTTTTGCCACCCCTGGAGAGGGCCAGATGTAGGGTCGGTAATCGATGTCGAATACAATCGCTACACCGGCAGCCCGGGCCATTTCGAACGCTCTGAATGCTGCACTTCGCGACGGTTCGGCGGAGAATACGGTGCCCGTGGTGATCATTGCGCCAAAGGCGGGAAAATCCACGGCTTCGACATCTGCGACAGTCATCTGGAAATCGGCGGCGTTGTTCCGATATATGACCGACTGGTGCTCATCTTTCCGGGTTTCATAGACGGCAAGAGAGGTCCGCGCTTCACCCTTGATCGCCTTAACATGGCGACGGTCGATGTGATAATGATCGAGTTGGTCAAGGCAGTACCATCCGACCGCGTCATCTGACACGGTGGTCAACAATGCGGCGTAGCAGCCAAGTCTGGACAGGCCGGCTGCGATATTGGCTGAAGACCCTCCCATCGCGACCATCATCGTGGTGGCATCGCGGGTGCGGGTGTTCACCGGGGAAGGGGTCAGGTCCATTCCGACCCGCCCGATGACCAGGAATGTCTTACTGGAGATCCGATCAAGCACCATCACACGCCCTTACGCTGCAGGTGTCGTGACGCTTCCCAGTCCTGATGCGCCGCCGTCACTTTGGGATCTTCCGAAACATGAGGCGTGCCGCATTCCCACCAGGTGTGTCCCTCGGTCGTCCATCCGTCAAAGGGATCGACCTTCATGCATATCACGGTGGTTTTGGTGGCCGCTTTGGCGCGTTTGAATGCCGCAGCCAATTCGGAAGCATTGGCCGCTGTCTCGGCGATTGCCCCCTGTGCGCGGGCATGGGCCTCGAAATCCACGGTGAAGGGTTCCGGGATCGTCGGGCAGTCCGACAGCAGATTGTTGAAGCTCTGGTTGCCGGTGTTGTTCTGTAGCTTGTTGATCACGGCGAAGCCGCCATTGTCCAGCACCAAGATGATCAGCTTCTTCTGGCTGAGAACAGAGGAGTAGATATCGGAATTCATCAACATGAACGATCCGTCGCCGACAAAGACGATCGTGTCATGGTCCGCGTCACGTTCGGCCTGGGCGATACGGGCCCCCCACGCACCGGAAATCTCGTATCCCATGCAGGAGAAGCCGAATTCTATATCCACCGTCCCGGTTTCAAGTGTGCGCCAATTGGCCGTCAGTTCTGCGGGCAAACCGCCAGCCGCGGCGACCACCCGATCGCGCGCGTCACAGAGTTCGTTCACCACGCCGATGGCCATGGCGTAGGAGTTGGGTCTGTTGCCTGACGCGACGTTCTTGGCGACGTAGGTATCCCAGATTGCGCGATGACGTTGAGCGGTACCCACCCACTCTCCCGGCGCGGCATAATCCCCCAGTCCGTCGGAAAGTGCGACAAGCGACAGCTTCGCGTCACCCACCACCGGAAGCGACAAGTGCTTGGCAGCATCATGGCGTGCCGCATTGACCGAGATAAACCTGGCCTCTCTCGAAAACGCGGTCCAGGACCCCGTCGTAAAGTCCTGCAGCCTTGTCCCGACGGCCAGGATCACATCGGCTTCGGCAGCGATCGCATTGGCTGAATTTGATCCCGTGACGCCGATCGGGCCGATATTCAGCGAGTTTGTTGCGGTCATGTTCGCGCGGCCCGCAATAGTCTCCACCACGGGGATCCGATGTGTTTCAGCGAAGGCGGTCAGTTCTGCCACGGCGCGGGAATACTGAACGCCGCCGCCTGCAATAATCATCGGCCTTGCTGCTGTTTTCAACAGCGCCACGGCATCGGCTATTTCTGCCACGTCCGGATTTTGGCGACGGATTCGGTGTATCTTCTTTTCAAACCAGACGCTCGGGTAATCATAGACCCATCCCTGAACGTCCTGAGGCAAGCCGATGAATGCGGGGCCACAATCGGCAGGGTCCAGCATGGTGGCAACAGCGTTGGGAAGCGACTGAAGTATCTGTGCCGGATGGGTAATCCTGTCCCAGTACCGCACGACCGGTTTGAATGCGTCGTTCAATCCAAAGGTAGGGTCGCCGAAGTTTTCCATTTGCTGCAAGACGGGATCGGGCAACCGGGTAACGTAGGTGTCGCCGCACAGCAGGAGCACCGGCAGGCGATTGGCGTGTGCCAGGGCCGCGCTTGTCAACATGTTGGCAGTGCCGGGGCCGGCGCTGGCGGTGCAGAACATGAAGCGCTGGCGAAGCCATTGTTTCGCATAACCCGCCGCGGCAAAGCCCATGCCCTGTTCATTCTGGCCCCGGTACAGCGGAAGCTGTTCCCTCGCCGCATAAAGTGCCTCACCAAGACATGTCACGTTTCCATGGCCGAAGATGCCGAATCCGCCGCCGAACACGCGCATTTCCTCGCCGTCGATTTCAATGAACTGACTGGCGAGGTGACGGATGATGGCCTGCGCTGTCGTCAGGCGAATTGTGTTCTGTTTCATTTCCGAATAGCCCCTCCTGCCGAACGCGCGAACGGCGGCGCCGCGATTTCGACTTGTAAAATCTCGAAGCGTAGGATACGAATTTTGCAATCGGTTGCAAACAAAAAATCGCCAGAGGTCAACATGCCGGATATAGGGATTGGGATCGTCGGCGGCGGCTACATGGGCAAAGCCCACGCCGTCGCGATGCTGGCCGTCGGAGCGGTGTTCAACACGGCCCTGCGTCCCCGTCTCGAAATGGTTTGCGCCACGACTGCAGGCAGTGCTGAACAGTATCGTAAGGCCTATGGTTTTGCGCGGGCGACTGCCGTCTGGCAGGATCTGGTCGACGATCCGAAGGTCGAAGCCATCGTGATCGCGTCGCCACAAGACACGCATCGTGCAATTGCCGAGGCCGCCTTTGCGCTGGGCAAGCCGGTCCTGTGCGAAAAGCCGATGGGCGTCTCGTTCGAGGACAGCCGCGCGATGGTCGCTGCTGCGGAAGCCAGCGGCTGCGTCAATATGGTGGGGTTCAACTACATTCGCACGCCTGCCAGCCAGCATGCCCGCCAACTGATCGCTTCGGGCGCCATCGGTGACGTGACATGGTTTCGCGGTGAGCATACGGAGGACTTTCTGGCCGATCCGCAGGCTCCGGCGACCTGGCGGACGAGCGGCATGGCGAATGGCACCATGGGCGATCTGGCGCCCCACATGATCAACGCCGCGCTGGCTCTGCTTGGTCCGATCCGAAGTGTTATCGCTGAGGTGGAAACCGTGCACAGGCAGCGGCCCGGGGGAACGGTCTGCAACGACGACCACGCACAGATGATGTGCCGCTTTGAAAGCGGGGCAATGGGGCAGATGTATTTCAGCCGGATCTCGACAGGTCGCAAAATGGGATATGCCTATGAGGTCACCGGAAGCAGGGGTGCGATCCGTTTTGATCAGGAAGACCAGAATGCGATCTGGCTCTATCGTGCCGAGGGCCCGCAGGCCAATCGCGGATTCACCAAGATTTTGACGGGGCCGGAGCATCCGGACTACCTGCCGTTCTGCCAGGGAGCAGGGCATGGCACCGGATATCAGGACCAGATCATCATTGAGGCCAAGGATTTTCTGGAAGCCATTCATCGCGGCGAGGCATCGTGGCCGACCTTTCGGGACGGCATGCTGGTCAATCAGATTGTTGCCGCTGCGCTGGCGTCATCGATGAAAAAGGCATGGCAGGACGTAACGGCATTCCAGGCATCCGGAAGGTTTTGAAATGAGTATTCGCATCGGCAACGCGCCCTGCTCCTGGGGAATAGAATTCCCGAGCGATCCGTCCTATCCACGCTGGCAAACCGTTCTGGATCAATGCGCTGCGGCTGGTTACAGGGGAATCGAACTAGGCCCCATCGGCTATATGCCTGAAGATCCTTCTATCCTCGCGCCCGAACTTGCCTTGCGGGATCTGGCCATTATCGGCGGTGTCGTCTTCCAGCCGCTCCATGATCCGGCGAAATGGGACGAGGTCATGGATGCCTCTGTTCGCACATGCAAGGCGCTGGTCGCACATGGGGCGCGGCATCTGGTTCTGATCGACAGCATTTCGCCGCGCCGCGCGCCGACGGCTGGGCGCGCACAGGAAGCCGAGCAGATGGACAAAGCCGAGTGGGACGCCTTTCGCGACCGAATCGCGACCATCGCCAAAATGGCAACCGAAGACTATGGCCTGACCGCAGGCATCCATGCCCATGCGGCAGGCTTTATCGACTTCGAACCTGAGCTTGAGCGATTGCTTGAAGAGGTGGACGAGAACATCCTCAAGATATGTTTTGACACCGGGCATCATTACTATGCGGGTTTTGATCCCGTGGCCTTCATGGACCGGCATATGGATCGAATTTCCTATATGCATTTCAAGGATATAGACCCGAAGGTGAAGGCTCGGGTCGTCGCCAATCGGACCGGCTTCTACAAAGCCTGCGGGGAGGGAATTTTCTGCAATCTCGGCAAGGGCGATGTCAATTTTCCCGCCGTTCGGCAACGCTTGCTAGATGCCGAATTTGATGGCTGGTGCACGGTCGAACAGGATTGCGACCCGTCATTGCCAGGAACACCGTTCGAGGATGCGCGCGCCAACCGCGAATACCTGCAATCCATTGGCTTCTAAGGGTCTTACGCAATGAAAAAACTGAAGTGGGGCATGATCGGTGGTGGCGAGGGCAGCCAGATCGGCCCGGCGCATCGTCTGGGCGCACTGGCGGATGGGCATTTCGAGTTTGCCGCCGGCGCCCTCGATCATCGGTCCGACGTGGGACGAGACTATGCCTTGAGGCTGGGGATCGCTGCTGAGCGGGCATATGGTGACTGGACAGAGATGCTCGCCGGCGAAAAGGGGCGGGCGGATCGAATTGACCTCGTTACCGTGGCGACGCCGAACGCCACACATTTCGAGATTACCAAGGCCTTTCTCGAGGCTGGATTCAATGTGTTGTGCGAAAAGCCGATGACCATGACAGTGGAAGAGGGCGAAGAGATCGTTCGCGTCGCCAAGTCCGCTGGCAAGATCTGTGCTGTGAACTATTGTTACTCCGCATACCCGATGGTGCGGCAGGCCCGCGCGATGGTGCGTGCCGGGGAGATCGGCAGGATCCGCGTGGTGGTGACAAATTTCAGTCATGGCCACCATGGAGATGCCGCCAATGCGGACAATCCGCGCGTGCGCTGGCGCTATGACGCTGCTGTTGCGGGCGTGTCGGGGCAGTTTGCCGATTGCGGCATTCATGCGCTGCATATGGCCAGCTTTATCTGCAACGACGACGTCGAGAAATTGTCTGCCGACTTTGCGTCGACGATCGGGAGTCGAGCATTGGAAGATGATGCGATGGTGAACTTCCGAATGGCAGGCGGCACCGTGGGGCGTCTTTGGACGTCGTCGGTTGCGATTGGCCGGCAGCATGGGTTTGACATCCAGGTCTTTGGCGAAACTGGCGGACTTCGGTGGGCGTCGGAACAGCCGAACCAACTGATGTTTACCCCTGTCAACGGACGGACCCAGATCATTGAGAAGGGCGAGAGCGACCTGCACGAGGATGCGCAGCGCCTGTCGCGGGTTGCCATTGCCCATCCGGAAGGATTTCCCCTGGCGGTCGCAAACATCTATTGCGACTTTGCCGATGCGATACGGGGCGAGGTACGTGACGGTTTGCCTACGGCTGAAAGCGGCCTTCGATCGATGGCAGCGGTTTATGCCGCGGTGGCCTCTGCACGGGCAGAGGGCGCGTGGGTTGAGGCGCGGCCACCGATGTTCCGTTAGTCGTCCGACGCCGCCTGCACTTCTTTCAAGGGGCGTAGCGTTCCGCGCTCAACAATGTGGCACGCAAAGATGCGTGCTTCCGGCAAGCGTACCGGATCGCGAAGCATCGCCGTGATCAGTTCGATCGACGAGTTGACGATCTGCCGGATCGGCTGGCGGATTGTGGTCAGATTGATGTTGTTCCAGCCGGCGATCTCCATATCGTTCAATCCAAGGATACCGATGTCGCGTGGAACGGAAAGCTGCTGGTCCTGTATAGCCGACAGTGCGCCGATCGACAGCACATCGTCGCCGCAGAAATAGGCCTCGGCCGGTTCGCCGTCCAGGAGGTCCTGCATTTCGGCTCGACCTGCCTCGAAGGAATAGGCTGTGGCAAATGATTGGCTGACGCTGACTTGGGGATGAAGGCTGAGTTCCTGCAAAAATCCCTTCAATCGATCCTGCGTTGAAGTGGCAATCTCCGGTCCACCCATGAACCCAAGCCGCCGATAGCCCCGTGCCGTCAGGGTCTGTGCCGCCAATCGTCCGGCGTCGATGTTGTCTATGCCCACGACATGCACCTCCGGCGCGCTCGTCACGCGACCGAATGCGTGGACAACCGGGACGCCCGCGTCGCGGAATGCCTTTCCGAAAGCTGGCGGCAGAGTGGATGACGCTACGACAACGCCGTCCACGGAATATTGGCGAAGCATGCGCACGGAGTTTGCAGGATCGGTTTCGTCGGTCAGGTTGACAAGCAGCGGGCGCAATCCCTGGTCCTGTAGCGCGCGTGTGAAAAGATCGAAGACCTCAAGGAAGATCGGATTGTGAAAATTATTAGAGACCAAGCCGATGAGCTTCGTTCGGCCAGTCGTCAGGCTGGAAGCGAGAACGTTGGGGCTGAAACCAAGTTCTGAGGCCGCCTTCTCCACGCGCTTGCGCATCTTTGCCGAGACGGAGGCGCCATCGGTAAACGCACGCGAGACTGCAGAACGGGATACTCCCGCCCGTTCGGCCACGTCTTTCAAGGTCGGCGTCATGGCCAGTGTCTCCAGTCTGTCGTCGTTACCTTATAGCGCGACATCCAGCACTGAATATAGGTCAGTGAATTGACCAGTTTTGCAATCGGTTGCAAAATTTTATCCGGTGTGC
Source organism: Rhizobium sp. (assembly GCA_019739215.1). Taxonomy (GTDB): domain Bacteria; phylum Pseudomonadota; class Alphaproteobacteria; order Rhizobiales; family Rhizobiaceae; genus Rhizobium_E. Next base: position 77,330 of record JAHHDR010000022.1, read on the forward strand.
TCTAGTGTCTATGAGAGTTGGAGGAGACTGGCTCTCGGCAACACGCAGTTTTTTCGTTGGGAGAGAGAAACAATGTCTTTTATCAAGAACTTTGCTGTGGGTGCGGCGGCTGTCCTTGCGCCGCTCCTTGCGGCAACGCCCGCGTTGGCAGACGGTGAACGCTATGTCCTTGTCAGCCACGCACCTGACAGCGACAGTTGGTGGAACACGGTCAAGAACGGTATCAAGCTGGCTGGCGAGCAGATGGGCGTGACCGTCGAGTACCGAAATCCGCCAACTGGTGACATTGCCGACATGGCGCGGATCATTGATCAGGCCGCGGCTTCAAATCCGGATGGAATCATCACCACGCTTGCTGACTTCGACGTGCTGAAAGGGCCGATCAAGAAAGCCGTGGATCAGGGTATCGACGTTATCATCATGAACACCGGGACGCCCGAACAGGCCCGGGAAGTCGGTGCGCTGATGTATGTCGGCCAGCCGGAATATGACGCAGGCCTCGCCGCCGGCATGCGTGCAAAGGCCGATGGGGTGACATCCTTCCTCTGTGTCAATCACGCCATACAGCAGCCGACAGTCGCCGAGCGCTGCCGCGGCTTTGCCGTTGGGTTGGGCGTCGACCTGGGCGGATCCATGCTCGACAGCGGCACGGACCCAGCCGAGATCAAGAACAAGGTTCTGGCCTATCTCTCGGCGCATCCTGATACAAACGGCATCCTGACGCTTGGCCCGGTATCGGCAGATCCGACCATCGCGGCGTTGAAGGAGAATGGCATGGCGGGCCAGATCTATTTTGGAACGTTCGATCTTGGCGAGGAAATCGTCAAGGCGATCAAGGGCGACATCATCCGCTGGGGCATCGACCAGCAACCGTTCCTGCAAGCCTACATGCCGGTTGTCATCCTGACCAACTACGATCGCTATGGTGTGCTGCCCGGCAACAACATCAACTCGGGTCCCGGCTTCGTGACCAAGGACGGGTTGGAAAAGGTTGAGAAATTTGCGGGCGAGTACCGCTGATTTCCGGGAAACAGGGCGGCCGATGAAGATCGGCCGCCCTGTTGTCACATTTTCGGCTGCAATTCCAGGGGGACTAGATGTCCGGGACACCAGCACTTCGCCATAGCGATGAGCGCGTCAAGTCAAGATCGAGGTTCAGGGAAGCGTTGATCATTCCGGAACTTGGCGGAATATGCGGAACGGTGCTGGTGTTCACCTTCTTCCTGCTGACAGCCCATGATTCCGGCATGTTCAATGCCGCGGGCGTTCTGAACTGGTCGGTCGTGTCGGCACAGTTCATGATCATCGCCGTCGGAGCCTGCCTGCTGATGATCGCCGGTGAATTTGACCTGTCGGTCGGCTCGATGATCGGCTTTGCGGGGATGATGATCGCTATTTTCAGCGTCAATATGGGCTGGCCGATGTGGATCGCCATTCTGGTGACCTTTGTCATGTGTCTCGCGATTGGCGCGCTCAACGGTTGGATATGCGTGAGGACTGGTTTGCCGAGCTTCATCGTGACCCTGGCATCGCTGTTCGTCTTGCGCGGATTTACAATATTCCTGCCCCAGACCCTTGAGAACAAAACCATTATTGGAGGTATCCGTGAAGCAGCCGAGGGCGACTGGCTGGCCCCGGTGTTTGGCGGAAAGATCCTGACGGGTCTGTTTCAATGGTTTGGCGAAATAGGCCTGATTGCGACATTCGACCGGGGCGTGAACAAGGGATTGCCCGTGGTGGATGGCATACCGATGCTGATAGTGTGGGCGCTGGCTCTCATCGCATTTGGCCATGTGCTTCTGACGAGAACGAGATTTGGCAACTGGATCTTCGCTGCGGGGGGAGACGCGGAATCGGCCAGGTACTCTGGAGTACCCGTGGGCCGCGTGAAGATCTTGATGTTCATGTTCACCGCATTTTGCGCGACTGTATTCGCGACATGTCAGGTCATCGAGTTCGGATCGGCAGGGGCGGATCGCGGCCTGCTCAAGGAGTTCGAGGCGATCATTGCCGTGGTGATTGGTGGTGCCTTGCTGACAGGGGGCTATGGGTCGGTGCTGGGCGCGGCGCTCGGCGCGTTGATTTTCGGTGTCGTCCAGCAGGGCCTCTTCTTTGCCGGCGTGGAGAGTTCGCTCTTCCGGGTGTTTCTGGGGGTGATTCTGCTCTTCGCTGTGGTCCTGAACACCTACATCCGCCGCATCATCACCGGGGAGAAGTGAAATGGACGTGCAAACCGCGCCCCTCATTCGGATGAAGGACATCGAAAAACACTTCGGTTCAGTGATCGCGCTGGCGGGCGTGTCCGTGGATCTCTTTTCCGGAGAGTGCCATTGCCTGCTGGGCGACAATGGCGCCGGAAAATCGACGTTCATCAAGACAATGTCGGGCGTCTATAAGCCAACCAAGGGCGAAATCATGTTCGAAGGGCGGCCGATGCGTTTCGCAGATCCGCGCGATGCCATCGCCGCCGGCATTGCCACGGTGCATCAGCATCTGGCGATGATCCCGCTGATGTCTGTCAGCCGCAACTTCTTTATGGGCAATGAACCGCTTCGCAAAATCGGACCCATGAAATTTTTCGACCATGACTTCGCCAACAGGGTGACCATGGAGGAAATGCGAAAAATGGGTATCAACCTGCGTGGGCCGGATCAGGCGGTGGGCACGCTTTCAGGCGGTGAGCGTCAAACAGTGGCGATTGCCCGTGCCGTCTATTTCGGCGCCAAGGTTCTGATTTTGGATGAACCGACCTCTGCACTCGGCGTGCGGCAAACGGCGAATGTGCTTTCGACGATCGACAAAGTCCGCAAACAAGGAATCGGTGTCGTCTTTATCACCCATAATGTCCGACATGCCATGGCAGTAGGTGACAGGTTCACAGTGTTAAACCGTGGAAAGACGATGGGGACGGCGCTACGCGGTGAAATTGCCGCGGAAGAGCTGCAGGACCTGATGGCTGGTGGGCAGGAACTGGTCGAACTGGAAGGCAGCTTGGGCGGTACAGTATAGCAGGGCTTGTCGCAAAGTCGGGTTCGGCCGGCAGTAGGTGCCCCTCATCGACTGCCGCCTTGATCGTTTAGGGGAAGGTGTTGGCACCGTCGGTGCCGATCTTCCATGGCGAGAGCAGCGGCTCGTCCTTGAGCATCGAAAGAATCGCTTAGCGGCATCAAGGTCGCGTCCTGCTGTGAGCAGGGAGTCGATCGGGTTCCCGTGCTTGTCGATGGCTCGGCTCGGTACAGATAGCGCCACTAGCCGCGGATCTTAACGTAGTCTCGTCAATCCGGATTGAGCCCGAATGCGGTCGGCGGAACTGGCGTAGCCGCTTCTCGATGACAGGTGCATAGGCGAGAACCCGGCGATTGATCGTGCTGTGATCGACCTCAAAGCCGCACTCGCAGAACATCTCCTCCAGATCTCGATAGCTGAGCGGATAGCGCAGATACCAGGTTACCGCCTGCACGATGAGCTATGCCTGGAAATGCCGCCCCTTGAAATCATCCGTCGACTGGCGCATCAGCTTTTCGGCAATGGCACTCAGAATCATGGGCCCGCTCCGAAGCATTGGGAGCGGAATTTTCTCCATGCTTGGTCAACAGAGCCCCTTGTCAGCGCAAGAGACCGATTATGGCTTCGGCGGCGCGAGTGGCGCCGGCGAATCCCTGCATCTTGATGGCGTTCACGCTGAGGCGAGCCTTCATGACGTCATTGTCCAGAAGCGCCCGGATCATTCCAGCCAGTTGGTCCGGTGGCCAGTCATAGCGGTGAAGCATGTGCCCGACGCCCGTTTCGGCTGCTCGCCGCGCGTTGTCGTGGCCATCCCAGCAATAGGGCATCACAAGGGACGGCACCCCGAAATAGAGGGCTTCGCAAAAGCTGTTGTTGCCGCCGTGATGGATGAAGAGACTGGCTTGCGACACGACGGAGGGTTGCGGGAACCAGCTGTCGAGGAAAATATTGTCCGGCACCTGAACATATTCATCGCGCCAGTGGCCGACATTGATCAGGAAGCGATAGGGCAAAGTGGAGAAGACCTCCATCATTCGCCTGAGCAGTTCGACATCCATGGCGCCAAGTGACCCGAAGCTGGTCAGGATGAGGGCAGAATCGTTGTGGCTGGCAAAGCGTGGCGGTTGGTACGGCGTTTCCCGACGCACGCATCCATCCAGGAACAGGAAACGCTGCGGGTCGAGCGGTTTGGCGCGGTGATGGCGAATGATCTCAGGGGCCAGGATCAGATTGAGATAGGGTGAGGAATCCAGGAAGAGGGGCGGTGCGGGTGGCTTCAATCCGCAGTCGAGCATGAAGGCTGACAGGCGCCTGTGCGCCGTTGCCGTCGTTTTCTCGTACCGCGCCGAAAACTCCGCCCACTCTTCGCTGGTCGCTTGACCTAGGCCCGACAGGTAGGGCGGTACGAGCGGATCAGGGATCTCGGTTTCAGCACAAGAGACCACCCTGATCCAGGGGACCCCGGCCGTCGCGACCGCGGGGAACATCACAACGTTGTCCAGAACGATAGCATCCGGTTTCAGTCGTGCCAACAACTGACGCAAGGGCTCCTCGACCCCGATCGCGGTCTCCACGATGGCCTCCCAGGTCGGGCCTACATAGGATGTCAGTTGTTCCCGGGCTGTCTGGCGGAAAGCATCCTGATGACGACTGATGAACTCGTTCCAATCCGTGGCCTGACCCGGTTCGATGTCGCCCAATTGGTATTCCGCAAAGCCGTATTCCGCAAAGACGCCGCTGAAACCCGGATGGCAGATGAAGACGGGTCTGGCGCCCAGCCTGCGCAGTTCCTGCGCAATACCGACGCAGTTGAGAGCCGCGCCGTAGCTCGCTTCCGGAAAGAGCGCAATCGTCTTTTGTGCTGACATGGAGTTCTTTGGCTGATTTACCGCGATATGACCTGGAGTGCGGGCGGAACGCCGCGTCCCACTAGGCGCGGCCTCTGGGACTGCGAAAGTTGTATATGCACACGCATCAGATCCGCAGCAAGCTCCATCAAGCCACGCTCGATCTGCTCCAGTATCTGGATGTGTTCCAGATTGGACTGCATCAGCCGATAGGTGTTCACATGGGCTGCCGCGCTGTTGGAGCGCCGGCGGCGGTGATGGCTCGCCAGGGCTTCCGCCATGAAGGGGTTGCCGCATCCTCGTGCCACCAGCATGTGAATGTCAAAGTCGGTGCGCTCGAAGAGCCTGCGATCGAAATCAGCCTCGCTCATGCTGCGAAGGATCAACATGGATTGCCTGAGCGACGTCAGGGCCGGCATATCGCGACGAAAATCGGGCAGCGTCAGCGCAAGGGGTTCGGTTGCAAGGCGAAACTCATAGGATTTGGCAATCGCATCGGCTCCCAATGCAAACTGCTTCAAGAGCCATTGCTGCCCGGCACCCCGCTCAGCAAGATTGTCCTCCGAGAGTTTTTGTAGCGCGTTCTGTACCGCCTGGCGGGACACATCGTAACGTCTCTGCAGGGCGGCAACCGTTTGAGCTTCGCCGATTCGTCCTGCGGCGAGGTCCCTCAGGATTGCCGAGGAGACCTCTGAATCTCCATCCTTCTCGTCCGGATCGTCAAGGCGCGCCACCGTCATAGGATCGATGGCCAGAACAAAACCTCCGTCCGCATCGGCTTCGACCAGATCACGTTCTGCAAGCACGTGCAGCGCCTTTCGCACCGGTGTCCGGGAAACATTGCAATGCGAGGCGAGCGTCTGTTCTGCCAGCCGCTCTCCAGGGGACATCCCTCGTTCACTGGCATAATCCAGTATTTTTTGCGCCAATTCCACATGGCGGTAGCGTATGCGCCCGGGCTCTGTCGACATGGATCACCTGCTGTCTATCGGCTGCATGCTGGCTTCTTAATGGCCGATTGGCAAGCGGGAACGTTCCGCTTTTCACTTGAATCAAGAAAATTCAAAGGGTCTATTGACGTATTATTTTTTCAATTAATACTGCATGCCAGTGGCGACATGAGATCGGGTCACCGACGCCTCGCCTGCGAGTGGGAACAATTATCAAACGAGGAGAGAACCGTGAGAACACGAAGCGGATACGCCATACTAGGTGTTTGTGCATGCAAGCTGCTCGCCGCGACGATGCTCGCAGGCAGCGTGAGCGCGGCCAATGCGGCTGATCTCGTCATCTCGAACTGGGATGGCTACATGGCAAAGGACATCGCTGAGACCTTCAAGGCCGCCACCGGCCTGGAGATCGAAGTGGTCAACCACGCCACCAACGAAGAAATCATGGGCAAGCTGATGGCGAGCCAGGGCAAGGGCTATGACCTTGTTTTCGTGTCTTCTCCTTTTGCCGAAGTCCTCAACCACCAGAACCTCGTGGAGCCGCTCGACAAGGCGGCGATCCCGAATCTCGCCAACCTCTATCCCGAGGCGGCAAGCCTCGCCTATGACCCGGGCAATGCCTACTCCGTACCCTATACCTGGGGTACGACCGGTCTCTGCTATCGCTCCGATCTGGTCAAGACCACGCCCGACAGCTGGATGAACCTGCTTGCCCCCTCCGATGACATCAAGGGCAAGACCACCATGCTGGCGACCGACCGCTGGTTGATGGCGGCGGGCGCACTGGCCAAGGGCTATTCGGTCAACGAAACCGACCCGGCAAAGGTCGCCGAGGTCAAGGATCTGCTGATCGCGGCCAAGAAGACGCTTCTCGCCTATGATGATACGACCTTCTATTCGAAGCTCGTCTCCGGCGAGGCCTCGCTCGTGCATGCATGGGACGGCTGGTGCAACTATGGCATCACCGAGAACAAGGACATCAAGTTCGTTGTGCCGAAAGAAGGCTCCGACCTCTGGGTCGACACCATCGTCGTCATGAAGAATTCGGAGAAGAAGGATGCCGCGATGAAGTTCATCAACTTCATCCTCGATCCCGCAAATCATGCCTGGGCGGCCCAGAACATCCTCTACAAGGTGCCGAACAAGGCGGCGATGGAAAGCCTCGGCGCGTCGCTGATCGAGCAATATCCGAACATGGGCATGACACCGGCGGAACTGACAAAGTTCGAATTGCTGCGTGATCTCGGTGCTTCCCAGAAGGACTATTCTCGCGCCGTCAGCGAGATCAAGGCCGCCAACTGAGCCGATCCCCGGCAACCGAAATGGGCTGCCTGCACTGCATCGAGGGAGACATTCGTCTCCTTCGATCGCCCCTCGGGATTTCCCCAGTCCTTCGACGACATCCCCTGCCACGTCATCGCCCTGGAACGCCCGCATGTCCTATCAATCTGCCCGATTGAACCTGCTTGCCGCGCCGGCTGTCGCCTGGCTCGTGGCATTCATGGTCGTGCCATGCCTGCTCATACTCTCCTATGCCTTCTTTGAACGCGGCATCTGGGGTGGCATCGAATACACGCTGACACTCGAGAACTTCGCCCGCGTCATCGATCCTCTCTACGCCAATATCTTTCTGACGTCGGCGCGCATCGCCGGTCTTGCCACGCTGCTGGCGATCCTGATCGCCTATCCGGCGGCCTATGCGATCAGCCGTGCGCCAAAGATACGCCAGCCCATGCTGCTGTTCTTTGCCGTTCTGCCCTTCTGGAGCAATTACCTGATCCGCACCTATGCCTGGGTGGTGCTTCTCAACAGGGAAGGGCTTATCAACAACGTCTTGCGCTGGTTCGGCTATCAGGGCGAGCCGCTGTCTCTTCTTTACACGGAGGGCGCGGTGATCGTCGGTCTTGTCTACAACTATCTGCCCTTCGTCATCCTGGCGATCTACTCATCTCTTTCGCGGCTCAATCCGGAACTGATGGAGGCCTCCCGTGACCTCGGCGGCGGCCCGGTCCGTACTTTCTGGCGTGTCATACTGCCGCTCACCCTGCCCGGGGTCGCAGCCGGCGGTGTCTTTGTCTTCGTCCTGTCGATCGGCAATTTCGTCACGCCGGCCCTGCTTGGAGGCGGGCGGTTCCAGATGATCGGCAATGTCGTCTATGACCAGTTCCTGAGCGCGAATGACTGGCCGTTTGGTGCTGCACTCGGCCTCGTGCTGATTGCGATAATGATCCTCCTCCTTATGCTGCAGGGGCGGGCAACGGCGCGTGCAAGTGGTGAAAGAGCGATCGAAAATGCAGGTCCACAGGCGAGGGCAGCGGCATGACGATCGCCCATACCTCGCGCCTTTCGGGACGGCTTGTCCTGCTTGCCGTCTTTGGTTTTCTCTACCTGCCGATCGTGGTCCTTGTTTGCCTGTCCTTCAACGAGGCGGGCCTGCCGACAAGCTGGTCCGGCTTTTCGTTCAAGTGGTATGCGGCGCTAGCCGGCAATGGCGAGATCCTAGGCGCCGCCTGGAACACGCTGATCGTTGCCGTCTTTGCCACGGCGATTGCCACGGCGCTCGGAACCCTGCTGGCGCTCGGCATGGAAACCCGTCGCCGCAAGAGTGCAGGGCTTGAGGCGCTCGCCTTTGCACCGATGGTCATTCCCGATATCGTTCTGGCGGTCGCACTTCTAACCTTCTTCTCGTTGCTCAACGTCACGCTGGGACTGCACACGATCATCATCAGCCATGTCATCTTCGACCTGGCCTTCGTATGCTCCGTGGTCAGGGCGCGGCTCAAGTATTTCGACTATTCCATTGTCGAGGCTTCGCGTGATCTGGGCGCCTCCGCCTGGACGACTTTCTGGCGTGTTACGTTCCCGGTTCTCATGCCGGCAATCGTCGCGGGTGCCTTGCTCGCCTTCACGCTCTCGATCGACGAGTTCATCATCGCCTTCTTCACGGCCGGCGCCGGTCGTTCCTCGATCACGTTGCCGATCCAGATCTATTCGATGATTCGCTTTGGCATCACGCCGGAAATCAACGCCCTTGCCACCATCGTCATGGGGGTCAGTGCTGCCGCGCTGCTGATCTCGCAACGGCTCAACAAAGAACAGATGCAATGACCGATACGCCTCTTTCGCACGACGCGCCGATCCTGGCGATTGACGGCCTTCACAAGAGTTTTGGGCCGGTCATCGCCGTCGATCACGTGTCGCTCGAGATCCGCCGTAACGAGTTCTTTGCGCTGCTCGGCCCCTCTGGCTGCGGCAAGACCACGCTGTTGCGCATGCTGGCCGGCTTCGAGACCCCGACCCACGGTCGTATCCTGCTGGAAGGTCGGGATATCTCCGCGTTGCCGCCGGAGAAGCGTCCGCTCAACCTGATGTTCCAGTCCTATGCGCTCTTTCCCCATATGACCGTCGCCCGCAACCTGGCCTACGGGCTTGAAATGGACCGGTTACCGAAGGCGGAAATTGCTCGGCGGGTCGAGGAAATCATGGCCGTGACGGACCTTGGCCAGTTTGCTGCGCGCAAGCCCGATCAACTGTCCGGCGGGCAGAAACAGCGGGTGGCGCTGGCCCGGGCCCTGGTAAAGCGACCCAAGGTGCTGCTTCTCGACGAACCGCTCGGCGCGCTCGACAAGAAGCTGCGCGAACGTATGCAGCTTGAGCTCAAGCGGCTTCAGCATGAGGTCGGTATCACTTTCATCATGGTCACCCATGACCAGGAAGAGGCCCTCGTCATGGCCGACCGGATGGCGATCCTGAAGGATGGCGAATTGCTTCAATGCGGCTCGCCGGAAGAGGTCTATGAGAGGCCGGCCGATCGCTTCGTCGCCAACTTCATAGGGGTGATGAATTTCATCGATGGCGCGGTCGCAGCCGACGGCAGTTTTGCCGCTGTCGGTGTCAGTCTGCCCGTCGCGACCGAGATCCGCGGCGTCGCCGTCCTGGCCGTGCGGCCGGAGAACATCACGGTGGCGACCGCCGGAGCGGGGATCGAGGGCAGCGTCGTCGACATGGCCTATCACGGCCTTGACCGCGTCTTGCATGTGAAGATCGCCGCCAGCGAAACACCGCTGCAGGTCCGGGTGCCGGCGAATGCCGCCGTGCCGCACTCGGTCGGCGACAAGATCAGCATCGCGATCGATCCGGATCGCATCCGTCTTTTCAAAGTTTGAGAACAAAGGGAAGCCCCATGTCGCAAAAGACCATCGCATTCTTTCCGGAAGCAGCCTTCGGCCCCGCCCTGAACTCCGTCGGCATTGCTCAGGCCGCCGAGGCGATGGGCTACAGGGTTGTCTTCCTCTCCGATCCGGGCTTTGTCTCGGTCTATGAAGGCTATGGTTTCGAGGCCCACCCGGTAAACCTGTCCGAGCCGATGCCGCCCGAACAAATGGCGAAGTTCTGGGAAGACTTTATAAACGGCCACATTCCCAACTTCCGCAAGAGCCCCTACGAGCAGATCGACACCTACGTGAAGGACTGCTGGACGGCGATCGTAGACAGCGCGAAATGGGCGCAGAAGGATCTGCCGGGCGTGCTTGCCCGCATCAACCCGGACCTGATCTGCGTCGACAATGTCATCCTGTTTCCCGCCATCAAGCAGTTCGGCAAGCCTTGGGTGCGCATCATTTCCTGCTCGGAAAACGAGATCGAGGATCCGAAGATCCCGCCGCATCTGTCCGGCTGTGGCGCGGATGATCATGCCTGCCACGCCGCCTATCGCGCGCACTTCAATGCCGTGATCCAGCCGATCCATGATGACTTCAACGCCTTCCTGGAAGCGAACGGCGAGGTGGTCTATCCGATCGGTCAGTTCTTCGAAGCTTCGCCCTTCATGAATCTGCTGCTCTATCCGGAAGCGGTCAAGTTCGAGCGCGAGCACCCTCTCGACCCACGGCAATTCCAATATCTCGAAGGTTGCGTGCGCACCGAAAAGCCCTATGACGTGCCGGTCTTCAAGGCAAACAACGACAAGCCGCTGCTCTATGTTTCCTTCGGTTCGCTTGGCGCTGGCGATACCGAGCTTCTCAAGCGGATCATCGCCAGCATCGCGATGCTGCCCTACCGCGCCCTCGTCAATGTCGGTGACTACAAGGACCAGTATTCCAATGTGCCAGACAACGTGATCATCGACAGCTGGTTCCCGCAGCCTTCCGTGATCCCGCAGGTCGATGCCGTCATCCATCACGGCGGCAACAACTCCTTCACCGAATGCCTCTATTTCGGCAAGCCCGCCATCATCATGCCCTATGTCTGGGACGGCCATGACAATGCGACCCGCGTCGATGAAACCGGCCACGGTTTCAAGATGCCGCGCTACGACTGGACCGATGCGGAACTGGAGGCCCGGATTGATCACATGATCAACGATCCGGGCATGAAGGCGAAGCTGAACGCCACCTCGAAACACATGCAGAGCCAGAACGGACCGAAAAAGGCGGCCGGCATTCTCGATGCGTTGCTGACGACCGGAGCCTATAATGGTTGACACCCTCAAGACGACCGCACCACACATCCACGGTGCCACCACCTTTGCCGACCTCGTCGACTGGGGCGTGCAGGCCGATGCCCTGGAGGGCAGTTCTGCCTCCACGGGACGCCTGCTGTTCAAGGGGCCGGACAACCAGCCGGAAACCGGCATCTGGGTCTGCACGCCGGGAAAATGGCGCCTGTCCATACCGCGCGACGAATTCTGCCACTTCGTCTCAGGGGCCGCGACCTATCGCTCGGACGACGGCGAGGTGATCGAAGTCACGCCTGGAACGGCGGTGATGTTCAAGGCCGGCTGGACCGGCGAATGCACCGTCCATGAGACCATGCGCAATATCTATATGCTGGCCTGATCCGGCCCCTCGAAAGGACTATCGCCATGACCACCGCACCTCTGATGCGCAATCCCCTTCAGCAGACCGACCTCGTCGACTGGGGCACGATCCCGACCATGATCGAGGGCGTAAGCCACGTCTCTGGCCGGCTGATCCACAAGGGTCCGAACGGCGAAAGCGAATGCGGCCTGTGGATCTGCACCCCGGGCAAATGGGATTGCCACGTCACCCGCGACGAATTTTGCCACTTTCTCGAAGGGCGCAGCACCTATGTGCATGAAAGCGGCGAGGTCATCGAGATCACGCCCGATACCGCCGCCTTCTTTCCGAAGGACTGGAAGGGCGTCTGCACCGTCCATGAGACGATCAAGAAGGTCTACATGATCCGCTGACCGATGACGCGGCCGTACAAAAGGCATGCGCCAGATGCGCCGTCCCATTCCACAATCGACCTTGCAGGCAGGATGCCATGAGCGCCTATGACATAACCAGACCCACCTATTTTGCGGCGGGTGACTATAGGCATAGCCGGGGGCCGATCCTCGAGGTCATCGATCCTGCCCGGGTCGAAACGGTCGGGGTGATCACCGAAGTCACGGGAGACGAGCTCGCCGCGACCCTGGAGGCCGCAACCTTGGCGCAGCGCAAGTGGAAGGCGCTTGATGCCAAGACACGGGCCACCACCTTGCACAGGATCGCCAATCGCATCGAGGCGACCGACATGCGTCGCTGTGCCGAGATCATGTCGCGGGAAATGGGCAAACCCTACCCTGAGGCGATCGGCGAAGTCGCCAATTGCGCTGGCGCTTTCCGCTACTTCGCCGAAATGGCGCGTGACGAGGCCGGCAAGGTCGCCGGCACCACGCAGGCCGGGTCCTTCCAATTCGCGCGCTACGAACCGCTGGGCCTGTCCGTGCACATCATGCCGTTCAACTTTCCGATCCTTTTGATGTGCTGGACGGTGGCGGCATCGCTGGCCTCGGGCAATGGCTGCATCGTTAAGCCTGCCCCTGCCACCACGTTGTCCACGCTGGAATTCATGCAGGTCTTTGCCGATCTGCCGGAGGGACTGATTGCCTGTCTGCCGGGTGGCGCAGCGCTTGCCGAGGCACTGATCGCGTCGCCGAAGACCCATGCCGTTGCCTTTACCGGCTCGGTTGCGACGGGCAGGGCGGTCGCCATGGCCGCCGCCGGACAGATGAAGCCGGCGGTGATCGAGGCGGGCGGCTCCGATCCGATGATCATCAGTGCGCATGCGCCGCTGGAGATTGCCGCAGCCGGCGCCGTTACCGCGGCCTTCCACATGTCCGGACAGGTCTGCACCTCGGCCGAACGCTTCTTCGTGGTTGATGCCGTGTTTGACGATTTCATCGCAAAATTTGTCGCCGAGACAAAGCGCCTGCGCATCGGCCACGGACTTGGCCGCTCTGAAATCGGCCCTCTCGTGTCGGAAGCCGCCCGTGCCAAGGTTATCAGGCTGGTCGAGGATGCCGTTTCAAAGGGCGCGAGGGTCGAAACCGGAGGCCGCATTCCGCCGTCGGAAACCGATCGGCTGGTTCTATGAACCGACCATCCTCACCGGCTGCACCGCCGATATGGCGATCATGCACGAGGAATGCTTCGGCCCAGTCGCCGCCGTCATGCGCGTCGCCGATTTCAACGAAGCCATCGACAAGGCGAATGACAGCGAATTCGGCCTTGGCGCCTCGGTCTTTACCACCTCGCTCGAAGAGGCCATGGACGCGGTGGAGCGGCTGGAGGCCGGCATGGTCTGGGTGAACAATCCGCTGATCGACAATGACGCGCTGCCCTTCGGGGGCTGGAAGACGTCGGGTATCGGCCGAGAACTCTCGCGTCTCGGCCTCGATACGTTCCGCCGCTCCAAGATGGTCATCATCGACCACAAGCCGATGCGCCAGGAATGGTGGTATCCCTATCCGGATGACTGGTTCTACGAAACAGGCGGCCGCCAGCACTCCTGAGATAGTCGGCCGGCAGGCGCACATGAGATGACAACAGGGACAAAAATACATGATCATCACCATCCTTGGAGGCGCCGGCCTGATGGGCTCCGGCATCATCCGCGATCTGCTTTCAGACCGGTGCATCATCGACATCACGACCATCCGTCTTTGCGATGCGGCTCGCCCGCGCATGGAAGCCTTGCAGGCCGAACTGTCAGACCCCCGCATCGAGGTTGTCGATCTTGACGTCGCCGCCGGTGCGAGCCTGTCTGCGGCGATCGCCGGATCCGATCTGTGCATCAACTGCGTACCGACCCTTCTCGGTTTCCAGATGGCCATCTTCGAGGCCGCCCTGATGGAAAAGGTTCATTATGTCGACCTGGGTGGGCTTGGGACTTTCACCGTCAAGCAACTGGCCGAGCGTGACCGTTTCAAAGCTGCCGGTGTCACTGCCGTCATCGGTTGCGGCGCGGATCCTGGCATGTCGAATGTGATCTGCCGCGCAGTGGCCGACCAGCTCGATGAAATCGATTCCATCAAGCTCTACTGGGCCGCCGAATTCGTTGGCGAGGAAAATCCGGTTCTCGTCCCTCCCTACAGCATTTCGACCGTGCTGGCGGAATATGCACTGGAAAGCACCCAGTTCTATGGCGGGCAGCATGTGACCTGTGCCCCGATGAGCGGGCGGGAAATCCTCGAACTCCCGGAGCCATGGGGATCGTGTGAATTCATGCATTCTCCGCATTCCGAACAGTTGACGGTGCCTCTGGCGGAGGGGATCCGGGAAAAGGGTATCAAGGAGTTTTCTTGGAAGCTGCACCTGCCGCATCGCGAGCATGAGGCTTGGGTCGGTCTGGTCAAGGCCGGCTTCGGAGATTTTGCCGATCCTCTTGTCGTCAACAATGTCGAGATCAGTCCCCTGGACGTGTTGCAAAAGGTCATCAGTCGCAACATCGAACGCAATCGCGACCGGATCCCCGAACAGGACAGCCACGAGATTCACTTCGCCATCGGCAAGGGAAGAAAGAACGGCAGGCCGGCGACCGTGCGGGTGGAAGTCACCGTCGAGCCGGATCCGCTCTATGCACCCTATGTCGATGCGTGCACATCGATGAACGGTTCGATTGCCGCACAGCTGATGCTGGCCGGCACCATGAAGCCGGGTGTCTGGGCGCCGGAAGAATATTTCGAGGTGTCGTCCTACTTCGCCGAGCTCGCGAAGCGGAAGTTCAAGGTCGTTAGCCATGTGGAATGAGGTCTCGACATCAATCTAAAGAGCCAGCAACTGCAGCTGGTCGGTGCTGAGAGACACGCTGGCCCGGCGCAGCGGCGTCATCCTCAATATGGCCTCGACCCCATGCCTTCACCGCGATCCCGCATGCCTCCCTATCCGCCTGCCAAGCACGCGCTGCTCGGCATGACGAAATCGCTCTGCCTCAAGTTCTCTGCTGACAAAATCCTGGTGAACGCCCTGGCCCCCGACTATGCGCGACGCAGAAGGTGATCGACGACTGGAACGGCTTTTCCGATCCCGAAGCCGCAAAGGCTGAGACGATGAAGCTGCGTCCCGGCGGACAGATCGCCTCGCCGCAGGGAAACGCCCTGGTGGCGGTGTTCGTGATTTCCGACGAGTGCCCCTTCACGAATGCAACCTGCCTGATCGTCGATGGTTGATTGAGTGCGCAGCAGCATTCGTTGTCGCCTCTAATCCCGGGCGTCCGTGACACCCTTCATCGTCACGACGCCGGCGGTATCCGTGAGCCAGAGCGCAAGCCCATCATTCTGGCGACGGGCATGAACATGCGGCGTACCACCGGCAAATAGCGGATGAACCGACCGGAACGAGAAGCCGGCCGGGACGCGGCCGCCGGACAGTTCCTCTGCCAGCGCCAGCAGCAGGGTCGCCTGCAGGGGGCCATGGAAGATCAGGCCGGGATAGTTCTCCTCCCCGGTCACATAGGGCTGGTCGTAATGAATTCGGTGGCCGTTGAAGGTGATCGCCGAATAGCGAAACAGCAGCACCGGGCCGGCATCGATGGCGCGCCGGTGCTCGAAAGGTTCGTCCGATGGCGCCGGGTCGGTCGTCAGCCCGGCGGGAGCCAATTGGCGGTAGACGACGTCCTGTCGCTCCGTCAGCGCCAACCCGCGCGGCGTCTCGTAATGATGCCTGAGCGTGACGAAGATCATATCGCCGCTGCGGCCGGACTTGAGCGCGACGTCTTCGATGACCGAGCGCTTGGCGACGCTGTCGCCGACGAGGAAGCTACCGCTGAAAGTTAGTTCTCCGCCCGCCCACATGCGGCGCGGAAACGGAACCGGCGGCAGGAAGCCGCCGCGCGCCGGATGCCCATCCGCTCCTATGCCGCGCATCGGCACGATGTCGGGGGCGAGGCACCAATGGATGCCGACCGGGGCGGGCGCTCCCGAAACAGCGGCATGGTCCCGGTCGAGCACCGCGTCGAGGCTGCTCGCCAGCCGAGGCGTGATGATATCCTCGACCGTCCGCTCCCGCCCGATCCAGGTCCTCAGATGTTCGATATCGACCTCGCTCATGTCACTCTCCGCTCAATAGGATCGCGGCATGCCGAGGACATGCTCGGCGATGTAGCTCAGGATCAGATTGGTCGAAATCGGCGCGACCTGGTATAGCCGGGTCTCTCGGAACTTCCGCTCGACGTCATATTCTTCGGCGAAGGCGAAGCCGCCATAGGTCTGGACGCAGGCTTCGGCCGCGGCCCAGGAGGCCTCGGCCGCCAGCATCTTGGCGATGTTTGCCTCCTCGCCGCAATTCTCGCCCTGCTCGTAGAGGCGGGCAGCCTCGTGTACCATCAGTTCGGCAGCGCGCATCTGGGCGTGGGCACGGGCGATCGGAAACTGGATGCCCTGATTCTGGCCGATCGGGCGGCCGAAAACGACGCGCTCTTTGGAATAGTCGCTCGCCTTCTTGATGAACCACTTGGCGTCGCCGATACATTCCGCGGCGATCAGGATGCGCTCGGCATTCATGCCCGACAGGATGTAGCGGAAGCCCTTGCCTTCCTCTCCGATGAGGTTTTCGGCGGGGACCTTCACATTGTCGAAGAAGACCTCGGTCGTGGCATGGTTCATCATCGTCCGGATCGGGCGGATCGTCATGCCGGCTTTACGGGCCTCCTGCATGTCGACGATGAAGACGGAGAGGCCGTCGGTCTTCTTGGCGACCTCGTCCTTCGGGGTCGTGCGCGCGAGCAGCAGCATCAGGTCGGAATATTCGGCGCGCGAGGTCCAGATCTTCTGGCCGTTGACCACATAATGGTCGCCCTCGCGCCGGGCGAAAGTCTTGAGCGAGGTCGTGTCGGTGCCGCTGGTCGGTTCCGTTACGCCGAAGGCCTGGAGCCGCAGTTCGCCCGAGGCGATGCGGGGCAGATAGCGCTGCTTCTGGTCCTCGTTGCCGTGGCGCAGGATGGAGCCCATGATATACATCTGGGCATGGCAGGCGCCGCCATTGCAGCCGGAACGCTGGACCTCCTCGAGGATCGCGGCCGCCGCCGACAGCGGCAGGCCCGAGCCGCCATATTCCTCGGGGATCAGGGCCGAGAGATAGCCAGCATCGGTCAGCGCCTGTACGAATGCGTCGGGATAGGCGCTGTCGCGCTCGAGCCGCTGCCAGTATTCGCCCGGAAACCCGGCGCAGAGCTTGGCCACTTCCTCGCGGATCTCGGCATAATCTTGTTTCGACACGGCGTTCCCACCTCCCAATCAGACAATACGGGATGGAGTCTAGGGATTGCGTGTTATAACCACAAATACAGTTTGATGAGTGTGCCTATACGAGAAAGATATGACGCTGAGCGGGCGCGGTTCAGAATTCGCTGATGTTGGCGATGCTTTCCATCTGCTCAAGCCGGGAGAACAGCGACGAGGCTGCATTGCCGAGGACAGGTGTGGCAAGCGTCATGAACTTGGCCTCCACGGCCGCACGGTCCGGAAAGGTCTCGGGCTCGCCGGACGGGTCGGGGATGTTGCGTTCGATCGTCCCGGCCGCTGTCGTGACGGCGATGTTGGCGCCGAACGGATGCCGCAGCCCTTCCAGCCGCTCATCGCGCTGCACGTCGATGCGGGCCGCGATCGCCTCGACATCGGGATTGCCGAGCAGGGCATAGTCGTCCCAGCCGAAACTGCCCTTGTAGAGCGCAACGGCGGCGGCGAAGGGCATGGAGAACTGGCCCTCGACGACACTGCGCGGGCGGCGCTTCTCGTCGAGCGGCGCGCCTGTCAGCACGATGCCATTCTGGTGCAGGCCGATGGTCACGGCGCGGATATCCGATGCCGACAAGTCATGTTCGCGCTGCAGGGCGAGAAGCCCGTCGACGGCGGCATGGGTGTAGCGGCAGGCCGGATAGGGCTTCATGCCGATCTTCATCGTCTCGTAGACCTGACCGAGATCGGCCGTGGCCCGTTCCGGCCTGGCGCCGTCGGTATAGCCGACGAGCAGACCGTGCTTGCCTTCGATGGCTTCGGCCGCGCCGATGAAATTCTCCTTGGCCAGGGCGGCGGCGATCAGGCCGTTCATCGCGGCGGCACCGACCTGGTAGCGCTTGTTCCAGGCGCCGTTGACGAGAAACTGCAGCGATCCGGCCGCCTGGCTGGCGGCGACGCCGAAGGCCGAGGCGATGCCTGCTGCATCGAGGCCCAGCAGTTTGCCGGCTGCAGCGGCCGCGCCGAATGTGCCGGCCGTTGCGGTGGGGTGGAAGCCGCGCGCGTAATGGGCGGTCGGGTCGAGCGCATTGCCGAGGCGGCAGCAGACCTCGTAGCCCGCGACGATCGCCGTGATGAGTTCCTTGCCGGACGCGCCGGATATTTCCGCAGCGGCAAAAGCGGCCGGCACGACGGGGGCACTGGGGTGCAGCGAACTGTCGGCATGCGTATCGTCGAAATCCAGCGAATGGCCAAGCGCGCCATTGAGCAGTGCGGCTGTCGCGGGCGCATAGCCACGCGTCAGGCCAAACACCCTGGACTGTCCCGGGCCGTCCATGCCGAGCCGCTTGAGCATACCCAGCAATGACGGCGTCGAATCCGCTTCCTTGCCTGCTCTGACGATGCTGCCGATCAGGTCGATCGTCAGGTGGCGTGCGCGCTCCGGCACTGCCTCAGGCAGGTCGGCATAGTGGAGGTCGGCGACATAGCGGGCGAGGGTCTTGGTGATGCCTGTCATTGTCCTATCCGTTCGTCAGCCGGTCGCGGCGCTGGAGTATATGGTGGGCGCGGGCCAGAACGGGGGCATCGACCATGATGCCATCGACAGCGCGGGCGGCGCCGTCGGCGCTGCCGGCAACGATCCGCTCGGCCCAGGCAATGTCCTCGGCCGCAGGCGCGAGGCCGCGACGCGCCGCAGCCACCTGTGCGGGGTGAATGAGAAGCTTGCCGCCAAGGCCGAGCGCCGCCGCATAGCGGGCATCGTCCTCCACCGCATCATCGTCCTTGACAGACAATGTCACGCCGTCGATCGGTGGGGCTTTGCCGGCGAGCCGCGCGGCCAGCACGAGCCGGCTCCGTGCCAGCAGCAGGGCGTCACGGCTATGGGCGCAGCCGAGATCGGCGGCGAAGTCCACCGAACCGAAGGCAAGCCGGTCGCAGGCGCCGGCGATCTCCTCGGCCGCAGACAGGCCTGCCGCGGTTTCGACCAGCGCGATGAGCGCCATTTTGCCCGCGCGCGGACCGGATGTCCTGAAGGTCCTGTGCACGTTCGGTCTTTGGCAGGACGAGACCGGCAATCGGCAGGGTCACTAGGGCAAGCGCAAGGTCGGCGTCGTGCCATGGCGTGCCTGTTTCCGTTGATGCGGAGGAAGACCGGCACCTTCAGGGCAAGTCCGGCGAGGCCGGTCGCAAGCCCCGAACGGGCGCTGTCCTTCGCCGCGGGCGCCACCGCATCCTCCAGGTCGATGATGATGGCATCGGCCCCGGCCGACGCCGCCTTATCGAAACGCTCCGGCCGGTCGGCCGGCACGAACAGGAACAGTGAAGCGAAGTCATGTGGCGTGGGCATGCAAGGCGGAATCCCGATGATGATCAGGGCATTATCGGAGGCCGACCCTCGCCTTGCCAATACTATTTTGCTGGCCGGATCATATAAGCGTCTTATGGGGGCAGGACCGCCGGCTAGAACATTGCGCTATGGCCGCCCCATTTACACTGTTATTTGAAGTGATGACGAAAATCGGCAATGCTTTTCCATGGGGTCGCGGGTAGGACGGCCCGGAGGAAAACCCACTTCATCCGGCGGACGATATGAAATCAGATCTCGAAGGCGTGCTCGTCGTTTCCGTCGAACAGGCGGTGGCCGCGCCCTATCTGTCCGGGCAAGCCTGGCCGAAGCGGGGCGCCCGCGTCATCAAGGTCGAGCGGCCGGAAGGCGATTTCGCCCGCCAATACGATCATCTCGTCCACGGGCGAGAGCGCCTATTTCGTCCTGGCTCAACCGCGGCAAGGAATCGGTCTGCCTCGACCTCAAGCAGGAGAGCGACCGGCAGGTTCTGATGAACATGGTCAGCCAGGCCGACATCTTCATACCAGAACCTCGCCCCCGGCGCCGTAGAGCGGCTTGGGATTCGGCGCACAGGCGCTCCGGTCGCGCTTTCCCCGCCTCATTACATGCTCCGAATTTCAGGCTATGGCGACGAGGGGCCGCTGCGGGACCTCAAGGCCTATGATCTGCTCGTGCAGGCTGAAAGCGGGCTTTCTGCCATAACCGGCAACGAGCACGGCTCGGCCCGCGTCGGCGTCCTCGGTCTGCGACATCGCAGCCGGCATGACCGCGACGCAGGCCGTGATGCAGGCGCTGTATGCTCGCTCGGTGACCGGCGAAGGCCGGCATATCGCGGTCTCGCTCTATCATGCCCTGTCGGACTGGATGAACGTGCCCTATCTGCAGTTCGTCTATGGCGGCAAGGTTCCCGCACGCAGCGGCCTCAACCACCCGACCATCGCGCCCTATGGCGCCTATGCCTGCGCCGACGGCAAGTCGGTGCTGTTCTCGATCCAGAACGAACGCGAATGGGCGATGCTTTGCGCCGATGCATTGGGCCGGCCCGATCTCGCAACAGATCCGCGCTTTGCCTCCAACAGCGAGCGCGTCCGCAACCGCGAAGCGCTCGACGCCGAGATCCTGCCGATCTTCGCCTCCATCGGTCGCGACGACATGGCGGAGCGGCTGCGGGCCGCTAAGATCGCCTATGGCCGGGTCAGCACGCTCGAGGATGTGGCAAGCCATCCGCAGAACCGCTTCGTCTCTGTCGATACGCCAACCGGTCCGGTCCGCATGCTGGCGCCCGGCGCGCTGGTCGATGGCGGCGTGCCCGCGTTCGGTCCGGTCCCGGCGCTAGGCGAGGACACGGCGCGCCTCAGGCAGGAATTCTCAACGCTGCCCGCGACCTATTCGGCCGCGGGCAGCGTTGAGAATTCCTGCCTGAGGCGCGCCGTGTCCTCGCCTAGCGCCGGGACCGGACCGAACGCGGGCACGCCGCCATCGACCAGCGCGCCGGGCGCCAGCATGCGGACCGGACCGGTTGGCGTATCGACAGAGACGAAGCGGTTCTGCGGATGGCTTGCCACATCCTCGAGCGTGCTGACCCGGCCATAGGCGATCTTAGCGGCCCGCAGCCGCTCCGCCATGTCGTCGCGACCGATGGAGGCGAAGATCGGCAGGATCTCGGCGTCGAGCGCTTCGCGGTTGCGGACGCGCTCGCTGTTGGAGGCAAAGCGCGGATCTGTTGCGAGATCGGGCCGGCCCAATGCATCGGCGCAAAGCATCGCCCATTCGCGTTCGTTCTGGATCGAGAACAGCACCGACTTGCCGTCGGCGCAGGCATAGGCGCCATAGGGCGCGATGGTCGGGTGGTTGAGGCCGCTGCGTGCGGGAACCTTGCCGCCATAGACGAACTGCAGATAGGGCACGTTCATCCAGTCCGACAGGGCATGATAGAGCGAGACCGCGATATGCCGGCCTTCGCCGGTCACCGAGCGAGCATACAGCGCCTGCATCACGGCCTGCGTCGCGGTCATGCCGGCTGCGATGTCGCAGACCGAGGACGCCGACGCGGGCCGAGCCGTGCTCGTTGCCGGTTATGGCAGAAAGCCCGCTTTCAGCCTGCACGAGCAGATCATAGGCCTTGAGGTCCCGCAGCGGCCCCTCGTCGCCATAGCCTGAAATTCGGAGCATGTAATGAGGCGGGGAAAAGCGCGACCGGAGCGCCTGTGCGCCGAATCCCAAGCCGCTCTACGGCGCCGGGGGCGAGGTTCTGGTATGAAGATGTCGGCCTGGCTGACCATGTTCATCAGAACCTGCCGGTCGCTCTCCTGCTTGAGGTCGAGGCAGACCGATTCCTTGCCGCGGTTGAGCCAGGACGAAATAGGCGCTCTCGCCCGTGGACGAGATGATCGTATTGGCGGGCGAAATCGCCTTCCGGCCGCTCGACCTTGATGACGCGGGCGCCCCGCTTCGGCCAGGCTTGCCCGGACAGATAGGGCGCGGCCACCGCCTGTTCGACGGAAACGACGAGCACGCCTTCGAGATCTGATTTCATATCGTCCGCCGGATGAAGTGGGTTTTCCTCCGGGCCGTCCTACCCGCGACCCCATGGAAAAGCATTGCCGATTTTCGTCATCACTTCAAATAACAGTGTAAATGGGGCGGCCATAGCGCAATGTTCTAGCCGGCGGTCCTGCCCCCATAAGACGCTTATATGATCCGGCCAGCAAAATAGTATTGGCAAGGCGAGGGTCGGCCTCCGATAATGCCCTGATCATCATCGGGATTCCGCCTTGCATGCCCACGCCACATGACTTCGCTTCACTGTTCCTGTTCGTGCCGGCCGACCGGCCGGAGCGTTTCGATAAGGCGGCGTCGGCCGGGGCCGATGCCATCATCATCGACCTGGAGGATGCGGTGGCGCCCGCGGCGAAGGACAGCGCCCGTTCGGGGCTTGCGACCGGCCTCGCCGGACTTGCCCTGAAGGTGCCGGTCTTCCTCCGCATCAACGGAAACAGGCACGCCATGGCACGACGCCGACCTTGCGCTTGCCCTAGTGACCCTGCCGATTGCCGGTCTCGTCCTGCCAAAGACCGAACGTGCACAGGACCTTCAGGACATCCGGTCCGCGCGCGGGCAAAATGGCGCTCATCGCGCTGGTCGAAACCGCGGCAGGCCTGTCTGCGGCCGAGGAGATCGCCGGCGCCTGCGACCGGCTTGCCTTCGGTTCGGTGGACTTCGCCGCCGATCTCGGCTGCGCCCATAGCCGTGACGCCCTGCTGCTGGCACGGAGCCGGCTCGTGCTGGCCGCGCGGCTCGCCGGCAAAGCCCCACCGATCGACGGCGTGACATTGTCTGTCAAGGACGATGATGCGGTGGAGGACGATGCCCGCTATGCGGCGGCGCTCGGCCTTGGCGGCAAGCTTCTCATTCACCCCGCACAGGTGGCTGCGGCGCGTCGCGGCCTCGCGCCTGCGGCCGAGGACATTGCCTGGGCCGAGCGGATCGTTGCCGGCAGCGCCGACGGCGCCGCCCGCGCTGTCGATGGCATCATGGTCGATGCCCCCGTTCTGGCCCGCGCCCACCATATACTCCAGCGCCGCGACCGGCTGACGAACGGATAGGACAATGACAGGCATCACCAAGACCCTCGCCCGCTATGTCGCCGACCTCCACTATGCCGACCTGCCTGAGGCAGTGCCGGAGCGCGCACGCCACCTGACGATCGACCTGATCGGCAGCATCGTCAGAGCAGGCAAGGAAGCGGATTCGACGCCGTCATTGCTGGGTATGCTCAAGCGGCTCGGCATGGACGGCCCGGGACAGTCCAGGGTGTTTGGCCTGACGCGTGGCTATGCGCCCGCGACAGCCGCACTGCTCAATGGCGCGCTTGGCCATTCGCTGGATTTCGACGATACGCATGCCGACAGTTCGCTGCACCCCAGTGCCCCCGTCGTGCCGGCCGCTTTTGCCGCTGCGGAAATATCCGGCGCGTCCGGCAAGGAACTCATCACGGCGATCGTCGCGGGCTACGAGGTCTGCTGCCGCCTCGGCAATGCGCTCGACCCGACCGCCCATTACGCGCGCGGCTTCCACCCCACCGCAACGGCCGGCACATTCGGCGCGGCCGCTGCAGCCGGCAAACTGCTGGGCCTCGATGCAGCAGGCATCGCCTCGGCCTTCGGCGTCGCCGCCAGCCAGGCGGCCGGATCGCTGCAGTTTCTCGTCAACGGCGCCTGGAACAAGCGCTACCAGGTCGGTGCCGCCGCGATGAACGGCCTGATCGCCGCCGCCCTGGCCAAGGAGAATTTCATCGGCGCGGCCGAAGCCATCGAAGGCAAGCACGGTCTGCTCGTCGGCTATACCGACGGCGCCAGGCCGGAACGGGCCACGGCCGATCTCGGTCAGGTCTACGAGACGATGAAGATCGGCATGAAGCCCTATCCGGCCTGCCGCTACACCCATGCCGCCGTCGACGGGCTTCTCGCCCTGCAGCGCGAACATGACTTGTCGGCATCGGATATCCGCGCCGTGACCATCGGCCTGCACCAGAATGGCATCGTGCTGACAGGCGCGCCGCTCGACGAGAAGCGCCGCCCGCGCAGTGTCGTCGAGGGCCAGTTCTCCATGCCCTTCGCCGCCGCCGTTGCGCTCTACAAGGGCAGTTTCGGCTGGGACGACTATGCCCTGCTCGGCAATCCCGATGTCGAGGCGATCGCGGCCCGCATCGACGTGCAGCGCGATGAGCGGCTGGAAGGGCTGCGGCATCCGTTCGGCGCCAACATCGCCGTCACGACAGCGGCCGGGACGATCGAACGCAACATCCCCGACCCGTCCGGCGAGCCCGAGACCTTTCCGGACCGTGCGGCCGTGGAGGCCAAGTTCATGACGCTTGCCACACCTGTCCTCGGCAATGCAGCCTCGTCGCTGTTCTCCCGGCTTGAGCAGATGGAAAGCATCGCCAACATCAGCGAATTCTGAACCGCGCCCGCTCAGCGTCATATCTTTCTCGTATAGGCACACTCATCAAACTGTATTTGTGGTTATAACACGCAATCCCTAGACTCCATCCCGTATTGTCTGATTGGGAGGTGGGAACGCCGTGTCGAAACAAGATTATGCCGAGATCCGCGAGGAAGTGGCCAAGCTCTGCGCCGGGTTTCCGGGCGAATACTGGCAGCGGCTCGAGCGCGACAGCGCCTATCCCGACGCATTCGTACAGGCGCTGACCGATGCTGGCTATCTCTCGGCCCTGATCCCCGAGGAATATGGCGGCTCGGGCCTGCCGCTGTCGGCGGCGGCCGCGATCCTCGAGGAGGTCCAGCGTTCCGGCTGCAATGGCGGCGCCTGCCATGCCCAGATGTATATCATGGGCTCCATCCTGCGCCACGGCAACGAGGACCAGAAGCAGCGCTATCTGCCCCGCATCGCCTCGGGCGAACTGCGGCTCCAGGCCTTCGGCGTAACGGAACCGACCAGCGGCACCGACACGACCTCGCTCAAGACTTTCGCCCGGCGCGAGGGCGACCATTATGTGGTCAACGGCCAGAAGATCTGGACCTCGCGCGCCGAATATTCCGACCTGATGCTGCTGCTCGCGCGCACGACCCCGAAGGACGAGGTCGCCAAGAAGACCGACGGCCTCTCCGTCTTCATCGTCG
This sequence comes from Rhizobium sp., assembly GCA_019739215.1. Lineage (GTDB taxonomy): Bacteria > Pseudomonadota > Alphaproteobacteria > Rhizobiales > Rhizobiaceae > Rhizobium_E. The sequence continues at coordinate 102,580 of JAHHDR010000022.1, forward strand.
ACATGCAGGAGGCCCGTAAAGCCGGCATGACGATCCGCCCGATCCGGACGATGATGAACCATGCCACGACCGAGGTCTTCTTCGACAATGTGAAGGTCCCCGCCGAAAACCTCATCGGAGAGGAAGGCAAGGGCTTCCGCTACATCCTGTCGGGCATGAATGCCGAGCGCATCCTGATCGCCGCGGAATGTATCGGCGACGCCAAGTGGTTCATCAAGAAGGCGAGCGACTATTCCAAAGAGCGCGTCGTTTTCGGCCGCCCGATCGGCCAGAATCAGGGCATCCAGTTTCCGATCGCCCGTGCCCACGCCCAGATGCGCGCTGCCGAACTGATGGTACACGAGGCTGCCCGCCTCTACGAGCAGGGCGAGAATTGCGGCGAGGAGGCAAACATCGCCAAGATGCTGGCGGCCGAGGCCTCCTGGGCCGCGGCCGAAGCCTGCGTCCAGACCTATGGCGGCTTCGCCTTCGCCGAAGAATATGACGTCGAGCGGAAGTTCCGAGAGACCCGGCTATACCAGGTCGCGCCGATTTCGACCAATCTGATCCTGAGCTACATCGCCGAGCATGTCCTCGGCATGCCGCGATCCTATTGAGCGGAGAGTGACATGAGCGAGGTCGATATCGAACATCTGAGGACCTGGATCGGGCGGGAGCGGACGGTCGAGGATATCATCACGCCTCGGCTGGCGAGCAGCCTCGACGCGGTGCTCGACCGGGACCATGCCGCTGTTTCGGGAGCGCCCGCCCCGGTCGGCATCCATTGGTGCCTCGCCCCCGACATCGTGCCGATGCGCGGCATAGGAGCGGATGGGCATCCGGCGCGCGGCGGCTTCCTGCCGCCGGTTCCGTTTCCGCGCCGCATGTGGGCGGGCGGAGAACTAACTTTCAGCGGTAGCTTCCTCGTCGGCGACAGCGTCGCCAAGCGCTCGGTCATCGAAGACGTCGCGCTCAAGTCCGGCCGCAGCGGCGATATGATCTTCGTCACGCTCAGGCATCATTACGAGACGCCGCGCGGGTTGGCGCTGACGGAGCGACAGGACGTCGTCTACCGCCAATTGGCTCCCGCCGGGCTGACGACCGACCCGGCGCCATCGGACGAACCTTTCGAGCACCGGCGCGCCATCGATGCCGGCCCGGTGCTGCTGTTTCGCTATTCGGCGATCACCTTCAACGGCCACCGAATTCATTACGACCAGCCCTATGTGACCGGGGAGGAGAACTATCCCGGCCTGATCTTCCATGGCCCCCTGCAGGCGACCCTGCTGCTGGCGCTGGCAGAGGAACTGTCCGGCGGCCGCGTCCCGGCCGGCTTCTCGTTCCGGTCGGTTCATCCGCTATTTGCCGGTGGTACGCCGCATGTTCATGCCCGTCGCCAGAATGATGGGCTTGCGCTCTGGCTCACGGATACCGCCGGCGTCGTGACGATGAAGGGTGTCACGGACGCCCGGGATTAGAGGCGACAACGAATGCTGCTGCGCACTCAATCAACCATCGACGATCAGGCAGGTTGCATTCGTGAAGGGGCACTCGTCGGAAATCACGAACACCGCCACCAGGGCGTTTCCCTGCGGCGAGGCGATCTGTCCGCCGGGACGCAGCTTCATCGTCTCAGCCTTTGCGGCTTCGGGATCGGAAAAGCCGTTCCAGTCGTCGATCACCTTCTGCGTCGCGCATAGTCGGGGGCCAGGGCGTTCACCAGGATTTTGTCAGCAGAGAACTTGAGGCAGAGCGATTTCGTCATGCCGAGCAGCGCGTGCTTGGCAGGCGGATAGGGAGGCATGCGGGATCGCGGTGAAGGCATGGGGTCGAGGCCATATTGAGGATGACGCCGCTGCGCCGGGCCAGCGTGTCTCTCAGCACCGACCAGCTGCAGTTGCTGGCTCTTTAGATTGATGTCGAGACCTCATTCCACATGGCTAACGACCTTGAACTTCCGCTTCGCGAGCTCGGCGAAGTAGGACGACACCTCGAAATATTCTTCCGGCGCCCAGACACCCGGCTTCATGGTGCCGGCCAGCATCAGCTGTGCGGCAATCGAACCGTTCATCGATGTGCACGCATCGACATAGGGTGCATAGAGCGGATCCGGCTCGACGGTGACTTCCACCCGCACGGTCGCCGGCCTGCCGTTCTTTCTTCCCTTGCCGATGGCGAAGTGAATCTCGTGGCTGTCCTGTTCGGGGATCCGGTCGCGATTGCGTTCGATGTTGCGACTGATGACCTTTTGCAACACGTCCAGGGGACTGATCTCGACATTGTTGACGACAAGAGGATCGGCAAAATCTCCGAAGCCGGCCTTGACCAGACCGACCCAAGCCTCATGCTCGCGATGCGGCAGGTGCAGCTTCCAAGAAAACTCCTTGATACCCTTTTCCCGGATCCCCTCCGCCAGAGGCACCGTCAACTGTTCGGAATGCGGAGAATGCATGAATTCACACGATCCCCATGGCTCCGGGAGTTCGAGGATTTCCCGCCCGCTCATCGGGGCACAGGTCACATGCTGCCCGCCATAGAACTGGGTGCTTTCCAGTGCATATTCCGCCAGCACGGTCGAAATGCTGTAGGGAGGGACGAGAACCGGATTTTCCTCGCCAACGAATTCGGCGGCCCAGTAGAGCTTGATGGAATCGATTTCATCGAGCTGGTCGGCCACTGCGCGGCAGATCACATTCGACATGCCAGGATCCGCGCCGCAACCGATGACGGCAGTGACACCGGCAGCTTTGAAACGGTCACGCTCGGCCAGTTGCTTGACGGTGAAAGTCCCAAGCCCACCCAGGTCGACATAATGAACCTTTTCCATCAGGGCGGCCTCGAAGATGGCCATCTGGAAACCGAGAAGGGTCGGTACGCAGTTGATGCACAGATCGGATCCGGCGATCGCCGCAGACAGGCTCGCACCGGCGGCGACGTCAAGATCGACAACCTCGATGCGGGGGTCTGACAGTTCGGCCTGCAAGGCTTCCATGCGCGGGCGAGCCGCATCGCAAAGACGGATGGTCGTGATGTCGATGATGCACCGGTCTGAAAGCAGATCGCGGATGATGCCGGAGCCCATCAGGCCGGCGCCTCCAAGGATGGTGATGATCATGTATTTTTGTCCCTGTTGTCATCTCATGTGCGCCTGCCGGCCGACTATCTCAGGAGTGCTGGCGGCCGCCTGTTTCGTAGAACCAGTCATCCGGATAGGGATACCACCATTCCTGGCGCATCGGCTTGTGGTCGATGATGACCATCTTGGAGCGGCGGAACGTATCGAGGCCGAGACGCGAGAGTTCTCGGCCGATACCCGACGTCTTCCAGCCCCCGAAGGGCAGCGCGTCATTGTCGATCAGCGGATTGTTCACCCAGACCATGCCGGCCTCCAGCCGCTCCACCGCGTCCATGGCCTCTTCGAGCGAGGTGGTAAAGACCGAGGCGCCAAGGCCGAATTCGCTGTCATTCGCCTTGTCGATGGCTTCGTTGAAATCGGCGACGCGCATGACGGCGGCGACTGGGCCGAAGCATTCCTCGTGCATGATCGCCATATCGGCGGTGCAGCCGGTGAGGATGGTCGGTTCATAGAACCAGCCGATCGGTTTCCGACGGCGGAATGCGGCCTCCGGTTTCGACCCTCGCGCCCTTTGAAACGGCATCCTCGACCAGCCTGATAACCTTGGCACGGGCGGCTTCCGACACGAGAGGGCCGATTTCAGAGCGGCCAAGTCCGTGGCCGATGCGCAGGCGCTTTGTCTCGGCGACAAATTTTGCGATGAAATCGTCAAACACGGCATCAACCACGAAGAAGCGTTCGGCCGAGGTGCAGACCTGTCCGGACATGTGGAAGGCCGCGGTAACGGCGCCGGCTGCGGCAATCTCCAGCGGCGCATGCGCACTGATGATCATCGGATCGGAGCCGCCCGCCTCGATCACCGCCGGCTTCATCTGTCCGGCGGCGGCCATGGCGACCGCCCTGCCCGTCGCAACCGAGCCGGTAAAGGCAACGGCATGGGTCTTCGGCGACGCGATCAGTGCCTCGGCAAGCGCTGCGCCACCCGGCAGACAGGCAATCAGTCCCTCCGGCAGATCGGCAAAGACCTGCATGAATTCCAGCGTGGACAACGTGGTGGCAGGGGCAGGCTTAACGATGCAGCCATTGCCCGAGGCCAGCGATGCCGCCACCGTCCAGCACATCAAAAGGATCGGAAAGTTGAACGGCATGATGTGCACGGACAGGCCCAGCGGTTCGTAGCGCGCGAATTGGAAGGACCCGGCCTGCGTGGTGCCGGCGACCTTGCCGGCCTCGTCACGCGCCATTTCGGCGAAGTAGCGGAAAGCGCCAGCGCAATTGGCGACTTCGCCGATCGCCTCAGGGTAGGGTTTGCCCATTTCCCGCGACATGATCTCGGCACAGCGACGCATGTCGGTCGCCTCGATGCGATTGGCGATCCTGTGCAAGGTGGTGGCCCGTGTCTTGGCATCAAGCGCCTTCCACTTGCGCTGCGCCAAGGTTGCGGCCTCCAGGGTCGCGGCGAGCTCGTCTCCCGTGACTTCGGTGATCACCCCGACCGTTTCGACCCGGGCAGGATCGATGACCTCGAGGATCGGCCCCCGGCTATGCCTATAGTCACCCGCCGCAAAATAGGTGGGTCTGGTTATGTCATAGGCGCTCATGGCATCCTGCCTGCAAGGTCGATTGTGGAATGGGACGGCGCATCTGGCGCATGCCTTTTGTACGGCCGCGTCATCGGTCAGCGGATCATGTAGACCTTCTTGATCGTCTCATGGACGGTGCAGACGCCCTTCCAGTCCTTCGGAAAGAAGGCGGCGGTATCGGGCGTGATCTCGATGACCTCGCCGCTTTCATGCACATAGGTGCTGCGCCCTTCGAGAAAGTGGCAAAATTCGTCGCGGGTGACGTGGCAATCCCATTTGCCCGGGGTGCAGATCCACAGGCCGCATTCGCTTTCGCCGTTCGGACCCTTGTGGATCAGCCGGCCAGAGACGTGGCTTACGCCCTCGATCATGGTCGGGATCGTGCCCCAGTCGACGAGGTCGGTCTGCTGAAGGGGATTGCGCATCAGAGGTGCGGTGGTCATGGCGATAGTCCTTTCGAGGGGCCGGATCAGGCCAGCATATAGATATTGCGCATGGTCTCATGGACGGTGCATTCGCCGGTCCAGCCGGCCTTGAACATCACCGCCGTTCCAGGCGTGACTTCGATCACCTCGCCGTCGTCCGAGCGATAGGTCGCGGCCCCTGAGACGAAGTGGCAGAATTCGTCGCGCGGTATGGACAGGCGCCATTTTCCCGGCGTGCAGACCCAGATGCCGGTTTCCGGCTGGTTGTCCGGCCCCTTGAACAGCAGGCGTCCCGTGGAGGCAGAACTGCCCTCCAGGGCATCGGCCTGCACGCCCCAGTCGACGAGGTCGGCAAAGGTGGTGGCACCGTGGATGTGTGGTGCGGTCGTCTTGAGGGTGTCAACCATTATAGGCTCCGGTCGTCAGCAACGCATCGAGAATGCCGGCCGCCTTTTTCGGTCCGTTCTGGCTCTGCATGTGTTTCGAGGTGGCGTTCAGCTTCGCCTTCATGCCCGGATCGTTGATCATGTGATCAATCCGGGCCTCCAGTTCCGCATCGGTCCAGTCGTAGCGCGGCATCTTGAAACCGTGGCCGGTTTCATCGACGCGGGTCGCATTGTCATGGCCGTCCCAGACATAGGGCATGATGATGGCGGGCTTGCCGAAATAGAGGCATTCGGTGAAGGAGTTGTTGCCGCCGTGATGGATGACGGCATCGACCTGCGGGATCACGGAAGGCTGCGGGAACCAGCTGTCGATGATCACGTTGTCTGGCACATTGGAATACTGGTCCTTGTAGTCACCGACATTGACGAGGGCGCGGTAGGGCAGCATCGCGATGCTGGCGATGATCCGCTTGAGAAGCTCGGTATCGCCAGCGCCAAGCGAACCGAAGGAAACATAGAGCAGCGGCTTGTCGTTGTTTGCCTTGAAGACCGGCACGTCATAGGGCTTTTCGGTGCGCACGCAACCTTCGAGATATTGGAATTGCCGTGGGTCGAGAGGGTGCTCGCGCTCGAACTTGACCGCTTCCGGATAGAGCAGCAGATTCATGAAGGGCGAAGCTTCGAAGAACTGACCGATCGGATAGACCACCTCGCCGTTCGCTTCCAGGAAGGCGTTGAAGTCATCATGGATCGGCTGGATCACGGCATTGAAGTGCGCGCGATAGGCGGCGTGGCAGGCATGATCATCCGCGCCACAGCCGGACAGATGCGGCGGGATCTTCGGATCCTCGATCTCGTTTTCCGAGCAGGAAATGATGCGCACCCAAGGCTTGCCGAACTGCTTGATGGCGGGAAACAGGATGACATTGTCGACGCAGATCAGGTCCGGGTTGATGCGGGCAAGCACGCCCGGCAGATCCTTCTGCGCCCATTTCGCGCTGTCTACGATCGCCGTCCAGCAGTCCTTCACGTAGGTGTCGATCTGCTCGTAGGGGCTCTTGCGGAAGTTGGGAATGTGGCCGTTTATAAAGTCTTCCCAGAACTTCGCCATTTGTTCGGGCGGCATCGGCTCGGACAGGTTTACCGGGTGGGCCTCGAAACCATAGCCTTCATAGACCGAGACAAAGCCCGGATCGGAGAGGAAGACAACCCTGTAGCCCATCGCCTCGGCGGCCTGAGCAATGCCGACGGAGTTCAGGGCGGGGCCGAAGGCTGCTTCCGGAAAGAATGCGATGGTCTTTTGCGACATGGGGCTTCCCTTTGTTCTCAAACTTTGAAAAGACGGATGCGATCCGGATCGATCGCGATGCTGATCTTGTCGCCGACCGAGTGCGGCACGGCGGCATTCGCCGGCACCCGGACCTGCAGCGGTGTTTCGCTGGCGGCGATCTTCACATGCAAGACGCGGTCAAGGCCGTGATAGGCCATGTCGACGACGCTGCCCTCGATCCCCGCTCCGGCGGTCGCCACCGTGATGTTCTCCGGCCGCACGGCCAGGACGGCGACGCCGCGGATCTCGGTCGCGACGGGCAGACTGACACCGACAGCGGCAAAACTGCCGTCGGCTGCGACCGCGCCATCGATGAAATTCATCACCCCTATGAAGTTGGCGACGAAGCGATCGGCCGGCCTCTCATAGACCTCTTCCGGCGAGCCGCATTGAAGCAATTCGCCATCCTTCAGGATCGCCATCCGGTCGGCCATGACGAGGGCCTCTTCCTGGTCATGGGTGACCATGATGAAAGTGATACCGACCTCATGCTGAAGCCGCTTGAGCTCAAGCTGCATACGTTCGCGCAGCTTCTTGTCGAGCGCGCCGAGCGGTTCGTCGAGAAGCAGCACCTTGGGTCGCTTTACCAGGGCCCGGGCCAGCGCCACCCGCTGTTTCTGCCCGCCGGACAGTTGATCGGGCTTGCGCGCAGCAAACTGGCCAAGGTCCGTCACGGCCATGATTTCCTCGACCCGCCGAGCAATTTCCGCCTTCGGTAACCGGTCCATTTCAAGCCCGTAGGCCAGGTTGCGGGCGACGGTCATATGGGGAAAGAGCGCATAGGACTGGAACATCAGGTTGAGCGGACGCTTCTCCGGCGGCAACGCGGAGATATCCCGACCTTCCAGCAGGATACGACCGTGGGTCGGGGTCTCGAAGCCGGCCAGCATGCGCAACAGCGTGGTCTTGCCGCAGCCAGAGGGGCCGAGCAGCGCAAAGAACTCGTTACGGCGGATCTCGAGCGACACGTGATCGACGGCGATGACCGGCCCAAAACTCTTGTGAAGGCCGTCAATCGCCAGGATCGGCGCGTCGTGCGAAAGAGGCGTATCGGTCATTGCATCTGTTCTTTGTTGAGCCGTTGCGAGATCAGCAGCGCGGCAGCACTGACCCCCATGACGATGGTGGCAAGGGCGTTGATTTCCGGCGTGATGCCAAAGCGAATCATCGAATAGATCTGGATCGGCAACGTGATCGAGGAACGACCGGCGCCGGCCGTGAAGAAGGCGATGATGAACTCGTCGATCGAGAGCGTGAAGGCGAGCAAGGCACCCGCGACGATTGCCGGCATGAGAACCGGGAACGTAACACGCCAGAAAGTCGTCCAGGCGGAGGCGCCCAGATCACGCGAAGCCTCGACAATGGAATAGTCGAAATACTTGAGCCGCGCCCTGACCACGGAGCATACGAAGGCCAGGTCGAAGATGACATGGCTGATGATGATCGTGTGCAGTCCCAGCGTGACGTTGAGCAACGAGAAGAAGGTTAGAAGTGCGACCGCCAGAACGATATCGGGAATGACCATCGGTGCAAAGGCGAGCGCCTCAAGCCCTGCACTCTTGCGGCGACGGGTTTCCATGCCGAGCGCCAGCAGGGTTCCGAGCGCCGTGGCAATCGCCGTGGCAAAGACGGCAACGATCAGCGTGTTCCAGGCGGCGCCTAGGATCTCGCCATTGCCGGCTAGCGCCGCATACCACTTGAACGAAAAGCCGGACCAGCTTGTCGGCAGGCCCGCCTCGTTGAAGGACAGGCAAACAAGGACCACGATCGGCAGGTAGAGAAAACCAAAGACGGCAAGCAGGACAAGCCGTCCCGAAAGGCGCGAGGTATGGGCGATCGTCATGCCGCTGCCCTCGCCTGTGGACCTGCATTTTCGATCGCTCTTTCACCACTTGCACGCGCCGTTGCCCGCCCCTGCAGCATAAGGAGGAGGATCATTATCGCAATCAGCACGAGGCCGAGTGCAGCACCAAACGGCCAGTCATTCGCGCTCAGGAACTGGTCATAGACGACATTGCCGATCATCTGGAACCGCCCGCCTCCAAGCAGGGCCGGCGTGACGAAATTGCCGATCGACAGGACGAAGACAAAGACACCGCCGGCTGCGACCCCGGGCAGGGTGAGCGGCAGTATGACACGCCAGAAAGTACGGACCGGGCCGCCGCCGAGGTCACGGGAGGCCTCCATCAGTTCCGGATTGAGCCGCGAAAGAGATGAGTAGATCGCCAGGATGACGAAGGGCAGATAGTTGTAGACAAGACCGACGATCACCGCGCCCTCCGTGTAAAGAAGAGACAGCGGCTCGCCCTGATAGCCGAACCAGCGCAAGACGTTGTTGATAAGCCCTTCCCTGTTGAGAAGCACCACCCAGGCATAGGTGCGGATCAGGTAATTGCTCCAGAAGGGCAGAACGGCAAAGAACAGCAGCATGGGCTGGCGTATCTTTGGCGCACGGCTGATCGCATAGGCCGCCGGATAGGCGATCAGGATCGCCAGCAGCGTGGCAAGACCGGCGATGCGCGCCGACGTCAGAAAGATATTGGCGTAGAGAGGATCGATGACGCGGGCGAAGTTCTCGAGTGTCAGCGTGTATTCGATGCCACCCCAGATGCCGCGTTCAAAGAAGGCATAGGAGAGTATGAGCAGGCATGGCACGACCATGAATGCCACGAGCCAGGCGACAGCCGGCGCGGCAAGCAGGTTCAATCGGGCAGATTGATAGGACATGCGGGCGTTCCAGGGCGATGACGTGGCAGGGGATGTCGTCGAAGGACTGGGGAAATCCCGAGGGGCGATCGAAGGAGACGAATGTCTCCCTCGATGCAGTGCAGGCAGCCCATTTCGGTTGCCGGGGATCGGCTCAGTTGGCGGCCTTGATCTCGCTGACGGCGCGAGAATAGTCCTTCTGGGAAGCACCGAGATCACGCAGCAATTCGAACTTTGTCAGTTCCGCCGGTGTCATGCCCATGTTCGGATATTGCTCGATCAGCGACGCGCCGAGGCTTTCCATCGCCGCCTTGTTCGGCACCTTGTAGAGGATGTTCTGGGCCGCCCAGGCATGATTTGCGGGATCGAGGATGAAGTTGATGAACTTCATCGCGGCATCCTTCTTCTCCGAATTCTTCATGACGACGATGGTGTCGACCCAGAGGTCGGAGCCTTCTTTCGGCACAACGAACTTGATGTCCTTGTTCTCGGTGATGCCATAGTTGCACCAGCCGTCCCATGCATGCACGAGCGAGGCCTCGCCGGAGACGAGCTTCGAATAGAAGGTCGTATCATCATAGGCGAGAAGCGTCTTCTTGGCCGCGATCAGCAGATCCTTGACCTCGGCGACCTTTGCCGGGTCGGTTTCGTTGACCGAATAGCCCTTGGCCAGTGCGCCCGCCGCCATCAACCAGCGGTCGGTCGCCAGCATGGTGGTCTTGCCCTTGATGTCATCGGAGGGGGCAAGCAGGTTCATCCAGCTGTCGGGCGTGGTCTTGACCAGATCGGAGCGATAGCAGAGACCGGTCGTACCCCAGGTATAGGGTACGGAGTAGGCATTGCCCGGGTCATAGGCGAGGCTTGCCGCCTCGGGATAGAGGTTGGCGAGATTCGGGATCGCCGCCTTGTCGAGCGGCTCCACGAGGTTCTGGTGGTTGAGGACTTCGGCAAAAGGAGAAGACACGAAAACAAGGTCATAGCCCTTGCCCTGGCTCGCCATCAGCTTGCCCATGATTTCTTCGTTGGTGGCGTGGTTGACCACTTCGATCTCCAGGCCGGTGGCGGCCTTGAAGGTCTCAGCGATGTCCTTTGCCATGTAGCCATCCCAGTTCGAGATGACGAGATCAGCCGCATTGGCCGCGCTCACGCTGCCTGCGAGCATCGTCGCGGCGAGCAGCTTGCATGCACAAACACCTAGTATGGCGTATCCGCTTCGTGTTCTCACGGTTCTCTCCTCGTTTGATAATTGTTCCCACTCGCAGGCGAGGCGTCGGTGACCCGATCTCATGTCGCCACTGGCATGCAGTATTAATTGAAAAAATAATACGTCAATAGACCCTTTGAATTTTCTTGATTCAAGTGAAAAGCGGAACGTTCCCGCTTGCCAATCGGCCATTAAGAAGCCAGCATGCAGCCGATAGACAGCAGGTGATCCATGTCGACAGAGCCCGGGCGCATACGCTACCGCCATGTGGAATTGGCGCAAAAAATACTGGATTATGCCAGTGAACGAGGGATGTCCCCTGGAGAGCGGCTGGCAGAACAGACGCTCGCCTCGCATTGCAATGTTTCCCGGACACCGGTGCGAAAGGCGCTGCACGTGCTTGCAGAACGTGATCTGGTCGAAGCCGATGCGGACGGAGGTTTTGTTCTGGCCATCGATCCTATGACGGTGGCGCGCCTTGACGATCCGGACGAGAAGGATGGAGATTCAGAGGTCTCCTCGGCAATCCTGAGGGACCTCGCCGCAGGACGAATCGGCGAAGCTCAAACGGTTGCCGCCCTGCAGAGACGTTACGATGTGTCCCGCCAGGCGGTACAGAACGCGCTACAAAAACTCTCGGAGGACAATCTTGCTGAGCGGGGTGCCGGGCAGCAATGGCTCTTGAAGCAGTTTGCATTGGGAGCCGATGCGATTGCCAAATCCTATGAGTTTCGCCTTGCAACCGAACCCCTTGCGCTGACGCTGCCCGATTTTCGTCGCGATATGCCGGCCCTGACGTCGCTCAGGCAATCCATGTTGATCCTTCGCAGCATGAGCGAGGCTGATTTCGATCGCAGGCTCTTCGAGCGCACCGACTTTGACATTCACATGCTGGTGGCACGAGGATGCGGCAACCCCTTCATGGCGGAAGCCCTGGCGAGCCATCACCGCCGCCGGCGCTCCAACAGCGCGGCAGCCCATGTGAACACCTATCGGCTGATGCAGTCCAATCTGGAACACATCCAGATACTGGAGCAGATCGAGCGTGGCTTGATGGAGCTTGCTGCGGATCTGATGCGTGTGCATATACAACTTTCGCAGTCCCAGAGGCCGCGCCTAGTGGGACGCGGCGTTCCGCCCGCACTCCAGGTCATATCGCGGTAAATCAGCCAAAGAACTCCATGTCAGCACAAAAGACGATTGCGCTCTTTCCGGAAGCGAGCTACGGCGCGGCTCTCAACTGCGTCGGTATTGCGCAGGAACTGCGCAGGCTGGGCGCCAGACCCGTCTTCATCTGCCATCCGGGTTTCAGCGGCGTCTTTGCGGAATACGGCTTTGCGGAATACCAATTGGGCGACATCGAACCGGGTCAGGCCACGGATTGGAACGAGTTCATCAGTCGTCATCAGGATGCTTTCCGCCAGACAGCCCGGGAACAACTGACATCCTATGTAGGCCCGACCTGGGAGGCCATCGTGGAGACCGCGATCGGGGTCGAGGAGCCCTTGCGTCAGTTGTTGGCACGACTGAAACCGGATGCTATCGTTCTGGACAACGTTGTGATGTTCCCCGCGGTCGCGACGGCCGGGGTCCCCTGGATCAGGGTGGTCTCTTGTGCTGAAACCGAGATCCCTGATCCGCTCGTACCGCCCTACCTGTCGGGCCTAGGTCAAGCGACCAGCGAAGAGTGGGCGGAGTTTTCGGCGCGGTACGAGAAAACGACGGCAACGGCGCACAGGCGCCTGTCAGCCTTCATGCTCGACTGCGGATTGAAGCCACCCGCACCGCCCCTCTTCCTGGATTCCTCACCCTATCTCAATCTGATCCTGGCCCCTGAGATCATTCGCCATCACCGCGCCAAACCGCTCGACCCGCAGCGTTTCCTGTTCCTGGATGGATGCGTGCGTCGGGAAACGCCGTACCAACCGCCACGCTTTGCCAGCCACAACGATTCTGCCCTCATCCTGACCAGCTTCGGGTCACTTGGCGCCATGGATGTCGAACTGCTCAGGCGAATGATGGAGGTCTTCTCCACTTTGCCCTATCGCTTCCTGATCAATGTCGGCCACTGGCGCGATGAATATGTTCAGGTGCCGGACAATATTTTCCTCGACAGCTGGTTCCCGCAACCCTCCGTCGTGTCGCAAGCCAGTCTCTTCATCCATCACGGCGGCAACAACAGCTTTTGCGAAGCCCTCTATTTCGGGGTGCCGTCCCTTGTGATGCCCTATTGCTGGGATGGCCACGACAACGCGCGGCGAGCAGCCGAAACGGGCGTCGGGCACATGCTTCACCGCTATGACTGGCCACCGGACCAACTGGCTGGAATGATCCGGGCGCTTCTGGACAATGACGTCATGAAGGCTCGCCTCAGCGTGAACGCCATCAAGATGCAGGGATTCGCCGGCGCCACTCGCGCCGCCGAAGCCATAATCGGTCTCTTGCGCTGACAAGGGGCTCTGTTGACCAAGCATGGAGAAAATTCCGCTCCCAATGCTTCGGAGCGGGCCCATGATTCTGAGTGCCATTGCCGAAAAGCTGATGCGCCAGTCGACGGATGATTTCAAGGGGCGGCATTTCCAGGCATAGCTCATCGTGCAGGCGGTAACCTGGTATCTGCGCTATCCGCTCAGCTATCGAGATCTGGAGGAGATGTTCTGCGAGTGCGGCTTTGAGGTCGATCACAGCACGATCAATCGCCGGGTTCTCGCCTATGCACCTGTCATCGAGAAGCGGCTACGCCAGTTCCGCCGACCGCATTCGGGCTCAATCCGGATTGACGAGACTACGTTAAGATCCGCGGCTAGTGGCGCTATCTGTACCGAGCCGAGCCATCGACAAGCACGGGAACCCGATCGACTCCCTGCTCACAGCAGGACGCGACCTTGATGCCGCTAAGCGATTCTTTCGATGCTCAAGGACGAGCCGCTGCTCTCGCCATGGAAGATCGGCACCGACGGTGCCAACACCTTCCCCTAAACGATCAAGGCGGCAGTCGATGAGGGGCACCTACTGCCGGCCGAACCCGACTTTGCGACAAGCCCTGCTATACTGTACCGCCCAAGCTGCCTTCCAGTTCGACCAGTTCCTGCCCACCAGCCATCAGGTCCTGCAGCTCTTCCGCGGCAATTTCACCGCGTAGCGCCGTCCCCATCGTCTTTCCACGGTTTAACACTGTGAACCTGTCACCTACTGCCATGGCATGTCGGACATTATGGGTGATAAAGACGACACCGATTCCTTGTTTGCGGACTTTGTCGATCGTCGAAAGCACATTCGCCGTTTGCCGCACGCCGAGTGCAGAGGTCGGTTCATCCAAAATCAGAACCTTGGCGCCGAAATAGACGGCACGGGCAATCGCCACTGTTTGACGCTCACCGCCTGAAAGCGTGCCCACCGCCTGATCCGGCCCACGCAGGTTGATACCCATTTTTCGCATTTCCTCCATGGTCACCCTGTTGGCGAAGTCATGGTCGAAAAATTTCATGGGTCCGATTTTGCGAAGCGGTTCATTGCCCATAAAGAAGTTGCGGCTGACAGACATCAGCGGGATCATCGCCAGATGCTGATGCACCGTGGCAATGCCGGCGGCGATGGCATCGCGCGGATCTGCGAAACGCATCGGCCGCCCTTCGAACATGATTTCGCCCTTGGTTGGCTTATAGACGCCCGACATTGTCTTGATGAACGTCGATTTTCCGGCGCCATTGTCGCCCAGCAGGCAATGGCACTCTCCGGAAAAGAGATCCACGGACACGCCCGCCAGCGCGATCACTGAACCGAAGTGTTTTTCGATGTCCTTCATCCGAATGAGGGGCGCGGTTTGCACGTCCATTTCACTTCTCCCCGGTGATGATGCGGCGGATGTAGGTGTTCAGGACCACAGCGAAGAGCAGAATCACCCCCAGAAACACCCGGAAGAGCGAACTCTCCACGCCGGCAAAGAAGAGGCCCTGCTGGACGACACCGAAAATCAACGCGCCGAGCGCCGCGCCCAGCACCGACCCATAGCCCCCTGTCAGCAAGGCACCACCAATCACCACGGCAATGATCGCCTCGAACTCCTTGAGCAGGCCGCGATCCGCCCCTGCCGATCCGAACTCGATGACCTGACATGTCGCGAATACAGTCGCGCAAAATGCGGTGAACATGAACATCAAGATCTTCACGCGGCCCACGGGTACTCCAGAGTACCTGGCCGATTCCGCGTCTCCCCCCGCAGCGAAGATCCAGTTGCCAAATCTCGTTCTCGTCAGAAGCACATGGCCAAATGCGATGAGAGCCAGCGCCCACACTATCAGCATCGGTATGCCATCCACCACGGGCAATCCCTTGTTCACGCCCCGGTCGAATGTCGCAATCAGGCCTATTTCGCCAAACCATTGAAACAGACCCGTCAGGATCTTTCCGCCAAACACCGGGGCCAGCCAGTCGCCCTCGGCTGCTTCACGGATACCTCCAATAATGGTTTTGTTCTCAAGGGTCTGGGGCAGGAATATTGTAAATCCGCGCAAGACGAACAGCGATGCCAGGGTCACGATGAAGCTCGGCAAACCAGTCCTCACGCATATCCAACCGTTGAGCGCGCCAATCGCGAGACACATGACAAAGGTCACCAGAATGGCGATCCACATCGGCCAGCCCATATTGACGCTGAAAATAGCGATCATCATCCCCGCAAAGCCGATCATCGAGCCGACCGACAGGTCAAATTCACCGGCGATCATCAGCAGGCAGGCTCCGACGGCGATGATCATGAACTGTGCCGACACGACCGACCAGTTCAGAACGCCCGCGGCATTGAACATGCCGGAATCATGGGCTGTCAGCAGGAAGAAGGTGAACACCAGCACCGTTCCGCATATTCCGCCAAGTTCCGGAATGATCAACGCTTCCCTGAACCTCGATCTTGACTTGACGCGCTCATCGCTATGGCGAAGTGCTGGTGTCCCGGACATCTAGTCCCCCTGGAATTGCAGCCGAAAATGTGACAACAGGGCGGCCGATCTTCATCGGCCGCCCTGTTTCCCGGAAATCAGCGGTACTCGCCCGCAAATTTCTCAACCTTTTCCAACCCGTCCTTGGTCACGAAGCCGGGACCCGAGTTGATGTTGTTGCCGGGCAGCACACCATAGCGATCGTAGTTGGTCAGGATGACAACCGGCATGTAGGCTTGCAGGAACGGTTGCTGGTCGATGCCCCAGCGGATGATGTCGCCCTTGATCGCCTTGACGATTTCCTCGCCAAGATCGAACGTTCCAAAATAGATCTGGCCCGCCATGCCATTCTCCTTCAACGCCGCGATGGTCGGATCTGCCGATACCGGGCCAAGCGTCAGGATGCCGTTTGTATCAGGATGCGCCGAGAGATAGGCCAGAACCTTGTTCTTGATCTCGGCTGGGTCCGTGCCGCTGTCGAGCATGGATCCGCCCAGGTCGACGCCCAACCCAACGGCAAAGCCGCGGCAGCGCTCGGCGACTGTCGGCTGCTGTATGGCGTGATTGACACAGAGGAAGGATGTCACCCCATCGGCCTTTGCACGCATGCCGGCGGCGAGGCCTGCGTCATATTCCGGCTGGCCGACATACATCAGCGCACCGACTTCCCGGGCCTGTTCGGGCGTCCCGGTGTTCATGATGATAACGTCGATACCCTGATCCACGGCTTTCTTGATCGGCCCTTTCAGCACGTCGAAGTCAGCAAGCGTGGTGATGATTCCATCCGGATTTGAAGCCGCGGCCTGATCAATGATCCGCGCCATGTCGGCAATGTCACCAGTTGGCGGATTTCGGTACTCGACGGTCACGCCCATCTGCTCGCCAGCCAGCTTGATACCGTTCTTGACCGTGTTCCACCAACTGTCGCTGTCAGGTGCGTGGCTGACAAGGACATAGCGTTCACCGTCTGCCAACGCGGGCGTTGCCGCAAGGAGCGGCGCAAGGACAGCCGCCGCACCCACAGCAAAGTTCTTGATAAAAGACATTGTTTCTCTCTCCCAACGAAAAAACTGCGTGTTGCCGAGAGCCAGTCTCCTCCAACTCTCATAGACACTAGAGCACACCGGATAAAATTTTGCAACCGATTGCAAAACTGGTCAATTCACTGACCTATATTCAGTGCTGGATGTCGCGCTATAAGGTAACGACGACAGACTGGAGACACTGGCCATGACGCCGACCTTGAAAGACGTGGCCGAACGGGCGGGAGTATCCCGTTCTGCAGTCTCGCGTGCGTTTACCGATGGCGCCTCCGTCTCGGCAAAGATGCGCAAGCGCGTGGAGAAGGCGGCCTCAGAACTTGGTTTCAGCCCCAACGTTCTCGCTTCCAGCCTGACGACTGGCCGAACGAAGCTCATCGGCTTGGTCTCTAATAATTTTCACAATCCGATCTTCCTTGAGGTCTTCGATCTTTTCACACGCGCGCTACAGGACCAGGGATTGCGCCCGCTGCTTGTCAACCTGACCGACGAAACCGATCCTGCAAACTCCGTGCGCATGCTTCGCCAATATTCCGTGGACGGCGTTGTCGTAGCGTCATCCACTCTGCCGCCAGCTTTCGGAAAGGCATTCCGCGACGCGGGCGTCCCGGTTGTCCACGCATTCGGTCGCGTGACGAGCGCGCCGGAGGTGCATGTCGTGGGCATAGACAACATCGACGCCGGACGATTGGCGGCACAGACCCTGACGGCACGGGGCTATCGGCGGCTTGGGTTCATGGGTGGACCGGAGATTGCCACTTCAACGCAGGATCGATTGAAGGGATTTTTGCAGGAACTCAGCCTTCATCCCCAAGTCAGCGTCAGCCAATCATTTGCCACAGCCTATTCCTTCGAGGCAGGTCGAGCCGAAATGCAGGACCTCCTGGACGGCGAACCGGCCGAGGCCTATTTCTGCGGCGACGATGTGCTGTCGATCGGCGCACTGTCGGCTATACAGGACCAGCAGCTTTCCGTTCCACGCGACATCGGTATCCTTGGATTGAACGATATGGAGATCGCCGGCTGGAACAACATCAATCTGACCACAATCCGCCAGCCGATCCGGCAGATCGTCAACTCGTCGATCGAACTGATCACGGCGATGCTTCGCGATCCGGTACGCTTGCCGGAAGCACGCATCTTTGCGTGCCACATTGTTGAGCGCGGAACGCTACGCCCCTTGAAAGAAGTGCAGGCGGCGTCGGACGACTAACGGAACATCGGTGGCCGCGCCTCAACCCACGCGCCCTCTGCCCGTGCAGAGGCCACCGCGGCATAAACCGCTGCCATCGATCGAAGGCCGCTTTCAGCCGTAGGCAAACCGTCACGTACCTCGCCCCGTATCGCATCGGCAAAGTCGCAATAGATGTTTGCGACCGCCAGGGGAAATCCTTCCGGATGGGCAATGGCAACCCGCGACAGGCGCTGCGCATCCTCGTGCAGGTCGCTCTCGCCCTTCTCAATGATCTGGGTCCGTCCGTTGACAGGGGTAAACATCAGTTGGTTCGGCTGTTCCGACGCCCACCGAAGTCCGCCAGTTTCGCCAAAGACCTGGATGTCAAACCCATGCTGCCGGCCAATCGCAACCGACGACGTCCAAAGACGCCCCACGGTGCCGCCTGCCATTCGGAAGTTCACCATCGCATCATCTTCCAATGCTCGACTCCCGATCGTCGACGCAAAGTCGGCAGACAATTTCTCGACGTCGTCGTTGCAGATAAAGCTGGCCATATGCAGCGCATGAATGCCGCAATCGGCAAACTGCCCCGACACGCCCGCAACAGCAGCGTCATAGCGCCAGCGCACGCGCGGATTGTCCGCATTGGCGGCATCTCCATGGTGGCCATGACTGAAATTTGTCACCACCACGCGGATCCTGCCGATCTCCCCGGCACGCACCATCGCGCGGGCCTGCCGCACCATCGGGTATGCGGAGTAACAATAGTTCACAGCACAGATCTTGCCAGCGGACTTGGCGACGCGAACGATCTCTTCGCCCTCTTCCACTGTCATGGTCATCGGCTTTTCGCACAACACATTGAATCCAGCCTCGAGAAAGGCCTTGGTAATCTCGAAATGTGTGGCGTTCGGCGTCGCCACGGTAACGAGGTCAATTCGATCCGCCCGCCCCTTTTCGCCGGCGAGCATCTCTGTCCAGTCACCATATGCCCGCTCAGCAGCGATCCCCAGCCTCAAGGCATAGTCTCGTCCCACGTCGGACCGATGATCGAGGGCGCCGGCGGCAAACTCGAAATGCCCATCCGCCAGTGCGCCCAGACGATGCGCCGGGCCGATCTGGCTGCCCTCGCCACCACCGATCATGCCCCACTTCAGTTTTTTCATTGCGTAAGACCCTTAGAAGCCAATGGATTGCAGGTATTCGCGGTTGGCGCGCGCATCCTCGAACGGTGTTCCTGGCAATGACGGGTCGCAATCCTGTTCGACCGTGCACCAGCCATCAAATTCGGCATCTAGCAAGCGTTGCCGAACGGCGGGAAAATTGACATCGCCCTTGCCGAGATTGCAGAAAATTCCCTCCCCGCAGGCTTTGTAGAAGCCGGTCCGATTGGCGACGACCCGAGCCTTCACCTTCGGGTCTATATCCTTGAAATGCATATAGGAAATTCGATCCATATGCCGGTCCATGAAGGCCACGGGATCAAAACCCGCATAGTAATGATGCCCGGTGTCAAAACATATCTTGAGGATGTTCTCGTCCACCTCTTCAAGCAATCGCTCAAGCTCAGGTTCGAAGTCGATAAAGCCTGCCGCATGGGCATGGATGCCTGCGGTCAGGCCATAGTCTTCGGTTGCCATTTTGGCGATGGTCGCGATTCGGTCGCGAAAGGCGTCCCACTCGGCTTTGTCCATCTGCTCGGCTTCCTGTGCGCGCCCAGCCGTCGGCGCGCGGCGCGGCGAAATGCTGTCGATCAGAACCAGATGCCGCGCCCCATGTGCGACCAGCGCCTTGCATGTGCGAACAGAGGCATCCATGACCTCGTCCCATTTCGCCGGATCATGGAGCGGCTGGAAGACGACACCGCCGATAATGGCCAGATCCCGCAAGGCAAGTTCGGGCGCGAGGATAGAAGGATCTTCAGGCATATAGCCGATGGGGCCTAGTTCGATTCCCCTGTAACCAGCCGCAGCGCATTGATCCAGAACGGTTTGCCAGCGTGGATAGGACGGATCGCTCGGGAATTCTATTCCCCAGGAGCAGGGCGCGTTGCCGATGCGAATACTCATTTCAAAACCTTCCGGATGCCTGGAATGCCGTTACGTCCTGCCATGCCTTTTTCATCGATGACGCCAGCGCAGCGGCAACAATCTGATTGACCAGCATGCCGTCCCGAAAGGTCGGCCACGATGCCTCGCCGCGATGAATGGCTTCCAGAAAATCCTTGGCCTCAATGATGATCTGGTCCTGATATCCGGTGCCATGCCCTGCTCCCTGGCAGAACGGCAGGTAGTCCGGATGCTCCGGCCCCGTCAAAATCTTGGTGAATCCGCGATTGGCCTGCGGGCCCTCGGCACGATAGAGCCAGATCGCATTCTGGTCTTCCTGATCAAAACGGATCGCACCCCTGCTTCCGGTGACCTCATAGGCATATCCCATTTTGCGACCTGTCGAGATCCGGCTGAAATACATCTGCCCCATTGCCCCGCTTTCAAAGCGGCACATCATCTGTGCGTGGTCGTCGTTGCAGACCGTTCCCCCGGGCCGCTGCCTGTGCACGGTTTCCACCTCAGCGATAACACTTCGGATCGGACCAAGCAGAGCCAGCGCGGCGTTGATCATGTGGGGCGCCAGATCGCCCATGGTGCCATTCGCCATGCCGCTCGTCCGCCAGGTCGCCGGAGCCTGCGGATCGGCCAGAAAGTCCTCCGTATGCTCACCGCGAAACCATGTCACGTCACCGATGGCGCCCGAAGCGATCAGTTGGCGGGCATGCTGGCTGGCAGGCGTGCGAATGTAGTTGAACCCCACCATATTGACGCAGCCGCTGGCTTCCGCAGCAGCGACCATCGCGCGGCTGTCCTCGAACGAGACGCCCATCGGCTTTTCGCACAGGACCGGCTTGCCCAGCGCAAAGGCGGCCTCGGCAATTGCACGATGCGTGTCTTGTGGCGACGCGATCACGATGGCTTCGACCTTCGGATCGTCGACCAGATCCTGCCAGACGGCAGTCGCCCGCGCAAAACCATAGGCCTTACGATACTGTTCAG
This sequence comes from Rhizobium sp., assembly GCA_019739215.1. Taxonomy (GTDB): domain Bacteria; phylum Pseudomonadota; class Alphaproteobacteria; order Rhizobiales; family Rhizobiaceae; genus Rhizobium_E. Next base: position 123,473 of record JAHHDR010000022.1, read on the forward strand.
CACTGCCTGCAGTCGTGGCGCAAACCATTTCGAGACGGGGACGCAGGGCCGTGTTGAACACCGCTCCGACGGCCAGCATCGCGACGGCGTGGGCTTTGCCCATGTAGCCGCCGCCGACGATCCCAATCCCTATATCCGGCATGTTGACCTCTGGCGATTTTTTGTTTGCAACCGATTGCAAAATTCGTATCCTACGCTTCGAGATTTTACAAGTCGAAATCGCGGCGCCGCCGTTCGCGCGTTCGGCAGGAGGGGCTATTCGGAAATGAAACAGAACACAATTCGCCTGACGACAGCGCAGGCCATCATCCGTCACCTCGCCAGTCAGTTCATTGAAATCGACGGCGAGGAAATGCGCGTGTTCGGCGGCGGATTCGGCATCTTCGGCCATGGAAACGTGACATGTCTTGGTGAGGCACTTTATGCGGCGAGGGAACAGCTTCCGCTGTACCGGGGCCAGAATGAACAGGGCATGGGCTTTGCCGCGGCGGGTTATGCGAAACAATGGCTTCGCCAGCGCTTCATGTTCTGCACCGCCAGCGCCGGCCCCGGCACTGCCAACATGTTGACAAGCGCGGCCCTGGCACACGCCAATCGCCTGCCGGTGCTCCTGCTGTGCGGCGACACCTACGTTACCCGGTTGCCCGATCCCGTCTTGCAGCAAATGGAAAACTTCGGCGACCCTACCTTTGGATTGAACGACGCATTCAAACCGGTCGTGCGGTACTGGGACAGGATTACCCATCCGGCACAGATACTTCAGTCGCTTCCCAACGCTGTTGCCACCATGCTGGACCCTGCCGATTGTGGCCCCGCATTCATCGGCTTGCCTCAGGACGTTCAGGGATGGGTCTATGATTACCCGAGCGTCTGGTTTGAAAAGAAGATACACCGAATCCGTCGCCAAAATCCGGACGTGGCAGAAATAGCCGATGCCGTGGCGCTGTTGAAAACAGCAGCAAGGCCGATGATTATTGCAGGCGGCGGCGTTCAGTATTCCCGCGCCGTGGCAGAACTGACCGCCTTCGCTGAAACACATCGGATCCCCGTGGTGGAGACTATTGCGGGCCGCGCGAACATGACCGCAACAAACTCGCTGAATATCGGCCCGATCGGCGTCACGGGATCAAATTCAGCCAATGCGATCGCTGCCGAAGCCGATGTGATCCTGGCCGTCGGGACAAGGCTGCAGGACTTTACGACGGGGTCCTGGACCGCGTTTTCGAGAGAGGCCAGGTTTATCTCGGTCAATGCGGCACGCCATGATGCTGCCAAGCACTTGTCGCTTCCGGTGGTGGGTGACGCGAAGCTGTCGCTTGTCGCACTTTCCGACGGACTGGGGGATTATGCCGCGCCGGGAGAGTGGGTGGGTACCGCTCAACGTCATCGCGCAATCTGGGATACCTACGTCGCCAAGAACGTCGCGTCAGGCAACAGACCCAACTCCTACGCCATGGCCATCGGCGTGGTGAACGAACTCTGTGACGCGCGCGATCGGGTGGTCGCCGCGGCTGGCGGTTTGCCCGCAGAACTGACGGCCAATTGGCGCACACTTGAAACCGGGACGGTGGATATAGAATTCGGCTTCTCCTGCATGGGATACGAGATTTCCGGTGCGTGGGGGGCCCGTATCGCCCAGGCCGAACGTGACGCGGACCATGACACGATCGTCTTTGTCGGCGACGGATCGTTCATGTTGATGAATTCCGATATCTACTCCTCTGTTCTCAGCCAGAAGAAGCTGATCATCTTGGTGCTGGACAATGGCGGCTTCGCCGTGATCAACAAGCTACAGAACAACACCGGCAACCAGAGCTTCAACAATCTGCTGTCGGACTGCCCGACGATCCCGGAACCCTTCACCGTGGATTTCGAGGCCCATGCCCGCGCACAGGGGGCAATCGCCGAGACAGCGGCCAATGCTTCCGAATTGGCTGCGGCATTCAAACGCGCCAAAGCGGCCACCAAAACCACCGTGATATGCATGAAGGTCGATCCCTTTGACGGATGGACGACCGAGGGACACACCTGGTGGGAATGCGGCACGCCTCATGTTTCGGAAGATCCCAAAGTGACGGCGGCGCATCAGGACTGGGAAGCGTCACGACACCTGCAGCGTAAGGGCGTGTGATGGTGCTTGATCGGATCTCCAGTAAGACATTCCTGGTCATCGGGCGGGTCGGAATGGACCTGACCCCTTCCCCGGTGAACACCCGCACCCGCGATGCCACCACGATGATGGTCGCGATGGGAGGGTCTTCAGCCAATATCGCAGCCGGCCTGTCCAGACTTGGCTGCTACGCCGCATTGTTGACCACCGTGTCAGATGACGCGGTCGGATGGTACTGCCTTGACCAACTCGATCATTATCACATCGACCGTCGCCATGTTAAGGCGATCAAGGGTGAAGCGCGGACCTCTCTTGCCGTCTATGAAACCCGGAAAGATGAGCACCAGTCGGTCATATATCGGAACAACGCCGCCGATTTCCAGATGACTGTCGCAGATGTCGAAGCCGTGGATTTTCCCGCCTTTGGCGCAATGATCACCACGGGCACCGTATTCTCCGCCGAACCGTCGCGAAGTGCAGCATTCAGAGCGTTCGAAATGGCCCGGGCTGCCGGTGTAGCGATTGTATTCGACATCGATTACCGACCCTACATCTGGCCCTCTCCAGGGGTGGCAAAAGACGTCCTCGCGCGCGCCGGTGAAATGGCTGACGTGATCGTCGGAAACGATGAAGAGTTTGGCTTCATGGCTGGCGACGTCACGGCAGGTCTGGCCAAAGCACGCGAACTGGCCACCTCCAGCGCCGCAATCGTGGTCTATAAGCAAGGCCCGGGCGGCTCGATCACCTTTGCCGACAGACGTGAACTGCGCACCGGCATCTTTCCCGTTGTCGCCCTGAAGCCGACGGGTGCAGGCGACAGCTTTCTCGCTGGTTTCCTGGCATCACTGGGGGAAGGCCGGCCAGTTCAGGAGGCCGTCCTTCGAGGTTCTGCCTGTGCCTCGATCGTTGTCGCGAAGCCCGGATGTGCCCCTGCCATGCCGTTCCCCGCCGAGCTGGAAGATTTTCTTGCCACACATCCCGGCGTCACATCCGTCTGAAGGGACAAGGCCATGCATATTGCGCCCTACGAAAATGCCAACAAGCCGATCATCGATATCGATGACACCGTTGTTCCACTCAACTATTTCAATATCGTCAAGCTGAGGAGAGGCGAAGCATTCGAGTATCAGGTGCCTGGCTACGAGACATGCATCGTGCCTGCAACCGGCACGGTGGATGTGGATGTCGAGGGCGTGCGGTTCACTGATCTGGGCAGTCGAAACAAGGATGTCTGGGACGGCGAGCCGCAGGGCGTCTATGTGCCGGTTGGGGCCAGGGTGTCGATTGTCTGCAAGTCGGACACCACTGAAACCTTTGTAGCGGGCGCGCGCTATGACAAGGTGCTTGATCCGTTCGACGTCCGTAGCTCTGATATCGATATGGTGCAGTACGGCAGCGACGAGACGAAAACCCACCGCAAGATCAAGCATATTCTTGGTACGAAATATCACCACAAAGTCGGACGTCTGCTGGTGAGCGAATTGTTCACCGTCGGTCAAGGCGGCTGGTCGGGCTTTCCGAGCCACAAGCACGACACGGACCGCCTCCCCTTGGAAACCCGCCATGACGAGACCTACAACTTCCGCTTCCGCCCGGACCATGGCTCGGGACTGCAGATGTTGCAGCGTGAGGACGGCAAGCCGGGCGATGCCTATCACATCCTGGACGGATCGACGGTCTGCATCGACCATGGCTATCATCCCTGTGCGGTGCTGCCCGGATACGAAATGTATTATTTCACGATACTGGGCGGCCTAAGCCAACGCTCGCTGGTACAGTATTTCCAGCCGACGCATGCGGCCCAGATCGAAACGATCCCCGGCATCAAGGACATGATTGCGAAGTTCAGATGAGCCGTGCCACGCTTTCCGAAGTGCTGCAACCGGCGCTGCGTGATGGTTATGCGGTAGCAGGATTGGTTACCCTGGGATGGGAAGACATGCGCGCCTATGTGGCCGCAGCCGAGGCGGAAGGGGTGCCGGTGATCCTGCAGGCCGGGCCCTCCTGCCGCGCTCATACGCCAATTGCGATCCTGGGGAAGATGTTCGGCTATCTCGCCGAACATGCCTCAGTGCCTGTGGTGGCGCATCTGGACCATGGTTATACCTATGACGAATGCAAGGAAGCACTGGATGCGGGATTTACCTCGCTGATGTTCGACGGTTCGCGAAAGCCCCTGCACCAGAACATCGACGAGACGGCGGCGATCGCGGAACTGGCGCATGCGGCGGGGATTTCATGTGAGGGTGAAATCGGCTTTGTGGGCTATGCAGGCGGCGAAAACTCCGCCGGAACAGATCCCGAGGAAGCAGCACAGTTTGCCAGGCAAACCGGCGTGGACGCGATGGCAATCTCTGTCGGCAATCTTCATCTGCAACGGGACCGAGGGAGGGGTCTGGATGAGGAGCGTATCAGGGCGATTGAAGCGGTAACCAACGTACCTCTGGTCATTCATGGTGGATCAGGGGTCTCTCAGGCGCAGCGCAGAAAGCTTGCGCTGGGGTCCAGCATCTGCAAATTCAACATTGGCACCGAACTGCGCGTGGTATTTGGAGATGCCCTGCGGTCGGCGGTAAACCTTGATCCCACACGTTTTGACCGGGTGTCGATCCTGAAGGATACCCACGAGCCAGTCTTTGAGGCGACAAGGCGTCTCCTTGCAGTGCTCAAGCGGAAATGAATGCTCGACCAGGAATTTTGATTGGGGCGGATAGGGATCCATAACGATGCTGCAATTCTTGCAGACCATGAATTGCAGCATCGTTATGGAAGCTTCTTCCGAACTTGTAGACGCATAGCCCGATCGTGACGGCGGGCACAATGCCCGCGCGCGTGAGGCTCCCGCCGAGCACAATACCATCGGCTGAAACCAGCCAATGTGGGAAGGTCGACGTACCCAAGCGGATCGAAACGAACTCATTCTTCACGGGATAGTATTCACCTGGTCAGGCGGCTACCAGTCAACGATCGTTCCATCCGGCATGACTGCGTGCCTGGTGTGAAGGACCTCCTGCTGGAAGGGATGCCTTGCCGCAACGGCCTCGTTGACTTCGATGCCAAGGCCGGGGCGGTCTGGAATCTGCCATGCGCCATCCACGCGGCGGATCGGGGAATCCACCACCTCGTCATACCACGGTACGGCGCCGCTCATCTCTTCCTGAATGACGAAATTCGGGGTCGCGATGTCGAAATGCAGCGCGGTCACGCCGGCGATCGGCCCGAGCGGGTTGTGCGGCGCGATGCCGACGCCCGCCGTCTCCGCTGCCGCCGCGATCTTGCGCGCCTCCGAGAGGCCACCGGTATGGGCGATGTCGGGCTGGGCGATATGCAATGCACGCGCCCGGAACAGCGGCTCGAACTCCGTACGGCCGATGAGCCGCTCGCCGGTCGCGATCGGCACCGGCGAACGCTGCGTGACCTCGGCCATCAGCAGCGGATCATAGGGCGGTACGGGCTCCTCGACGAACAGCGGCCGGCCGGGCGCCAGAGCGTTGATGTAATCGAGTGCAGCCGAGGCCGATGCAGGCCGGCCGTGAAAGTCGATCATGATGTCGATCTCGTCGCCGACGGCCTCACGCAGGCCGGCCATCAGTTTTGCAACGTGATCGACGCCTTTCACCGTCGTGGTGTAGTGGGTGTAGGGAATGAAGACGACCTTGAGCGCCTTGTAGCCCTTCTCGACAACCTCCAAGGCTCGCTCCTTCAACGGCTCCACCTGCATGGTCTCATAGACCGCCGTCATGTCGCCGAGGCCGAGATGGGTGTAGACGGGAACGACATCACGGGTCTTGCCGCCCAGGAGCCGCCACACGGGTACGCCGAGATCCTTGCCGAGAATATCCCATAGCGCGACCTCGATGCCCGAAATCGCCGTCGCGCCGATGGAACCCATTTTCCAGAAGCCATGCTTGTGCATCACCCGCACCGCCTGCTCGATATCGCGCGGGTCCCGGCCGACAAGCAGCGGTTCGAGATCGGCGACCGCGCCGGTGACGGCACGGGTCTTCCACTCGAGCGTCGCCTCGCCCCAGCCATAAAGGCCGGGCGTGTTGGTCTCGACCTTCACGAAGATCCAGTTGCGCATTTCCGCATTGACGACGACTGTCCTGATGGCGGTGATCTTCATCTTCATTCATCCTGCAAATCTTGGTTCAGGCAGTCCCCGGACGCCGGCATCGATGGCGAACAGGCCTCCGGCCTGGGGTTGCGCCTTCAGGTCTTCCGGCGTGGTGTCCCAGACGGCGCTGGTGACGTAGAGCGTCGCGAGATCGGGGCCGCCGAACATGCAACTCGTCGGCCTCGATACGGGGAGCACAATCTCCCGATCCAGCCGGCCGTCCGGCGCGAAGCGCGAGACCTTCCAGCCGTCCCACATCGCGATCCAGATGAACCCCTCATCGTCGATCGTGCCGCCGTCGGGGCCATAGCCGAGCCCGGCCGTGTCGGTGAACAGTGTGCGGTTGGCGATGGTGCCGGCCTCATGGTCGTAGTCGAAGGTGAAGACCTGTTTGTCGAGCGTGTCGGCAAACCAGAAACGATCATTGGCGCGCGACCAGATGAAACAGTTTGAGATGCCGATATCACCGAGCACCTTGGTGAGCGTCAGATCCGGGTCCAGCCTGTAGAGCCCGGCCGTGTGATTGGCCAGGCTGTCGTCCATCGTGCCGGCCCATAAGCGGCCCTTGCGATCGACCTTGCCCTCGTTGAAGCGGTTGCCAGGCAAATGCGCTTCCGGCCGCGCGATCCAGTCGATCCTCATCGTGGGCAGGTCCAGGAAGGCGAGACCTGAGGCGAAGGCAACGACGAGACCGCCCCTCTCCCGCAGCGCAAAGCTGGAAATACGCTCGGGCATCTCCCAGACGTCGACCTTCCCCGACACGGGCATGAGCCGATGGAGCCGCTTGCCCTCGATATCGACCCAGTATAGCGCCTGCTCTGTCACGTCCCACAGCGGCACCTCGCCCAGTACGTTGGCGCAATCGACGACGCATCTGACCTCAGGCTGCATGTTGACCTCCCCTGGACGGTGACCGGAGAAGCGAAAGGAGGCTGCGACCACTCTCGCGACTGTAGATGGCCACGGCGGCCAGGGTCAGTCCTCCGGTGAAGATATATTGCCAGTATGCCGAGACCTGCAGGTGGTTCATGGCGTTCTGGATGACCATGAGCAGGCATGCGGCGAAGAAGACGCCGACCACGGTGCCGCGACCGCCGAAGACGCTGGTGCCGCCGAGGACCACCGCCGTTACCGACAGCAGCGTGAAATTGGTGCCGGCCTGCGGATCGCCGCTGCCGATGCGCGAGGCGATGATGAGACCCGCGATCGAGGCCATCAGGCCGCAGAACAGATAGGCCAT
>JAHHDR010000023.1 GCA_019739215.1 Rhizobium sp.
GGGGACATGGTATCTGAAGCACCACCATTCTGGTGGAAGAAGGGCGATCCGCGCGCATGGCTGCTCGCGCCGGCATCGCTGGTCTATGGCTATTTCGCCAGCCGGCGGATGAAGAAGGCCAGGCGGGCAGAGGTCGACATACCCGTGATTTGCGTCGGAAACTTCACCGTCGGCGGCGCCGGCAAGACGCCCACGGTCATCACCCTCGCCAGGGCGGCTGCAGCGCGCGGGCTGAAGCCGGGCGTGCTGAGCCGCGGCTATGGCGGATCGATGGATCGCACCACGGTCGTCGATGCCGATCACCACCGCGCCAGGGATGTCGGCGACGAGCCGCTGCTGATCGCCCGTGAGGCGCTGACGGTGATCTCGCGCCGGCGCGTGGACGGCGCGAGACTGCTGATCGAGCAGGGCGCCGATCTGATCATCATGGACGACGGTTTCCAGAGCGCCGCGCTGAAATTCGACTATGCGCTGATGGTGGTCGACAGTGTCAGGGGCATTGGCAACGGTTTTCTCGTCCCGGCGGGGCCGGTCAGGGCGCCCACCGGGTTGCAACTTGCCTATGCGACCGCGCTCCTGAAGCTGGGCGACGGAGACGCCGCCGATCCCTTCATCCGCATTGCCGCGCGCTCCGGAAAGCCGGTCTATGAGGGCATGGTCCGGCCGGTGGGCGATGCTGGCGCGATTTCCAGCCGCCGCGTGCTGGCCTTCGCCGGTATCGCCGATCCGAGGAAATTCTATCGGACGGTGCGCGAACTCGGTGCAGAAATCGTCGTCAAGCGCTCCTTCGGCGACCACCAGCACCTGAGCGACGACGAGATCGAGGACATCCTCACGACGGCGGAAAAGAAGGATCTCACCATCGTCACGACGGCGAAGGACGCCGTCCGCCTCCGGGGTCATCACGGCCGGGCCGAGGACCTGGCGGCCCGGATCACGGTGATCGAGGTCGAGATGGCGTTCGACTCGCCCACGGTGCCCCGGCTGATCATCGACGAGGCGCTGGTGAATTTCAGGAAGCGGCGGCTCGGGGCAAGGCCGGCCTAGCCGCGACCCTGCGCTGGCAGCGCGCCGGCGCGGCGCTCCCCCTCGAACGACGCGGCGGCATCGACATAAGGCTCCTGCCGGTCGACGCTCCAGTATTTCAGCTCGTCGATGGGAATGTGCTTGCCGGAGACGGCGCAGGTCACATAGCCGCCCGGCAGCAGGATCTGGAAGTCGCCGTCGAGATACCGGATCTTCGCCTCGCGGCTGCCGCTGCCTTCAAACCGGTTCATCATGTGTGCGCGTTCCAGACTGACTTGATCTGCGGGATATATCGCGGCGCTGGCCGGCTTTCAACTGCGGCCGAAAAGCCGCTCGATATCGGCGAGCTTCAGCTTGATATAGGTCGGTCGCCCGTGGTTGCACTGGCCGGACCCCGGCGTCGCCTCCATCTGCCGCAGGAGCGCGTTCATTTCCTCCGTCCGCAGCCGGCGGCCCGATCGAACCGAACCGTGGCATGCCATGGTCGCGGCGACGTGCTCCAGCCTGGAATGCAGCGTCGCGGCGGTGTCCCATTCGGCGATTTCGTCGGCGAGTTCCCGCACCATGGCCACGGCGTCGACCTCGCCCAGCATCGCCGGCGTCTCGCGCACGAGGATCGCACCGGGGCCGAAGCGCTCATAGGACAGGCCGAGACGGCTCAGTTCGGCGGCATGCGCCATCAGCCGGTCGCAATCCTCTTCCGGCAGGTCGACGATATCGGGGATCAGCAGCGCCTGGGCGGGGATGTCGCGATCACGCAGCGCGCGGCGCATGTCCTCGAAGACCAGCCGCTCATGCGCCGCGTGCTGGTCGACGATGACCATGCCGTCCTCGGTCTGGGCGATGATGTAGTTCTCGTGCACCTGGGCGCGGGCGGCACCGAGCGGAAAGGACTGGCCGTCATCCGCTGGCCCGGCTTTTGCGGCGGGCACACCGGTATGCGGTTCGGACGGCCGCGCCGACGGCCGGTCAACGTCGCCGAAGATCGATTGCGCCGCTTCCGCGAAGCCTCGTTGGTCGGGGCCTGCGTCGGCGCCCGGATAGGCAAGGGGCCGGGACGGGGAGGCGGCGGGTGTCCAGTCCCGCCGTGGCGCCGAATGCCGGCCGGGCGAGAACGCCGCCATCATCGACCGCGCCGCCGTCGTCGAGGAGCGGTCGCCGTCGACGGCCAGCGCCTGGCGGATGGCGCCGATGATCAGTCCCCGCACCAGACCCGGATCGCGAAACCGCACGTCGGACTTCGCCGGGTGGACATTGACGTCGACCAGCGCCGGATCGAGCCTCAGGTCGAGCACCGCGACCGGATAGCGGCCCGACGGCACGGTTTCCGCATAGGCACCGCGCAGGGCCGAATTGATCAGCTTGTCGCTGACTGGTCGTCCGTTGACATAGGCGAACTGGTGCTGGGCATTGCCGCGGTTGAACACCGGCAGGCCGGCAAAACCGGTCAGCCGCACGCCCTCGCGCTCGGCATCGACGGCGATGGCGTTCTCCTCGAAATCCTTGCCGATCACCTGCGCGATGCGCGCAAGCCGGTCGTCGCCCGTCGCCGGAAATTCGAGCGTCGTCCGATCGGTGCCGGAGATCACGAAGCGGACATGCGGAAAGGCGATGGCCATGCGGCGGACGATCTCGGTGATCGCCCCGGCCTCGGCCCGCTCCGTCTTGAGGAATTTCAGCCGCGCCGGGGTGGCGAAGAACAGGTCGCGCACCTCGACGACCGTGCCGATATTGGCGGCCCTCGGGCGGATGTCCGATGCACGCCCGCCGGTGACGGTGATCTCGGACCCGTTGGCTGCATCCCGGGTGCGGCTGGCGATCGCAAGCTTGGCCACCGACCCGATCGACGGCAGCGCCTCGCCGCGGAAGCCGAGCGTGCGGATATCATCGAGCCCGCGCTCGAGCTTGGAGGTGCAGTGGCGCCGCACGGCGAGTTCCAGGTCGCCGGGCGACATCCCCGCGCCATTGTCGATCACCCGGATCAGCCCCTTGCCGCCGCCCGCCGTGGCGATCTCGATCCGGCTCGCCCCGGCATCGATCGCATTCTCGACCAGTTCCTTGACCGCACTCGCCGGCCGCTCGATCACCTCGCCGGCGGCGATCTGGTTGATGAGGGTCTCGGGGAGGAGGGTGATGGGCATGCGCGCTATTGTTTCGGATTCGGGGGGAGGAGGGAAGGGGCCGCGATATTGAAGTCCGCCCGAGATTGGGGAGTCTCGTTCTGGCTCAGCTGTGATTTACGAAAAGTAGCATGATCGGGATCGACACCAAATGGCCAGTCGGAGATCAGATCTAGCGTCTTGATCGCACGCGGGCCAGGCTCGTCGCAAAAGGCATCCAAGGGGCTCCGGTTCGGATGTCTATTCGGAGGCCGCACATTCCCTTTTGTTCGAGCTCCCGCTCGTTGCAGGTCGCGCGTCGCGAGAATGAAACACGCACGTATTAGTCATTTCAGACATTCTTAAGGAGGGTTCAGTGGCCAAGTTCAAGCACATCGTGGCTGAGGATGCGAACATTGTAGTGGAAGGTGATCATTTTACCAGCGGCCCCGCGATGGAAGCCCACGACGCACAAACAGCAACGTTGACCTCAACGGTCTTTCCAGCGGTTCACATAGTGCTTAACGGCACGGGTTTCACATATGAAGGCAGCAGGCTCGCGGGCGGGACCATCACGTCAATAGTTTACACGGACGAGTTTGACGCAAGCGTCATGTCGGTCACCGGGCTGAAGATGAACGCCAGCAAGCTACCGATCTATGTGGGAACATTCGACGACATTCTATACGAGATGGCCTCCGCGGGCCGCGACACTGTTACCGGCACTGCATCGTTCGACACAATCGACGGGGGCAAGGCGAAAGATACCCTAACTGGCGGATTGGGACCCGATCATTTTTCATTCACCAAGGGTGACGGAAAAGACAAGATCACGGACTTCGATGCGAAAGGCGGAGAAGGCAGGCAGGACTTCATCGTTTTGCACGACGTGATTGATTACGATGTGGAAAAGCGTGGCAAGGACACGTACATTGATCTTGGCGGCAAGGACGGAATTCTTTTGATCGGGGTAAAGGCTTCGCAGGTGGACGAGTCAGATTTCCTATTCGGCTGACTGTTCGATATCGTACTTAAGTCCGCTACACCTTCCTAGACGCTGAAGTCCCCAGGCAGGATCAGGCAGACCCAGGGCGGTTGAGTCGCCCAATGCACACCAAGGCGCATCTTCACTCCGCCGCCGCCTTCGCCACCCCCGCAATCCGGCTCAGCGTCGCCCTCAGCGCCGCCGGCTTCAGTGGCTTGTTAAGCTGCGCTATCCCATCCCGGTCGGCCTGTGCCCGCACTTCCGGCGTGCGGTCGGCGGTGACCAGGATGGCGGGCGTCGGGCCGAAGGCGGCGCGCAGGCGGGCGATGGCGGTGAGGCCGTTGCCGTCGCCGAGGTGATAGTCGGCGATGATCGCGTCGGGCCGCCAGCCGCGCGCTATGATGCCGTCGCAATCGGTAAGTCCGCCTGATGTCTCGACCACGCAGCCCCAGCCTGACAGCAGGATGCGCATGCCGTCGGTGATCGCCGGCTCGTTGTCGATAGCGAGTACGCGCAGGCCATCGAGCTTGTGCGCAGGGCCGGGCGAGCTGTTCGCCCCCTCCGTGGCGAGCGGAACGGCGCTCGCCTGTTCGATCGGCAGCCGGACGCGGAACACCGTGCCCCGTCCCGGCGTCGATTGCAGCGTCACCGGATGGTTGAGGACGCGCGAGATGCGGTCGACGATCGATAGCCCCAGGCCGAGGCCCGATGCCGTGCGCGCGCCTTCCTCGAGCCGCGCGAACTCCTTGAAGACGGTCTTGAACTTCGAGGACGGGATACCGATGCCGGTGTCGTGGACCTGGATCCAGACCTCGTTTCCGTGCCGCCGCACGCCGACCAGGACTTTGCCGGAATGGGTGTATTTGATGGCATTGGACACCAGGTTCTGCACCAGCCGGCGCAGCAGGGTGGGATCGGTCCGCACCTTGAGCCGTGTCGGCAGCACCTTCAGTTTCAGCCCCTTGGCGGTGGCCAGCGGCTGGTAGTCGGTATCGATCCGCTTGAGGAAGTCGCCGAGCGCCACGGTGGCGAGGCGGGGCTTCATCGCCCCGGTATCGAGCCGGGATATGTCGAGCACCGCCCCAAGAATGGTCTCGACCGATTCGAGCGCGGAATCGATGTTCAGCACCAGGTCGCTGTCGCCGGAATGGCCGAGCCGCTCCACCAGCGAGGACGAATAGAGGCGCGCCGCGTTGAGCGGTTGCAGGATGTCATGGCCGGCCGCGGCGAAGAAGCGGGTCTTGCCGATATTGGCTTCCTCGGCGGACGCGCGCGCCTCGGCCAGTGCGGTATTGACACGCGTCAGCTCGCGGGTGCGCTCGGCGACGCGGTGCTCCAGCGTCTCGTTCGCCTCTTCCAGCGCCCGGCTGGCGCGGATGCGCTCGGTGATATCCGTGCAGGTGGTGACGATGCCGAGATCCGGCATCGGGTTGGAGCGCAGTTCGAGTATCCGCGCTCCCCCGTCGAGCACCATCAGGAACGGCGTGTCGGGCGTCAGGATCCTGTCGATGACCTCGGTCTCGCCGCCGCGCGGGATGTCGCCGCGCGCCGCCAGCATGTCGACGATCGACGACAGCGGAAAACCCACCTGGCCGGCCTGTTCGGGAAGTTCGAGCAGGGTCCGGAACCGCCGGTTCCAGATCGTCAGCCGCTTCTCGACGTCGAACACCGCGATGCCCTGGTCCATCTGCGACAGCGCCGTCTGCAGCATGCCCTGGTTATATTGCAGCGCCTCGCTTGCCTGGTCGAGCAGCATGGCCGTCTCGGTCGTGTCGTCATCCATGCGCCGCATGCTAAGCGTCAGCACCAGCCGCGCCGAGGACGACCCGATCGCCGAGCCGAGGACCTGCTCGGCGAAATTGAGCAGGTCGGCATCGGCGCGGTCGCGATCGGCCAGCCTGCCGCCGAATTCCTCCTCATAGGTGGCGAAGGAGCGCTGCGTCCGTTCCTCGCCGAGATAGCGACCGATGACGGTCTTCAGTTCGCCGATCGTCAGGTTCGTCCGCCAGTTGCGTCGATGCGGCCGGGCGTTCGGTCGCGGTACGAAGACGTCGGCCTGCTGCCGCTCCAGCCCGCGGGCGGAACGCGACAGGGAGCCGAGCACGAAGGCGACCGTGTTGACGACGAGGCTGAGGACGACGGCGCTGACGAAGGGGTCTCCCCCCAGGGCCCATCCCCCGCTATTGGGGAAGAACGCCTCGAAGATCACCGAGGCATCCGGCGGCGCCGAGATCCATCCGAGGCTCGGGATGAACAGCATCCAAGTCCAGACCCCGAAGCCGGTCGTCAGCCCGGCAATGGCGCCACGCGCATTGGCGCGACGCCAGAACAGGCCCCCCAGCATCGCCGGCGCCATCTGGGCGATCGCCGCAAAGGCGATCACCCCGATCGACGCGAGGCCGCCGGTGGTCTCCGATGCACGGTAATAGGCATAGCCGAGCAGCAGCACCCCGAAGATCGCGCCGCGCCGGATCATCAGCACCAGCTTGGAGATGTCCTCGAATTCCGGCTTGGACTCGAGCAGGTTCCGCCTGAGCAGCACCGGCATCACGATGTCGTTGGAAATCATGATGGCAAGCGCGACGGAGGCGACGATCACCATCGCCGTCGCCGCGGAAAAGCCGCCGAGAAAGGCGATCAGCGTCACCCAGGGCATGTCGGCGGTGAGCGGCAGCGTCAGCACATAGAGGTCGGCGTCACCCAGTCCCTGGAAGCGGATGAGCCCGCCCATGGCGATGGGCAGCGCGAAGAGATTGATAAGCACCAGATAGAGCGGAAAGAAGATGGCCGCGAGCTTGAGCTCGCCATAGGTCCGGTTCTCGACGACCATGACGTGGAACTGGCGCGGCAGCATCATGATCGCGAAGGCCGACAACACGATCAGCACGATCCAGCGGCTCAATGGCGTCTCGTGCGACATGGCAGCCTGCGCGGCCTCGTTCTCTCGCACAAGTTCGAGCAGATGGGCCGGACCGTCGAACAGGCCGTAGAGCACGGTCAGGCCCACCGTCAGGATGGCGACCAGCTTGACCAGCGATTCCGTGGCGATGGCAAGGATCAGCCCGTCCTGGTGCTCGGTCGCATCGGCATGACGGGTTCCGAACACCACTGCAAAGAAGGCGAGCGACAGCGTCACCAGCAGCGGCATGTCGATCAACTGGCGGTTGTCGATGCCGATCGCATATTGCGACGTGTCGACGAGCGAGCCGACCGAACTCGAGATCGCCTTGAGCTGGAGCGCGATATAGGGAATGGCGCCGACCAGTGCGATGAAGGCCACGATCATCGCCACCGCCGGGTTCTTGCCATAGCGGGCCGCGATGAAGTCGGCGATGGAGGTCAGTCGCTCGGCCTTGGCGATTTCCGTGATGCGGCGCAGCAGCGGCAGCCCGAGGGTAAAGACCAGGATCGGTCCGATATAGATCGCGAGGAACTCCCAGCCACGCTGCGAGGCGAGGCCGACGCCGCCGAAATAGGTCCAGGACGTACAGTAGATCGCCAGGCTCAACGCATAGACGACAGGCCGTCCCGCCGCGGCGCGGCGCCCGTCCCTGGGCCGGCTGTCGCCATAGCTCGCCACGCCGAACAGCAGCACGAGATAGGCGACGGCCGAGCCGAATATCACCCAGCCTGGCAGCATGGGAACTCCCCCGTGATCCGCCGCGCGGGCGGAACCTGGTGGATGATAGTGTGTGGCGTGCCGGATGCAAATACGCCTTTGGTCCTGAAACGCGAGCGCTATCGGGAATTTTCGTCTGGATTCTCCATTCGCGTCTGCTAACGTTCCGGCGGCTTCAGGGCCCTATTGGGGACATGAGAAGGAGAGTGCCATGTTGAATGAGTTCAAGGCTTTTATCGCGCGGGGCAACGTGCTGGATCTGGCGGTCGCCGTCGTCATCGGCACCGCGTTTACCGCCATCGTCAATTCCGTCGTGGCAGATCTGATCATGCCGATCATCGGCGCGCTGGGCAGCGTCGACTTCTCAAATTACTTCCTGCCGCTCTCCAGCAAACGTGACCGCGACCTCCCTTGCCGCCGCGCGCGAGCAGGGCGCCGTCTTCGCCTATGGCAGCTTCATCACGGCGCTGGTCAACTTTCTCATCATAGCCTGGATCATCTTCCTCATCGTCAAGGCCGTGAACCGTTTCATGCCGAAGAAGGAAGCACCAGCGCCGACCGGCCCTTCCGAGGAAGTCCTGCTTCTCACCCAGATCCGCGACGAGCTCAAGAACCGCAATCCCTGAAGTTCAAACGGCGGCGATACGGCGCTCGAGTTCCGCATCGAGCGCCCGCTTGACGTCGTCCTTCAGCGCGGAGGAGCTTTCGAGCACCTCCGCAGCCTTGAGGAAGTCGAGCACTTTGAACCGGCCGACTTCGGGCGCCAGGAAGATGTGCGGGCGATGGGCCTTGAGCTTCATCGCTACGATCGACTGCATCATCAGCTGGCTCGCCCCGAACAGGCTGTCGATCCTGTTGGGAATGACGTCGGGGTCGCCGGCCGGCCAGCCCACGACGTCGATGCCGATGACGATGTCTGCCCGGCCCAGCAGGTACTCGAACGGCACCGGATTGAAGATCCCGCCATCGATCATGATGCGTCCGTTGATGCGGACCGGCATGAACACGGCCGGGATCGCCGCCGAGGCGGCCAGCGCCTGATAGAGATCACCGTCACCGATCAGCAGTTCGGAATTTCCGTAATAGTCCGTCGCGGTCACGTGCAGCGGGATCTTGAGATCACTGAAATCCGCCGGCAGAAGATCGGGCAGGAAGGCCTTGAGGATTCGCTCGAGATTGTACTGACCTATGCGGAAGCCGCCGCTGACCATGTCGCTCAGTGTCGTCGGCCGCATCGACCAGATCCGGTTCATCACCTCGCGCGGGCGCCCGACGGTGGAGAGCGTGAAGTCGCGGATCTCGGCACCTGTCATGCCCGCCGCCATGCCCGCACCC
This sequence comes from Rhizobium sp., assembly GCA_019739215.1. GTDB lineage: Bacteria > Pseudomonadota > Alphaproteobacteria > Rhizobiales > Rhizobiaceae > Rhizobium_E. The sequence goes on from JAHHDR010000023.1 coordinate 9,065, forward strand.
ATGATCGCGCCGATCGACGAGCCGGTGATCGCCACCGGCGTGATGCCCATTTCGTCCAGTGCTTCGATGACATGGATATGCGCCAGCCCGCGCGCGCCGCCGCCGCCGAACGCGACGGCCACGGTCGGTGATCCGGATCTCGGGCTCTCGGTCATGGGCGTGTCCTGTCCAGGCAGATGTCAGGGCGCATGGCGGTAGAAATGCATCCGGGTATCGCCGAAGGTGCGAACATCAAGTGGCTTATACGACGGTGCAACCACCGGGTCGACATCGGCCCGCTCTTCAAGGATGGCGAGCGCGCCGGGAACCAGCCAGCCATGCCGTTGGCACTGGTCCAGCGCGGCCTCGCCCAGCCCCTTGGCATAGGGCGGGTCGGCGAACAGGAAATCGAAGGGCGCCAGGGTGCCCGGCGCGCCGAGGTCGGTCGCGTCGCGGCGGAAGATCCGCGCCCGTCCCTGCAGGCCAAGCGTCTCGATATTGGTGCGCAACAGGCCGCGGCCCTCGACCGACGTCTCGACGAACAGCGCCTGCGATGCCCCGCGCGACAGCGCCTCCAGCCCCACCGCACCGGTGCCGGCGAAGAGATCGATCACGCGGCTGCCGTCGAGCGACTCGGGATAGGCATGTGCCAGGATGTTGAACAGGCTTTCGCGCGTCCGGTCGGTCGTGGGCCGGATGTCGGACGACTTCGGCGTGGCGAGCGCGCGCCCGCGAAAATCACCGCCGACGATCCGCACCGCGTCCCGGTCCCTTGCTGCCGCCGCCCGGACCACTCCGGGGCGCATCGCCACGCGGATTGTCACTGCGAGGCCTGTCACTGTGAGGCTTGTCGCTGCGCGGCTTGTCACTGCGCGGCTTGTCCGAACGCGGACGCTCGGCGCGCGCGCCTTCGGCACGTGGTGCCCCCGAACGCGGCCTGTCTGACGCTGGCTTTTCTGACCTTGGCCTTTCTGACCTTGGCCTTTCTGATCGTGGTCTGTCGGAGCCTGGCCTGTCTGACCGTGGACCATCCGCGCCGCGAGGCTTGGCAGCAAAACTCCGCTTCGGACGCTCGGCGCTCGAAGCGCCGTCGTCGTTGAAGGAGCGCGCCGGCCGTGCGCTGCGGGCAGGGCGTTCCGCGTCGCCTTGCGCAGCCCGTGGCTTGCGAGCCGCGAACGTGCGCTCGCCATCCTCGCGCGGCTTGCGCTCAAAGCTTTTCGCCGGGCGGTCGGCGCGATCGCCGCGGGCCTTCCTGACGGGCGCTTCGGATGTTTCTGCACCGTCCGTCTTCAGCCTGAGGACGCGGCGCCCGGAGCCGGTGGCGGGCTCTTCCGCCTTTGCCTTTTCCTTCTTCGGTGCCACGGGCCGGGCGCCGGGCGCCATCCAGACATTGGCGGTACGGCTCGAGCCGAGCGGCAGCCGCTTCGGCTTCTTGTCATCCTTGCCGCCGGCTCTGCGATCGCCGCGATCACCACCCCGGTCGCGATCCTTGGAGAACCCGCGTTCCGGCTTCTTGGTGTCGATCCGGTCGAGGTCGCGCTCGCGGCGGTCCTCACGGCTTTCACGGCGTGGCCGTTCGCCGGCGCTCCATTCTCTCGCCGCCGGTGCCTCCGCCTTGACTTCCACCGGCGCGTTGAAGATCGGTGCCTCGAAATTGGCGTTGGCTTCCTCGATCAGGCGCGGCCCGAGCTGGTCGCGCAGCGTCCGGCTCTTGACCTCGACCACATTGCCCTCCTCCAGCTCTCCGAGCTGGAACGGGCCATAGGAGATGCGGATCAGCCGGTTGACGTCCAGCCCGAGCGCGCCGAGCACGTTCTTGATCTCGCGGTTCTTGCCCTCGCGCAGGCCCATCGTGATCCAGACATTGTGGCCCTGTTCGCGGTCCAGCGTCGCCTCGATCGCGCCGTATAGCACGCCGTCGACGGCGATGCCCTCCTTCAGTTCGTCGAGCCGCGCCTGGTCGATCGAGCCATAGGCGCGCACGCGATAGCGGCGCAGCCAGCCCGTCGAGGGCAGTTCGAGCATCCGTGCCAACCCGCCGTCATTGGTGAGCAGCAGCAGGCCCTCGGTGTTGATGTCGAGGCGTCCGACGGAGATGACCCGCGGCAGTTCCTCGGGCAGGTTGTCGAACACTGTCGGCCGGCCCTCGGGATCGTGATTTGTGGTCACCAGTCCGAGGGGCTTGTAATAGATCCAGAGACGCGTGCGCTCGATCGCGCCGATCTCCTGACCGTCGACCTCGATGCGGTCCTTGCCGGTCACGTTGACCGCCGGGCTCTCCAGCACCTTGCCGTTCAGGGCGACACGACCTTCCATGATCATGCGCTCGCAATCGCGCCGCGAGGCGACGCCGGCGCGCGCCATCACCTTGGATATGCGTTCGCCTTCGCCCGTGACTTCCACATGCGCGGGGTTGGGCTTGGCGGCCGTCTTGGGCCGCGACGTATATGCCTTGCGCGGCTCATCCCCGCGGGGCCCATCCTTGCGGAAGGGCTTGCCGGATGTTCCACCGGGCTTGCGCGGACCGCCGGGCTTCCTCGTGTCTTTCATAGCGTTTGCCTTTTCTTTGTCCGTCTCCTATCAGGACAAGGGGTTCGGGTTAAGAGGGAAAAGCGGTGTGGCGCCGGCAAATCGCTTCATGCAGATCGCCTTTCAGGAGGCGCGGGCGGCTGGCGCGCGCGGCGAGGTGCCGATCGGGGCCGCGGTGGTGCGCGATGGGGCGGTCATCGGCAGGGGCGGCAACCGGACCCGCGAACGAAACGACGTGACCGCGCATGCCGAAATCGAGGCGATCCGCCAGGCCGCGGCAACGATCGGAAACGAACGCCTCGTCGATGCCGATCTCTATGTGACGCTGGAACCATGCGCCATGTGCGCGGCCGCCATTTCCTTCGCCCGCCTGCGCCGGCTCTACTACGGCGCCGCCGACCCCAAGGGCGGGGCTGTGGAGAGCGGGGTTCGCTTCTACGCTGCGCCCACATGCCATCACGCGCCCGAAGTGTATTCCGGGATCGGCGAAACGGAAGCGGCGGACATGCTGAAGGTGTTTTTCCGGGAGCGGCGCGGATGATCAGGCCGCCGACGCGTCGTCATCGGCTGCAGGCTCGTCGAGCACGACGCGATTTCGGCCGATGCGCTTGGCGCGATAAAGCCTGCGGTCGGCATCCGCGATCGCCTGGCGGATATTGAAATGCCCCTCGACGGCGATGCCTCCGACGCTGATCGTGACGGGCACGCGGCCCGTCTCACGGCGTATGTCAGTCCTTTCCGTCCGCCGGCGCAGCGCCTCGGCCACGGCCGCGCCTTCGACTGCACCGCTGCCTTCGAGGAAGATCGCGAATTCCTCGCCGCCGATCCGGCCCCAGAAATCGTTGACACCCGTGGTCGCGGCAATGGCACCGGCAATCGCCACCAGCGCCTCGTCGCCGGTCTGGTGGCCGAAATTGTCGTTGATGCGCTTGAAATGGTCCGCGTCGGCCAGCAGCAATGTGCCCTTGCGGCCGGCGGCGCTTGCCGCGTTCAACTCGGTCAGGAATGCTTCCCGGGTCAGCGCGCCCGTCATGGCATCGAGCCGCGACTTCTGCTGCAGGGCGGCATGCGTCTGCATCAGCTTCGCGTGCATTTCGTCGCGTTCGGCCTGGAGGGCTGCGAGTTCGTCGCGTGCCTTGCGCAGTTTCTCGCCCTGGTGAAACTGAAGGGCGCTGGCGGGGAAGGCGATGACCAGCGGGCAGATGAGGCTGAGCCACATGCCGATGCCGTCGTAACTGCCACCCAGGACAGGCACGACGCTGGCTGCGATCAGCACGGATATGCCCGCGCTGACACACGCCACGGCGAAAGCCTTGCCAAGGGTCGTTCGACTTATTGCTGCCATGCAGCACAAGCTAGGCAGCAGGGGTTAACAGCGCGTAACCATTGTGGCAGGGCGCTAAAATATTTCAATTTCTGATAGTTAGTCTGTTTGTCCGCTGGCGTCCGGCAGGCTGGGACTGGGAAAACCGTCTGGCACTGGGGCGAAAAAAAAACCGGCCCCTTAAAGGCCGGTTGGTCTGGACGAATTTTGTGGAGACGGACGCGGCGAGATCAGGAATGCGCCGCTGGCTCATTACCAGAGCTGGTACCACTTGCGGCCGCTGCCCGCGATCTCGGCTTCTTCCTTGCGGCGCTTTTCCTTTGCCGCCTCGCTCTCGCCCAGATCGGTCAGCTTTGCGGGATCGTCGACCTGGCGATATTCGAGCGGCGGATCGCTCATGAAGCGACGCTTGTTCTCGCGCCCGTCCATGATCTTGCGCGCCTCGCGGAATTCGGCGGCCTGCTGCTCCGGAGATTTCACCTTGCCCTCGGTGACCGACACCATCAGCGGGGACCGGTAGTTTCCGTCATCCGAATTGGCATCGGCTTCAGCCCTCAGGCGGTCGCGCGTCTGCTCGGGGCTCTCGAGCCATCCCGGATTGTCCTTGGAGGCGAGGTTCTGCTGCGGCTGGACCAGCGTGGCCTGGGCCGGCTTGATGAGATCGCCGCGCGGCTGGTAGGCAAGCTTCTCGGGCTTCTTGGTCGGCGCCAGCGAGATCGAGTCGCCGATATCGTCGATGAGCTGTTCGCCGGCGGTCTTGTCGGTGCCATAGGTCGGCCCGATGCATCCCGCCGCGCTCAGGGAGACGGCCGAGAGCACGATAATAGTGCCAGCCACGCGATACATTCCCGTCATTCGGTCCCAACCCTTCCCGGTGGTGCAACGAAAGTTAACAGCCCGTCTCCGCGACTGACGCAGAAATCCGGCCATTTTCAGGCAGGCTTTTACCGGAGATGCCGGAAAAGCGCAATTGTCTAGGGCCCGATGGCAACAGAAGGCATGCATGAAGCGTCCTCCTGTTGCCAAAAGTCAAGGCTCACGCCGCCTTTAGCGCCGCCAGTTCCTTCAGCGCCGCAGCATCGCGCGCCGAAACGTCCGGGTAGGCCGGATCGGCGCCGACATCGCGGGTGATGCGCCAGGATCGGGCGCATTTGGTGCCTTCGGCCAGCGAGGGAACCACGGCAACGCCCGCCACGTCCTCGGCGCGGAACGCCTCGGCCGGGCCTTCGCCCGCAGCCACCGCGATGTCCGAGGTGATGCAGATTTCCGCGAGATCCAGTCCATCCAGTGCGCCCATCAGGGCGGCATCGGAGACGAAGACCTTCGGTGCGGCTTCGAGCGAGGAGCCGATGCGCTTGTCCTTGCGTTCGATCTCCAGCGCACCAGTGACGGCACGGCGAACGGCGCGAACCTTCTTCCACTTCTCGGCCAGCGCCTCGTCCTTCCATTCGGCAGGAATGTCAGGGAACTGTTCGAGATGCACCGAGACGGCTGACGGATCGCGGCTGAGCCAGGCTTCCTCCGTCGTGAACGGCATCATCGGCGCGAACCACAGCACGAGGCAGTCGAACAGCTTGCGGATGACGTAGAGCGATGCCTTGCGGCGCGCACTGGACGGGGCGTCGCAATAGAGCGCGTCCTTGCGGATATCGAAATAGAAAGCCGAGAGTTCGACATTGGCGAAGTCCGACAGGGCACGCGTGATGCGCTTGAAGTCGAATTCGTCGTAGCCAGTGCGGACCAGTTGGTCGAGTTCGCTGAGGCCGGTGCAGCATCAGCCGCTCCAACTCGGGCAGTTCAGCCTGCGGGATTTCCCAGCCCTCGTCATGCGCCAGCGTGCCGAGCATCCAGCGCAACGTGTTGCGGATCTTGCGGTAGGCGTCGATATTGGTCTGCAGGATCGTCTTGCCGAGCCGCTGGTCTTCCCAATAGTCGGTGTTCATTACCCACAGGCGCAAGATATCGGCGCCGGACTGGGCCATGACGTCCTGTGGCACGACCGTGTTGCCGAGCGATTTCGACATCTTGCGGCCGTGCTCGTCCATGGTGAAGCCATGGGTGACGACGGCATTGTAGGGGGCGCGGCCGCGCGTGGCGCAGCTTTCGAGCAGCGACGAATGGAACCAGCCGCGATGCTGGTCGGAGCCTTCGAGATAGACGTCGGCCGGCCATTTCAGGTCCGGACGGTCTTCGAGCGTAAACGTGTGGGTCGAGCCCGAGTCGAACCAGACGTCGAGAATGTCGCGCACCATCTGCCACTTTTCGGGATCGTGTTCGTTGCCGAGGAAACGCTCCTTGGCACCGGTGGCGAACCAGGCATCGGCGCCTTCCTTCTCGAAGGCTTCGAGAATGCGGGCATTGACGGCCTCGTCCCGGAGCACGTTGCCCTCCGCGTCGGCGAAGACGCAGATCGGCACGCCCCAGGCGCGCTGGCGCGACAGCACCCAGTCCGGCCGCTGCTCGATCATCGCGCGCAGGCGGTTCTGGCCTCCGGCGGGAACGAAACGGGTCTCGTCGATCGCCTTCAGCGCCCGGGACCGCAGCGTCGAGCCGTCGCCGAAGTCCTTGTCCATGTAGACGAACCATTGCGGAGTGTTGCGGAAGATGACCGGCTTCTTCGAGCGCCATGAATGCGGATAGTCGTGCTTGATGCGACCACGGGCAAACAGCATGTTGGCGGCGATCAGCCCATCCATCACGCGCTTGTTGGCATCGCCCTTCTTGCCGTTGTCGTCGATGACGCGCGCGGCACCACCCTCGGCCGACGGGCCGAAGCCCGGTGCATCCTCGGTGTAAAAGCCGTCATCGCCGACCGGGAAGGGGATCTTTGTTTCGATTGGTGGGTTTCGCGATGCAAGGTCACGCGAATGCTCCATCCATGCCTCGAAGTCTTCGCGGCCGTGGGACGGGGCGGTGTGGACGAAGCCAGTGCCGGCATCGTCGGTGACGTGGTCACCGGGGAGGAGGGGCACGACAAATTCGTAGCCGCCGCCGAGCCCCTTAAGCGGGTGGGCGCAAATGAGGCTATCAAGCTTAGACGCGTCCAAGTCCGAAAGCAGTTCAAGCTGCACTTTTGCCTTTGCAGCAGCTTCGCCGGCAAGCTTCTTTGCGAAGATCAACCGCTCGCCCGACTGTGGGCCAAAAGCATTCTCGGCTGAGGAGACTTCATAAAGTCCATATTCTACGCGTGGCGAATAGGCGATCGCGCGGTTGCCGGGAATCGTCCAAGGAGTGGTCGTCCAGATCACCACGGATGCACCCGTCAGATCGACCAACTTCATCTGTGGCATCGGTTTGCCATCTTCGAGTGGTCCACCTCTTCCGAGTGCAGTTGTGCCTGGCGAGGTCACCGGAAACTTCACCCAGATCGTATCGCTCTCGACCTCGGCATATTCCACCTCGGCCTCGGCCAGCGCCGTGCGCTCGACAACCGACCACATCACCGGCTTGGAGCCGCGATAGAGCTGGCCCGACAGCGCGATCTTGAGCAGTTCGCCGGCGATCCGCGACTCGGCGTGATAGTTCATCGTCGTATAGGGTCGCTCGAAATCGCCTTCGATGCCGAGCCGCTTGAACTCGCCCGATTGCACGCCGATCCATTTCTCCGCATAGGCGCGGCATTCCTTGCGGAAGGCGACCATGGCGTCGGAGTCCGTCAGGTCGGGTTTCTGCTTGCCCTTGTTGCGGTAGTTCTCCTCCTCGATCTTCCACTCGATCGGCAGGCCGTGGCAGTCCCAGCCGGGCACGTAATTTGCGTCATAGCCGCGCATCTGGAACGAGCGGGTGATGACGTCCTTCAGCACCTTGTTGAGCGCATGCCCGATATGGATATTGCCGTTGGCATAGGGCGGGCCGTCATGCAGCACGAATTTCTCGCGGCCGGCGGCCGACGCGCGCAGCTTCTTGTAGAGCTCCATCTGCTGCCACTTGGCGACCAGTTCGGGCTCCTTCTGCGGCAGCCCGGCGCGCATCGGAAATTCCGTCTGCGGCAGGTAGAGTGTGGAGGAATAATCGTTCTTCTCGGTGGCTTCGTTCATGGATGACCGTTCCTGGCAGGCGCGGCTCAGGCACGCGCGGACAATGCTGAAATCTGTGATGATCGGCTTTTGGGGCGAAACGCCACGAGTCCCGGACCTCCGCTCCGCCAATCAGGCGGCGAAGGCCGGGCCGATAATTCGGAATATGAACCGGTGCCGGGGACTACGCATATCGGCGGGGTACTTAGAGGGTTTCGCGAGAAATGGGAAGGACTTTCATCGACTGGCGCGGCTGTCTCGCCCATCGGTCCGGCAAGCGATGCGCATTGCCTCCCGCCTGGGCGCCGCTATACTCCCAGCGATGGGCGTTCATGGTCCAGCAAAGCGTCGGCCGGTCCTGCCACAGGTGCGAGGCGCGGAACGGCGAAACCTTTCCCGGGGTCGGACTGATGTCGAAGTGGCTGCTTATCCTTACGGGCATTCTTGCGATGGCCGGCGACGCCCGGGCGGGCTGGTATCAGGTCGAGAATTTCGAGGGTCGTGTCGGTTCGGACACGATCCGGCTCTCCCTCCAGCGCTATGACGGCTTCGGATCCGGCATCACCGTCGAAGGCAGCTACTACCGGGATTCGGACCTGACCCCGGTCGCGCTCTATGGCAAGGCGGCAGGCGGCTCGCTAGAGCTTTGCGAGATCACCAGCGAGGCCGAGTTGCTCAAGACGATCATTCAGGGCTCGAAGACACCGGTCGAGACTGCCGGCTGCCCCCTGAAACTACATGTCACCCCTGACCGCGCGACCGGCACCTGGTTCGACGGTGCCGAGACGCGCGCGGTCGATCTCACGAAGGTGGCGACCCTGGACGACACGGGAGACGGCGCTCTTACCGGAGACGTCGAGATCCCGTTCTGGGCGCAGATGCCGACGCAAGTGTTCATCGGACTCTACAGTCAGACGAGTTCGGGGATCTGCATGACGAAACTGCGGGTCGGAAACAAGGCCACTGGGAAGATCGAACAGGAAATCGCTTTCCCCGACGAGCCCTGTGATGCCGGTATGCTCATGACGCCGATCTATCTCAACGTCGAGATCGGGGATGATGAAACGGTGCTCGTGAACTTCCGGGACGGGCGAATGGGATTCGCAAGGAGCTTCAAGTTCGACGCCGGCACGAACAAGTTTCGACAGGTCGATTGAACGCGAGCGGAAGCGGCGCATCGCATGCAACGCGATAGGCACGCCGGTGCCGGGGCGGCTCACCCCGAGGCGGCTGCCTCCGCCGCGCGTTCCCTGTCCGCCAGCAGGCCGCTGGCGAAACGCGCGGCCAGCATGCCCGCCAGCATCGCCCCGATGAACACAAGGACGCGGCCGTCGAGCGTGCCGATCATGGGGATCGCGCCGCCGGGGCAGAAGCCGACAATGCCCCAGCCGATGCCGAACACGGCCGATCCGCCGACGAGCCGGGCATCGATCGCACCGCGCCGTGGCAGGCGGAACTCCGGCTCCAGCACGGGGGCCCGGCGCGGGCGCACCAGCACGAAATAGCCGGGCGCGAACACCAGTAGCGCTCCGCCCATGACGAAGGCGAGGCTGGGATCCCAGCTACCGAAGAGGTCGAAGAAGTTCTGCACCTTGGCGGGGTTACCCATGCCCGAGATGACGATGCCGACACCGAAGATCGCGCCGATGACGAGTGCGGAAAGGTATTTCATCGGGGCACCCTCAGAGTACGTGGCGAATGATGAAGACGGTGGCGACGGCGGTGGCCATGAAGGACAGCGTGGCCACGATGGAGCGCGGCGACAGCCGGCCGATGCCGCAGACGCCATGGCCGGACGGGCAACCATTGCCGAAGGCCACGCCGACGCCGACCACGATGCCGCCGAGCGCCAGCGCCAGCGTGCCGGCCGGCACGGCGAACTCGACGGGACCGGTCACGGCCATGAAGGCTACCGGACCGAGGATCGCGCCGCCGATGAAGGCCGCCCGCCAGCGCCAGTCACCCGGAAAGGGCGGCAGCAATCCGCCCATGATGCCCGAGAGCCCGGCGATGCGGCCGTTCAGCAGCAGCAGCAACAGGGCGGAGAGCCCGATCAGCATGCCGCCCATGGCGGATGCGAGGGGGGTGAAAGTGGTTTCCATGCGTGGTCACCTGGGAATGTGTCTCGGTGTGCGTCATAGCATTTTCGCCGAGTGTCGCAATGAATGGTCGCAATGATGCCTAACCCTCGACAGGTTCATCCACGACGGCTGGTCGCGGCCCGCCATGCTCCGGCAGGAGCGGCCAGTAGCGCCTGCGTTCGAAATAGTCGCGCGTCCGCCGCAGTGCCGGTGCGAGGGGGGCTGCGGCAGACAGGATCAGGTTGAACTGGCCTGGACCGGAGAACTCGCGCTGGAAGCGAACGGTCATGCCATGGCTCGTGATCACGAAGGGTTCCAGCGACGCCACTTTCGACAGGCCATCGGCGTAATCGAGCCAATGGGTGTGAAGTGCGAAGGCCTTGAGCGCGTCGGCGGTCCGCTTGGCCAGTTCGGCCTGGGCACCGACATCCGCCACCACCACCTTCGCCCGCGCCGAGAGCAGGTCGCCCGCGGCGTTACCCTTGACCATGAGGAAGAAGGTCGAAGGGTCGCTGGCGCCGCTCGTATTGGCGACGGACAGTTCGTAGGAGCATTCCAGCACGGATTTCGAGAACACGCCGCCTTCCCAGGGCGTCATGTCGAAACCCTCCTTGCGCAGCAGCAGGCACAGCGCTTCGCCGTCCCTGTTCTCGAGCGTCCGCAGGAAGGCACTGTCCCTGCCTTCCAGGGGCGGCACGAGCATGTGGCCCGGGATCACGACGGCGATGCCGTCGATCCGCCTGCCCTTGAAGCTTTCCATTGCGCCCGGCTTGGGGATGACCATCTTGCGATCTTCGATCCCGATCTCGCGGAGCACCAGGTTCAGGTTGCGACGGTTGTTGGCCAGAAGCAACGTCGCCGCGATGCCGCCGGCGATGGCGAGGAAGACCAGCCAGAAGACCAGCGCGCCATGTCGCTTTCGGATTTTCTGTTCCATGCCTGGCCTGGCCTGTCCTGTGCTGCCGGGGCTCCGGGTCATCGTCGATCGCTGCCCAGCCTAGCGGAGATAAGTGTATGGCCGGTTGAATTCACTGCGATCTTGGAATTAAGCTGAAAGAATACGACAAGAAAATGCCTTGGGAGTCTTTCGTCATGCTGGACACGGCCGCACTGGACCGCGCGGATCTTCCGCGCCCCGACATTTCGGCGGTCGATGCCGGTTCGATCCTCGCCGAGACATACGGTCTCAGCGGCCAGTTGTCCGAACTCGGCAGCCAGCAGGACCGCAACTTCCGCATCGAGGTCGCGAGTGGCGCCCATGTCCTGAAGATCAATCGCGCCGCCTATGGCACCATTGAACTCGACGCCCAGAATGCCGCGATGAAGCATCTGCGCGCCGGCGGCGTGCGGGTACCGGCGGTCGGCCGGTCCCTCGACGACCGCGAGATCGTTGCGCTCTCCGTTCGCGGCGAGGATTATCTGGTCCGCCTGCTCGAATTCCTCGACGGCGAACAACTGACCCGGCGGAAATACCTTTCGATCAAGACCCGCGAGGCCATGGGGGCGCTGGTTGCCCGGGTGGCGGCCGCACTCGCCGACTTCCGCCATGCCGGGCTCGATCGGTCCGTGCAGTGGGATTTGCGACGGGTGGTGCAGGTCACCGAACATATGCTCGGCCATGTCGGCGATCCCGTGGCGCGCGACCGGGTCCGATCGGCGCTGTCTGCCGCCGACAGGCTGGTGCAGGCCCAGGCAGGGTCTCTCCGCATCCAGGCCATCCACCACGACATCACCGACGACAACGTGGTGGCCCGGCCCGATGCCGACGGCGTGCTGATCCCCGATGGCGTGATTGATTTCGGCGATGTCGTCTATGGCTGGCTGGTGGCGGATCTCGCGGTCTGCTGTGCGTCGCTGCTGCATCATGCCGATGGCGATCCACTGTTTATCCTGCCGGCGATCCGCGCGTTCCACGCGGTCTATCCCTTGAACGAGGCGGAGATCGAAGCCCTCTGGCCGCTCCTCGTGTCGCGTGCCTGCCTTCTGGTTGCCAGCGGCGAGCAGCAGCTTTCTGTCGATCCTGACAACGATTACGTATTGTGCAACCTGGAGCACGAGCGCGAGATCTTCCGGGTGGCGACGTCGGTCCCCGATGCGGTGATGACCGCCGCCATCCGCCATGCCCTCGGCTTTCATGCGCCGGTGTCCACCGCCACCTATCAGCCGCTGCTCCCCACCATACCCCTCGACACGGTCACGCGGGTGGCACTGGATCCGCAGTCGGACCATTGGGACAGGTTCGCCTGGAGCCTGCCGGGCATCGACCAGACGATCCTGCGTTCGGCGGCGATCGAGACCGGCTATGCCGCAACCCGCTATGGCGAGCACCGCCTGTCCCGGACCGCCGAGTGCTCCGCTGCGGCTCCGGCAACCCATGCCCTCTTCGTCGATCTCTGCCTGCCTTCCGGCACACGCGTGTCGGCGCCGTTCGACGGCGAACTTTCGGGCGGCGCCGAAGGCATGCACCGTCTGGCGGGCGATGGCATTGCGCTCTTCCTCCAGGGCCTCGATGCCGTCGAGCCGGGCAATGCGGCTGCGGGGCGGGAGATCGGCCAGGTCGCGAGCGGCAACCTGCTTCGCGTCTGGCTCGCCCGCGATCCGGACGTCGCGCCCGCCCTCTTCTGCGTGCCGGCGCAGGCGCATGCGTGGCGCCAGCTCTTTTTTGATCCGGGCGCGGTGCTGGGCTTCGATTGCGCGGCGCCCGAACCACGCGGCGAGGAACTCCTTGCTGCGCGCCAGGCGCATTTTGCCCGGCCGCAGAAGAACTATTACGCCAATCCGCCGCAGATCGAACGGGGGCGTGGCGAGCATATGTATGACGTGACAGGCCGTGCCTATCTCGACATGGTCAACAACGTCACCATCGCCGGCCACGGCCATCCGCGTCTCGTCGAGGCCGTGCGCCGGCAATGGGCGCGGCTCAATACCAATTCGCGCTTTCACTATGCGGGGGTCGCGGAGTTCTCGGAGCGGCTGGCGAATCTCGCGCCGGAAGGCCTCGACACGGTCTTCCTCGTCAATTCGGGTTCCGAGGCCGTGGACCTGGCGCTGCGGCTCGCCTGGGCACATACCGGATCGCGCAACATCGTCAGCCTGCTCGAGGCCTATCACGGCTGGACCGTGGCATCGGATGCGGTCTCCACGTCGATTGCCGACAATCCCCGCGCGCTTGAAACCCGGCCCGACTGGGTCCATCCGGTCATGGCGCCCAACACCTATCGCGGACCCTTCCGCGGCGACGACACGACAGAATATTACGTTGCCTCGGTCGACCAGGCGATCGCCCGGCTCGGGGAGCGCGACGAGACGCTGGCCGGCTTCATCGCGGAGAGCGTCTATGGCAATGCCGGCGGCATTCCACTGCCGCGCGACTATCTCGCCGAAGTCTATCGCCTGGTCAGGGCGGCCGGCGGTGTCTGCATCGCCGACGAAGTGCAGGTGGGCTACGGCCGGCTCGGCCATCATTTCTGGGGCTTCGAGGAGCAGGGCGTGGTGCCCGACATCATCACCATTGCCAAGGGCATGGGCAACGGCCATCCGCTCGGCGCGGTGATCACCACGCGGGCGATCGCGGATTCGCTGGAGCGCGAAGGCTATTTCTTCTCCTCCGCCGGCGGCAGTCCGGTCAGTTGCGCCGTCGGCCTCACCGTGCTCGACATCATGGCCGACGAGAAATTGCAGGACAACGCGCGCGAGGTCGGAGACTACCTCCGCGAACGCCTCACCGCACTCGGCCAGCGGTTTCCCATCATCGGCGCGGTGCATGGCATGGGCCTCTATCTTGGCCTCGAACTGGTGCGCGATCGCCAGACTCTGGAACCGGCGACCCGCGAGACGATGGCGATCTGCGACCGGCTGCTCGATCTCGGCGTGATCATGCAGCCCACCGGTGATCACCTCAACGTCTTCAAGATCAAGCCGCCGCTCTGCCTGACCCGCCAAAGTGCCGACTTCTTTGTCGAGATGGTGGCCAAGGTGCTGGAGGACGGGTGGTGACCGGACCCGCCTAAAGCACGAAGTCGCTGGCCTGGAGGTCGATTGCGCCATCGAGGACGGCGTAGAATTCGGCCTTCCGGTCCTTGTCGGTATTGCCGTAGATGTGGGTCTCGCCGTCATTGATCCAGTAGGAGATCTGGCCGGTCTTGGCCCAGCCGTCTCCCTGCGCATCGAACCGGAACGTCTGGTTGCCGCCTTTCCGGCTGTTGGCATCGATGCTGCTAACATCGATGAGGTCGCCATCGGCGCGGGAGAAGTCCATGATCGTGTCGAACTTGCCGTTCTTGAACGGCGAGTCTCCTGACGCGAAATAGTAGAAGGTATCGCTGCCGCCCTGGCCCCAAAGGGCATCCCCGCCCGCGCCGCCGACCAGGAAGTCGTTGCCGGCGCCGGCTTCGATCGTGTCGCTGCCGCCCAGGCCCCAGATGATCTCGCCGGCGGCGGTTCCGGACAGATCCTCGCCGAGCCCCGTACCGACGATGTCGTCGCCGCTTCCGCCGCCATCGCCCACGGTGATCACGAAGATATCGGACACGGTCTCGCTGCCGTCGCTGGCGGTGACCACGACGCTGATCGTGCCTGTGTCGCTCTCGGCCGGTGTTCCCGAGAACGTGCCGGTTGCCGCATCGAAACTCAGCCAGGCCGGCAGGTTGCCGCCGCCATCGCGGGTCGCGGAATAGGTGAGCGTATCGCCATTGGGATCGGTGAAGCTGCCGGCTGGGATCGCGAAGCTGAAGAGGCTGCCGGGATCGGCAGTCTTGTCGCTGAGCGCGGTTGCGAGAACAGGCGCTGTCGCGCTGGCGCCGCTGCCGACATCGCGATCGCTGAAACGCAGTATTTCGATCGAGGTCAGGTTGTCGGTGCCGTCATCGCCGTCAGCGCTGTTGTTGTCGGTCACCGTATAGGCGCCGTTGCCCAGGTCGACGATCGTATAGTCGGCAAAGGCGCCGGCGAACTTGGCGATATCGTCGCCGCCGGCGCCGTCGATCGTGTCATTGCCGCGACCGCCGGTCAGGATATTGGCCACGCCGTTGCCGATGATCGTGTCGGCCTTGTTGCCGCCGACAGCGTTTTCGATTGTCGCCGAATAGGCGATCGAGATATTGTTTGTCATCTCGTTGCAATGCGAGAACGAGCCGGCCACGAGGGATATCGTCGAGCTCGTATTGAAACCGCTGAGATCGAGCGTGTCGTTGCCGCCCGCGTCATAGATACAGAGGATCGGATTCTCGTTGATGTCGAAGTTGAAGAGCTGGGCGGCATTGCCGGTGATGTTGCTGTTGAAGCCATAGGTGGTGGCGCCGGTGCGCGTGGTCATGTCCGCGCCGTACATGTCCTGGATGGCCATGACGTCGTTGAGCATGGCCGTCTGCGCGCCGTAGGTCACACCACCCTTGGTCCAGTCGGCCCACATGATGTCGTTCTTGCCGTCATTGCTGCCCTGGTCCGGGCCGAAATAGGACATGATCGAGAGCACGGTCGTGTCCTGGTAGCTCTCGGGCGCCCAGTTGCCGCTGCCGTTGTAGTCGCCCATGTGTTCGAGGCCAAGCGCGTGGCCGATCTCGTGGATGAAGGTGCTGTAACCGTATTCACCGATGACGGGCTTGGTCAGGTCGCCGTAGTCGGGGTTGAACCAGACCGAGCCGGTGTTTGGGAAATAGGCATGGGCATAGTCGATTCCGGACGTGGTGTTGGCGATCTCGATATTGGTGTTGCCCGTACCTTCGAGAAAGGTTGCCGCGATCAGTTCGTCCCAGCCGGTCAGGGCATATTCCGCAAAAGTTATCTGGACGTTGGAAAGCGCCTGGAAACCCCCGCCTTCGCCGCCGCCGGTGTACATGTTGCTCTTGGTCGTCGGGAACGAGTAGGTGATCGTGTCGCTCGACCAAAGATCGCCCGAATTAAGCTGGTTGATCACCTGCTGCAGCGTCAGATTAGGCAATGCCATATGTGTTTCCCCTGGGCGAGAGTCGAGAATTGCCCAAAGGCTACCAGCGATCTATTGCCAAATTCTTCGCAAGGCGGCTGGGAAATAGGGCATGAGGCATGCCAAGCCGCCACGCGCTGCGACCGCATGCGTTGAAATGGAACAGGTTGGTGCTGCCGGTGGCACGGACATCTCAATCGAACGTCACGCCGCGTCGAGATTGCCCGCGCCGATCTGCTCCTTGCGCCGCGCCACATAGGCATCGAGTTCCTCGGAGATCGCCTGGTCGAGCGGCGGCGCTTCATAGGTCCTGAGCAGTTCCTTCCAGATCGCATTGGCCCGCTCGGTGCCGCTCTTGGCGCCGCCCTCCTGCCAGTTCTCGAAATTGCGCCAGTCCGACAGCATCGGCTCGTAAAAGGCATTTTCGAAGCGCAGCAGTGTGTGCTGGGTGCCGAAGAAATGGCCGCCGGGGCCGACGTCCTGGATGGCGTCCACGGCGCGGCTGGCTTCGTCCACAACAAGCGGTTCGAGGAAGCTACGCATCATCTGCAGCATCTCGGCATCGAGGATCAGCTTTTCGAACGAGGCGGTCAGCCCGCCTTCCAGCCAGCCGGCGGCATGTTCGATCAGGTTGACGCCGCCGAGGATGGTCGACCACAGCGACATGCCACTCTCGTACGCCGCCTGAACATCGACCGCGTTCGAAGCGGTGACATTGGAGGAGCGGAACGGCACATTGTAGCGCCGCGCAAGCTGGCCCGAGGCGAACTGCGCCTTGGCATATTCCGGCGTGCCGAAGGCCGGTGCGCCGGTGCGCATGTCGACATTCGAGGTGAAGCCGCCATAGAGCACAGGTGCGCCCGGCGCGACGATCTGGGACAGCGCGATCAGCGCCAGCGCCTCGGCATTCTGTTGCGTCAGCGCGCCGGCAATGGTCACGGGGCTCATCGCACCCGACAGCGTGAACGGCGTCATCGCCACCGGCTGGCCGGCGCGCGCCATGGCGCAGAGGCCTTCGCCCATCGGAATATCGAGCCGGAGGGGTGAATTGGAATTGACGATGGTCAGCGTTGCCGGGTTCTGGCGCAACTCGTCGCGGCTCTGGCCGAGCGTGATCGAGAGCATCTCGATCGCATCCTCGACCCGGTAGCCGCCAAGCGCCCAGCACTGCCAGTTCTTGTCGGTATAGCGGATTGCGGCGTCGTAGAAATCGAGATGGCGCGAATCCGGCGGCAGGTCGGTCGGCTCGCAGGGGCAGCCGCCTTCCTGGTGGATGACGTTGAGGCTCTGGACCACCTTGATATAGTCGACCATGTCGGCATAGTTGCCGGCGCGGCGGCCACGGTCGAGGTCGGACACGAAGGCCGGGCCGCCGGTGGCGGCGAAGATCAGGCTGCCATCGCCGACCTTGAGATTTTTGGCCGGATTGCGCGCCTGCAGCGTGAAGCTCGACGGCGCGGTCCTGATCTTTTCCGCGATCATATCAGGGTCGAAGCGGACGCGGAGATTGCTCTCGTCGACGGTGGCACCGGCCGCCTTGAGCAGGCCGCGACTCTCGTCATGCAGCACCTCCATGCCGGTTTCGGACAGCAGCCGGAGCGAGGAATGATGGATCGACTCGATCTCGTCCGTGCTCAGGATGTTCATCGCCGGATACCGGTTCTCGGTTGCGCCGAAGCGCACCTGCCGCACCCCGCCCGTCGTCCGGCGTTCGCGCCGGCCTCCTGCCTGTCTGGTCATGGCTTCTTCTCCTCGGAGTCGGGGTTGGGTGAATCATTGTCGTCGCCAGCCGGGGTATGCGGCGCCCATTCGTAGACCTGCGGCGAGGTCTGCGGATAGGCGACGAACTGCTCGCGCGACTTCGATTTCGGCTGGTGGTAGCGGCGCCACAGTGCGTAGCCGGCGAAAAGCACGGAAAGCGCGATCGCGTAATAGAAGAATATCTCGGCCCCGAAAGGCTCGACGCCGGTGGTGATAAGCGCCGGTCCGATCGTGCCGCCGAATGCCCAGATCAGGAGCAGGTTGGACGAGAGCGTCACGAATTCCTTCGGGTCCGCCTTGTCATTGGCATGGGCCACGCCGAGCGGATAGAAGATCTCGGTTAGGCCGCCGAACAGCGAGAAGGCGACGATGAAGATCCAGAACGGCATGCTGGCATCGAGGAAGATCATCGCGCCGCAGAGGGCCGCGAGCACCAGCGACAGACAGAGCATCATGGCGCGGCGGTCGAGCCGGTCGGAGAGATAGCCGAGCGGAAACTGCAGGAACAGGGCGCCGAGTTGCGTCGCCGCCATCATCAGGACGATCTGGCTCTGGCCGAAGCCGAGATCGAGGCCGTAGAGCGGGCCGATCGAGGCGAAGGTCGAGGAGATGAGGCCGGTGAGTAGGCAGGCGAAGGCGCCGATCGGCGAGATCCGGAACGTGTGGAAGATCTTGATGCCGACCTGGACATGAAGCTGCGGCTCGCCGACCCAGATCGCGGTCACCGGCACCAGCGCGATCGTGTAGAGACCGGCTGATATCATCAGCAGCGGCAGGCCGCCGGGATCGACACTTGTCGCGAGCAACTGGCCAAGACCATAGAACAGGCCGATGACCAGCACATAGAGCGTCAGCACCCGACCGCGATTGGCGTTCGACACCATCGCGTTCATCCAGCTCTCGATCACCACCGCCTGGCCGGCATTGGCAAAGCCGATCGCGGCCTGGATCAGCATCAGCACCGCGATATGCGGGGAAAAACCCCAGGCCATGATCAGCACCGCCGAGATCGCCGAGAGCGCCGCATAGGCCCGCACTTCGCCCACCGAGCGGATCAGCCGCGTCGAGCCGATGCAGCCGATCAGGAAGCCGGCACCCTCGGCGCCGATCACAAGGCCGATCGTGTTCGGCCCATACCCCTCGGCGACCAGCCGAAGCGGGATCAGCGTGTGGAACAGCCCCGAGCCCATGGCATGGATCGCCCCGCCGGCCAGCGGCGAGGCGATCGACCACGGGGAAATGGACGGGGTGTCCGATGCCATGAAACAACCTTTGCGAAACCCGTTAAGCGTTTCCTCTGTCCGACCAATAGGACGGCTCGAACTCGACGATCGGTGCATCACGGCGGAAGGGCTGGGGTCCGAGCCCGAGTTCCTGCGCCGCACGATGGCCGGAATGGACGGCATGCGCAAGCGCGCCCGGCGCCAGCGCATCGCCCACCAGTTCGAAGCTCTTGATGCCGGCCGCTTCGAGATCGGCGCGGCGCGCGTTCATCGCCTCGAACAGTTCGGCGCGCGGCAGGCGCAGGCCTGATATGACGACGTTGCGACACTGGAGTTCGGTCTTTTGGCCGGTGAAGATATTGGCCAGCGTCACCGTCTCGCCGTCGAAGGCGGAAACCATCTCCAGCGTGCGGACGGCCACATTGCGGCTGGTCAGGGCGCGGGCGATCAGCGGCAGTTCGTTGGTCATGATCGTCCAGGCCGAGGCCTGGCCGGCCGGAGTGACGTAGGTCACCGGCACACCCTTGGACGCGAGATGTTCGGTGATGACGCCGCCCATGTAATAATTGTCGAAATCGAAGACCAGCGTCGGCCCTTCGGGCATGCGGCCGGCGGCGATATCGTCGGGCGTGAAGACGCGTTCGTGCGCGAGCTTTCCGACCGGAATTTCCATCGACGAATAGAGGAATTTGGTCCAGCGCGCGCCGGTGGCGACCAGCACGTGGTCGGGCGCGAGGTCGATGATCTCGTCGACGCCGAGATCGCTTTCGAGATACATCTCGACATTGGTCATCTCACGCAGCCGGCCGAGCCGGTAATCGACAACGCGGTTCCAGGCCGACAGGCCGGGCAGCGTCTTCTCGAATGTCAGCCGTCCGCCGAAGGCGGTTCCCTTGTCGGCCAGCGTCACGTGGTGGCCGCGCCGGCCGAGCGTGAGCGCCGCTTCCAGCCCCGCCGGTCCGCCGCCGATGACAAGCACGCGCTCAGCGACTCCGGCCTTGCCCGGATTTTCCGGATGCCAGCCGCGCCGCCACTCCTCGCCGACGGTCGGGTTCTGGGTACAGCGAACGGGCACGCCGTCATGCCAGCTCGAAATGCAGATATTGCAGCCGATGCATTCGCGGATTTCCTCGATCCGGTTTTCCCGGATCTTGTTGGGCAGGAAGGGATCGGCGATCGAGGGACGCGCGCCGCCGATGATATCGAGCACGCCGCGCTTGATCTGGCTGACCATCGCATCCGGCGAGGTGAAGCGGCCGACGCCAACGACGGGCTTTTTGGTCAGCTTCTTGACGAAATCGATGACAGGCTCGTGGCTGCCCTCGCCGGTGAAGCGGGAGGGGGAACAGTCTGTCGGCGACGAATCCATCTTCACGTCGAAGAGATCGGGGATATCCGAAAGAAGCTCGATCAGCTCATGCGCCTCTGAAGCCTGGTTCCTGCCGGCCTTGGCACGCAGTTCTTCGAGCGAGACGCGCAGCGCCACGCCGCAATCCTTGCCGACCGCGTCCTTGGTGACCTCGATCATCTCGCGCACGAAGCGCACGCGGTTCTCGAGCGAGCCGCCATACTCGTCGATCCGGTGATTATATTCCGGCAGCAGGAATTCATAGCCGAGATAGCCCATGCCGGCATAGACATAGACGATGTCGAAGCCGGCGATGCGGGCCTTGCGGGCGCCCTCGGCCTGCCAGCGCAGCACGTCGCGGATGTCCTGCTTGTCCATGGTCTTGGGGCGGAGATTGCCCATGAAGCCGACATGGGTCGCCATCCACGGAATGCCCGAGGGCGACAGCGGCGCGACGCGCGTCTGGCGGTTCATGACGGAGGCGCCGCCATGCCACAGCTCGACGCCGGCGAGCGCGCCATGCCTGTGCACGGCATCCGTCATCATCGCATGCGCCTTGATGTCGTTGTCGTCCCACATCGTCGCCATCGGCAGCGGCGCGTCGTCGGAGCTGAGGTCGATGGAACAGGCGCCGGTGCAGATCACACCCCAGCCACCCTCGGCCTTGGTCTCGCGGAATTTCGCGCGAATGCGGGGCAGCGCATTGGTCATCCCGGAGGCGTGCGGCACCTGGTAGAATCGGTTCGGCGCGGTGACGGGGCCGATCTTGATCGGCTCGAAAAGAATGTCGTATCGGCTTTCGGTCCGGCTTTCCGGCTTCGGCAGCATGTTCATTTCACGATCCCCGAGGGCTGCTGTAAACCCGCCCCTTGGATTGCAGAATAGACCGGCGCCGGTGTTTCCGCAAGCCTAATTATAAGATCGTATAGCAAGCGTCGAATCCTTGGAATCCATGGGCTTGTGCGAAGCATCGCCAAAGGCTAATCATGGGCCTCTTGTGATGCAGAGGCAGTGCGATGGCGGTTGCGCCAACCAGGCAGAAGGTCAAACCCAGGGCGCGATTCCATCGTGAGGCACCCGAGGATAGAAAGCGGCAACTCGGCGAAGCGGCATTGCGCTGCATCCGTCGTCACGGCAATGCCGGCGTTTCGGTCCGCCAGATCGCGGCAGAAGCGGGGGTAACCCAGGGCCTGATCACCCATCATTTCGGCGAGATCAACGAACTCGTCGCCTATGCCTTCGACATCATGTCCGACGGTCTGCTCAAGGAGATCCTCGCTGCCGTCGATGCCGCCGAGGCCACGCCCAAGGCCCGCCTCGAAGCCTTTATCGCCGCGTCCTTCTCGCCGATCCTGATGGACCGCGACGTGCTGAGCGTCTGGGTCGTCTTCTGGGGCCTGATCCTGCATTCGCCGCGCATGGGCGCCTCGCAGAAGCAGGAATATGGCGACTATGTCGGTGCGGTCGAGGAACTGATATCGAGCCTCGCGACGGACGAAGGTTTCGGCGTCGCCGACATCCGCCTGACCGCCCAGGCCTTCACCGCGCTGATGGACGGCCTCTGGCTGGCCTGGTGCCTCAATCCGGATGCGTTTCGGCCCGAGGACGGCATGGACATGTGCCGGCGGTGGGTGGAGGGGTTGCGGCGCGGGGCTTATGCGTGAGCGCATTGTCGGGATTGCCCGGAAGTGCCATAATCGAGGCATGAGAACTGGCGACCTGGACACTTTGGTGCTCGCGACTGTGAATGCGCCGTACAGCCTCAAGCTGGACGCCGGTGACGTTGTCGCGTGCCTGAACGACCCTGCGGAGATGAAATCCGCCTCAGGTCCGATGTCCTCTTTCTTCTACGACGTGACCTTCGAACTTCAGCGTGATTTTGCGCTCGCCCATGGCGTTTCATTCCAGACGCTGGCCGAGGCGGCGGCACTATTCGGAACCTGGTCAGGGATTCGCTGGGCCGGCGATCGCGCCGCCTGATGGCCGCACAATGGGATCGGCTCCTGGCGATAGCCTTTGACTTGATAGAGCAGGTCAATTCTACCTTTCCCATCATCGACCACTGGTCTCTCGGGGGCGGGACCGCGCTGATGCTACAGATCCAGCATCGCGAATCCGACGACATCGACATTTTCCTGGATGATCCCCAACTGCTGCCCTATCTGGATCCGGCGCGGCAGAACTTTCAGTTCGAAATCACGCCCTCCACATACTCGACCGATGGCGCGGGCTTCTTGAAGCTGGCCTTCGGAGCTATCGGTGAGATAGATTTCATCATCGCAGGACCCCTGACAGATCGACCCTTGGCAATCGCTGCCGTCATCGGACGCGAAGTCCGATTGGAGACGGTCGAGGAGATAATCGCGAAGAAGATTTTCTATCGAGGGTCTCGCCTCGCCCCGCGCGATGTGTTCGATATCGCAGCCGCGAGCCGGAACACATCGAGCCTCGCTCGTCTCCGCCTTGGCAGGCTATTCCGACCGGGTGGAGAGAGCACTCTCGCAGATCGATGCAAGCGATTCCCGGTTTTGGCAGACATGATCGCCCAGCTTCAGATTCGTCCCGCCTTCAAGGAGGTCGCTTCTGGCGCGCCTGAGATTGCCGCAGCCCTGCTGCGGGAAGCGCTTTCTGCGGCTACCCCTGCATCCTGAAAGTATAGCGCCGCGAAATCTCGATATCCTCCGCCGTAGGCTCGACCCCGGAAAAGCTCTTGAGATAGGCCGCGACATGGCCATGCCGCGTCTCCAGGTCTTCGTCGACTTCCAGCACGTAGTGTCCGACCTGGGTGAAATAGAGCACGCGAGCGCGGATCAGCGCGTCCTCGGGCGCGTAGCCATGGCGGCGGAACATGGCGGTGACGGCTTCCAGCCGCTGTCTGTCGGCGAGGCGGACAACGGCCTTGACTTCGTCCGAGCGGCGCGCCCACAGACGGACAGCCATGTCGAGCTTGGGGTCGTAGAGGCTCTCGTCGGTCCAGCACTCGAAGACATTGATGATGGCGCGGACGATGGTCGGCGCCGGCCGGTTGGCGCGTTCTATGATCGGGCCAGTGTTGATCCTGAGCCAATGATCGAGAAGCTGGTCGTGCAGGTCCTTGAGGCTCTCGAAGAACCAGTAGAAGCTGGAGCGCGAGACGTTGAGCTCGCGCGCGATGACCTGAACCTTGACGTGGTCGATGCCGTCATCGACGAGGGCGCGGATCGCGTGGTTGAGCCAGTCCTCCTTGGTGGACCGTCCGCCTTCCTCGCTCGCGGCAAGTGCCGTCAATCGCGTGCCTCCAGCCAGTTGACGAGGTAGGCCGCATGGCCGCGTTCGACATGAAGGCGGAGCGTTTCGCGGCTGCCGACGCAATAGAGGATCGCGTGCAGGCCGGCGAACATGACGGCCGCGCTCGGGCCAGCATTGTCGGGGTCGATGAACAGGGCTTCGCGCAGCAGGTCCCGAACACCTGCGCCGGTGATGCCGAAGACATGATACATGGCCGAGACATCGGTGGCGGCAAAGCCCTCGGCGTGCCAGCCCGGCGTGACCAGCGACGCCTCGGCATTGGTGGCCAGTACGCGGTCGCGGGCGATGCGGATTGTGGCCCGGTCCCCGGCTGCGATGCCCATCGCGCCGATATCGGCGCCGAAGGTGGCAAAATTTCCGGAGACCAGGTGCTGGGTCAGGCCCTGCACGGTCGTCACATGGATGCCGCGGCCCTCATAGGCCGTGCCGGACAAGTCCGGGATGCGGGGCCAGCTTTGAGCGAGATCCACGCATTGAGGCGGGTTCCTTCCGGGTCGAACGCGCAGGGCTGGACGATGCGCGCCTTGCGGGTCTCGCCCAGGTGCCTGACATCGATGACGTCGCCATGGCGGCCAATGCCGCCCTGGATCAGGCCGAGTGCGATCGGCCGCCTGAGGTTCGGGCTCATGTAGCTCGACGTGACATAGCCGATCGAGCGCTGCCTTCCCTCGACGCTTTCCACGCCATGGGCGCCCGCCGTCAGCATCGGGCCGCCATCGACGACCTCAAGGCCGACGAATTCCTGTCGCACCGCTTTCTGTGCCTCGTCGAGCAGCAGCGAGCGGCGGCCGAGGAATTCGACCTTCTTGTTCTTGAGCGGGCCGTGAAGCCCGAGGTCGCGCGGACGGGTCGCGCCATCTGTGTCCTTGCCGCAGATGATATAGCCCTTTTCGGCACGCAGCAGCAGCAGCGCCTCCGAGCCGAGCAGGGAAGCGTTGAAGTCACGGCCGACAGCCTTGAGGTGCTTCCACAATCCCTCCGCCTTGTCGGCCCTGATCGAGAGCTCGTAGGACCGGTCGCCGGTAAAGCTGACGCGGGCGACGCGCACCGCCTCGTCGCGAAACCGGCCTTCGGTCATCGCCATATGCGGCAGCGCGGCATCCGAGAGATCGGCGCGCACCGAGGTCGCTTCCAGCATTTCGCGCGAACGCGGGCCGGTCAGCGTCATGGTCGCGTAGTTCGGCGTGGCGTTGTGGATATAGACCTTCGTCCGGTCGAAGCGGTCCTGCCGCCAGTCCTCCAGCAGCGCATGCACGCCCGTGACATGGGACGACGAGCAGGAGACGATGAAATGGTCCGGCGCCAGCCGCACCAGCACGCCGTCGTCATAGACCACGCCGCTTTCGGTGAGGATGAAGCAGTAGCGGCACTTGCCGGGCTGAAGCGTCGAGACGGTGTTGTAGAAGATGAAGTCGAGGAATTCGGCCGCTTGCGGGCCGATCACCTCGATCTTGCCGAGCGTCGAGCCGTCGAACAGCGCGACCGACTGGCGGGCTTCATAGGCTTCGCGCGCCATCTCGGTGTCCACATCGCCCTTGCCATAGAAGGCCGGACGCAGCCAGCCGCCATATTCCTGGAATGTCGCGCCGTCCTCGCGGTGGCTGTTCTCCAGCGGCAGGCGGCGGACGGGGTTGAACAGGATGCCGGAGCGCTTTCCCGCGAAACTCGCGATCGGCACCGGTGTGAAGGGCGGGCGATAGGTCGTGGTACCGACCTCGGGGATCGTCCTGCCGGTGATGCTGGCCATCAGCGCCAGCCCGTTGAGGTTCGAGGTCTTGCCCTGGTCGGTGGCCATGCCCAGCGTCGTATAGCGCTTGAGATGCTCGACCGACTGGAAGTTTTTCCCGCGCTGCGAGCTCCACATCCTTGGCGGTGACATCATTCTGGAAGTCGATCCAGACGCGACCCTTCTGGCCGGGCTCGGGCCAGGCGGGGGAGATGGTGTAATCGCCGCCAAGCGTGAACTGACCATCGGCGGCAACCGACGACGCGAACGCCCTCGACCTCCAGCCCCGGCACGAAAGCCTGCAGCGTGTCATCCCACCTGAGCTTGCCCTTGGCCTGGCCGTAGAGATGGATGGTCGGTGACCAGCCGCCGGAGACCAGCAGGGCGTCGCAGGACAGCCGGGTGCCATCATCGAGCACCGCGCCGGCCACGCCCTTGCTGCCTTTCGCCTCGACCACGCGCCTGCCGGAAATCAGTGTGAGATTGGTGTGCTTGACGCCTGCAGCCATAGCGGCATCGGCTCTCAAGTCCACGATCGTGACTCTCGCGCCGGCTTCGGCCAGCGCATGGCCGACTTCCGCCGTCGATGAATTGTTGCTGGCGATGACGATTTCCCGCCCGACCACGACGCCGTAGCGCCTGGCATAGACCAGTGCCGCATCGGCGCTCATCACGCCGGGCAGGTCGTTGTTGGCGAAGGGCAGGGGGCGTTCGATCGCGCCTGTGGCCAGTACGATCTCCTTCGGCCGGACGCGCCAGAGCGTGTCGGGCCTGCCGTCGCGGTGGCGCTGGTTGAGACCGGCCTGGTTGTGGTCGTAAATGCCGAAGGCCGTCGTGTTCGTGAGGATCGTCGCGCCAAGCGAAGCGAGTTCCGACGTGGACGCCGCCACCCATTCTGCCGCCGCCAGTCCGTCAAATTCAGCACCCTGATCGCGATGGGCGAGTGCACCACCGAGCCCCTGCTGCTCGTCGACGAGGATGACCTTGTGCCCGGCGCGCGCCGCCACAAGAGCCGCCGAGATCCCGGCATGGCCGCCGCCGACCACGAGCAGATCGCAATGGGCATTGATCTGCGCCGCCAGCCCCGACCTCTTCCAGCTGTGGTCCATCGTGCCCAGCCCCGCCATGGCGCGGATCTTCGGCTCGAACAGGTGCCAGTTCGGAAACATGAACGTCTTGTAGTAGAAGGCCGCCGGGATGAAGCGCGAGAAGCGGTCGAAATAGGCGAACTTGTCGGAGGCCGCATCCGGTGCGTTGTTGACGCTGCGGGCGACCAGTCCGTCTTTCGCCTCGATCACGGTGGCGCGGTTGTTGGCCGTCATGGCCCCCGCTCCGTTCACGTCCACCAGCGCATTCGGCTCCTCCGACCCCGAGCCCCAGATGCCACGCGGGCGGTGGTACTTGAAACTGCGGCCGACGAGCTTGATATCGCTGGCGAGCAGCGCCGAGGCGATCGTGTCGCCGGCAAAGCCCGCGACCTTGCGGCCGTCGAAAGTGAAGGTGATCGGGCGTTCGCGGTCGATGATGCCGCCGGTTTCGAGACGGTAGGCAGTCATGACAAGTCTCCCGGAGCTGTACCCCTCACCAACTTTGGCCAGGAACTCACTGCGTTCGTTCGGCCTTCGTATCCTCTCCCACAAGGGGAGAGGTAAACCCGCGGCGCCATTCGTGCCTCAAGTGAAAGCCGAGAGCGTGGCACCTTACCTCTCCCCTTGTGGGAGAGGATAGGAAGTCCCCAAGAGCCGCAGGCGATTGGCTGGACGAACTTGGTGAGGGGTGAAGTCGCGAGCGCAAGTCCCATCATGCGCCCCCCTCCGGCAACAGCGCTGTCGAAGAGGCGACCTTGTGGCTCACCGTATCGCGCGTCATCGTGAACACTTCCATGCAGGTCAGGTGTTTCCACACCTCCTTGCTTTCGCCCCGGGGGTTCTTGTGCAGGAACAGGTAGTCGGTCCAGGTCTCCGTCGAAACCTCGGTAAAACCTTCGGGACGAAGATTTCCAAGGTCGCCGGCGAAGTGGAATTCGGTTTCCGGGCGCGGGCCGCAGAAGGGGCAGGTGAAGACTTGCATGATGCCCTCCTTAATGCGGAATGCCGGAGCCGGCGGCTTCGTCGATCAGCCGTCCGGTGCGGAAGCGGTCGAGGTCGAAAGCCTTCGACAGGTCGTGGTGTTTGCCGGTGGCGAGCAGGTGCGCGAGCATGACCCCGCCGGCGGGAATGGCCTTGAAACCGCCCGTGCCCCAGCCGCAGCTGAGATAGAGGCCGGGCAGCGGGCTCTCGCCGAAGATCGGCGAGGAATCGGGCGTCACGTCGCAGACGCCGCCCCATTGCCGCATCAGCTTCAGCTGGCCGATCGAGGGAAACATTTCGAGCAGGCCCGACAGCACGACCTCGAGCTGGGGCAGGTTGCCGCGCTGGGCATAGGACGGCGTGCGGTCAATGCCGCCGCCGATGACGAACTCGCCCTTGGCCGACTGGTTGACATAGGTCCCGGTGGCCGGTGCCAGCACGGTGCAGCCGAGCGCCGGCTTGACCGGCTCGGAGACGCAGGCCTGCAACGTATAGGAGATGATCGGCAGGTCGAAGCCGGCCTTCTTCGCCACCTGCGACGTGTGTCCCGCCACGGCGAGGCCGACATGGTCGGATCGGATCGGCCCCTTCGAGGTCATCACGCCCCGGCAGCGGCCGCCCTCGATGATGAATTCGGTGACCTCGCAATTCTGGATGATGTCGACGCCGAACCGGTCGGCGCCGCGCGCATAGCCCCAGGCGACGGCATCATGGCGGGCGGAACCGGCGCGGCCCTGCCAGACGCCGCCCCAGACCGGATAGCGCGCCGAGGGCGAGAAGTCGTAGAGCGGCACTTTTTCCTTGACCTCGGCGAGGCTGAGGATCTCGGCATCGGTGCCGTTGATCTGCATGGCATTGACCAGACGGGCGGCGATTTCCATCTCGCCCTTGGAGTGCACCATGGTCAGCACGCCGTGCTGGGAAAACATGATGTTGTAGTTCAACTCCTTCGACAGGCCCTCATAGAGCTTCATCGAATAGTCGTAGAGATCGGAGCTTTCGGGGTAGAAATAGTTGGAGCGGATCGTGGTCGTGTTGCGTCCGGTATTGCCGCCGCCGAGCCAGCCCTTCTCGATGACCGCGACATTGGTGACGCCGTGCATCTTGGCCAGATAATAGGCCGTCGCCAGACCATGCCCGCCGCCGCCGATGATGATGGCGTCGTAGCGCGACTTCGGCTCGGGCGAGCGCCAGGCGG
Source organism: Rhizobium sp. (assembly GCA_019739215.1). Lineage (GTDB taxonomy): Bacteria > Pseudomonadota > Alphaproteobacteria > Rhizobiales > Rhizobiaceae > Rhizobium_E. The sequence goes on from JAHHDR010000023.1 coordinate 37,530, forward strand.
GCTGCCAGCCCTTCTGGTTGGCCAGGCCTTCCTTGAGCAGGGAGAGAGCGGAATAGTGGCGGGTCATGCGGATGACCTTGCTGTTGCGCTCATGAATTTCCCCTTTTCGGATCACTTTAGGGGTGGTTTTCACCCCTCACCAACTTCGGCCAACGGTTCGCTATGCTCACCGGGCCTTCGTATCCTCTCCCACAAGGGGAGAGGTAAACCTGGGGCGCCGCCTTGCCACAAGGCAAGGCCGCGCTTGTGGCACCCCTACCTCTCCCCTCGTGGGAGAGGATAGCTCGTCCCCAAGAGCCGTTAGGCGATTGGCTGGACGAACTTGGTGAGGGGTTGGGCCGCACCCGACCGCGCGGCCAGCCGCATTATCCCCGCATCACTTTGCCCATCGGATCATAGGGCGAATCCTTGATGATCCGGCAGGCCTTCTCGTCGCCGACGATATGGGTGCTGAGCTCCGTGCCCGGCACGGCATATTCCTTCTCGATCAGCGCCAGCGCGAGCGACTTGCCGATCGTGTAGCCGTAGCCACCCGATGTGACGTAGCCGATCATCTTGCCGTCCTTCCAGATCGGCTCGTAACCGGAGGCGTCCGCGTCGGTCGCGTCGACTTCCAGCGTCACCAGCCGGCGCTTGGCCGACTGGGTTTCCTTTTCGGCGACGGCGGCCTGCTTGCCGACGAAGTCCGACTTGGAGAAGTCGATGAAGCGATCGAACAGGGTTTCCTGCGGCGTATAGGCCTGGGTGAATTCCCTCGACCAGATGCCATAGCTCTTTTCGAGACGCATGGAGAGCGAGGCGCCGAAGCCGACTTCTTTCAGCCCGATATCCCGGCCCGCCTTGAGAAGCGCGTCGCGGACGGTGCGGTGATAGGGGGCGGGCACATTGATCTCGAAACCCATCTCGCCGGTCACCGACATGCGGCCGACCTTGGCGGTGGCCAGCCCGATATCGACATTTCTGCAGCCGAGGAACTTCAGGCCGGCATTGGAGACATCGTCCTCGGTCGCGCGCTGCAACACGTCGCGCGACTTGGGACCGCAGAGCGAGAAGCCGACCCAGTCGTCCGACAGATCCCGGACCGAGACGCCGTCCTGGGCGAACTGATCGAACCAGCGCATGTGCCATTCGCGCAGGTAGTAGGAACCCATGATCCAGTAGGTGCCATCGCCCCAGTTGAAGATCGTGAGGTCGCCCTTGAGCTTGCCGTTCGGGGCGAGCATCGGCGCCAGAACCGAGCGACCGGGCTTCGGGATCTTGCAGGCGAAGACGCGGTCGAGCCATTTTTCGGCATTGGGACCGGCGACTTCATAGCGCGAATAGCCGGAAATATCGATCAGGCCGGCATTCTCGCGGGTGTGCAGCACTTCCTTGCCGATGATGTCGAAGGCGGTGGAGCGGCGCAGCGTGTGGTTTTCGACATAGTCCTTGGGCGCGAAGTAAAGCGGCACTTCGAGACCCCAGGACACCCCCCAGCGGGCGCCGGCCTCGGTCATCTGGTCGTAGGACGGAGAGACCTTGAGCGGGCGGCCGGCGGGCAGCTGCTGGTTGGGGTAGGTCATGACGAAGCGGCGGGAATAGAACTGGCCGGTGGTTTCCTTGATGTACTGCCGGCTGGTGGAATGCTTGCCGTAGCGGGCGATGTCCATGCCGAAGATGTCGTCTTCCGGCTCGCCGAAGATCATCCATTCGGCCAGCGCCTTGCCGACGCCGCCGCCCTGCATGAAGCCGGCCATGACGCCGCAGGCAACCCAGTAGTTCTGGACGCCGCGCACCGGGCCGACCAGAGGATTGCCGTCCGGGGTGAAGGTGAAGGCGCCGTTGACCCAGCGCTTGATGCCGGCGGTTTCGAGCATCGGATAGCGCTCGTAGGACAGCGTCAATTCATGCTCGATACGCTCGGGGTCTTCCTGGATCAGGTCGAAGCCGTAGTCCCAGGGTGCGCCATCCATGTTCCAGTGGCGGTGATCCATCTCATAGATGCCGAGCAGGATGCCCTTCTGCTCCTGGCGGAGATAGGAGAAGCCGTCGAGGTCGACCATGGTCGGCAGTTCGGGGCCCTTGAATTCCTGGATTTCGGGAATTGCCTCGGTGACGAGATACATGTGCTCGAGCGGCGAGACCGGCAGTTCGAGGCCGGCCATGCGGCCGACCTGCTTGGCCCACAGGCCCCCGGCATTGATGACGTGCTCGGCATTGATCGTGCCCTGCTCGGTGACGACGTCCCATGAGCCGTCGGGCGTCTGGCTGAGTTCCATCACCCGGTTCTTCTCGACGATCGAGGCGCCGCGCATACGGGCGGCCTTGGCATAGGAGTGAACCACGGCAGAGGGGTCGATATGACCTTCATTCTCGGCGAACATGCCGCCGATGATGCCGTCCGGCTTGATGAAGGGGAATTTTTCGAGGATTTCCTCGACGCCGATCATGCGGACATCGTCGATGCCGGTCGACTGGAAGACGCGAAGCGAGGCTTTCAGCGCATCCCACCGGTCGGGGTTGCAGGCATAGGAAATGCCGCCGGTCGTGTGCTTGGAAATGTTGACGCCCGATTCCTTCTCGACCTCGGAAAGCAGGTCGATCGTATAGGCGTGAAGCTGCGCCACGTTCGGGTTGGAGTTGAGCGCATGGAAGCCGCCGGCCGCATGCCAGGACGAACCCGATGTCAGCACGTTGCGCTCGATCAGCAGCGTGTCCGACCAGCCATATTTGGCGAGATGATAAAGAATGGCGGTACCCACCACGCCACCACCGATGACCACGACCTTGTAATGCGACTTCACGTCCCGCTCCATCCGTTCAAAAAGGGTCAACACCCATGTTTGTCTGTACAGTTATGTCCACGCCATGACTAGCGCAGGGGAGGCCTGCACACATGCGTTTTTCCGACCTAGGACACGGCTTCCGCGCCGCCCTCGGACATGCGCTTCGAAATGAAGCTGTCCAGGACGTCTCCGATCTCCCCGGCGCGATTGATCGGCCTGTAGTCGTCCACCACGCGCTTCCAGATGCCGTTGGCGCGCTCCGTCGCGGTCTTCGATCCGCTTTCCGTCCAGTTGCCGAAATTCGACAGGTCGGCGACCAGTGGCTGGTAGAAGGCGGTGCGGTAGCGCGCCATCGTATGGGCGGCGGCGAAGAAGTGGCCGCCCGGCTGCACCTCGGCTATGGCGTCGTAGCCGATCGCCTCGGCATCGCCCGGCGTCGGCTGGAAGAGTTCGGCGACCGTCTGCAAGGCCTCGATATCCGTGATCAGCTTCTCGTAGGAGACCGACAGCCCGCCTTCCATCCAGCCCGCGGCGTGGATGCAAAGCGTGGCACCCGCCAGCACGCTGCCCCAGAGCGCGAACTGCGTCTCGTGCGCGGCCTGCGCATCCGAAACATTCGAAGCCGAGCCGCCGCCGGAACGCCAGGGCAGGCCGGTCAGCCGCGCGAGCTGGCCCGCGCCAAGCGTCGCCTTGACATGTTCGGGCGTTCCGAAGGCCGGCGCGCCGGACTTCATGTCGACATTCGAGGAAAAGCTGCCATAGACCACGGGCGCGCCAGGCCGGACGCTCTGGGCGAGTGTGATGCCCGCCAGTGCTTCGGCATGTTGCAGGGTCAGCGCGCCCGCCACCGTGATCGGCGCCATCGCACCGGCGAGGCAGAAGGGCGTGATCACCGAGATCTGCCCGGCCCTGGCGAAATCGATGATGCCCTGCGCCATGGGTATGTCGAGCTGGCGCGGCGAATTGGTGTTGATGACCGTGTAGCACCAGGCGTTGTCACGGAACTCGTCATGCGACACGCCGCGCGCCAGCCGCATCATCTCGAAGGCGTCCTCCGATTGCGGCGTGCCGCGCGCATAGACGAAGGGCATCTTGTCGGACAGGGTGAGCTGCGTTCGGGACACGGCATAATGCCGGTATTTCACATCGACATCCTGCGCCTCGACATAGGGACCCTGCATGTGGAGAACGTCGAAGCTCTGCACGATCTTGGTCAGCGCCTCGAAGTCCGCCAGCGACCCCGCGCGGCGGCCGCGATCGAGATCGGTCACGTTCGGCGCGCCGGAGCCGGCGAGGAACATCATGTTGCCGAGTTCGAAGGTCAGATCGCGCGACGCGGCGCCGGCACGCGCCTTGATCGAACGCGGCGCGGCGGCCAGCGCCGCCTCGACGATGTCGCGGCCGATGCGGACCATATGCGTGTCGTCGTCGACGATGGCGCCGGCGTCGCGATAGACCTTTCGCGCGTCGGGCAGCAGCACCTTGATGCCGAGTTCCTCGAGCACGCGAAGGGCGGTCTCATGGATGGCGGCGACCTCGTCCTCGGAAAAGACCGGCTGGGGGGCGAAGCTGTTTTTCAGATTGCGGTAATCGGGCTTGCGGACCGTCAGCGTCCGGTCGTCGCCTGGCCGATGACGCCGCTCGCGGCGGGTCTGGTGCAGCATCTCGTCGATCATTGTTCGCTCCCTTGCTGCGGGGAATGAAACATTTCTGTACATCTATGTCCAGAGATGATTGCGGATTTTTTTATGACTGCTAGGCTCGTCCGAAAGGGAGTACCCGCATGAAGATCGCCGCCATCCGCGCCACGCCCGTCAACATCCCCTTCACCGCACCCTATCGCTTCTCCTATGGCTCGATCGCCTCGCTGACCAAGACGGTGATCGAACTGGAAACCGTGGATGGCGTGATCGGGCTCGGCGAATGCGCTGATGGCGACAGGTCGGCAGATGCACTGGCGGCCGGCGCCAGGATCATCGGGCTTGATGTCAGGGACATCGCCACGGCCGAGCGCCGGCTGGTGCCCGCCATGCGCTACACGCCCTGGGGAAATGTGACCGCCGCGCGCCGCGTCTTCGGCGGCATCGAGATGGCGATGTGGGACGCGCGCGGCAAGGCCGAGGGCGTGCCGCTCCATCTGCTGCTCGGCGGCGCGGTTCGGACCGAGATCCCGCTGACCGAATATTTCAGCTACCGCTTTGCCGGCCCGCGCGATCCGGGCGAAGCCTCGCCGGTCGAGGTGGCGCGCTATTGTGCCCGGATGATCGAGGATCACGGCTCGGATATCTTCGAAGGCAAGATGGGCACGGTCGGCCTCGACGAGGAACTGACCATGCTGCGCGAAATCCGTGCAGCCATTGGTGACCGGCCTCTCCGGCTCGACGCCAATGGCGGCTGGACCGTGCCGACGGCGCGCGATGTGCTGCGACGCGTCGAGGCCTTCGACATCCAGTGGTTCGAGGAGCCGGTCGAGACCTATGAGGAAATGGCCGAACTGCGCAAAAACTCCTCCATCAGCTTCTCCGCCCATGCCATCGACCTGCCCAAGGCGGCCGCACTCCGCTGCCCCGACACCATCGTCACCAATATCAACGAGCATGGCGGCATCCGCCGCACGGTGGATTTCATCCGCGCCTGCGAGACCTTCAATGTCGGCTTCCGCTTCCATTCCGGCGAGACCGGCATCGCCAGCGCCGCCTATCTGCATCTGACGGCCGCCATCGAGCATGTCAGTGAAGCCAGCCAGACCTTGTTCCGCTGGTACGCGGATGATGTCATCGGGGGCGGGCCTTTCGTGATGAAGAACGGGGTCGTGAAGGTGCCGGAAGGGCCGGGACTTGGGGTGACGCTTGATCCGGTTGCGCTGAAGCGCTGCCATGAACGGTTCCTGGTCGAGGGGTCTTTTCCGGGAGCGAAGAATACGGCTTATGGGGATGGATTTCGGAAGCGGTGAGGCGGTGACATAGGAGCATGGCACCTTACGTCTCCCCTTGTTGGAGAGGATAGTTCGTCCCCACGAGCCGAAGGCAATTAGTCGGACGAACTTGGTGAGGGGTTAAAGCAACCTCGGCTACTTGTTAAACCAGTCGAGGCGGGGGTATTCCTTCGCTCAACGTATAGACATAGAGGACTCCGCCATGGCCAAGACCGTCAAGCTCACCGCCGACCAGGCTTCCGACCTGATTTTCGACGCTCTTGTGGGCGCTGGCACCGTGGCGCGCAATGCCCGCTACTTCGCCGACGCGATCCTCGACACCGAATTGTCGGGCCTTGAAGGCCACGGCTTCTACTGGCTGCAATATTATTGCGAGCATGTGCAGACCGGCAAGGTTGACGGCAAGGCGACGCCGGTAGTCAAGCGCATGACCAATGTTTCCTTCCGCATCGATGCCAAGAACGGCTTCGCCCATCCGGCGATCGAAAAGGGCTTTGCCCATCTGATCCCGGCAGCGCAGGAATATGGCATCGCCGCCATGGCAATCCACAATTCCTACAATGCCGCCACGCTCGGCTATCACACCGGCTTCATCGCACAGCAGGGGCTCGTCGCTTTCGGCTTCACCAATTCGACGCCGGCGATCGCGCCGGTCGGGGGTTCCAAGCCGGTCATCGGGACCAATCCGATGAGCTTCGCCGTGCCGGGGCGCAAGGGCCGCATTGCCTTCCTCATCGACCAGTCCTCGTCGCAGGTTCCCTGGACCGCGGTGAAGCGGGCGGCGGAGGAGCATCAGGTGATCCCGCTCGGATGGGCGATCGACCGACAGGGCCAGCCGACCACCGATCCCGAGGAGGGCCTCAAGGGCTCGATGGCCCCGGCCGGCGGCTACAAGGGCTTTGGCATGGGCCTGATCGTCGAGACCATGTGTGCCGCCGTCGCGGGCGCCAATCGCGGACAGGAGATGGGCTCGATGATGGAGAATGACGGCCTGCCGGTCGGCAACGGCCAGTTCTTCATCGCGCTGGACCCGAAGATTTTCTCCGGCGGCCTGTTCGAGAAGCAGATCGAGCGGCTGGTGGCCTCGATCACGGCCCAGCCCGGCGCGCGCCTGCCCAACCAGCGGCGACAGGAAAACATCAAGAAGAACCTCAAGGCCGGGCTGACGATCGACAAGGCCCTCTACGACAAGATCAAGACCTACACCGAACGGCACGTCTGAGCATCAGCGAAGCGTCTTGAGCCAGTTGACGAGATCGATCAGTCCAGCCTTGCGCGCCTTGGCGGGCGGATAGACGAGACAATAGGGATGGCCGAGCGCAAGCGGCCGCTCGTCGATTGTGATCAGCCGGCCTGCCGCGAGATCGTCCGATCCCATATGCCGCTGCCCGAGTGCCACGCCGACTCCGCGCAGGGCGAGGTCGAGCGCGAGACTGGACGAGCCGACGCGATAGCCGAGCGTCTCGTCGGGCACGCGGTCGCCGGCCGCCGCGAGCCAGAGCTGCCATGTCGGATGCGAGATGAAGGACGGACCCCAATTGGTATGGATGAGGTCGTCATCCGGCACGGCCGAAAGACCGAGCCGGACGGCGTCCGCGTTGCGCGCGGCATAGTCCGGGCTGCACATCGGCACGACCTCGTCCTGCATCAGGGGCACGGAGACCATGTCGGGATAGTGATTTAGCCCGTAGGATAGCCTCAGGTCGATCTCGTGCCGGGTGAAGTCGACGAGATCCTCCTCCGAACGCAGTTCGAAGCGCAGATTGGGGGCCTTCTGCCGGTAGAGCGCCAACTGCGGCGCGACCCAGCGTTCCGCCATCGACGGCACGGAACTGATCACCAGCCGCGACCGCGCCCGGCCGGATACGACCTGCTCCGTCAGTGCCGAGATCGACTGCAACGCATCGGACGCACCGGAATAGATCGTCTGCCCGGCATCCGTCAGCGCGATGCGGTTGTTGTAGCGGCGGAACAGCCGCTTTCCGAGGAAATCCTCGAGGTTCTTGACTTGCTGGCTGACCGCCGCGGGCGATACGCCCAGTTCGTCGGCCGCGCCGACGTAGCTGCCATTGCGTGCCGCGGACTCGAAAGCTCTCAGCGCATTTAGCGGCGGCAAGGGATGTTTCATGTCTGCCTCAGATTTCCTGATTCAGGATAAGAATTTTGCCCGTTGAGTAAAGCTCGAATGAGGGCAGGATGTTACGGACAACAATGGAGACTGACATGCGCGACCTTCTCGATCTCGACCGCTATCCCCTGCACCAGCCGGGCAGTGCGGCGTGGCTGGCCTTGGTGGACCGATGCCGTGCGGATCTCGACCGGGAAGGCATGTTCGATCTCGACGGTTTTGTTCGGCCGGAGGCGGTCGAGCGCACCATCGCCGAGGTGAAGCCGGTGCTGGATACGCTGTCTTTCGTCCATCGCCGAGCCCACAACGTCTATTTTCGCAAGGACGTGCCGGAACTGCCTGCCGACCATCCTGTTCTCGCCAAGGTCGAGACAATCAGTCATACGGTCTGCGCCGACCAGATCGCGGGCAGCGTCCCGGTCTGGATCTACGAGTGGCCGCATTTCGCGGTCTTCCTCGCCGCCTGCATGCAGAAGGAAACGCTCTTCACCATGCGCGATCCGCTCGCACGCGTGAACGTCATGGGCTATCGCGAGGGCGAGGCGCTGAACTGGCATTTCGACCGCTCGGAATTCACCACCACCATCCTGTTCCAGAAGCCGGATCAGGGCGGGGACTTCCAGTATCGTTCCAATCTCCGCAGCGACACGGATCCGAATTATGACGGCGTGGTCAAGGTACTGCGCGGCGAGGATCCCGAGGTCCGCACGCTCTCGCTCAAGCCCGGGTCGCTCAATGTCTTCAAGGGCAAGAACACCATGCATCGCGTCACGCCGGTCAAGGGCGAGAAGGAGCGGCTGATCGCCGTCTACTCCTATTACGAACGGCCGGGCGTCACTTTCACCAAGGAAGAACAGATGGGCTTTTACGGCCGCGCGGCCTGATCAAAACGAAAAGGGGACTGCATGAGTGGAAGAACGGATTTGAGTGCCGCATTGGCCGAGCTTGAGAGCGCCGGCTACGAAAGTGCATGGTCGATGCCGGCATCCTATTATGCCGACCCGGAGATTCTCGCTCTCGAGAAAGAGCACCTGTTCGGCAAGGAATGGGTCTGTATAGGCCGTGTCGAGGAGGTCGCCGATCCTGGAGACAGCATGGCGTTCACGCTTTGCGAACAGCCGCTCGTCGCAGTCAGGGGCGATGACTCCAAGATTCGCGTTTTCTCAAATGTCTGCCGCCATCGCGGCGCAATCCTGGTCGACGGCAAGAGCAAGGGCAGGCGCATCGTCTGCCCCTATCATCATTGGTCCTACGATCTCGACGGGCGGCTTGCCGGCGCGCCGCGCATGGAAGCGCATTCGGGCTTCAGCAAGTCCGACTGTCGGCTGCCGGAATATGCAGTCGAGGAGTGGTGCGGCTTTCTCTTCACCACGCTTGCCGAAAATCCCGAGCCACTCGGTCCTCGGCTTGAGCCGCTCAAGGCTCGTATTGGCAACTATCACATGGAGCAGATGAAGGTCCGCCACCTCGCCGACGAGATCTGGCACACCAACTGGAAGTGCCTGATCGAAAACTTCATGGAGGCCTACCACCTCTCGCCGCTGCACAGGACCACGCTTCATCCGGTCAATCCGACACGGCTCTGCACCCATTTTCCCGCGGGCGACGCCTATTTCGGCTATAATGCCGGCTATTCGCCCGACCTTCCGCGATCGCAAAAGGGGCATCCGGACCTGACCGATGCGGAAGCCGACAATTGCGTGATGTTCGCGATCCCGCCGGGCCTCGTCTCGGGCTGCGGCGGCGACTACTCCTCCTTCATCTGCATCCAGCCCGAAACCATCGACCGTGTCCGGGCAAAGCTCGGCCTGATCTTCTACGGTGACGGCTGGACCGACGCCGAGATCGAGAAGGCGACCGTGCTGTTCAACGATACGATGTCGGAAGACAAGTCGGTTCTCGTTGGCCTGATGCGGGGCCTTGCTGCGAATGCCTATGCCCGCGGGCCACTGGCACCCGCGGATTTCGAAGGCAACGTGTTTGACTTCTATCGCTACTTCGGCCGGCGAATGGCAGCCGTCCTCCATCCCTGAAGCGCGGATTTGACCTCCGTCGAAGTCAGTTATACGATCGCTCAGCAAAGGCCGTCATTCGCAATCCCGGGCCCCGCGCCCGACAGGTTCTGGGCGGACGCTGCGCCGAGCCAATGCCGAATAAATCAACTCATAAGAACACGTGCAGGTAAGACTCCAATGAAAAACAGAGGGAACCATGACCATCAACTTCAAGCTGCTCGACACGCTGCGCAGAGGCCGTAGCGAACATGAAAACCACCTCATCGACGGCCTGGTGACGGGCCGTGTCAGTCGCCGCGATTTCCTGCGCTTCGGATCGGTCCTCGGACTGTCCTTGCCCTATATGGGCGCCCTGACCGGCGCCGTGGGCCTGAACTCCGCCATATCTGGTCGGGCTCTTGCCCAGACACCGGGCGGCACCATCCGCGTCGGCCAGATCGTGCCGGCCGCGGCGATCGAACCCGTCAAGCTGGCGGACGGCGGCGGCATCACCGTTCTCAGCCAGGTCGCCGAGACTCTCGTGCTGTCAGGGAAGGACCTGGTCGCCCGTCCACTGCTGGCCGAGAGTTGGTCGCCGAACAAGGACGGCTCTGTCTGGACCTTCAAGATCCGCAAGGGCGTGAAATTCCATGATGGCCGCGAATTGACCGCCGAGGATGTGGTCGCGTCGATCAATCGTATCGCCGATCCGGCCAACGGCTCGAACGCGCTGTCGGCCATGACCGGCGTTCTCTCGAAGGGCGGCGCCCGCAAGGCCGACGACTATACGGTGGAGTTCCATCTCGACGCGCCGAACGGCAGTTTCCCGTACACGATGTCGACCGACAACTACAACGCCGTGATCGTGCCGCACGACTATGACGGCGACTTCGAAAGCAAGATGATCGGCACCGGCCCGTTCAAGCTCGAAAGCTATACCCAGAAAGTCGGCGCGGCCTTTGTGCGAAACGACAACTACTGGGGCGGCCAGGTCATGCCGGATCGCGTCGAGATATCGTTCTACGATGACTATCAACCGCAGGTTCTCGCATTGCAGGGCGGCGAGATCGACTTCATCCAGCAACTGCCCATCCTGCAGGCCGTCGGCATCCTCAACGATCCGAATATCGACATGATGTCGACGCCATCGCTGGCGCATCAGCAAGTTCACATGAACACCACGGCAGACGTGTTCAAGGACAAGCGCGTCCGCCAGGCCGTCGCGCTCTGTCTCGATCGTCCCGCCATCGTGGCGGGCCTGATGAAGGGCAAGGCCCAGATCGGCAATGACAGCCCGTTTGGCCATGCCTACCCCTATACCGACACCTCCGTTCCGCAGCGAAACAAGGATGTCGCCAAGGCCAGGGAACTGATGGCCGCTGCAGGAATGGCCGACGGGTTCGAAGTCACGCTGACCACGGAAAAGTATCTGGAGATCCCGGACTATGCCGTGATCATCCAGAATGCGGTCAAGGAAATCGGTGTCAGGATCAATCTGAACATCATGGACCAGGGTTCCTATTACGCCGATGCGGTGCCGGGCAAATCGCCATGGCTCGATTCCGACCTGGGCATCACCGACTACGGTCATCGCGGTGTGCCGAACGTCTATCTTTCGGCGCCGCTCAAGAGCGACGGCACCTGGAATTCTGCCCGCTTCAAGAACAAGGAGTATGACAGCCTCGTGGCGAACTTCGTTGCAGCGCTCGACCTCGACGGCCAGAAAGCCGTGGCGGGCAAGATCCAGACCCTGCTGCTCGACGAGACACCTTTGCTCTTCACCTATTTCTACGACTTCATGTCGGCGGGTAGAAGAGGTGCGACTGGCATCGAGGTGACGGCGATGAGCCACCTGTTCCTCAAGGACGCCAAGCTCGGCTAAGCGAGCCTCGAAGCCATCGGCCGGATGGTCCGGACCTAAACGCCCCGTCCTTGCGACACTCGCGGGGAGGGGGCGTTTTCAGCCATGCGTTCCGCTCGCTCACAAGACGAAATGAGTGCGATGCTTTGAGTGGTCCCGGTCATCCGCCAGGCGGCATCGGATAGGCTCCATGGAGCACCATCTCCGCACGAAGCAGCCCGTCCAATCCGGGTGACGGCTTCGCGCGGATTTTATCAATGCTGATCGGCAGTGTTGTCTGGAATGGATGCACAAGAATGTTGCACCGCACACGATTGCCTATCCTTTCCGCTTGACACGGGTCAGGTTTGCGGCCTGAATAGGTTCATCGAATAAATCTATACATAATAAGAAAACCGCCACGTTGTGATGAACAAAAGAGGGAACCATGACCATCAATTTCAAGCTGTTGGACGCGCTACGCATCGGTCGTAGCCAACATGAAAACCACCTTATCGACGGCCTCGTCGCGGGTCGCGTCAGCCGCCGCGAATTCCTGCGATTCGGCTCGGTACTCGGCCTGTCGCTGCCCTATCTCGGCGCAGTCACCGGTGCGGTCGGCTTCAATGCCGCCACGTCAGGCCGCGCGCTGGCGCAGACGCCGGGTGGCACGATCCGCATGGGCATGCAGGTGCCGGCCGCCGCCATCGAACCCGTCAAGCTTGCCGATTCCGGCGGCGTGACCGTGATCAGCCAGGTCGCCGAAACGCTGGTTCTGTCGGGCCAGGATCTCGTCGCCCGTCCGCTGCTCGCCGAAAGCTGGGCACCCAACCAGGACGGTTCGGTCTGGACCTTCAAGATCCGCAAGGGCGTGAAATTCCATGACGGCCGCGAGATGACCGCCAAGGACGTCGTCGCCTCGATCAACCGCATTGCCGACCCGGCCAACGGCTCCAACGCGCTGTCCGCGCTCAAGGGCGTTCTGTCCAAGGATGCCGCCAAGCAGGTCGATGACTACACTGTCGAGTTTCATCTCGATGCGCCGAATGGTGGCTTCCCCTATACGATGTCGACGGACAACTACAACGCCGTCATCGTGCCGCATGACTATGACGGCGACTTTGAAAGCAAGATGATCGGCACTGGTCCGTTCAAGCTGGAAAGCTACACGCCGAAAGTCGGCGGCGTCTTCGTCCGCAACGACAATTACTGGGCCGGCCAGGTCCTGCCGGACCGCGTCGAAGTCAGCTTCTACGAGGACTACCAGCCGCAGATCCTGGCCCTTCAGGGTGGCCAGGTCGACTACCTCAAGCAGGTCCCGATCCTGCAGGCCGCCGGCATCATGAACGATCCGGCGATCGAAATGCTGCCGATCCCCTCGGCTGCGCATTGCCAGGTACATATGCGCACCGACAAGGCGCCGTTCACCGACAAGCGCGTCCGCCAGGCCATCGCGCTGACGCTCGACCGTCCGCGGATCGTCGCCGGTCTCATGCGCGGCAAGGCGCAGGTCGGCAACGACAGCCCGTTCGCATCGGCCTACCCGTCGACGGACAAGTCGGTTCCGCAGCGCGAGAAGGACATCGCCAAGGCCAACCAAGGAACTTCTGGCGGCTGCCGGCATGCCCGACGGCTTCGAGGTGACCTTGACGGCCGAAAAGTTCATCGAGATCCCTGATTACGCGGTCCTCATCCAGAACGCGGTCAAGGAAATCGGTGGCAAGATCAACCTCAACATCATGGACCAGGGCGCCTATTACGCCGACGCAGTCTACGGCAAGTCGCCGTGGCTCGACTCCGACATGGGCATCACCAACTACGGTCACCGCGGCGTGCCGAACGTCTACCTGACCGCCCCGCTCAAGAGCGATGGCACCTGGAACTCGGCGCATTTCAAGAATGCCGAATACGATGGCCTCGTGACCAGCTATATCGGTGCTCTCGATCTCGAGGCCCAGCAGGCTGCGGCAAGCAAGATTCAGACCTTGCTGCTTGACGAGACGCCGATCCTGTTCTCCTATTTCTACGACTACATGTCGGCCGCCCGGAAGGGCGTCACCGGCACGGAAGCAACGGCGATGGGACATGTCTTCTTCCAGAAGGCACAGGTCAGCGCCGGCTGATAGGATCTGTCAGGCGATCCCGGCGGCTGCCGCCGGGATCGCGGACTTTGACGGCCGGGGAGAACGGCAATTACGACTTACATTCTGAAGCGCTTTCTGCTGGCGCTGCTGACCCTTTGGCTGCTCAGCGTTCTGGTCTTCGCCGGCGCCCGCATGCTGCCCGGCAATGTCGGCCGTGCTATGCTCGGCCCCTTCGCCGACCAGGTGGCGGTCGATGCGCTCAACAAGGAAATGGGCACCGACAGGCCGCTCATCGTCCAGTATGGCAGCTGGGTCTCCGATCTCGCCCGGGGCGATCTCGGCACGTCCTATGCCTATCGCAAGCCGGTCTCGCAATTTCTGACCACCGCCGCCATCAATTCGGCCAAGCTCGCCGCTATTGTCTTCGTCATCGTGGTGCCGCTCGGGATTCTCGGCGGCATTGTCGCAGCGCTCTATCGCGGGCGATTGCCGGATAGAACGATCTCGATCACGGGCCTCTCGGCGACGGTCGTGCCCGAATTCGTCTCCGGCATCGTGCTGATCCTGATCTTCGGCGTCTGGCTCAGATGGTTCCCGATTTCGGCAACGTGGCCGGCCAATTCCGGCTTCTTCACCCAGATCTATCATCTCATCCTGCCGGCCATGCCGCTGGTGCTGGTGCTGTTCGGCTATATCGCCCGCATGGCTCGCTCAGGCATGATCGAGGCGCTCGACAGTGAATACACCCGCACGGCCATCCTCAAGGGCCTGACCTATCCGCAGGTCATCTGGCGGCATGTGCTGCGCAATGCGCTGCTGCCGACCATCAGTGTCATTGCCACCCAGACGGTCTTCCTCATTGGTGGCCTCGTCGTCATCGAGATCCTGTTTCGTTACCAGGGCATCGGCAGCCTGATCTACACGGCCGCCAACAAGAAGGACTTTCCCATGCTCCAGGCCGGGGTCATGGTCGTGGGCCTGCTCTTCATGGTCTCGACCTTCATCGCCGACCTGCTGCAGGCGGCGCTCAACCCGCGCATCCGGCTGGGAGGTCGCGCATGAGCGCCGACATCGCCCAGCCCTCTCGAGAAAAGGTCCAGTCCGTGTTCTGGACCGAGTTCCGCCAGAATGCGCGGCTCGTCTTTTCGTCCTGGACCTTCCTCGTCGGCGCCGTCATCGTGCTGTTCTGGGTTGGCTGTGCGATTTTCGGGCCGTCGCTGGTCCCGCATGATCCCTTCGCCGACGATATGCTGAATTCGCTGATGCCGCCCTCCGCGTCGAACTGGTTCGGGACCGACCAGCTCGGCCGCGACGTGTTCTCCCGCGTTATCGCGGGCGCGCGTGACATCCTCACCATCGCCCCGCTCGCGACCCTGCTTAGCACCGTGCTGGGCGCCGCCCTCGGGCTCACCATGGGCTATTTCGGCGGCATCATCGATGAAGTGGTGAGCCGGATCGTCGATGCGGTCCTGGCGCTGCCCACCGTCATCGTCGCGCTCTTGGCGCTCACCGCACTCGGCACGTCCAACATGACGGTGCTGTTCGTAATTGGCTTCAGCTACACGCCGATCATCGCCCGCACCGTGCGCGCCAGCGTCATCGCCGAACGCGATCTGGACTATGTCGCGGCAGCGGAACTCCGCCGCGAGAACCGTCTCTACATCATGTTCATCGAGATCCTGCCCAATGTGATGGGTCCGATCCTTGTCGAGGCAACCGTGCGCCTCGGCTATTCGATCTTCACCGTGGCGACACTGTCCTTCATCGGCTTCGGCATCCAGCCGCCGTCGCCGGACTGGGGCCTGTCGATCTCGCAGAACTACGGCATGATCACGGGTGGCTTCTGGTGGACGGTGCTGTTCGACAGCCTTGCCATCGCCTCTCTCGTCATCGGCGTGAACCTGATGGCCGACGGCATCCAGGGGGCGCTGGATGACTGATCTCGTTCCCACATTGAAGCTCGAGGATCTCGATGTCGAATACCGCGTGCGCGGCAAGACGCGGAAGGTTCTGCGCGGCATCAACCTCGAGATCGGCCGCGGCGAGTGCTACGGCCTGGTCGGCGAATCCGGCTGCGGCAAGTCCACCGCGGCCTATGCAGTGCTTCGCTACCTGCCGCGCAATGGCGCGGTGCCGCGTGGCCGGGTGCTGATCAACGGCGAGGACATGCTGACCTTCGACGGCGGGCGGCTGCGAGAATTGCGCCGCAAGTCCGTTGCCATGGTCTACCAGGATCCCGGCAAGGCACTGAACCCGTCGATCCGCATCGGCCGGCAGGTCGAGGAAGTCTTCGAACTGCTGGGCCAGCCAAAGGGCGAATGGCGCCAGCGTGCGCTCGACATTCTCGGCAAGGTCCGGATCGCCGATCCCGCGAGCGTCATGGAGCGCTATCCGCACCAGCTCTCGGGCGGCATGCAGCAGCGCGTGGCCATCGCCATGGCGCTGGCCAGCGAACCGGCTTTGCTGGTCCTGGACGAGCCGACGACGGGTCTCGATGCGACGGTCGAAGCCGATGTGCTGGACCTGATCGCTCAGCTCCGCACCGAGTTCGACACCTCGATCCTGTTCATCAGCCATAATCTCGGCGTCATCGCCAGGATGTGCGACCGCGTCGGCGTGCTCTATGCCGGCCGGCTGGTGGAACAGGGCAGGACGTCGGAAATATTCCGCAATCCCCGCCACCCCTACACGGTCGGCCTGCTGCGCTGTCTGCCGCAGCGCGGCCGCTCCAAGGCCGTGGCGCCGCTCGTCACCATTCCCGGATTCCTGCCGACGGCGGGTGCCGATGTCGTCGGCTGCGTCTTCGCCGAGCGCTGTCCCCTGACCGATGAACGCTGTCGGCGGGAAGACCCGCCCGCCTATGACGTCGGCGAGGGCCATTTCAGCCGTTGCCACTATCACGACCGTGCCGCAACGCTGACCTTCGGAAGCGAGAACGCCGAGACCGGGGCATCGGCAGGTTCAGGCCGCAGGATTCTCGAACTGACAGATGTGTCCCGGACATTCGGGCGCGGGGGCGCGACCTTCCGGGCGCTCAACGACGTGACGCTCGATATCATGGAGGGCGAGACCCTCGGCATCGTCGGCGAGTCCGGGTCCGGCAAGACCACGCTGGCCCGCGCCGTCCTCGGCATCGTGCCGGCTGACGATGGCGGTACGATCCGCCTCGACGGCAAGGCCGTGGCGCCGATGCTCAAGAACCGCTCGCAGGCAGAAGTGAAGGCGCTGCAGATCGTCTTCCAGAATCCGGATTCGGCGCTCAACCGGTCACATACGGTCCGGCGCATGATCGGGCGGACGATCAGCCTGCTGACGGGCCTAGCGGGTGCGGCAAAGACGTCCCGCATCGTCGAACTCACGCGCGCCGTCCGTCTTGCTGATCGCTATCTGGATCTGAGGCCACGGCAGTTGTCGGGTGGCCTCAAGCAGCGCGTGGCGATCGCCCGCGCCTTCTCCGGCGACCCGCGCGTCGTCGTGCTCGACGAGCCGACTTCGGCGCTCGACGTCTCGGTTCAGGCGGCGATACTCAACCTGCTTGTCGAGTTGCAGACCGCGCAGAAAGTGTCCTACGTCTTCATTTCCCATGATCTCGGCGTCGTGCGCTATCTCTCCGACCGCATCGCCGTTCTCTATCTCGGCCGGCTGATGGAGGTCGGCCGCGCTGAAGACGTGTTTTCCGGACCGCACCATCCCTACACCGAGGCGCTGCTTTCGTCAGTGCCGTCGGTCGATGGCGTCCATCGGGAGCGCGTCAAGCTCAATGGCGAGATCCCCAGCGCCATGCGACCGCCGTCGGGCTGCGTCTTCCATACGCGCTGCGTGCGCAAGATCGGCAGCATTTGCGAGACAGAACAGCCGCCGCTCAACGATGTCGGCGGCGGCCATGTCGTGCGCTGTCATATCCCGGCGGCTGAACTGCCGCGCGCACCGGATTCCGTGCCGGTGGCCGGGTGATCGCGGCCGGCCTGAACTGTATCCCTTGCCATAGGCGAGGGCAGGGGCGTTGACATGCCGGCGGCCATTGCTGAGCCCCCGGTGGATTTTCTTGAATGCGGCGACAGGAACCAGCTACCCTTCCCTTTCATCCCTGTCCGGCCTATCCCTTCCATGCCGTACGGCTGATCGGTGCCGGCGGCATGATCGCGTGGCGCCGGATGCTCCGTGCCACCGATGAGCGGACGCACCGCGAGGGACAAGACGAACGAGCAATGCTGAGGAGACAGCGATGAGCAACCATCTGAAATTCTACATCGACGGCGCCTGGGTCGATCCCGTGACACCCGCCAAGCTCGATGTCATCAATCCCGCGACAGAAGAGGCCTACACGCAGATCTCCCTCGGCACCAAGGCCGATGTCGACAAGGCGGTGGCCGCGGCGAAGGCGGCCTTCAAGACATTCTCGCTGGTGTCGCATGCCGATCGCGTGGCGCTGCTCAAGCGCATTCTCGATGTTTACAACGACCGCTTCGAGGACATCGCGCAGGCCGTGTCCGACGAAATGGGCGCGCCGATCAGCTTTGCACGCGACGCTCAGGCCTGGGCCGGCCGCGCGCATATGGAGGCGACCATCAAGGCGCTCGAGGACTATTCCTTCAGCGAAAAGCGCGGCACCACCCTGATCGTCAAGGAGCCGATCGGCGTCTGCGCACTGATCACGCCCTGGAACTGGCCGCTCAACCAGATCGTCTGCAAGGTCGCGCCGGCGCTGGCCGCGGGCTGCACCGTCGTGCTCAAGCCGTCCGAAATCGCGCCGATCTCCGGTATTGTCTGGGCCGAGGTCATGCATGCGGCCGGTGTCCCGAAGGGCGTGTTCAACCTCGTCAACGGCACGGGTCCGGATGTCGGTCAGGTGATGTCCGGCCACCCGGATGTCGACATGGTCTCCTTTACCGGTTCGACCCGCGCCGGCATTATCGTCGCCAAGACGGCGGCCGACACGGTCAAGCGCGTGGCGCAGGAACTCGGCGGCAAGTCGGCCAACATCATCCTGCCGGACGCCGATTTCGAAAGCGCGGTGACGCAGGGTGTCCAGGGCTGCTTCGGCAATACCGGCCAGTCCTGCGACGCGCCGACCCGCATGCTGGTGCCGAAGGATCGCCATGACGAGGCACTCGGCATCGCAAAGAAGGCCGCCGAGGCCTTCAAGACCGGCGATCCCAAGGCCGAGGACACCGAACTCGGCCCGGTCGTCAGCCAGCTGCAGTATGACAAGATCCAGCGGCTGATCCAGACCGGCATCGACGAAGGCGCGACGCTTGTCACCGGCGGCACCGGTCGCCCGGAAAATCTCAACCGTGGCTACTATATCCGTCCGACCGTGTTCGGCCATGTCACGCCGGACATGACGGTCGCCCGTGAAGAGATCTTCGGACCGGTGCTCTCGGTCATCTCTTACGAGGACGAGGAGCAGGCCATCGAGATCGCCAATGACACTGTGTACGGGCTCGCCGCCTATATCCAGTCGACCGACCTCGACCACGCCCGCAAGGTCGCGGCCCGCATGCGCGCCGGAACGGTCAACCTCAACTACCCCGATTGGGACACGTTCTCGTCCTTCGGCGGCTACAAGCAGTCCGGCAACGGTCGCGAATATGCCGATTTCGGCATCCACGACTTCCTGGAAATCAAGAGCATCGTCGGCTACGGCGAGTAAGCCTGATTTTCAGCCGCGAGGGCGCCTCCAGGCGCCCTCGCGCACGAAGGGACCGATCCTGTCGGCCGCCATCGGCCGCGCCAGCGCAAAGCCCTGCAGCACATCGCAGCCAAGTCGCTTGAGAATGCGCACATGG
Source organism: Rhizobium sp. (assembly GCA_019739215.1). Lineage (GTDB taxonomy): Bacteria > Pseudomonadota > Alphaproteobacteria > Rhizobiales > Rhizobiaceae > Rhizobium_E. Next base: position 57,065 of record JAHHDR010000023.1, read on the forward strand.
GCCATGGTCTCGACGCCTTCGCCCACGACCTTGATGCCGAGCGACCTGCCCATCTCGATGATCGAGCCCACCAGTCGCCGCTGTTCCACAGCCGTGGTCAGCGGAGAGATCAGCTCGCGGTCGATCTTCAGCGTGTTGGGGCCGGTCTTGAGTAGGCTGACAATCGAGGCGTGTCCGGTGCCGAAATCGTCGATCTCGATGCCGATGCCGAGCTTCCTGATCATGCGCAGGTTCTCGTTGACCGCCTCGTCGCAATCATCGAGGAAGATCGTTTCGAGAAGCTCGAAGGACAACGCGCCCTCCGGCATGCGGATGTCGCGGAGCGACTCGCCAAGGCCCGGGTCCGCGAGGCGTCGTGACGAGACGTTGACAGACACCTTGGGAATGTCGATGCCTTCACGAAGCCAGAGCGCGTGGTCGGCGACCGCCTTGTCCAGGATCATCTTGTCGATCGCCGCGACCACGTCGAGGTCTTCGGCCACTTGGAGGAACTTGTCTGGCGTCAGCAATCCGCGCTCGGGATGCTGCCAGCGCGCCAGCGTTTCCACACCGGCGACCGAAAGGTCGGCGGCGTGGAACTGAAGCTGGTAGTGGGGTACGAATTCGCCCCGTTCCAGGCCGGCAAGGATCTCGTCGGACAGCCGCTTCGTCTGGATGACATCTGTTCTCAGGTCGAGCGAGAAATACTCGAAGCGGTTCCGGCCCAGGGTCTTGGCGCGGTAGAGCGCGATATCGGCATTGAGCAGCAACTGCTTTGGATCGACAGCTGTTCCGCAGGCGAACGCAATCCCGACCGAGGCGCCGATGCGGCAGGGGTGGTTCTCGAAGGGGACCGGATCGCGCATCCGCCGGATAACCCGCTCGGCAAGATCGGTCAGGCGATCGGTCGACCCGTCATAGGTCGAGAGAATGACGAACTCGTCGCCGCCGATCCGCGCGACGAAATCCTCCGGGGCGATCGACTGCCGCAGGATCTTGGCGGTATGCTTGAGCATGTGATCGCCGGCGAGGTGCCCCAGCGTGTCGTTGATCTGCTTGAAGCGGTCGAGATCGAGGTGAAGGATCGCCGCGCCCCTGTCGCCCTGTCCAGCCCTCGCCGCCCTCTCCGTCAGTTCCCGGTCGAGGTAGCGGCGGTTGGGCAGTCCGGTGAGGAAGTCGTGAAGCGCGCTGTGCTCGATATGCGCTTTCGCGGCTTCAAGCTCGCGATTGCGCGCTTCCGCGAGGCGGTTGACCTCGGCCAGTTCTTCCTGGATCGTGATGTCGTGGGTCGCGTCCCAATTGGCGCCGACAATGCGCGTCTCGCCGCTCGCCAACCGGAAAGGCGTCACGCGCGCGCGGATGTGCCGGATGCCACCATCCGGGCGGACGATCCGGAAGGCATTGCTGAAGGTCGTCTCCCTGCCGGAGAATTCATTGATCCGACCCACGGCCCTGGCGCGGTCGTCCGGATGGATCATGTCGAACCAGCCATCGGCAGGCCGCGAGACCTGTCCGTCGTCGAGGCCGTACATCTCCAGCATGCGCTCGTCCCACAGGCTGACGCCGCGCTGGACATCCACCTCGAACACGCCGATCTGCGAGACTCCGAGCGCGAGCTCAAGCTTGCGTGACAGTTCCAGCAGTCGTTGTTCGGCTGCCTTGCGCTCGGTGATATCGATGTCCGTGCCGACGACGCGCGCCGGCGTGCCGTCCTCGAACCAGTCGATGCAGGCGCCGCGGCATTCGATCCAGATGTAATGCCCGGCCCTGTGTCTTTCCCGGTAGGCGAAGATCGGGCTGAAGTCCTCGCCGCGTCCCTGCCGCTCGACCTCGTCCATCACCATGGCCCGGTCGTCGGGATGGACGCTCTCGATCCAGCTCTCCATCGACGTGTCGATTTCAGCGTCGGGCGCGTGGCCGCGCATCGTTTTCCAGGTTTCGGAGTAGTAAAAGACGCCTGTCGCGTAATTGTGGTCCCAGACACCCAGCGTCGAGCCGACCAGCGCGTGGTTCCAGCGCTGCGCCCAGGACTGCATGTCCGCTTCGGTACGCTTCTGGCTGTCGATGTCGGCGAACTGGATCAGGATCTCCTCGACCCTGCCCTTGCCGTCGAGCCGTGCGGCCGAAAAGTCCCCGAGCATCCAGACGTCGCTGCCATCTGCCCTGAGCAGCCGCATCTCCGCCCGCTTGGGAGTGGAAGGATCGAGCTGGAGCCTCATCAGCAGAAACTCGACATTCTTGCGGTCGTCCGGATGCAGGACGTCAAGCAGCCGGGCTGCACCGCGGACATGCGTGGCGCAACTGCGGTTGGCATAGAGAATTCGGGTGTCGGTGGCGACTACGGCCAGCGCGCTGGGAGCCTTGTCAACCAGTTCGGAAATCAGTGACTGGTGGCCGTGCGGTATTTCCAACTCGGTTGGATTGTTCTTGTCGATCGACGTCACGCCGGCTCTCTCGCGAAATTTCGCCGAATGTACAAGAACCGGCTTAAACAGCCATTAATCGACCGGGCCGAGAAAGATGCACATGCGCACCGACTTGCGATGCGAAGCGCCGACCGATCTAGGACTTTAGCAGGGTATCGTTTGGTGATGCCAACCTGCGCCGGGGCGGTCAGCCGAGAAGAAAAATGCAGGCAGTGACGAAGGCGAAGGCAAGCCCGACGGCCGCGGCAAGAACCGCCGCTTCCTTGGAGAGGTGGAGACCTGTTGGAATGGTTCTTTCGCGATCGGTTGCGGGTGCGGATTGAAACTTCATGTCGTTTCCCTCTATGCAGACTGCCACTGGCGCGTCGGCTCATGCCTAGATGATATCTATTACTCTATCAAGTAGGTAGAGATTAAGAGTTCTGAAATTCTCCCGATTTGCGGAAAATTCTTCCGCCATCGGCACGGGGCCAACTCAGCCGTCCGGACCTCGAAAAAATCCACATTGGCTCGGAACCATTCCTCCCCGCCTGCGTTTAAACCCGACTTGCCGTGTGGCAGGCCAACCGGGGACTGATCACATTACATGACCGTAACGAAGAAGCGCGATCTCCACACGGATGCACCCCTGTGGTCGGCGACGCCCCGCATATCCGTCCGCACCCATCGAGCGCCGCTGGGGAAGACTTATGACGTGGTCATTGTCGGCGCGGGCATCAGCGGTGCGCTGATGGCCGACAGTCTGGCGGATGGTTCACGATCGGTGCTCGTTATCGATCGGAGAAAGCCGGTGGGCGGCTCCAGCCTCGCCAGCACCGCGATGATTCAGCACGAGATCGATACGCCTCTGTCGAGCCTGACCGAAAAGCTCGGAAAGGAGGCGGCTTCGCGGGTATGGTCGCGGTCTATGTCCGCGGTGGAGCGTCTCTCCGACCGCATACGCGAGGGCGGCATCCATTGCGGTTTCCAGCGCCGGAAGACGCTGCTGGTCAGTGGTGACGAACTGGGCTGGCGGGCGTTGAAAGCCGAGGCGGAGTTGCGGGCCGAGGGTGGCTTCGACGCAGAGTTCATCGACAGGGCCACGCTGGGTGACCGGTATGGCATCGAACGTACCGGGGCGATCCTGACGGATTGCTCGGCCTCGGCCAACCCCGCGCAGATGACCGCCGGCTTCCTCCGCCAGGCGGCGCGAAAGGGTACGGAACTGGTCTCCGGCACGGAGGTGACGGACATTCATGATCAGGGTGGCCATGTTGAACTGAGCCTGTCTTCTGGGCAAACCGTCGTCGCCGGCAAGGCGATATTCTGCACCGGCTACGAGTATCTCAAGCGCCTCGCCCTCTTCGACCACGATGTGGTATCGACCTGGGCAATCGCGACCAAGCCGGGTGCCGCGCGGCCGGACTGGCTGGACGAATTCCTGCTCTGGGAGGCCTCCGACCCCTATCTCTACCTGCGCAGCACGACCGACGGCCGGATCGTCGCCGGCGGCGAGGACGAGGCGGACGAGAAGGCCCATCTCGACAAGGCCAAGCTCAGGCGCAAGGCCGAAATCATTGCCCGCAAGGCCGCGAAGCTTCTCGGCACCGGGCCGCTTGACATCGACTTTACCTGGGCGGGCCCCTTCGGCGTCACGCCGGATGGCCTGCCGATCATCGGAACGGTTCCCGGCTCCGACAACATGTTTACCGTCATGGGTTATGGCGGTAATGGCATTACGTTCAGCCAGATCGCATCCGAGATCATTCCGGCACGGATTGCCGGCCGGTCCGATCCGGACACAAAGCTTTTTGGCGACAGATCCACCGGCGCGACGCGCCGCGCAGCCTAGGAGCACGACCGCTTGCAATCCCGCAGATCCGCCTTCATTCGCAACACGCTTGCGGCGCTGGTCGCAGGCGGCCTTGTGCTGCTCGGTATCATCGCTTCGACACTCTACCTGGTCTATGAAACCCAGACCTATTCAGACAACCTGATCGCGTCGCGCAGGGTGCGCAGTGCCACGGCCGACCTTCTGCTGATGCTGCAGCAGGCGGAAAGCGGTCAGCGCGGATATCTGTTGACGCTCGACCCGGATTTTCTGGCGAACTACCGGGAGGCGATCGCCCAGCTTCGGGATCGGCAGGGCCGGTTCGAGGCGACGATCCGGGACAATGCCTTCGTTAAAGTCGAACTCGGCGACCTCCAGAAGGCGATCGCCGCCAAGGCCATGGAACTCGACCAGACCATCGATCTGGCCGAGGCGGGTCGGCAGGCTGAGGCAGTCGAGATCGTCAAGAGCGGGCTTGGCTTCGAGCACATGGCGGAAGTGCAGGATGTCCTGCAGTCCATCATCGCCCATGCGGACGAACGCGTTGCCGCCCAGGTCGTCTCACAGATCCGCATGGCAAACATCCTGCGCGCGACGACCATCGCTGGCGCGCTGGCCATCGTGATGCTGCTCGCGGGCGCCGTCTTCATCATTTCCCGCTATGTCCGCGAGATCCAGAAGGTGCAGGAAGAATTGAGGGTTCTCAACACCAGCCTCGAGGGCCGGGTGCGGGAACGCACCGAAGACCTGATGCAGGCCAACCAGGAGATCCAGCGCTACGCCTATATCGTCACCCACGACCTGCGCGCGCCGCTGGTCAACATTATGGGGTTCACCGCCGAACTCGAAAGCGCCCTTAAGGCGATCCACCGGCTGGTCGATGCTGGCGAGGCAGGCCCGAGCGACGACATCCGGGAGGAGGCCCGGCTGGCTGCCAAGGAGGACCTTCCCGAGGCCATCAACTTCATCCGCTCATCCACCCGCAAGATGGACGGCCTGATCAATGCCATCCTGAAGATATCGCGCGACGGCAGGCGCCCCCTGCAGCCCGAGCCGATCGACCTGGAGGCGATCGTGCGCGCAAGCGGCCGACGCGCTCCAGCACCAGATAGCCGAAGCCGACGGGCGGCTCGATGTCTCCATCAAGGTGCCCGATCTTGTCTCGGACAAGTTCTCCATCGAGCAGATCATCGGAAATCTTTTTGACAACGCGGTCAAGTACCGTGATCCCGGCCGGCCACTTGAGCTTGCCGTCAAGGCATTTCCGATCAACCGGTTCAAGATCGGCATCGATTTCAGCGACAACGGCCGCGGCATAGCGCCCGAGGACCACGAGCGGATATTCGAGCTGTTCCGTAGATCCGGCATTCAGGACAAGTCCGGCGAGGGCATTGGCCTGGCCCATGTCCGCTCTCTCGTCCGCAATATGGGCGGCGATATCAAGCTCAAGTCCGAGCTTGGAAAAGGGCACAACCTTCATGATACGGCTACCGGCAGATCTGAGCCAGTTTGTAAGGAGTGTTGGCCAATGAAAGCGGCAGGCAGAGAAGTCACAATCGTCATGGTCGAGGATGACGAGGGCCACGCACGGCTGATCGAAAAGAACGTGCGGCGGGCCGGTGTCAACAACGAAATCGTGCCCTTCACCAACGGAACGAGCGCCCTGAAATACATTCTGGGGGACGACCTGTCCGGGGAAGTGAACCAGCACCGTTACCTCCTGATTCTGCTCGATCTCAACCTTCCCGACATGTCCGGCATCGATATCCTGGAGAAGGTCAAGTCGAACATCCACACCAAACGGCTGCCGGTCATCATTCTCACCACCACGGACGATGAACGGGAGATCCAGCGCTGCTACGACCTCGGTGCCAATGTCTACATAACCAAGCCCGTGGATTACGACGGCTTTGCCAATGCGATCCGCCAGCTTGGCCTGTTCTTTTCGGTGATGCAGATACCTTGAGCGATTCTAGAACCAAAGTTCTTTACGTCGACGACGACGAGGGTCTTGCCCGCCTGGCGAGCAAAACCCTCTCCCGGATCGGCCTTGAGGTGATCCATGCACTGGACCACGAAAGCGGCCTCGCGCGCCTCGCCGAGGGCGGGATTGCTGTCATCATTCTCGACCACTACCTTCAGGGCACCACCGGTCTCTGCTTTCTGCAGGCAATGCACGAACGCGGCATCGAAATTCCGGTGATCTATGTCACCGGCTCCAGCGAGGCGACGGTCGCCGTCGAGGCGCTGAAGGCCGGCGCGGAGGACTATGTGATCAAGTCCGTCGGCGAGGACTTCTGGGCGCTGCTGAAAAAGCGCGGTGCAGCAGGCGCTCGAGAGTGCCGAGTTGCGGGCAGCCAAGCGCAAGGCCGACCTGGAGATCATTGCGGCCAAGGAGCGCGCGGAAATCCTGCTCGCGGAAGTCAACCATCGCGTCGCCAACAGCCTCGCGCTCGTGGCAGCCCTCATCCGCATGCAGGTTTCTTCCAGCAAGGAGCCCGCGGTCAAGGCCGCTCTTTCCGAGACCCAGGCGCGCATCACGGCAATCGCCGGCATGCATCGCAGCCTCTACACGTCCGATGACGTCCGGATCGTGGAAATGGGCCGATACCTTTCGACGCTGGTCTCCGACCTCGCCGGCACGCTGGAAAAGTCCGGCCACAAGACACGGATCGTCACCGCTTTCGACAAGGTCGACCTGGCATCCGACCGCGCCGTATCCGTCGGGATGATCCTGACTGAACTGCTGACCAACGCAATCAAATACGCCTATCAAGACGGTGATGGCGGCGAAATCCGCGTCAGCCTCGAGCGCGTCGGCTCCAATGCCAGGCTGATCGTCGAGGATGACGGAGTCGGCTTCGACGATAACACCGCGCCGGCCGGCACCGGCCTTGGGTCACGAATCGTGACGTCCATGGCCAAGACGGTCGGGGAGGGACTGGCCTACATTCCCCGCGACCGCGGCACCTGCGCCGAGGTTCCGATCACCCTGGAATGATCGGGCCTGCCATTCGGGAAGAAACTCACCACATTGCAAATGCACATGCGCCGCAGGCAGAACCTGCGGCGCATGTATAAACGTGAACTGTCCGGATCAGGTCCGTGCGAAATTGCGGCTGGTGACTGCAAGCGAGTGCGAATCGGGGCCGAAGTCCGCATCACCCGTGATCTTCAGCATATCCGCCAGCCGCGTTCGGGCGCGGTTTCACGCGGCTCTTGATCGTGCCGACGGCGCAACCGCAGATCACCGCGGCTTCCTCATAGGCAAAACCGGAGGCCCCGACCAGGATGATCGCTTCTCGCTGGTCGTCCGGCAGTTTCTCGAGCGCGGCCTTGAAATCGTTGAGGTCGAGCACGCCGTGTTGCCCCGGATTGTTCGACAACTGTTCGGTAAAAGTAGCCATCACTGTCCTGGATCTCGCGACCGCTCTTGCGCGCCTGGCTGTAGAACTCGTTGCGCAGGATGGTGAACAGCCACGCCTTCATATTGGTGCCATGTTCGAAGGATTCCTTCTTCGCCCAGGCTTTCATGATCGTGTCCTGCACCAGATCGTCGGCATAATCATGCCGCTTGCAGAGGGATACGGCGAAGGCGCGCAGGCTTGGCAGGCAGGCGAGCATCGTGCGCTTGAAGTCGCGCTCGATCGTTTCTTGCGAAACTGCCATTATTCGAGCTCCTTCACAGCGTCGGCCTTGTTGGCGGCCTGCTCGGCACGGTCCAGTTTTTCGAGCAGGTCGAGAAACTTGTCCGGAATCGCCTCTTCCTGAAGCGCGTCGTAATAAGCCTTGAGTTTTTTCGGTATCTCCGCATAGGCGCCGGAAAACTCCGGACTGGACCTATCCCGTGTCTGATTGTCTTTCATCAACGTTTTTGCTTTCGATTAAACATTGCCCCGCTCTACCGCTGCCCAAAACGCGCGGGTCGCCTTGTGGTTCCCGATGTGAAGACTTTTATTTCTCCACGCATTGAACGTCGCTGTGACCGACATTCTTCGTCGTGCCGGAACAAAATCGAGCGACGTGAGTTTTGATGACGACAATGTGAAGGAGAAAGTCGATGCTCTATTATGCCCTTTTGTTCCTGGTCGTCGCAATCATTGCGGGTGTTCTCGGCTTCGGCGGAATAGCCGGTGCGTCCGCCAGCATCGCGCAGGTTCTGTTCTTCGTTTTCCTGGCGCTGCTCGTCATCTCTCTCATCATGAATGTGGTACGGCGCAGCCGCTAAATCCAGTCTGATCGAATGAGCAAACCCGCTGGGGATACCCGGCGGGTTTTTCGTCGTCGGTACCCATTGTTTTGGTTGCGTCATGCCCACGGCAGACAAAGAAAAAGCGGGGCACGATGGCCCCGCCGCAGACGTGGTGCAATGGTCAGTGGCGACCGAGCCAGGTGTCGATCTCGCGATCGGCTTCTTCTTCTGCCTTGCCGTAGCGCTCCTGCAGCTTGCCTGCGAGCTGCTTGCGGTTGCCGGCAATGACATCGATATCGTCGCCAGTGAGCTTGCCCCACTGCTTCTGAACCGAGCCCTTGAACTGTTCCCAATTGCCTTCGATCTGGTTCCAATTCATAGCATTTCCTTTCTTTGACTGAGAGCGAACTGCTCGGGGGCAAAACCCGAAAGTCCTCGGAAACGTTCCGCGGCATGCGCCAAAAAATAATCTTCTCCGAATGGAACCTTCCATTTCGCCGGATGTTTTCTCCTCGCAAGCTCGCCTCCCCTGACGGGTTTGCCCAAGGCGCCACCGCTCCCCGCCCGCTGGCGGCGCCACTTGAAGGAGAGAAGCGTTACTCCGTCCCCCCGAAACGTTTCTCTCCTTCACACTTCCCCCAACTTCGTCCCTTCTTCGCCGGAACCAAACGGACCCGATCGACGTTGTGCGGCCAACAAGCGGGTAACAGGAGATTTCACATGGCTATGTCGAGAACTGCAGAGACTGCCAAGGCGAAGGCAGAGGACGTTCTATCCGAACTTGAGATGCGGCAGCGCATCGACGACCTCAAGGATGAGATCGCCTCTCTGAGCAAGACCCTTTCGGCACTCGGTGGCCAGAAGGTGGACGACTACCGCGACACGGTCGAGAAGCTGGCGTCGGATGCAATGGCCGCCTCGCTGCGCGCCTTCGACACCGCTCGCACGGAGGCGGTGTCTCTGGAAGAGGGTTTCGAGCGACAGGTACGCGAGCATCCCCTGCGCGCCATCGGTATCGCTGCGGGCGTGGGCTTTCTCTTCGCGCTCATGACACGGCGGTGATCAATGTTCGAAATCGTGTCCTTGCTGACAGGGCGCTTGCGATCGACAACGCATGACCTTGCGACGTCGGTGGTGATCTATGGTGTTGCGGCTCTCTTTGCGCTGACGGCCTACGTCGCATTGATCTACGGTGTCGGTAGTGTGCTGTCGGCCGAGTATGGTGCGCCAGTCGCTGCTTTCAGCATTGCGGGAGCCACCTTGCTCGCCGCTTTGCTTGTCGTACTCATCCTTCGTCTGCGGCAGAGACGCTTGCGACGGCTTCGCAGGCTGCGGGTGCGCAGCGCATCAGCCGCGGGCACCAGTGCTGCGTTGGCCACCATGGTCCCGATGCTGGTGCGTGCGAGCCCCGTTGGGTCGCTGCTGGCGGTCGCCGTCCTCGGTTACGTGATGTCCCGTGTCGGCCAGGACGCAACTCGCCGCAATCGATAATCGCGCATTCAACCATCAACGTCCGGAGAACCTCATGTACGAGACAATCAAAAATCCCGAAGTGCGCGCAATCGTCGCCGATGAGGCGCTGTCCCGGGCCGAGCGCATCACACACCTGACGAAGCTGCGGGACGATGCCCGCGCCGAACAGCGTCTGGCGTCTGAATCACCCGCCGTCGATGATGACGGCCTGACATCCAAGCTTCGGGACGCGGAAATGGTGCTTGAAGCGTTGGGTCATGATCTGTCGAAGGCGGAAGGCAAGGGACCTGCCACGCTCTAGCGTTTCGATTCCGACATTCGCATCCGCCCGCGGCATCGGCGGGAGCAAATGTCGGGATCTTGATGCCCACCAGCAAACCTATGATCCCGGTAGAAAATTCGACAAAAAATCCACAAAGGCGTTGCTGCGGCCGGAACTTTTCGGGCAGTCAGGCGTTAAAGAATAGGTTAGAATTGCCATCAGGATTCCAGGGGAGAAATTTTCCATGTCATTGACCGCCCGCGTCGCAGCACATCTGCCGTTTTTGCGTCGCTATTCCCGCGCTGTTACGGGCTCCCAGACCTCGGGTGACGCCTATGTGGCGGCAACCCTTGAGGCTCTTATCGCCGATCTCTCGATCTTTCCGACCGCGTCGTCGGATCGGGTTGCGCTTTACAAACTTCTGGTGACGATACTCAAGTCCTCGACCGTCGAAGTTCCCGCCACGCTCTCTCCCTTTGCGTGGGAAAAGAAGGCGATGGCCAATCTGAGCGCTGTTCCGACCGCGGCGCGCCACGCCTTTCTCCTCGTCTCGGTCGAGGGATTCACGGTGGCTGAGACGGCGGAAAATTCTCAGCGCCAGCCCCGAGGAGACTGCGCGTTTGCTCGACGAGGCCGCGCACGAGATCTCGCGCCAGATCGCGACGGACGTGCTGATCATCGAGGACGAACCGTTGATCGCGCTGGATATCGAGCAGATCGTCAGCGATCTCGGTCACAATGTGAGTGGCATCGCCCGTACCCATCGCGAAGCGGTTGATCTCTACAAGAAGACGTCGCCGGGCATGATCCTGGCCGACATCCAGCACGCCGACGGCAGTTCTGGCATCGATGCGATCAACGATATCCTGAAGATTGCGAGCATCCCGGTGATCTTCATTACGGCCTTCCCCGAGCGACTTCTGACCGGCGAACGTGCCGAGCCGACGTTTCTCGTGACGAAGCCCTACAATCCCGACATGTTGAAAGCGCTGATCAGCCAGGCCCTGTTCTTCAACGAGAGCTCGTCGGCCGCTGAGGCGCTTTCTGCATGAATTCGTGACACGTTATCACACGATATCGTCCTGCCCGAATGGCGCGGCCGGCCTGAAGCCGGTCGCCCTTGCGTCTCGGTGCATTGACGGATCGTCCTTTAGAGGTGTTCGGTGGTAAAGAGGTTTCTGTGGCACGCGCACGATCTCGGAGAGGAGAACCTCAACTCGTTCTTCATCTCTGCGTTGGTCGACATGCGCGCGAGCCTCATTCTTCAAAATGACGAGATGGACTATCTCTGCGTCACCGGGCTGCCCGACTGTTGGACGGTGGACAAGGATAGCGTGCCCGCCGATATCGCGATCTTCGGCCCCGAGATCGGTGCGCAACTCATGGCGTCCAAACAGCGGGCGCTGAAAAAGGGGGTGACCGAACAACTCGAGGTCAGGCTCGGCGAAGACCGGACGTTCGAGTTCAGGATATTGGCCATGCCCGCGCGCTCGGGCGAAAACCAGGTCATCACCACCATCATCGATCGCAGCGAGGACCGGCGCAGAGAAAAAGTCCTGCAGCAATTGCTGCGCGAGGTGAGCCACCGTTCCAAGAACCTGCTCGCCATCATCCAGAGTATCGCGACCCAGACTTCGCAGCATTCCGATTCCATCGAGACCTATGTCCAGAAGTTCCGCGGCCGGGTTTTCTCGCTGTCGCGATCGCAGGACCTGATCACCGATTCCGGTTGGCGCGGCGCGCATGTGCAAGAACTGCTGGAGCAGCAGGTCGGCTCCTACATCAATGGCCGCACCGAAATCGTCCGGTTCACCGGCGAAAACACTCTTCTGTCTCCGAATGCGGCGATGCATATCGGCCTAGCGTTCCACGAACTCGTCATCAACGCCATCACCCACGGCGAGATATTGCGGCGCGACGGCCGGATCGATGTCGAAAGCGCCATCAGTCTGGACGAGACCGGCAAGCAACTGACCCTCACCTGGGACGAGCGCACTGCCGCCGGTCGCCCATCGGAAACTCCCGCCATACCCGCCACGCGGTTCGGGCGCGCGATCCTGGAGCGGGTCGTGCCAACATCGGTGGGCGGGGTGGCCGCCTACAGCCTCGGGACTGCAGGCGTCCGGTACCGCATCCGCTTTCCGCTGGGCAACGATTAGGTGCGCTGACGCGCGATGGTCACGTCGCGCGCCATGCAGTAATGGTTTGGTGTCAGGCGGCCTCGGCCTGTTCCATTGCGCGCGCCTCGGCAATCAGCCTGAAGACATAATCGATCTTGGCGACGATCGCGTTGGTCAGCACGAAGGGATAGAGGTCCGGCTGGCCAAGGCTGCGGTTGATCGAATTGATCGCCACCGTAAGCGGCACCCAGGCCAGAATGATCTGATCGATGCTCGTCGCATCGTATGGATCGACATCTGCCTGATGGATCGCGCCCGCCGGCAGGTCGGCCGGGAAGATGCCGTAGGCGCTCGCCGTTTCCAGTCCATCCACCATGTGGAAACAGTGCGCCCAGGTCTCGGCGAAATCTTCCCAGGGATGGGACGACGCATAGGCGCTGATGTAATTGAGCTGCCAGTCGGGCTGTGGTCCATTGGCATAGTGCGCCTGCAGTGCGGCATTGTAATCCTGCGTCGGGTCTCCGAACAGTTCTGTGAAGGCAGGAATGCCGCCGCGATCCTTCACAAGCAGGTCCCAGTAGAAATGCCCGACCTCATGGCGGAAGTGTCCGATAAGGGTACGATACGGCTCGCCCATCATGGCACGCCGGCGCTCGCGCTCCGCATCGTCGGCTTCGGCGATGTTGATCTGGATAAGCCCGTCGCTGTGACCCGTGAGCACCGGCTCCGCGTTTCCGCTCGCATCCAGCGTGTCGGCAAGGAATTCGAAGGCCAGGCCGTGTTCCGGATCGTCGATACGGCGCGGCATCGGCAGTTCCCATCGCGTCAGCGAGTAGAAGAGATGCTTCTTCGCCTGTTCGATGCGCCGCCACCGGTCGTGGTTTTCCGGCACGGAGAGATCGGGAATCGTCAGGTTGAAGCGGCAGGCCAGGCAATAGGTCTCGCCGCTGTCGGCCGGCACCAGCCAGTTGCAGGCGCCTTCGGTCGCGTTCTCGCAGAAGAAGTAGCGGCGCTCTGGGTCCGCCAATGCACGCCAGCCGCCGTCATCGTCAGACGTCAATGCCGACATGTCGAACAGTTTCCGGACATAGCCGATCCGGCTGTTGCAGGCGAGGCAGACATGGTTGTTGAAATGAATCGTGTTGCCGCAGTTCTGGCACTTGAAGAGTTTCATGGTGTTTCCGTCAGATCTTGCTTGGGATGATGTTGCGCGCGAGGGCGTAGAGAATGAGCAGCGAGGGCACGGCGATGAAACCGCCGATCGGCCCCCACAGCCAGATCCAGAAGGCGAGCGCCAGGAAGACGGCGAACGGGTTCATCGTCATGGTGGCGCCCAGCACCTGATGGGTGATGAAATTGGATTCGACCGCATGGAGCGCGAGGTAGATCCCCGGCGCCAGCAGAATGTCGAAGGCATTGTTGTAAAGCGCCAGACTGACGCTGAGCAGGATCACCGTCATCAGCGCCGGGCCGATATAGATCACGAAGTTCAAGAGGATGGCCAGCACGCCCCAGAGCAGCGGCGAGGGCATGCCGATCGCCCACAGCGCCAGCGCGACCACGACGCCGAGCCCGATATTGATCACGGTGATCGTCGCAAGATAGCGCGAGATCAGCACTTCGACGTCGCGGAAGAAATGGGCGAAGCGCCAGCGCATCCGCCGCGTGAAGCACATCGACAGCACGGCGATCCTGAACCGGTCCCGCGTTGCAACGAAGAAATAGATGCTGGCAAGGAAGATGAGCAGTTCGGCGACGATGGTCGGACCGAGCGAAACGACGCTCTGAACAGCGCTCGTGTCGTCAACCTTCACCGTCAGCGCCGTGGCCTGCCCCATTGTGTCGGACAATTGCTTCTGCAGCCCCTGGAAGGAATCGAACAGGCTCCGCCAGTCCGCAACCTGCAGCCTGAGGCTTTCCCAGATGGCGGGCGCGCGCTCGACCCAGGCCGCGAGCGGTACCGACAGGCCCATGCCGATCGCCAGGATCAGGATCAGGAAGGTCAGCACAATGGCCAGCGCCGAGAGCCAGGTCGGCACGCCATAGCGCTCGATTCGTCCGGCCAGCGGCGAGAACATCAGGCCGATACAGACACCGAGGAAGATGGGCGCCAGGATGACTTCGCCATAATCCAGCGCCACGACAATGGCGATGCAGGCAAGCACCATCTGCGACATGCGCGCGCCCATCGCGACGACAGATTCGAAGTTCGACCGGTGCCGCAGTCGCACCGGACGCAGCTGTAAAGACGCATGTCTCATTTGTTCAGGACCCGCTTCGGGGCGACTGACACGCCCCGCTCATCTCGATGAACGCAACGGGGCAGGTCCGGGTTCCGGAGAACCGCGGGAAGTTCTGAACAGACCTGCGCTTCAGCGCTGGTCAGGCCGTGATCGACCGACCTTCCTTGTCGAAACGATGGATCTTGGCCGGATCGGGGTTGGCATGGACGATCTCGTCGACCGCATAGGCATGCTCGCCGAACAGGCGCACGGTGATGAGGCCCGCCGTTTCCGACTCCAGGTAAACGATCGTATCGGCGCCGAGATGCTCGACATGGATGATTCTGCCTTGCCACGCGCCGCTGTCGCGCGACAGCGTCAGATGCTCGGGCCGGACGCCGATGGTGGCGGCATCTGTCCGCCCCAGGCGGCCGGCCTCGACGAAATTCATCTGCGGCGAGCCGATGAAGCCCGCGACGAAGAGGTTTGCCGGCCTGTTGTAGAGCTCCATCGGCGAGCCGATCTGCTCGACCCGGCCGGCGGAGAGCACGACGATCTTGTCCGCCAGGGTCATCGCCTCGACCTGGTCATGTGTGACATAGATCATCGTCGCCTTGAGGCGCTTGTGGAGGCGGGCGATTTCGAGCCGGGTCTGGACGCGGAGCGCCGCATCGAGGTTGGAGAGCGGCTCGTCGAACAGGAACAGTGTGGGTTCGCGCACGATGGCGCGGCCGATGGCGACGCGCTGGCGCTGGCCGCCGGAGAGTTCCGCCGGGCGTCGTGCCAGGTAGGGATCGAGCGACAGCAGGTTCGATGCATTCGCCACGCGTGTCTCGATCACGGCCTTGTCCTCGCCAGCCTGCTTGAGGCCGAGCGCCATGTTGTCCTTCACCGTCAGGTGCGGATAGAGCGCATAGGACTGGAACACCATGGCGATGCCGCGCTTGGCCGGCGGTGTGGACGAGACGTCCCTGCCATCGATGACGATGGAACCCGACGAAATGTCCTCGAGGCCGGCGATGGAGCGGAGAAGCGTGGACTTGCCGCAGCCGGAGGGGCCGACGAAGATCACGAACTCGCCGTCCCTGACCTCCAGGTCGATACCCTTGAGAACTTCGACCGGGCCGAAGGACTTGCTGACGGACTTGAGTGTTAGGTTACCCACGGGGTGGTTCTCCGGGTTCGTCGTTCTAGAGGTTGACCATCTGGCCGCTGCGGACGCTCTCGTCCGCCGCCAGGCAGATGCGGAGCGATTGCACTGCGTCGTTCATGTGGCGGTCGAGATCGATATCCTCGCGGATCGCCTTCAGCACATAGGCCTGTTCAAGATCGCAGAGATCCTGGTGACCGGGCTCGCCCGCCATCTGCAGCATCTGGTCGCGTTCGGCAAAGCCGCTTCCGTCGGCGGTGGTCTTGGCGCGGTGCAGGCGAATGGTCGAGGTCTTGGTATGGGTATCGATGTCGTCGGACTTGGCGTTCGGGTCCATCACGATCGAGACGCAACCATTGGGGCTCATCACGTCCTTCACGAAAAAGGCGGTCTCCGAGATCATCGGGCCCCATCCGGCCTCGTACCAGCCCACCGAGCCGTCGTCGAACAGCACCTGCAGATGGCCGTAATTGTACATGTCGGGGGCAATTTCGTCCGAGAGGCGCAAGCCCATGCCGCGTACCGAGACCGGCTTGGCATCGGTGATCTGGCACATGACGTCGACATAGTGCACGCCGCAATCGACGATCGGCGAGGTCGTGTTCATCAGGGCCTTGTGCGTGCCCCATGTCTTGCCGACCGACTGCTGGTTTAGGTTCATGCGGAAGACATAGGGACCGCCGAGATCGCGGGCGAGCGCGATCAGCTTCGTCCAGGACGGATGATGGCGCAGGATGTAACCGACCACCAGCTTGCGGCCGTTTGCCTTGGCGCAGGCGACGACGCGCTCGGCATCGGCCACGGTCGTCGCCAAGGGCTTCTCGACGAAGACGTGGGCGCCTGCCTCCATCGCCATCACGGCGAAATCCGCGTGGCTGTCCGAATAGGTGTTGATCGAGCAGAGCTCGGGCTTCAATGCCCTAAGCGCCTCCGGGAAGGTTGGCAGGATCGCGTGCCTGTCCAGCCCGTCGGGCAGCTCGACCGTCGAGCGGTTCACGAGCCCCACGATCTCGAAGCCGGGATTGTTGTGATAGGCGAGCGCATGGCTCATGCCCATATTGCCGAGGCCGGCGACCAGGGTTCTGATCGGGGTCATTTCACTGCTCCTGCCGTGATGCCGCGGATAAGCTGCCGCGAGAAGATGAGATAGAGGACGAGGACGGGCGCGATGGCGAGCGAGAGTGCCGCCAGCACCGCGTTCCAGTTGGTGACGAACTGGCCGATGAAGATCTGGGCGCCGAGTGTGATCGTCTTCGTGTCTTCCGACGGCGCCAGGATCAGCGGAAACCACAGGTCGTTCCAGATCGGGATCATGGTGAAGACCGCGACCGTCGCCATGGCCGGACGGACCAGCGGCAGCACAAGACGGAAGAAGATCTTGTATTCGCTGAGCCCGTCGATGCGGCCGGCATTCTTGAGGTCGTCGGAGACCGTCTTCATGAATTCCGACAGGATGAAGATCGCGAGCGGCAGGCCCTGCGCCGTATAGACCAGGATAAGCGCGGTCAGCGTATTGACCAGTCCCGAGGCGACCATGCCCTGCAGGATGGCGATCGTGCCGAGCCGGATCGGGATCATGATGCCGAGCGCCATGTAGAGTCCGAGCAGCGTGTTGCCCCGGAAGCGATATTCCGACAGTGCGAAAGCCGCCATCGCCCCAAAAAAGCAGCACGAGGAAGATCGAAACCACCGTGACGATCATCGAATTCTGCATATAGCCGAGGAAGTCGCCCTGGCCGAGCACGGTCGTATAGCCGATCAGGTCGAAGGTTGCCGGCTTGTCGCCGATGGCGGGCAGCGGCGGCTGCATGGGGTTGCGGAAGATCGCGTTGCGAGACTTGAAGGAATTGATGATGGTGAGCACCACCGGAAACAGCGCGATCGCGGTATAGGCGATCAGGATCGCGTGGGCTGCGGCGGAGCGTCCGAGGGAGGAACGGGCTTTCGACATCGGTTTCCCCCTCAGAACTGGTAGTGGCGCAGGCGCCGCTGGATGGTGAAGAGATAGAAGCTGACGCCGGCCAGGATGATCAGGAACATCACGGTTGCGATCGTCGCGCCCATCGACCGGTCGCCGAGTTGCAGCTGGAAGCCGAAGAAAGTGCGGTAGAGCAGGGTGCCGAGAATGTCCGTCGAGCCATCCGGCCCGGCGAGTGCGCCTTGCACGGTATAGATCAGGTCGAAGGCATTGAAATTGCCGACGAAGGTCAGGATCGAGATGATGCCGATCGCCGGCAGGATCAGCGGCAGCTTGATCTTCCAGAACTGGCTCCAGCCGGTGATGCCGTCCATCTCGGCGGCTTCGAGCACCTCGTCGGGAATGTTGAGCAGCGCGGCATAGATCAGCATCATGGGAATGCCGACATATTGCCAGACCGAAATCAGCGACACCGCGATCAGCGCCGAACTCGGCTTGCCGAGCCAGGGCGCGAAGAGCCATTTGAGATGCACAAGGTCCAGCAGATAGGGCGAGACGCCCCAGATCGGCGACAGGATCAGCTTCCAGATGAAGCCGACGATAACGAAGGACAACAGCGTCGGCAGGAAGATGGCGGTGCGGTAGAACGCGGCGAATCGCAGCTTCGGCACGGAGAGCAGGGCGGCCAGCGCGATGCCGATCGGGTTCTGCACCAGCATGTGGATGATGAAGAAGATGACATTGTTCTTGAGCGCGTTCCAGAAGTCCGCGGCCCAGCGCTCGTTGCCGAACAATGTCTGGAAATTGCCGAGACCGACGAAGACTCGCTGTCCATCGACCTGGTTGAAGAACGAAAGCCAGAGCGTGCCCGCGAGCGGGATGATCATGATCGCCGAATAGACCAGGAACGCAGGCAGCATGAAGACGATGATGTGCCAGCGAAACGGCCGCTTTACCGGCGTCGTTGAACTGGGCATGCTGATCCCCTCGGTCATCCCGCATTGTCCATGGTTCGTTGAAATGTTCGGTCCCAACCTCTGGGGCGGACCAGTATGGCGCAAGCGATGACGCTTGTCATGGCATGCGAGGATTTGCAGGTGCCTTGCACTTGCAAAGGTGGCGGCGCGACATGCCGCGCCGCCACGATCATCTGTCAGCCGATCACTTGCCCGGCTTGTACCAGCTGTCGAGCCCCTTCTGGAGCTTCTCGGCGGCAACGGCCGGCGTATCGGTGCCGTTGATCACGTTGGCCGACTCGACCCAGGTCTCGTTTTCGAGGTTCGGCGTGCCGCGCGACAGGATCTGGTAGGTCGAGCGGATCGTCGACTTGCACTTGTCGCGCCAGGAGACGAACTCCTGCGCCAGCGGGTCCTGCATCTTCACCGGGGTGGAGTTCAGGCTGAAGAAGCCCGGCAGCGAGTTGGCATAGATGTCGGCGAACTCGGGCGAGGCGATCCAGGCGAGCAGCTTCTTGGTCTCTTCCGGATGCGCGGTCTTGGCATTCATGCCGACAGCGATGTCGGTGTGGTCGGAGATGTAGCAGGGGTCGCCATCCTTCGCCACCGGCGGCAGGAACGCGCCCATCTTGAACTGGGCCTGGGTGTTGAAGCCGCCGATTTCCCACGAACCGGCCGGATAGATTGCGGCGCGGCCGAGCGTGAAAAGGTTCTGGCTGTCCGGATAGGTCTGGGCTTCGAAGCCGTCGCCGAGATAGTCCTTCCACTTGGCCAGCACTTCATAGGGCTTGACCCACTGCGGGTCGGTCAGCTTCTGTTCGCCCTTGATCAGCGCAAGGCGACCTTCTTCACCGCCCCAGTAGTTCGGGCCGATATTCTGGTAGCCCATGGTGGCGGCTTCCCAGAGGTCCTTGGTGCCCATGGCGAGCGGAATGTAGTTGCCGTCGGCCTTGATCGCGTCGAGCACCTTGAAGAACTCTTCCTCCGTCTTCGGCGGTGTCAGGCCGAGCGCGTCGAAGGCATCCTTGTTGTAGATGAAGCCGTGGATGACCGAAGCCATCGGCACGCAGAAGGTCGCTGCGCCGTCATCGGTCTGCCAGGCGGATTTCGCCACCGGCGAGAAGTTCTCCATGCCGGGATTCGACGAGATGTCGGCGAGGTAGCCCTTCTTGTAGAGCTCGAGCGATGCGTCGAACGGGCGGCAGGTGATCAGGTCGCCGGCGGCGCCGCTTTCGAGCTTGGCGTTCAGGGCGGCATTGTATTCGGTCGGCGCGGACGGCGCGAACACCACCTTGATGCCGGGATTCTTGGCTTCGAAAGCCGGGATCAGCTTGTCCTTCCAGATGGCGAGGTCGTCGTTGCGCCAGCTTTCGATGGTCAGCGTCACGTCTTCCGCATGTGCCACGCCCGAAAGGCCGGCGATGGCGGTCGCCACGAGCAGCGCCTGTTTGAATGCACGGGTCATCTTTTCATTCTCCCAATTTTAGCAATCGCCCACTGTGGTCGATGCTGGTTCCTGTTATGCGCCTGCCTGCGCCTTCTTGAGGGCGCCGCGCAGGTTCTGATTACAGCTTTCGAGCAGCTTGCCGGCAGTTTGCGCGCCATCGGCGCCAGCAGCCAGCAGGACCGCAATCTTCACCGAGCCGTCCGCCTCGTCGAGCAGGCGGGTCGCCCGGTCGATGTCGGTTCCGGCAATGACCGAGACGATGCGGCGCGCGCGGTCGCGCAGCTTGGCATTATCGGCATGGAGATTGACCATGAAACCATCATGGACATGACCGAGATGCACGGCCATCAGCGTCGAGATCATGTTGAGAGCGATCTTCTGCGCCGTGCCCGCGCCCATGCGCGTGGAACCGGCGATCACTTCGGGCGGTGTCGCCAGCAATATGGCGATATCGGCGACCGCAAGCAGGGGCCTGTCGGCATTGTTGGCGATGCCGACAATGGCAGCACCCCGCGCCTTTCCGAGTTCGGCGGCGCGCAATGTGTAGGGCGTCGAACCCGATGCGGCGACGCAAACCAGGCAGTCCGCGGCGTCGATTTCAAGGCCCTCGACATCGGCGGTCGCCAGCGCGACGTCGTCCTCATAGCCGCCGGCGAGCCGCTTGATGCTCTCGACGCCGCCGGCGAGCAGGATCGGCGCCTGTTCGGATGTGATGCCATAGGTACCCGGCAATTCGAGGCCATCGGCCATCGCCATCAAGCCGGAGCTGCCTGCGCCGCAATAGATCAGGCGCCCACCGGCCGAGATCTTCCCGGCAATCAGCTTGGCGGCCCGTTCGATGTCGGGGATCGCCATGCGCACGCTTTCCACCGCACCAAGCTGCCCGTCGAGCAGCACCGACAGGATCTCTGCCGGCGGCAGTCCGTCCAGTCCCTGAGCTCTCTCGTGGCGTGCTTCCGTGGTGGCTGCCATCGTTCTCCCCATGTGTTGGGGTGATAATGCCAAAAAAATACCACTTGTCCAGAAGAATTTACAATTTTGTCATTTCCGTGATGCGAGCGATGAAGGTCTTGGCAATAAACTCCATTGAATCAGTGTTTTGATAAAAATCGGGTGTCGTTTGGAAAATCTCACTTGGTTAATGGTATTTTTTTGGTATTATGTTGGTGAGGAGCGCGAAATGCCTGATTATCTCATCGGAATAGACGGCGGCGGCACCAGTTGCCGGGCCGCCGTGGCCACAGCGGACGGAGCGATCATTGGTGTCGCCCGCAGCGGTGCAGCCAATATTCTGACCAATCTGGACGGCGCGCTCGACAGCATCACCCATGCCGCCAAAGCCGCTTTTGCGGAGGCCGGCCTTGATCCCGACGCGTTCAGCACGGCGCCTGCGGTTCTGGGCCTCGCGGGCTCCAATGTCGAAGGCGTGACGGAACGACTGATGGCGCGGCTGCCCTTCCGGCGCTCGGAGGTCGTGTCGGACGGGCTGATCGCGCTCCAGGGCGCCTTTGGCGATGAGGACGGCGCGATCGCCATCATCGGGACCGGCACTGCCTATCTCTGCCGGCGGGCCGGCAGGCTTCGCGCTTTCGGCGGCTGGGGCTTTGCGGTTGCCGACCAGGGCAGCGGCGCGCGTCTCGGCCAGGCCCTGCTTCAGGAATGCCTGCTGGTGAGCGATGGAGTCCGGCCCGGTTCGCAACTGACTGCCGATGTGCTCAGTGAGTTCGGCGACGAGCCGTCGCGGATCGTGGCCTTTGCCCGCTATGCGACGCCATCCGATTTCGGACGCTACTCTCCGCAGGTCTTTGCCGCCGCCAGTTCCAATGATCCCATTGGCGTCAGAATCCTTGAGGCGGGCGCTGCAGCGATCGGCGAAACGCTCGATGCCGTCATTCGCGCCGGCGGGCAATCGATCTGCCTGCTCGGCGGCCTGTCGCCCCACTATCCGAAATGGCTGACCGATTCCCACAGGGCGCGGCTGGTGCCGGCGCGGGCGGATGCACTATCAGGTGCCATCGCAATCGCCCGTCAGCATTTCGCCGCCGAGGTGACGTCATGACCGAGCTTGCGTCCTTCCTGTCCGCGGATGACCTGCAGTCTGCTGGCCAGGGCCCGCTCTACGTTAAGCTGCAGCAGGCTCTCGCCGGTGCCATACGCTCCGGCCGTCTTCGGAGCGGTGACGCGCTGCCGCCGGAACGAGACCTCGCCGAATATGCCAGCATCAGCCGCGTGACCGTACGCAAGGCGGTGGACGAACTGGTGCGCCAGGGCATTCTGGTGCGCCGGCACGGCTCGGGCACCTTCGTCGCCACGCCGGTCGAGAAGGTCGAACAACCGCTTTCGCGCCTGACGTCGTTTACCGAGGACATGGCCCGTCGCGGCCGGACCTCGCGCGCCGAGTGGCTGGAACGTGGCCTTTTCACGCCGTCCCCGGACGAGATGATGATGCTGGGATTGGCCGCCGGCGGCCGCGTCGCGCGGCTGGAGCGGCTCCGCATTGCCGACGAGAATCCGCTGGCGATCGAGCGGGCCAGCATCTCGGCGGAATTCCTGCCCGATCCGGAAAAGGTCGGCAACTCGCTCTACGCGGCGCTCGAGGCACGCGGCGTGCGCCCGATCCGGGCCGTCCAGCGGATTTCCGCCCGCAACATCAAGGACAATGAAGCCCGACTGCTGAACGTGGCGCCGGGGTCCGCCGGTCTGACGATCGAACGTATTTCCTACCTGCCCTCGGGCAAGGTGGTCGAACTGACGCGCTCCCTCTACCGGGGCGACGCCTATGATTTCGTGGCTGAACTGACGCTGGGCTAGCCACGCCGGCAAGACACGCGAAGACGTCCGGCCTGAGCGCGACAAGGACAGGAGGAAGGACATCCCGGTTCCGCCCGAGGATGCTCCCAAAGAGAGAATGACAATGACCGAAACCCACATGCGTCGCGAGATCGACGAAATTCCCGACGCCTGCGCACGCCTGCTCGATACGTCCGGCAAAGCCATCAAGGATGCGGGCGCGGCGCTGAGAGAGAAGGATCCCGCTTTCCTTTGCACCATCGCCCGCGGCTCGTCGGATCACGCCTCGCTCTTCGTCAAATATGCGATCGAACTGACGACCGGCAAGGCAGTGGCTTCGCTCGGGCCTTCGCTGGCCTCGATCTATGGCGTGAAGCTCTCCCTCGGCCAGGCGGCGGTCCTGTCCGTTTCGCAGTCGGGCCAGAGCCCTGATATCATCTCGCTTGTCGAGTCCGCGGGCCAGGCCGGGGCCCTGACGATTGCGCTCACCAACACGCCGGCCTCGCCGCTTTGGGAAAAATCCCAGGTGAAGATCGACATCGCCGCCGGGCCTGAACTGGCGGTTGCGGCCACCAAGTCCTATGTCAATTCCGCCGTCGCTGGCCTCGCGATCCTCGCCGAATGGACCGGCAATGCCGAACTCGGCCGGGCCGTGAACGATCTGCCCGGTCATTTCCGCAAGGCTCTGTCTCTCGACTGGTCGCCCTTGTCCGGCGCGCTGGAAAACGCGGAATCGCTCTACGTCCTGGGTCGCGGCCCGGCTCTCGCCATCGCGTCCGAGGCGGCGTTGAAGTTCAAGGAAACGGCGGACTATCACGCCGAGGCCTATTCCTCGGCCGAGGTGCTGCATGGCCCCGTGGCGCTGGTCGACCGATCCTTCCCGGTTCTCGCTCTTGCGGCCCGCGATGCCGCGGAAGACAGCGTTTCTACCATCGCCGAGAACATTGCATGCCGCGGCGCGCCGACCTTCCTGACCTCTGATCGCGCGGAGACGTCCACGCGCCTGCCTTTCGTCGCGACGGGTCACCCGATCACCGACGCGCTCTGCCTGATCGTGCCATTCTACGGCTTCGTTGAGGCTCTCTCTCGGCGCCGAGGCTACGATCCCGACAGACCCGCCGCGCTCAGCAAGGTGACCAAGACGAAATGAGCGCGACCGCGATCACGGGCGGCCGCATCTTCGATGGCCGGGACTGGCACGACGACAAAAGTCTCATAGTCGCGGGCGACCGCGTTGCGGCAATTTCGGCAGACGTACCGGCCGGCGCCCGGCGCATCGGCGCCGAGGGCGCGCTGATTGTGCCCGGTTTCATCGACCTCCAGGTCAATGGCGGTGGTGGGGTGATGTTCAACAGCGAGCCGACACCGGAGGGCATTGCACGCATGGCACGGGCGCATGCCCGCTTCGGAACCACGAAGCTGCTGCCGACGCTGATCACCGACACGCCCGACATCACGGCCGAGGCCCGCAAGGCCGGTCGCGAGGCCATCGCCCGCAAGATTCCAGGCTTCCTGGGGATCCATCTCGAGGGTCCTCATCTTTCGGTGGCGCGCAAGGGTGCGCATGATCCGGCCCTCATCCGCCGGATGGAAGCCGCCGATCTCGATGCGCTCAGGCAGTATCGCGGCGAAACCGGCCTGCTGCTGACCACGCTGGCGCCGGAGAGCGTATCGCGCCAACAGGTCATGGCATTGGCGCAAGTTGGCGTCACCATCAGCCTCGGTCACACCGACACGACATGCGCCAATGCGCTCGACTATTTCGAGGCGGGCGCGCGGATGTCGACGCATCTCTTCAATGCGATGAGTCCGCTGGGCCATCGCGAACCGGGTCTCGTCGGCGCGACGATCCACAGCGGGGCGGCCTTTGCCGGCATCATCGCCGACGGCTTCCATGTCGATCCGGTCGCCATGGGCGTGGCGCTCAGGGCCAAGCAGGGGCCGGGAAGGATCTTCATCGTGACAGACGCCATGTCGACCATCGGCACCGACGAAGCCGGACTGTTGCTCAATGGGCGCCCCGTGTTCCGCGAGCACGGCCGGCTGACCCTGGCCGACGGCACGCTGGCCGGCGCCGACATCGACATGCTGTCCTCGGTTCTCTATGTGCATCGGACCCTCGGCCTGCCGCTCGACGAGGTGATCCGCATGGCCTCGCTCTATCCCGCCGAGGCGATGGGGGTCGGCGACCGGTACGGCAGGCTGATGCCCGGCTATGCGGCCGATTTCATCCTGCTCGATCCCGCGCTTTCGATCCGTTCGGTCTTTATCGACGGGGTGGAACTGGAGTAGTCCTCTGTCTACGGAGGACGCCATGAAGCACAATGTGACATTCGCTCGCCACGGCCGCCAACTGGCCGCGGATCAGGTCTCGCAACTGACGGTCGTCGACATCGAGACCGGAGCCCGGACCGTTGTCCTGGAGAGTGGGGCGAACATCGAGGCGCCGAACTGGACTCCGGATGGCGAGACATTGATCTTCAACGCCGGCGGGGAACTCTGGCGGATCGACCATCGCGGCCATCAGGCGCCCGAAAAGATCGACACGGGCCATCTGCGTGACCTCAACAACGATCACGTCCTGTCGCCCGACGGCAAGACGCTCTATGTCAGCTCAAACGACGGGCACTTGTATTTCCTGCCGGTGGCGGGCGGCGCGCCGGTCCGTGTTTCGAACATCCACGACAGGCCGTTTCACTACTATCTCCACGGCATATCGCCGGATGGCGCGACGCTGGCCTATGTCGCCGTCGAAGGCGAGGGTGAACAGCGCCGCATCAACATTTTCACCATTCCGAGCAGCGGTGGCCCCGATCGGCGGCTGTCTGATGTCACCGCGCCCAATGACGGGCCGGAATTCTCGCCCGACGGCAAATGGATCTACTTCAACTCCGAGCGCGCGGCGCAGCGGCCCGGCCATGCGCAGATCTTCCGCATGCATCCGGATGGGACGGGAATCCAGCAACTCACGTTCGACGAACGGGTGAACTGGTTTCCGCATATCTCACCTGATGGCCGGCATGTCGTCTATATCAGCTACCCCGAGGGCACGCTCGGCCATCCACCTGATCGCGATGTCATCCTGCGGCTGATGCATCCGGATGGCGGAGCGGCGCTTGACGTCGCGGCTTTCAATGGCGGGCAGGGGACGATCAACGTCAACAGTTGGGCGCCCGATTCCCGCCAACTGGCATTTGTCAGTTATCCCGTGCGGGCGTGAGGCAAATCTGTCGCAGACACCGAATAAAGTCGCAGCCGGGCACGTTCTTTGTTGCGCGGGAAGTGTCGCCATCCGACCCGGAACGGCCGACGTTTTGCGCATAATTCGAAAGGGGTGAGCGGCTCGATTGTCTCAGGGGAGGTGATTGACTCGCTCTTGTGATCGTTCGAAGCTGAGTGTCGAAGATCTCGCCGTCATTGGGAGCTGACTGCCATGCGCGTCTACGTTCGTTTCGTCCTCCTTCTTTCCGCTCTGCTCTTGTCGATCACGGCCGCGCATGCCCAGGGCGCGCGCACCGTGGTGACGGTGAAGGATGCGGACTATTTTGGCTTTGATCTTCGCACCGAGCAGGATGTCTCACTGCAGCAATGCCAGGACATCTGCATCGCGGACGGGGCCTGCAAGGCCTTTACCTACAACACCAAGGCGCAATGGTGCTTCCTGAAGTCGGACTTCAACAAGATGAACCCGTTCGCAGGCGCGGTGGCGGGCAAGATCGTGACCGAGGTTTCCGAGCCGGACATCGGCGCGGCACCCCCGCTCGATTTCCTTAACGAATGGCAGGTCGGCGAGGCCAAGCGCGTTCGCGAGAAGCTGGTCACACCGCCCGGCTATGAGGGCATCGGCATTGAGGCGGCCGTCACCATGGCGCGCCAGTCCGTCAATTCGGGCCTGATCGACCAGGCCATGGCAGGCTTCAGCGCCGCCCTTTCGCTCGATCGCGACAATGCCGATCTCTGGATGGAGATGGCGAATGCGGCCTCGCGCATCAACAACAATTACACGATCAATTCCCAGGGTCTCAACGCCGCGATCAATGGCTACCTCCTGACCAGGACCACCACCGCGCGCGCAAGGTCGCTTGCCCTGTTGGCCAAGGCGCTCGAGAACAACTCCTCTTTCCGGTCGGGCCTCAACGCCTACAAGGCCAGCCTCAAGCTCGTCGACGACGGAACCGTCCGCGTCGCCTATGAGGACCTCCGCTTCCGCCAGGGCTTCCGGGTGACCGGCAACACCATCGACAACGACAGCGCCAATCCCCGCGCCTGCGTGCAGTTCTCCGAAAATCTCGTCAAGTCCGGCATCGACTATGCGTCCTATGTCACGCTTGACGGCGCGGCGCCCAAGGCGCTCGAAGCCAAGGGCTCGCAGATTTGCGTGGAAGGCCTGGCCCATGGCCAGCGCTACAAGATCGCGCTCCGTGAAGGTCTGCCGTCCTCCGTCGACGAGCCGCTGCTGGCCCAGGTCGACCTCGACATCTACGTCAAGGACCGCGGCCCGAGCGTGCGGTTCACCGGCGACAGCTTTGTGCTGCCCTCGACGGCGCGTCGCGGCATTCCGATCGTTTCCATCAACTCCGAATCTGCCGAACTCAAGCTCTTTCGCATCGGCGATCGCAACATCACATCTCTCCTGCAGAACTCGCAGTTCCTGACCCAGCTCGACGGCTACAATTCCTCCCAGATCGAAAGCAACCAGGGCGAACTTGTCTGGCAGGGGTCCATCGACATCACGTCGGAACTCAACAAGGAAGTCATCACGTCCTTCCCGGTCGACGAGGCGCTGCCGGAGCGCAAGCCGGGCGTCTATGTCCTGACCGCCGTGTCCAAGCAGGCCCGGGTCAGCGACTGGGAATCGAAGGCGACGCAATGGTTCGTCGTTTCCGACCTCGGGCTCACCACCTATGCCGGCACCGACGGCCTGAATGTATTCGTCCGCTCGCTTGCCAGCGCCAAGCCGCTCGCCAACGTCAAGGTCACGCTGCTCGCCAAGAACAATGAAGTTTTGGGAACAGCGACCAGCGACGCAGACGGCCGCGTGGTACTGTCTGCCGGACTGATGCGCGGCACCGCCGCTATGACGCCGGCGATCCTTACGGCGTCGGACGGCGCCAGGGACTACGTTTTCCTCGACATGACACGCGCAGGCTTCGACCTGTCGGATCGCGGCGTGACGGGCCGTCCGGCGCCAGGCGCCATCGACGTGCTGTCTTGGACGGAGCGCGGCATCTATCGCGTCGGCGAGACCGTCCACGTCGCGGCACTGGCGCGTGACATCGCCGGCCGGGCGATCGAGAAACTGCCGCTGACCTTCGTCTTCACCCGTCCCGATGGCGTCGAGGACCGCCGAATCGTTTCCGATGGCGGCAAGCTCGGCGGCCATGCCGTCGATCTTGCGCTCCAGGAAAATGCGATGCGCGGCTCCTGGACCTTTGCGGTCCACACCGATCCCAAGCAGCCTGCCGTCAGCACGCAGAGCTTTCTGGTCGACGATTTCGTGCCGGACCGGACCGAGTTCACGATGACGAGCGCGCATGGCGCAATCGATATCGGGCAGCCGGAATCCATCGCCGTCGAGGGTCGATACCTCTACGGCGCGCCGGCGGCCGGCCTTGCGCTCGAAGGGGACGTCGTCGTCAAGCCGACCCGTCTTCGCGACGCGCACAAGGGCTACGTCTTCGGGCTTGCCGACGAGGAGGCCTCGGAAGGCACGACCGTCGCGCTCGAGAACATGGATGTGCTCGACGATGAGGGCAAGACCAGCTTCGACGTCGTGTTGCCGGACCTCCCGTCGACCACGCAATTCCTCGATGCCAGGCTCACGGTCCGCATGACCGAGTCCGGCGGCCGCGCTGTCGAACGGCAGATCACGCTGCCGGTCAATTCCGGCAACGAGATGATCGGCATCAAGCCCGAATTCCAGGGTGACCTGACCGAGAACTCGATCGGCAGTTTCCACGTCATCGGCCTCGACCAGAGCGGCGCCAAAGTTCCGATGACGGGACTCACCTGGAGGCTGCTCGCCATCGAGCGGCAATACCAGTGGTACCGCGACGGTGGTTCATGGCGCTACGAGCCAATTTCCTCGACCCGGCAGGTTGCCGACGGCAAGCTGGACCTGACCGCGGATGGCGGCAAGATCTCGGTGCCGGTCACCTGGGGTCGCTACCGTCTCGAAATCGAGTCGGCGACGAATGACGGCCCGACATCCAGCATCGAGTTCAATGCCGGCTGGTATGTCGAGTCGAGCTCGACCGAGACGCCCGATGGCCTCGAGATCGCCCTCGACAAGGAGAGCTACAAGCCCGGCGAGACCGCCAGGCTGAAGATCTCGCCACGCTTCGACGGCGAGGCACTCATCAATATCGGCACCGAGAGCGTGCTGGTGAGCAAGACGGCGTCGATCGCCAAGGACGGCGGCGTCGTCGAAATTCCGGTGACCGAGGAACTCGGCGCGGGCGCTTATATCACGGCGACGCTCTTCCGTCCGGGCGATGCCCAGGAAAGCCGGATGCCGATGCGCGCGATCGGGATCAAGTGGCTCAATGTCGATCCCGGCGATCGCAAGCTCGCGCTCACCCTGGATACGCCGGAGCAGAACCTGCCGCGGCGGCCGCTGGAAATCGGCATCACCGTCGCCGGTGCCGGCGCGAATGAGGAAGCCTATCTCACGCTCGCTGCTGTCGATGTCGGCATTCTCAATCTCACCCGCTACGAACCGCCGAAGCCGGAAAGCTGGTATTTCGGCCAGCGCATGCTCGGCGTCGAGATCCGCGACCTCTATGGCCGCCTGATTGATGGCTCGCTTGGCGTGACAGGTCGCCTCCGCACAGGCGGTGACGGCGGGGAGACATCCCTGAACGGCAGTCCGCCGACCGAAAAGCTTGTGGCCTTCTTCGCCGGTCCGGTAAAGCTGGACGAGAACGGCAAGGCCGTCGTGAGCTTCGATATCCCGCAGTTCAACGGCACGGCGCGGCTGATGGCCGTTGCCTGGACGAAAGCCGGCGTCGGCAGCACGGTCAAGGACGTGGTCATCCGCGATCCCATCGTGGTGACGGCGAGCCTGCCGAAGTTCATGGCGCCGGGGGATCAGGCAGAACTTCGCCTCGACATCGCCAATACCGATCTGCCGGAGGGCGATTACAGGATCAGCCTTTCGGCCAACCGCTCGGTCTCCATCGTGCCCGATGTCGCGGGCAGGACGCTGCGGCTCGCCAAGGGCGGCAGGGCCGACATGACAGTGCCGATCAGGGGCGGCGTGCCCGGTGATGGCGTCATCAACGTTCGGCTCGAAGGTGCGGACGGTCTGTCGCTGACCCAGGCGCTCAACGTGAAGGTTCGCCCGTCGACGCTTCCACTCACCGAACGACGGCTCGTGCGGCTCGAACCGGGCCGGAGCCTGATCATCGACAGCCAGCTCTTCGCCGACTCGATCATGGAGGGGGCATCCGTCAGCCTCAACATGACACGTTCGCCCGCCTTCGACGTGCCCGCGCTGCTGATGACACTCGATCGCTACCCCTATGGCTGCGCCGAGCAGACGACGAGCCGCGCGCTTCCGCTGCTCTATCTCTCGGAACTGTCCGCGCTGTCGGGAGGCCAGGATGACGGCGCCGCCCGCAAGCGTGTGCAGGACGCGATCTATCGCGTGATCTCCTACCAGTCGTCGTCCGGCAGCTTCGGCCTCTGGTCGCCGGGTTCGGGCGACATGTGGCTCGATGCCTATGTCACCGACTTCCTGACCCGGGCGCGCGAGCAGAAGTTCGACGTGCCGGAACAGGCGATGGTGCAGGCGCTCGACAACCTCGAGAACCAGCTCGGCTATGACAACAACGTCGCCGTCCGCGGCAACGAGATGGCCTATGCGCTCTACGTGCTGGCACGGAACCGTCGCGCGGCGATCAGCGACCTGCGCTACTATGCCGACACGATGCTCAACCAGTTCCCGACCGAACTGGCCCGGGCGCATGTTGCAGCCTCGCTGGCGCTCTACGGCGACCGCGAGCGGTCCGAGCAGATCTTCGCCAGCGTGACCAACATGTCCAGCCTGCTGGTCAATGTCAGCCTTGCACGGTCGGACTATGGTTCGGCGCTGCGCGACAGCGCGGCCATCCTGGCGCTCGCGGCGGAAAGTACGCCGCAAAGCCGGGTCGTGCCGGATCTCGCCCGGCTGGTGGCGCGCGAATGGGAAAGCAAGACCTGGCTCTCGACGCAGGAGCAGGCCTGGATGGTGCTGGCCGCGCGTGCGCTCAAGGATGGCGACCAGGATATCCGCGTCACCGTCAACGATGTCGCCCGGCAGGGTGGGTTCCAGACCCGCGTGAGCGGCGAAGGCCTCCAGGCTGATCCGATCAACGTGGTCAATACCTCGACCGATCCGGTGACGGCGGTTCTGACATCGGTTGCCTCGCCGAAGAGCCCGCTAACGGCGGGCGGCGACGGCTTCGAGATCAGCCGCGCCTATTACACGCTCGATGGCGAGGAGGCCAATGTCAGCGAGGTCACGCAGAACGAGCGCTATGTCGTTGTCATCACCGTCAAGCCCAAGAACGACATCCAGACCCGGATGATGGTGGCCGACCTTCTGCCGGCCGGCTTCGAGATCGACAACCCCGGCCTCGTCAACTCGGCCAGCCTAGGCAATTTCGACTGGTTGCCGGAGACGCAGGCCGCGCATCTCGAGTTCCGCTATGACCGGTTCCTCGCGGCGATCGACCGGTATCCGGGCGACATGAGCGACGTGACGCTGGCCTATGTCGTTCGCGCGGTCACTCCGGGCACCTATGACCATCCTGCCGCGAGCGTGGAGGACATGTATCGTCCGGAGCTCTATGCGCGCAGCGCTGCGGGCAAGATGAAGGTGGTGGCGCCGTAAGGCGCCGCCTGTTCGAAACCCGCATCGGGCGATGGCCATGCTGAGAACCTTCACGGTGCTTACAGTGATCCAGGCGGCTATCGCCGCGGGCATCACCTGGGCTGCGGCATGGGCCGACCAGGCCTATCCGCCGCCGCTCGATCGGGCGGCAGTGGTCTCCCGTGAGGTTCTCGACAGCGACGGCGCACTGCTCCGGGCCTTCACGACGCCGGACAGCAAGTGGCGGCTCGGCGTCAGGGCCGGGGATGTGGACCGGCAGTTTGTCCGGATGCTGATCGCCTACGAGGACCAGCGCTTCGACGCGCATGGCGGAATCGATCTGTGGGCAATCGGCCGTGCCGGCTGGCAACTTGCCACCCATGGCCGCATCGTCTCCGGCGGCTCGACGCTCTCGATGCAGGTGGCCCGGCTGATCGAGCCGCGCGAAGGGCGCTCCTTCGCCTCCAAACTGCTGCAGATGGCGCGCGCGGTGCAGATCGAGCGCCGACTGTCCAAGGCGGAGATCCTCGATCTCTATCTCAACCTGGCGCCCTATGGCGGAAATCTCGAGGGCGTGCGGGCGGCGAGCCTCGCCTATTATGGCAAGGAGCCGCGGCGATTGTCGGTCGCTGAATCCGCGCTGCTCGTGGCGCTTCCGCAATTGCCCGAACGCCGCCGCCCCGATCGTCACCGGAAGAACGCCGAGGCCGCGCGCGAGCGGGTGTTGAACCGGCTCGCCGTGGCGAGCGTGATCGGCGATGGCGAAGCCGATCGCGCGCTCGCCTTTCCTGTTCCGCGAGCCCGCAAGGCATTGCCGGCACTCGCCGCGCATCTGTCGGAATCCGCGCTGCGCACGAGGCCGGATCGTGTCGTGCATGCCACCACACTTCGGCGGGACGTGCAGGCTGCGCTTGAGCAGGTGGCGCGCGAAGCCTCGCGCAAACTCGGCGACAAGCTGTCCATCGCCATTGTCATGGCCGACGTCAGGACCGGCGAGATCGTCGGCGAAGTCGGTTCGGCGGATTACTTCGATTCTACACGGGCGGGCTGGATCGACATGACCCGCCAGTACCGCTCGCCCGGGTCGACACTGAAGCCCTTCATCTACGGCCTTGGCTTCGAGGAGGGCATGATCGCGCAGCAGACGATCATCGAGGATCGCCCGTCGGACTTCTTCGGCTATCGTCCACGCAATTTCGACATGTCCTACCAGGGTGACGTCACGATCCGGCAAGCGCTGCAACTGAGCCTCAACGTGCCGGCGGTCAAGGTGCTGGACACCGTCGGTCCGGCCCGGCTGCTCGTCCGCCTGCGCCGGTCCGACGTCAAGCTCGTGCTGCCGACCGACGAGACACCGGGACTGGCCATCGCACTCGGTGGCGCCGGTATCACGCTCAAGGATCTGGTCCAGCTTTATGCCGGTCTTGCCAACCGGGGCAAGCCGGTGAAGCTTGGCGATGGCGTTCACGACGAGCCCGGGCCGATCGACGGTCCGACGCTACTCGACCCGGCCGCCGCCTGGCAGGTGTCCGACATATTGTCGGGCGTGAAGCCGCCGCTCGGCGCCGTGGATATCGGGCTCGCCTACAAGACCGGCACGAGCTACGGCTACCGGGATGCCTGGTCGGTCGGCTATGACGGCCGCCATGTTATCGGCGTCTGGATCGGCCGCGCCGACAATGGCGCCATTCCCGGGCTGAGCGGCTACAAGTCCGCCGCACCCGTCCTCTTCGAAGCGTTCCGCAAGTCCGGCGTCGCCATCGAAGCCCTGCCGCGTGCGCCGGCCGGTGCGCTGCGCCTGACCGAGGCGGAACTGCCCGTCAGTCTCAAGCGCTTCTCGCATACACGCTCCGGCCTCATCGCCTTGAGCGCGCGCGAGGCTCCGCCGAGGATCGTCTATCCGCCCCAGGGCGCGGAAGTGGAAGTCGGGCTGTCCAGCGGAGACCCGATGTCGCTGTCGCTGAAGCTCCAGGGTGGCCGGCCACCTTTCCGCTGGCTGGCGAACGGCGTCGCACTGCCGGACTCGACCCGCAAGCGTAACTACGACTGGTTGCCCGATGGCGCTGGCTTCTCGACCCTGACAGTCATCGACGCCGATGGTCGCGCCGCCAGCGTGCGCGTGTTCTTGAATTGATATTCGTCAAAATACGCGGCATGCTACACGCATGATAATGTTCCCGATTGAAGGCTACGTGGCATAGATCGACATGGAATGTGCACTCGGCACCTGGGATGTGGACCTCGAGACGGGTCTCGTGACGATCGGACCTGCAGACGCGGCGATCGGCACGTTGCGGCTGCCGGTCGGCGCGGTGGCGGCCACAGAACTCGAAGAACATCTGCATGTTGAGGACCGTGATGCATTTGCCGACACGTTGGCGTCATTCCTCCGGGCTCAACCAATGGCCTTTCGGCACGAATTCCGCGTCAGCAATGGCGCTGATCTGACGTGGATCGAGATCACCGGCCGGAAGGCACCGGATGGACGACATCTCTCAGGCGTCTGGGTGGATGTCACAAGCCGGCGGCAGGCCGACGCGCGCAAGGACGAAGCCGTGGCCCGTGTCCACCAGTTTGCCGCCGCCGCGTCGCACGACCTGATCGGTCCGCTTCGGCACATCGCCATGTATGGTGACCTGCTGGTCGGCGATTTCGGTACCGGCGCCACGCAGGAAAAGCGCCAGATGCTGCAGGCGGTCTCCGAAAAGGCCCGCAACCTCCAGGTCCTGACCAAGCGCCTGATCGCGTTTTCGACCGACACCGCCTCAGCCGAATTCATCGCCGTTCCCCTCGATCGGGTGATGTCCAATGTGCTGGAGAAGCTTACGCCGGAGATTGAGGAGGCGGGAGCGGCGGTTGTGGCCGGGCCCATGCCGGTCGTGACGGGGGATCCGGTGCTGATCGAGAAGGTCGTCGAGAACCTTGTCCGCAATGCGCTCGAATGGCGGGCCGCCCGCCCGCCCGCTATTGCGATCGACAGCGCGGCCAACGGTCGTTCGGTGACGATCGCGGTCGCCGACAATGGCGTCGGTGTCGATCCGCGCTACGCCACGAGGATTTTCGACGCTTTCTGGAGCCTGCCGAGTCCCGGTCGGCCCAAGGGCGCCGGACTTGGGCTCGCTGTGTGCAAGACCATCGCCAGTGCGCTCGGCGGCGACGTCACGCTGCGGTCCAGTTCGGCCGAAGGCAGCATCTTCGAGGTCGTCCTGCCGGCGGCCCGATGATCACTTCAGGTCTTCGCGCCAGGCATCCGGGACAGTATAGGCGACATATTCACTGATGATGTGGCGCAGCGCATGATAGTCGATCTCGTCCTTGCCGATGCGAAAATCGACGCCGAAGTCCTGGAACTGCTGAAAATAGGCGTCTGAGATATCCGAGGATATCACGCCGATCGGACCGGTATAGCCGATCTCGCGAAGCCTCGGCACCGTCTCGCGGAAATCGTTGTTCGGCAGCAGGCGGTTGTCGACGAGGATCATCTCGTAGGCGGTCTCCTTCGCCCGATCGACCGCCTCGTCGATGGACTGCGCAAAGTCCGTATCGATGATGTAGTCGGGTGAAAGCTTCATCTTCTGCTGGAGCACCTTGAACTCCAGCAACTCGTCGTCGACCATCAGGATGCGGACGCGATCGCTGTTGCCGTTCGGTCGTGCCGATGTTTTGTCCATTCCGACCCCTCAGAATCCTGCCTGGCTTCGCCTTACGCGACGATCCCGCGCCGTACGGCGATTGCGATCATGTGAACCCGGTTCACGGCGTTGAGCTTGCGGGCCGAAGACGTGATGTGGGAAATCACGGTATGCTCCGAGAGCCCGAGGATGATGGCGATCTCCGCCGAGGTCTTGCCTTCGCTGGTCCAGCGTACCACCTCCATCTCCCGTACGGTCAGTTGCGATGTCGCGTCGCCCGCGAGGATCTTCTCGTGAAAGCGCGAGAATATGCGGATGCAGTCCAGCATCAGTTCGGCCAGTTCGCGCCTTCCCGGCGCCGGGCGGTGCCCGTCCAGCATCAGCCAGTATCGCTTGAGGTCGGTGCTGTGCAGCGGCAAAACGAGAAGGCAGTGGTGCAAGGTCGGCAGTGAATCGCCGCTCCCGGTCTCGAGCGAGAAGTCCGACGTGAAAGGCGTGGCGGTCGTGAGCATCCGGCTGAGCACTGTGCCCCGATCTTCGGAAAGGGCGCGGGCAATCGCAGGCCTTTCGTGATCGGCCAGACTGCTGAGCAGGAAGCTCGACGTCGGATCGAACCGGGCTCCGCGGTCCACCTGCTGGGCAAGGAGGAAGTTTTCGAAGCCTGACGCGCGGCAGACGGACTTGAAGAGCCTGAAGAAGTCGGTCCTGTTGATGGCCCGGTCCATTTCCGGACCTGCATGCAGCGGTATTTCCATGAGTTGGTTCATTCTCGAATCTCGTGGTCATCCGTGCGGTCCGGCCGAACCGCAACGCTGCCGATTTCCGTCAGTTGAAAGGCACTATAGGCAATAAATTGACAATTGACAGCTTTCGACACGATCAAGTTTCCACCCTACGCCATTGGCTCCCAACATCTTGGGATTTTCTCGAAATGTAGGACGAGCTAATACGGGGCCAACAGAATTGATTTGCCGCTGGATGGCACGAGGACCTGCAATCCAGCGCGTGATGCGGCAAGAATGAAGTTCTGTTTGCGGAATTCATATCTGCGTCTCCGTAGTATTTCGCTTTGTGCTTGACGATCCTCACGGGGGACTTCTGTGAGGGGCGCTGGAACATGTTGCGAATGTGTTGAGAGAGCGGGCTCACCGCGCCCTTTGGGGTAAGGGGTGCACGACAGGATTGGCGGATCCTCGAGCCGGCTCTCTCAGCCAACCTTGTTCTCCCAGTAACCGCGTCTTGCTATTCCGGCTCGTCATCTCCTCCCAGGCGATCCGGTGGTCTGGATTGCCAACCGATCCGGACATTGGGAGGGCTGGCCTGTGCGTCTCCCTCTGTACTTCCCCGGCTTGACGGCCGAGGACATGCCAGCTCTCCCCTTTTTCTCCCCCGGCGGTACCGCCTTCGCACTTGACGTCGGATCACGATTCGACATTGGCGATTGTCAAGTCAGATCAAACGCGAATCAAAGTCAAATGGAAATTAGCGGCGTTGAATATATGGCGGCTGGCAGGCGGCCTCATCTCGGCTGCCGCGCGCCAAGCAGCGACACGCACCGGCCGAGATCGAGCGGCTTCTCCAGCACCGCCTGCGCCCCCGCCTCCCTCGCCGTCTGCTGATCGACCGGATCGGTTCCTCCGCTGCACACGGCCAGGACCATCGCATCCAACGCCGGGTTGGCGCGAATGAGCCGAAGCACTTCGGGCCCGTCCATCCCGGGCATGTAGTGATCCACCACCACCAGGCCGGGAAGGGGCTGCCCGCCGGATGATCGTCGCTCGATCTCTGCAATGGCCGACAAGCCGTCGCTGAACATGACCAGACCGAAGTGGAACGTGCCGCGCGTGTGGCAAAGACTGGCGAACAGCCGGTCGTCAGGGCTGTCATCCACATAGAAGACTTCGTTGACGAATTTCGCCATGACCTGCCGGGAACTGACGCGGATGACCACTCACCCGCCTGCGGGCTTGATATGGACCGGTACCGCAATTAGGAGTCGTGTGCTTATAGTCCGCTCGTCTGATAAATATCAAGTTGCAGTCGAAGCGGGATGGCGGTCCGCGGACGTCTGCCGGGGTTGAATGCCCGGGTTTTCAGGGAACGGGAGGCTGGCAATTGCGGAAAGGTGGTGCCGAAAGGGCGGCGCAGCCCGCGACCCTATCGTGCGGCCTGGCGGATTTGGCGGACGACCCGAGGCTGGCCTGGGCGAGGCTGGCGGGCTTTGCCGTTCTGGCTGTTGCCGGCATCTCGATCCTGGTCGGGGTCATATCCGGGCCCGACGGCTCCGGTATCCCTCCAGTCGCGGGCTTCTGCCTGCTGCTCTGCGGCCTGAGCGTAGTTTGCAGCCTGTCGCGGTGGCAGGGCGCAATGAACACAGCGGCCTCGCTGGCCCTGATTGCGGCGCTGATCGCCGGAGTCCAGATGGCAGGACATCTTCTAGCGGTTCACGGCGAGCCGCTTCCCGAATGGGAGATTCTTGAGCCCACGACACTTCGGGCCATGTCGCTCGACACGTCCGTCGGTATCCTGGTCTTCGGTGTCACCCAGGCATTGCTGTGCCTCTTGAAGGGCAGGCCGAATGCTCTGGTCCTGCTGACGGGAGGCCTCGTCGCGTCCGGCATCGGGCTTTCCGCGGTCGTCGGTCACCTTTCGGGACTGGAGGCGATCTACCAATGGCATGATGCACCGCCGATGACCCTCGACAATGCCTTCTGTCTCTGGCTGCTCGGTGCAAGCCAGCTGGCGCTTGCGCGACATCCGCTGCTGCAACAGTCCGCGAGACTGCCCTACATCGTCGCCGCGCTGGCGACCCCGGCCGGACTGATATTCGACCTCGCGACCCCGCCCTATGTCGGCGCCAGCTTCATCTACATTCCCTTCGTGCTGAGCGCCGTCTGGTTCGTCGATCGCCGCACGGCTTTCGCCTTCGCGATCGTCTGCTCGATCTTCACGTTCCTCGGCTACGAGGCGAAGGTTCAGCATCTCGACAGTGAGCAGCAGCGGCTCGTCGGACGATTGCTGGCAATCGGGACGGACTTCTTCGTCGCCGCTCTAATCTATGTCTACAAACGCGCGATCGAGCAGAACGAAAGAGTGACCAGACGCTTCGACACGCTGATGGACAACGCGCCGGACGCGGTGATGACCATCGATTCCGGGGGGATCATCCGGCAGTTCAACGCTGCTGCCGAGCGTCTCTTCGGCTATGGCAGGGCCGAGGTCATCGGCAGCAACGTGAAACTGTTGATGCCCGAACCCTATCACTCCGCCCATGACGGCTATCTCAGCCACCACGCGGAAACTGGCGAAAAGCGTATCATTGGCACGATCCGCGAAGTGAACGGCAAGCGGCGTGACGGCACGACGTTCCCGCTCGACCTCTCGATCTCCGAACTTCCCTCGTCCGGCGACAAGGAGTTCGTCGGCGTCCTGCGGGACCTCTCCGCGAGGAAGCGGCAGGAGGAAAACCTGCGCCAGACACTCGGCCGGCTGGCGGCCTACACCGCCGACCTCGAGCGCTCGAACCAGGAACTCGACGACTTCGCCTATATTGCGTCCCACGATCTCAAGGAGCCGTTGCGCGGCATCCACAATCATTCCCGCTTCCTGCTGGAGGACTATGAGGACCGGCTTGACCAGGACGGCAAGCGCCGGCTCGATCGCCTCGTTCACCTTTCGCAGCGCATGGAAAAGTTGGTCAACGACCTGCTCTATTTCTCGCGGATCGGCAGGACGGAACTGTCCATCGTGCCGACCGATCTCGCCGCAGTGCTGCGCGATGTCGTCGGCACCCTGGATCAGTTCCTCGAGGAGCGCCATGCCACTGTCGCCATCGTCGATGACCTGCCGCTGGTCACCTGCGATTCCGTCCGGGTCGCGGAGGTTTTCCGCAATCTCATCGTCAATGCCGCGAAATACAACGACAAGCCCCAGAGATGGATTGAGATCGGTCGCCTCGCCGGCCACCCGGACGAGACCGGGCGACAGCGAACGAGCGTCTATTTTGTCCGCGACAACGGCAAGGGCATTGCATCCGAGTTCCATGAAGATATCTTCAGGATGTTCAAGCGACTGGAGCGATCCGATGACGGTGGCACGGGATCGGGCCTGACCATTGTTCGCAAGATCGTGCAGCGCCATGGAGGGCATATCTGGCTGGAATCCGAGCCCGGCAAGGGAACGACCTTCTTTTTCACCCTCGCCCCGGAGTAATGGCGATGTTTCAGGTAAACCAGGGCCAGCCCATTCTCATCGTCGACGACAATGACGACGACGTCGAAGCGGCACTTCGCGCCTTCAAGCGCACCAATCTCAAGAATAAGATCGTCAGGGCCGCGACCGGCGCTGAGGCCATTGCCATGCTGCGCGAGCGCAAGGTCCAGCCCGGCCTGATCCTCCTCGACCTCAACATGCCCGGTCTGGACGGACGCAGGGTGCTGGCGATCCTCAAGGGTGACGACGAACTGCGGAAGATTCCCATCGTCGTGCTGACCACATCCGCCGACGAGCGGGATATCGATGAGTGCTACCAGCTTGGCGCCAACACCTATATTCAGAAGCCGGTCGACCTCGACGGCCTGTTCGCCGCGGTCCAGCGTCTCAAGGACTACTGGTTCGAGATCGCACTCCTCCCCAGGGAGCGATAGATGCCGCCGATCCGCGTCCTCATCATCGACGACAGTGAGGACGACCGGGAAACGTTGAGGCGCATGCTCTCGCGCAGTTCCGCCGGCTATCAGCTCATGGAGGCGGACACCGGCGACGAAGGCGTTCGCCTGTTCCACGCGTTCCAGCCGCATTGCGTGCTGCTGGACTACTCTCTGCCCGGCCGCAACGGCGTCGCGGTCCTCGAGGACATCCGCAGGACCCATCCTTACGCTGCCGCCGTCATGCTGACGGGTCAGGGCAGCGAGAAGGTCGCTGTCGGCAGCATGAAGGCCGGCGCGCAGGACTATTTCACCAAGGATACCGTGTCGCGCGACGCGCTGGAACGCGCGATCTCCAATGCCGTCGGCCGTCAGGAGCTTGCGGCACGGCTTGAACAGCATCGCCAGTCGCTGGAAATATTCAGCCGTGCCATGGCCCATGACCTGCAGGAACCGCTCCGCACGATCCGGTCCTTCGGCGGCATGATCCTCGACTCGTCCAGCCTGTCTGACGACGACAGGTCGCTGATGGGGCATGTGCTGAAGGCAGCGGCCAACATGGAGCAACTGATTGCGGCCATCACCCGCTACACGCGCCTGGAGTCGCAGGGCGACATCGTGTCAGACGAGGTGCTCATGGCGGACATCGTTCGTCAGGTGAAGGACAGCCTGCTCAATCAGATCGAAGCCGGCGAGGCGGTGATCCGCGAGCATGGCCTGACAACCGTTCGTGGCGACGGCCAGCTTCTGGTCCAGTATCTGCAGAACCTCGTATCCAACGCCATCCGCTATTGCGTGAGCACACCTCCGGTGATCGACATCTCGATGATCGATCTCGAGGGTGCGGCCGAACTGAGGGTCGCCGACAATGGCCCCGGCATTCCGGAGACGTTCCGCAACGAGATCTTCCGCCCCTTCAAGAGGCTGGTGGGACGCGACGTCGAGGGCAGCGGCCTCGGTCTGGCGATCTGCCGGCGCATCGCCGAGCTCCATGGGGCAACGATCCGCTGCGAGGAAGCGCCCGGCGGCGGCGCGCTCTTCATCCTGACGCTGCCGGCAGGCGAGCCGGCTGGCCCCGGGTGAGGCGCGGCCGCCTGTCAGCGTGCTCGCACCTTTTTCAGATGATGTTTCGGACCAGCGGCAGCTTTCGGATCGCCCAGGCCAGTGCGAAGCTGAAAGCGGTTCCCGCGGATGCCAGGATCGCGAATTTGACGATCGCCGGCGCCGCAAGCGGCTCCATGGCCAGAGCAAGCGCGACGATGACGGGCGGATGCACGATGAAGGCGCCATAGCTCTGCCGCGAGAGAAATCCCCAGCGACGGTCACGTTCCCCCCAGCGGAGCTGGAAGTACCAGAGCGAGCCGGCAATCACGCCCCAGGCGACCACCGGTTCCCAGAAGGCGTAGAAGATCGCCGGCAGGGAGAATCCGGTTGCGAAATCGGTCTGTCCCATCGTCTCGCCGACAACCAGCGCCACCGGAAGCAGCGGGATCGCCACGACAAGCGCGATCAGCCAGGGCAGGGCATGGCGCCGCTTGACATTCTCCAGCCAGCCGTAACGCTCCGCCACGCAGCCGGTGGCGAACAGGAAGACATAGGACGCGAAATAGCCGAGCTGGAGATTGATCACCTCCTGCCCGACGGGCACGAACTGGCGGACGATCAGCGCCGCAAGCCCCACGCCGATAGCGGCAAGGACCCATGTCGCGTGGTCGGGTATGGACTGCCGCGGCCCCGGCCTGACCGCCACCAACCGGCGCCACAGCATATAGGCGAAAGTGAAGATCAGAAGGGCGTAGGGGAACCACATTGGCCCGATCACGAACCGCATCTGTCCCATCAGGCCAAGCCAGGAGCCGAGGATGTCCGTGCCCCGACTGTTGGCGATGGCGACCGTCAACGGTCCGATGACGAAGCCGAACACGAGTATGGGCACGCCGAGCCGCAGCAGGCGGTCCCGCGCGAACTCGGCCCAACCCTTGCGGTCATAGGAACTCGGCGTCAGGTATCCCGAAATCAGGAAGAAGAAGCCCATGAAGAACGCCTGGTTGACGGCGGCGAACAGCGTCAATGCGAGGGCGGTAAGGCTGTCCTGTTCGGCGAGCCTGATGAACCAGCCGCCGCTCGCCCCATAGGTGATCGCGCTGTGATGTGCGATGACCAGGAAGGTCAGGATGACCCTAATCCTGTCAAGGAAATATGCCCGCATGCTTTCCGTCCCTCGGAATCTGCCGGCAACTTAGTGGATGCCGTTCAGCTTGGGAACCGGCCCCGGACCCATTTCCGCAACGGTCGAAAAGCGGCGATCGCTCTGCCCTCAGGCGGTCTTGCGAGCCTGCACGATGCAGGCGCCGGTGCTCTGCTCGACAAGCAGTGCCGACAGTTCCGCGGCGGGCATCGGTTTGCCGAACAGGTAGCCCTGCAACTCGTCGCAACCGCAATCGAGCAGCACATGGGCCTGGCTTTCGCGCTCAACCCCTTCCGCGGTGACGGGAATGCCGAGCGAGCGGGCAAGCGCACTCGTGGCTTCCAGCAGACTGCGCGCATTCTCGCTCACGTCGATGTCGGTGACCATCGAACGGTCGATCTTCATCCTGTCGAAACCGAACTGTCTGAGATAGCCGATACTCGAGAAGCCAGAGCCGAAATCGTCCAGCGCGATCTTGACCCCAAGCGCCTTCAGCCGCTCGATCGACTGCCGCGCGCGCTGCGGGTTCTGGATGAGGTAGCCCTCGGTCAGTTCCAGCGTCAGCCGTGCCGGCTCGATACCAGTCGATTGCAGGATTTCGGCGACCTGCGCGGCGAAGGATGGGTTGCGAAGCTGGACGGGGGAAATGTTCACGGCAATGCCGATCTCGGGCCATTCGCGCGCCTGATCGCAAGCCGACTTCAGCACGAAAATGCCGAGTGGTTCGATCAGTCCGGTCTTCTCTGCGACGGGGATGAACACATCAGGATAGACCGGGCTGCGACCCGGCCGGTTCCAGCGTACCAGCGTTTCCGCCCCGGTGATCTCAAGGCTGGAGGCCGCCACCACCGGCTGGTACACGACGCTCAACTGTTTCTCGGCGATCGCCTTGCGCAACTGGGATTCCAGCGCCAGGATCGTTTCGCGGTCGTTGTCCATCGAGGTGTCGTAGAAGAAGTAGCGTCCCCTGCCGCTGTCCTTCGACTTGTACATGGCGATATCCGCGCGCCGGACGACCTCTTCTGCGTTGATGGTTCCGATCTGGGATGATGCGATGCCGATCGACGTTCCGACGGTCACGAGGCGTTCGCCGATCTGGAACGGCTCGTCGAAGAAGTTGAGGATCATGCCGGCCAGGGATTGCGCCGCGGTGTCGCAGTTCTTGCGCAGGAAGGCGATCGCGAATTCGTCACCGCCGACCCTGGCAAGCACGGCATCTTCAGGGGTCAGGAAGCGGAAGCCCGCCGAGACGCTGCGTATCAGGTCGTCGCCGCAGCCATGGCCATAGGCATCGTTGACCTCCTTGAATCCGTCGAGATCGAGATAGAGCAGCGCGACATCCGACTTGGAGGATCGCGCGTCTTCGATCATGGTCTCGATCGCCTTGAACAACCCGGCGCGGTTCAGCAACCCGCTGAGGCGGTCGGTGAGAGCGAGTTGCCGCGAGGCCTCCTCGTCCAATCGCAGCCGCCGCATCTCCATGAGGCCGATGGCGAACACTGTGGCGAGCAGGAAGCCGAAAAGCGCGATTGCGCCGATCACCTTGCTGCGGATGCTCGAGTAGGAAATGTCTCCCGGTGCACGTGATGGCCAGGCAAGCTTTCCCAGCACCTGTCCGGCCGGATCCCAAACTGCGACATAGTTTTGTTCCACACCGTCGGGTGCGGCGAGGTGCAGGCCCTTGATCACATAGGTTTGGCCCAGGGTCTCGACCTGCGGGTCAAGGTGGCGCGCAAAGACGAGATAGCGCCTGTCGTCGTCGGATCGGTTCGTCTCGCCGGTCTTCGTCCGGATAAGCGCCACGCCGGCAGCCGCGATCCCCCTTGTCGTCCGGACGAAGCCGCGCGCCTCCGGATTCTCTGTCGAGGCCATCGCGGCATCCAGCAGCCGCCACAATGCGGCATCGAAGAACTGGTCGGCCGGGACCTTCATCGGCGCGCCTTCGTGGTAGGCGAGGATGGCATTGCGCCGGGTATCGACCACAAGGGCGACGTCGAAGAGCGCGCTGTTTTCCGACATCTCCCCGAAATTGGAGATCATCCAGTCCATGCCGTCGGCGCTGTAGGAATAGGTCGCCGCGTCGTCCCAGGCGGCGTAGTCGTTGAGCGTGGCCCCCAGCTGGGAGAGAAAGGTCTTGACCGCCCCGGCGGTGGTCTGGCGTGAACGGTCGTCGTCGAGCTGGTTTGCGTGGCGCGAAACCTCGCCGATGGCGGACAATACGATGCCCCCAGCGACCATCACGATGATGAACACCGAAAGCAGAACGGCCAATATTGCGGTGCGCCGGCTAAGCCAGCTTACTCCCCTACGCATGTCACCCCAGGCTTTCGCGATGGTGACACTCTTTCCGAAATC
The DNA here is from genome assembly GCA_019739215.1 of Rhizobium sp. GTDB lineage: Bacteria > Pseudomonadota > Alphaproteobacteria > Rhizobiales > Rhizobiaceae > Rhizobium_E. Next base: position 101,485 of record JAHHDR010000023.1, read on the forward strand.
GATTGAAGAAGGCTTAACGTTGCCGTGTGCGGAACCAAAGCTGGTCCCTCAGATTGTAGTTGTCATAGATCACAGGAGACGAACATGACGGCGATCTCGGACGCAGGCAAGGAAACATCGCGGGAAGACGACTACCGCGACCAGGAAGCGCGCAACCTTGACGACGGTTGGCCCTATGCCGATGTCGATGCCGTCGCCCGTAAGCGCAACGAGGCTTATGGTGTTGCGCCGTCGGATCTGGGCGATGACGGCAATCCCGGCGCCGAAATTGCCTCCGATCCGGCGATCCCTGGAGAAGGCGGCCCGGCGTTCGAACAGGGCACTTCCAAGGACGCAACGGATGACGATGCGCTGGAGGAACGTATTTTCGACAGGATCTCCAGTGCGCCTGACATTGATGACGAGCAGATCACCGTGACGGTCCGCGACGGTATCGCGGAACTGACCGGGAAGGTCGATCAGGCCGAAACGGTCTTCATCGCCGAACAACTGGCCGGCGCGGTCCCCGGCGTCAGGCTTGTTCGCAACGGACTTGTCTCGATGGGCGTCGACAGTCATGTTCCGGATGATGCAACCGGTTGAGGCCATCTGATAGCCATGCGCGAGGATCCTTTCGACCTTGACCGTTTCGTGATGGCGCAGGCACCGCAATACGACATCGCGCTGGCCGAACTGATGGGTGGGCGGAAAGTGACGCACTGGATGTGGTTCATTTTCCCCCAACTACGCGGTCTTGGCCGATCCGCGATGGCGCGGCGCTTCGGCATCGACACGGTGGACGAGGCGCGCGCCTATATCGCCCACCCGGTGCTCGGGCCCCGCCTGAGGGAATGCGTCAGCGCCGTGCTGGATTGCGACGAACCTGATCTGCAGACAGTGTTCGGGTCGCCCGACGACATGAAATTCATCTCGTCGATGACGCTGTTTTCGATAGCGACGACGGCCGAAGATACGTTGTTTTCAAGCGCCCTGACCAAATTCACTGGCGGCGTGCAGGATGCCCGCACGCTGGAATTGCTCGCCTCGTGATCACGGCTTCTTCTCAGGCTCCAATACCTTGCTTTTTCTGTTGAGGCTTGACGGAACGTGATCGTCGAAACGCGTCCAGCCCTCGGCTGCGAGGTCGTCCCGCCGCGCGGCGATGTCGACGCTGTGCTTGAGGAAGATCGCTTCTGCCGCCACGGCCAGCTGGTCCGGCACCCGCGCCGTGACGAGCGTGCCGCCCCGCTTGAGGCCTTCCGCGAAGACATGCGCGTCCCGTTCGTCGATCCCGTGGTCCATGAGCAGCGCCACCAGGCCACCGGTAGCGCCGCCGACGATTGCCCCGGCCGTTGCGCCCGCCAGGGTCGAGAGCAGCCACCCTGCCGCCACCAACTCGCCGATACCGGGTATGGCGAGGACGCCGAGCCCGGCAAGCAATCCGCCCGCGCCTCCGGCAAGTGCGCCGATCCCGGCACCCGTCTCGGCACCGGCTTCTTCCTTTGAGTCCTCGGCGTACCATCCAGCGGAATCGTTGGAAACGATGCTGATGTCATGTCGCGGCACGCCGCGCTCCATGAGGTCGTCGATTGCCTGCGCCGCGTCACTACGGGTGTCGAATAGGCCGGAAAGGGTGCGCATCACTGCCTCCTGTGGGTTTCGTCTTCATAGCACAATGCCGCCTCCACGCCTTGTTCGAAGTCAAAATCGGCGGCTCAGATAGGGGGAAACCCTCCAGCCCGAAACGAAGCGGCGCCTCGATGGCCTTGGTGATGCCGATGCGCGGACCGACAAGGACATCACGCGCCACGCTGCTGACGGCTAGCCGAAAGGGGGCCTGGAAGAGTGACTTGCCATCGTCGCCACGGCTCACGCCCAATGCCGCGCACAGACGGCCAGGCCCGGACGCAAGCAGCCGTTGCGCGAGCCCGTTGCGCCTTTCCGCCATGCGCTCGATCCCGACAGCGGGTTCAATGGCCCTGACCAGCACCGCAGAGCCCGGCTTGCAGACAAAATTCAGACACCAGTGCATTCCATAGATCCGGTAGACATAGGCGGTGCCCGGCGACCCGTACATGGCCGCATTGCGCAACGTCTGGCCGCGGAAGCTGTGGGATGCCGGGTCATCGGGATGATAGGCCTCCGTTTCGACGATCGGTCCACCTGCGTCGTCATAGAGCAGCGTGGCCCCGATAAGCTCCCGCGCTACGATCTCCGGCGGGCGGTCGAAGAAGTTCGCGTCCAGTGCGGTCTCGTCGGGGCTCGCCGGTCGTGCCCGAATTCCATCGTCAGGTTTCGCTATGGGCATCGTGGAAATTCCTGCATGGGGCTTGAGGCGTCTTCTATCCTGCCATCGGGCCCATCGCCAGCCGCAGGTGACGCCGACAGACACCGCGCGGTGTTCAGCACCGATCCAGCTCCGGCGGCTATGCTGCCGACTTGGACATGTCTGCCGGTCGGGACCGGCGACCGAGGAACGCGGGATGGCGCGCGGAGTTCCGCATGCGCCAATTTAGGGGCGAAGTGCCTTATTCCGCTCGCAAGTATGTCGAAATCTCGCCGCCCTGATCACGTATCACCGGCAAAAGTCCCAGGGAGTATCGAAGTGACAGAAATTGCGGTTAAGCTGGACCCGGAGACCGGTGCTGCGACAGTCGAGTTGCGGGGCGCCGTCGTTGCGGAGTCCCGGTTCCGGCTGCGTGATATCGCCACCGAGAAGTTCCTCACCCGGCGCGGCTGGTCCAAGACGCCGGCATTCCTGCCCGGCGAGGCCGTCACGGCCGCAGATTTCACGGTCCTGGTCATCGACGCGGACCTCGCACGCCGGATCGCGCCCGGCATGAACCTGTCGCTGGAGCAGCCCGCGTCGAATGTCTTCGCGAGCATCTTCTGGCCGGAAAAGCTCGCTGCGGCGGCAGCCGCGGATGATGAATCGGGCCCAGATGACGCGGACGAAGAGACTCCCGATGTGACGTCCACCGATGACACCGACGAAATGGTCGCTGCCGCGGACGCCGAAGCCGCAAGGCTGATGGACGATGCCGGCGCCGCCGAAGCCGAAGCCGAAGCCGACGACAATGAGCCGGCATCGCTCGAGCCCGCCATCCGCGAGGAGGCGAGCGCACCCTATCGATCCGAGGTTCCCGCGGTTGCGGCTCCGCCGCGCGCCAGAAGCGAGGTTCCGGAACCTGATTATGACGACGAGGACGAACGCGGCACGCCGTGGGGCAAGCTCGCCGCCGCTGCCTTGTTCTTCATGGTGCTTGGGTCTCTCCTGACCTATTTCTGGCAGAGCTCGGCCTATGAGAACGACCTGCGCGTGGCGATGCGTGCCGTCGAGGCCCAGCGCGACCAGGACAAGGCTGATTTCGACCGGCGTCTGGCGGATGTTCAGGCCGACGCGGGCAAGGCGACCGATGACACTGTCACGGCTGACAATGCCAGTGTCGCCGCCCTGACCAGCAAGGCCGGCGAGCTCACCGGCGATCGGGATGCCGCGCTGGCGGAAGTGTCCGAGCAGCAGGCTCGGGTCAAGGCGCTGGAGGAACGGCTTTCGACGGCCCAGGGCGAGATCGAGCGACTGAAGACTGCGGCGGCTGCCGATGCCAGCCAGCAGAGCACTCTCCTGAACGAACGCATCGAGGCCCTTGGCGCTGAGCTCGAAACGGCTCGCAACGCGCTCGAGACGACCCGGACGGAACTGGCCGCCCGCGACCAGGCGGTCGCGAGGTCCGGCGAGGAACTCCAGGCTGCGAAGGATGAGGTCGCAGCGCTCAGGAAGTCGGCCGAGGACAGCAAGGCGACGCAGGGCGAAGAGGTCGAGGAGCGCATCCGAGCGCTGTCGACCCAACTGGACAAGGCGGCCCAGGATCTTGCGGCGCGCGACGCGAGCCTGCGCGACGTCCAGTCCCGGCTCTCCGTGGCCAATGTCCAGATCGAGGCCTTGAAGCAGGTGGCGGGAAAGGCCACCCAAGCGGATCTTGAGCGCACGACGCTTGCCGACCGGATCACCGAACTGGCCGAGCAGATCGACAAGGCGGACAAGGAAGTGGCCGCGAAGGATGCGGAACTCGCCAAGGCGAAGACGAGCCTCGACGCCGCCAACGCCCTGCTCACCGCAAATGCCGCCGAGATCGAGGACACTGCGCGCCTCTACGGCCACGGTAGCGGCGTCCGCCGATGGCACGCAGCAAACCGATTCCACCACCGCGCGCCTCCAGCAGGAGCGGGATATTTTCGCCCAGGAACTCAAGGCGATGACCGAGAGCTTCAACGCCCTCAAGGCCGAGCGCGATCGTCTCGCGGAGACTGCGGGCCGCGCCGAGCAGCAGACGGCGAGCCTGGATACCCAGGGCGCGATTGCCGACAGCCGCGCCGTCTGGGGCGCCACAGCCATCGACCAGACGGGCGCGATCTACTCTCTGCAGAATCAAGTCGCGGAAAAGTCGGCATCGGAAAATGTCGTCGCGCTTTGCCGGGGCAAGTCCAATGGTCGCTGCGAGCCGCTGCGGAGCTATTCCAACAGCTGCTTCAGCCTCGCCCGAATCGAGGGCGAGGGACCACGCAACGACAATTTCGGCTTCTCGGTTAACAAGGACTGGCAGTCGGCGGAAAGCGGCGCGGTGCGCCAATGCAAGGAACTCGGCGGAAACTGCACCGTCAGGTTCACGGCCTGCTCGCCGGACGCCCTTTCAAAGCCAGCGGTCAATCAGTAAGGACGTTCCGATCCGGCACATTGGCCGGGAACAAATCAAGCCTCCCAAACGTTGCTTCATCAGTGTATATTAGTGGCGTCGCATTTGGGAGGATTTCACATGCATGGCCAGTACTGGAAGAAGTCGGTGCTGCTTGAATTCGCGGGATCCGGTGTCAGCGGGATCCGAACCGTGACGAGCACGGACGATGCCGCTCGATGCCTGCTCTATAAGTGGCCCGACCAGAGCAGCAAGGCCTACCACCGCGCAAAGGGCATGTGCCTCGATGCCCTCGAGGGCCGCAAGCCCGACGAGGACGCGCGCGAAGCGTTTCTGGAAGCGGCCCGTGAGGCGCAGATAACCATTCGCCTGAATTAGAAGCCGGTCCGGTCCGTTCGCGGACCGGACTCTCGCTCTTCCCCTTCCGCCGATTACCCGATAGAAGTTTCCGGCCTGGCATCGCGAATGTTGCCGGCACGTCGCAGATTACTCTGGCAACCGGGGTCGTTGCATGCGGACAGATCAGTGGCTGATCGTGCTGGTCATCGTCTTGATGATGGTTGCGTTCATCTGGGGCCGATACCGTTACGACATCGTCGCTGCCGTCGCACTCATAGCCAGCATGATTCTAGGCCTTGTCCCACCGGACAAGGCCTTTTCCGGCTTCAGTGACGACATCGTCATCATTGTCGGCAGCGCGCTGCTGCTCAGCGGCGCGATTGCCCGCTCAGGCCTGATGGACATGCTCCTGCGCCGGGTTGCCCCGGAAAGCCAGACGCCGCGGGTGCAGTTGTTGATCCTCGTCTCGCTCGTGGCCTTCATGTCGTCCTTCGTGAAGAACATCGGCGCTCTGGCGATCATGATTCCGATTGCCCTGCAGATGGCGCGCGGGTCCGGCGTTTCGCCATCAATGTTCCTGATGCCCATGTCCTTCGCCTCGCTTCTCGGCGGCCTGATGACACAAGTTGGGACGTCGCCCAATGTGATCGTCTCGCGGATCCGCGAGGAAATCAACGGGCAGTCCTTCCAGATGTTCGACTATACCCCGCTTGGGCTGGCGCTGACACTTGTCGGCATCGTCTTCCTCGCCCTGTTCTACAAACTCCTTCCCGAGCGCCGGCGCAGCGAGCGCGATCTGGCCGAAGCGGTTGCGATCAAGAACTACACCACCGAGGCCAAGGTCACGCCCCAGACGCTGGCCGTCGGCAAGTCCGTGCGCGACCTGCAGAAACTCGCCAGTGGCGGCGCCATGGTCATTGCCATCATCAGCGAGAAGGGCAAGTTCCGCAAACCTCTGCCGGACACGCTGCTGAAGACCGGCGACATGATGATCATCGAGGGCGAGCAGGACGCGCTCGACCGGATGGTCAGCCAGGGGAAACTGAAGCTCGCTGTGCAGCGACAGGAGAAGTCCGCCCAGGGCGCGGAAATCGGTTCGGTGGAGGCCATCGTCGGCGCGGGATCGCGCCTGATCGGCAAGAGCGCCAAGGACCTGTTTCTCTTCGACGCCGGGCTTACGCTGCTTGCCGTCAGCCGCAGCGACGAGCGCTTCGTCGAACGCCTCGGCGAAATCAAGATCCAGAATGGCGATGTGCTGGTGCTGCAAGGCAACGTCAAGAACCTGCCGGACCATCTGCGGGAGTGGGGATGCCTGCCGCTCGTCCAGCGCGACGTGCGCCTAGGCTCGGTTCGCAACAGCCTGATTCCCGTCGGCATCCTGCTTGGCGCGATGGTGTTGACCGCTTTCGGCGCCATCCCGGTCGCTGCCGCCTTTTTTGGCGCGGCTCTGCTGGTCGTGCTGTTCGGCGGGCTGCCGATGCGCGATGCCTATAGCCATCTCGATGCGCCGATCCTGGTCATGCTGGCAGCGCTGATCCCTGTCAGCGATGCACTGAGGACGACAGGCACGACCGACATCATTGCCGCCCGGCTGTCCGACCTGGCCGCGATGCTGCCGCCCTACGGCGCGCTGGCGCTGATCCTGGTCGCGGCCATGGCGGTGACGCCGTTTCTCAACAATGCCGCCACCGTGCTGGTCATGGCCCCGATTGCCGCGACCTTCGCAGCCAAGCTTGGCTATGCGCCCGAGGCCTTCCTGATGGCTGTCGCGATCGGAGCAGGCTGCGATTTCCTGACGCCGATCGGCCACCAGTGCAATACGCTGGTGATGGGCCCAGGTGGCTATCGCTTCGGAGACTACTGGAAGCTGGGTCTGCCGCTCTCCATCATTGTCATCCTGGTTGCGGTTCCCATGCTGCTTGTCGTCTGGCCGTTGTGAGTGATGCCTGCATGGTCTGGCGCCGGAACGTCAAGTTCCCGCGCCTTTTGCATAGTCCGTCAGTCCGCGCACCAGTCCGTCGAAGGCGGCCCGGCATCGCGGCGAGTCCCTGAGATCCTCGTGCATGACGATCCAGGTATGCAACGGCAGTTCGAAATCTGCGGCGAACAGGCGGACGATGTCACCCGCGGCGCGCGCCAGTTGCACCTGGCAGACGCCGATGCCGCAACCGGACCGGATTGCCGAGAACTGTGCGAGGTTGCTGTCGGCACGGAAGGCAAAGCGAGTCTCGGCCAGCAACGGTACGCGCTCGGTCATCGCTCGCACGAAGGCTGACCGCGTGTCGAAGCCGATGAGTCTGTGCCCAGCCAGATCGGCCAGCGACGCCGGTACGCCATGCTTGTCGAGATAGCGCTGGTGCGCATTCAGTCCGAGCGGGATGGCGCCGACATGCCGGGCAACGAGCGCCTTCTGGGCCGGCTCCGCCATGCGAACGGCGATGTCGGCCTCACGATTGAGCACGTCCTCGACGTCGTCGGTGGTCGACAGTTCGATTTCCAGGGCAGGGTATTCGTCCTGGAGCCGGGCGAGGATCGGCGGCAGGACCTCGATGCCAATCACCTCGCTGGCGCTGATCCGCACCGTGCCGCCGACCCGGCCCCGCGCTTCGGTGGCCGCACGCACCAGCGCCGCGCTGGTCGCGGCGATGACATCGGCGAAAGGCTTCAAAGCCAGCGCCGCCTCGCTCGGCGTCAGGCCTTGCTGCGACCGCGTGAAGAGCTGTTGGCCCAGCGTTTCTTCCAGCGCCTCGATATGGCGCCCGATCGTCGGCTGCGTCAGGCCAAGCTCGCGCGCTGCCGCCGACAGGGAACCATGGTCGAGCACGGCGAGAAGGCTTCGATAAAGATCCCAATTTGGCTCTGTCATGCAATTATGTATAGCATACCTACTGTTTTCAGCAGTTTTGTTTGAACCCTATCGATGGCATTCTCCCTGCATCAGACAAGGAGAGACGCCATGGATCAACTCGGGCAGAAGACAGCACTCGTTCTCGGAGCCACCGGCGGCATCGGCAGCGCGGTTGCCACGCGGCTTTCGGATGCCGGGTGGACGGTTCGGGCGCTGCACCGCAACGCCGTCGATGCCAGCCAGTCCCGGCCCGGTTGGGACTGGCGTCAGGGGGATGCCCTGTCGGCGAGCGATGTCCTCGCGGCGGCCGAGGGCGCGGACCTCATCGTCCACGCCGTCAACCCGCCGGGTTATCGCAACTGGGGTGAGCTCGTGCTCCCGATGATCGAGAGTTCGATCGCGGCGGCGCGCGCAACGGGCGCCACCATCCTGCTGCCCGGAACGATCTACAATTTCGGCCTCGATACTTTCCCCGTGCTCGTTGAAGACAGCCCGCAAAATCCGGTCACCGCGAAGGGTCGCATCCGCGCGGAGATGGAGCGTCGCCTCGAAGAGGCTGCGGCCGACGGTGTACGCGTCCTTATCGTCCGGGCCGGCGACTTCTTCGGGCCGGGTGCGGCGAACAACTGGTTCTCTCAGGGCATGGTGCGGCCGGGCCGGCCGGCAAGGTCGGTCGTCTATCCGGGCCGGCGCGGAACGGGCCATCAATGGGCTTACATTCCCGATGTCGCCGAAACCATGCTGAGACTCGTCGAGCGGCGGGATGAGCTCCCGACCTTCGCGGTCTTTCACATGCGCGGCGTGTGGGATGGCGACGGTACGGCCATGATCGGGGCGATCGGCCGCGCCCAGGGCTTCGCGACGCGGGTCTGGACGTTTCCGTGATGGTCGATGCCCTTGCTGGCGCCCTTCGTGCCGCTGTTCCGGGAACTGGGCGAGATGCGCTATCTCTGGTCCACGCCGCTGCGCATGGACAATGCGAGGCTGGTGTCCTTCCTCGGCGAGGAGCCGAACACGCCGCTGGATCATGCCGTCAGGCAGACGCTCGCATCGATGGGTTGCCTTCCGGATGGCGCGGGTGTCGCTGAGGCCCCCGAAGCAGAGCGTAAAGCATTGGCCGTCCACCAGATGTAGTACGGAATCGTGGCGGCGGGAAAGGCATCCTGACGAAGCGGCAGATAGACCCCCACCCACTCCCAATGCCAGAAGCGGGTGGGGGATAGCCAGCCGAGTTGACTGGCCTTTCAGCGACCAGGTCGCCTACTTCTCGGAACACTACGGCGCCGTGGTCCATTGTGCTGTCTCGGCGGGAACAGGTTGGTGAGAGATATAGCGGCCACTCGCTGAAGCTGAGGTGAACCCGGGCTTCAGGCCAGGTTCAGCTTCGCGATGGCGGTGGATCGGATCATTGCTGGGGATGCGCCGATGCAGCGCATGTTGACAGGATTGAGGGTGCGGAAGTCTGGAGCTCAGATGCCTTTGGTGTCCGTCTCGGGCACGATCGCCACGCCACCGATCCGATAGCTGCCGTCCGGCTGGCGCAGCAATTGATACACGGCCTTCCAGTCCTTGCCGTCGCGACCCTCGATCAGCAGTTCGTGCAGCACCATGGCGCCGTCGTCGATAGTCTGCGTCCGGCCGAACGCGTAGTTGCCGGGCTTGTAGACCGGCTGGTAACTCTTCTTGACCATGTCGAAGAAGCTGTCCTTGTCAGGATAGCGGGCCTGGATGCCGGGCGCGGCGAAGGCATAGGCGGCGGCTGCGTCATCCCTGAGGAAGGCTTCGATCTGCTTCTCAACCACCCGCCGCGAACCCTCGACAGCGTTGTCGGCAAGGCCGGGCAAAGGCCAGGCGATCAACGCCATGGCAAAGAGGGCAGGGGATATGCGCATGACGGCACCTCCGCGGTATCGGGGGAGCATACGCCGTTTTGGCACATGCCTCCCTGCACGTTTACGTGAGCAAAGGTCCGTCGGATCAGCTTCAGAACGACTTGATCAGCGTGCCGACGGTAACATGCGGAAATGTCATGCCACGGAAAGTCAGCATCGCGAATTGCGAATACTGCATCTGCAGGAACTCGTTGCCATGGCTGTCGACCATGGTCTGGATGCCGAACACCGACTGCATGTCGAGGGCATTGGCATTGGCATTGATGAAGGGAATGTTGGCGATGCCCCCGACATTGTTGCTGGAAGACGTGATCAGCAGATCGACTTCCTTGACCTTGCAGCCCTGGCCGTTGACCTGTTCGGCAACCGTGTCGCGCAACATCTGCAGGGGATCATCGATGATTGCCTGCGTCAGCCCGGCCGGCAGCGGATTGCTGCGGAACTCGCTCGGGATCGAGAGATCGTATTCCGCAAACGGGTTCCTGGTTCCCGGCGGCGGCGGAGCGCTGCCGATTTCATAAGGCACGGTGCTCGACGGCGGAATGTTCGGCAATCCGTTGACCACTTCGTGGATGGCCATGCCGACCGTACAGAAGGCATTGCCGTGCGGGATCGTGCCAAGCCTGGCGATGCTCGCGTCCTGCTTCGGGGACTCCGTCGGCGGGATGTTGAGCCACATGCCGGGCTCGACATGCAGCGCGCCGCCCGTCTCGCCGTCGATGACGCGGTGAAGATAGGTCACGCCATAGATAGCGATATCTTCCTGCGTGCTGCCGCGATTGAGTACCGGCGAGCCGATGGTGGTGAACTCGATCATCTCCCGCAGCCAGTTGAGCTGCAGGAAGAAGCCGTTCGGGCTCTTGCCGGAAAAGTCCGGCCGGGCGATCAGGCTGAAGCCGGGCCCTTCCCAATAGCCGGGCAGGTTCTTGAGCGGCCCCAGCGCATCGCCGGTCGCCCTCGCCGATTTCACTCCGCGCAGCGGGCTATGCGCCTTGTGACTGCCGAGGCGGGGATGGGTCGCGGTGCTCATGCAAATTCCTTCTTGATAAAGTCCTTGGGGTTTCAGGCGGCAGCCAGCCGCTCAAACTGTTTTTTCACCACGGCAAGCCCGTCACGCGCCACGTCATAGGCGCTCGGCCGTCCGGCCACCGGTTCGTCTTCGCCGGGGATCCAGAACTTGCGCCGCGTCTGGCGCAGCGGGCCGTGGAAGACCGGGATGGCGTTGAAAACCTCGACGAGATAGGGGCCATTGAAATGCGGCAGGATCGGATTGAGAAACTGGTCCCAGGCGATCCAGACATCGTTGAAAGATCCGCGATCGAGCGAGGAAATATGCACGTAATGCAGGCGCTTCTGCGCGATCGTGGCGGCGATGTCCTTCGCATAGGCTTCCGGACCGCTTGAGCCGAGCATGACATGGGCGACGTCGACGGCGAGGCCGACGTCCGAACTGTCGATGCCCTTGAGGAAATCCAGCACCTCGGACACCATGTTCGGCGCCGCCGTCTCCCAATGGTCGACGGGCTCGATCGCGAGCTTCACGCCCTTCGAACCGGCATAGTCGGCGAGTTCTGATATGACCGGCCGCGCTGTCTCGTAGCGATCGACCAGCCAGTCCTGCAGCGCGTCGCTCCAGAGCGGCGTGTCGGGATCAAGGCTCGGATAGCCGCCATAAGGCAGCACGATCGGCCCGGCCATGACGCTGTCCTTCCGCCCGCCGAGAATGGCTGTGATGTCGACGCGCGACTTGAGATAGTCGAGCGCCTGCTGCCGTTCTGCCGCATCGGGCGAGGTCGGGTCGAAACGCTGGGTGGCGCCGACATTGGTCGTGAAGACCGCGTCCTGAAGCCCCGCCTTGTCGAAGGTCTGCTTGAGCCGGCGATAGCTTTCGATCTCCGGCGCATGATCGAGCGTGTCGCGCGGCGGGATCGGCAGGTCGAAGCCGTGATAGCCCATCTCGGTCAGCGCCTTGAGATGGCCGATCAGAACAGGCGTATAGGCGGGGTCGTCCGGCCGCATGTCGACCGTGAACATGAAGAGGCTGAACAGGATCGTCCTGTCTGATGACGCCATCTTACCACCCCAACTGTTCGCGGAGATAGGCACGCGCCTTCATCGCATATTCGAGCGGATTGGCTTTGGCCGGGTTCTGCTCGGCCTCGACGATCAGCCATCCGGCAAAGTTCGCCTCGGCCAGCACCTTGAAGATCTCGGGGAAGATCCCGAGGTCGCCGCTGCCGACGACGTTGAAGAGGCCGGCCTGTATCGCCTGTTCGAAAGACCAGCCCTTGTCGCGCATCTTCTTGGCGACATCGGCGCGGATGTCCTTGAGATGCAGGTGGCGGACGCGGGCGACATGGCGCTTCGTAACGGCTAGCGGATCGCTTTCGACGGCGGCCAGATGGCCCGTGTCGACCAGCAGGTGGACAAGATCGGGATCGGTCTCCGCCATCAGCTTGTCGACGGCATCCTCGCGCATCACGCCGGTGCCGAGATGCGGATGGTAGCAGAGATTGCGGCCCTCATCCTTGGCGATCTTGCCGATCTCGTGCAGGCCCTTGATGAGCTTGTCCCATTCCGCCGCGTCGAAGATCGGGCAATTGGCGACCAGCGCCACCGGCAGCGGGTTCACCGCGCGACCGAATTCCGCAACCACGAGATCGGCACGACGCTTGCCGTCATTGCCCTTTTCCAACACGTCCATCAGCTTGAGCTGATCGCGCACCTTCTGCACGGTCTGCTTCTTCATCTCGTTGATGGTGAAATAGGTGCTGACCCAGGGTTCGGATACGCGCAAGTTGCGCTTTTCGAGTTCGGCGCGCATCACCAGCGGATCGCTGGGGAACTTGTGGCCCATCGAGCAGCCCTGGAAGCCGGCCAACGCCATTTCGCTGATGCACTGTTCGAAGGGAATGCCGATGTCGATATTGATGAAGTCATCGTTCCACCACAGCGTCGGCGTGATGCCGAGCCATACCTTGTCCTTGTCGAGCTTCGCGGTCTTTGCCATGGGTTATCGTCCTCAGATCGGATGAAGTTCAGTGCGCTGCCGGCTTGGCCGGATCGCCTTCGAAATCGGGAATTTTCGGCGGATGCCGCCAGGAGCCGTAGCCGGGACCCTTGGCACCGGCGGGATGCGCGCCGATCGCCTTCCACATCAGCCCCTCGATATAGGAGGCCGGCGAGACGACGAAGGTGCGGTCCCGTGGGGCCGGCCCGTAGCGCTCGCTCCAGTCGGACGGCAGCCGGTTCCAGGTGCCTGTATACCAGAGCTTCATGAGATTGCGGGCGACCGGCCCGACCCTGGCATTGCCGAGCAACTCCCGGCTGACGACGCCCTTGCGGTCGAGCCCGTTGGGGCCTTGCTGTGGCAGGTTGGCGTGGATATCGAGCATCTGCTCCAGCGTCGCCGTGCCGACGATCTCCTCGACCGTCGTCATGTAATTCTCGGCCACCCCTGTGCCGAGCAGTTCGAACACCTTGAAGGCCGTCAGTTCGGCGGAGAGGTCGAGGAAGCGTTTCAGGCGCGCGTCGTCGCTCATGTCTTGCCTCCCGCGAGCTCTGCGATGGCGAGGTCGATCTCATAGGTCGGCATGGCGTGCAGGCCACTGCTGCCGGGCAGGGGATTGCGGATCAGCTCGCCGATCATGTTGCGGAATTCGAACATGCGTGGCACCGCTTCCAGCAGAAGCTGCGGCTCGCCGGCGAAGGACTTGGTCAGCATCTGCAGGAAGCCGTAATACTGCCGGTTGAACTCGGCGGCAGCCTCATGGAGCTGGGTGCCCTTGGGGATGTCGGCCAACTTGAGGTTCGGCTTGATCGGATAGGCGCCGTCCCATTGGACCTCGAATTTCGGCCCGGTCGGTTTACCCGGTTCGTCGCCCGGCTGGTAATACTGGCCGTGGGAGAGTTCGTCGAAACGGTAGTAATGCGCGAGTTCGCGCTCCTCGTCATAGATCCCGCCGCCTTCGCCTTCGCCCTGTTCGGCGATGATGCGCATGCCGGCCATGGCGCTCGCGAGATCGGTCACCGGATGCAGTTCGCCGCCGCCGGAATAGTAATATTCCGAGGACACCTGTTTGGCGGGATCGCCGATGAAGATCGTCTTGCCCTGCGCCTGCGCCTCCTTCTCGAGATGCCGGAACCCCTTCTCGATGCCCATATAGAAGTCGCCGATGCTGTAGTAATGCATCTCGGCATGGCGCGGATGGGCGGCGATGACGGTGAGGCTTTTCTCGTATTTGCGGTGCACCAGCTTACCGCTTTCCATCACCGCGCCGGGGCGCTCGATATTCTTGAACGTCTCCAGCGTGTCCTTGTTGAATGCGGCGATGCCGACCTGGAAGTCGTCCTCGCCGTCGGGCAGATAGGCCGGGTAGGTCGGCACGAAGCCGGGCTTGGTGAGATCCGCCACGCCGCCGATCGAGTTCATCAGGTTGGCGGCGATCGTCAAATGCAGCATTTCCTCGACCACGATGACGCGCAGCACCTTCACCGCATCCATGTTGGTGCCATGCTTGATCGAATAGAGCGCGGTCAGGTAAGGGGGGATCGTCGCGTGCTCGAGCTGCATCGCCAGATAGAGATGCGCCTTCAGTTCCTCGACGGTTTCAATCCGGGTCGTCGTCATCTAGTGCTCCCATTATTCTGCGCGGCGCGAATGCTTTTGGTCATGGTCAGCCGAGCGCCCTGATCATAGCGCGCGAGCTGCGGAAACAGAGTGCGGCCAGCGTCAGCGTGACGTTGGATGTGCCGATCGATGGCATCGAGCCGCCGCCGACGAGATAGAGATTGCCGTGATCCCAGGACCGCTGGTCGGTATCGACCACCGACGTGTATTTGGAATTGCCCATCACATGGGTGCCGGCCAGATGGTTGCCGCCGCGGATGGCATAGCCCTCGCCCTCGTAGGTCAGGTAACCGAAATCGGCGGGGTCATAGCGGGTATGGTCATGGGCGCCGAGCCGGGCGAAGATGGTCTTGGCAAACTGCCGCGCCGCCTGCGCGCCCCGCATCGTGTATTCCGGCAGGCCGAAGGACACGATCGGCCGCATGTTGCCCAGCCGGTCGGTATAGCCGGGATCGACATTGACGCGATTGCTCTCGCTCGGCATCACCTCGATCATGAAGGCCAGCAGCAACTGCCGCGACAGCCGGTCGATCACGCCGCGACGCAGATCTGGCCCGAAGAGGTTCTGCTGGTCGACCAGTTCGTCGATGTCGGAATAGGGCGCGCCCGTGGCCCAGCCCCAGCCGTCATTGTGGATATCGACCGCAAACGCCGCCTGGTGCCGGCGGAACGGTCCGCCGCGCAGGTCGACGATGCCGCCTGTGCAGGTCGTGCCACGCATCGTGCCGGAGATCTCCGGCATGATCGCCCAGTTCAATAGATAGGCATGGTCCATGAAGTTGCGGCCCATCAGGCCGCTGGTGCTGCGCAGGCCCGACGCCAGCATCAGCCTTGGCGTCTCGATGGCGTTGGACGCCAGCACGTAGATCTTGCCCTTGAGCGTGAAGGTCTCGTAGTCGCCGGAATCCTTGTCCTTGTAGACCTTGACCTCGATTGACGTGACCCGGCCACTGTCGGGATCGGTCACGACCCGCGAGGCCACCGCCTGGGCCAGCAGATCGACCCGGCCCGAATGCAGCGCCTTGGCGATGGTCTTGCCGGCATGGTAGCGCGCCTGAACCGGGCAGATCGGCACACAGTTGGTGTTGCCCTGGCAGCGGCCGCCTTCCTCGATCAGATGGTTGTGCACGGCGCCGGTGGGGGTGAAACCCTTGCCGCCGTCATAGGCGGTGTTGGGAATACCGTTGCGGCCCTGCGGAAAGGGCCGCACGCTGATCGGATATTCCTGCCCGTAGAGTTCGACCTTGCTGCCATCAATGCCCTTCGCGACCATCTGGTCGAGATAGGAAAGCGGCAGGCCCTTCATCGGGTAGACGTAGTCCTTCGGAAAGTTCAGGTCGAGATAGGTTTGGTCCTCGACATCGGCGGACACGCCGATCTCGCGCTCGGCATGCTCGTAGTCCGGCTCCAGGTCGTTGTAGCTAACCGGCCAGTCCACGCCCTGGTCATACATCGACCGCGTCTGGAAGTCCGACGGCAGCATGCGCGGGGTCTTCGCTTCCCAATGCATGGTCGTGCCGCCGAAGACGCGCGTGAACACAGTGTCGGTCACATAAGGCCCGGACTGGACGATATAGCCCGAGGCGTCGGTCTCGCCCGGCTGCAGCTTGCGCAGGTCCGGCCCGCGCGGCATGTCGGCATTGGCGTTGACGGGGTAGGGCGCCTGGTTGTCCTTGATCGCCGCGCCGTAGAAGTTCAGCATGTAATGTTCATAGGTCGCGGCCTCGCGGTCGGCGCCGACGCCGGCCTCGACGATCAAAACCCGCTTGCCGGCCTTGCTGAGTTCCTTGGCGATGATCGCGCCGGAAACGCCCGAGCCAACGATGATGGCGTCATAGCCGGTGTCCGCGGCCGCCTTGCGGGCGTCGACCAGATGTGAGGTAGGACTTGCTATCGACACTTGAAGCTCCCGCATGCCCGGCCGGTGTGATCGGCAGATTCCCGCATTCTCGTATTCCCCTCGATGCGATTGCCCGGCCCCCGCCCGGCTCGCTTATTGTCTCCAGAAGGGCGGCGCTGTCGCCTAATGTCCCTTGCCATAGGTCGCGATCAGCGTATCCGCCGTCCTGAGCGCCAGTGCCGCCAGCGTCAGCGTCGGGTTTGACGTCCCGAGCGTCGGGAAGCTGCCGGAGCCGACCATGAACAGGTTCTTGTGACCCCAGCACCGCTGGTCGCTGTCGATCACCGACGTGCTAGGATCATACCCCATGGCATGCGTGCCGGCGAAGTGGCCCATGCCGTGATAATGGAAGGTCTGACCGTTGTAGTCTGCCGTCGGAAACCAGTTACCCCTGGCCGGGTCGGAACAGTCCTTGATCCCGGCTTTGGCGAAGACCGCCTGTGCTGCCCGGAATGCCTGCTCCATGCCGGCAAGCGTATAGTCGTCGACGCGGTAGTCGATCACCGGCCGCGGATTGCCGAGCGGGTCGCGATATTGCGGATCGATGCTGATCCGGTTGTCCGGATCGGGCAACTGTTCCACCGCCAGCGAGAAGCGCACCTGGCGCGTCAGCGTCGCCTGGAGATAGTCGCGCAGCGCCTCTCCATGGAGGTTCTGCTTGAGTACAGCCTCGTTGACGGTGGAGTCCGGTGCGCCCGTGCTGGAGCGCCAGCCGTCATTGCCGACGTCGAAGCGAAACGCGGCATGCTTCGCCCGGAACTTGCCGCCGCGCAGTTCCTCGAGACCCGACGACGACTGCGGCCCGCGAAACGCGCCGATATTCTTCGGCGCCAGGCCCCAGGCATAGATCGTCGGATGATCCATCAGCGTCCGGCCGACATGGTCGCCGCCGATCGAGGAGGCCAGCATCAGCTTGGCATTCTCGATCGCATGCGCCGCGAGAATATAAGCCTTGCCCCTGGCCAACTCTCTTGTGGCATTGGGCGAGCCTGCGTCGTCGTAGCGGAGATATTCAATGCCCTGCACCTCGCCGCTCGAGGCATCGACCAGGACTTTCGAGGCCACGGCTTGCGACAGGATCGTGAGCTTGCGCCGGTCGGCCTGAGCCAGGCTCTTGCCGGCATTGTACTTTGCCTGCACGGGACAGATCGGCGTGCAGGACGTGTTGCCCTCGCAACGTTCGCCGAGATAGGTGTCGCTGACGGCGCCGTCGTCCTGCACGTCGACAGCGCCCACCGGCCGATAGCCGTTGCGGGGCATCGAGTTGCGGGCGGCCGGATAGGTTCGGATCTTCAGCGTGAAGCTTTCGTCACTCATCTTGAAGCCCATGCCGTCGACGGCCGATGACAGGAACCTGTCCGAATAGCTCGGCGGGATACGCTTCATCGGATAGTCGTAGCCATCCGACGACGTCAGCCCGAGATAGTCCTGCTCCGCGCGGTCGGCGGACACCCCCATCTCATGCTCGGCCTGCTCGTAATAGGGCCGAAGGGCCTCATAGCCGATCGGCCAGTCTCGGGCCACGCCATGGCGCGACCGCATCTGGAAATCCTCGGGCAGCATCCGGAGCGACACGCCCAGCCAGTGCAGCGTCGAACCACCGAGCACCCGGGTATAGCTTGAGCCATACATGTGCGGCCCGCGCTGGATAAAATAGCCGTTATTGGCCTTGATGTCGCCGGTGTCCGGCTGTGGTGCGCCGACCGCCGGCGTCCAGGCCGATTCAGGACCCTTGCGGGCGGCGGCATAGAACTGCTCGACATGGTCGGTATAGTCGTCGAACTTGTGGGTCGAGCCCGGTCCCGCCTCGAGCAGCAGCACGCGCATCCCCGCCTTGCTCAGCCGCTTGGCGACCATCGCACCGGCAACGCCTGCGCCGACGATCACGGCATCGTAGGTCTCCCCATGGGTTTCCACGCCGCTCATGCGCGCCCCCGCGGTTCGAGCGCCCAGGAGGCGAAGCCCTGGTGGCTGGCACCGGGTGGATGCGCGCCGGCGACCGCCCATTGCAGGCCGGCGCGATAGGCCGCGCCCGAAGGCAGATGTGTCACATCCCTGACCGAGGCGCCATGCGCCCGCCGCCAGATCTCCGGCATCTGGTTCCACATGCCCGTATACCAGAGCAGGATGATGTTCTTGGCCACCGGCCCGAGCTTTGGATCGCCGAGGATGGTTGCGGCCACCGCCTTCTCCCGCCCGTCGCCGGCCGGAAGCCGCTTGAAGGCGGTGAACAGGTCATCGACGATCGCTGCGGGAAGGGCCTCCCGCAGCACATCGAGATGCTGCTGGGCGACCTCGGTCCCGGAAAGTTGCACTTCCCTGAAGCCTGTCAGAATCGCCGACAAAGCCAGGAAGGGTTCGAGCTGCCCGCCCATTGCCCGCTCCTCAAGCCTTGGCTTTGGCTTTGGTGGTGGTCTTGGCGGGCGCCTTGGCACCCTTCGGAAGCTTCGCGGTCTTTGCCCGCAGCGCGGAGAGGAATGCCGCGTAGCTCCAGGTCAGGTCGCGCACGCTCTTTTCGAAGCCGCTCGTCCCGTCATATTGCTCGCTGAGTTCGTAATGGTCGCTGTGGAAGACCACGGCGCGCATCATCATGTCAGCCGCTTCGTGCAGTGCCGCGGATGCCGCTGCCGGAGACGCCTCGTCAGACACGCCGACCTGCGCGAAGAACTCCCGCGAGAGTTCATCCATCGGCACTTTCCGGGTCCGTTCGATCTCCAGCGCGAGCTTGTAGTAGAGTTCGGCGAAATTGGCGGTGCAGAGCGGCCAGGGATGGCCGCCGCGCACCGGGTGGGCGACGTCTCCGTCATAGGTATCGCCAGGATAGCGGCCCATCAGCGGGCCGATGCCGCGATGCTGGTCTTCGACATTGATGGGATAGACGCTATCCGAATCTGGATCGGCCCACATGCGGCGCATGTGGCCGGCGGTCGCCAGCAGCTTCGTATCTGTGACGGAGATGCCCCCATAAACCGCCGCGCTGACAATATCGATGTTGGGATCGTAGCCGACGTCGT
Source organism: Rhizobium sp. (assembly GCA_019739215.1). Lineage (GTDB taxonomy): Bacteria > Pseudomonadota > Alphaproteobacteria > Rhizobiales > Rhizobiaceae > Rhizobium_E. The sequence continues at coordinate 120,781 of JAHHDR010000023.1, forward strand.
CGGGCATCACCGAAGTGCCCGGCGCGGCATCGGGCGCCAGCATCGAGACGTACCATGTGCCGTTCCAGTGATCGCCGATGGCGGCCTCAAGCCATTTGATCGCAGGCGCCACGCCTGCAGGCACGGCCATGTCGAGCGCATTGGCCGCGAAGTCCCTGAAGCAGCGCAGATGCACGGCGCGCGAGAAGAACGTATGCGAGACATGTTCTTCCCAGAGGTTCGTGGTCGGATCCTTGTAGACCTCGAGCATGTAGGCGATGTTCTTTGCGATCACGTCCCTGGCAATGGCCTGGGTCTCGCTGTCGAGCTGGGAATAGGCCTGCATCATTGCGATCGACTGGATCGCCGGGCCGTCATTCTGCTCCGACCACGGCCGCGCGTGTCCGGTGATCGTGTAACAGGCATGGCCCATCGTCGGCGTCGCGTTGTCCTGACAGGTCTTGGCGAACTTGACGTAATTGTTGAGCACCTCGACGCCGTCGCTGTTGTTGAAGACCGGCAGCCTCGCGGCGGCGATCTCGATCGCGGTGATGGCCGCGTCTCGCACCCAGTTGAAGACGTAGTTCTGGTCGACGCCCGGCGTGTTGGCTGGGAAGGATGGCGCCGCGATCACGCAGCCCGGCAGCGAATATTGTCCGGGATTGGTCGGATCCTCGAGCACGAAGCCGTCGCTCGTGACGTTGCGCATCATCATGAGCAGCATGTAGGGCGCCAGCAACGGACAGGTCTGTCTGCTGATAGGCGGCCTTTGGCGTGTGCTTGTCGAGAGCGAGTGGGGCACCGCTATGGGCGCGGACAGCATTCTTGGTCACAGGAAGCTCCGTCGATTTGAAATCTGGAATGGCACCAAAGCACCGAACAAACTCGTAAACGCAACTTCACAAAGCTAGGGTTAATACTTTTCGCACTTGGTCAATCGGCCCAATAAAAGTCGGACCAAAATCTTACGCTCTGGTCCAGGACATCTCATTGACCACGACGACGCCATTGATCTCTGTCGGCGGCGTGCGCAGCACCAGAGTCTTGCCGTCGGTCTCGAACGGTCCGTGCCTGCAGGTCCCCGCTCCAGTTGGGAAACGAGGCGCTGTCTATCATGTGATGGACTTCGTTGCCCTTGACCTCGTATCGGCCGAAATAGGCGAGGTAGCCTGAATAGGCCGCCGCGCGCTCCGCTTCGGTACCGCCGACCGCGTCATGGGTATCGAGTTTTCCCCGTCCGGCCCTGGCCATCATGACGATCATGCCGCCGGAGTCCGTGTAGACAAGCATACCCGTGGCATCGCGGCCAAATGGATAGCTTTCACCACCGTCTCCAGCGACGCGGCGCCACGCCACAAGATTCCATTGTCCTTCGATGCGAATCATTTCCGGCCCCTTCGCATGCTGCGCGCATTGTTCGGGACTTCGTCCGATTTATCCAGAGCAAATCGTCTGGCCGGGCCCATCACTCTTGCGTGCAACAAAGAGCGATACGCCCTATCGATCACGGCTATACTGCGCGAAACTGGTGTCGGGTGCGAAAAAACGTTGGGATTTTACTCTTGGTGCCCATCGCGCGTCGTCACGCGAGCCGCCCTACGCTTGATCGGGCTGCCAGTGCGGCGTCGAGATATCCACAGGCACCACGCCTCGATATCGCGCGGGCATCCGACGACGCCGGTCGTGGGCCAGTGCAGACAACTGCCGGGACGGGGCGCGGCCTGTTCGGACGCGCCCCTTCCGTCTCAGAGCCCCATGAAGGGAGCAACCTCATTATAGCCGCGCCAGATCATTTCGAGCGCCACATAGAGAATGACGACGAGGCCGACATAGGCGATCCAGCGATGCTTCTGCAGGAGATTGGCGATGAAGCTGGCCGCGATGCCCATCAGCGCGACCGACAGTACCAGGCCGAAGATCAGGACATTGGGATGGTCGCGGGCGGCGCCAGCGACCGCCAGAACGTTGTCGAGCGACATGGACACATCGGCGATGACGATCTGCCAGACGGCCTGGCCGAATGTCTTGCGCGGCGTCTTGCCGGCAATGGCGCCATCCTTGTCGAGATCCGAGTCCTGCAGTGCTTCGTTGGCATCGACTTCATGGCTGTGCGGCGTGCGCAATTCGCGCCACATCTTCCAGCAGACCCACAGAAGCAGCACGCCGCCCGCGAGCAGCAATCCGACGATCTGCAGCAATTGCGTCGTGGCTGCGGCGAACCCTATTCTGAGCACCGTCGCGGCGATGATGCCGATCAGGATGACCTTGGAGCGTTGCTCCTTGGGCAGTCCCGCCGCCGCAAGGCCGATGACGATTGCATTGTCCCCGGCCAGAACCAGGTCGATCATGATAACCTGCAGGAGGGCGGACAAGGCCTCCTGCGTAAAGAATTCACCCATATGCACGCGCTCCAGTGGGCTGGGGCGCCGGTCTTCGAGGATGGCCACTCCTTGTCGTCGACCTCGGCAGGCGCGCAGACAGGATTGCTACAATGTGGTTGAGATCCGGAAGTTGACGGGCACCCGCGTTGAACGATCCCAGTCCGACATCGCAGCCTCGCGGCTGCCAGAGGGGCCCGGCCCTGGTGCGCGCTACCTACCCCGAACTGCAATCGAAAATCAAGCGCTCGATCGACGTTGAGATCTCGACGTCCGCAGCGATGCTCGTGGTGGGGCGGCATTCCGCTCAGACGCGCCGTCGTTCCCGCCGATCGACAGACCGGCATCTCTGAAAGCTGTGCGGAATTTTGAAGTCGTGCGCCGGAGCGGAGCGAAGTCGAACCCGCGCAATGTGTTGGTGGGCGGCATCGCGCGAAGATGTGGTGCCCGGGACCGGAATCGAACCAGTGACACGCGGATTTTCAATCCGCTGCTCTACCAACTGAGCTACCCGGGCAACCTGGCTGTCTTCACCTCTGAGGTGCCGGAGAATGGTGCGCCCCGGAAGCGAGGCGGGTTATAGCATCCTGACTTTTTGGCGCAAGCCCCAATTCGACATTTTTTTGACAGGCAGCAAGGTGCTGAAATCGTTTGCCTATCAGTCCTCGCCGGGCTGCCGTGCAGTGCTTCCGTTCTCCCCTTCCGTGCTCGCTTCGTCGTCTGCAACGGGGATCGCGTAGGCGCCGTTCAGCCAGCGGGAAAGGTCGAGATTGCGGCAGCGCTCGGAGCAGAACGGATAGCTCTCCCGCGACGACGGCCGGCGGCATTCGGGACAGGGGCGGGCCTTCCGCAGCGGTTCGACATTGGAGGTCACTCAGCCCTCCTGCCACTTCTCATGGAACCCGTAGCCCTCGCCGGTGAGCAACTGGACCGTCTCGAACAGCGGAAGCCCGACCACCGCGGTGTAGGAACCGGTGAGTTTCTGGATGAAGGTGCCGGCAAAGCCCTGGATTCCATAGCCGCCTGCCTTGCCCCGCCACTCGCCCGAGGCGAGGTAGCTCTTGAGTTCGATGCCGGACAGCCGCTTGAAGCGGACCTTGGTTTCGACGACCTTGATGCGCGTCGTGCTTTGCGGCGTGATCAGGCAGATCCCTGTATAGACCCAGTGGCTGCGGCCCGAGAGCAGGTGGAGCGCGGCCGACGCCTCCTCCAGATATTCGGGCTTGCCGAGGATGCGGCGGCCGACCGCGACGACGGTATCGGCAGCCAGGATGTAGCTCCCGGCCCATGCGGGATCGGTACGAACTGCCTGGAAAGCGGCCTCGGCCTTGTCATGCGCGAGGCGGCGCGCCAGCGAACGCGGGTGCTCGGCCCGGCGCGGCGTCTCGTCCAGGTCCATCGGCATGAGTTTGTCGGGCGCGATCCCGGCCTGGGCCAGCAGATCGAGCCTGCGCGGCGAGCCGGATGCCAATATCAACATTTGTTTCAGCATTGCCGATCCCGCCCAGCGGAAGTCTTACTTGAAGCGGTAGGTAATGCGGCCCTTGGTCAAATCGTAGGGCGTCATTTCCACGAGCACCTTGTCACCTGCCAGGACGCGGATGCGATTCTTGCGCATGCGGCCGGCGGTGTGCGCGATGATCTCGTGCTCGTTTTCGAGTTTGACGCGGAACGTGGCATTCGGCAGCAATTCGGTTACGACGCCCGGAAATTCCAGAACTTCTTCTTTCGCCATATTTGGGATGTCTTCCTAGATGATTGTACCGGGTCGGCTCGGATGGCCGGTCCCGGAATTGGCGCGGAAACTACACAAAAGCGACTGGCTACTCAACCGCTTGGAAGCGCCTTTTTTTGCGTAATTCGACGGCAAGTGCATGAACGCGGGCGATTTGTCAGCCGACCCCTCCCGTCCGGGATGCGAGACGGCTTCCGACGAGCTTCGATATATGGTCCCGCACGCCGCGATAGGCGTCGAGAATCTGCTCGCGCGTCCCGGTCGCGACAGTCGGATCCGGCGTCGGCCAGTATTCGACCTCGACCGGCCAGGACCGGGTCAGTTCGAGCGCCTTGTGATGGGCCTCGGGGGCAAGCGTCACGATGAGGTCGAAATAGTCGTCCTCGAGGTCGTCGAGGACATGCGGCTGGTGGCGCCCCAGGTCGAGCCCGATCTCGTCGAGTACCACATCGACGAAGGGGTCGCGCTCGCCGCGCCGGACTCCGGCCGACGCGATATAGACGCTTTTCGGCAGCGCGTCGCGGGCGATCGCCTCGGCGATCGGCGAGCGGATGGAATTCATACCGCACATGAAGAGCACCGCGCCCGGCAGTTTGTCCTCGAGGCGTTTGCCGTCGTTCATCGACATCGCGCTCAACCTCGCCAGTAAAGGACGCAGACGAGGGTGAAAAGCCGCCGCGCGGTGTCGAAATCGATGGCGATCTTGCCGGATAGCCGGTCCTGGAGCGTCTGGGAGCCTTCGTTGTGGATCCCGCGGCGCCCCATGTCGATCGCCTCGATCTGCGACGGCGTGGATGAGCGGATGGCCTGGTAATAGCTCTCGCAGATCATGAAGTAGTCCTTGATGATCCGGCGGAAGGGCGTGAGCGAAAGGATATGCGTCGCCACCAGTTCACCCGCCTCGGTCGAGACGGCCAGGACCAGTTTCTGGTCCATGAGCGAGAGCTTCAGGTGATAGGGGCCTCCCGAATGCCCAAGCGGCTCAAAGGCGTTCTCCTCGAGCAGGTCGAAGATGGCCACCGCACGCTCATGCTCGACATCGGGGGTCGAACGTCCGATCGACTCGTCGAGCACGACGTCCGTGAGCCGGTGCGTGCCCCTGGTCATCCCGTCACGCCTCCGGGTTCAGCCGGATGCCCACCGAGCGGGCATGGGCATCGAGGCCTTCGCATTCGGCGAGCGTCATCGCGGCCGGTGCCAGCGCTTTCAGTTGCACGGCATCGAGCCGCAGGATGGAGGAGCGCTTCATGTAGTCAAGCACCGACAGTCCCGACGAGAACCGCGCCGATCGGGCGGTCGGCAGCACATGGTTCGAGCCGCCGACATAGTCTCCGATCACCTCGGGCGTATGGCGGCCGAGAAAGAAGGCGCCTGCATTGCGGATTTTCGCCATCAGCGCTTCGGGATTGTCGGTGGCGATCTCGACATGTTCCGCGGCGATCCGGTCCGCGAGCGGCGTGGCCGCCTCAAGATCGGGCACGAGGATGATGGCGCCGAAATCGCGCCAGCTCGCCGCGGCGACATCAGCGCGGGAAAGCTGACTGACCTGGCGTTCCACGGCGCCTTCCACGGCCTTGCCGAAGGCCGTGTCGTCGGTAATCAGAATCGACTGCGCGCCCGTGTCATGCTCTGCCTGGGCCAGCAGGTCGGCGGCGATCCAGTCAGGATCGTTGTCGCTATCGGCGATGACGAGCACTTCCGACGGGCCGGCGATCATGTCGATGCCGACCGTGCCGAAGACCTGGCGCTTGGCGGCGGCGACATAGGCATTGCCCGGGCCGGTGATCTTGGCAACGGGTCGGATTGTCTCGGTACCGAAGGCCAGAGCCGCCACGGCCTGCGCTCCGCCGATCCGGTAGATCTCGTCGATGCCGGATATCTTTGCTGCGGCGAGGACGGCGGGGTTGATCGCGCCCTCGCGGGCCGGCACCACCATGACGATGCGCGGCACGCCCGCAACGCGCGCGGGAATGGCGTTCATCAGCACGGAACTCGGATAGCTCGCGCTCCCACCCGGGACGTAGAGGCCGACCGCCTCGATGGCAGTCCATCGCGAGCCCAGCGTCACGCCCAGGCCATCCTGGTAGATGTCGTCCTTCGGCAGTTGCCGGCGGTGATGTTTCTCGATCCGCTCGGCGGCGAATTCGAGTGCGGAGCGGATCTGCGGATCAAGGCCCAAGAGCGCGGCATCGAGCTCCTCGGGCGCCACCCGCATCGGAACGTGGTCGAAGTCGAGCGCGTCGAATCGGAGCGAATATTCCTTCAACGCAGCATCGCCGCGCGCCACCACTTCGGCGATGATCGCCTTGACAGCGGCATTGACGTCTTCGGATGCCTCCCGCTTGGTGGTCAGGAAGGTCGCGAAATCCTGTTCGAAGCCGGGCGCCTCGGAATTCAGCCAGATTGCCAATGTGCCCCCTTAGAAAAGACGTCGGCTCACGCGGCGCCGGGATGGCGCGGCCTGAGCTTCGTTTCCCACGCTCCGCCGGTATCCGCAAGCTGAACTTCGATACAGTCCACATCGAGCAGGATCGAGCCACCCCCCGCAAGCACGAGTTCGATGGCGCCATCGGGCCCATCGCCGTCCCTGTCGAAGGTCATGGCCAGAAGCGAGAGCACGGCGTCGCCCTTCTTGCGGTCGAAGCCTGCTGATTTCACGCCCTTCACCTGCTTGAAGACGAGTGCCGACCGCCGCCGCTCGAACGGCTTGGCGCCATTCTCGGTCTCTTCCCATGCAAAGCGGTTGGCGGCGATCGCGAATTGCTTGTGCGACGGCAAGTATTGCAGGTCTTGGCATTTGAAGACCGCGTCCTGCATATGGGCAGAAACGACCTGAAGGTCTTCATCGTCCAGGGCAAGGAGCTTGAGTGTCATCGTGTTCTTCCGGACATCTGGGCGGCCGCGATACGGGTCGCTCCCTCAGCGTTCAGATAGGAAGCGGCTGCGCACTTCGCAATGTCACTCGCTGACGCGCTCGACAATGGCGCCGCACCGCGTCAGCTTTTCTTCCAGCCGCTCGAAGCCGCGGTCGAGATGATAGACGCGCGAGACCATTGTTTCTCCCTCGGCAGCCAGGCCGGCGATCACCAGCGACACGGAGGCCCGCAGGTCCGTCGCCATGACAGGCGCACCCTTGAGACGTGGCACGCCCTCGATCCGCGCAGTGCGATCGTTGAGCGTGATCTTGGCGCCGAGACGGGCGAGTTCCTGCACATGCATGAAGCGGTTCTCGAAGATCGTCTCGGTGATGTGCGACACGCCGGACGACCGGGTCATCAGGCCCATGAACTGCGCCTGCAGGTCGGTGGGAAAGCCCGGATAGGGATCGGTAACGACATCGACCGGGCTGATATGCCCGCCGTTGCGGCGCACCCGGATGCCCCGTTCTGTCTCGATCACCTCGGTGCCGCTGCGACGGATCGCCTCAAGCGCGGTCTCGAGATAGGCGGCGCTGGTGTCGACGATATCGACGTCGCCGCCGGTCATCGCCACGGCCATCGCATAGGTCCCGGTCTCGATTCTATCAGGCATCACCCGATGGTGCGCGCCCGACAAAAGCGGCACGCCCTCGATCGTGATGGTCGAGGTGCCGGCCCCGCTGATCCTTGCCCCCATGGCATTGAGGCAGGCGGCGAGATCCACCACCTCCGGCTCGCGTGCGGCATTTCCGATCACGGTGGTGCCCCTGGCGAGGCTGGCCGCCATGATCATCACATGCGTCGCACCCACCGACACTTTCGGGAACGTGTAGCGCGCACCGACCAGGCCGCCCTTGGGCGCCCTTGCGTTGACGTAGCCTGCATCGATTTCCATCTCGGCGCCGAGTGCCTTGAGGCTTTCGAGGAACAGGTCGACCGGCCGCGTGCCGATGGCGCAGCCGCCCGGCAGCGATACGCGCGCCTGACCCTCGCGGGCGAGCAACGGGCCGATGACCCAGAAGCTGGCGCGCATCTTGGACACCAGCTCATAGGGCGCGGTGACGTCTGCGATCGTGCGGCAGGTGAAATGGATCGTGCGGGCGTAGGACCCGTCCTGGTTCTCGCGTCGGCCATTGACGGCGACATCGACGCCGTGGTTGCCGAGGATGCGGATCAGCTGCTCGACGTCTGCGAGATGCGGCACGTTTTCGAGCGTCAGCGTATCGGAAGTGAGCAGCGAGGCGATCATCAACGGCAGCGCCGCGTTCTTGGCGCCGGAAATGGGAATGGTGCCGACGAGCGGCTGGCCGCCCACAATCCTGATTCGATCCATGACTATGTCCCCAAGGGGCGCCACGGGAATGGGCGCCGAAAAGTCCTGCCTTTAAAACGATTATGTCGCGCGGTTCAAGAAAGGCCGGCCAATGCGGTTAAACCGGCAATTGGGGGAAAATTGCGGCGCTCAGCGCTCTCCGGGAGCAACGGGAAGATCTCCAGGGCGGTCGTCCTCGGCGCCTTCCCGGCGGGCGCGGGCCTGGACCTTGCGACGCTGCAGATTGGCCTTGAGCTGTGCTTTCAGCCGCAGGTCGCGTTCGGCTGCTTTGCGCGCCGCCTGCTCCTTGCGCAGCCGCTTCTGCACCTCGGCATCCGCTTGCGCCGACGGTGCGCTGCCGTGGTTTTCCTGTCTTTCACTGCTCATAAGCGCTAGATAGGGCAATATCGCCAGCTTCGGAAGCTCTCCCCGAAAAACTTTCCCCAAAAGACCGAATAGGGTTGCGCTGACCGAAAACCTATGGCAATAGCCAGCCCGCTTCGACGGCGCGGCCAACACCCGCTTCGCCCGGTCGGACGCTGCGGTAGCTCAGTGGTAGAGCACACCCTTGGTAAGGGTGAGGTCGAGAGTTCAATCCTCTCTCGCAGCACCAGTTTTCTCGCCCAAGTCCGGCTCGCAAAAAAAACCGCCCGGCGCGTGCGCGGGCGGTCTGTCGTTTTCTCATTGTTGGTTCAGCGCCTGTAGGGCGAGATGCAGGTCCGGCGGGGGCCATTATAGGGCTGCCAGCTGTTGTCGCGCTTGCGGTAGCTCACATATTGCGACCGGCACCAGCGGACGTGGCGGTTGCCCCAGCGCTTGCCCGGACGGACTTTCAGGATGACTGCGGGACCGGGCCGCCAGTGTCCTCCTCGCCAGTGTCCAGCGCGCCAGTGGCGGCGGTGATGGTAGCGCCTGTGGGCGTGGCGGTGGCGCTTCCAGCGCTGATCTTTGCGAATCTTGATCTTCACCTTGGCATTGACGATCTCTGTCGATGCCTGGCGCTCGACGCTTGGCGGGGCGATCTGGAGCGCCTGGGCGGGGACGACGGACGAGACGGCGAAAGCCGCGCTCAAACCGGCCGCCATGGCAGCGGATGCTAATCTCATGATCCTTCCTTTCCGATGGTTGGTTGCCTGTTCAACCGCTGTCGGAAGGCCTTGTTCCCCCGCTCACGGGCTCGTGAACGGGCTTTTGTCACAGATGGAGGGCGTGGCCCAGCGCCATCAGGGCAGCTTCCTGGATTGCTTCTCCCCGGGTCGGATGGGCATGGGTGGTCTCCGCCACGTCCTCAAGCCGTGCACCCATCTCGATCGCGAGCGAAAAACCCGCTGCGAGTTCGGACACGCCCTGACCCACGGCATGTAGCCCGAGGACCACATGATTGTCGGACCGGGCAACGGCACGGACGAAGCCGTCCTCCCAAGCCGTCGTCATCGCCCGGCCGTTGGCGCTGAACGGGAAGACCCCGGTCTTGATCTCGACGCCCGTCGCCCGTGCCTCGTCGGGGGAGAGGCCAACGCCGACGATCTCCGGATCGGTGAAGCAGACGGCAGGAATGGCGCGCTTGTCCCAGCTCCGCTTCTGGCCGGCGACGATCTCCGCCACCATCTCGCCCTGCGCCATCGCGCGATGCGCCAGCATCGGCTCGCCGGTCACGTCGCCGATGGCGTAGATGCCGCGCATCGAGGTGCGGCAGCGCTCGTCGATGCGCAGGAACCTGCCCGTGCGATCGAGGTCGAGTTCCTCGTAGCCCCAGCCTTCCATGCGCGGCTTGCGGCCGACGGTGACGAGGATCTTGTCGGCAGTGATCGTCTCGGTCGCACCGCCAGCCTCGACCATCAAGCCTTGCCCGTCGCTGTCGAGGCCTTTCGCGCTGGTCTCCGTCAGCACCCGCACACCCAGTTCCTTCAGCCGCCGCAGGACCGGACGCACGAGTTCGGCATCATATTGCGGCAGCACGCGCGGCGTCGCCTCGACCACCGACACCTGTGATCCGAGCTTGGCGAAGGCCGTGCCGAGTTCGAGCCCGATATAACCGCCGCCGACCACCACCAGCCGCTCCGGCACCCTGCGCAATGCCAGCGCCTCCGTCGATGAAATCACATTGCCGCCGAAGGGCAGGTTCGGTAGCGCCACCGGCTCGGACCCCGTGGCGATGACGATGTTTTCCGCCCGGATCAGCTGGTCGCCGGTCTCGGTCGTCACCTCCACCGTCTTGCCGTCGCGGAAGCGGGCGCGGCCATGAACGATCTTCACCCGCGCCTTCTGCAAAAGCCCAGTCACGCCACTCGTGAGCCGGCCGACGATGCCGTCCTTCCAGTCCATGGTCTTGCCAAGATCGATCGCGGGCGACGCGACGGATATGCCGAGCCTGTTGCCGCCATCCGCCATGCGCCGGGCCATGAAATATTCGTCGGCGGCGTGGATCAGCGCCTTGGACGGAATGCAGCCGACCGTGAGGCAGGTTCCGCCGGGCCTGCCCGCGTCGACGATGACCGTATCGATGCCGAGCTGGCCCGCCCGGATGGCGCAGACATAGCCGCCGGGACCCGCACCGATGACCAGAAGCTTCGTCGTGATCTCTTTCATTGATATCAGCTTTCGATGAAAATCAGGGCCGGCGTCTCCAGCAGCGCCCTGATGCGCTGGACGAAGCTTGCGGCGTTCCAGCCGTCGATCACCCGATGATCGAAGCTGCAGGACAGGTTCATGATCTTGCGCGGCACGAACTGGCTGCCGTCCCAGACCGGACGCATCATGATCTTGTTGACACCGACGATCGCGACCTCGGGATGATTGATGATCGGCGTCGTCACGATCCCGCCCATCGCGCCGAGCGAGGTGATGGTGATGGTCGAACCCGACAGTTCCTCGCGCTGGGCGGCGCCGGTTCGGGCGGCCTCCGCGAGGCGCGAGATCTCACCCGCGCAATCCCAGACGCTCCGCGCCTCGGCATGCCGGATGACGGGCACCGTGAGCCCCGACTGCGTCTGCGTGGCGATGCCGATATGCACCGCGCCGTGGCGGGTGATGATCCCGGCCTCGTCGTCGAAGGTGGCATTCACGCCGGGCTGCTCGCCGATCGTCTTCACCATCGCGCGCACCAGGAAGGGCAGGATGGTCAGCTTCGGCTGCTCCGGCTTGCGGGTCCTGTTCATCGTCTCGCGCAGGTCTTCGAGATCGGTGACGTCGATCTCCTCCACATAGGTGATGTGGGGAATGCGCGAGGCGGCAAGCGTCATCTTCTCGGCGATGCGGCGGCGCAGGCCGGTGACCTTGATCTCCTCGGTCGTGGTCTTGCGGGCCAAGGCCGCCGGTGCCGCTGGCTGCGTGTCGCCTGCGGCATAAGCATCGAGATCGTCATGCGTAATTCGCCCGGCCGGGCCAGTGCCATGCACCTGCCTGAGGTCGATGCCGGCATCCTGCGCCCGGCGGCGCACGGCAGGCGATGCCAGCGGCTTTGCCTCGCCGCTCGCGGTCCGGGCAGCGGCGGCGACGGGCTGGAAGATGGTCGGCTTGGCCGCCCCGGCCGGCTTGGCGACGAGTAGCCGCTCCTCGGCCACCGCCTCATGCGTCGCGACAGGTTCCGCCTTTGCCGGCGCCTGTTCCTGTTCGGCCGACGGCATCGCACCATGCCCATCCATATCGATCCGCACCAGCGGCGCCTTGACCGCGATAACATCGCCGATCTCGCCCGCCAGCCACAGGATCGTACCCGACACCGGGGAGGGGATCTCGACGGTGGCCTTGTCGGTCATCACGGCGGCCAGCACCATGTCCTCGCGCACGGCGTCACCCGGTTTCACATGCCATTCGACCAGTTCGGCCTCGGCCACGCCTTCGCCGACATCGGGCATGGTGATCACATATTCGCCCATCTCAGCCCTCCATCACTTCGTTGAGCGCGCGACCGACGCGGGCCGGTCCGGGAAAATAGTCCCATTCCTGCGCATGCGGATAAGGCGTATCCCAGCCCGCGACCCTGATAATCGGCGCTTCGAGATGATAGAAGCAATGCTCCTGCACCAGCGCGGCGATCTCCCCGCCGAAACCGGAGGTCAGCGTCGCCTCGTGCACGACGACGCAGCGGCCGGTCTTGGCGACCGACTGCACGATCGTGTCGAGATCGAGCGGCAGCAGGCTCCTGAGATCGATCACCTCGGCGTCGATGCCGGTCTCCTCGGCGGCTGCGAGTGCCACATGCACCATCGTGCCATAGGCGATGACGGTGACGGCATCGCCCGGACGGCGGATCTCGGCCTTGCCGATCGGCACCGTGTAATGCCCTTCCGGCACCTCGCCCAGCGCATGTGCCGACCAGGGCGTCACCGGCCGGTCGTGATGGCCGTCGAACGGGCCATTGTAGAGCCGCTTGGGTTCGAGGAACATGACCGGATCGGGATCTTCGATCGAGGAAATCAGCAGTCCTTTGGCATCATAGGGATTGGAGGGCACGATCACCTTCAGCCCGCAGACATGGGTAAACAGCGCCTCCGGGCTCTGGCTGTGCGTCTGGCCGCCGAAAATGCCGCCGCCGGTCGGCATCCTGAGCACGATCGGACAGGTGAAATCGCCATTCGAGCGATAGCGGATGCGCGCCGCCTCCTGCGTGATCTGGTCATAGGCCGGATACATGTAATCGGCGAACTGGATCTCGACGCAGGGCTTCAGCCCATAGGCCGCCATGCCGATCGCCGTGCCGACAATGCCGGATTCGCTGATCGGCGCGTCGAAGCACCGGGTCTTGCCGTATTTCGCCTGCAGGCCGTGGGTCGCTCGGAAGACACCGCCGAAATAGCCGACGTCCTCGCCGAACACGACCACATCGTCATCACGCCCCATGGAGACGTCCATGGCGCTGCGGACCGCCTCGATCATCGTCATTCTGGGCATGTCAGTACCCCGCTTTCTGGCGCTGGCGGCGCAGGTGTGGCGGCATCTCCGCGTAGACGCCCTCGAAGATGTCGCGTACCGAAGGCCCGCCGCCGGCATGCAGCGTGCCATGGCTCTCGGCGTCCTTCTGCGCGGAAATCACCTCGTCCACGATCTCGGCCTCCGCCTGCTTGTGCCGGTCGTCCGACCAGGTGCCGCGAAGGATCAGGTGGTTCTTGAGCCTGAGGATCGGGTCGCCGAGCGGCCAGGCCTCGGACTCTGTCTTCGGCCGGTAGGCGCTCGGATCGTCCGAGGTCGAATGCGCCCCGGCGCGATAGGTCACGTACTCGACCAGTGTCGGCCCGAGGTTTTTGCGCGCCCGTTCGGCGGCCCACTTGGCCACGGCGTGAACGGCCGGATAGTCGTTGCCGTCGACCCGCAGTGCCGGAATGCCGAAACCCAATCCTCGTGCCGCGAATGTGCCGGAGCCACCCCTTGCGATACCCTGGAAGGTCGAGATGGCCCATTGGTTGTTGACGATGTTGAGGATGACGGGCGCCTTGTAGGTCGAGGCGAAGACCAGCGCCGAGTGGAAATCCGATTCCGCCGTCGAGCCGTCGCCGATCCAGGCCGCCGCGATCTTGTTGTCGCCCTTGATCGCCGAGGCCATCGCCCAGCCGACCGCCTGCACATATTGGGTGGCGAGATTGCCCGAGATGGTGAAGAAGCCGTAGTCCTTCGCTGAATAGAGCACCGGCAACTGTCGGCCCTTCAAGGGATCGAGTTCGTTGGAATAGATCTGGTTCATCATCTCGACCATCGGATAGCCGCCCGCGATCAGCAGACCTGCCTGACGATAGGTGGGGAAGTTCATGTCGCCCTTGATCAGCGCCTTGCGGAAGGCCGTGCTGACAGCTTCCTCGCCGAGATGCTGCATGTAGAACGACGTCTTGCCCTGGCGCTGGGCCATCACCATGCGGGCGTCGAAGGCGCGCAGCCGCATCATGTCCTTGAGGCCCGCCAGCAATTCCTCGTTGGTCAGCGACCCCGCCCAGGGGCCGACGGCCTCGCCCTCGCGGTTGAGCACGCGGATGATCGAATAGGCGAGCTCGCGCATGTCCTCCGCCGGTGCATCGACCGCCGGCCGTGGCACCGAGCCCGCCTTGGGTATCTTGACGTTGGAGAAATCGGGCTGGCCGCCCGGCCGCACCGCCGGTTCCGGCACATGCAGGCTAAGTCGGGTTTGGTCGGTCATAAGGCTCCTCCCGGGACCGTCAAAGTCGCTCGATGGCGATGGCCGTGGCCTCGCCGCCGCCGATGCAGACCGCGGCCATGCCGCGCTTGAGATCATAACGCTTCAGCGCCGCCAGCAATGTCACGATGATGCGAGCGCCGGACGCGCCGATCGGATGGCCAAGCGCGCAGGCGCCACCATGGACGTTCACCTTGTCATGCGGCAGATCGAGATCGCGCATCGCAGCCATCGGCACGACGGCGAAGGCCTCGTTGATCTCGAACAGATCGACATCGCCGAGTGCCCAGCCGGTCTTTTCGCTGAGCTTGTTAAGCGCCCCGATCGGTGCCGTGGCGAACAGGTTCGGCGCCTGCGCATGCGTCTCGTGTCCGGTGATAACAGCGAGCGGTGTCAGTCCGCGCTTCTCGGCTTCGGAGCGCCGCATCAGCACCAGCGCCGCAGCACCGTCGGAGATCGAACTGGAATTGGCCGCAGTCACCGTGCCGCCGTCGCGGAAGGCCGGCTTTAGCGTCGGGATTTTCTCCATCTTCGCCTTGCCGGGCTGCTCGTCGCGATCGACGGTCACGGTCTCCCGACCGCTCCTGACGCTGACCGGCGTCACCTCTTCGGCAAACAGCCCTTCGCCAATCGCCTTCTGCGCCCGCATCAGCGAGGCGATGGCATAGTCGTCCTGCGCGCCCCGGGTGAACTGATAGGCTTCTGCGCAATCCTCCGCGAAGGTGCCCATCAGTCTGCCCTTGTCATAGGCATCTTCCAGCCCGTCGAGGAACATGTGGTCGATGACCTTGCCATGGCCGAGCCGGTAGCCGCCGCGCGCCCGGTCGAGCAGGTAGGGCGCATTGGTCATGCTCTCCATGCCGCCGGCCACCGCGATATCGGCGCTTCCGGCGAGGATCAGGTCATGCGCCAGCATCGCCGCCTTCATGCCCGAACCACACATCTTGTTGATCGTCGTCGCCCCCGTCGCATGCGGCAGCCCGGCGCCGATGGCTGCCTGCCGCGCCGGCGCCTGGCCCTGTCCGGCCGGCAGCACGCATCCCATCAGCACCTCGTCGATATGGTCAGGCGCGACGCCGGCACGGGTAAGGGCTGCGAAGATGACGGCAGCGCCGAGTTCCGGCGCGGTGGCAGATTTCAGGTCGCCCTGAAAGCCGCCCATCGGCGTGCGGGCGAGACCCACGATCACGACGGGATCACCAACTGTCATTCGAGCCTCCTCAAACTCATCGGATTTGACAATAACACTCTTCGATGTTTATTTCAGTGCGAATTTGAACGCGAGGGAGGCGTGATGCTAAATCAAATGATCCAATATTGGCGCTATAATTCGATCAATTGATCCAGATGCGTGAACTGGATTCCTTCGACCGCAAGATTCTGTCGATCCTCGGCGAGGACGGCCGCATCTCCTGGCGCGATCTCGCCGCCAGGATCGGGCTGTCTTTTTCTCCGACCCTGCGCCGTGTCCGGCTACTCGAGGAGAGCGGCACGATCCGCGGCTATGCGGCGGTGCTGGACGAGAGCAAGCTGCTCGGCACGATCGGCGTCTTCATCTCGGTGACGCTGGAGCGCCAGACCAAGGATGTGCTGGCGACCTTCGAGGAACACGTGTCGTCGGTGTCGGCAGTCGTCGGCGGCTACCAGACATCGGGGAGTTCGGATTATCTTCTGCATGCCATGGTCCGCGACCTGCCACATTACCAGGAACTGCTCGACTTCCTGACCACGGTGCCCGGCGTCGCCCGCATCCAGTCGAATTTCGCGATCAAGACCTTCATCCGCCGCTCGGTCTCAGTGGGCGAGGGGAGCAACGCCGGATAGGGCGCCAACCATTCCGGCGCTTTGCCGGAACGGCCGGGCGAGAGTAGGGTGCCGGGCCAAGCCAGTGGAGGAGTATGCGAGATGGATCTTGCCGCATTGTTCGATGCGAGCCTGGGCGAGGAGATTTCGGCGCTGCGCGAAACCGTGCGCCGCTTCGCCGACGACCGCGTCGCGCTTTTGGCCGACGAGGTCGACCGTCAGGACCGCTTCCCCCGCCATCTCTGGCCGGAAATGGGCGCGCTCGGCCTTCACGGCATCACAGTCAGCGAAGAATTCGGCGGCGTCGACATGGGCTATCTCGCCCATTGCATCGCGATGGAAGAGATCAGCCGCGCCTCGGCCTCGGTCGGCCTGTCCTACGGCGCTCATTCCAACCTCTGCATCAACCAGATCCACCGCTGGGGCACGCCCGAGCAGAAGAACCGCTATCTGCCGAAGCTGATCTCCGGCGACCATGTCGGATCGCTCGCGATGAGCGAGGTCGGCGCCGGCTCGGACGTGGTGTCGATGAAACTGAAGGCCGACAAGAAAGGTGACCGCTACGTCCTCAACGGCACCAAGATGTGGATCACCAACGGCCACGAGGCCGACACGCTGGTGGTCTACACCAAGACCGATGCATCCGCAGGCCCGCGCGGGATCACCGCCTTCCTGATCGAGAAGACCTTCAAGGGCTTCCGCCCGGCGCAAAAACTCGACAAGCTCGGCATGCGCGGTTCTCCGACCTCGGAACTGGTGTTCGAGGATTGCGAAGTGCCGGAGGAAAACATCCTCGGCAAGCTCGATGACGGCGTCGGCGTGCTGATGAGCGGGCTCGACTACGAGCGCACGGTGCTGGCCGCCGGCCCGCTTGGTATCATGCAGGCGGCGATGGATCTGGTGCTGCCCTATGTCAGGGAACGCCGGCAGTTCGGCAAGGCGATCGGCGAATTCCAGCTCGTCCAGGGCAAACTCGCCGACATGTACACGGCAATGAACGCCTCGCGCGCCTATGTCTACGCCGTCGCCAGGGCGGCAGACGAAGGGCGGGTGACGCGCCAGGACGCGGCCGGCGTCATCCTGTTTGCCGCCGAGCGCGGGACACAGGCGGCGCTCGATGCGATCCAGCTTCTGGGTGGGTCGGGTTATGTCAATGACAGTGCGGCGGGCCGGCTGCTGCGCGATGCCAAGCTCTACGAGATCGGCGCGGGGACAAGCGAGATCCGGCGGATGCTGATCGGCCGGGAACTGGTGAAGGGGAACGGGTGAGGGATGATGAGTTTAGCCCGCGTGAATTACCCCTCACCAACTTCGGCCAAGGGTTCACTGCGTTCACCCGGCCTGCGTATCCTCTCCCACACGGGGAGAGGTAGGGTGCCAAGATTGCTGCTCTCCATTGAGGCACAGCGTCGCCACGAATCCACCTCTCCCCTTGTGGGAGAGGATAGCGAGTCCGCGAGAGGCGCAGCCGATCGCTGGACGCGCTTTGTGAGGGGTAAATCCGCTCCGCTAACGGAGACCTCCAAATGAAACTCTCCACCCCCCTCCCGCGCGACGCCACGTTTCAATCCAACGCCTCCCACATGCGCGACCTGGTCGACGACTTGCGCGCGAAAATCTCCGACATCGCCAGGGGTGGCGGCGAAAAGGCCCGCGAAAGACACCTCTCGCGCGGAAAGCTCCTGCCGCGCGACCGCGTCGACGGCCTGCTCGACCCCGGCACGCCATTCCTCGAACTCTCCCAGCTGGCGGCCCACGGCGTCTATGGTGAACCGGTCCCGGCCGCCGGCATCCTCACCGGCATCGGTCGCGTCTCAGGCCGTGAATGCGTCGTCGTGGCCAACGATGCCACGGTGAAGGGCGGCACCTACTACCCGTTGACCGTCAAGAAGCACCTCCGCGCCCAGGAGATCGCCCGCGACAACAGGCTGCCCTGCATCTACCTCGTCGATTCTGGCGGCGCCAACCTGCCGAACCAGGACGAGGTCTTCCCCGATCGCGATCACTTCGGCCGCATCTTCTACAATCAGGCCACCCTCTCGGCCGAGCGCATCCCGCAGATTGCCGTCGTGATGGGAAGCTGCACCGCTGGTGGCGCCTATGTGCCGGCCATGAGCGACGAGTCGGTGATCGTCAGGAACCAGGGCACGATCTTTCTCGGCGGTCCGCCGCTGGTGAAGGCCGCGACCGGCGAGGTCGTTACGGCGGAAGAGCTTGGGGGCGCCGACGTCCATTCCCGTGTCTCAGGCGTCACCGACCACTATGCCAATGACGACCGCCATGCGCTCGCCATCGCGCGAAACATTGTCGGCACGCTGAACCGTCCCAAGCGGGTCGAACTGGAAACGCGCAAGCCTGCGGAGCCGCTCTTTCCGGCCGATGACCTCTACGGAATCGTCCCGGCTGACGCCCGCAAGTCCTATGATGTCAGGGACGTCATTGCCCGCATCGTCGACGGCTCCGAGTTCGACGAGTTCAAGGCGC
Source organism: Rhizobium sp. (assembly GCA_019739215.1). Taxonomy (GTDB): domain Bacteria; phylum Pseudomonadota; class Alphaproteobacteria; order Rhizobiales; family Rhizobiaceae; genus Rhizobium_E. The sequence goes on from JAHHDR010000023.1 coordinate 139,514, forward strand.
TCTATGGCACGACGCTGGTCTGCGGTTTCGCCCACATCTTCGGCTATCCCGTCGGCATTGTCGCCAACAATGGCATCCTGTTCTCGGAATCGGCGCTCAAGGGCGCGCACTTCATCGAGCTCTGCGCCCAGCGCGGCATTCCGCTCGTCTTCCTGCAGAACATCACCGGCTTCATGGTCGGGCGGACATACGAGGCCGGCGGCATCGCCAAGGACGGCGCCAAGCTGGTGACGGCGGTCGCCTGCGCCAGGGTGCCGAAATTCACCGTCGTCATCGGCGGTTCTTTCGGCGCGGGCAACTACGGCATGTGCGGCCGGGCCTATTCGCCGCGCTTCCTCTGGATGTGGCCCAATGCCCGCATCTCGGTCATGGGCGGGGAGCAGGCGGCGTCGGTCCTGGCACAGGTGCGCCGCGACGGCATGGAGGCGGAGGGACGCTCTTGGAGCGCGGAGCAGGAAGAGGCGTTCAAGGCGCCGATCCGCGACAAGTACGAGACCGAGGGACATCCCTATTATGCCAGCGCCCGGCTATGGGACGACGGCATCATCGATCCGGCAGATACCCGGAGGGTGTTGGGCCTGGGCATCTCGGCGGCTCTCAACGCGCCGGTCGAGCCCACCCGTTTCGGCATTTTCAGGATGTGACCATGGCGATGTTCTCGAAGATTCTCATTGCCAACAGGGGCGAGATCGCCACCCGCGTCATTCGCACCGCCCGCCGCATGGGCGTGTCGACCGTCGCCGTCTATTCAGATGCGGATCGCGACGCCCTGCATGTCGAGCGTGCCGATGAGGCGCGCTACATCGGCCCTGCCGCCGCGCGGCAGTCCTATCTCGACCAGCAGGCGGTGATCCGCGCCGCGCTCGACAGCGGCGCCGAGGCCGTTCATCCCGGCTACGGCTTCCTGTCGGAAAATGCCGATTTCGCCGAGGCCTGCCAGGCGGCCGGCCTCGTCTTCATCGGTCCGCCGGTGTCGGCCATCCGTGCCATGGGCGGCAAGAGCGAGGCCAAGGCGCTGATGGCCGAGGCCGGCGTGCCGCTCGTGCCGGGCTATCATGGCGCGGACCAGTCGCCGGACCGTCTGGCCGCCGAGGCGGCTGGCATTGGTTATCCCGTCCTGCTCAAGGCCTCCGCGGGTGGCGGCGGCAAGGGCATGCGCGTTGTCGAGCGGCCGGAGGACTTCGCGGCAGAACTCGCCGGAGCCATGCGCGAGTCGCTGGCGTCCTTCGGCGACGACCGCATGCTGGTCGAGAAATACCTCGTCCGGCCGCGCCATGTCGAAATCCAGGTCTTTGCCGACAGCCACGGCAATTGCGTCTCGCTCTTCGAGCGCGACTGCTCGATCCAGCGCCGTCACCAGAAGGTCATCGAGGAGGCGCCCGCGCCGGGCTTGTCCGCCCACCTGCGCCGCCGCATGGGCGACGCGGCCATCGCGGCGGCAAAGGCCATCGGCTACGCCGGCGCCGGAACCGTCGAGTTCCTGCTCGATATGTCAGGCGAGTTCTACTTCATGGAAATGAACACCCGGCTGCAGGTCGAGCACCCCGTCACGGAATACATCACCGGCCTCGATCTCGTCGAATGGCAGTTGCGGGTCGCGGCGGGAGAGCCACTGCAGGAGGAATGGCATCATCTCCGGATGAATGGCCATGCCATGGAAGTGCGGCTTTATGCGGAAGATCCGGCTGCGGGCTTCCTGCCGTCCACCGGCATGCTGACCAATCTCGCCATGCCCGAACCGGGGCTAGACGTGCGGATCGACACCGGCGTGCGCCGGGGCGACCGGATCACCGTGCACTACGATCCGATGATCGCCAAGCTGATCGTCTGGGGTGAGGACAGGACGGCGGCGGTGCGGCGGATGCGGCAGGCGCTGTCCGCCACGGCGGTAGCCGGCGTTGCGACCAACATCGGATTCCTGCATCGGCTCGTGTCGCATCCGGCCTTTGCCGATGCCGAACTCGACACAGGCTTCATCGCCCGCCATGAAGCGGATCTGCTCGCGGAGATCCCGCCGGACGAGGCTGAGATCGTGGTTGCCACCCTCGGCATCCTGCTCGATCGCCGTGCATCGGCGGCGCTGGAGGCGGAGCGTTCGCAGGACCCTTGCAGCCCGTGGACGCATCTCGATGGCTTCCGCCTCAACCTGCCTTCGCGCGAAGTCGTGCGTCTTTCGCTCGGCGGCGAGCCCCTTGAGGTCATCGTCACGCAGGATCCGCGTGGCTACCGGCTGGAGATTTCTGGGCGCTGCTGCGCAGTCGAGGGGACGATGTCCTCCGATGGTCGGCTCACCGCGCGGATAGACGGACGAAAGCTCGAAGCGTGGTTCTGGAAGCATGACAACGCATGGGACCTGTTCGTGGATGGTCGCCGCTACCTGGTCGGGCAGCCTGATCCCTTTGCCGAGGGTCAGCCTGAGAGCGCCCATGGCGGCCTGACCGCCCCGATGCCGGGCGTCATCCGCGCCGTGCTTGCCTTCCCCGGCGAGAAGGTCGAGAAGGGCAGGGCGCTCGTGGTGATGGAAGCGATGAAGATGGAACACACGATCCGCGCCCCGTCGGATGGAACGGTCGAGGCGATCAATTGCACCGAAGGCGCCATGACCGAGGCGGGCACCGTGCTCGTCTCCTTCATGCCGGAGGACGGCGCATGAGATTTCCCGAAAGGGTTAGGATCGTCGAGGTCGGGCCGCGTGACGGACTTCAGAACGAAGCGGCCACCGTGCCGCTCGACGTCAAGGTCGAACTGGTCGACAGGCTGGCGGCGACGGGTCTGGCCTCGATCGAGGCGGGCGCCTTCGTGTCCCCGAAATGGGTTCCGCGCATGGCCGACTCGGCCGCGGTGTACGGCCGCATCGCCCGCCGCCCGGAAACGGCCTACCCGGCGCTGGTGCCCAATATGCAGGGATTGGAAGCCGCGTTTGCCGCCGGGGTCGCCGAGATCGCGATCTTCGTCTCCGCTTCGGATGGCTTCAGCCTGAAGAACATCGCCTGCACCCGGGCCGAAAGTCTCGAACGCCTGGCCCCGGTGGCCGAGGCGGCGATTGCCGCCGGCCTCCGGGTGCGGGGTTACGTCTCCTGTATTGCCGGATGCCCCTATGATGGCGACGTGCCGCCCGCCGATGTCGCGATGATGGCGAATGCCCTGGCCGGCATGGGCTGCTACGAGGTTTCGCTCGGTGATACGATCGGTATCGGCACGGCGGGCCAGATCCGGGATGTCATCGACCGGGTCGCTGCCCAATTGGCGCGCGAGGCCATCGCCATGCATTTCCACGATACCTACGGGCAGGGCGTCGCCAACGTGCTCGCCGGCCTCGAGGAGGGCATATCCGTTTTCGACAGTTCGGTCGCCGGCCTCGGCGGCTGCCCCTATGCACCCGGCGCCCGCGGCAATGTCGCCACGGAGGACGTGCTCTACCTGCTCCATGGGCTCGGCATCGAGACCGGAGTTGATTTCGGCGCCGTGGCCGAGACGGGCGGCTGGATCAGCGACAGGCTCGGCCGGGCCAATGCGTCGCGGGCAGGCAGCGCCCACCTTGCCAAATCTGGAGATGGCGATGGACGATGAACTACTCCTGGAAAGACGGTCGCTGTCGCTGCGCCTCACGCTTAATCGCCCGCATCGGCACAATGCGCTCAACCTCGCTATGACCGGTGCGCTGGTCGCGGCGCTGGGGGAGGCGTCATCCGATCCCGAGATCCGGGCGGTCGTCCTGACTGGTGCGGGTGACCGCAGCTTCTGCTCAGGCGCGGACCTCAAGGAAGGCTCGCGCATGTTCCGAAGCGACGACGGCAGCAATCCGATCGGCAACGTTCTGCGCGCGATCCAGCAATGCGCAAAGCCGGTAATCGCGCGGGTCAACGGGTCGGCGCTGGCTGGCGGCCTGGGGCTCGTGGCGGCCTGTGATCTCGCTTACGCCGTCGATCACGCCCGGTTCGGTATGCCGGAGGTCAGGGTCGGTGTGTTCCCGATGATGATCGCGACCCGCCTTGCCCGCCAGATACCCGAGCGCCGCTTGCACGAGATGGTCTATCTCGGCGATACGATCGACAGTGAAGATGCCGAGCGCTGGAACGTGATCAACCGCGCCATGCCGGCAGACGAACTCGACGCCTTGATTGACCAAGTGATCGGGAAGCTTGCCCTCGGCGCGCCCTCCGCGATCGCCGCTGGCAAGCGGGCGCTGCCGGAGATCGGCCAACTCCCTCGGGAGCCGGCACTGGCCTATGCAGAACGTGCGATTGCGGCGCTCGGCGACAGCGCCGAAGCCGCAGAAGGCCGCGCGGCCTTTGCCGAGAAGCGAAAGCCTGCCTGGGTTCCCGCGCAACCGTCATCGGAGTGAGGCCGGGACTGGCTGCTGGATTGTCAGGCGCCGTCCTGTATGAGCCCCTCGGCCAGGCAGCTCTTGATCTCAGCAGTCAATTCCTGCGATCTCGGCCAGCCGGCTCAGGTCGTGGACGGTCACGCTTCGGTTGTTTTCCACGTGAATGACCTTCTCCTGCCGCAGCTTTGTCATCTGGCGGCTCACGGTCTCGATCGTCAGGCCAAGGAAATCGCCGATGTCCTGCCGTGTCAGCGGCAGTTCGAAATCCATCACCTCCGCCTGGCTCGGATCGATATGCGTGGCGATGAGATAGAGGAAACTGGCGACCTTTTCGCGCGCGGTCTTGCGGCCGAGCGTGAGCATCCAGTCCCGTGCTTCGTCGAGCTCCACGAGCGTCTGGTTATGCAGCCTGCGCTCAAGGTCCGGTGCATTGTTCACCATGCGGTCGAGGGCTGCTTTCGGCAGAGCGCACACCTCGATTGCCGTCGCCGCGTCGGCCGAGAGCGCGCTTTCCGTCGAGAAGGGACGACCGATGAAGTCAGGGGCAAACTGCAGCCCGACGATCTGCTGGCGCCCGTCCGGCAGCATTTTTGTCAGTTTGACCACGCCCCGGAGAATATTCGCGTAGGAGTGGATCGGCTCGCCCTGTCCATGAAGTTCTCCGCCGGCCTCGATCGTCCTGCGCGTCGTGTACCGGCTGAGCTCGGCGAGCTGCTCGGGGGTCAGCGCGCCGCAGATCCCCCCATGCCGCGCCTCACAGGACCGACAGACGATCGGCAGGTCGGAATTGTGGATGTCTTTTCTCAGAGCGTCCATGGTGCAACTCGCTTCATTCTGCGAAACAGATAGCGACTCTGCCTCTCATTGAGAATTCGACTTCCGTTAGAAAGCGCGTGCTGCGACGATTTTGCAATCCCCACTTCTTGGGGAGGCATGATCTTCTTGATCGAAATCAAGGAAGCACCGGCTTCTTGAACCTAGCCTGGCGTCAGGAGGGCGTCATGGCCAAGGATCTTCTGCGAAAATATGCCGGCAACGTGCCGCGCTACACATCTTATCCAACAGCGCCGCATTTCAACGACGCGGTCGGTCCCGAGGCCTATGGCCGCTGGCTGTCTGAACTCGGCGCCGCCGACAGGCTGTCGCTCTACATCCACATTCCCTTCTGCGACCGGCTCTGCTGGTTCTGTGCCTGCCACACCAAGCAGACCCTCAAATACGCGCCTGTCGCCGCCTATCTTCAGGCGCTCCATGCGGAGATCGCCACTGTTGGCGCCTGTGTCGACCGGGCTGCGCGCGTCACCGCCATCCATCTCGGGGGCGGCTCCCCGACGCTTCTGGAACCGGCTGATGTCATCGCGCTGAAGGTGGCCATCGGCGAGGCCTTCGCCCTGGACGAGGCTGTCGAGTTCAGCGTCGAGATGGACCCCAACGATCTCGACACGCCGCGTTACGATGCCCTGGGGGCTATCGGCATGACGCGCGCCAGTCTCGGTGTCCAGGATTTCGATCCAGCGGTTCAGAAGGCTATCAACCGGCTACAGACATTCGAGCAGACGCGGTCAGTCGTCGAAGCCGTGCGCGCCCGGGGCGTCCGCTCGGTAAACTGCGACATCGTCTACGGCCTGCCCCACCAGACGATGACCACGCTTGAGGACACCGTCGCCAAGATCATCTCGCTCTCCCCTGACCGGGTTGCGTTGTTCGGCTACGCCCACGTTCCATGGATGAAGCGACACCAGCAGATGATCCCGGACGAGAGCCTGCCGGATGCGGACCTGCGTTTCGACCTGATGACGCGCGCTTCGGAGATGTTGGGTGAGGCTGGCTATGCCGCCATCGGGATCGATCACTTTGCCCGGCCCGTTGACAGCCTCGCCACGGCCGCGGACGAGGGCCGGCTTCGACGCAACTTCCAAGGCTACACGGATGATCCGGCGACCGCCATTATCGGCCTGGGCGCCTCCTCAATCGGACTGCTGCCGAAGGGCTATGTCCAGAACGTCCCGGCGACCGGCATCTACGAGAAGTCCGTTCTCGACGGAAGGCTGGCCGCTGTTCGCGGCTTCGCGCTCCAGGCCGAGGATCGCATGCGTGCCTGGGTGATCGAACGCATCATGTGCGACTTCGGCTTCGATGCCGCGGAGCTCTCGAGCCGGTTCGGCCATCCCGCCGCAACGGTTCTCGCCGAGGCCCAGGCGCTTGCGGCGGAAGACCCGATGGTCAGGTTCGAGCACGGTCGCTTCGAGATCCTTCACCGGGCGCGGCCCTTCGCGCGGTCCATCGCAGCGCGCTTCGACGTCTACTTCGGCGCGGGAGGCGCCCGCCATTCGGCGGCCGTCTGAAGCGTCTCGACGGCACTGGAGAAATGGTCGCGCTCGAAGGCGATGTGGCGGCGCAGCGCCTCGAAGAAGCCGCGCAGCATGTAGCCCAGGGCCTCCATGTTCACGTCCCGGCCGCCGGCGCCGACATAGAGCAGCTTCTCAGCAATGTCGTCGGCGTAGCATTCGTCGGCGAGATGCTCGAACGTCAGGCGATCCACCGCGCCGCTGAATTCGGCGGATGCGTGGAACACCTGTCGCAGGGCTGGAAACAGCGTCTGCTCCTCGAAGGCGTGCACGTCCCGCATCAGCCGGCTGAGACACTTTGCGGCGAAAAGGCAATCCTGGTTGACGATGTTCGACGGCAACGAATCGGCGATGGATTCAAGATCGTCGCACAGCGCGAGCTGCAGTCGGTGCGCCTCCCTCCACCAGGCGATCGATTTCTGCCCGGCGGCTGTCCCGGCTGAGGTTCTGTTGGGGGTGCGATCCATGCGTGGCGTCTCCTGACGATGTGCCCATGATTTGGCAGGAAAGCGGATCCCGCGTTGATTTGGATCAAGGTCGGCTTGCCGTTCACCTGAGATGGATGGAGCACCGGAATTGGAGCGCGGTTCGCCGCGGTCCATCCGTGCAATCGATTTCGTGGGGGCGCCAGCAATGGACACTACACTCAAGATTGGCGGGGTGGCCGTCGGAGCTTTTCTGACCCTTCTCGCCGCGGGCTTCGCACATGATACGCTGTTCCAGCAGCACATGACGATCGCCTTTATCACCCTTCTCGCAGCAACGTTTCTCATGCTGTGGAAGGTCGACTTCTCGCCATCGCGGGCCGAGCCCACCGACCGGTCCGGCTACATGGATGGCGTCGTGCGCTATGGCGTCATCGCGACGGTGTTCTGGGGGGTCGTCGGCTTCCTCGTCGGAGTGATCGTGGCGCTCCAGCTCGCCTTCCCGGATTTCAACATCGAGCCCTGGCTCAACTTCGGCCGCACGCGCCCCCTGCACACGTCGGCCGTCATCTTCGCCTTCGGGGGCAATGCGCTGATCGCCACCTCATTCTACGTGGTGCAGCGGACCTGTCGCGCCCGCCTCTTCGGTGGGGATCTCGCCTGGTTCGTGTTCTGGGGCTACCAGTTCTTCATCGTCATGGCCGCCACCGGCTATCTGCTGGGCATTACCCAGAGCCGCGAATATGCCGAGCCGGAATGGTATGTCGACATCTGGCTCACGGTGGTCTGGGTCGCCTATCTGGTCGTGTTCCTCGGCACGCTGATCAAGCGCAAGGAACCGCATATCTATGTCGCCAACTGGTTCTACCTCAGCTTCATCGTCACCATCGCGATGCTGCATGTGGTCAACAACCTCGCGGTTCCCGTCTCGTTCCTGGGCTCGAAGTCATACTCGCTATTCTCCGGCGTGCAGGACGCGCTGACCCAGTGGTGGTATGGCCATAACGCGGTCGGCTTCTTCCTGACGGCGGGCTTCCTCGGCATGATGTATTATTTCGTGCCCAAGCAGGCCAACCGCCCGGTCTATTCCTACCGCCTGTCGATCATCCACTTCTGGGCCCTGATCTTCATGTATATCTGGGCCGGCCCCCACCACCTGCACTACACGGCTTTGCCCGATTGGGCCCAGACGCTTGGCATGGTGTTCTCGGTCATGCTGTGGATGCCCTCCTGGGGCGGCATGATCAACGGCCTCATGACGCTCTCGGGTGCCTGGGACAAGGTGCGGACCGATCCGATCATTCGCATGATGGTCATCGCCATCGCCTTCTACGGCATGTCGACTTTCGAAGGCCCGATGATGTCGATCAAGGCCGTCAACTCGCTCAGCCATTATACCGAATGGACCATTGGTCACGTGCATTCGGGTGCGCTCGGCTGGGTCGGCATGATCACGTTCGGCGCGATCTACTACCTCACGCCCAAGCTCTGGAACCGCGAGGCGCTCTACTCGCTGAAGCTCGTCAACTGGCACTTCTGGCTCGCCACGATCGGCATCGTGATCTACGCGGCTGCCTTCTGGGTTGCTGGCATCCAGCAGGGCCTGATGTGGCGCGAATACAATGAGCAGGGCTTCCTGGTCTATTCCTTCGCGGAATCGGTCGCGGCCATGATTCCCTACTACGTGATCCGCATCCTGGCCGGCGTCCTCTATCTCGGTGGCGCGCTGATCATGGCCTACAACGTAACGATGACCATCCTGGGTCGCCAGAGCCGGGAGGCGCCGCTGCCCGGCGCGATCCCCGCCGCGGTCCCGGCCGAATAGGAGGCGATCATGGGTATTCTTGATAAACACGCCATCATCGAGAAGAACGCGACGCTTCTTCTGGTCGGCTCGCTTCTCGTTGTCACGATCGGCGGCATCGTCGAAATCGCGCCGCTGTTCTATCTCCAGAACACGATCGAAAAGGTCGAGGGCATGCGGCCTTACAGCCCGCTCGAACTGGCGGGCCGCAACATCTACATCCGCGAAGGCTGCTATGTGTGCCACAGCCAGATGATCCGTCCGTTCCGTGACGAGGTCGAGCGCTACGGCCATTACAGCCTCGCGGCGGAGTCGATGTACGATCACCCGTTCCAGTGGGGTTCGAAGCGGACGGGACCCGATCTCGCCCGCGTCGGCAACCGCTACTCCAACGAGTGGCACGTCCAGCATCTCGTCGAGCCCCGCGACGTCGTTCCGGAATCGATCATGCCGAGCTACGCTTTTCTCAAGAGCACGGATCTCGACATCAGGAGCTTCTCCACCAGCGGCTCGCTCAGGGCCAACCAGCTGGTTGGTGTGCCCTACACGCAGGCCATGATGGAGAACGCGGAGGCCGATCTCAAGGCGCAGGCCAACCCGGATGCGGATACGGAGGGCCTGCTTGAGCGCTATCCCAAGGCCAAGGTCGGGGACTTCGACGGAGACCCGTCGCGGCTGACCGAGATGGATGCGCTCGTCGCCTATCTGCAGATGCTCGGCACGCTCGTCGACTTCTCGACCTACAATGACGCATCCGGCTACCGCTGAGGAGGGACCGATGAGCACGTATGAAACCATGCGCCACTTCGCCGATAGCTGGGCCATGCTCGCCATGCTGATCTTCTTCGTAGGAACGATCGTCATGCTGCTGTTGCCCGGCGCGAAGAAGCGCGCCGAAGAAGCTGCGAAAATCCCGCTGCGGGAGGATTGAGACATGGCCGATAAACACATTGATGAACTGTCTGGCGTCGAGACCACCGGCCATGAGTGGGATGGCATCCGGGAACTGAACAACCCCATGCCCCGCTGGTGGGTCTGGACCTTCTATGCCACCATCGTCTGGTCGATCGGCTACGCCATCGCCTATCCGGCCTGGCCGCTGATCGAGGGCGCCACCAAGGGTGTTCTCGGCTATTCGAGCCGCCAGGAGCTTGCGGAGAGTGTCAAGGCAGCGGCGGAGTCGCAAAAGGTCTTCGTCGAGAAGATGGCGACGACGCCCGTGGCCGAGATCCCCAAGGATCCTGACTTGCTGCAGTTTGCGGTCAACGGCGGCGATGCGACCTTCAAGGTGAACTGCATCACCTGCCATGGCTCCGGCGCCATGGGCCGCGCGGACTATCCGAACCTCAATGACGACGACTGGCTGTGGGGCGGTACCCTCGACCAGATCTACCAGACGATCCAGTACGGCATCCGCAGCGAGCACCCCGACACGCGTGCGTCGGAAATGCCGGCTTTCAAGGACATGCTGGAGCCGGCTCAGGTCAGGCAGGTTTCGGCCTATGTCGTCAGCCTGACGGACACGCCATCGGACGCTTCTCTGGTGGAGCCGGGCAAGCAGCTCTTCGCCGACAACTGTGCCTCCTGCCATGGCGAGAAGGCCGAGGGCAACCTCGAGCTCGGCGCGCCAAATCTTGCCGATGCCATCTGGCTGAAGGGGAGCACCGAGGACGCGATCACCCGGCAGATCAGTCAGCCGCGCCATGGCGTGATGCCCGCCTGGACCGGACGCCTGAGCGACGTGGCGATCAAGCAGCTTGCGGTCTACGTCCATTCGCTCGGCGGGGGCCAGTAGTCATCCAGTGACAACGCGCGTGGGGCCTGCGATTGCGGGCCCCATCGCTCAGGCGCGGCCTTCGACAATAGCGCGCGACCGGCGAATGCCCGCCCAGACTTGCGCTAGATCAAGGAAGTGGCGCTGCTGTCGGCCTAGAAGGAAAGCCAGACCGGAAGGCTTCCCATGAATATCCAGGACAACACTCTCAAGAACGGCGCGGAGAATGTCGAGCGGCTCGAGGCCGAGCCGGTCAATGCCGCGCGCCTGCGACAGCCGCTCTACTCGGCGCGCAAGAAGATTTTCCCCAAGCGGGCGGAGGGATACTTCCGGCGCTTCAAGTGGCTGGTGATGCTGGTCACGCTCGGCATCTATTACCTCGCACCGTGGATCCGCTGGGATCGCGGCCCCCATGCGCCCGACCAGGCGATCCTGATCGATCTTGCCGGTCGCCGCTTCTACTTTTTCTTTATCGAGATCTGGCCGCAGGAATTCTATTTCGTCGCCGGGCTTCTGATCATGGCGGGCCTGGGACTGTTCCTCGTCACCACCGCCGTCGGCCGCGCCTGGTGCGGCTATACCTGTCCCCAGACCGTTTGGGTGGATCTCTACCTGGTGGTCGAACGTGCCATCGAGGGCGATCGCAACGCCCGCATGAAGCTCGACGCCGGCCCGTGGACGATGAACAAGATCGGCAAGCGGGTTTCAAAGCACGCGATCTGGCTGCTGATCGGCGTCCTGACCGGCGGTGCCTGGATCTTCTACTTCGCCGATGCGCCGACGCTGGCCATGGATTTCGTCACCGGGCATGCCGAGCCGGTCGCCTATATCACCGTGGCGGTCCTGACCGCGACGACCTATGTCTTCGGCGGCCTGATGCGGGAACAGGTCTGCACCTACATGTGCCCGTGGCCGCGCATCCAGGCCGCAATGCTCGACGAAAATTCGCTCGTGGTGACCTACAATGACTGGCGCGGCGAACCCCGCTCCCGCCATTCCAAGAAGGTGGCGGCAGCCGGCGCCACCGTGGGAGACTGCGTCGACTGCAACGCCTGTGTCGCGGTCTGTCCCATGGGCATCGATATCCGCGACGGCCTGCAGCTCGAATGCATCACCTGCGCGCTCTGCATCGACGCCTGCGACGGCGTGATGGACAAGGTCGGCCGCGAGAAGGGGCTCATCGCCTACTCGACTCTCAAGGACTACAACTTCAACATGGAGCTTGCCACCGCCGGCAATACCGCGCCGATCGATCCCGCTCGCATCCGCAAGCCCGATGGTCATTTCCTCGACCAGGTCCGCCATTTCGACTGGCGCATCATCTTCCGGCCGCGCATCATACTCTATACCGTTCTGTGGTCCCTGATCGGTGTCGGCCTGGTCGTCGGGCTTGCCATGCGCGATCGTCTCCAGCTTGACGTGCTGCATGACCGCAACCCGCAATATGTCCTGGAGTCGAGCGGCTCGATCCGCAACGGCTATACGATCAAGATCCTCAACATGCGTCCCGAGCCACGCCACGTCCTGCTGGGCATCAGCGGACTGCCGGGCGCCAGCATGACGCTGGCAACCGATCCGCTCCCCAAGGGCCGCTCGTTCGGCGTCGAGGTCGAACCGGACACGGTGCACAAGATGAAGATTTTCGTCACCGTGCCAAAGGACCAGTTGCCAGCATCGTCCCAGGCGTTCACTTTTCGGGTGGACTATCCGCTGAGCGGTGAAACCGCAGAGTACCAGGCGACCTTCAACGTGCCGGAGAAAAAACAATGAGCGCGACGCGCAGCAACGGCTTCACCGGCTGGCATATGCTGGCGATCATGATCGCCTTTTTCGGCACGATCATATCCGTCAATGTCTTCATGGCCTATCTCGCGAGCACGAGCTGGAGCGGGATGCTGGCAAAGAACACCTATGTTGCCAGCCAGGACTTCAACAAGAACGCCGCGCGCGCGCGCGAATGGGCCGGCGCAGGTTTCCGCGGCGAAATCAGTCTGGAAGGCGGCAAGATCGGTTACCGCCTGCACGGTCCCGCCGGAATGGTGGCCGGGGTCACGCATGTCGAGGCCACGTTTCATCGGCCAGTGGGCGACAAGCAGGATTTTACGGTTCGGCTGATCCGCGAGGGCGACCTCTTCACCGCGCCCGGCGTCCCGCCGGCCGGCCCGTGGATCGTCGACCTGGCGGCATGGAAGGATGGCGAGGTCGTGTTCCACCAGGCGGAGCGCATCGTCTCGGAGGGGCATTGACATGAGTTGCTGCGCCCCCGGCACCGAGGCTGTGGTCGACAATGCCGTCAGTTCGGAAGAGCTCTGGCTTGCGTCGCGGGATTTGGGCGGAGGCCGCCGGTCCCTTGATCTCAGCGTGCCCGGCGTCCATTGCGGCGCCTGCATGACGAAGATCGAGGGCGCGCTCGCCGCCCTGCCGGAGGTGGAGCGCGCGCGTGTCAATCTTTCGACCAAGCGCGTGTCGGTCACCTTCAGGGACGCGGTCGACGGCCGGCGGCCCGATCCCGAAGGCTATCTCGCAGCAATTGCCTCCCAGGGCTACCAGGCACACCTTTTCCAGGATCTCGCGGACGCCAGCGACGCGCTGCGCAACCAGTTGCTCATCGCGGTAGCGGTGGCGGGCTTCGCCGCCACCAACATCATGCTGCTCTCGGTTTCGGTCTGGTCGGGCGCGGAAGCTGCCACCCGTGATCTCTTCCATTGGATATCGGCGATGATCGCGGCACCGGCACTGGTGTTTTCCGGCCGCTTCTTCTTCATATCCGCCTGGAATGCGCTGCGTCGCGGCCAGACCAACATGGACGTTCCGATCTCGCTTGCTGTGATCCTGTCCTACGGCGTGTCGCTCTGGGAAACGATCCATCACGGTGAACACGCATGGTTCGATGCCACGACGTCGCTGCTGTTCTTCCTGCTGATCGGCAGGACGCTGGATCACCTGATGCGCGATCGTGCGCGCTCGGCCGTGCTCGGTCTCGCCCGGCTCTCGCCACGTGGCGCCACCGTGATCGGCGCAAACTCGGAGCGGGAGTATAAGCCGGTTGACGAGATCCGCGCGGGCGACCGCATGCTTGTCTCCGCCGGTGAACGACTGGCCGTCGACGCCGTGGTTCTGTCCGGCCAGAGCGACATCGATTGGTCCATCGTCAACGGTGAAAGCAATCCGGTGCCGGCGCAGATGGGCGACCGGCTCCTCGCGGGCACCCTCAACCTGACCGGCTCGCTGAGCGTCGAGGCCGTGGCCGATGCCAGGCAGTCCTTCCTGGCCGAGGTCATAGCCTTGATGGAGGCTGCCGAAGGCGGCAAGGCGCGCTACCGCCGCATTGCGGACCGGGCCGCACGGCTCTATTCGCCCGTCGTCCATCTGCTCGCACTGATGGCCTTTGTCGGCTGGGGCCTCTACGATGGGGACTGGAAACATGCCCTGCTCGTGGCGGTCGCAGTTCTGGTGATCACCTGCCCATGCGCGCTCGGCCTCGCCGTGCCCGTCGTCCAGGTCGTGGCCGCGGGCCGCCTGTTCCGCGGCGGCATCATGGTCAAGGACGGCTCGGCCATGGAGCGGCTCGCCGACGTGAGCGATGTCGTCTTCGACAAGACCGGAACGCTGACGCTGGGCCGCGCGCGCCTGGTCAACCCGGACGATATCACGCCGGAGAGGTTCCGGATCGCGGCGGGCCTCGCGTTGCACTCGCGCCATCCCCTCTCCTTGGCCCTGGTTCGGGCCTGTGCGGAAAGGCCGGCGGTCTTTGATACCATCAGCGAAATCGCCGGTGGCGGCCTTGAGGCTGCGACTGCGCAGGGCACCTGGCGCCTCGGAAGCCGCGCCTTCGCTCTGGGTGGTGCTGCCGGCGACGGTGGTAATGCCGGCCAGTCGGAAGTCGTCCTCTCGCTCGACCGTCGGGCACAAGGCGTGTTCCGCTTCGAGGACATGATCAGGCCCGCCGCCGCCAGCACGATCGCGGCGCTCGCGGGCGCAGGCATCGGATCGACGGTGCTGTCGGGTGATCGCGAAGGCGTGGTCCGCCGTCTCGCAAGGTCCCTCGGCATCCAGGGCTGGCGCTCGGACCTCAGCCCGATGGCCAAGGTGGAGGCGATCGAACAGATGCGAAGGGATGGAGCGAAGGTGCTGATGGTCGGCGACGGCATCAATGATGCGCCGGCACTGCGCATGGCCCATGTGTCCATGGCCCCGTCCACCGCTGCCGAAGTCGGGCGCCAGGCCGCGGACTTCGTCTTCATGCGCGAAGGGCTTGATGCCGTCACCACCGCGATCGAGGTTTCGCGCCGGGCGGGTGCGTTGATCCGCGAGAATTTCGCGCTCGCCATCGGCTACAACGTGATCGCCGTGCCCGTGGCACTGTTCGGCTACGCCACGCCTCTGCTTGCCGCCATCGCGATGTCGACGTCTTCGCTGATCGTGGTTGCCAATTCGCTGCGCCTCAACGCCCTCGCCGGTCCGGAATCCGAAGACCGCGCCCTGCCACAATCCGAAATGGAGGCTCGCCCGGCATGAATGTCCTGATCTTTCTCATCCCGATCGCGCTCGGTCTCGGCGGCCTGGGGCTGGCAGCCTTCCTCTGGTCGCTCAAGTCGGGCCAGTACGACGACCTCGATGGTGCCTCCTGGCGCATTCTTGAGGATGACCGGGAGATGTGACCGGGCGCCGGGACAATTGCCCGCGCAGGCCACGCAACCTGCCTGCGTTTTGTGCAATGGGCATCCGCACGGCGAAATCATGCGAACGTTATCCGGCAAACGCAGCTTGGCAGTTGACACGTCACTCAACTCACGTGATGGAGTGCTACTGTGTTTACAATGAATGACGCCCAGGCGGGATCCTGATGGACCGGAAGACCGGACGACCGATCATATCGCTCAAGTTCAAGGCGCCGTCGACGGACGCCGAGCAGCCTGCGGGTAAGTCAACGGAACCTGCGCAGAAGCCGCCCGCGGCGCAGCGGGAACCCTTCGTCCTGCCCAAGGTTTCGAGCCGCAAGCAGGGTGTGAGGGAAGTCGTGATGGCCAAGCCCTTGCTGGCGCCCGCCACACGAGCCAAGCCGGGCTCCAAGGCGGTGCCGAAGTCCGAGCCGCAACCCGAGGCCAAGCCCGTCCCTATTCCGCCCGCGGCCTTCAAATCGGCAACGAGGGCCGCCACCGAGGCCGTGAGCGCGGTTCTGGCCGATCCGGCCTGGCAGAGCGCGGATCTCCAGCGCAGCTACCATGATGCGAAGCTTCGCGCCCAGCCAATCCACCGCAAGCAGGCCAAGCTGATCAGCGGCATCGTTCTCAAGCGGCTTGCGCCGGACCTCGACGAGGGGGAAACCAAGAGCCTTGCGATGCGGGCGGCCTATGCCGCCGCCTTCTCGATTCTTGCCGGGCAGCCCGAGACTGCGACCGGCTGACGTTGTGCTCGTCTTAGGCTGCTTCGGCAGTCCGTCTGTCATGATCGAGATCTGCATTTGATTTGGGGCGTCCGAGCAGGTAGCCCTGAGCCTCGTTGCAGCCTTCCTTCTGCAGGATTTCGAGCTGGTCGCTGGTCTCGACGCCCTCCGCGAGGACCGGCACGTCCAGGCTCTGGCCCAGCGCCAGGATCGCCCGCACGATCGCCTTCGCCTGCTGGCTGGTTTCCACTTCGTTCATGAAGCTCCTGTCGAGCTTGATCTTGTCGAACGGAAAGGCGCGCAGCGTCTCCAGCGACGAATAGCCGGTGCCGAAATCGTCGATCGCGATCGAGACGCCCAGCGCCTTGATCTGTCGCAGCGTATGCAGCGCACGCTCCTTGTCGGTGATGATCGAGCTTTCGGTGATCTCGATTTCCAGGCGACGAGGATTGAGCCCGGTTTCCAGCAGCACTTCGCGGACGATGGCCGCCATGTCCTGATGGCCAAGCTGCACCGGCGAGAGATTGACCGCGATCTTGTGCGGCTCGTCCCAGGTTGCGGCGATGCGGCAGGCTTCGCGCAGCACCCATTCCCCAATCGGAAGGATGGCGCCGCAGTCCTCGGCGAGCGTGATGAAATCCATCGGCGGCACGTTGCCGCGCGTCGGGTGGTTCCAGCGCAGCAGAACCTCGTAGCCCGTGGTCTTGCCGGTCGCGACCGACTTCTGCACCTGGTAGTGCAGGTGGAACTGATCGTGTTCGATGGCGGCCCAGAGATCCTGGGCCAGGCTGCGCCGTTCACGCGCCGCCTCGTCCATCGCGCCTTCGTAGAAGCAGACGCGTGTGCGCAGGGAGTCCTTCGCGCGGTACATGGCGAGGTCCGCATTGGCAAGCAGCAGGTCCGCGTCACGTGCGTCCTGCGGATATATCGCGACCCCGAGGCTGGCGCCGGTCTTTACCTCGAAGGAATCGATCGAGATCTCCCCCACAAGCCGGCGCTCCAGCCGTTCCACGAAATCATGGACGTCGGCGATTTCGTTGAACCGCTTGATCGCCGCGAATTCGTCGCCACCGAAGCGGGCCACGAATTCGCCCGTCTGCAGGGTGTCCTGCATCAGCCGGGTCAGTTCGACCAGCACCTGGTCGCCGGCGGCGTGACCGTGCTGGTCGTTGATCTCCTTGAACTTGTCGAGATCGATGCCGACCACAGCCACCCTCTCACCGGAGCGCTCGGCCAGGGTGATCTCCTGTTGCAGCGTCTCGTTGAACACGGCGCGATTGGGAAGCCCGGTCAGTGCGTCGTGGCGGGCCATGTAGGCGATCTTTTCCTCGGAGACGAGGCGCTGGGTGATGTCCTCGACAGTCACGACCCAGCCCCCATCCGACGTGGCATTGTACGTCGCCTGAACCGATCGACCGTCCGACAGCTTCTGGATGTTCGAGCCCGCACCCGAGCGGATGATTTTCATGGCGCGTTCGTAGTGCTCCCGGGCGCGAGCCAGGGCGGTTTCACGATCGGACATGCGCGCGACATACCCCGCCTCGATCAGGTCCCGATAGGAGCGGCCCTCGCCGGCAAAGCCATCTGGGAAACCGAAGATCGCACCGTAGTTGCGGTTCGCGAGCAGGAGCTTCTCGTCCCTGTCGAAGAGGCAGATGCCCTGCGACATATTCTCAAGCGCAATGTCCAGGTTTCTCGTGACCAGGGCAATCCGGTCTGCATCCGCCTTCTGCGAAGTCTTGTCCTTGGTGATCTTGGCATAGCCGATCAGCGCGCCGGCATCGTCGTAGATCGGGTCGATCACAACATGCGCCCAGAAGGACGTGCCGTCTTTGCGGTAGCGCCAGCCCTCGGCTTCGAACTTGCCTTCGTTGCGCGCGCGCGCCAATGCGCGCTGCGGCAGTCCGTTGGCACGGTCTTCCGGTGAATAGAACGTCGCGAAATCGCTGCCGACGATTTCGTCGGCGGTATAGCCCTTGGCGCGCTGCGCGCCGGCATTCCAGTTCGCCACCCTGCCATCGAGATCGAGCATGTAGATGGCGTAGTCGGTGACACCCTGCACGAGCCGCTTGAAATCTGCTTCGCTGGCGGCGACGCGCCGTTCCGATTGTACTGCAAAGAACGCGGCGGTCAGTCCGCAGGTGAGCAGCGAGAGCGATATGGTGGCGATGGCGACGACCATCAACGACGGCGAGAGCAGCGTGTCAGGATCCATTGCCAGGCCTGACGAATGCACCGTCATGCCGCCCATCGCCGTGAAGTGGAGCGACACCACCGACAGCGTCAGCATCAGTGTTGCGACATATCTGCGGGCGAAGTTCGATTTCTCATGGAGCGCAAGCCGGTAGGCCAGTGCGGAGAAGGCGGCGCCGATCAGGATCGAGGCCACGATATGCCCCGCGCTCCACGTGATCTTTCCGGGAATTTCGATCGCCATCATGCCGGTATAGTGCATCGACGCGACGCCGGCGGCGAAGAGCAGCCCGCCAGCGAGAAATGCCGACGCGCCGCTGAGGAAGACGGCGCTCGAGACGGCTGCGAAGGTAGCAACCATCGCCATGGCAAGCGAGATCAGGCTGAGTTGCACCTGATAGCCGATGACGACGCCGGGATCATAGGCCAGCATGGCGATGAAATGCGTCGACCAGATGCCAAACCCGCCGGAAGCGCCGGCAACACCGAGCCAGATCCAGCGCGCGGGCCCCTGCGTCAGGCGGCCGCGCTGGACAAGGAGCACCGCCACATGGCTCGCCAGCAGGCAGATGCTGCCGGCCAGCAGCACCAGCCACGGATTGTGTTCTTGGGTAAGGCAGGTAAGGACGCTATACATAATTTGGCAGCCCAGTGAGAAACTTGCCGGCACTCTAGTTATCCGGAACTTAAAATATTTTGAACCGGGTGTGTGTACATGGGCCAGGCGCCGACGTTCCCGGCCAGGCCTGGCTTCCTGCTGCGCAAATGTGACTGAATATCGGTAATAAATCTCGTAGTTACAATCGCTTGGAGGTGCGGGCGCCGGGTTGAACTTCCTTAACCATGCCCCGTAGTTTCTGGCAAAAGGCAATCTCCTCGAGTGGACCGAATACCCTGGCGCTTGGATTGTGCATCCTTTTCCCGACTTCGGCGTTAATGGGTCGTAAAAGGAGACACGCAATGATCAATGCATCAGACATCCGCGAACATGCCGAAGTCATTGGCGCCGATGGTCACCACGTCGGCACCGTCGATCGCATCGAAGGTGATCGCATCAAGCTGACCCGCAGCGAAAATGACCCTGGTCATCAGGATCACCACCATTTCGTCAGCCTGTCGAACGTCGTGGGTATCGACGGCGATCGGGTAAAGCTTTCCGTCAATGGCAAGGATGCCATCGAGGAAGCCGATGGCGGTTCATTTCACTGAGCATCGCCACTGACGCATTGAAACTGAAGCAGCGGCGGGCGGAAGCCCGCCATCTTTTCAAGGAGGTGAGAATGGCCCACCCGACCGACTCCCATTCGACTGACCCCGCTGCATCTGACCAGAGTCAAGGTGCAGGCCGTCGCGACGAACCGGTGCGCGGCAACCCGCACGACATGCAGATCGACGAAAACACCGGCCTGCCGTTTTCGATCGTGCCGGACGGAGAAAAGCCGGAGCCGCAGGATGAAGTCGCCCCGGAAGACCGCCTCAGGATCGATCCGGAAAGCCGCATCCCGCGCCCGGTCCAGCCCGACCTGGCCTGACCTGACTTTCGCAGAGGCCGTTAGCCGGCCACGTCGTCTTCGCCGGCGGGGCCGCCCTCGTTCTCCAGATTGTCGATCCGCGCCGCCTCGTTGGCGCTGAATTTCAAGCGGACGCCGCGCCCGCCGCCATGGTCATCCGACAGGAAAAGAGCGCCGAAACCCTCCAGCGCTACCCGCAGGCCGGCCCGCACCCGATCGTCCGGCTCGGACAACTTACGCTCGAAATCCCGGATTGTTCCTCCATCGACCCCCGCCCTCTCTGCCAGCATCTCGCGCGTCACATCCGTCAGTGCGCGCGCCGCCCGGCACTGTGCGCCTGTGAGCACTGCATCATTCGCAGACATCGATCCACTCCGCGTTGGTGAGTTTGGCAAGCCGCGCCGGGGAAATCCTGACGGCGGCATTCACGCCGCCCGCTGCCGGTACGACCTCATCATAGGCACGAAGGGAAATGTCGCAATAGACGGTCAGCGGCTTGGCCAGTCCGAACGGACAAACGCCGCCGACCGGATGGCCGGTCTCGCTTTCCACCTGATCGAGCGGCAGCATGCGGGGCTTGGTCGCGAAACGCGCCTTGAACTTTCTGTTGTCGAGCCGCGCCGTCCCCTTGGTCGCCAGCAGGATAGTGTCCTCGCCGACGCGGATCGCCAGTGTCTTGGCGATCTGTTCAGGGGCCACGCCATGGCCACGGGCGGCGAGTTCCACCGTGGCCGTGCTGACGTCGAGTTCGATGACCTGGAGATCGGGGGCGTGGTAGGCGAAGAATGCCTTGACAGACGAAACGCTCATGGTTCTGACAGCACTCTTGATACCGATGGCAAATGGCTGGTGCGAAGCCTAGCCGCTGTCATGGCGCGGCGGCAAGCCTGGCGGGCGCGCGCAGGATCACGCGTTGCGCAAATGTCGCAAAATCAGAACAGCCGCTGGCTGGCACCCTGGCGGGACATGTCGATGCCGAGCAGCATCAGCATGGCGGCAAGTGTGGTCGCGACGAGCAGGCTCGCGCTCAATCCGAGAACAATCATGTCTCTACCTCAGGTGACGTCATCGTCAGCTTTGTCGAACGTCGACCCTATATTTCAAAGCTTGTGCGGGACTTGAGATCGCCGGTCTCTGCAACTCCCGGTACGACTGCGAAAAACCTAATGAATTCTTATACTAAGATTTATTGTTCGCTTACCATTGCTTTCCACTCGACGTTAACCTTCAGGCAAGGAATTAACCATAAAGATTAAGGTCACGCCGAAGAGGGGTACAGAAGCGTCCCCAGGCATGATGCCGCATCGTCGTCCCGGTCGAACCCGGATTTCTCAAAATGATGGCCATCCCGGTCAGGCTCTTCTGTCGCCCAGCGCGCGAGAGCGGGTGTCGGGTCGTTGCGGCGCCAGGCGCCGCGTGTCGGCGAAGTTGCGTAAGTGGGGTCAAGGGCTTGGTAGAGGGACCAAAATCGGCGGGACGTGACCGGCGCGAAGGCGGGGGCCTTGGCGGCCGACTGCGCTTTGCCGGTCTCGAAGTCGAAACGGCCTCGCTCGTTCGGGAACATCGCAACCTTCTCCTGCCTCATCTCAAGACAGCCCTGCGGGACCTCGTCCATCGCCTTCAGACCGATCCGGATGCCGCGCGCAGCTTCGAGAGCGACTCGCAGCTGGAGCGGCTGCACGACTTGACCCGGTCGCACTGGGAAGTGCTGACCGACGCGCGTTTCGATGCTCTCTATGCCGAGCGCGTCAAGGTTCTCGCGGACGCCGAACGCCGGATGGGCCTCGATCCGCGCTGGCACATTGCCGGCCATGCGGTCATTCTCGAGCACTTCCTTTCCGGCCTCATCGATGAGTTCTGGCCCAGATCCGTGTTCCGCAACGCCGCCGCCCGGCGCGCGCAGCTTGCGGGACTGGTGACCGCCGTATTGCGCACCGCGCTGGTCGATCTCGAGATTGCCATGTCGCTTCGCTTCAACGCCCTGCGCCTCAGCCAGCAGCAGGCCCTTGCCAGCCTCCGCGCCAGCCATGTCGAGGAATTCAGGCGCTGCATTTCCGCGCTTTCCGCGCGCCTTGCGGACCATGACCTCTCGGGCCATGGCGTCGATGATGTGCCCGAAGGCTGCACGGATGTCTTTGCCGTCCTCGACGAGGCGATCGCGACATTGCGCGCAACGTTTTCAGGCGCGGGCGAGCAGGTCGGCATGGCGGAGCACCATACCGGCCGCATCGCACTTTCCGCCGCCGCACTGGCGGATGGTGCATCGAAGGCCGCAAGAGATACACGCGCCACCGCTTCGGGCCTTGTCGATATCGACACTAGGGCCAGACGGAGCGCCGAAGGTGCCCGGGCTGCGGAAATCGCAGTCGGCAAGGCCCGTCATGCCGCACAGGCAAGCGGCGATGTCGTCGGCGAGGCCATCGCTGCCATGTCGGATATCGAGCAGTCCGCCGAGCGCATCGGGCAGATCATCGGCGTGATCGACGACATTGCCTTCCAGACCAACCTTCTTGCGCTCAATGCCGGCATCGAGGCCGCGCGCGCCGGTGAATCCGGTCGCGGCTTCGCGGTCGTGGCCCAGGAAGTCCGCGCTCTGGCGCAGCGCTCGGCAGAGGCCGCGCGCGAAATCAAGCAACTTGTCACCACCACCAAGTCGCAGGTCGACGGCGGCGTCCAGACGGTCGCCAAGACGCAGCAGGCGATCGACGGTATCGTCGGGCAGGTGTCCGCCATCAACGAAATGATCGCGACCATCGTCTCCGACACCGCGGAGACGGCGGCGGGCATCGGCCAGGTAGCAACCGGCATCTCGTCCTGTTGCGCCGAGCTTGACGGCTTGGAGCGAACGGCTGTCGAGACCCGCGCGATGTCGGGAGATCTGAAGACGGTCATCCTCGAACTTGGCAAGACGATCCGGGCGTTCCGGCTGGAGAGGCGCCGCGACCATTCGGCGCCGGTCGCCGCCGGGCCGGTCGTGGTCGCGGAAACGACCCCGGGCGATGACGATGTCTTCGACGGTGCATTTGCCGAGCCCATGCGTCTGCTGGCAGGCGGGAGGGCGCAGCAATGAAGGCAAAGCGACTCACCCACGAAATTGAACCGAGAGACACCATCCGCTGGCAGGGCGCGCAGATTGTGCTCGACCACAGCCGCCGATGCAGCGTCCGCAACGCATCCGCATTCGCGGGATATTTCAACAAGGGAACATGACCATGAAGGGCAAGGCAGCAGCTGCCAAGACACTCAGCCTGGATACCGTGCTCGACCTCAATGCGGCGGGTAGCCTGCAAGGCAAGCTCCTCGCCGCGCGCGGCAGCGATCTGGTGATCGATGCGTCCGGGGTCGAACGCGCCGGCGCTCTCTGCATCCAGGTTCTCATGTCGGCCTCCAAAACCTGGGAAGAAGACAATCACAGCCTGACATTTTCGCAGATGTCGGATGCATTGACGAAGACCATGCAGCTTTCAGGTGTGAATTACGATCACATGCTCGCAAAGGAGAGCAATTCATGAAGAAAAAAGTTCTGACTGTCGATGACTCCCGGACGATCCGGAACATGCTTCTCGTTACCCTCAACAATGCGGGTTTCGAAACGATCCAGGCCGAAGACGGTGTCGAGGGGCTCGAGGTGCTCGAGCAGTGCAATCCCGACGTCATCGTGACGGATATCAACATGCCACGTCTCGATGGATTCGGCTTCATCGAGGGCGTGCGCCGCAACGACAAGTATCGAGCGATCCCGATCCTCGTGCTGACGACCGAAAGCGACGCCGAGAAGAAGAACCGCGCCCGCCAGGCTGGCGCGACCGGCTGGATCGTCAAGCCGTTCGATCCGACCAAGCTTATCGACGCCATCGAACGCGTGACCGCCTAACCGTCTAACCGGGAAGTTGCTCCTATGGATATGAACGAAATCAAAGAGATCTTTTTCCAGGAATGCGAGGAACAGCTCGCGGAACTGGAATCCGGTCTGCTCAAGATGAATGACGGGGAGACCGACTCCGAAACCGTCAATGCCGTGTTCCGGGCCGTTCATTCCATCAAGGGAGGCGCAGGCGCGTTCGGCCTCGACGACCTCGTCGCCTTCGCCCACGTGTTCGAGACGACCCTCGACTGCGTCCGCTCCAACAAGCTCGACCCTGGTCACCGGACGTCCTGAAGGTCATGCTGCGTTCCGCCGACGTGCTCGCCGACCTCACCATTGCCGCTCGCGACGGCGGCAGTCGATCGACCCGAAGGCCGCAGCACCGTGGCCTCGTCACGCGATCTCGAGGCCCTCGCCAACGGCGAAAGCATCGGCCGCGGCCATGCCGCGCCGGCCCCCTAGGCCGCGCCGGCTCCCGTCGCCAAGCCCGCTCCGGATCGCCGTTGCGGAAGCCGCCCAAGCCGGCGCCGACGGATGACAGCGGCTTCCAGCCGATCCCGTTCTCCTTCGATCGGACTTCGGTGCCGATGAGGAACGACGCCGTTGCAATGGCGACGTCCGTCCTTCCAGGTGAACCTTCAAGCCGCACGCATCGGAACTCTATTCCAAGGGCAACGACGCCGCCCTGTCTCCTGCGCGATCTCGCGCCGCATCGGCGACATGAGCGTCCATTGCGACCTGTCGGACCCTGCCCTCGCTCGACAAGCTCGAGCCCGAAGCGTGCCTATTTCTCCTGGACGGTCTCGGATCTCGACCGACAAGGGCGAGGACGCGTATCCGCCAGCGTCTTCGAATTCGCCGAATGGGATTGCGAGCTCGAGATCACGCGCCTGGATGATTCCAGGAGATCTGCCGCGGAGGCGAAGAACGAGGAACTGCCGATGCAGCCCGGTTCCGTTCGACCTGTCGGCTGCTCGACGGTGATGCGGAAGGGGAACCGGCCGTCGTGACCAGCCGGCGGCGGAAGAGCCCTGCCGGTTGCCGCATGCCGTCGATGGCTGCCGTCGCAGCGCCGCAGGAACTCGCACCCAGCCAGCCGTCCGCGAAGCCTGCCGCCCGCGCCGAGAAGCAGTGAGGCTCCGGCAGCGCCGGCCGCAGCGCAGGCCGAGTGCCGATGCCGCGGCCAATGCAAGCGCCGGCCCGACCATCCGCGTCGACCTCGACCGCGTCGACCGCCTGATCAACCTCGTCGGCGAGCTCGTCATCAACCAGGCCATGCTGTGCCCAGAGCGTCATCGAAAACGACGCAGAGCGGCACGCCTGGCCGTCAACATGGGTCTCGACGAGCTCCAGCAGCTCACCCGCGAGATCCAGGATTCAGCGTCATGGCCATCCGTGCCCAGCCGGTCAAGCCCGTCTTCCAGCGCATGTCGCGCATCGTCCGCGAAGTCGCCGACATGGTCGGCAAGTCGGTTCCGCCTCGTGACCGAAGGCGAGAACACCGAAGTCGACAAGACCGTCATCGACAAGCTCGCCGAGCCCCTGACGCACATGATCCGCAACTGCGGTCGACCACGGCATCGAATCGCCCGAAAAACGCGAAGCCGCGCTCGGCAAGAACCCGCCGAGGGCACCGTGCAAGCCTGTCGGCCAAGCACCGCTCGGGCCGCATCCTGATCGAGCTGGCCGGACGACGGCGCCGGCATCAACCGCGAGCGCGTCCGCCAGAAGGCGATCGACAACGACCTTATTCCCGCCGATGCGAACCTCTCCGACGAGGAAATCGACAACCTGATCTTCGCGCCAGGGTTCTCCACCGCTGACAAGATCACCGACGTGTCCGGGCCGCGGCGTCGGCATGGACGTCGTCAAGCGTTCGATCCAGGCGCTCGGCGGCCGCATCATCGATCTCCTTCCCGCCCCGGCCTTGGCTCGACTTTCACCATGAGCCTGCCGCTCACGCTTGCCGTCCTCGACGGCATGGTGGTGACCGTGGCCGGCCAGACCCTGGTCGTCCCGCTTGACGGCCATCGTCGAGACCCTGCAGCCGGAGGCGGCGGCACATCCACTCCTTCGGCGCCAACCAGCGGCTGATTTCGCGATCCGCAACTCCTTCTGCCCGCTGGTCGACGTCGGCCGCGTCCTCAACTTCCGTCCGCACGCCAGGCCGACCCGGTCGAGGGCGTCGCGCTCCTCGTCGAATCGGAAGGCGGCGGCCAGCGCGCCCTGATGGTCGATGCCATCCAGGGCCAGCGCCAGGTCGTCATCAAGTGCCTCGGAGGCCAACTACACCCATGTGCCGGGCATCGCCGCCGCCACCATTCTCGGCGACGGACGCGTGGCGCTCATCCTGGACGTCGACGCCGTCGTTGCAGCGCTTCGCGCGGCCAGCCACTGCGCGCCGACAGCGCGCTCGCCGCAACGGGTTGATGGATACAGAGAAGCAAAGGGCTGGATAGGCAATCATGTCGTACACCGGGAAAAAACCTTTCGCACGGAGGACGGGAGTTCATCGCCTTCCGCATCGGCGACCAGGAATTCACCGTGAACATCATGTCGGTGCGGGAAATCCGCGGCTGGACGCAGGCCACGGCAATGCCGCACACGCCGGCCTATGTGAAGGGTGTCATCAACCTTCGCGGCGCCGTCCTGCCGATCGTCGACCTCTCGCTCCGGCTGGGCATGAAGCCTGCCGAACCCACCGAACGCCACGTCATCATCGTCGCCCAGGTCCGCGACCGGATCGTCGGGCTGCTGGTGGACGCCGTCTCCGACATCCTGACCGTGACAGATGAAGCCATTCAGCCGACGCCGGAAATTGCCTCGGATGCCGAGCGCTCGTTTGCGCGTGGAATCCTGGCCATTGAGGGTCGCATGATCTGCCTCGTCGAACTTGAGGCACTCTTCCCGGAAACCGAAAGCGAAGCTGCATAACATGAACGTAGCCATCGACCAGCGCAGAAATCCAGACGAGGTCCTCGCGGCGGGGGAGTTCCCGCTGACACGCAAGGATCTCGCCGAGATCGCGTCGATGATCTATTCCGACGCGGGCATCGCCCTCAACGAATCCAAGGCGTCGCTGGTCTATTCGCGCCTGTCCAAGCATATCCGACAACTGGGTCTGCGCAACTTCCGGGAATATTGCCAGCTGGTTTCGTCGCCCGCCGGCAGCGCCCCGCGACGCGAAATGCTGTCGTTCCTCACCACCAATTTCACGCGCTTCTTCCGCGAGAACCATCACTTCGACCACCTCAGGACGGAAGTCCTGCCGGGTCTGGTGAGCCGGGTCAAGTCCGGCGGTCGGGCCCGTATCTGGTCGGCGGCAAGTTCCGACGGCCAGGAGCCCTATTCGATCGCCCTGACGGCGCTCGGAGTCTGCTCGAATATCGCAGACTACGATTTCAAGATCCTCGCGACCGACATCGATCCGAAGATCCTCGCCGCGGCCCGGCTGGGCGCCTATGACTCGGCGTCGCTCGAGAGCGTCACGCCGCAGATGCGCAAGCAGTATTTCCGCGACGTTACGGTCGATGGCAAGCCCAAGCACCAGGTCACGGACGAGGTGAAGCGGCTGATCACCTACAACGAACTCAACCTGATGGCCGCCTGGCCATTCAAGGGCAAGTTCGACGTCATTTTCTGCCGCAACGTGGTGATCTATTTCGACGAGCCGACCCAGATGCGCATCTGGTCGCGCTTCGCCGAACTGCTCCCGGTCGGCGGCCATCTCTATATCGGTCACTCCGAGCGTGTGTCGGGCGACGCCAAGGCCGCCTTCGACAACACCGGCATCACGACCTATCGCTACAACGGCAAGCCGGGAGGAAAGGTCTGATGGCTCCTGCACGGGTCCTCGTGGTTGATGATTCCCCGACGATGCGTGGCATGATCACGGCCGTCCTGAATTCCGACCCCGAGGTCAATGTCATCGGCCAGTGCGGCGATGCGCTCGAGGCGCGTGCCAAGATCAAGGAACTCAATCCGGATGTCCTGACCCTCGACATCGAGATGCCGAACATGAGCGGCCTCGAATTCCTCGAGAAGATCATGACGCTGCGCCCCATGCCGGTCATCATGGTTTCCTCGCTGACCCAGCGCGGGGCGGAGGCCACGATCGCAGCCCTCGAGATCGGTGCATTCGATTGCGTCGGCAAACCGCAGCCTGGCGACATCCGCCCGTTCCAGGAACTGGTAGAGAAGGTCAAGGCGGCGGCGAAATCCGGGTCGAGCTACCAGCACATGCGCAGGCCGGCCGCGTCCGCGGCACCCGCCGCCAACGCCAATGCCAAGGTCGACTATCGCGTCGGACGCAAGGTCGTCGCCATCGGTTCGTCCACAGGCGGCGTCGAGGCGCTGATAGAGGTTCTTAAGAACTTTCCGGTTAATTGCCCTCCAACGGTCATTACCCAGCATATGCCGGCGACGTTCACCAAGAGCTTCGCCGAAAGGCTGAATAGGCTGTGCGCGCCGCAGGTGCATGAGGCAACTGACGGCGCACGGCTGGAGATCGGGCGTATCTACCTGGCGCCGGGCGGCGACCGTCATCTGACGATTGCCAATGCGCATGCTCCCTGTTGCCGGTTGATCGACAAACCGCCCGTCAACGGCCATCGGCCCTCGGTCGACGTCCTGTTCGACTCGGTGGCAGAACTCGCGGGCCGCAACGCGGTTGGCGTGATCCTGACGGGCATGGGGCGCGATGGAGCGTCTGGCCTTCTGAAAATGCGGCACGCAGGGGCCCGGACCATCGGGCAGAACGAGAGAACCTGCGTTGTCTATGGAATGCCCCGAGTCGCCTATGAACTGGGCGGTGTGGAAACGCAGTTACCGCTGAACGGTATCGGGGAAGAAATATTGAAATTAACAGCCGCCCGAAAAGAAGGGAGCGACTAAATGTCCATAGCTGAAAAAATCAAGGTTCTGATCGTCGACGATCAGGTCACCAGCCGGCTTCTCTTGAGTGACGCCCTGACGCAACTCGGCTTCAAGCAGATCACAGCCGCCGGCGATGGCCTGCAGGGTTCGCAGATCATGGCCCAGCAGCCGCATCACCTGGTGATCTCGGACTTCAACATGCCGAAGATGGATGGTCTCGGCTTCCTGCAGAATGTCCGTGCCAACCCCGCCACCAAGAAGGCGGCCTTCATCATCCTGACCGCGCAGGGTGACCGGGCGCTGGTTCAGAAGGCGGCGCAGATGGGAGCCAACAACGTCCTCGCCAAGCCGTTCACCATCGAGAAGATGAAGGCCGCTATCGAAGCCGTTTTCGGACCGCTGAAATGAATGTTGATGGTTTCAGACGCATGCACGTCATACAGGGCGAGTGGAAGGTCTCCAACGACCCCGCCGTCGTCCTCTCGACAGTCCTGGGCTCCTGCGTGGCCGCATGTCTGCGTGACCCGGTAGCCGGTGTCGGGGGGATGAACCACTTTCTGTTGCCGGGCTCGGTCGATGCCTTGGCGCAGGGTGGAGACATGTCCCGCTATGGCGTGCATCTGATGGAACTGCTCATCAACGGCCTTCTCAAGCAGGGCGCCCGGCGCGACCGCCTGGAGGCGAAGATTTTCGGTGGAGCGAAGACGATCGCGTCCTTCTCCAATGTCGGTCAGCAGAATGCCGACTTCGCGACCCGCTTTTTGCGCGACGAAGGCATCCAGCTCGTCGGTTCCTCGACGGGTGGCGATGCAGGCCGCAAGCTCGAATTCTGGCCGGTCTCTGGCCGTGCCCGCCAATATGCCCTGACTGGCGCGGAAACGCAGCGCACGGTCCAGCAGGAAACCCGCCCAGTCGCCGCGCCCAAGCCCGTCGAGAGTTCCATCGAATTCTTCTAACACCAGGTGTCGTGTATGCAGTCGAGTTTTGCGTCAAAAATGGCTCCTCATGAAGAGGCGCTCCCCGACATCCTGATGCGGATCGTGGCCGAACTCCACGACGTCGCCTATCTCATTGAGCGGATAGAGCCTGCCATCCCCAGCGGCCAGGATGCGCCACTCGGCGCAGCCGAGCGGCTGATGGTGATGCAGGGCATCGATCTGGCCGTGCAGAAGGCCCGCGGTCTGGCCGAGTTCATCGACACGATCGCAGCCAGCGTTCCCGAGGAATTCCTGGTCGATGTCGCCACCGCGCTGAACCTGGTGAAACTCGCCGACATGCAGAAGGCGCTATCGGGCGGCAGCATGCGCCACGGCCACTCGCAGCCGATCACCCGCGCCGCCGGAGACTTCGACCTGTTCTGACCGAGCAGGCCGCTGTCCCTGACGAACCCGACTGGCGCATCATCCCGTGACGCCGTGAAAACCCTCGCGCAAGTTTGAGAGCCTAGCCTCAGGTCGAGAAATGATCTCTCGGCACGACTCTGCAAACGCGCGGGAACAGAATGAATCTGTTGAATCAGCTAACGGCAATCCTCAAGAATCTGGCCAGCTTTGGTCCGGGACGCCTTTTGGCTCTCGGTGCCGTCGGTATCGCCATGATCGCGATGGTCCTCTTCGGCACCTACTACGTCAACAAGCCGGGCTATGAGACACTCTATGTCGGCCTGGAGACGACCGATCTCAACCAGGTGAGCATTGCTCTTTCCGAGAGCGGAATCGACTTCCAGGTCGGTGGCGACGGCAGTTCCATCATGGTGCCGGTCGGAATGACCAGCAAGGCACGGCTCTATCTCGCCGAGCGCGGACTGCCCAGTTCCAACAATGCCGGCTATGAGCTCTTCGACAAGGTCGGCTCGCTCGGCCTGACATCCTTCATGCAGGAAGTAACGCGCGTCAGGGCGCTGGAAGGCGAGATCGGCCGCTCCATCCAGGCGATCGACGGGGTGACGGCCGCCCGCGTCCATATCGTGATGGCCGACAGAGGCTCTTTCCGCCAGGCCGAGCAGAAACCGACGGCTTCGGTGATGATCCGCGCGTCCCAGGTGGCCGGCCGCAAGGCCGCCGCCTCGATCCGCCATCTCGTTGCATCGGCGGTTCCCGGCCTCTCGATCGATGACGTCACGATCCTCGACTCTGCCGGCCAGTTGCTGGCGTCGGGCGACGATCCGGCCAACTCCACGATGAACCGCGCGCTCAACATTGCGCAGAGCGTTCAGTTGGAACTCGAGAACAATATCGACAAGGCGCTCGCGCCCTTCCTCGGCATGGACAATTTCCGGGCATCGGTGACCGCGAAGCTCAATACCGACGCACAGCAGATCCAGGAAACCATCTACGATCCGGAATCCAAGGTCGAGCGCTCGACGCGCGTGACCAAGGAGGCCCAGAAGTCCGAGCAGGTCAGCGCCGACGAAGCTGCGACCGTGGAGCAGAATGTTCCCCAGGGCAACGACTCCACCTCTACCGGTCCCAAGTCGTCCGACCAGAACGACAAGAAGGAAGAGCAGACCAACTTCGAAATCAATCAGAAGACGGTCGCCACCGTGCGCAACGGCTATACGGTCGACAAACTGTCCATCGCCGTGGTCGTCAATCGCGGTCGCATCGCCAAGCTCGCCGGCGAACCGTTCGACCAGGCCAAATACGACTCCATCGTCAGCGAGATGCAGAAGCTTGTGTCTTCCGCAGTGGGGCTGGACGCCGAGCGCGGCGATACGGTCAACGTTACGGCGATCGACTTCCTCGAGAACCAGCTTCTGTCGGAAGCGCCCGCCGGCGATGGCTTCATGGATATCTTCATGCGCAACATGGGCAGCATGATGAATGCCGTCGCCTTCGTTGTCGTCGCCTTCCTCATCGTCTGGCTCGGTTTCCGCCCGCTCATCCGCGCCATTGGCGGACCGGAACTGGCGGCAGCCCGGATCGGCGACAATTCAGGGGTGGTGCCGCTGGGCGAGACGGCCGGCCTCGAACTGCCCGACTTCTCCCCGCCGAGCGTTGGCGGACCCGGGTCCACCCTCATGGAGGGCTTCGGGGCGGACTTCGGATTCGACTCGACCGAGGATCTCCTCACTGCCGATGACGAAAGCAACAGCATTTCCAAGCGCGTCAAGGAAGGCCCAGAGCGGCGCCTTGCGCGGATGGTGGATCTCTCCGAAGAACGTGCGGCCAAGATCCTCCGCAAGTGGGCATCGAATGACAAGGCGGCCTGATGGCCGCCTTTCTACATTCGCCCGTTTCGGTCCCGGACTGTCGCGGTCCTGTGAAATCTCATGGTAGAGAATTCAGATGTTGACCAATTCTGCGATCGCTCACGAATTCTCAATATTTCGTTGAACTCCGTGCCGAATCAGAACACCTTTAGGAGGGTGATTCGTGAACGAGGATGCGGGTTGCCATGGCGGATGTAGGGGATCTTACGGATCTCGGTTCATCAATGCGAATTTTCAACGATTGACGCGCCACGGCAGACGACCTGCCCGGCGCTCCTGGAGGACGTTGGTGTTTCTCTGGTCAGCGATGCGGTGGGCGAGGTGTTCAGAAACAAGCAAAGCGAATTGCGGGAAGACGAGATCGCCGAACCTCTGTCTGCGCGGGAGCAGAGGCGGATGACCTACGATAGCCTGATGGCAAGCCTGGCGGGCGCGATTGAATCGTCGGACATCTCGCAGGGCCTCGCCGCACTCGCGGACTATGTCGGGGCCACGGGATTCCTGCTGCTCCGCCAGGATACTAATTCCGGCACCCAACTGGACAACGTCATAGCGTCGGACTGGCCCTATGATCTGGTGCGCAAGAGCCTGCCGCAGCTCGCGGACGCCGCGCGCTCGACCGAGCTCGACAAATGCCTGTCCGTTTTGCAGCCGCAGTTTTCGATGCTGACGGAGGCGTCAGGGCTGCCCCGGGGCGCGAGCAAGCAATATTGCTCCATCGCCTTCAATGTCGGCCGCATCCGCTACAACCTGACCCTGCTGTGCCCTGTCGATGTCATCCTTTCCCAACAGGGTCTTCGTGCCGTCGGCGTGCATGCGAGCTATCTGGCCAGCCTGCTCTTTAACGAGCAGGTCAAGAGCGGGCGCGAGCTTGAACTGACGGATCGCGAGCTCGAATGCCTCTACTGGATCGCCGAAGGCAAGACCAGTGACGAGATCGCGACGATCATTGGAATCTCGAAGAACACGATCAACAACTACATCACGAGCGTCATGCGCAAGACCGCGACCCGGACGCGATCCGAGGCGATTGCCTATGCCGTGCGAAACAATCTCGTATAGAGGCGGGTCGGCGATGAAGGATGGCAGGGGCAAGGGGGAAGGCGGCAAGCGCTCTGGGCGGCAGGCAAGCCGCGCGGATTTCTTCCCGAGGCTGGTCGCGATGCAACGCGTCGCCCAGGCGCGGAACTTCGCGGTCCTGAAGATGACCAATGCCGGGCTTCCGGGCCGTCGCAAGCTTTCGGCGATGATCGAGAATTTCGCCGCCGACAGTCCCGTCACCGCGTCCTCTATCGTCGACATCCATGGCGAGGCGCTTCTGGAGCACCTGGAGGCGTCTTCGCTGCCGCTGCTGTGGAATGGTTCCGAGGAAAACCAGACGGCGGAAATGGCCGATTTCTCCGTTTTCGTGCGCCGGCTGAAGGCCAGGCTGCTGCCGATCTGCGGCGTTGCCTTCCCGGTCCGGCTCGGTGGGATGGGCAACGGCTATATCGTCTTCGCGGCTGGCTATCTCGATCTCACCAGCGAGGCGATGGTCGACCTGCATGACAGGAGCCACCAGTTGATGATGGACCTGCTCGTCCTCGATGAACGAAGATCGGCGCCGGACGATGTCTTGAGCGGCCGCGAGATCGCCTGTCTGCAACTTGCCGGCGATGGTCTCGTCAGCGAAGAGGTGGCCGAGAAGCTCAGGCTGTCGGTGCACACGGTCAATTCCTACCTCGCTTCGGCGACGATGAAGCTCGACTCGGTGAACCGCATCCAGGCGATCGCCAAGGCAATACGCCTTGGCTACATCGCCTGACGCCTGTCCGTCAGTAGCTGCGGCGCTGGGGCCGTGCCTCGACGACGAAACGCGCATTCGACAGCGATTGCGCAAGGAACGCCGTATCGGAATCGGCATCGGTCGACGGGCTGTGGAAGGTGATGTGGTCGATCTCGACGCCTGCCTGGACATCGGCCAGCGAAAGCTTGGCATAGATCGTCACGCCATCGGGCTTGAGCTCGAGATCCAGCATGATTTCCGGTTTCCGGTCCCAGTCGAGACGGTATTCGCCTCCGGCGCCCAGCCGCACGGTACCCGGCAGGAAGTAGAGTTCCGCCGCCGATGTGACAAGGTCGGAGATGTTTCCCCATCGCTCGTAGCGCAGGAGCGACACGAGGTCTGCCGCGTCGATCAGCCTGAGCTCGGTCGCCACGGGCGACAGGGCCTCGGCGACGATTTTTTCGCGCTCGTCGGAATGCGCAGTCTTTCTCATCAATTCAGGCTCGCCCGTCTGGATTTGTTCTTCGAAGAGTAGATGCGCTGGATCAGTTCAGCGATCGCCTTGTAAAACACCGGCGGAATGACACTATCCACCGAGACTTGCGCAAACATTGAGCGGGCGAGGGGCGGGTCTTCGAAGACCGGAATGCCATGTGCCTCGGCGACCGAACGGATCTTGAGCGCGATCAGGTCGGTGCCCTTGGCGAGAACGATGGGCGCGGCGTCTTCCTCGCGCACATAGCGCAAGGCAACCGCGTAGTGGGTCGGGTTGGCGATGATGAGTGTCGCGCGCGGCACCGCGGCGATCATTCGCTTGCGCGCCAGGTCGCGTGCGAACGAACGCTGGCGCTGCTTCATGATGGGATCGCCATCCATCTGCTTGCGCTCTTCCTTCACTTCCTCCTTGGTCATCTTGAGGTCGGTGAACCACTGGTGCTGCGTCCAGAAATAGTCGACGATGCCGATCAGCGCCGTGGCGAACAGGATGATGATGAGGATCACCTTGATGTCCGCCGTCAGCCGGCTGAGCAGGAAGTTCGGATCCGCATACATCGCATCGATCGAAGAGATGAACTCGCTGCGTAGCGACAGCGTGATGATCGTGCCGACGACGAGAACCTTGAACAGAGACTTTCCGAATTCGACAAAGCCGGGCACGCCGAAGATGCGATTGAAACCTGCGATGATGCTGAGGCGCGAGATTTTCGGCGAGACCCGTTCCAATATCGGCGTCGGAAGGTTCTGGAAGATAGACGCCCCGATGCCGAAGGATGCCATCAGCACGAATGCCGGCAGCAGGACCGCACTCGACTCCCAGCCGAGGCGGATGAACAGCGCCACGATGTCCTGTCCGTTCTCGAACCGCCACTGGTCCGGTTTCTCGAACAGGTCGCGCAGTGTCTCCCAAAGGTGCGCGACGCCCGACGGCAGGTAGAACAGCAGGTAGATGTAGATCGCGAGAGTCGAGGCGAAGACGGGCACTTCGCGCGAGAAGGGCGTGTTGCCTTTCTCGGCTGCCTCGTTGAAGCGCTTTTGACTGGGGGCTTCTGTTTTACTGTCTTTGTCCGGCCCGTCAGCCATGGGGCTTGTTCCCTATGCCCGATCAGGCAGCGGCAGAATCGCCGGTGTCCTTGAGCTGGATCTGGCCGCCTTGCGCCAGTCGGATCGCCTCCTGGGCGATGGAGCGCCGCGCCAGGGCAATCGAGCGGGCGTTGACACCCTGGCCATTGCCGCCGAGATCCGCCTCGATCATGCGGCGTTGGCGGGCACCGATCGCCGACAGCACGCATTCGCGCAGATCCATCGGTGCCTCACGAAGCGCCATGGTGATGACGTCGCCGGAGATATCGTTGAACAACTGCACGCGGCTGCGCTGCGGCATCAGCAGCAGGTCCTCGAACAGGAAGATCTTCGGCCGTACCTTGGTGGCGGAATCGCGCGAGATCGCCTCGAGCGAATCGAGCAGCGTCTCGACGTCGCTCTTGTCGAGCTGGTTCATGAGATCGGCCACCCGCACGCTGCCGACGGAATTGCGCTCCTTGTCGAGGTCGCCGATAATGTCGAGCACGCGCTTCTCGATGACCTGTGCGGCCTTCGGGCTGACTTCCTTGAGGTTGACTGTGCGGTTGAGAATGTCGGGCCGCCGGCTCTCCGGCATCTGCATCAGCACCTTCGCGCCCGCCGAAGCTGGGATCATGGTGAGGATATAAGCGATTGTCTGCGGATGTTCGTTGAGCAGGTACTTGGCGACGAAGGCCGGGTCGGCATTTTCCAGTTGGTCCCAGATCGATGTCTCGAGCGCCTGGAACGTGGCTCGGCGACCTAGCAGGCCATCGACCTCGTCCGGCGTGAGCCCTTCCTCGAGGATGCTTTCGATGGCCTTGGCATTGTCCATCAGGCCCGCGCCCTCGGTGAAGAGGTCCTCGAACTCTCCCACGAGTTCGGCCAGTTCATTGGGCGGGATCGTCCGCAGCGTCTGCGCGGACTGGATGATGGCCTGCAGTTCGGCTTGGGTGAAGTATTTGAGAAGCCGGCCGGCAACCCCGCGGCCCATGGCAAGCAGAACCGCCGCCGCCTTTTCTGGCGCCGACAGCGTACTTCCCGTGTTCTCAAAACTATCGAAGTCGAACATTACGAAAACCTCCCCGGGATCATCCCGGCTGTTTCCAAGGCGTGGTCGTCAGGTCTTCCTGACGGCCATGACCTCGATCAGCTTAATGCCGAATCGGGTCTCATCATTTTCTAGTACAGTAATTTCGCCACGGCCAATCAAGCGTCCGTTGACGATCAGATCTACGGGTTCGCCGATTCTCCTGTCCAGCGCAATGGTTGCGCCTTCTGTGAGGTTCATCAGGCTGGAAACCTGCATGCGGCTGGAGCCGAGTACGATCTGGACATCGATCGGGATGTCCATGATCAGGTCGAGATTGGCATTCATCGCGCTGCCGGGTTCGGTCGCTGCCATGTCGGACATTCCGAGGCTGCCGCCGAAAGGGGTGTCGCCACCGAATTCGGACGTGCCGCCGAAGCCGCTATCAGCGCCGAAGTCTCCGCCGAAGGATGACGTCGCGTCGGTGTCGGTGCCGAAATCGCCACCGAAGCCTTCGCTGCTGCCGGCGGCGGGGAAATCCATGCCGAAATCGTTGCCCGCCGAAGGCAGGCCTTCTTCATCGGCCTGCAGCACGCCGCGAAGGTCGTCAATTGCCTGGTCCAGCTCCGCGTCATTGCCGGGAGCGTCCAGTTCCTGTTCCTCGATTTTCGCTTTTTTCGGTGCCATGGTCGGGAATATTCCAGTTGTAACTTGTGCCGGGCTTTAGGTCGGGAGGAAATCGGCCGCGTTCAGCTTTTTGTCATCAGATCGTTGAGCAGGTCGTTCTCCGCGCCGATCGTATCCTTGACGCGGACCATGTAGTGCTCGCCCGCGCGGCCGAACTCGCAGCTATAAAGATCGCGACCGTTGGCGCTGACCTGCACCGTGACATCCTGCTTCTCCAGAAAGGGGATCACGTCGCCGGGCTGGAGCTTCGAAATTGCGCCGAGCCTCAGAGGCGTGAGGTGAACGCGCGCCTCGACCCGGACGTCCGAGCGCTTGACCTGCTCCTGCAGCAGTTCCGACCATTCCACGGAAGCCTTCGCAGCGAGCGTGGCACGGGGTGCCTTGACCTCGGTCTTCAGAAGGTTCTTGTGCGGAACGATGACGCAGAAATGGCTGGTCAGCGAGCCGAATTCCACCTTGATGCGAACCAGCGCCGCAAACGGGTCGACATAGTCGTCGGGATGCTTGGGCCGGTCCTTGACGTTGAACGGCTTGGACAGGACCGTCTCGTAATTTCCAGGCGCGTTGACCGCCGACTTGATAACCGAGGCAATCTTGTCTGTGATCATCGGCGCCATTTCCAGCTCGATATTCGATGCTGGGCGGGCGACGGGTTCGACCAGGCTGTCGGGGTCGCCGCCGAGTAGGCATTCGACCATGGCGATGACCACCTGGGAGGGCACGGCGATGGTGAAATCGGAACACCAGTTCTTGAGCGAGCCGTCGACGAGCACCATGTAGTCGTCGAGATCGCCGATCAGGTCGTCCTTCAGCCCGGTTTCGCAATAGTCGTAGCCGAAGCTGAAGCGGAGGTTGGTTTCGCTTTCGATCAGGTCCGGCAGGAAGGCGGCGAAGACCGCGCCGAGGTCGGAACAGATCTTGCCGATCCGAGAGTTGTTGCCCAGTTCGCCGGTCAGAATCGCCAGCAGCTTTGGATCCATGGGCAGGGTGTTGCGAGCAGTCATTGCTTCAACTTCCTCGAGTTTCTCAGGCTGCCTTTTCGTTGCCGCCGCCGGGGTTCATCATTTCCTGTTCGACGGCGTCGATCGAGGGGCGTTCGTAGGAGGAAATCGTCTTGCGGCCGTATTCCAGCGCCACCTGCGGCACGGAGCCGTTCATGTAGGCGATAAGCGTCTGCTTGACGATGACGTAGAGCCGGTTCTGCTTCGAACGCACGGATTTGATCATATAGATCAGCGGGTTCATAATGCAGTAGGAAAGAAGGATGCCGGTGAAGGTGCCGACGAGCGCCGCGCCGATCAGGTGACCCAGCACCTCCGGCGGCTCGGTGATCGAGCCCATGGCGTGGATAACACCGAGAACGGCGGCGACGATGCCGATGGCCGGGAAGGAATCGCCCATGTTCTGTAGCGCCGTGTAGGCCTTCATGCTGTCATGCGTGATGGTCTCGATCTCCTCGTCCATCAGAGCCTCGATTTCGTGGCTCCGCGCATTGCCGATGATGATCAGCCGCACGTAGTCGCAGATGAACGCGGTGAGTTCCTTGTTCTTGAGCACCGACGGCGCCGTCTGGAAGATCGAGGATTCCTCCGGATTGTCGATATGGGCCTCGATCTCGTTGCGCGACTTGGTGCGCAGGTCGCGCATCAGGGAGTAGAGGACGCCCAGCGTGTCGAGGTAATGGCGCTCCTTGGGAACCTTGTACTTGAAGGCCTCGCCGAGCGCCTTGACCGAGTCCTTGAGCACCTTCATCGGCGTGCCGGCGAAGAACGCGCCAATGCCCATGCCAATGATGATGATGAATTCGTAAGGCTGCCACAGCACGTCAATGTGACCGCCGGTCGCCATGAAGCTGCCGATCATGCAACCGAAAATGATGACGAAGCCGATGATGATGTTCATGAAGTGGAACCCGCGCCTGTTACGGTATCTTGAACCTTCGGGATAGACAGGATGGCTTGCGTGAAGCTGTTCGGCGGGGCATCCGGAAGCGTGTGAAACGGAACAGGTTCGCACAAGCAAATCCCCGCAAATTCCGGCCACTGAAGGGGTAGGACAGACAGCGCGCCACGGGCATCCGGACGCCGTTCCACCCACGTCGATACACGCTATTCGCCGGCCATGAATGCCGGAGGGGGAAGACCCATGCAGTCAGGTCTCTACGTCGCCTTGTCATCCCAGATCTCGCTCGAGCGGCGGATGACGACCATCGCCGACAACCTGGCCAACATGAACACCGTCGGCTTCCGGGCGACGCAGCTCAAGTTCGACGATGTCATGACCAAGGCGGACGGCGCGAGCGTTGCTTATGTTTCGGAAGGCGCCGAATATGTCTCGACGCGAAACGGCGGCCTGACGCAGACGAAGAACCCGCTCGACTTCGCCACCAAGGGGGACACCTGGTTCTCGATCGAGACACCGAAGGGCCCCGCGATCACCCGCGACGGCCGCTTCTCCATACTCGATACCGGTGCCCTCGTCACCCTCGAGGGCTATCCGGTTCTCGATGCCGGCGGTGGCCCGATCAACCTCGATCCCAATGCCGGCCCGCCCAATCTTTCGCAGGACGGAACGCTCTACCAGAACGAACGCCCGGTCGCGGCGCTTGGTCTCTTCGAGGCTGAAATCGGTGCGAACTTCACCCGTGCCGGCAACAGCGCCATCATTCCCGCGCAAGAGCCGCAGCCCGTGGTCGATCGTGCCGGGGCCGGCGTGGTGCAGGGCTTCGT
Source organism: Rhizobium sp. (assembly GCA_019739215.1). Taxonomy (GTDB): domain Bacteria; phylum Pseudomonadota; class Alphaproteobacteria; order Rhizobiales; family Rhizobiaceae; genus Rhizobium_E. The sequence continues at coordinate 179,004 of JAHHDR010000023.1, forward strand.
CGAGCAGGCCAACGTCAACCCCATCGAGCAGATGACGCAATTGATCACCGTGTCGCGGGCCTTCGAGAACGTTACGCAACTGATGCGCGACAGCGAGACCAGCCTGACGGATGCGATCAAGACATTGGGCGGCGCAAACTGACGTCGGGGGTTATAGCGTGCTGGATTTTCAGGACAATGACGGCATAAGCCGGAAGATGGAGGCGGCAGCCACCATCTTCGGCCGATTCAGCCACCCGGAGATGCTGGTGGCCCATGGCGGCCGCGTCAAGACGATCGCCGCGGGACACTACACCGTCACCGGCCTTTCGCATCATCTGCGGCTCGGCGAATTCGTCGCCCACCAGACGCGCACCGGCGTCCATCTCGGCGAGGTCGTGCGCGTCGAACCCGACATTGCCTACGTCTGCCCGATCGAGCCGGGCGAGCCCATCGGCATCGGTGATCTCATCCTGCGCCGCGGTGCATTCCGGCTTTCGCCGTCTGACACCTGGTGCGGCCGCACGCTCAATTCCCTCGGCCAGCCTATCGACGGCCTCGGGCCCCTCGAAAACGGGCCGCATCGCCGCGCGATCTCCAATACGGCCCCGCCCTCGATGACGCGCCAGCGCATCACCCAGGGGTTCAAGACCGGCGTGCGGGCCATCGACATCTTCTCTCCGCTCTGCCTCGGCCAGCGTCTCGGCATTTTTGCCGGATCTGGCGTCGGCAAGTCCACTCTTCTGTCCATGCTGGCGCGCGCGGATGCCTTCGACAAGGTCGTGATCGCCCTGGTCGGCGAACGCGGCCGTGAAGTTCGCGAGTTCATCGAAGATACGCTGGGCGAAAATCTCAAGAAGTCGGTCGCAGTCGTCGCCACCTCGGACGAGAGCCCGATGTTGCGCAAGATGGCCCCGCTTTCGGCCGTGACGATTGCCGAGCATTTCCGCGACCAGGGCGACAACGTGCTTCTGATCGTCGACAGTGTCACCCGCTTTGCCCATGCGATCCGCGAAGTCGCGACGGCCTCCGGCGAGCCGCCGATCGCCCGCGGCTATCCTGCCTCGGTCTTTACCGAACTCCCGAAGCTTCTCGAACGCGCAGGTCCGGGACCGGAGGGCACCGGAACCATCACCGCCATCATTTCCATCCTGGTCGACGGCGACAACCACAACGATCCCGTGGCCGACTCGACGCGTGGCATTCTCGACGGCCACATCGTGCTGGATCGTTCGCTGGCGGAGGAGGGGCGCTATCCGCCGATCAATCCTCTGGCTTCGGTCTCCCGTCTCGCGCGCAAGGCATGGACGCCCGACGAGGAGAAGCTCGTGGGGCGTCTGAAGTCGCTGCTGCACCGATACGAGGAAACCAAGGACCTGCGCCTGATCGGCGGCTATCGCCAGGGGGCCGATCCGGATCTCGATATCGCCGTCAAGCAGGTTCCGGTGATCTACGAGATCCTCAAGCAATCGCCCGGCGACAAGCCCGCCAAGGACTCGTTTTCTGAACTGGCCACAGCGCTCAAGGCTGCGGCACAAACGCAGCCGCAGGCCGGCGCAATGACACGGCGGTAATCATGACCGACTTAGACGCAGACGTCCCCGTTCCGCCGCTCCCGGCGCGCAAGAAGGTTTTCTGGACCACGGATCGCATCGTCGGCTGGTCCGGCGCGGCTATCGCCCTCATCGCGGCATTCTTTCCGTGGTACGTCTTCGTCAACGAGGACAAGTTCGGCGTTGAAGCGCTTCGGCAGATGGTCTCCGGCGACGCCGTGCCGCCTTCCCGTACCTCTGCGCTCGACAATTCATCCAACCGCGCCGTTCAGCGCCCGCGCGTCGCGGCGCTTCCCCGCTCCGAGGACAACCTCGTCACCGGTACCGTCCCGGCTGCTGAGGAAGAAGCAACGTCCGCGGAGAAGGTGCCGATGCCGGACCAGCCGTTTCCCTCCGCGCCACGCGACTTCCGCCTTCTCAAGGTGATCAAGGATCAGGCGATGATCGAAGATGCGACCGGCATCTATGTCGTCCACAAGGGCGATGTCCTGCCGGACCGTACCAAGGTCGCCGGCCTGGAGAAGCGCAGCGGCAAATGGGTTCTCGTCACCGATACCGGCGCGGCCTACAGCGCCGCTGAAGACTAGATCAAGTCTTTGTTATTGAAGCACTAAATAAGAAATTAACAAAGTATTAATCCCAGCAAGTCCCGCGCAAGATTGTCCACGTAGGTTCGGACCAGTCATGATGACGGAGACAGCAGATGGAATCAGTCCAGCTTTTCGAATTGGCATCCCGGCAGGCCGAATGGCTCTCGACCCGGCAGACGCTGATTTCCGGCAATATCGCAAACGCGAACACCCCGGGCTTCCGTGCAAAGGACGTGACCTCCTTCGACTCGGTTCTCCAGAGTTCGCAACTGCCGATGAAGGCCACCAACCCGCTCCATTTCATCGAGACCCCGACCGAGAGCTTTGCGGTCGAGTCGGAGGTCAACAAGGGCAGCGCGACGCAGCTCTCGGGCAACTCCGTCGATCTGTCCGACGAACTCATGAAGCAAGGCTCCATCAAGCGCGACTATGATCTCAATACCGCGATCGTGAAGGCCTTCAACAAGATGATTCTGATGTCTGTGAGAAAGGGCTGATAGATGGACCCGCTGATCGCTTCCCTCAAGATTTCGGCCTCGGGCCTCGAAGCGCAGTCTTCGCGCCTCAGGGTCGTGTCGGAAAACCTGGCCAATGCGCGTTCGACCGCGGACACGCCGGGCGCCGATCCCTATCGCCGCAAGACCATCTCCTTCGCGCAGGAACTGGATCGCGCCGCCGGCGTCGAGACCGTGGAGATCAAGAAGATCGGTGTCGACCGGTCGGACTTCCGGACGGAATACGACCCTGGGAACCCGGCTGCGGATGCCGACGGCGTGGTGAAATATCCCAATGTGAACATCCTCGTCGAGATGTCCGACATGCGCGAGGCCAACCGTTCCTACGAGGCCAATCTCCAGTCGATCCGGCAGGCCCGCGATCTCATCAATTCCACCATTGATCTCCTGAGGTCGTCGTCATGATAATCGATCCCGTCAGCTCACTCAGTTCCGCCGTCGCTGCAGCCACGCGGAATGCGGCGGAAACAGAGGCCGCGGCGCTCACGCCCGAAGCCAATCCCTCCGGCGTCAACTTTGCCGACTTTATCAATTCCGTGGGCACCAACTTCGCCGACAGCCTGAAGGCCGCGGAAACGAAGTCGATGGACGGAATGCTCGGCAAGGCCAGCACCCGTGAAGTGGTCGAGGCGGTGATGAGCGCCGACCAGACGCTGCAAACCGCCATGGCATTCCGTGACAAGATCGTCTCGGCGTACCTCGAAATCGTTAAGATGCCAATCTGAGGACGCGTCATGAGAGCTCTTTCCATCGCAGCCACCGGTATGAACGCGCAGCAGACCAATCTCGAGGTCATCGCGAACAACATCGCCAACATCAACACGACGGGCTACAAGCGCGCCAAGGCAGAGTTCTCCGACCTCATCTACCAGACCGAGCGCGCAGCCGGCGTTCCCAATGTCGCCAACCAGCAGACCGTGCCCGAGGGCATCCATATCGGCCTCGGCGTCAAGACATCGGCGGTACGAAACCTGCATACGCAGGGTGACCTGGTCGCGACCGGCAACAAATACGATGTTGCCATCATTGGCCGCGGCTTCTTCCAGGTCGAGGCGGCGGATGGCACCACGCTCTACACCCGCGACGGTGCTTTCAACACCAACGAGAATGGTGAACTGGTAACGATCAACGGCGCGCGGGTTGTCCCGAACATCACCGTGCCGGTCGATACCACCGAAGTCTCCATCAACCGGTCGGGACAGGTCTTCGTGCGGGTCGGCACCGAAACCGAACTCACCGAGGTCGGACAGCTTCAGGTCGCCAACTTCGTCAACGAAGCCGGCCTCAAGGAACTCGGTGACAACCTGTTCCAGGAAACGACGGCCTCTGGTGCTGCGGTCATCGGTGCGCCGGACGATCCTTCTTATGGTTACATCCAGCAGGGTTATCTTGAGGGCTCCAATGTCGATCCCGTGAAGGAAATCACCGAGCTCATCTCGGCACAGCGTGCCTATGAGATGAATTCCAAGGTGATCACCACCGCCGACGAAATGGCGGCCACGGTCAGCAAGAACATGTGACGGTGAAAGGCAGGCGAACATGAGGTTTGGCCAGGCATATTCGATTGGCGCGATGAAAGCGGCGTTGTGCGCGCTGGTTCTCGCCACGCTCTCCGCCACTGCGGCATATGCCGACAGTCTCGGCTACGCAGTCGTCCCGACGCAGATCATCTATCCCGGCGAGGCGATCGACGCGAAGCGGTTGCGCACGGTCGAAGTGACCAATCGCAGTCTTGCTCAGGGCTACGCCCAGGAGATCGACCAGATCGAAGGTCTTGTGACCACCCGGACCCTGCTGCCGGGCCGAACCATCATGATCGCCGCCCTCAAGCAGCCGTCGGCTGTCCGGCGCGGCGACAAGATCCTGCTTGTCTTCGACAATGGCATTTTGCGGATCACGGCCGCGGGCGTGCCGCTGGCCGACGGTGCTGTCGGCGAACTCATTCAGGTCCGCAATACCGATACCGGCGTGATCCTGTCCGGAACAATCCTCCAAGACAGATCCGTGCTGGTGGTGCAGAAATGAGAATATTCCTTGCCTTGATGCTAGCGCTGGCCATGTCCGGCATTATGCCCGTCCAGTCCGCCCAGGCGGCCGCTGTTGCCCGCATCAAGGATATCGCCTCGCTCCAGGCAGGACGTGACAACCAGTTGATCGGCTACGGACTTGTGGTCGGCCTGCAGGGATCGGGCGACAGCCTGCGCGCATCGCCCTTCACCGAACAGTCGCTGCGCGCCATGCTGCAGAACCTCGGCATTTCCACGCAGGGCGGCGAGAACCGTTCCAAGAACATCGCCGCCGTCATGGTCACAGCCAACCTGCCGCCGTTCGCGAGCCCGGGATCGCGGATGGACGTGAGTGTCAGCTCGCTCGGCGATGCGACCTCGCTGCGCGGCGGCACGCTCGTCATGACCTCGCTGACGGGTGCCGATGGCCAGATCTATGCCGTCGCCCAGGGCGCGCTGATCGTGTCCGGCTTCTCCGCCACCGGCGATGCGGCCCAGCTCACCCAGGGCGTCGCCACCGCCGGCCGCGTGCCGAATGGCGCGATCATCGAGCGGCCCCTGCCGTCGCGCTTCAAGGACTCGGTCAACCTGGTCCTGCAACTGCGCAATCCCGATTTCTCCACCGCAGTTCGCATGCAGGATACGATCAATGCCTATGCGGCCGGCATCTATGGCGGACGCATCGCTTCAGTGAACGACAACCAGGAAGTGGTGATCGAAAAGCCGCGCAATGCAGATCTCGCCCGCCTGATGGCCGAGATCGAGAACCTGACGGTCGAGGCGGACTCGCCGGCCCGCGTCGTGATCAACGAACGCACGGGCACGATCATTATCGGTGCCGATGTTCGCATCTCCCAGGTCGCCGTCTCCTATGGCACGCTGACGGTGCAGGTGAGCGAGAACCCCACGGTCGTCCAGCCACTGCCCTTTTCCGACGGGGTGACGGCGGTGCAACCTCAGACCGATATCGTTGCCAACCAGGTTGGCAGCAAGGTCGCGGTTCTCGCCGGCCCCAACCTCAAGACCCTCGTTTCCGGTCTCAACAGCATCGGCGTCAAGCCCGACGGCATCATCGCCATCCTGCAGGGCATCAAGTCCGCCGGTGCGCTTCATGCGGAGCTCGTGCTGCAATGATGAACATCTCCAGAACCCTCAGAATGATCGCCGCCCCGGTGCTGATGCTCTCGATCGGCACGATCTCGGGCGCTCTCGCCCAGGAAGACCAGAAGCCGAAGCCCGCTGCGCGGACGGCGCGCGAGGAGATCAAGGCCTTCTGCGCCAATATCGCCGATTCCGCCCGTGACCAGCGCTATCTCCTCCAGAAGGAGGAACTTGTGAAACTGCAGGGTCAGGTCGACGAACGGATCGTGCAGCTCGAAAAGAAGAAATCGGAATACGAGACCTGGCTCAGGCAGCGCAACGAGTTCCTCAAGATGGCCGAGGGCGGCCTCGTTGATATCTACAAGGGCATGAAGCCGGACGCGGCGGCAGGCCAGCTGAACCTGATCAACGCCAACCTGGCATCCGCCATCATCATGAAACTCGCGCCGCGCCAGTCGAGCCTCATCCTCGCGGAGATGGAGCCTGAGAAGGCGGCAGCGCTCACCGAGATCATCTCGGCCGCAGGCAGCCGCATCGCGCAAAGGAATCCATCATGACGTTCAAGTTCGCGGCGCCGATGGCCGCCGTTGTTCTTCTTGCGGGTTGCTCGGGGCAGGCAGTCAAGGACTTGAACCGTGCGCCGGCGATGAGCCCGATCGGTTCCGGGCTCAATCTTACCAAGAACAGTCAGATGGCGCTCTATCCCAAGGAGCCGCAGCAGGTGGCGACCGGCTACTCGCTCTGGAGCGACCAGCGGTCGGCCTTGTTCAAGGATGCCCGCGCGCTTGCGGTCGGCGACATTCTGACGGTCAAGATCAACATCGACGACAAGGCCTCGTTCGACAACACGACCGAGCGCAGCCGTGAAAGCTCGTGGAGCAAGGCCTTCAACCTGTTCGGGACGGATACCCACAATGACCAGTCGCTCGATGCGACGATCAGCAACTCGTCCAAGTCCGATGCCAAGGGCGACGGCTCGATCCAGCGCAAGGAACAGCTCGATCTGCAGGTCGCAGTGGTGGTGACCGGCGTTCTCGACAATGGCAACCTGCTGATTTCAGGCTCGCAGGAGGTCCGCGTCAACCAGGAACTCCGCGTGCTCAACCTTGCCGGTATCGCGCGGCCGCAGGATGTGGACGCCAGCAACAAGATCTCCTACGAGAAGATCGCCGAGGCCCGCATCTCCTACGGTGGCCGTGGCCGTCTCTCCGAAATCCAGAATCCGCCGGTCGGCCAGCAGGTCATCGACGTGTTCTCACCCTTCTAGGCGGAAGACGACGATGCTCGACGAAACCCAAGGTGACGCACCCAAGAAGAAGTCCGGTCTGGTCATGACGATCGTGGCGATCGTTGCCGTCACCGTCGTCGGGGGCGCTGGCGGCTGGCTCGTCGGCAACATGCTGTCGCCGCAACTCGAGCCGCCCAAGACGGAGGAGGCCGAAGACAAGCCAGCGGCCGCCGACAAGGGCGAGCCATTGCCCAAGCTCGCGACCGAGGAAAACGGCGTGGTGCAGCTTGAGCCGATCACGACCAACCTGGCCTTCCCGACCGAACGCTGGGTGCGCCTCGAAGTCGCGCTGCTCTTCAAGGACAAGCCCGACGCGAAGCTTGCGGAGACGATCCATCAGGACATCGCCGTCTATCTCCGGACCGTGTCCCTTCAGCAGATAGAAGGTCCGCGCGGGTTTCAGTACCTCAAGGAGGATCTCGAGGAGAGGGCCGATCTGATCTCCGAGGGCAGGGTGTCGAGGCTCATGTTCAGGACCTTTGTGATCCAATGATGCGCGCACTCGTCATCCCCGCACTGGCGGTTCTTGTCTTGCTGCTCCTGCCGGGCATGGCAGGCGAGACGATGGCGCAGACGACCACGCCCGACATCCTCAATACGCCGGTGACCGGCTCCGTCGCCAGTTGGATCATCCGCACTTTCGGTCTGCTGACGATCCTCTCGGTCGCGCCGGGCATCCTCATCATGGTGACGAGCTTCCCGCGCTTCATCATCGCCTTCTCCATTCTCCGTTCCGGGATGGGACTGGCCACGACGCCATCCAACATGATCCTGACGAGCCTTGCTCTGTTCATGACCTTCTTCGTCATGGCGCCAACGCTGGACCGTGCCTGGCGGGAAGGCGCACAACCTTTGCTGGCCGAACAGATCACCGAGACCGAGGCGCTGCAGCGCGTCGCAGTCCCCTTCCGCGAATTCATGGCGGCCAATACACGGGACAAGGATCTCGCGCTCTTCGCCGATATCGCCGCCGAGCGCGGTCAGCCCACCACCACGGACGGCCAGATCGACCTCAGGGTGCTGGTGCCCGCCTTCATGATTTCGGAGATCCGCCGCGGCTTCGAGATCGGGTTCCTGATCGTGCTTCCCTTCCTCGTCATCGACCTCGTGGTGGCCACGATCACCATGGCCATGGGCATGATGATGCTGCCGCCGACGTCGATTTCGCTGCCGTTCAAGATCCTGTTCTTCGTGCTCATTGACGGCTGGAACCTGCTGGTCGGAAGCCTCGTCAGGTCCTTCACCTGACTTGAATCAAGCGGTTGATTTTCTTAAGGTTAATCGTTTTGGGACAGCGATTCATGCTTCGTTTCCCATATACCCACGCGTCCTGTCGAATTAAGGGTACGGCAAGTTTTGGGGCCAATACTTTGCCTCAAGAGACGGACACGGCACGCTTGAAAAGTGGTCGTTAGGCATGAGGCCGAACCGTCATCACCGGTAAGGATTTTAATCCGGTATGTCCCTTCTTGTAACGCGTAATCAGGGACGTTCCCAATGACCTCTATCATGACCAACTCCTCCGCCATGTCGGCGCTCAACACGCTGCGCTCGATCAATGCGGATATGGAGAAGACCCAGAGCAACATCTCCACCGGTTACCGCGTCGCTGACGCCGCCGACAACGCCGCCTACTGGTCGATCGCCACAACCATGCGTTCGGACAACAAGGCTCTCTCGACCGTCCAGGACGCACTCGGCTTCGCTGCTGCCAAGACCGATACCGCCTATACGGGTCTCAACTCGGCCATCGACGTCGTCACCGAAATCAAGGCCAAGCTGGTTGCTGCCCGCGAACCGGGCGTCGACAAGACCAAGATCAACTCGGAACTGACCGAACTGAAGAACCAGCTTGTCTCGATCTCAGAGTCGGCCTCCTTCTCCGGTCAGAACTGGCTCTACAACGACGACACGACCGCCAATGGCGAAGTCGAGATGGTGGGCTCGTTCAACCGCGCCTCCGACAACACCGTCTCGGTGGGCATCCTGACCTTCGACACCTCGACCTCGACCCTCGTCGACACCAATGACGCCTCGCTCGGCCTCCTGACCGGTGACATCACCGTGACCGTGCCGGCCGGCACCGGCACGACCTCGGCGACCTACTTCCTTGTTGACGCCGACTCCACGACCGCCGCTTCGGGTACGGAGATCTCACTGTCCGCGGCGACGACCGATGCCGATGTCGACGGCATGATTTCCGCGGTGGAATCGATGCTGAACTCGATGACGGACGCTGCTGCGACGCTCGGTGCTGCCAACAGCCGCATCGACATGCAGAACGAATTCGTCGCCGATCTGATGGATGTGATCGACAAGGGTGTGGGACGACTGGTGGATGCGGACATGAACGAGGAATCGACCAAACTCAAGGCACTGCAGACCCAGCAGCAGCTGGGTATCCAGGCGCTTGCGATCGCCAACTCCAATTCCGACAACGTGCTGTCGCTCTTCCGCTAAACCAAGAGACAGGCATAAGCAGTCTGCGAGGCCGCCCGGTTTTCCGGGCGGCTTTTTTTGCGCTTTAAGCGGCGGCCAATAACAAATCTGGTTAACCGGCAGGCGCGCTTCAGCCTTCATTAACGCTAAGGGTATATTACCTGTCGTCATCGAAATGTCGGGCTGACAATCCAGTTGGCAGCATGAAGCTCTCCGGCGTTACCGGTCGACTATCCCGGAATGTCCCTTCAAGTCTTAGCGTTCAAAAGGGGCGTAAAAAGTATGACTAGTATTATGACGAACACATCCGCAATGGCTGCATTGAGCACGCTTCGCTCGATCAACGCGGAAATGGAAGACACCCAGAACCGCGTATCTTCTGGCTACAAGGTCGAATCGGCTAAGGACAATGCAGCTTACTGGTCGATCGCAACCACGATGCGCTCGGACAACAAGGCGCTGGCCACTGTTCAGGACGCACTGGCCTTCGGTGCCGCCAAGACCGACACCGCCTATACCGGTCTGAACTCCGCCATCGACGTCGTGACCGAAATCAAGGCCAAGCTGGTTGCCGCCCGCGAGCCCGGCGTCGACAAGCTCAAGATCAACTCGGAACTGACCGAACTCAAGAACCAGCTGGTTTCGATCGCGGAATCCGCATCGTTCTCGGGCCAGAACTGGCTCTACAACGACGATTCCACGGCGAACGGCGAAGTCGAGATGGTCGGTTCGTTCAACCGCGCTTCCGACAACACTGTCTCGGTCGGCATCCTGACCTTCGACACCTCGACCTCCACTCTCGTCGACACCAACAACGCCGCCGCCGGCACGCTGACCGGTGACATCTCCGTGACCGTGGCAGCCGGCACCGGCACGACTTCCGCCACCTACTTCCTGGTCGATGCCGGTTCGTCGACCGCCGCTTCGGGCACCGAAATCGCCCTGTCGGCCGCCACGACATCCACGGATATCGACGGCATGATCTCGGCCGTCGAATCGATGTTGAACTCGATGACCGACTCTGCCGCGGTCGTCGGCTCCACCAACATGCGCATCGAGTTGCAGGAGTCGTTCGTCGCCGACCTCATGGACGTGATCGACAGAGGCGTCGGTCGCCTCGTGGATGCGGACATGAACGAGGAGTCGACCAAGCTCAAGGCGCTGCAGACGCAGCAGCAGCTCGGCATTCAGGCGCTCTCGATCGCCAACTCGAATGCCGAAAACATCATCCAGCTCTTCCGCTAATACCGGATCTGGATCGCGTGATGAGGTCGCCCGGGTCAACCGGGCGGCCTTTTTCGTTTTTCCGCCGTAAACCGGTCAATTTTTGAATAAGATTTATGGTTAATGAACCCCGACCCTTCAGGTTTTTTTAACCATAAGGGTGTTTATCTACTGCTCATAGAAACGTCGGGCTAACACCTTTACCTGGGTTAGCTGGCATGAAGCTGTCCGTCGTTACCGGTTAATACATCCCGGAATGTCCCTTCCAATATCCCGTTCAACAAGGGGCAGTACGAAATGACGAGTATCATTACCAACACAGCCGCAATGGCAGCTCTCGCGACACTCCGCTCGATCAACGCGGAAATGGAGACGACGCAGTCCCGCGTATCGTCCGGCTACAAGGTCGAATCGGCTTCGGACAACGCTGCATACTGGTCGATCGCGACCACCATGCGCTCCGACAACAAGGCGCTGGCCACCGTTCAGGACGCACTGGCATTCGGTGCCGCCAAGACCGACACCGCCTACACCGGTCTGAACTCCGCCATTGACGTCGTCAGCGAAATCAAGGCCAAGCTCGTCGCTGCCCGCGAGCCCGGCGTCGACAAGCTCAAGATCAACTCGGAACTGACCGAACTCAAGAACCAGCTGGTTTCGATCGCCGAGTCTGCTTCGTTCTCCGGCCAGAACTGGCTCTACAACGACGATTCCACGGCGAACGGCGAAGTCGAGATGGTCGGTTCGTTCAACCGCGCCTCGGACAACACCGTCTCGGTCGGTATCCTGACCTTCGACACCGCAAACTCGACACTCGTCGACACCAACAATGCGGCCGCCGGCCTTCTGACGGGTGACATCTCCGTAACCGTCCCGGTCGGCACTGGCACGACCTCGGCAACCTACTTCCTGGTGAATGCCGGTTCTGCAACGGCTGCTTCCGGTACCGAGATCGTCCTCTCGGCGGCAACGACCGACACCGACGTCGACGGCATGATCTCGGCAGTCGAATCGATGCTGAACCAGATGACCGATGCAGCTGCTGTCGTCGGCTCCACCAACATGCGCATCGAACTGCAGGAATCCTTTGTGGCCGACCTCATGGACGTGATCGACAAGGGCGTTGGTCGCCTCGTCGATGCCGACATGAACGAAGAGTCGACCCGGCTCAAGGCGCTGCAGACGCAGCAGCAGCTCGGTATCCAGGCGCTCTCGATCGCCAACTCGAACTCCGAGAACGTCCTCCAGCTCTTCCGTTAATCGGCAGCAGCAATCAACCAACATAGCGCGCCGGCTGCACCAGCAGCCGGCGCGCTTCGCGTTTGAGCGGCACGCACTGGGCCAGGGTGCCTATCCCGGCACGCAGGTCAGCCCCCCACAAGCTTCGGCATTCAGACTGAACCTGCAAACAGTTGTGTCTGCGGGCGGGTGTTCATGAGGACTCCCGGCGCCTTCATAGGCGCTGATCGTTCAGGAGTTGTTCACACAGCTTAATAAAATCCTTTTCGAGCGTCCCGTTGTTAACTGTTGGTTAACCATGATTGTTTAGACCGTATTAACGAATGGCAGATCGTCCGCCCAGGGCAAGGTAGCGGACACAGCATGAAGCGAACCTGCCGTTGCCGGTGCCCCGACTCCGGAATGGCCACGAAACTCCCGATGGGGCAAGTAGCATGACCAGCATGATGACCAACGCGGCAGCCATGGCCGCACTTCAAACATTGCGCGACATCAACAGCAAGATGGAGACGACGCAGCAGCGCATCTCCTCCGGCTATCGAGTCGAAACCGCCTCGGACAACGCTGCCTACTGGTCGATCGCAACGACGATGCGCTCGGACAACAAGGCACTCTCCACCGTGCAGGACGCACTCGGACTCGGCGCCGCCAAGACCGACACGGCCTATACCGGCCTTGAAGCCGCCATCGACGTCATTGCGGAAGTGAAGGCCAAGCTGGTCGCGGCCCGCGAGCCGGGTGTCGACAAGAACAAGATCAATGAAGAATTGCGCGAACTGAAGAACCAGCTCAGTTCGATCGCGGAATCGGCATCGTTCTCGGGCGAGAACTGGCTCTTCAACGATACGCCCTATCCACCGACGACGGTGGAGATGGTCGGCTCCTTCAACCGCGCCTCTGATGGCACGGTCGCCGTCGAGACGCTGGAATTCGACACCACCACCTCGACCCTGATTGACATCAACGACGCCACGCAGGGCATTTTGACGCGCGAGACAGTGGTCACCGTACCTGCGGGCACGGGAACGACCTCCGCCACCTACTATCTTCTTGACGTGGGTTCGACCACCGGGGCGACCGGAACGGAAATCACCCTGTCCATGACGACCTCGGACGAGGATGTCGAGGGGATGATATCCGCCGTCGACGCGATGCTTCAGACGCTCACCAATTCGGCATCGACGCTTGGCTCGATCAACATGCGCATCGACATGCAGGACGACTTCGTGGCCACGCTGCGAGACGTGATCGACAAGGGCATCGGACGGCTTGTGGATGCCGACATGAATGAGGAGTCGACCCGGCTCAAGGCGCTGCAGACGCAGCAGCAGCTCGGCATCCAGGCGCTTTCGATCGCCAATTCGAACGCAGAGAACATCCTGCAGCTCTTCCAGTAATGCCGGTGGGGCCTCACGGCCCCGCTGATCCAATAAGGGTAGGGCGCATCACGATTCACTGATGGCGCCGGGGAGGGATGACGACGCGCCGGCGCGCTCGGATCCCGCAGGTTCCGCCGCGCCAACGGTCATCGGTGCGGATCGGGAAGATTGGGCCGCGTTATTGCCCTGGCGCGGCCCAATGCATTTCATCTTCGCACAAGATTGAACTTCTAGCGTCTCGGACAGAAATGCCGCGATCAGGCGGCAGACATCATAGAGAGATGGCGGCGGCGATGAATGCCATGCTGACGAAGTATCTAAAGGATTTCAGCGTCCCTGAAACCACCGCGCTGGTCGAGACCAATATCCTGTCGAGTCTGGCCGATACGCCGCTCGACATGAGTTTCCCTGAGCCGGAGCCCGAGATCGACCTCGAGGCCGAGCGCAAGCAGGCCTACGACGAAGGCTACGACAGGGCACGGTTGGAACTGGAGGAAAACTTTGCCGGTCAGCTTGCCGCCATTGCCGAAGAACACGCCCAGGAAGCCCGCGCACGCGAGGAGCGTCATGACTCCGAGATCATGCGCGTCATTCACGCGCGCTTTTTTGACATGACCGTCGCGATTTCCCAGTCCGTCGCGGACCAGACGCTTCAGGCCTTGCTGCCCGTCATCGATGCCGATGTCGCGCGCCGGTCGGTAAACGCGCTGGCCGATGCTGTCCGCAAGGCGATGACGGAAGAAAAGGCCGCCGACGTGCTGGTGCGCGGCCCGACACGACTCTACGACATGCTCAAGCCCAAGTTCGACGAACGCGGCATTGCCTGTCGCCATGTCGAGGCCGAGACCGTCGACATCCTGGTCGAGATCAATGAGACAGTGCTGACCACCCGCCTGTCGGTCTGGGCGCAATCACTGGCCGAGGTAATGGAATGAGCGAGGCGGAAAGCCACCATCACGGCAAGAACGAGATCATCATCGTCAAGCGCCACAAGGGCGATCACGATGGTCATCACGGTGGCGCCTGGAAGATCGCCTATGCCGACTTCATGACCGCCATGATGGCGTTCTTTCTCATCATGTGGCTGGTCAACGCCGCCAATGAAGAGACGAAAGCCGCGGTTGCCAGTTATTTCAACCCGATCAAGCTGACCAGCGAAGTGCCGCCGGACGAGGGCCTGCAGACGCCGAAGAAGGCCAAGGACAAGAACGACGCCGCCCAGCAGGCCGAGGATACCAAGGACGGCAAGTCGGCCGACGCCGATACCAATCCGGGCAAGGACAACAACACCGCCTCCGAGATGGATCAGGTCAAGGCGTCGGAAGCCGACTATTTTGAAAACCCCTATGCCGTGATCGCGGACATCGCCCAGGAAACCGAGGACAAGGCCAATATCAGCCTTCGCGGCGACGGCGGCGCCAATGATGCGGGTCCTGGCACCGGCGCCGACGGCGGCGAGGCCTTCAAGGACATTTTCGACCCGGACTTCTGGACGCAGCAGATCGAGATCTCCAAGACCTCGCCGGCCAATGCCAGCGACGTTCCGGCCGAGACCGCCGGCTTGCCTGGTGACGGCGAGATCATCAACGCTGACAATCCCGATTCCGTGTTCAAGGGCACCGAGGACGAGGGCGACAAGAAGAGCGGCGAGCAGGACACCGGCGACCTCAAGGCAGGCGAAGGCCTGACCGACAAGCCCGACATCGGCGACAAGGACAAGCAGGCCGGTGCCGACAAGGAAATGTCTGCCACGGAAAAGCCGAAGGACGGCGAGACCGAACTGGCGCTCGACGGCAAGACCGACAAGGACAAACTGGGCAAGACCGACAAGGAAAAGCTCGGCAAGACCAGCAAGGACAAGCTCGGCACGTCTGACGAGGAGAAACTCGGCGACAACGAGAAGGCCCTCATTGCGAAGTTCGACAAGAACAAGGATGGCAAGCTCGACAAGACGGAAATGAAGGCAGCGGATGCGGCCAGGCTGGCGGCGGAACTCCAGGCGGAAATCCGCAAGGCGCTCGGCAACAGGGCGGGCTATCTGGCCGAAGGCCTGATCGTCCAGCCTGCGGAGGGCGGCATGCTCATCAGCATCACCGACCAGACGAAGACACCGATGTTCCGCTCAGGCTCGGCTATTCCGAACAAGGAGACGGTGGTCGCCATGGAAACGATCGCCAAGTTGCTCAAGAACCGGAAGGGCCAGATCGCCATTCGCGGTCACACCGACGGGCGTCCGTTCAAGTCCAAGTCCTACGACAAACTGGCGGCTCTCCACCGCGCGCGCCCAGAGTGCCTATTTCATGCTCATGCGCAGCGGCGTCGAGGAGGCGCGGGTGTCGCAGATCTCCGGCTTTGCCGCACACCGGCTCAAGTTCCCGAAGGATCCGCTCAACGCCGGCAACCGCAGGATCGAGATATTGCTCCAGGCGGATGCGGGGTAACCGATGGTATCTCCCGCCCGCCGGCTGATCGCCGCCGCATCGTTCTTCCTGGCACTGGCGGTGCCGGGCGTCCCGCGCGCGGCAGACTCGGCGGTATCGGCGCCGCCCTACCTGCTGGTCCGGTCGCTTCAGACCATCCAGGACAAGGTCATCGCCGGCGACATCGAATCCCTTGAGGTCCAGCGTTACTTGCTCGGCGAGATAGACCGCCGGCTGAGGACGATCGACATGGCGGTGTTCGAAGATCCGCGGAACGTCGATGCGGCGCTGATCTTCGCAATGAGCGGCGGAAATCCGGCGACGCTCGACATCCTGGCCGAACGCGACATCGAGGGCAACTTCGACAATCGCGTCACCAGCATCCTGCGCCGCTACCTCTCGGGCCGGGGCTCGACAGCCACCACCCAGCTCAAGGATGTTGTCCCGGAATATCGCAACACGCGGATCGGTCCCTATCTGGCGCTGATCGGCGCCAATGCGATGATGGAACAGGATACCGACACCGCTTTGAAATTCTTCGACTGGGCGCGCATGGAAGCACCCGGAACGATCGTCGAGGAGGCGGCGCTTCGCCGCTCCCTTGCCATCACGTCGCTGAAGGGTGATGCGAAGCGGGCCATGCCCTATGCCCGCCGATATGCGCGGCGCTTCATGGATTCGCCCTATGCGTCGCAGTTTGCCGATATTTTCGTATCCCTCGCCATCGATCACAAGCAGGCCCTGCCGCCACCGGAAATCAAGGCGGTCCTGTCGCTCGTCGAGCGGCGTCGCCAGCGCGAGATCTACCTCAGGCTCGGCCGGCGGGCCGCCATCAACGGCGACAAGCCCCTCGCCGAGTTTGCCGCCCGTGAGGCAAGGCGCCTGTCGAGTTCCGAGGACACTGGCCAACTCGCGCTGGCCGAACTCTATTCCGGGCTGGTCAATGTGCCGACCGACGGCATCGAAAAGGTCCTGCAGAGACTTGACGACATCCCCGACACCGCGCTCTCGCCCAAGGATCGCTTCCTGCGCGAAGCCGCGCGTGTCATCGGCGAGGAAGTGCTGCGCCCGCCCGGTGAGGACAGTCTCAAGCAAGTGAGGCGGGCTATGGTCGACAAGGAATATCGGGACATGATGTCCGAGCGCGTGGCCAAAGCGGCCACGGACGCTGCCAGGGAGCAGCCGCAATTGCCCGATCCGATCGCGAACGCGGAAGACCTTCCTGTGGAAACGCGCATGCAGGCCCTCGATTCCCGGATCAACCGGATCGAGGACTTTGTCAGCGCTGGCAGATCGAAGCTCAAGGATATCGACGCGCTTCTCTCAACAGAAAGCAACTGAGGATGATCGACCAACTCGTTTCAGGGCTGCCGCAAGCATCCCAGCAGGTCAATGCCAACGCCCGGGATCGCGGCCAGTCGTCGCCCGACAAGGACGAGACGGCAGCCAGCTTCGAGGATATCGTCTCGAAGGCGGGACAGAAGCAAGCGCGAGGCGACAAGCCGGAGGACGCAAGGGTCGGCCGACAGGACGCGGATGCGACGGATGGCAAGACTGCTCCGGACGCGTTGCGAAAGGTCTCCTTCGATCTCACAGCCGCACTGCGCGGACTGGGCAATGCCACGCTGCCCCAGGGCAAGGCTGTCAACCTCAAGGACGCATTGAAGACTGCCGTCGACCAGTTGACCAAGACCGATCAGCAATCCGAGTCCGTCCTCACGAAGCTGGCCGACAAGCTCAAGCAGGCGGCAAGGCAGACCGAACAACTGGCACAGAAGCTCCAGGAGGCCGCGGAGGCCCAGACCTCGGGCGACGCCCTTCCAGCGTCTCCCGCTGACGAACTGGAGGCGTTGCTCGGCCTGCTTCCGGCAAAGGAAACAGGGGCGAAGTCCTCCAGGAAGGACGCGCGCGAGGAAGAGCCTGCCGCGAAGGACGGCGATCAGCCGCTGATGGCGTCCGACAAGACGGTCTCCACTGCGGACATGGCGCGTTCGGACCGGGCCATGATCGCGACGGAAATGCGTGCGCACGAAGACGCTCCCGCGTCCGAAGACAAGGCGACGGGCGATGTCGTGAGGCTGGTCAGCGCCAATGGGCGTGGCCGTTCCGTGGACATCGACGTGCCGGTCGAAGCTGGCAACGCCAAGGATGGCGCGAAGTCCGCGACGCCGAAGGTCGAGACTGCAACGGTTCTGGAAGCACGCCGCTACCTCGGCTTCACGCCGGAGCCAAATTCCACGGTGCTCACCACTGCCATCAAGGCCGATCCGACCTGGACCCAGGCACTGCAATCCGCCCAGGCCGTCTCCGATGTCCGCACGCTTGGCAATACGGTGACCGAGGTCAATACGCTCAAGCTGCAGATGAATCCCGAGAACCTCGGCAGCATGGTCGCTTCGCTCAAGCTCAAGGGCGAGGAACTCACTGTTGAGCTGCGGGTGACTTCGATCGAGGCCTATCAGCAACTGTCCGCCGACCATGACGATATCGTCAAGGGACTGCAGGATCAGGGTTTTTCCATTGACAAGGTAACGGTGCAACTGAATGCAGCGGACAGGACCGACACGGGTGCCGATGGCGATCTGGCGCGACAGCAGGGCCAGGCCCAGCGCGATGGACAGGCTGAGGAGCGCGATGCGCGGCGGGCGCGTGACGACGCCCGGCCCGACCGGCAGCAACGCGGCGGGTCGCAGGACCAGCCTCGCGATCAGGCTTCTGGCGATCGCAGGCCTGAGCCTGGCAGCAGCGGCAACATCTACCTCTGAGGCATGGGCTTCGCAGGGTATCTGCGAGCGCGAGATCGCCGCTGCGGCCATCAAGTACGGTGTGCCGGAGGGCATCCTCTATTCCGTGGGGCTGACCGAGACCGGCCGGCGGGGCTCGTTGCAGCCCTGGGCGCTCAATGTCGAGGGCAAGGCCGTATTCGCCTCCTCTCGCGATGATGCTCTGCAGGTCTTCGGCGATGCCAGGCGACGGGGCGTCAAACTGATCGACCTTGGATGCATGCAGATCAACCATCACTATCACGGCGACCAGTTCTCCGAAGCCGAGGACATGCTGAACCCGCGTCGCAATGTCGAATATGCGGCAAAATTTCTCTCGCGTTTGCACGCGAAGCATGTGACCTGGACCATGGCCGTGGCCCGGTATCACGCGGGTCCGAACAACGATCCGGCGCAGAAGCGATACGTGTGCAGGGTCATTTCAAACCTCGTGGCGACGGGCTACGGAAACTGGACCGCGGCCGCCTCGAAATTCTGCCGCAACCCGGGGTAGACAATCGCATTGGTTGAATCGGAGTGCGAGCAAATCCGGCAGCAATGTGGCGAGTCAAGCCGGTGAGTCATTTTTTGCAACGGATTAACCATATGTTAACAGCTGGCAGAACGTTTAGTGCTTAGCTAAGGAAAATAGCACCATATATAGCGCAAATCGCCAGGCGCTCGTTAATCTACTATTAATTTGTATGACTGACTTCCCGCATGTTTACGCCGATTCGCGGGATTCGTACTTATGTCCTTGTAGAAATTCACACGATGATTCGGAGGCGGCTGATGATCGTAGTGGTTGATGAGCGTACGCTCGTAAAAGACGGCTATACATCCCTATTTTTTCGTGAGGGCGTGCCCTCTACGGGATTTGATCCGGGGGAATTCGGGGAATGGGTCAACACGGCGGCAGACACGGATATCGACGCCGTGGAAGCCTTCCTGATCGGACAGTCCGATTTCTCGCTCGACCTTCCCCGGGCGATCAGGGATCGGAGCTCGGCACCGGTTATCGCGGTGTCGGACTCACCTTCTCTCGAAACGACGCTGGCATTCTTCGATTGCGGCGTGGATGACGTGGTGAGAAAGCCCGTTCATCCGAGAGAGATCCTGGCACGTGCGGCGGCGATCCGCCGCCGGCAGAAAGTTCAGCAGAACTACACCGATATCGGGCAGGTCAGGGTTTTCTCTGACGGTCGGGATCCGGAAATTGCCAACGAAGTCTTTCCGCTTCCGCGGCGCGAGCGTCGCATCCTGGAATATTTGGTTGCCAATCGGGGACGTCGTGTCTCCAAGACCCAGATCTTCAACGCCATTTACGGCATCTTCGACGAGGACGTCGAGGAGAACGTGGTGGAAAGCCATATCTCCAAGCTTCGCAAGAAGCTTCGCAAGCGGCTCGGTTTCGATCCGATCGATTCCAAGCGCTTCCTCGGTTACTGCATCGACTGGCAGTAACAGGCCGGTTCCGGGATTGCCGGGTTGCCATGACTGGCGGGCGTCGCACCATGCGGCGCCCGCCATTTCTATTGGGCACGCCGCTGCCGACGCGATGTGAGAAAAAATATAATATTTTCAATAGACTACTTGGCGTTCTGTGAAAAACAGCGACAGTGCGTCCAGGCCGCGCGTCCCTATAAGGTTCACGCAAGCCGCACTTCCTACTCTGCATCAAGACCGACGGACACGAGGATCCGATATGAGCCTTTATGGAATGATGAGAACCGGTTCGTCCGGTATGAACGCCCAGGCCAGCCGACTGAGCACGGTTGCCGACAATATCGCCAATTCCGGCACGACCGGCTACAAGGCCGCTTCGACGGAATTCTCCTCGCTGCTGTTGCCTTCTGTTTCAGGCAACTACAATTCAGGCGCCGTGCAGACTGATATCCGTTATGGAATCAGCAACCAGGGTGCGCTGCAGTACACGTCTTCCACCACGGACCTGGCGATCAACGGCGGCGGCTTTTTCGTCGTTGAGGACACGAGCGGCGTCCCATACATGACGCGTGCGGGCTCCTTCGTTCCCAACGGTTCGGGTGAACTGGTCAACGCCGGCGGCTACAAACTGCTCGGCTATCCCTACACCACCGATGACCCGACGCCGGTCGTCAATGGATATGCCGGACTTGAGCCGATCAAGATCTCCTCCGATGGCCTCATCGCCACGGGCTCGACATTCGGCGAGTTCATCGCCAACCTTGATGCCTCTGCCGATATCGTCGATCCGGCCGACCTGCCGAGCGACACCTCGGGCGTCGACACGGACTACACCCACAAGACGTCGATCAAGGCCTTCGACACGCTGGGCAATGAAGTGCTGTTCGATGTGTACTTCTCCAAGACCGGTGACAACACCTGGGAAATGGCGATCTTCAATGCCGCTGGCCGCGATGCGACGTCCGGCTCGTTCCCTTATGCCGTCGACTCGCTCGTCGTGCCGCAGATCCCGCTCGAGTTCGATCCGACGACCGGCAAGCTCACGGCGGCGTCCGAGCCGGATGCCACGGTGGTTCTGCCCGGTGCGGATGCCGGTGGTCTCGTGCCCAACATGCTCGAGATGACGCTCGACTTCACCTCGCTGACCCAGTTGTCCTACGACTTCACGATCCGGGCCGAGGTGAACGGCAATGCGCCGAGCGAAGTCGAAAAGATTCAGGTTTCCGGCGACGGTGTCGTTTACGCCCAGTACGAGAACGGCGACCTCCTGCCGATGTACCGCCTCGCCATGGCGACGGTGCAGAGCCCCGACCAACTCAATGTCATTTCCGGCAACGTCTACTCGCAGAGCAACGAGTCCGGCATTGTCATTCTCGGCTTCCCGGGAGCCAACGGCATGGGTTCGATCGTCTCCGGCGCTCTCGAGAACTCGACGGTCGATATCGCCGAGGAACTCACGCGCATGATCGAGTCGCAGCGGACGTACACGGCCAATTCCAAGGTCTTCCAGACGGGGTCGGACCTCATGGAAGTCCTTGTCAACCTGAAGCGATAAGTTCGAAAGGTAGGCCAGCGTCATGTCATTGTCCTCGGCGATCAGCACTGCACAGTCGATATTCTCCAACACCGGGCTGCAGAGTTCGGCGCTCTCGAAGAATATCGCCAATGCATCCAACCCGGACTATGCGCGCCGGGTCGGTATCATGACGATCGACGCGAACGGCGCTCAGAAGCTGAGCATCGAGCGGACTTATGACAATGGCCTGGTCAAGCAGGTCATGCAGTCAACCTCCGAGGCTTCCGCCCAGGAGGTTCTCCAGCAGAAGCTCGAAGGCGTCAAATCGCTTCTGGGCGGCAACGACTACGAGACGGCGCCATCGACCTATCTGAAGACGCTTCGAGACAACCTTCAGGCCTACGCGACCAAGCCCAACGAGTCGACGCTCGCAGCCACCGTGGTTTCGAGCGCCGGCGACGTCGCAAGCTCGCTCAATTCCATCTCGACCGAGATCCAGGCCATGCGCGGCGTGATCGATCGCGAGATTTCGGACACGATCGAGCGGCTGAACGGCATTCTCGAGCAGTTCAACCAGGTCAACGACGCGATCAAGTCGGGCACGGCGCTCGGCAAGGACGTCAACAACGAGCTCGACATGCGCGAGCGGTATCTCAAGCAGATCTCCGAGATCGTCGGTGTCCGCTCCTTCACGCGCGACAACAATGACATGGCGCTGTACACGACCGACGGCACGATGCTGTTCGATGTCGATGCGCGCAAGATCCTCTTCACGCCTCAACCTGCATACAGTGCGACCACGACCGGCAACGCGATCATCGTCGACGGCCAGGCCATGACGGCGGGCGAGAACGGCAATTCCACGGCCCGAGGCAAGCTGCAGGCGCTGCTCCAGATGCGGGACGACGTCATCCCCACCTACCAGAGACAACTCGACGAAACGGCCCGCGGAATGATCGAACTGTTCCAGCAGGACGACATGACCGGCGGCGGCGCGGATCCGATCCCGGGCCTCTTCACATGGTCCGGATATGCGGCGGGTGACCTTATCCCGGCGACCGGCACCGTGGTCGATGGTCTGTCGTCGGTCATCAAGGTCAACGATACCCTGGTCAAGTCGATGGCCGGCAACCCGACGCTGCTGCGTGACGGCGGCTATGATGTCGATGGCCTCGGCCTGGCAACGGGCGTCTATCTCGGCAATGTCAATGACGAGGCTGGCTATTCCACGCTTCTGGATGGCTACGTTGCCGGCTTCGAGGCGGAGCGCAGCTTCGATCCGGCCGGCATGATCGATGCCCGCACGTCGATCGGCGGATACACGACCGGTTCGGTCGGCTGGCTCGAGCAGCTCATTTCAGAGAGCGCCGCAGCCAATGACAACAAGCAGGCTCAGCTGACCCGTGTCGCCGAGGCGCTTTCCAACACGACCGGCGTCAGCCTCGACGAGGAAATGGCGCTGATGCTCGAACTTGAGCAAAGCTACAAGGCCTCGAGCAAGCTGGTTTCCACCGTCGATGAAATGATCCAGGCCCTGCTGGCAAGCGTTAAGTGATAGGTCATGAAAACCTCATTCATATCCAACCTTTCCGTACAGTCGGCCATGCGCTCGACCATCAATCAGGTCCAGACGGAGCTGATCCAGGCTCAGCGCGAAGTGGTTTCCGGACAGCACTACAATATCGGTGAGACGCTGGGCGGCACCACGACGCGGGCGCTCGACCTGCGCCGCGAGCGCGACATGATGACAAACCTGATGGCGACCAATTCGGTGGTCACCCAGCGCCTGTCATCCTCGCAGATGGCGCTGGAAACGATCTCCGACGCGGGCCAGACGGCGCTCAACACCTATGTTGCGCTCGCGGGCTCCACAGACAGCACCCAGCTCACGACCGCGGTCCAGACCATGACCAGCGTGCTCGACCAGTTCACGGATGCCGCCAACACCTCGGTCAACGGTGAATATGTCTTCGCCGGCATCAATACCGACGTGAAGCCGGTGGGCGACTATATATCCGACGAGACCGGCGCACGCACCGCGTTCAACACCGCCTTTTCCAGCTTCTTCGGCTTCAACAACGACGATCCTCAGGTCGAGTTCATAACGCCGGCCCAGATGCAGGACTTCTTCGACATCGTGGTCGAGCCGATGTTCTTCACCGGTCCGGAATGGTCGACGACATGGTCGACCGCCTCGGATACGCCGATGACGAGCCGGATCTCGCGCACGGAAGTGGTCCAGAGTTCGGTCAGCATCAACCAGGACGGCTTCCGGCAGCTTGCCATGGGTGCCGTCATCGGCATCGAACTGCTCAACCTGCCGATCAGCAGCGATACCCGCGCGATCGTGTCGGACACGGCCATCGAGTTCATGGGCAGGGCGATCTACGGCATCGACAGCCAGCGCGGATTGCTCGGCCTGTCTGAGAACCGCGTCAAGATGGCCGACGAGGTGCTGAAGGCCCAGATCGACATCGTCAAGCTGAACCTCGATGATCTTGAGGGCGTGGACGTCTACGAGGCGTCGACCAAGATCACCGCGCTCAGCAACCAGATGGAAATTTCCTACAATTTGACGGCGCGGATCTCCGAGCTCAGCCTCGTCAACTATGTCTGACGAAATCGCCCGCCGCGAGGCGGGCAGTGAATGAATGAGCGTAAGCCTGGCTTCAGGCAAGAGGTTTACGTTTCGAAGCATGACGGAGTGAGGGGCTGAATGTACCAGTTTTCCTATGCAGAGATCATGGCGGATGACGTCGCCGACTCCAAGGGCCGCGAAAGGCAGGTCCTGGACAAGGCCATCTCCATGCTGCAAGCGGCCATGAGATCGGGACGCGAGTCCCGGGAGGCCGTCGAGGCACTTTTCTTCACACGCCGGGTCTGGATCGCCTTCATCGACGATCTGCGCAGCCCGGAGAATCAGCTGCCCCTCAATCTCAGGGCAGATCTCATCTCGATCGGCATATGGGTACTCAAGGAAGCGGAAAGGATTCGCATGCGCCAGTCCGACAATTTCCAGGGTATCGCCGACGTAATCACCATCATCAGGGATGGATTGAAATGAAAAGCACCTTGCGTATCTCGCTGAAGTCGGGCGAGCGTATCTTCATCAACGGCGCCGTCCTCAGGGTGGATCGCAAGGTCGCGATCGAATTCCTCAATGACGTGACCTTCCTTCTGGAGAACCATGTGCTGCAGCCGGAGGGGGCGACCACGCCACTCAGGCAGCTCTATTTCATCATCCAGATGATGCTCATCAACCCCGAGGGCGCCAGCCAGTCGATGGTGATGTTCAAGAAGTCGATCACCATGCTGCTGGCAACGTTCCACAACGACGAGATCCTCGCGGAACTCAAGCGCATCGATGCCGTGGTCACGTCCGGTCGGCCGTTCGACGCGCTCAAGGCGATCCGCGGTCTCTATTCGATCGAGGAGCAGATCCTCAGCACGCAGGAAATCACGCCCGCGGTTCGCGAGCAGATCCGCAGGGAGATCGCACCGTGGCAGTAGATCCAGTCGTTCTGCAGACAACACCGCCGGTTACGACCACCACGTCGGCCGCCGTGACGGACGCCAAGGACGCGACGCTGAACTATGACAGCTTCCTCAAGCTGCTCGTGGCGCAGATGAAGAACCAGGACCCGACCGATCCGATCAATGCGTCGGACCAGATGGCGCAGTTGGCCTCGTTCTCGAATGTCGAGCAGGCGATCAAGACCAACAAGCACCTCGAGAGCCTGATCCAGGAAACCTCGATGGCGCAGGCGACCAGCCTGATCGGCAAGTATATCTCCAGCGCCGACGGCGTCACCAAGGGCATCGTCCAGGCCGTCGAGATCAACTCCGACGGGCTGACCGCGGTTCTTGAAAACGGCAAGGAAGTGCTGGTCGCGACCGGCATCACCATCGGACAGGTGTCGACGCCGGACCCCGACACTGATACAGATACGGGAACCGACACGAATACGCCGGATGACGGCGAATCCGACAGCGACACCTGATACCGGGTCGCTGCGCGAGGGCGCTCCATGAATGAAGCCGATGCGCTCGATATCGTCCAGGCGGCGATCTGGACAGTGCTCGCCGCCTCCGGGCCGGCGGTTCTTTCCGCGATGGTCGTCGGCATTGTGGTCGCGTTGCTCCAGGCGCTAACCCAGGTCCAGGAAATCACCCTGACCTTCGTGCCTAAGATCCTGGCCGTGCTGGCTGCGGTCGCCTTCTCTGCGCCGTTCATCGGATCGCAGATATCGATCTTCACGACGATGATCTTCTCCCGGGTCCAGAGCGGCTTCTGAGCGGCTTTCGCGCGCTTCGGGGGTCGTTGCCGACGCGCAGCCCACGCCTATTCGGCGCGCACCGGGCTCGGCTGTGGCCATGCTGCACCCTTCGCGCAAGTTTCGCCCGCTATCGATGAGCCTAGCAGAAATCCGGCTCATGAAGAGGCGTGTGATATATGGCTGATGTACAGTCTCCGCTGACGTCGTTGACAGTCCCCAAGGTTGCGCCCAAGGGCCGGGACATCGGCTTCGCCATCGGCATCATGATTATCCTGTCGGTCCTGTTCCTGCCGATCCCGGCGTTCATGATTGACATGGGGCTGGCGATATCGATCGCCATGTCAGTCCTGATCCTGATGGTTTCGCTCTGGATCCAGCGGCCGCTGGATTTCTCGTCCTTCCCGACGATCCTGCTGATCGCCACCATGATGCGCCTGTCGCTGAACATTGCGACGACACGGGTGATCCTCTCGCATGGCAACGAAGGCCATGATGCGGCGGGCCATGTGATCGCCGGGTTTGCGAGCCTCGTCATGTCGGGTGATTTCGTCATCGGCCTGATCGTCTTCCTCATCCTGATCGTGGTGAACTTCATCGTCATCACCAAGGGTGCGACGCGTATCGCCGAAGTCGGCGCGCGCTTCACCCTCGACGCCATCCCCGGCAAGCAGATGTCGATCGACGCCGACCTGTCGGCAGGCATGATCGACGAGCACGAGGCGCGCCGCCGGCGCAAGGAACTCGAGGACGAAAGCTCGTTCTTCGGTGCCATGGACGGTGCGTCGAAATTCGTTCGTGGCGACGCGGTCGCCGGCCTTCTGATCACCGCCATCAACGTCTTCGGCGGCATCATCATCGGCTATTTCCGCCATGGCATGGAAATCGGCGAGGCGGCCGACGTCTTCGTTCGCCTGTCGGTCGGCGACGGCCTGGTCTCGCAGATTCCCGCTCTCATCATCTCCCTGGCTGCAGGCCTGCTCGTCTCGCGCGGCGGCCAGACGGGCACGACCGACAAGGCGGTCGTCGACCAGCTTGCAGGCTATCCCCGGGCGCTCGGCATGTCGGCGGGCCTCGTCACCTTCCTTGCGATCATGCCCGGCCTGCCTTTCCTGCCGTTCGCCGCCCTGGGCGGGGTCCTGGCGTTTGCCGCCTGGGTCATTCCCCGCCGTCGAGCCGAAGAAGTGCGCGTCGAGCAGCAGGCCGAGGACCAGCGCAAGGCGGCCGACATCAAGCCGGACGACAAGGACTCGGTCAAGCAGGCGCTGAAGACGCCGGAAATCGAGCTCCTGCTCGGCAAGCAGGTCTCCACGCGCCTGCTCGGAGCCCACCAGGAACTCGCCTTCCGTGTCGGCAAGATGCGCAAGAAGTTCGCCACGCAATATGGTTTCGTCGTTCCGGAAATCCGGGTATCCGACGACATCTCCATCCCCGACAAGTCCTACCAGATCCGCATCCACGGCACGACGGTGGCTTCGAACACGCTGCGCGTCGGCGAAGTGCTGGTCATCACCGGCGGCGGACGCAAGCCGTCGGCGCCGGGAGACGATGTGCGCGAGCCCGCTTTCGGCATGCCGGCGGTCTCGGTCATCGAAACCTTCACCGAAGATCTCAAGCGCGAAGGATTCCATCCGATCGACAACGTCTCCGTCGTGCTGACGCATCTCTCGGAAGTCATCCGCAACAACCTGCCGCAGCTTCTGTCCTACAAGGACGTCAAGATCCTGATCGACCGGCTCGATCCGGAATACAAGAAACTGGCCGACGAGATCTGCACCACCCACATGTCCTATTCGGGCCTGCAGGCGGTGCTGAAGCTCCTGCTGGCCGAGCGCGTGTCGATCCGCAACCTTCACCTCATCCTCGAAGCCGTGGCTGAACTCGCACCTCATGTCCGCAAGACCGAGCAGATCGTCGAGCATGTCCGCGTGCGCATGGCCCAGCAGATATGCGGCGACCTGTCGGACAATGGAGCCCTTCGTGTTCTGCGCCTTGGCAACAAGTGGGACATGGTGTTCCACCAGGCGATCAAGCGTGACACCAAGGGCGAGATCATCGAATTCGACATCGATCCGCGCCATCTCGAAGAATTTTCCGAGCAGGCCACGAAGGTGGTGCGCGAATATCTCGATCGCGGTCTGCCTTTCGTCCTCGTCACCTCCCCGGAAACGCGGTCCTATGTGCGGATGATCGTCGAGCGCCTCTTTGCGACCCTGCCTGTCCTCTCTCATGTCGAACTGGCAAAGGGCATCGAGATCAAGATCCTCGGCACCATTTCATGATCGAGGATCCGGAAGGCGTGGTTCTGGCCCTGTTCGCGGCGTTCTGCCGGATCGGTGGCTGCATCCTCGTTCTACCCGGCTTCTCGACCGCCCGTATCCCCACGACGATACGCGTCCTGCTGGCCCTGACGGTGACGATCGCGCTGCTGCCTGTCATGTGGGATCAGATCTATCCGCGGATCCGCGGCACGGCGCCGGACTACCTGCTCCTCTGCCTGTTCGAGACGCTGATCGGCGTGGTGCTGGGCATGATCGCCCGCTTCTACGCGCTCGGGCTGCAGTTTCTCGGCACCGTCGTCACCATGATGATCGGTCTCAACACCCCTCCGGCCGGCGATGTCCTCGAAGACTCGGCCGAAGGCCAGCTCACCAACATCCTGACCTTTGCGGGCCTGATGGTGCTGTTCATGCTCGACTTTCATCATCAGGTTTTCATCGCCATCGCCGACACCTACCGCACGCTGCCACCCGGCACGGCCTTCGATGCGCAGAAGGCACTGGTCTCGCTGACGGATACGCTGTCGGCCACCTTCTACGTGATGCTTCGCCTGGCGAGCCCTTTCATCCTTTTCAACGTGCTGTTCAACCTGGCCATCGGCTTCATCAACAAGCTCGCGCCGATCGTCCCGGTCTACTTCATATCCGCGCCCTACATGGTCATGGGCGGGATGATCCTCTTTTACCTCGGTGTCGCGGCCATGCTGTCGCTCTATGCCGACGCCTTCGGGCCGATTTTCAGGTGAGACATGGCTGACCAGTCGAGATCCGCAAAGCTTGGGCGCCTGGTCAAGGTCCAGCGCCATCTGGAACACATGGCCGAGAATGAACTGGCGGCCACCAGCCGTGCCCGCGCGGAAATCGCCGATGATCTCGATGCGGTCGTAGAGGCGATCGGATCGGTCGACTCCATTCACCAGCGCTTCGCCAGCATCTATTCCGGCCAGATCAGCCGGCTTACGGCCAAGGACCAGCATCTGCACACTGTCCAGCAGGTTCAGGAGCAGAAGATCCTGCGCGAGAAGGCCAAGGCCGACCGCCTGGCCGAGCGCGCGGTCAGCGCGCGCGAGGAAGAAGACAACGAAGCGCAGGAGCGCGCCATCCAGGAATTGCTGGACATCCATTTCGTACTTCAGGGCAGGTCGGAAACCTGATTGTCTTCATATGCTTGCCGTCCGTAAGCCACGGTCAAGCTAAAGTGTTGAGGATAGCCCCGACAAGAGTCTCCCCACAGCCAGGTCGAACCTATAGATGGCAATTTCACCTCCCAGCGATATCGTTCTCGACGTGCTCAACAACGCCGATCCGTCCCGGCTCGAGGTGGCGCAGGCGCAGCTGAAGGCCGGCCAGGCGACGGCCGAGGCAAGGCGTCTCGCAAGCACGGACGCGTCCTTCGATGCGGCGCTGAGGAAGGATCCCGTGTCCAACACCCACAAGCTCAAGCATCGGCTTGATGGCATCGAGAAGAAGGAAGTCCCCGAGACCTACCGGAAGTTCGAGGCCATGGTGCTGCAGAACTTCATCAAGACCATGTTGCCGGACAGCGACGAGGTCTATGGCAAAGGCGCTTCCGGCGAGATCTGGAAGGGCATGATGGCCGAGAAGATCGCCGAGGAGATCGCCAAGGAAGGCGGCATCGGCATCGCTGACAAACTGCTCGACCACGGCGCCACCAGCCTGAAGGACAAGGCGGCAAAGGCTGATGCAAACCGTGCCGACCGCATGCACATGGCGACGCAGATCATCGACGAGAAACAACTCGAAGCACTCGACAAGCTCCTGCCGGGCTACTCGCCCGATGAAAAGAGCTAACGCCGGCTGACCGGCACGACCAACAATTCCTTACGGGGACGCGAAAATGACCATGGCCGCACTTGACGAACCACTGAAAGACATCCGCCTCCGCACCGTGCTCGGTCGGCTGGAAATGATCATCGACAACGAGAACGATCGGATCGGTTCCGACATGAAGTTCGACATCAAGGCGTCGAACGTCCACAAGAGCCGCTGCCTCTACGAATTGACCATTCTGTGCAAGGACGTTGGCCCGGGGGACTTTCCGCAGGGTTTCGCCACGCAGATGAAATCGATGCGCCAGAAGCTCCATGTCAACGCCCGCAAGCTCGAGGCGCACATGAACGCCATGCGGACGGTGGCGGACATCCTGCGCAGCGCGGTGCAGGAGAATGAGGCCGACGGCACCTATACCCAGGAACAATTCCGCCACGGCGAATTCTGAGCGACGGGACCGTACAGCCGATGTTCAAGCTGATCATCACGGGTATCTGGGTTGCGGCTGTCACGCTTGGCTCGGTCTATTTTTCCATACAGATGTCCAAGGCGCCCGATCCTGGCGCCGAGGAGGCCGCGAAGAAGGCTGTCCAGGAATTGGTGCGTGGCGAGACCATCACCTACCCCGTGATCGCGCAGGGCCGCGTGCAGGGCTATTTCCTTGCCAAGGCATCCTTCGTGACAGACAAGACGAAGCTCGCCGAAATCAAGCTCCCGATACCCGAACTGCTCACCGATGAACTCTATACAGAGCTCGTCGGCGACAAGGTCATTCGCGTCGGCGAGAACCGCAACTTCGACCTGAAAGCCTTCAAGGCCCGGATCAAGGAATCGCTCAACCGCAAGCTGGGCACCGAGGTCGTGCTCGATGTGATCGTCGAGCAGATCGACTACCTCACGAAGGAAGAGTTGCAGAGCAACCTGTCCAAGCCCGGGTCCTCGGTGTCCCGCGGCGAGCGCGTGGCCGAAGAAGCGCTGCCGGAAGACATCCCCGTCGCCGACAAGAAGGAAAACAGCGCGGGCCATTGAGGCACGCGTTAACGGTTTCCTGCCGTTGCGACACATGCCGGCGCAGGGCGCAGTACCGATGTCGCGATCCTGAACGCTTCTTCCAATCTGAATTCCCGATTCCGTACAAAATTGCCGTGCCGGATCGGGACGCAGACCGTCCGAGACGCCATACCCGTCGGCGACAGGGTGCCGTCTGCACGATTTCCCCGACCGGGGATTGCGCCCAACATCATGATTTTCAACCGCTTTTTCCGAGAGGGTTAACAAGTTCCAAACGGCTGAAAACCGTTTTGAATGAATGATTTAAGCGGCATTTCAAGCGCTCTTGCTATCAATTCTGCAAGGGCGCTGGATCCATACATCATGAACTCTGCCGGTTCACTGGCACGACTATTGCTGTTCATCCGACGTCGAACGGGCCGCAGAGCCCGGCTCAGGACGGGAGACAGGAATGAACGTCGTTTCCAACATGGCCGTTTACAGTTCGCGGCGACAGATCTTCGGTCTGCAGGTGTGCGACCTGGACTGGTCCGACGCGTTCGCCTTTGTCAGCGCGCTTGCCGATGTCCCGATCGGTCAGACGGCGATCTCGTTCCTCAATGCGCACAATGCCAACCTGATGCTGAAGGATGCGGCCTATCGCGAGGTGCTCAACCGCCATCTCGTGCTTCCTGACGGTATCGGTGTCGATATCGCTTCGCTCGCCATGCATGGCCGTACCTTCCCCGCCAACCTGAACGGGACGGATTTCGTACCGGCACTGCTGACATTCATGACGACGCCGAAGAAGATCGGCCTGGTCGGCGCGCGTGCGGACATCCTCGAGCGCGCCCGTGAAGGCTTCGCCCAGCATGCGCCCTGGCATGAATTCGTTGCGATTCACGACGGTTTCTTTACCGACGCGGAATCCGGCGCCGTGGTTGCCGAGATCGCGGCCCACAAGATCGATATCCTGCTCATCGCCATGGGCACGCCGAAGCAGGAAATGTGGATCGATCGCCATATCCGGCCCGAACATGCGCGATTGGTGTTCGGCGTCGGCGCCCTGTTCGATTTCATGGCGGGAGAGGTCAGCCGGGCTTCGCCCAAGCTGCGCACGCTCCGGGTCGAGTGGCTGCACCGTTTTCGTCTCGAGCCGCGCCGGCTGTGGCGGCGCTATTTCGTGGGCGGACCGGTCTTCCTCGCGCGTCTGTTCGGATATCTCCTGGGGGAGAAGCTCTCGGGCCTTCGGCGTACGCTGCGCAATCGAGCGACAGCATCCTCGGAAAGCTGACGGCACAGCGCCTCGTTAACCTTTTGTTAGCCATGATCCGAATAGTCTGGAAATGCTGGCATTGTTCGCCGGCACCCTGTTCGCACGGCTGCGTATCTGGCCACCATTCACCCTGAGACCGGTTTGCCATGAACAGCCGCCCACTTCTCGACTATTTCGACCAGACTGATGACGACGCGCCGGCGCCTTCACCGGCAGGCTATGGCGCCCGTCCGGCCATCACGCTCGAGGAGAGGCTGAAGTCGCTCGAGGCCCGCCTGCGCGGTGCCGAGCCCGGGGCGCCCACAGCTAGGCAGGATCTCACGCTGTCCGCGCAGGTTGAGGCGATCCTCCGGCGGCGGATCCCCCCTGCCGCTGATCCCGTCGCACATCCGGCACCGTCCGCTCGCCATGCGGAGCAAGTGCTGCGCTCCGAGATCGCACGTGCACCGTCCCGCGTCGTTGTCGAACCGCCACCGACATTTCCCGTCGCCGATCAATCGATGTCGAACGATGCCGAGTTCCTGAAATTCAGCGAGGCAGTCTATCTGATCGGGCAGGCGGCCCGCCGCTTCATCGAACAGCCCGTGCCTCCATCTGCGCCGGTGGAACCGGCGCCGCAGCCAGTGCCGTCGACTGGCGAGATCGAAGCCCTCTCCGCCGTGCTCAGGGAAACGGTCTCCGCGTTTCGCTCGGTCGTCGACGATCTCTCGGTGTCCGCCGCAGAGATCCGCCATTTCGCGACACGGGACGATCGACCGCGGCCTTCCGTCCCGTCTCCGGAACGGTACTCGCAGGACGAAGCCGAGATCGCCGGATTGCAGGACGGCATAGCCGACCTTCAGACGCGGCTTGATGTCCTTCTCAAAAGCCGTCGCCACAACCGGTATTGATATTTTCTCCCCCTCTCGATAGTGAAAGTGCGCCGCGCGGGGGCGCGAAATGACGGCTGCGACCTGTGGCCCGCCATTAGGATCGCGGCAATCTAAATCGATTGGGTGAGGAGTTTACTTTGGCCACCATCATCAACGGCAAGGATGTTGCCGCATCCGTGATTGCGCAGATCAAGTCCGCAACGGCCGACCTGCAGGCCGCCTCGGCGGTACAGCCCGGCCTTGCCGTCATTCTCGTGGGTGCCGATCCCGCCAGCCAGGCCTATGTCGGTTCCAAGTCGAAAATGGCCAAGGAATGCGGCTTCAAGTCGGTCCAGCATTCGTTGCCGGAAGACACGAGGCAGGACGACCTGATGGCGCTGGTGGCCGAACTCAATGCCGATCCCACCATCCACGGCATCCTCGTCCAGCTTCCGCTGCCCAAGCATCTCGATTCCGAAAAGGTGATCCAGTCGATCCTTCCGGAGAAGGACGTTGACGGACTGCATGTCGTCAATGCGGGCAAGCTCGCCACCGGCGACAGCGCCACCGGCCTGATCTCCTGCACGCCCGCCGGCGCGCTGATCCTCGTCCGCCAGATCCGCGGCGACGACCTCTCCGGCCTCAACGCCGTCGTCATCGGCCGTTCCAACCTGTTCGGCAAGCCGATGGGCCAGCTGCTTCTGTCCAAGAATGCCACGGTCACCATGGCCCATTCCCGCTCCAGGGACCTGCCGGGAATCTGCGCCACGGCCGACATCCTCGTCGCCGCCGTCGGCCGGCCGGAAATGGTCAAGGCCGACTGGGTCAAGCCCGGCGCCACCGTCATTGATGTCGGCATCAACCGCGTTCCGGCGCCCGAGAAGGGCGAAGGCAAGTCCAAGCTGGTGGGCGATTGCGACTATGCGTCCTGCGAGCCGGTCGCCGGCGCCATCACCCCCGTCCCTGGCGGCGTCGGACCGATGACGATCGCCATGCTGATGGCCAACACCGTGATCGCGGCCTATCGTAAGGCAGGAAAGCGGGCGCCGAATTTCTGAGCCCGCCTGCGTTTGAAGACCAGATCCTTTGAAATATATGACGTCGGGCCGCTTTGCAGTCCGGCGTTTTCTATCGCAAGATGCGCCGCAATCCTTTGATCGTCAGCATCGACCCCTACGCTCAAATGGGCCATGGCCGGTAGCCGCGACGCTCTCAGCCGAGAACGCCTGCGCCATGGTCCGCCGGACCGGCCATCTGGCGGAAGATCGAGAACAGTTCGCGACCCATGCCGAACTCGTTGTCGTCGAGATCGATGGTGACAGGCGTGCGTGCCGCGTAGTCGTCCTCGGCCACGACGTCCAGGGTGCCGTTGACCGCGTCCAGGCGGATGATGTCGCCCTCCCGGATCTTGGCGATCGGCCCGCCGTCGCGCGCCTCGGGCGTGACGTGGATGGCGGCCGGCACCTTGCCCGACGCGCCGGACATGCGGCCGTCGGTGAGTAGGGCGACCTTCTGGCCGCGGTCCTGCAGGATCCCGAGCACGGTCGTCAGCTTGTGCAGTTCCGGCATGCCGTTGGCCCTGGGACCCTGGAAACGGACCACCGCGATGAAGTCGCCGCCCAGTTCGCCGTTCTTGAAGGCATCGTTGAGCGCCTTCTGGGTGTGGAACACCTTGGCGGGTGCCTCGATCACCTGGCGCTCCGGCTTCACGGCCGACGTCTTGATCACGCCCGTGCCGAGATTGCCGGCAAGCATCTTGAGCCCCCCGGTGTTCTGGAACGGCTCCTCGATCTTGGCCAGTACCTTGGGGTCACCGCTCGCCTCCGGCACCGGCATGCGGATGACCGCGCCATTGTCGCCGAGCTTGGCCTCGACCGTATAGGCCGCAAGGCCCTGGCCGAAGACCGTGCGGACGTCGTCATGCAGCATGCCCTGCTTGAGCAGTTCCCGGATCAGGAAGCCCATGCCGCCGGCGGCGTTGAAATGGTTCACATCGGCCAGCCCGTTCGGATAGACGCGGGCGAGCAGGGGGATGATGTCGGACAGGTCGGAAATATCCTGCCAGGTCAGCTTGATCCCGGCGGCGCGCGCCATGGCGACGAGATGCAGCGTATGGTTGGTCGAGCCACCCGTGGCATGCAGCCCGATGACGCCGTTGACGATCGAACGCTCGTCGATCATCTCGCCAGCCGGTGTGAACTCGTTGCCCATGCCGGTGATGGCGAGCGCGCGCTTGGCGGCCTCGCGGGTCAGCGCGTCGCGCAGCGGCGTGCCGGGATTGATGAAGGAGGACCCGGGCATGTGGAAGCCCATGATCTCCATCAGCATCTGGTTCGAATTGGCCGTGCCGTAGAACGTGCAGGTGCCCGGGCCATGGTAGGACTTGGATTCGGCTTCGAGCAACTCGGCCCGTCCGACCTTGCCTTCGGCAAAGAGTTGCCGGACCCGCGTCTTTTCGTCGTTCGGCAGGCCGGAGGTCATCGGTCCGGCGGGAATGAACACGGCCGGAAGGTGCCCGAAGGTCAGCGCAGCGATCACCAGTCCCGGCACGATCTTGTCGCAGACGCCGAGATAGACCGCGGCGTCGAACATGTTGTGCGACAGGCCGATGCCGGCGGACATCGCGATCACGTCGCGCGAGAACAGCGAAAGCTCCATGCCCGGCTGGCCCTGGGTGACGCCGTCGCACATGGCCGGCACCCCGCCCGCCACCTGCGCGACGCCGCCGGCCTCGCGGGCCGCTTCGCGGATCAGCGCCGGATAGGTCTCGTAGGGCTGGTGGGCCGAGAGCATGTCGTTATAGGCGGTGATGATGCCGAGATTCGGGACACGGTCGCCCGCGAGCATGTCCTTCTCGGCGGGGGAACAGACCGCAAAGCCGTGCGCAAGGTTGCCGCAGGAGAGCACGCCGCGATGCGCGCCCCGGTTCACCGCCTCCTTCACGCGCCCGAGATAGGCTTCGCGAGTCGGCTTGGATCGTTCGACAATACGTGCGGTAATCGCCGCAACGCGTGCATCGGCTGCCATGGTCGTTCCTTTCGGTTCCCGCGCGGCATTTTGGGAGCATGCCGCAAGATGCGCCGCCTAGGGCGCCCAGAAAATCTCGATGTCAGAAGTCGCCGCCGCGATCACCCGCGCGATCGGTAGCGGACCTTCAGCACCCTGCGCCAGCGCAGTCTCGAGCACCGCCTTCTTCGCCTCGGTCTCGATGTGGAGCACAAGCAGGCGCGCATCGCGAAGCGCGGTGAACGTGAGCGTCAGCCGCTCTTCGCCAGCGCCTTCCGCGCGCATGGTCGTCACGCCCCGCGGCGCCTTCGGGTCCAGCGCCCGTTCCAGGTTGTTGCCGCCCGGAAAGAACGACGCGGTATGGCCGTCGCCGCCCATGCCCAGCACAACGACGTCGAAGGGCAGGCCGATGCGGCGGACATCGTCTGTCGCGACCATCGCCGCATCCTCGGCTTCGTAGACGGCATGGTAGAGCGGTATGAACTTCGCGGCCGCCGCCTTGTCCTGCCGCAATTCGGCATTGACCAGCGCATGGTTGGAGCGATCGTTCTCGGGTGGCACGAAGCGCTCGTCGACCAAAGTGATCACCACTTTCGACCAGTCGATGTCGCGCGCGGAGAGTGCCCTGAAAAAGGCCTTCGGCGTGGTGCCGCCGGACACCGCGATCGAGGCCATGCCCCGCGCGGCAATGCCCTCGGCAAGCGCCGAGGCCACGCGACCCGCCAGTTGCTCGGCAAGTTCGGCGCCACTGGTGAACGTGTTCAATCTGTGTGCCATATGCCCGCTCCGCTGTTCTGTTTTATTCGTGCCAGGTCCGGCCATCGCGCTCGATGAGAGCGATCGACTGGCTGGGACCCCAGGTCCCGGCAGTATAACCCTGAACCTGCTGTCCGGTTTCCTCCCACCCCTTCAGGATCGGATCAACCCAGCGCCATGCGGCCTCGACTTCGTCGCGGCGCATGAAGAGTGTCGCGTTCTGGCGGATGACATCGAGGAGCAGCCGTTCATAGGCGTCGGGATTGCGCGCATCGAAGGTCTGGGCAAACATCATGTCCAGCGACACTTCGCGCAAGCGCATGCCGCCCGGACCGGGATCCTTGATCATCAGCGACTGCATCACGCCCTCGTCGGGCTGCAGGCGCAGGATCAACTGGTTCTGGCTGATCCGTCCGGCGGTGGAATCGAAAATCGAATGCGGGATCGGCTTGAAGGTGATGACGATTTCCGAAACCCGCTTGGCCAGCCGCTTGCCGGTGCGGATGTAGAACGGCACGCCGGCCCAGCGCCAATTGGCGATTTCGGCCTTGATCGCGACATAGGTCTCGGTGTTGGAAACGCCGCCCTCGAGTTCGTCGAGATAGCCCTTGACCGCGCCACTATCGGAGGCGCCGGCACGGTATTGCCCGCGAACCGTCATTTTCTCGACATTGGAGGCGTTGATCGGCTTGAGCGAGCGGAGAACCTTGAGCTTCTCGTCGCGCACAGCTTCCGCGCCCATCGAGGAGGGCGCTTCCATGGCCACCAGGCAGAGCAACTGGAGAATATGGTTCTGCACCATGTCGCGCAGCGCACCGGCCTTGTCATAGTAGCCAGCGCGGCCTTCGAGGCCCACGGATTCGGCCACCGTGATCTGCACGTGGTCGATATGCGCTGAGTTCCAGAGCGGCTCGTAAAGGGCGTTGGCGAAGCGCAGCGCCATGAGGTTCTGCACCGTCTCCTTGCCGAGATAGTGGTCGATGCGGAAAATATGCTCTTCGCGGAAGACGCTACCGATCGTGTCGTTGAGTGCCAGCGCCGAAGCGAGGTCGCGGCCGA
The DNA here is from genome assembly GCA_019739215.1 of Rhizobium sp. GTDB lineage: Bacteria > Pseudomonadota > Alphaproteobacteria > Rhizobiales > Rhizobiaceae > Rhizobium_E. The sequence goes on from JAHHDR010000023.1 coordinate 216,743, forward strand.
TCGGCTTCTCGACCACGATCCTGGTGTTCTTGGTGATCAGCTTGTGGTCGCGGATCTTCTGGCTGATCGGCCCGAAGATCTGTGGTCCGACGGCGAGGTAGAAGGCGCGGACGCGGTCCTTGCCTTCGCTCAGCAACTCGTGAAGCTTGTCCCAGCCCTTGTCGGAGGCGGCGTCCACGGGAACGTAGAACAGCATCTCGCAGAAGGTCTTGATCTGCTCCGGTACGGCCTCGCCCGGCTTGAGGAACCTGTTCAGCGCATCGGTTGCGAACTTTCGGTACTGCACATGCGACATTTCGGATCGCGACGCGCCGATGATGCGGGTCGGTTCGGTGAACTGGCCGGATATGTAGCGATGATAGAGGGCGGGCAACAATTTCCGTTCGGCGAGGTCGCCCGTGCCGCCGAAGACGACGTAGTCAAATGGCTCGACAGGAATCAACTGGCTGCTCATCTCACACTCTCTCTTGCCTCACACGGGCGGTTTAATCTAATCGATTTAAAAAAGCCAGTGGCCGTACGCAAAAAAGATGGCTGGCCGGCAGTATGCGACGCAAGTGCACTGCAACACAACACCGCCATTCAGGGCAGCTGACTAGATGCGGTCCAGCATGGCGTACCAGCTCAACGCGAGGAACAGCAGGGGCGCCCGCAAACTCCGGCCACCCGGGAAAGCCGGGACCTTCAGGTTGCGGAACAACTCGAGTTCCGTCTCTTTTCCGCTCAGCACATCCGCGTAGAGCTTGCCGCAATAGTTTGCCAGCATCACGCCGTGCCCGGAATATCCACCGATCGCGGTAACGTTGGGGGCCACCTGACGCACGAAAGGAAAGCGCGGCATAGTGATGCCGACATAGCCGCCCCACGCATGGGTGAACGGCACGTCCCGGAGCGCGGGATAGATTTCCGTCACCTGCTTGCGGATATGGTCGGAAATCTCGTTCGGCTTCTCCGACGAATAGATCTCGCGGCCACCGAACAGCAGCCTGTTGTCCTTCGTCTTGCGGAAATAGCGCACGACGAAGCGGCTGTCCGCAACCGATTCCTTGCCTGGAAGGATTGGCGGGAAGTTGTCCAGCGGAGGGGTTGCGCCGATGAAGGAACCGATCGGCATGACATGCGTCGAGGTCACCGGCTCGAGGGTTTCGGTATAGGCATCGGTCGCGACCAGAGCCTTGTCGGCGGTAATGGTCCCGCGTGCGGTCTCGATGCGCACCTTGCCGCCTTCGGACGAGATCTTCGTCGCAGGGGTCATTTCGTGGATCTTCGCACCGGCCGCCTGCGCCGCACGCGCGAGGCCCACCACCAGCTTCATCGGATGAATATGGCCGGTATTCTTGTCGTAGACGCCGAATTGATAGCGCGCCGAGCCGAGCCGGGTGGCCGTCTCCTCCTTCTCCATGAAATGAAGGTGCGGATAGTTGTAGCGCTCGGCTGCGATCTCGGGATTGGCCCGGAAATATTTCTCAAAACGAGTCCTGTGCGCCACGAGCATGTGCCCCTGGACATAGTCCATGTCGATATCGTGCTCCCGGGCGAAGTCCAGCACGTAGCGCTTGGCATTCTCTGCCATGTCGAAGAGCTGTTTCGACAGCGTCAGGCCGAATTCGTCCTCATATTCCTCCGGCCACCAGCGCTGGCCAGTGCCGAACTGGCCGCCATTGCGGCCCGAAGCACCATCCCCAACGCGATGCGCCTCCACGAGTACGACGTCGATGCCGGCTTTCGCAAGATTGTAAGCCGCCTGGAGCCCCGTGAAGCCGCCGCCGACGATGGCGACGCTCGCCGTTGTCGATCCGTCCAGCGGTGGGTATTCGGGCCGATCGTCGATCGAGTCTTCATACCAGGAAATGCCGGGGGAGATCGGGCTCTGCCATGCCATCATGTGGACTCGGGGACTGATTTCGGAGCCCGATGTCTAGCGTGAAAGTCCGATGCGACACAAGCCACGGCGCCGGAAATAGACGGGTCGCGGGCAGGGGGCGCTCCGTCTCGGCCTGGACCGGCTTAGGCCGCCCGGCGCGTGGCCTGTCCAACAGCGGTGCCGAGCCGGAAACGCCCGACCAGATCCATCAGCATGTCCGCTTCTTCCGCAAGCTGGCGCGTGGCGGCATTGGTCTCCTCAACCATCGCGGCGTTGCGCTGGGTCATCTGGTCCATGGAGTTGACCGAGGCATTGACTTCCTGGAGCGACGTCGCCTGCTCGCGGGCAGCGGTGGCGATCAGTTCCACCTCGCCCGACAGCGAGACGATGTGCTGCGAAATCTCCATCAGTGCGTCCCCGGTTTGCCCGACGAAGCGGCTTCCGGTGGAGACTTCCTCGGCGGAGGCGGCAATCAGGCTGCCGATTTCCTTGGCGGCCGATGCCGAGCGCTGGGCAAGCTCGCGTACCTCCTGGGCCACCACCGCGAAGCCCTTGCCGGCCTCGCCCGCGCGCGCCGCTTCCACGCCGGCGTTGAGGGCCAGGAGGTTGGTCTGGAAGGCAATGGAATCGATGACGCCGATGATCTGGCCGATCTTGTCCGAAGACTCCTTGATTCTTGCCATGGCCGAGACCGCATTGCGGACCACATCGGCCGACGTGTCCGCCCGCGTCTTGGCGCTCGCGACGATCCGCTGCGCACTGCCGGTGCGCTCGGTGGAATTGCGGACTGTCGCGGTGATCTCGTCGACGGCGGCTGCCGTCTGCTCGAGTGCTGCGGCCTGCTGTTCCGTCCGGCGGGACAGGTCGTCCGCGGCGGCCGCCATCTGTTGGCCATTGTCCTGGATTTCGGCGGAGGCATCGCGGATGAAGCCGAGCGTCTCCCTGAGACCGGCAACCGAACTGTTGAAGTCCTGCCTCAGGCGATCGAGATTGCCGGTGAATGGCTGGGCGATTTCGGCATCGAGCTCGCCGCGCGCAAGCTGTGAAAGGCCGATGGCGAGCGCATCCACGGCGCTCTCGACAGCCCGCGCGGCCTCGGCGCGCTCCGTTTCGTTGCGGGCGCGCTCCGCCTCGCCGGCCGCGCGATTGCGTTCCGCCTCGGCCTCCATTTCAACCTTCGCGATGGCATTGCCCTTGAAGACCGAGAGGGCGCGCGCCATGTCGCCGATCTCGTCGCGGCGCCTCTCGCCGGAAATCGTCGTTTCGAGCTGGCCGTCGGCAAGGCGGCGCATGGCGGCGGTAATCTGTCCGATCGGCCCCTTGAGCGTCAGCACGAGCGCTGCGCCGGCCGCCATCGCGATCAGCACCCCTATCAGCATGGCGCCGATGGACATGGTGTTTGCCTGCTGGCGCTCCGCGCCCGCACTCTGTTTCTGGGTCTCGGCAAACTGGACCAGCAGGTTCCATGTGCCGTCGATCTGCGTGGCCGCAGCGGCGAACTCCGCCTCCTTGCGCATGCTGATCTCCATCAGCTTGCCGGCATCGGCGGCGAGCTTGTCGAGGACCGGCTGCGCCATCGACGGCAGTTCGACGAAGAACGGATCGTCCTTGGCGACGCTCGAGAGACGGCCGATTTCCGTCGAGTACATGTAAAGCGACTGCTGGACCTTCTTGACCCCCGCCTCGTTCGGGGCAGCGACGAGCTCGGCGAACACGACGCGGATCTCGTTGTTCGAGCCGACAATCGCCCGCAGTTTGTTGTTGACGCTGTCGGCCTTGGAGATCTGCTTGTCGGCCGCGGCGAGGTTGAGGATCGACTGCCGCATCAACTCGCCGGCAATCTGCTTGAACATCGTCGCCGAGGTGCGGAAGCCGTTGAGCGTGCCATTGGCCTTGTTCATCGCCGCTTCCGACAGGTCCCTGGCCTTGATCTGGGCAGTAAGACCCGCGACCTGCTTCTGGAACTTCTTGCCGTATGGCACTTTCTCTTTGGGGAGCGCGTTGAGCACCTTGTTCACCGCTTTTTCGAGCTCGGGCGTGTATTTCTCGAAGACGGCGAACTTGTCGGCGGGTGTCAGCACCTTGCCATAGGTGACCACCATGTCGTCGAGCAGCACGGCGGCGCGGTCGAGTTCAAGGCCTTTGGTCAGTCCGGTCTTCTCGCCCTTCTCCGTCTTCTTGGCATCGGAGACGAGCTTCATCGCCCGCTTGCCGATCTGCCCCTGCATGGCGAGCAACTCTTCGGAGAGCGCATTCACGCTGGCGAGCGTCGCCTCATGGTCCTTCTGCAGTGCCCACAGCGCTTCGATATTGCCCGAGATCGTGGCCGACTGGTTCACGGCTTCGGCAAGCAGCGTGACATCCGTTTCGCTCCGCAGTCCCTCGGTGGTGCCCTTGAGGAGATCCAACTGGGTCGCGACATCCTGGGCGGCCCGGTCATGCGTCTCGGCCGACGGCTTCATCAGGAAGCCGCTCATCGAGGAATACACCTGCTTGAAGCCGGAAAGCGATTGCAGCACGCTGTTGGAAATCTCGATCCTGCCCTGCAACAGACCCGAGGCATAGAGCCCCGTCAGGCCCACGGCAGTGATGCTGATGACGAATGGCAGGAGAAGGACGATCACCTTGGTCTGGATCTTCACTCGAGACATCATTCGGTCAATCATTGCGACACCCCCAAAAGCGCGATGATCCCGGTCCCGGCCGGATCCAGCTTCGCGCACACCCGTGCCCGGAGCGTCGCACCATGCTCTTAACGAGCCGCTAAAAACACGGGCGCGGACGGCCGGTTCGGCAAATAATGCGATAGACCGTCACAAAAGGCGCAGGCGGACCCATGGCCCGCCCGCAACCGTTCGACGATATGCCTGCGCTCAGGCGGCGCGAGCCGGGACTCGGCGCGGCGCGGCGCTGTCGTTCAGCCGGAAGCGATCGACGAGGTCGCGCAGAGTATCGGCCTCATCCGCGAGCTGGCGTGTCGCCGCGTTGGTCTCCTCGACCATGGCGGCATTGCGCTGTGTCATCTGGTCCATGCCGTTGACCGAGGCGTTGATCTCCTGGAGCGCCGTGGCCTGTTCGCGCGCGGCCCCGGCGATCGTCTGGACGTGGTCGGCGATCTCGACGATCTGGCCGGAGATCTGCATCAGCGCATTGCCAGTCTGTTCGACGAACTGCGAGCCTGTGGATACCTCCTCCGCCGAATTGCCGATCAGGTCGCCGATCTCCTTGGCCGCCTTTGCGGAGCGCTGGGCGAGTTCGCGCACCTCCTGGGCAACGACGGCGAAGCCCTTGCCCGCCTCTCCGGCCCGCGCCGCTTCGACGCCGGCATTGAGGGCGAGAAGGTTGGTCTGGAACGCGATCGAGTCGATGACGTCGATGATCTGGCTGATCTTGTCCGAGGCCTCGCGAATGCGGCTCATGGCCGATATGGCGTTCTGGACGACGGTGGAGGAACTGTCGGCGTTCTTCTTCGCCTGGCCGACAATGGTGGAGGTTTCGTCCACCCGGGACGAGGTCGACCGCACGGTCTCGGTGATTTCCTGGATCGCGGCTGCGGTTTCTTCGAGCGATGCGGCCTGCTGCTCGGTGCGCTTCGACAGTTCGTCGACGGCTTCGGACATCATCCGGGTGCTCTGGTTGATCGTGCCGGTCGTGCCGCGAATGCCACCCAGCGTTTCGGCCATGCGCTCCACCGACGTATTGAAGTCCACGCGCAGCGTTTCGAGCCGGCCGGAGAACGTGGCATCGATGCGACAGGTGAGATCACCCTGCACCAGCCGGCCGAGACCCTCGGCGAGTTGCGTCACCGCCCGGTCGATTTCCGCTTCGGCGGCGCGCTTCTCGTCATCGTTGCGCTGGCGATCGGTGATGGCACGCGCCTCGCTGGCGCGGGCACTTTCCTCCAGTGCCGTCTTGGCTTCGACATTCGAGCGGAACACTTCCAGTGCCCGGGCGATCTGGCCCAGTTCGTCCGACCGGTTCTGGTAGGGCACGTCGACCTGGGTCTGGCCGGTCGAGACGGTCTCGATTGTCTTGGACAGCGTGGAGAGCGGCCCGATCCCGCGGCGCACGGCGAAATACCCGAGAATGCCGAACAGGATCGTGGCCCCGGCGGAGGCGATGATCGAGAGCCAGGTCAGGTAGCTCACGCGGGCTTCATAGACCTCCATCGGGATGCCGACGAAGAGGATGCCGGCATTCTGGCCCGCGCTGGTCTTGATTGGGACATAGCCGGTCATGAAGCTCTTGCCGAACAGGGTCGCCGGACCGAAATAGGCGTCGCCCCTTGCCAGCACGTTCTGGGCGGGGTGGTCCGCGGCCAGCTTGGTGCCGACGGCACGGGCACCGTCGTCCTTCTTCACATTGGTCGAGATGCGGACATAGTCGCCGCCCTGCTTTTCAAACAGCGTCGCGACGCCTGCGATCGACTGAGCCGCCCGGTCCACCATGCTGTGATCGTCGAGTGCAGGGATCTTGTCGAGCGTGACCGACTTCAGTTCGTCCTGTGCGACCACCACCGACGCATCCGCGGTGCTTGCGCCGAACAGCACCCCGAAGCTGCGCGCCGCACTGCGGGAGTCACTGACTGCGTCATTCATCACGAACTGCCGCAGGCTGTAGTTCATCGCCCCTGCGATGAGGGCGGCGGAGAGGATGATGAGCGTGACGGTGATCGCCACATACTGGCGGGCAACAGAGGAGCGGAAGAACTGGAGCATGGAGCGGGTCCGTCGATTTCTTGACAAATGGAAATCTGACTATTCGACGGATTTCTTAAGATTAACTAAAATTGAAAACATCAGATCTCTGATTTACGGAAATCCGACGGAAACATCCCGAAAAACAGAAAAAGGCACGGAAAAGATGTTCCGTGCCTTGGTTTCATTGTTCGGCTGCTGGCTCAGGCGACTTTGCGTGGCGCCTGTTGCATCTGACCGGCGCGGGCGCTCAGTTTGAACTGGTCAACGAGCGCCACCAGCGTATCGGCCTCCTGGGCAAGTTGCCGTGTGGCGGCCGTCGTTTCCTCAACCATCGCCGCGTTCTTCTGCGTCATGTGATCCATCGAATTGACCGACGCATTGACCTCGGCAAGGCCCGTCGACTGGTCACGGCTTGCCATGGCGATCATCTCGACACGGCTCGACACGGTCAGGATCTTGTTGGAGATATCGGACAGCACCTGGCCGGTCTGCTGGACAAGCCGCGAACCCGACGTCACCTCGGTGGTGGATTTGTCGATCAGTTCCTTGATCTCCTTGGCCGCGCTGGCCGACCGCTGTGCCAGTTCGCGAACCTCCTGGGCCACGACGGCGAAGCCCTTGCCCGCATCACCCGCGCGCGCCGCCTCGATTCCGGCGTTGAGCGCCAGCAGGTTGGTCTGGAAGGCAATCTCGTCGATGACATCGATGATCTGGACGATCTTGCCCGATGCGTCCTCAATTCGAGACATAGCCTCGATTGCGTTCGAAACCACCTTGGACGAGGCATCCGCCGCGCTCTTGGTCTCGGCGACGATCTGGTTGGCCTCCTGCGCGCGCTCGGCGGAAGACTTGACGGTGACAGTGATTTCCTCGACTGCCGCCGCCGTCTCCTCGAGCGATGCGGCCTGCTGTTCCGTCCGCTTCGACAGGTCGTCGGCGGAATCGGAGAGCTCGTTGGAATTGTGCTGGATCATCTGGGCATTGCTGCGGATCTGCGACAGGGTGTCCTGAAGCTTGAGCAGCGAACCGTTGAAGTCCGTGCGCAGCGTCTCGAGCTTGCCGAAGAAGGGCGTCTCGATCGTCTCGGAGATGTCGCCGCTGGCCAGCCTGCCGAGGCCCGCCGCCAGCGTGTTGACGGCGAAATCGATCTGGCGGTCGATGTCGATCTTCTCGGCGTCGTTGCGACGGCGTTCTTCCTCGGCGGCGCTGCGCTCGGCCTCGCTTTGCTGTTCGATCTCGATCTTCGCCACGGCATTCTGCTTGAAGACGCCCAGCGCGCGGGCCATCTCGCCGATCTCGTCGATGCGGGCCTCGCCGTTGATCGCGGTATCGAGCTTGCCGTCGGCCAGGCGCCGCATCGCGGCGGTGATCTGCCCGATCGGACCCTTGAAGGTCATGACCAGCCCGATTCCGGCAAAGATCGCGATGATGATGCCAAGCACTGTTGCGCCGATCGAGATGCCATTGGCGTTCTCGCGCTCCTCGCCCGCGCTCTGCTTCTGCAGTTCGGCAAAGGCGGTGAGCTGCTTCCAGATGACGTCGACTTGGGCGGCCGCATCACTGAACTGCTTCTGGCGTTCCTCGCTGGCCTTGACCAGAGCGACGGACGCCTTGTCCATCGCATCGATGGCCGGCGGCAGCTTGGCCTTGATGCTATCGAAGAAGGCCTGGTCTCCGGCCGTGCCCTCGAGAATGACAAGGTCCTTGCGGACGATCTCGAACTCGCCCCACAGACGCTTGCGGTTGATCTCACTGGGGTCTTCCAGGAAGCGCGCCAGTTCGATCTGGATCGAATAACCGGACGTCACGACCTTGCGGCTGTCGGATATGATGCCCTCCGCCTTGACCAGCGGCGTGTCGAGCTCGGAAAATTTCTGTGTGGCATTCTTCATCTTGAGGGCGGCGGCGACGCCGAGATAGACGGAAGACTGCCGGAAGCTCGAGAGCTTGCTCGACATCTTCTGGATGCCATCCGTGGACTTGTCCGAAGCCTTGACGACCGTTTCAAGCTCTCCGATCGCCACGCCGAGCGACTTGGCAACCGCCTTGTTGCCTTCAGGAAGCGCGGTCGTCAGGATACGCAGCCGCTTCTTGAGTTCGCCAATGTTCTTCGCCACGACATCGAACTTTTCGTCGGGCGTCTTGGCCTTCATGAAGGCGTTGGAAAGGTCCGTGAGAAACTTTGCTGACACGCTGATGCGGTCGGCTTCGCGCAGCATGGTCTTGGCCGTGCTCTCGTCATTGCGCATCTGCTTCTGAATTTTCGTCGTTTCCTCGACGATGAGCATCTGCGCCGACGTCACGACATTGAGATTGGTGCGGATTTCCTTGTCGAGAGCCGCCTCTTTCTCATGCAGCGCCCAGAGACCGTCGATGAGCCCGAGGACGCCGTTTATCGACTTCGTCGCGTCGGCAAGGTCGGACCAGCCCTCGGTGTTCTCGTCGATCTGCGACAGCATGCCGTTGAGCAGGTCGCGCTGACCCGTCAACTGGGCTGTGACCGTATCGCGCAATTCCGGTGTCGCGTGCTCGACGAAGTCGTTCATCGTGGCACTGACGTCGCGGAAGCCGGACAATGACTGCAGCACGCTGTTGGATATTTCCATCCGGCTCTGCAGCAGGCCCGAAGCATAGAGCCCGGTGATGCCGACGGCGGTAATGCTCACCACGAAAGGCAGGATGAAGATGAGGACCTTCGTCTGGATCCTGAAGCGGGATAGAATCCTGTCGATGTTCATGGGAGCAAATCTCCTCGGAAAGGCATGAAATGGCGGAAGACCGGCGGATGCAATCATTGCATGCTGCCCGGAAGGCAGGCCGCGGGTTGATTGATTATTGAATGCTCGTCTTAATTTTGCCTTACAACACAAGGGCAGGCGCAAAAATTGACGAATGTCGCGTCAGGTCGGCTCAGAGAAAGAGAAACTGCGCGATGAGGAGGGAGGCCAGGATCGACAGCGCGGTGACGGCGATAGCCGGGCGCCGGTCGATTCGGGCTGCCTTTGCCTTGGCCTTGCGGACGGAATTCTGATGCATGCGACGGGTCCCTCTACGCTCACTTTCGCCACGATGAGCGCAATCGTTTAAAAAAAGGCTGAAAGGCGCATTCCCAGCACTTGCCGGGCACTGATGGCGCGAATTTTGCGGCGCCCCCTCGCCATTTGCCGTGGAACAGCTATGATCGCCGCCGGGAGCAACAATAACCAGGTCCATCATGGCAGCCAAGAAAGTCCGCAGCAAGATCATCCACAAGACACCCTCCGCACAACCCAAACCATCTCCCACGACGCTCAACACCCGCGGGGTTTCCAGCTGGAAGGAAGCCGCGGAATGGCTGCGGGCCCGCGGTATCGAGGACATCGAGTGCATCACGCCCGATCTCGCCGGTGTGCCGCGCGGCAAGATGATGCCGTCGTCGAAGTTCACGTCCAACACATCTCTCGCTTTGCCCTCGGCGATCTACCGTCATACGATCTCGGGCGAGTATCCGGATGAAACCGAGGAATTCCGCTACGATTCCCGCGACAGTGACATCAAGCTGGTCCCGGACCTGTCCACCCTGTCGGTCGTGCCGTGGGAGACGGATCCGACGGCCCAGGTCATCTGCGACATCGTCGACACAGATGGCAAGGCGGTCAGCTACACGCCGCGCAATGTCCTCAAGCATGTGATGGACCTGTACAGGCAGAAGGGCTGGAAGCCCGTCGTGGCACCCGAGATCGAGTTCTATCTCGTCGCCAAGAACGACGATCCCGACTATCCGCTGAAGCCGCCGACCGGCCGCTCCGGCCGCTCCATCCAGGGCGGGCAGGGCTACTCGATGGCGGGCATCAACGAGTTCGACGAACTGATCGACGACATCTATCACTTCTCGGCCGCGCAGGGGCTCGAGATCGATACGCTGATCCACGAGGAGGGGCCGGCGCAGCTCGAGATCAACCTGCGCCACGGTGATCCCGTGGAACTGGCCGACCAGGTCTTCATGTTCAAGCGCACGATCCGGGAGGCCGCGATGGGCCACGGCATCTATGCGACCTTCATGGCGAAGCCCATGCAGGGCCAGGCGGGTTCGGCCATGCACATCCACCAGTCGGTGGTGGACGCCAAGACGGGCAAGAACATCTTCTCCAATGCGGACGGTACGCCGTCGAAGGAGTTCTTCCACTTCATCGGCGGCATGCAGGCCTTCGTGCCCAAGACGCTGGTGATGATGGCGCCCTACGTGAATTCCTACCGGCGCCTGACGCCGGGCATGGCCGCGCCGGTCAACAATGCCTGGGGCAACGACAACAGGACGACGGCGTTCCGCGTGCCGTTCTCGGATGCCGCGGCCCGCCGCGTGGAAAACCGGCTGCCGAGCTCGGATGCCAATCCCTATCTGGCGCTGGCGGCGTCTCTCGCCTGCGGGCTGCTCGGCATGATGCGGGGTGTCGAGCCGACCCCCCCATCCGACGGTACGGCGAACGAGGGCTCTGTCGAACTGCCGCGCGGATTGCTGGAAGGCCTTTCGCTTCTGGAGACCGAGCCGGCGCTGCGGGAGATCTTCGGCGACGAGTTCATCGGCATGTATGCCGGCGTCAAGCGCGGCGAATTCGAAACCTTCATGCAGGTGATCAGTCCCTGGGAGCGCGAATACCTGTTGCTCAACGTCTGACTTTCGGCCTGCAAACTGTCGGCCCGGAGTGATCCGGGCCGACACCTTTTCATGAACATGCATTGGACTTGCGCCGATGCCACGCGAAGATGCGCGCCCAGGGCGACTCCATTTCGCATGGCGGCTGCGGTTGGCGCGTTTCGCGGAAGTGGCCGCGTGACAGTGAATCGGCAAGCAGGACGGCCGTGAATATGTCGTGCATGGTTGTATCCTTTCTCAAGCAGCGGCGTCATCAGGACTTGCCCAGGCTACGGAAAGCGCCTGAAGGCCGGACACGTCGTGTCGGCGGGCCGGAATGCGGGTGGTCACAGGCCGCGTTTGACGCCCGCCGGACATCGCCAATCTATGCATCAATAATTGCTTTATCTACGCGCAAAAATGCGCCATATCTTTCATCTATGAAAAAGATCGGATGGGACGCCTACGAGGTTTTCATTGCCGTCGCCCAGGGCGGCGGCCTGACCGGCGCCGCCCAGATCTCCGGCCTCAGCCCCGCCACGATCGGCCGCCGTGTGCTCGAACTCGAACAGTCGATCGGCCGCACGCTCTTTGCTCGCAGCAAGAGCGGCTATGCGCTGACCACCGACGGACAGATGCTGTTCGACCAGCTCAAGGCCATGGAGTCCGCCGTCCGCCGGGTCGAGAGCTGGCGCATGGAATCCGCGGGATCCGTGACATTGAGACTGGCCGTCGGCACCTGGAACGCGCGGCTCGTGGCTGAGAATTTCCGCGACATATGCACCGAGCGTGACGGCTTCCGCGTCGAGATGACCGTGACGGAGACGCGCGCGCCGCTCGCCCACCGCGAGCACGATGTCGCGCTCCGCGCCCATCCGCCGGAAGAGATGAACCTCGCCTCGCGCCTTGTAGGCGACGTTGCCTACGCCGCCTATCGTGCCAAGAGTGCGCCGCAGTTCCTCCCCGAACGCTGGATCGCAGTGACCGAGGCTGACGCCATCTCCGGCTATCTTCGTTGGCCGCACGAAAAGCGGGCCTCCGATATCGCGGTGACGGTAACGCGCCCGCGCTCGCTGCTCGACCTTGTCAGGGCCGGCGCGGGAAATGCGGTTCTGCCCTGTTTCATCGGCGACGCGGAGCCTGGCATCGAGCGCGCTGGCGACGAGATCCCGGAGTTGCGCCACAGGCAATGGGTGGTGACCAACAATGACGACCGTTCGCGTCGCGAGATCCGCACCCTTGCCGACCGCCTCACGAAGCTACTAAAGGCACATCAGGATCTCTATGCGGGCAAGCGGCCCGTGAAGAGCAGTTAACGGGAATCCGGTATGGCCATCGTCTGCTTCGATATCGGCGGCAGTTTCATCAGGGGTGCGGTCGCCCTGACACCAAGGGATATCGCGCCGCTCCCGCCGCGACCCACCCCGCTGGATGACTTCGACGCCTTTGCGACGACCCTGATCGGGGTCATCGCCGCCAGCGATATTCGCCCCGAACGGGTCGCGCTTTCGATCACCGGCATCATCGACCCCGAGACCGGGATCGCCACGGTCGCCAACATTCCCTGCATCCACCGCCGGGCGTTGCGCGGCGACCTGCAGGCGAGGCTCGGCATCGAGGTCCTGATCGCCAATGATGCGGATTGCTTCGCGCTCGCCGAAGCCGGGCTGGGCGCGGGCAGGGGGCATTCGATCGTCCTCGGCGCAATTCTTGGCAGCGGCGTCGGCGGGGGGCTCGTCGTCGATGGCCGGCTCGTCAATTCCGCCGGCGGATTTGCCGGAGAGTGGGGCCATGGCCCTGTTCTCCCGACCTATGCCGGCGACCCGCCCGTCGCCATTCCCGCCTGGGACTGCGCCTGCGGCCAGAAGCGGTGCCTCAACACCGTCGGCGGCGCCCGCGGTCTGGAGCGTCTGCATCTGGAACTGCATCATGAGAACCGCACAAGCCGCGAGATCGTCGACGGCTGGCAGTCCGGCGATGTCGATGCGCAGCGCACCATCGGCCTCTACATCGAACTCGTCTCGGCACCGCTCGCGCTTGCCGTCAACATCACCGGAGCCTCGATCGTGCCGGTCGGAGGAGGATTGGCGCGTTCTGGACCGTTGATTGACTCCCTCGACGCCGCCGTTCGTGCGCGCACGCTCAGGAACTTCGGCCGCCCGCTCGTGGTGCCGGGATCGCTGACGATCGAGCCCGGCCTCGCCGGGGCCGCGCTGCTCGGGCTTGGGGCGAGCGGATGAGCGGGATCCTGCTCGAAGTCTGCATCGACGATCTGGCGGGGCTGGATGCGGCCATTGCCGGCGGTGTCGACCGCATCGAACTGTGCAGCGCGCTGGCTCTCGGAGGCCTCACCCCATCCCTGGGTCTGATGGAGGTGGCGGGAACTTTCGACATTCCCTGCCATGCCATGATACGGCCGCGCGCCGGGGATTTCGTCTATTCCGAGGAGGAGATCGAGGTGATGCTCGCGGACATAGCGGCGGCCCGGACCGCCGGCCTTGCCGGTGTCGTCCTCGGCGCGAGCCTGCCGGACGGTCGCCTCGACAGCTTCGTGCTCGAAACGCTGGCAAAGGCAGCCCACGGCCTTGATCTCACCCTGCACCGCGCCTTCGATCTCGTACCCGCCATTCCGGAAGCGGTCGAGATCGCCGTCAGGCTTGGGTTTGCGCGCATCCTGACGTCGGGTCGGGCGGCGACCGCGCTGGATGGTCTCGATGATCTCAAGCAGGCGATCGCCCTCGCTGGCGCGCGGATTGCGATCATGCCGGGTTCCGGCATTTCGCCTGGCAATGCCGCACGCTTCCTCGACCTGGGCGTGAAGGAGATCCATGCCTCCTGCTCGGTTCCGGCGGAGCCGTGCGCCGGCAAGGTCGAGGCCTTCGGTTTTGGGCTGCCCTCCGCACGGCGCACCGATTCCGCCACGGTGGCTGCACTCAAGACGGCGCTTGGCGGCACCGGGAGTTTGGGGCAGGCGTGATCAGTCGTAGTCATGCTCGGCGCCGAGCGGCGGGCCGACATTGGTGATGTTGTGGGTCCTGTGCAACGCTTCGAATTCCGCTGACGCCGCGGAATTAGGCCCGAGCCCAGACCGGAAGAATTCTTCCATCCTGAGCGCCGGGGAATAGGCAACCAGCATGCGGGCCTGCCGAGTCAGGCTCCGGAAGGTGTGTGCCACCATGCGGGGACCGAAGACGGAGTCGCCCGGTTGCGCACGAAACTTGTTGTCTCCGACCTGAAACAGGAATTCCCCTTCGAGCACCATGAACCACTCGTCCTGAAGTTCATGATAGTGCAGGGGCGGCCCGCCCTGGATGTCGCGGAACGTATCGAACACGCTCATGCCGCCGCTGGTGTCGACGGCCGAGACCTTGCAGTCGAACCGCCCGTTGAGAAATCTTGCGGGACTGCCGAAGCGGTCTTCGCCGAACCCGATCTTATGGCCCAAATCCGCTCTGTCCATGATGCTGCTCCCGCCCGGGCTTATAGTGCATGCATCGACGAAATATAAATCGCAGGTTGAAAGGCGTCAATTCCGGCAGCTCGCGGCACCGGACGCAAAAGACCCGGACCGTGCTGGACGGCCCGGGTATCAATGCCGCAGGTAAGGCGGCAGGGTAATTCGAGGTCTCAGCGCCCCTGCGTCACGATGACAGGAATCATCAGGTCGCCCCAGTTGCCTTCGTTGTGATGGCGGGCCGAGCGGATCAGCTCGACCGACACGCCGGCATCGACCGCCTTCATCACGGCATGGTTGAGGCGATGCAGGTCATTGGCGACCATGCGGATCGCCGCCTGCTGCTCGGCGCTCATCGCGGTCGCCTGTTCTTCGGCACGTTCCTTGACGCGGGTCTGGACACTCATGGCATTTCTCCTCTTTTGGTCTGGGGGTTGTTGAATATTGATGTTTTTGAAGTGAGGATTCACCCCTCACCAAACTCCAGCCAGGGTTCACTCTGTACACCCGGCTTTCGTATCCTCTCCCCTTGTGGGAGAGGATAGTTCGCCCCCGAGAGCCGTCAGGCGATCGGCTGGACGAACTTGGTGAGGGGTAAGACGCCTCACTCCGCCGCAGGCCGGAACTGGTCGCGCTCTGTGGATTCCTTCATCGCCGTGGTCGAAGACTTGCCACCCGAGATCGCCACCGACACGGCGTCGAAGTAGCCCGTGCCGACTTCGCGCTGGTGCTTGGTCGCGGTGTAGCCGTTGGCCTCGGCCGCGAATTCCGCCTCCTGAAGTTCCGAATAGGCGGACATCTGCCTATCCTTGTAGCCACGAGCGAGTTCGAACATGCCGTAATTCAGCTGGTGGAAGCCGGCCAGCGTGATGAACTGGAACTTGTAGCCCATCTTGCCGAGTTCGCGCTGGTACATGGCGATCGTCGCGTCATCGAGGTTCTTCTTCCAGTTGAACGACGGCGAGCAATTGTAGGCTAGCTTCTTGCCGGGATGCACCTTGTGCACGGCTTCCGCGAACTTCTTCGCCTGGCCGAGATCGGGCTTGGAGGTCTCCATCCAGATCATGTCGCAGTAGGGCGCATAGGCAATGGCGCGGGCGATGCAGGGCTCGATGCCGTTCTTGACCTGGTAGAAGCCCTCTACAGTGCGGCCGGCGTCATAGTCGACGAAGGGCTGGTCGCGCTCGTCGATATCAGATGTCAGCAGCTTGGCGGCCTCGGCATCGGTGCGGGCGATGATCAGCGTCGGCGTGCCCATGACGTCGGCGGCCAGACGCGCGGCGGTAAGGTTACGGATATGTGCGGCGGTCGGGATCAGCACCTTGCCGCCGAGATGGCCGCACTTCTTTTCCGACGCCAGCTGGTCCTCGTAATGGACGCCGGCAGCGCCCGCCTCGATGAAGGCCTTCATGATCTCGAAGGCGTTCAGCGGGCCGCCGAACCCGGCTTCCGCGTCAGCAACGATCGGGGCGAACCATGTGTCGACGGAGAGGCCCTTGCCCTCGTGCGTCTCGATCTGGTCGGCGCGTTGCAGCGTCTTGTTGATCCGCTTGGCCAGTTCCGGCGCGGCATTGGCCGGATAGAGCGATTGGTCGGGATACATGGAGGATGCGGTATTGGCGTCGGCCGCGACCTGCCAGCCCGAGAGATAGATCGCCTTCAGCCCGGCTCGGACCATCTGCATGGCCTGGTTGCCCGACAATGCGCCGAGCGCGTTGACGAAATCGTCCTCATGGATGAGCTTCCAGAGGCGGTTGGCGCCCATCTCGGCGAGCGAATGCTTGATATCGACAGATCCGCGCAGACGCTTCACGTCCTCGGCGCTGTAGCTCCGTTCGATGCCGTCGAAACGGCCCTTGGGTGCGGAGGGAACGATGTTGTAAAAATCAGTCATAGCAAACTCCCTGTGCTAGGCTCACCTTCGGATCACGGCGTGGGAGGCGAATGACCCGATCGATTTGATGTGACGAGATTTACATTGCGATGCGATAGCGCGCTACACAATACCTGAATATCTCGATGAAATTCGAGTAAGAGTGTCTTGCGCTTTACAGGATCTGCTTGTAAATTTGTAAACTGTGTAAAGTTGACCTGTGGGAATAATCTGTAAAGGCAGTGACAATGGCCGAGGCCAAGATCTTCGCCGGACCCCGCGTCCGGCGCATGCGCAAACGCCTGGGCGTGACCCAGACGGCGATGGCCGAAGGGCTTGGCATCTCGCCGTCCTATCTCAACCTCATCGAACGCAACCAGCGGCCGCTGACGGTTCAGCTCATCCTGAGGATGGCGTCGGTCTACAAGATCGACGTCGAGGATCTGCAGGGGGAGACCGGCTCGACCGCGGGTGAATTGCGCCAGGTCTTTGCCGATCCGCTGCTGTCGGGGGAAATTCCCGGCGGCGAAGAACTGGCCGAGATGGCCGAAGCGGCACCCAATGCCGCCCAGGGCATGGTCAAGCTCTATCGCGCCTATCGCGAACAGGCGGAGCGGTTGTCGGATCTCGCAGGACTGCTTGCCCAGGCCGGCCACGATCCGGCCCTGTCAGGCGCGCGCCTACCGATGGACGAGGTGCGGGACCGGCTTGAGACCCGCCCCAATCATTTCGCCCTGATCGACGCGGCGGCGGAGGGCTTCCATGCTCGCATCGGCGCGGCCGAGGATGTCGCCACCGCGCTGCGCGAATGGTTGCGGACCCAGCACGGCATCGTCGTCCGCACGCTGCCGGTGCATGCCATGCCCAATCTCCGCCGCCGCTATGACCGCCATTCCATGCGGCTCTTTCTCTCCGAACGGCTCTATCCGCATGACCAGTTGCGCGAGATGGCGCAGGAGGCCTGCCAGATCGCTTTGCGCGAGGAGATTTCGGCGGCCGTCGATGCACTCGACCTGTCATCCGTCGAGGCGCGCCGCATTGCTCGATTTGAGCTTGCCCGCTATGCGGCGCTTGCGGTGATGATGCCCTATGGCGAGTTTCTGTCTGCCGCACGGCGTACGCGTTACGATCTGTCGATCCTCTGCGCGCGGTTCCGGGTGTCGTTCGAGCAGGCTGCGACACGGCTGACCAGTCTTGCGCGACCGGGCGCACAAGGCATCCCGTTCTTCCTCATGGAAATCGACATTGCCGCCAATCGCATTCGCCGCGCCGGTACCACGGGCTTTCCGGGGGCGCCATTCGGCGGGCACTGTCCCAAGCTCAACGTCTACCAGGCCTTCGCCATGCCGGGACAGGTGCTGGTCGATACGGTGGAGATGCCGGGGCGCGCGCGCTACCTCACATTGTCGCGGACGCTGGAAGGCCCGATCTCCGGATTCGGAGAGCGCGTGCGGCGTACGGCACTTCTCCTGGGATGCGACGCGGAAGCCGCCGCCGAGACGGTCTATTCGGCTGCTGCCGCGGCCGGGACGCCCGTCCTGTCTGGTCCGGCCTGTCGTCTCTGCGAACGCCCGGGCTGTCTCGCGCGGGCCGAGCCTCCGGTGACGCGTCCACTCGGCCTCGACGAGATGGTCGCGGGAATGAGTGTCTTTGATTTCCAGTAAGGCGCCCGCCGACCGATAACGCGCCGATCACACTGTAAAGATTTATAGATTTTTTTGTTGTCGCCCGCCGCATTCCTTCCTAATCTCTCCGTGCGAGTGGGAAACCGGTAATCAATAACAAGCATTTCCTTACCGGGAAAACAGGAGAAAAATATGAGAAAACAGCTATTTAGGCTGGCCGCGGGTGTGGCCGCCACATTGGCTCTGGCAGGCGCGGCCTCTGCGCAGGAACGGGTCGTCAATGTCTACAACTGGTCCGATTATATCGACAATTCGATCCTGGAAGATTTCACCAAGGAAACCGGCATCAAGGTCGTCTACGACGTCTTCGACTCCAACGAGATCCTGGAAACCAAGCTCCTCGCCGGCGGCTCCGGCTACGACGTCGTCGTGCCCACGGGTCCGTTCCTCGCCCGCCAGATCCAGGCCGGCGTGTTTCAGAAGCTGGACAAGTCCAAGCTGCCGAACCTTTCCAACATGTGGCCGGACGTCTCGGCACGCCTCGCCAAGTACGATCCGGGCAACGAATATGCCGTGAACTACATGTGGGGCACCACCGGGATCGGCTACAATGTCGACAAGGTCAAGGCCGCCCTCGGCGACGTGCCGATCGACAGCTGGTCGGTGATTTTCGACCCGGCCAATGCCGAAAAGCTGAAGGGCTGCGGCATCAACATTCTCGACGCGCCGGACGAGACCTTCGCCATCGCGATGAACTACATCGGCAAGGATCCCGACAGCAAGGCAACCCCTGACATCGAGGCCGGCGGCGAAGTCTACATGAAGGTCCGGCCCTTCGTGCGCACGTTCAGTTCCTCGGCCTATATCGACGAACTCGCCAATGGCGATGCCTGCATCACCATCGGCTGGTCGGGCGACGTGCTCCAGGCCAAGAGCCGCGCCGAGGAAGCCAAGAACGGGGTCAACGTCAACTACGTCATCCCCAAGGAAGGCACCTATATGTGGTTCGACAATCTCGCCATTCCGGCGGATGCCAAGAACCTCGATGAGGCCCATGCCTTCATCAATTACCTGATGAAGCCCGAAGTCATCGCCAAGGCATCGAACTACGTCCAGTACGCCAACGGCAACCTGGCTTCGCAAAAGCTCCTCGACGAGGCGGTCTTCAAGAACCCGTCGGTCTATCCGACCGAGGAAACCACCAAGAAACTGTTCACGATCTCGCCCTATGGGCCGCGTGAATCGCGTGTGCTGAACCGGCTCTGGACCACGATCAAGACCGGCAGCTGACAGAAAACGACTTCAAGGGCGGTGCAAACCGCCCTTTCTTTTTCAGGCGGCGGACGCTGGTCCAGGGGGCCGTCCGGCGCGACAACAATCAACCGACGATCAAACGATTTGCGAATGGGGCGCAGGCGAAATGGCGAAGTCTCTCGGACCGGTCAAACGTAAATTCTCACCCTGGACCGATCCGGCCGCGGTGCCCTTCATACGCTTCGAGAACATCACCAAGCGCTTCGGCGACTTCGTGGCGGTCAACAACCTCTCGCTCGACATCTACGAGAAGGAATTCTTCTCGCTGCTCGGACCCTCGGGCTGCGGCAAGACCACGCTGATGCGCATGCTGGCCGGCTTCGAGGAGCCGACCGAGGGACGCATCCTGCTGCAGGGCAAGGACATTTCCGGCGTCCCGCCCTACAAGCGGCCGACCAACATGATGTTCCAGTCCTACGCACTCTTCCCGCATATGACGGTCGAAAAGAACATCGCCTTCGGCCTCGAGCAGGACAAGCTTCCCAGGGGCGAGATCGAGACCCGGGTGCAGGAAATGCTGCGGCTCGTGAAACTCGAGCAGTTCGCCAAGCGCAAGCCGAGCCAGCTTTCGGGCGGCCAGCGCCAGCGCGTCGCACTCGCGCGTTCGATCGCCAAGCGGCCCAAGGTGCTGCTGCTCGACGAACCGCTCGGCGCGCTCGACCGCAAGCTGCGCGAAGAAACCCAGTTCGAACTGATGGATATCCAGCACACGCTCGGGCTGACCTTCCTAATCGTCACGCATGACCAGGAGGAGGCGATGACCGTGTCGGACCGCATCGCCGTCATGGACAAGGGCATCCTGGTGCAGGTCGCGACACCGGCCGAAATCTACGAGGCGCCGAACTCGCGCTATGTCGCCGACTTCATCGGCAATATCAACATCTACGAGGCGACGGTCGCCGCCAAGGATGGAAGCTTGGTGACGCTTGATTCCGAAGGCCTCGCGGTCAAGGTCGAGCAGCCGGAATGCCCCGCACTGGCCGGCAATGCGGTCGGCTTCGCCATCCGTCCGGAGAAAGTCCGCATCTCTCTCGATGCCCCCGGTACAGCCGAGGCCAACGCCGTCCATGGCGAGGTCATGGATATCGGCTATCTCGGCGATTTCTCCGTCTTCATCGTCAGGCTCGGTGACGGTCGAATCATGCGGGCGGCGCAGGCCAATGTGTCCCGCCTCGTCGACCGGCCGATCACCTTCGGCGACAAGGTCTGGCTCACCTGGTCGGCCGAGGCCGGCCTCGTGCTGACACGCTGAGGGGAAAGATCATGGCCCAAACCGCTGAGAACCATCAAAATCCTGCCAGATGGCTGATCGTCGTCGTTCCCTATCTCTGGCTCGGCTTCTTCTTCGTCGTCCCCTTCTTCATCGTCTTCAAGATCTCGCTGTCCGATCTGGCGATCTCGATGCCGCCCTACACCCCCCAGTTCAAGGGCTTCGCGGATCTCGGCAATTACCTCTCCCAGCTCGATTTCGAGAACTATCTCTATCTGGGATCGGATTCACTCTATGTCAGCGCCTATTTCAATTCGCTCCGCATCGCTCTGATCTCGACGCTGTTGCTGCTGCTGATCGGCTACCCCATGGCGCTGGCCATGGCGCGCGCGCCGGCCCGCATCCGGCCGACCTTGCTGATGCTGGTGATCCTGCCCTTCTGGACCTCCTTCCTCATCCGCGTCTATGCCTGGATCGGCATCCTGAAGCCAGAGGGCCTGCTGACGGTGCTACTGCAGGGCATCGGCATTCTCGGACCGGAAGACCAGGTCAACATCTTCCGCACCGACTACGCCGTCTTCATCGGCATGGTCTATTCCTACCTGCCTTTCATGATCCTGCCGCTCTATGCGTCGCTAGAGAAGATGGACGGTACGCTGCTCGAGGCGGCCAACGATCTCGGCTGCACGCCCTGGAAAGCCTTCTGGAAGATCACCTTCCCACTGTCGCTGCCCGGTGTGATCGCCGGCTCGATGATCTGCTTCATTCCCATAACAGGCGAGTTCGTCATCCCCGACCTGCTCGGCGGCGCCGATACGCTGATGATCGGCAAGACCTTGTGGACCGAATATTCCGGCAATCGCGACTGGCCCCTGGCATCCGCGGTGGCCGTGGTGCTGCTGCTCGTACTCGTGGTGCCGATCATGATCTTCCAGAACCAGCAACAGAAAGCGTGAGGAGACACCGATGAAATCGTCACGCTTCGACCCCGTCGTCCTCACGATCGGATTTGCGTTCCTTTATATCCCGATCCTGCTGCTGGTGATCTTTTCCTTCAATGCCTCCAAGCTGGTCACGGTCTGGGGCGGCTTCTCGACCCACTGGTATGTCCAGATGTGGCAGAACCAGGGACTGATGGACGCGGCCTGGATCACCATTCGCGTGGCGTTGCTCAGCGCCACCGTCGCCACCGTTCTCGGCACTCTGGCCGCGCTGGCGCTGACGCGCTTCACCCGCTTCCCGGGCCGCATGCTGTTCTCCGGCATGATCTATGCCCCGATCGTGATGCCGGAGGTGATCACCGGCCTTTCGATGCTGCTGCTCTTCGTCGCCGTCAATATCGACCGCGGCTTCTGGACGGTGATGATCGCCCACACGACCTTTACCATGTGCTATGCGGCCATCGTCGTGCAGTCGCGGCTCGTCACCTTCGACCGCAGCCTCGAAGAGGCGGCACTCGACCTCGGTTGCCCGCCGGTCAAAACCTTCTTCAAGATCACGCTCCCGCTCATCCTGCCGGCGGTGATCGCCGGCTGGATGCTCGCCTTCACGCTGTCGCTCGATGATCTTGTGATCGCCAATTTCAACACCGGTCCGGGTGCGACGACGCTGCCGATCAAGATCTACAGCCAGGTGCGGTTGGGCGTGACGCCGGAAATCAACGCCGCCTGCACCATCCTGATCGGCTTCGTCACGATCGGCGTGATCATCGCCTCGATCATGACCAAGCGCGCGGAGGTGCAGCGCCAGCGGGACGAGCGGGCGGCTATGGCAGGGTGAGGGACCCTATTCGTCCGTCGACCGCGGCGGAATGAACAGATAGGCGCAGAACCAGAGCGGCAGGATGACGATCGTGCCGAGCATGACATTGGGGATGGCCCAGGCGATGAACCGCGCCACATACTCCCAGGCTTCGAGCGGCGTCAGTCCGATCGAGGCCAGGATCCGTTCCGCCGACAGCCCGAACAGGTTCATCAGCGCACCGGCGATCAGCGACGCGAGCAGCAGTTTCAACAGGCCTTTGAAGAACGGACTCAAGGTCTACCCCGGATGATTTCCGGAGAATTTTAGCGAAACTTGGTAAATAAAGAATTTTTGCACATTAGAGACTGTCCATCCGCAGTTTGCAGGGTTCGAAAATCTGTAGCGATGTCCGGAGTGCCGCCCCGATCATCCGCGACGTGATGCGTATTGCAGTGCAGCGAGACATTCTCTAAGAAATTGCCTCATTGGATTGGGGAGGCATGGATGTCTGAGAATACGCCGCTTTGGGTTCCAACCGAGGCCCAGGTCGCATTGAGCCCGATGACGAAGCTTCGCGAATTCTGCGCGGTCAGGAACGCGGTCGAACTCCCCGACCACGACGCATTCCATCAATGGTCGATCGACGAGCGCGGTGCCTTCTGGTCCGCGGTCTGGGATTTCTGTGGCGTGCGCGGTGAGAAGGGTGCACGCGACCTGATCAATGGCGACGTCATGCTCGACGCCCGATTCTTCCCCGATGCCAGGCTGAACTTTGCCGAGAACCTGCTGGTCGGGCAGGGTCCCGAGGACGCGCTGGTCTTCCGCGGCGAGGACAAGGTCAGCTACCGCTGGAGTTGGGATCAACTCCATTCCACCGTCTCCAAGCTCCAGCAGGCGTTTCGCGCCATGGGCATCGGCGCGGGCGACCGTGTGGCGGCGATGATGCCGAACATGCCGGAAACCATCGCCTTGATGCTGGCCACCGCGTCGATCGGCGCCATCTGGTCCTCCTGCTCTCCCGATTTCGGCGAACAGGGCATACTCGACCGCTTCGGCCAGATCGAGCCGAAACTGTTCATCGCCTGCGACGCCTATTGGTACAATGGCAAGCTGCAGGATGTGTCCGACAAGGTCCGCGCCGTGGCGCCGAAACTCGGCTGCCCGGTGATGGTGGTCAGATATGCCGGCGATGCCGAGGCGCTCGCCGCCTCCCTGGACGATGGCCGCACGCTCGACGCAGCCACCATTCCCTTCACCGCCAGGCCGGTCGAATACGAGCAACTGCCCTTCAGCCACCCGCTCTATATCCTCTTCTCCTCGGGCACGACCGGCGTGCCGAAATGCATCATCCATTCCGCCGGCGGCACGCTACTGCAACATCTCAAGGAGCACCGCTTCCATTCCGGCGTCGAGGCGGGCGATAAGCTGTTCTACTTCACGACCTGCGGCTGGATGATGTGGAACTGGCTGGTCTCGGGCCTTGCCAGCGGCGCAACCCTCTGCCTGTTCGACGGCTCTCCGTTCGCGCCCTCCGGCAATGTGCTCTGGGACTATGCTGCGGAGGAGCGCTTCGCCATTTTCGGCACCTCAGCCAAATATATCGACGCCGTGCGCAAGGGCGGCATCGAGCCGCTCAAGACGCATGACCTTTCGGAACTGCGCCTGATCGCCTCGACCGGCTCGCCTTTGTCGCCCGAAGGCTTTTCCTTCGTCTATGAAGGCATCAAGCCCGACGTGCAGCTTGCCTCGATCTCCGGCGGTACCGACATCGTCTCCTGCTTCGTGCTAGGCAACCCGGTCAAGCCGGTCTGGAAAGGCGAGATCCAGGGGCCGGGCCTCGGTCTCGCCATGGATGTCTGGGACGACGAGGGCAGGCCGGTGCGTCGCGAGAAGGGCGAACTGGTCTGCACACGGGCTTTCCCGTCGATGCCGGTGGGTTTCTGGAACGATGACAATGGCGCCAAATACAAGGCGGCCTATTTTGAGCGCTTCGACAATGTCTGGTGCCATGGCGATTTCGCCGAGTGGACCGAGCATGGCGGCCTGATCATCCACGGCCGCTCCGACGCCACGCTCAATCCCGGCGGCGTCCGCATCGGCACGGCCGAGATCTACAATCAGGTTGAACAGATGGACGAGGTCGCGGAAGCGATCTGCATCGGCCAGGACTGGGACGACGACGTCCGTGTCATCCTCTTCGTCCGCCTCGCGCCGGGCCTGACGCTCGACGCCGATCTGGAGAAGAAGATCAAGACCAAGATCCGCATCGGTGCCTCGCCGCGCCATGTGCCGGCCAAGGTCATCCAGGTCGCCGACATCCCGCGCACCAAGTCCGGCAAGATCGTCGAACTGGCCGTGCGCGAGGTCGTGCATGGACGGCCGGTGAAGAACAAGGAAGCGCTGGCCAATCCGGAAGCGCTGGAGCTCTTTGCCGGGCTGGAAGCGCTGAAGGGTTGACCATCAGGCCGGAGGTGGGAACGGCGCGGCGCCCGAGGTATGCCGCCGCGCCCCTCGCTTCGAAATGTCTTATTTCAGCTTGATCGCAAAATGCTTGCGGATCGGCTCCTCGATCTTCCACGTGCCCTTGAAGCCTGGCTCGATGACGAAGGCATCGCCCGGTCCGAGCACCACGGGCGCCTGACCCTCGGCGGTGATCGTCACGCGGCCCTGCATCATGTGGACGAACTCATATTCGGTGTAGACGGCATGGTAGGTGCCGGGCGTCGCTTCCCAGTAGCCCGAGATCATGCTGCCGTCTTCCGATGTGTGCAGCACCCAAGTCTTCATCGTGGGCGAACCCTCGACGACAGTCCAGCCTTCCATATCGGCGGTGTCGGGTTCGGACGAAGCCGGATCGGCGAGCTTTACAGCGTATTCCATGGTCCCTCGCAATGCGTGATCCTGGCGGGAGCGCCAGATGCACCTCTGATGACCGATGTCCGCGCGAAAGGATAGGCCAGTCGCGACGTCCGCTGTCACGTCGTCCGGAAAATGGACTCAAGCACGCTCCGCGGGGTGTCCGCAATCGGCATGGGCCGCCGCGTCCTCCGATCGATATTCACATGCACGAAAAAGCCCTCTGCCGATGTCGCCGCCTCCTCGTTGCGGAACAGGCCGATCTCGTAGCGCACGGACGACGTCCCGAGACGGGCAACCCGTATGCCTGCGGTGATCAGGTCGGGAAACGCCATCTCGCCGAAGTAGCGGCAGCCGGTCTCTACCACGAGGAAGACCTGATCGCCGCCGTGCGGGTCGAGCACGCCCCGTTCCATCAGGAACGCGTTCACGACCGTGTCGAACAGGCTGTAATGCACCACATTGTTCATGTGCCCGTAGATGTCGTTGTCCGACCATCGTGTCGGGATCGTCCGCAGCAGCGGATAGTCGCTGCGATCGGACGGGACTGGTCTGATGCTCGTCACTCGGCTCACTCCCTTTGCCACGACCGATCTCTTTCGCGCGGGGCGATTGAAGTCAAGCTGCCTGTCGTGACAGCCCGCACGCTTTGCGGCCGTGGCAATGCATGTTAGTCGTGGCCGCAGACCCCACCCGGACCGATCAAGATCATGAGACAGTTGACCGACGACGCACAGCAGGCATTGCGCGATATTGCTGCCCGCCATGGGGCGAGCGAGGATGCGGCCCGACACCTGCTCTTCGCTGTTGTCGCGGGACACGGGACCCAGGCGCAGTTCAATCACCCTGAACTCGGCGGCATGGGCCAATGGTCGCGGGGCGGCATGATCATGCTTGGTGACATGTTCAACACTGCGCTCAAGGCGCGGGTGGATGGCCTGTGCAACGAGCTTGCCGCTCTTGCCGGGCGGGCTGGCATCTTCCAGCCGGAGCCGGAGCGCCCCCACACGCAGTCTCAGTTCCAGGGCGACAGCGCCAGCCTGACCATGCCTGATGGCTTCGGCCACTGGTGGCCGGACGGGCTGGGCCACGCCGCCTCGACCGGCTCGCAGAACAACCTCCGCTACGCGTTCTTTCCCGAGAGCCGGCGTCTCGCCATCGATATCGGCGGCCAGGTCAGGGTCTATGACACGCGCGACCACAGAATCGGCGGGTTTTCCCAGCAGCAATCCGGCGGCCAGTCGCTGAGCTTCACCTCGCAATATGGCCTCGTCGATCTCGCGTCGCTCGATCAAGTGACGACCACGACGGGCAAGCCGACCGAACCCGTCGACCCGCCGATGGCGGGGCCCTTGGCTGTCGAACCGTCCGCTACGGATGCCGTGGCTCGGGGTGCCGCGCGGGATGGCGACATCATCGACAAGATCGAGCGGCTCGCCGGATTGCACGCCCGGGGCATTCTGACCGATGCCGAGTTCCAGGCCAAGAAGGCCGATCTGCTCGGCCGGTTGTAGTCGGCGGGACCGCGCACATGTCCGATGTCACCAGCCTTTCCGCCACCGACCTGTCTGCCGCCATCCACGCCCGCCGCCTCTCCTGCGCGGCGGTCATGCACGCCTTCCTCGAACGCATCGCCACCGTCAATCCCCTGATCAACGCCATTGTCAGCCTGCGCTCTGAGAATGAACTCCTGGCGGAAGCCGCCGCCGCGGATCGCGAACTTGACGAGGGCAAGTCACGCGGCTTCCTCCACGGCATGCCCTTCGCCATCAAGGACCTGTCGGAAGCCAGAGGCATCCGCTGCACCTATGGCTCGCCGCTCTACCGCGATTTCGTGCCCGATTTCGACGACATCCATGTCGAACGCATCCGCGCGGCCGGCGCCATCATCATCGGCAAGACCAATGCGCCGGAAAAGGGGCTCGGCTCGCATACCTACAACCCCGTCTTCGGCGTCACCCGCAATCCCTATGACCCGACGAAAAGCGCCGGCGGTTCAAGCGGCGGCGCGGCGGCCGGACTGGCAGCGCGCATCCTGCCGCTCGCCGATGGCAGCGACATGATGGGCTCGCTGCGCAACCCCGCCGCCTTCAACAATATCATCGGCTTCCGCCCGAGCTTCGGCCGCATACCCGCGCTCGATACCGAACTCTATCTCGGACATCTTGCTGTGAACGGCCCGATGGGGCGCACGGTCGCCGATGCCGCGGCGCTTCTCGACATCCAGTCGGGCTACGATCCGCGTGACCCGTCGAGCCTGCCGAAGGAGGATTTTTCGGCCGTCCGGCCCTGCGATGCGCGTGGTCTTCGCGTCGGCTGGCTGGGTGATTTCGGCGGCTATCTGCCTTTCGAGCGGGGTGTGCTGGATCTTTGCGAGGCCGCGCTGGAACGCCTCCGTTCCGCCGGCGCGACGGTGGAGACTGTCGACAGCACCTTCGACATGGCTCGCCTCTGGCAGGGATGGAAAACCTACCGCCACTTCCTTGTCGCCAACGGCAACGCCGCCGACTTCGCTGATCCGGGCAGGCGCGCGCTGATGAAGCCGGAACTGATATGGGAGATCGAGAACGGTCGGGAATTGTCGGCAGGCGAAGTCCACGCCGCCTCGGTGATCCGCAGCGACTGGTATCGTCACGTGCTGGCGCTTTTTGCCCGCTAC
The DNA here is from genome assembly GCA_019739215.1 of Rhizobium sp. Taxonomy (GTDB): domain Bacteria; phylum Pseudomonadota; class Alphaproteobacteria; order Rhizobiales; family Rhizobiaceae; genus Rhizobium_E. The sequence goes on from JAHHDR010000023.1 coordinate 244,653, forward strand.
GATTTCCTCATCCTGCCGTCCGCCCAAGTCTTTCCCTTCGACGCCGACCTGCACTGGCCGGACGAGATCGCGGGACAACGGATGGATACCTACCATCGCTGGATGGAGGTCGTGATCGGCCCGACCATGGCAGGCTTGCCGGTGGCCGCGGTGCCGGCCGGCTTCGGCACGGCGGGCCTGCCCACGGGCGTCCAGATCATCGGACGCCCCCGCGCCGATCGTGCGGTTCTCGAACTGGCGAAGACTTATGAAAGTCTATGCGGGGACTGGCAGGCACCCGAAGGCATTCATTAATCCTGTTGCCTGAAGCAGTTGGCGCATTTCATCTATTCTACGGGCATTTAGTGAAATTCTAACGATCGGGTGTTGCATTGGCGGCATTCGATTGCTCCAAGGATTTTTCCAGTGCCCGAACTCAATTCCAGCGTTTCACTCACCACCACCCTTCCGCAGACCACAGGTTTCACGCTCGACACGATCGTCACCAGTGGCGCCACCGCCGAGTTGAGCCAGGATGCGAAATTCTCGCTGAAGACCACCAGCGCTGAAGTCTATGATCACAGCAATCACGGAAATTATATCACGACCTACGGTCTCCAGCTTACCAATCTCGCCACCAAAGGCACCGTCACCCTGGCGAGCGGTTCCAGTTCGAGCTACCAGTACACCAGCCTGTCGAACTTCACGGTGGGCGACGACACGTTCTACATTGCGAGCTATCTGAAAGGTGGCAGCCAGCTTGCCTACCGGGTCTTCGATGACGCAGGCGCCACGGTCATCGCTGAAACCGCGGTCGATACCGGCAGCCGGATTGACGCCATCCACTACGATGGGACAGGCGGCCTCGTGCTGGCCTACAACAACAACACGGAATTCGCGACGCTCATCTTCTCCGATCCGGACGGCCCGGTAGCTGCGCCGGACTCCGCGACGATGAAGCAGGATGCGAAGCTGACGGTCAACGTGCTGGCCAACGACACGGACCCGACCAGTGACACACTCTCCCTCCTGTCGGCCACGGTCGTCGGCGGCTCCGCGAATGTTGCCGTGGTCAAAGGCAAGCTGACAATCGACTACACCGGTGAGGATCTCTGGCTGGACGAGACGGCGCAGCTCGAGATCCAATATGTGATCAGCGACGGCACGCATTCCAGCACCGGCGTTTTGACTGTTGACGTGACGGATCCGTTCAACCGGCTTACCGGTCACGGCGCCGTGGGAACGACGGGCCGTGACTACGTCACAGACGCTGCGGGCACGATCAGATCCTACGAAGGAGCGGACATAGTCGTGACCGGAGACGATGCAACGTATGTCATAGGAGGCAACGGCGACGATATCATCATCGGCGGAGCCGGGAGGGATAATTTGATTGGCAATGCCGGTGACGACATTCTTGTCGGCGGCGGTGGCGACGATTACATGTCTGGCGGCGAAGGCAATGACATGTTGATCGATGGCGACGGAAATGACGAATATCTCGGGGGCCCTGGCGCGGACACGTTCTACGACGCCGCAGGCGACGACTTGTACCGTCGCGCCGAAGGCGCTGACACCTTTTACTTCTTCCTCGGCGCCGGGAAGAACCAAGTGAATTATTTCGACTCACAGGACACATTGAGAATTGACGCCGATGCGGCGGTGGACATGCAAATCACCCGAAAGCCGGCGTCAAATGACGGTGACTTGTCCAGGGTCACATTCAAGCTCGCCGATGGCGGCCAGATCGTCGTGTCGTTCGAGGACAAGAAGGACGCCAAGGGCTCCGACTGGTACGAGATCGGCGACTATAGCGTGCCGACGGATTCCCACGGCCTCTATTGATGACAAAGGCTCGCCGCGAAGCGAGCCTTTTCACATCCAGCCTGACTCAGTTCAAATCTTGTAAGCAGCGTCGAACACGCCCTTCACCGGCACGCCGAGTTCATAGATGTAGCCGGCCTGCGGATCGGCCTTCAGGTCCTCGTGCGTGAGGTCTTCGCCGGCGGTCGTCACCAGTAGCCGGTCGGCATTCCGGCCGATGAAGGCCGGGCAGGTGGCCTGTTTCGGCGGCAGCTTGTAGCGCGCGACGATATTGCCCGCGAGGTCATAGTGATGGACCTCGCCGACGCCCCAGCGCGCGTTCCAGATCGTACCGTCGGCCGCGCAGACCGAACCGTCGATGCCGCCGTCCTCACCGCGCCCGTCATGGAAAATCTCGGGCTTGCCGGTCGGAAGCCCCGTCGCCGGGTCGACGGAAACCTTCATGTAGAGGTTCTCCATCGTGTCGACGTAATAGGCCGTTGCGCCATCCGGCGAGAAGCAGATGCCGTTCGGGATCGAGATGCTGGGGAAGATCGGCGTCACCTTGCCATGCAGGACATGGTAAATCGTGCCGGCACCCTTGCGATGCTCGCCGCCGGACTTGGTCATGGTGCCGAACCAGAGAGCACCCGAGGGATGGCAGCGCCCGTCATTGGACCGCATATGCTCGACGCCGTTTTCGATCGGCGTCACCAGTTCGAGCGCCCCTGTCGCAATGGTCCTGACATGCAGGCCATGTTCGGAAGCGATGATCTGCCGCTCGCCATCGATCTTGGCCAGCACGCTCGCCATGAACGGCAGGTCATGCTTCGTCTTCCTGCCGGTCGAGAGGTTCAGTTCATGCAGTTCGCGATTGCCGATCGAGAACCACCAGGCGGTGTCGGTCGCCGGATCGTAGGTCGGGCCTTCGCCGTGATAGGTGTTGAAGGCATCGAGCGTGCTGCCGGCAAAAGGCTGAAGTTCGACCATGTCAGGCTCCGAAGGCTTTGTCATAGGCAGCAATTGTCGTCCGGGCGCGCAGGCCGACGTCGTCGGGCGACATGCCCGGCTTGTAGAGGCTGGAGCCAAGGCCGAACGCCTTGATCCCGCCCCTGGCATAATCGCCGAAATTTTCGTCCGACACCCCGCCGACGGCCGCGATCATGAGATCGGGCGGCAGCACCGCACGGATGGCATTGATGCCGGCAACGCCGAGCGCGCTGGCCGGAAAGAATTTCAGGCCCGTCGCACCCGTGCGGGCGGCGAGCAGGGCTTCGGTCGGGGTAAAGACGCCCGGCAGCGTCACCATTCCCTTGGCAACGGCATGCGCCAGCACCGGCTGGTCGACATTCGGGCTGACGAACAGGCGTCCGCCCGCCTGATCCAGTCGATCGACGTCCTCCGTCGTCAGCACCGTGCCGGCACCGATCAGCGCATCGTCGGGCGCCATCCTGGCGGCAATCTCGATCGACTTGAACGGCTCGGGCGAATTGAGCGGGATCTCGATCGCGCGCAGGCCGGCCTCCAGCAGCGCCGCGATGGTCGCCGGCGCCTCCTCGGGCTTCAGGCCGCGCAGGATCGCGACCAGGGGATATTTCATGGACGGAAAGGGGATGCGGGCGGTCACGTGGCGGCTCCTTCATCGAATTGCCAGATGTCGCGCGCAGCCTGGGAGAGGCCACGGCGGACGGCGTCGTCTGCATCTATGGTGCTTGACTGGATTCCCAGCCGGTGGAAGGCGGCTTCGTAGAGGCCGCGCAGCTTGCCTGAGGCCACGAGGATGACGGGCGTATCCTTCGGCGCCTGCTTGAGCGCGCCGGCCAGTTCCAGCCCGATCATCATGCCCGAAAGCGTCGCCTCGGCATCTGTCGGGGCCAGCGAGAACAGCAGGCCGCGCGCACGGATCGAAAACAGCCGGTTGGTCGCAAGCTCCGGCTCCTTGTAGGCCGCATGGAGCGCGGCCAGGAACGTCGGATTGGCACCGTCGAAACCGGCGGAATCCTTGACCGCATGCTGCAGGATCGACTGCTCGGAGATGACGTCGAACAACTCGCCCGTCATGAAGGTCGAGAATCCGAGCACCTCCTGGCGCACCACCCGCACCCATTTGGAATGGGTTCCGGGCATGGCGATCAGGCAGTCGCTGCTCTTCATTTTCTCGGCGCAGCCGAGCAACTGGGTTTCCTCGCCGCGCATCACGTCGGCCGAATTGACGTCGCGCTGGGCGAGCCCCGGCAGGATGCGGACATCCCGCGAAAGGCCGGGCACGCCGACCGCCGCGCCCGAGATATCAGTGAGCCTTGCCGGCACGTCGATATAGCCGGCCTCGACCCAGCCCTGCTTGGCGCCGACCATGCCGCACATGATCACCGGCGCATCATCGGGTGCGCCGACCTCGGCAAGGTGCTTGTCGAGCACGGCGGCAAAGCCGGTCTCCCGTGCCGTCGTCATGCCCTCGCGCGACCGGCTTTCGCCGATGATCGTCCCCTTTTCACCGATCAGCCAGAGCCGGAAGCTCGTGGTACCCCAATCGACGGCCACATAGTTCGCCATCTACATGCATCCCCCATCCACGATCATCGTCTGCGCCGAAACCGCGCGCGAACAGTCCGACGCCAGATACAGGCACGGCCCGACCATATCCTCGGCAACCAGCGAGAATTTCAACGCCTGGCGGTCGAGGAAGGCAGTTGCGGCGTCATCGCTCACCCAGAGCTTCTTCTGCCGCTCCGTCAGCACCATGCCCGGCATGACGGCATTGACGCGGATGTTCTCGCGGCCGAGGCGACCGGCCAGGCTCTTCGTCAGGCCGATGATCCCAGCCTTCGCCGTCGTGTAGGCCGGGAAATCGCCCATGTTGAGCAGATAGGCGATCGAGGAGAAATTGATGATCGAGCCGCCGCCGGCCTTGCGCATGTGGGGAAGGGCGGCCTGGGTGACGAACAGTACCGGGCGGAGATTGATGTCCTGGCTTTTCTGCCAGTATTCCTCGGACAGGTCCTCGAGATCCTTCCGGTCGTCCCAGGCCGCATTGTTGATGACCACGCGGATGCTGCCAAGTGCCGCGCCTGCCGCCGCGACTGCCGACCGTATTGCCGTCACGTCGGAAAGATCGGCGGGAAGGAAGTGCGGCTTGTGCCGCGACTGGGAGAGATCCGCCGCCAGCGCTTCTCCCGCCGCCCGGTCTATGTCGATGAACGCGACCCGGGCCTTCTGGGCGGCGAAACCCGCGACCAGCGCCGCGCCGATGCCCGAAGCGCCGCCGGTGATCAGCACGCCCGCATCTTCAAGATCGGGAAATATGGCACTGGGTGCGGTCATGCCGGACGAAGCTCCTCCATATCGGCGCTCTATAGTCTGCTTGGCTTTTGCGGGGAAGACCTCTCGAAGATTTAATCATACTTATTAACGGCCGCGGTTTGTAAGGCGCTCGCAACCCGCGCCGATAGAAGGCAATTGCGCGCAATAGATTTGTAGATTCAACGTGCTGGCGAATCAACGGTCGATCTGCCAGAAGGAATTGACGCTTCGCAAATTCTCCGGACGGGACGCTAAACGGCTGCGGCGGCGGCCCTGTGATCATGTCTTTCCGTCGGATGTTTTTCCGCGGACGGCGAAATCTGTATTGAAACGGGACATCGACGTTTTATTCATTCATAATTGCAGCCATGCGGCGAGTCATTTGGATCGCCGGTTCAGTTCGCGACAGAGGTAATGGAAACCCGAGAAGACCATTTGTTTGAGGAAAAGGCGGCGTTGCTGAAGCATGTTTCAGCGCTCGCAACCCAGTACGACATCGTCCGTTCTCTGAGAAAGGTGACGGAACTCTACCGCCTGCGGGCATTCCTCGTCACGCGCCTGCCGGGTTCGACCAATACGTCGCTGCAGTCCACATCCGTCGTCTCCTCCTGGCCGACCGAACTTATGGCCCGCTATGACCAGGCGGCGCTGATGACTGGAAGCGCGGTGCTCCACCGTCTGCGTTCAAGCTGTATTCCGTTCGGGGTCGATTTGTGCGAGGCCGCTGCTGCGACCGGCCAACGTGGCGCCGAATTGCTGGCTATGTTCAAGGCCCACAACATGCAGCGTTTCGTGGTGTTTCCCGTCTCGGACCCCGACGGTCAACGCGGCACGGTATCGTTCTACGGCGACCGCGCCTTGCTCGATGGGCAGGAAATGATGGAGCTTTCGCTGCTCTCCATTCATGTCTTCGACCGGCTCTACCAGATCGCCCGCAGTGACCACCGGCCGGGGGAGGGGCTGACCGACCGCGAGATCGATTGCCTCAACTGGACCGCGGCCGGCAAGACCAGCGCGGAAATATCGGAAATCCTCGGTCTCTCCGAGCATACCGTTAATCACTACCTCAATCGGGCGACGCGCAAGCTCGACACTGTGAACCGCACGCAGGCGGTGGCCAAGGCGTTGCGAACCGGGATCATAAGCTGATCGCCGGAACCGCACCCCGGAGGGATGCTCCTCGCGGGATTCCCAGGTCGGAAAATGAATTATTTTTGGCCACATAACCCAAACGGGGGATAGTGTTTTCAGATTGTGACGCTAGCCTTGCAAAGGCCTTCGAGAATCTGATCTCCGGCCCACCATTCTGGTATGCGAACCCCACTCCGGTTGCCCGACAAGGCGCAGGAGTCGCCTGCCGGTGAAACCCGCCCGCAGCCCTGCCGGGCGGGTTATTCATTTTGCGCCCTGAATGCTGATCTCACACGACCGCACCTTGGCCGAATTATGAAGGGGAAATCTTGGCGTAGCGGTTCTTGGCATGCGGTTCGCAGGCTTCCCGAAGAGCGTCGGGATCGACAATGCCGCGTGAATGGATGAGAAGCACGAGCCGGGCGCAGGCGCTTTCATTGGCGTCGGTCCGGTCGAACCACTCGGCCTGTGCCAGGGCATCGAACACGCTCCGCACAACGTCATACTCGTTGGGGCTCAAGGCATTCTGCATGCCGGCCTCCTTTCTCGGGTTTCTCGCCCAAGCTAGGCTTTCGTGCTGAACCTCGGATGAACGCGCCGATCGGGCATCCCGCATGCGCTATTTTTAGGCGATGCCCGATTTTTCAGCAGTCGTGGGCGCGGTTCTGCGCGAAACGCGGCGTGCGAGCGCTGGAAACCGCCCGGATGGCCAGCCCGCGAAACTGGCACGCTTCATGCATCTTTGATGGCAGGTCCAGAGGGGGACCAAAACGCGGCCATCAAAGGCCGCAAAAGAGCCGCCGCCTTCCGCCCCCATTCCTCCTCCCATGGGCCCGGAAGGCGGCGCTTTCTTTTCCTGACATCACGATTCTTTTCGCGCGGCGGTTGGCTTGTCCGCGCCCGTCGCTTATCTAACCGCCAAAGCGAGTGGGAAGTGATCATGGCTGAAGCGACAAGCAAGGATGTTCTTGAGCGGCTGAAGACCGTCCGCGGTCCCGACATGGAAGGCAACATCGTTGACCTCGGGCTCGTGTCCGATGTCTTCATTTCCGACGGCAAGGCCTATTTCTCGATCACGGTTCCGGCGGAGCGCGCCAAGGAACTGGACCCGATGCGCCAGGCCGCCGAACGCGTGGTGAAGGAAATTCCGGGCATGAAAGGCGCCTTCGCCGCGCTCACCGCCGACAAGCGCGCTGGTTCGGGCCAGGCCCCATCCAGGCCGGTCCCGCCGCGGCCCGCCGCCCAGGGCCACGCGGGTCACAGCCACGCTGGCCACGGTCATACTGGCCACACTCATGCCCCTGCGCCGGCTGCCAAGCCGGGTATTCCTGGTGTCAAGCACATCATCGCGGTGGCCTCAGGCAAGGGTGGCGTCGGCAAGTCGACCACGGCGGTCAACATCGCCCTCGGTCTGAACGCCCTTGGCCTTTCCGTTGGCATTCTCGACGCCGACATCTATGGCCCCTCGATCCCGCGATTGATGGGGATATCCGGGAGGCCGCAGCAGATCGACGGCAAGCTGATCAAGCCGATGGAAAACCATGGGCTGAGGACCATGTCGATGGGCTACCTCGTCGACGAGGGAACCGCGATGATCTGGCGGGGACCGATGATCCAGTCCGCACTGCTGCAGATGCTGCGCGAAGTCGCCTGGGGCGATCTCGATGTCCTGGTCGTCGACATGCCGCCCGGCACCGGCGATGCACAGTTGACGATGGCGCAACAGGTTCCGCTGTCCGGCGCGGTCATCGTGTCGACGCCACAGGATCTGGCGCTTATCGACGCCCGCAAGGGGATCGCCATGTTCCAGAAGGTCGATGTCCCGCTTCTCGGGCTGGTCGAGAATATGAGCCACTTCTTCTGCCCGAATTGCGGTACCACCCATGACATTTTCGGCCATGGCGGCGCCCGCGCCGAGGCAGAGAAGATCGGGGTGCCGTTTCTGGGCGAGGTCCCGCTGGCGATGACCATCCGCGAGAATTCCGATACCGGCACGCCGGTGACCGTGTCGGCACCCGACGGCGCGCATGCGCAGGTCTATCGCGAGATCGCCGCGCAGGTTTGGCAACAGTTGTCCGGCGCAAATGCCGGCGCCCGCGCCGCCCCGGAAATCGTGTTCGAATAGGTCGCTGGCCGTCCCCGATCTCGCTTCGGCCTCGTGAGAAACGTCGTCTGGCGGGCAGAGTGCTGCGCTGCAAGATTCTCTTCTTGATTCTCCAGCGGTAATGGGCAATACCCGCCTGCGACCGGCAACTCCCGTCGGCGGGACGTCGCGCATGAGAACCTGAATGCGAAGCACTCGACGAACAGGGCGCATGATCTATTCCCCCGGAGCCGCACGTAGATGATGACCGCCTACCGGTCGAGTGGTACGCCCGTGCCGCTCACGCCCGCGACGCTGCAGGTCGCGCTCGATCCTGATGTCGTCTGGGTCGATCTCGAGCAGCCCACGCGCGAGGAGGAACTCCAGGTCGAGCGTCTGATGCATATCGAGGTGCCGACGCGCGATGACCTGCGCGACATCGAGCCGTCCAGTCGCCTCTATGCCGATGAGAACGCCATTTACCTGACGGCGTCGATCCTGTGCCGCGCCGACAGCCCGGCCCCCGTGCTCGCCGACGTGGCCTTCGTGCTGACACCCTCATGCCTCGTGACGGTCCGCTATGACGATCCCAAATCGTTCAAGCTCTTCGCCGCTGCGCTGGGCAAGCTCAGCGGCGGGGCGTCTTCGGCACATCTGACGCTCGCTCGCCTGCTGGAGACGATCGCCGACCGTACCGCTGAGATCCTCGAGCAGGCGGATCTTCGCGGCGACGCCCTGCTCGTCAAGATCTTCGGTGAGAACGGCCAGGAACCGGGCCGTCGCAAGCCGAAGGAACTCGAGCGGTTGCTGAACGAAATCAGTGCGCATCACCGGCTGATTGCCAAGGCGCGCGGCAGTCTCACCACGCTTTCCCGAATCATGACGTTCCTGCAGGCGGCCGAAGTCGTCCGGCAGGACCGCGAGGTCCGCGATCTCGTGAAGTCGATCTCCCGCGACATCCAGTCATTGTCGGAGCATGCCGGCTTCCTGTCGGGAAACGTCACCTTTCTGCTAGATGCCTCGCTCGGTCTCATCAATGTGGAACAGAACGCCATCATCAAGATTTTCTCGATTGCGTCCGTCGTGTTCCTGCCGCCAACTTTGGTCGCATCGACCTACGGCATGAACTTCAAGTATATGCCGGAACTCGATTGGGTTTTCGGTTATCCCTCTTCCCTCGTCCTGATGGCCATCTCGGCAATCATTCCGATCTTCTTCTTTCGCTGGAGAGGCTGGCTTTAGGCCGGTCGGCAAAACATGACAGAACAGGCCGGACAATTCGCCTCCCATTCTGGACCGATGTCCACGAAAAAGTTGCTCACCCTCGCGCTCGGCTCCGTCGGCGTGGTCTATGGCGATATCGGCACCAGCCCGCTCTACGCCTTCAGGGAAGCGCTGCGCCCCGTCTCGCATGACGGTGTCGATCGCTACGAGGTCATCGGCCTGATCTCGCTCTTCTTCTGGGCGCTGACGATCATCGTCACGATCAAATATGTCATTTTCCTGCTCAGGGCCGACAATGACGGGGAGGGCGGCACGCTTTCCCTGCTCTCGCTGGTTCTCAAGGGCGTGTCGGAGAAGCGGGCGGGCGTGCTCTTCGTCGTCGGGATCATCGGCGCGTCGCTGTTTCTCGGGGATGCCATGATCACGCCGGCGCTGTCGGTTCTGTCGGCGGTCGAGGGCCTGAAATTCGTGGCGCCGGAAATGGACGAATTCGTCGTGCCGATCGCGGTCGTCATACTCGTCATGCTCTTTGCCGTGCAGAGCCGCGGCACCGGGGCTGTATCCGTCTTCTTCGGCCCGATCACCGCCTTCTGGTTCCTGGTCCTGGCCGGTATCGGCATCTACCATATCAGCGACGATTTCGGCGTTCTGGCCGCCTTCAATCCCTATTACGGCGTCTGGTTCCTGTTCAACAGCGGCTTCGTCGGCTTCGTCGTGCTGGGATCGGTGTTTCTGGCAGTGACGGGCGCGGAAGCGCTTTATGCCGACCTCGGTCACTTCGGGCGCGTGCCGATCCGCCTCGCCTGGTTCGGACTGATCTTCCCGGCGCTGATCCTCAACTATCTCGGCCAAGGCGCGATGGTGCTGCACGATCCTTCGGCGATCTCCGATCCGTTCTATCTGATGTTCCCGGAAAGCATCCGGCTCTTCGCGGTCATTCTCGCCACGGTCGCAACGATCATCGCCAGCCAGTCGGTGATCACGGGCGCCTTTTCGCTGGCCCGGCAGGCGATCCACCTCGGCTTCCTTCCGCGAATGGAGATCTACTTCACGTCGGAATCGCATACCGGGCAGATCTATCTGCCGGCCGTCAACACGATCCTGCTTTTCGGCGTTATGGCGCTCGTGCTGATGTTCCAGAGTTCGGAATCGCTGGCCGTGGCCTATGGCATCGCCGTCACCGGCGACATGGTCGTGTCGACCATTCTCTTCTCCTTCTTCGTGCGCAACTTCTGGAAATGGAGCCTGCCGAAGACACTGGTGGTGGTGGCGCCGATGCTCTTCATCGAATCCATCTTCCTCGGCTCCAACCTCACCAAGCTGCATCACGGCGGCTATGTGCCGGTCCTGATTGCCGGCTGCTTCGTCGTCATCATGTGGACCTGGCGCCGGGGCACGCGCATCCTGTTCGAAAAGACCCGGAAGATGCACATTCCGCTCGATTCCTTCGTGAAGTCGATAGAGAAGAAGTCGGACCACGGCCCCCTACAGGTGCCTGGAACCGCGATCTTCCTGACCTCCGATCCGAAATCGACGCCAGCGGCGTTGCTGCACAACCTCAAGCACAACCATGTCCTGCACAGCCAGAACATCATCCTGACGATCCGGACTCAGAACAGGCCGCGCGTGCCGCAGGAGGAGCGCGGCAAGATCGAGCGGATGTCGGAACATTTCCAGTTGCTGGAACTGAATTTCGGCTTCATGGAGACCCAGAACGTGTCCCAGGCGCTGGCGCATCTGCGCAAAACCGGGCTGAAATTCGACATCATGTCGACGTCGTTCTACCTCGGCCGCCGCAAGCTGATCGCCGATGCCAATTCCGGCATGCCGGGTTGGCAGGACCGCCTGTTCATTGCCCTTGCCGGCGCCGCGACCGACCCCTCGGACTACTTCCGCCTGCCGGCCAACCGCGTCGTCGAACTCGGCGCCCACGTTTCTGTCTGAGGAATGCTGGGGGAGGCCGTCGGGCGCACCGCCGGCCTCGTTGCACGACGGAGGTCAGACCATGAAGTCTGCGGCCGTCAGTGTCGCGGCGTCGATGTCGATGAGGGTGATGCTGTTGCTGTCAGGGTCGTCGGCAATGCTGACCACCGTGTTGCTTCCGACCTGCGTCAGAATGACCCCCTCGAATTCGTCGAACAGATCGCTGAGATCGTTGAGCCTGATCCGGTCGATGCCGATCTCGAAATCCGTGATCGTGTCGTTGCCGAAGCCGTCCCGGAACCGGAAGATGTCCGCGCCCTCGCCGCCGGTGAGCGTGTCGTCGCCTAGCCAGCCTTCCAGCAGTTCGAAGGCCGCGCTGCCGACGATCGTATCGTTGCCGTCGGTGCCGATCACGCGATCGATCCCGGAAACCGTGTCGGTATCGCCGAAACCGTCGATCGCCCAGCCCTCTGCAAGGTTGACCGAGACGCCGCCGGCGCCGCCGTGTCGGGCATCGAACCGGTAGTCTATCGTGTCCTCGCCCGTGTTTCCGATGAAAGTGTCGTCGCCGGCCAGTCCGCGAAACCGGAAGCGCTCGTCGGCGGCACTGCTTGTCACGCTGTCGTCGAACATCGTGCCGGTGATGACGTTGATGAGTTTCAGTTTGTCCGTGAAGCCCCAGGGATCGATCACCTTGCCGGTGCTCATGTCGGCCGTGATGCCCGATGGCGCGGGAAAATCGCCATATGCGCTCGCGTCCGCGTAGCTGACGGCATTGTCGATGCTGCGATTGAACTTGCTGCCGGTAAATTTGTCGGCGCCGGGTCCGTCGATGAACTCGACCCAGCCACGGCCGGTATATTTCGCGATATCGTCCCCGGCGCCGGTGAAGATCGTCGTGGCGAAGGCGTTCGAACTAACCTTGTCGTTTCCGGAATAGAGCAGGTGCAGCAGAGGCTGGATGCCTGTCTCGCCCAGCGCCGCCTGGAAGCTCTGGCTATCGGTCTGCAGCCCGTCCAGTTCGACCAGCAGCTTTTGCTTCTTGTTCTGGAAGTCGATCTCTCCGATTTTCCCTCCTGTCAGCAGCCCGTCCGCCACGGCAAAGCCCTTGCCACCCACAACCATGCGCGAAAGCGTGCCGTCTTCCCCGGCGCCCTGATAGACGAGCTTCTTCGAATTATGGGACTGGAGCGTGTAGCCATCGAAGAAAAGTTCAACAAATTCCTTTGCGCCATTGTAGCGCACTTTCGACTTCGCCATCGCGGGCTCCTTTCGTGCAGTTGTCGTGGATTTGGCTCAACCGCATAGACGAGATGCACCGCAATTGCTTTCCCCGCATGGGGAATTGACGCCGCGCCGCTGCTTCGGAGGGAACTGCCAGGCTTTTTCGGCCACCTGCTGTGGACCTGGCGCGATGGATCGGGTTAGGCTTGGCGCGTCGGAAACAACGGGATGCGGAAGACTGCTGCCTTGGCCTTGAGCTACGACCAACTGGTGATTGACGTCTATGAGGCGGCCGCCAATCCGGAATATTTCAGCGAACTCGGAGATCGGATCTGCGCATTCGCACGGGGCGGCCGAGCGCATTTCATGCTTGTGGACGCACTGGCCGGCCACGAATATGTGAGCCATCTTTCGGGCGAAAAGGACGATTTTGTCCGCGAATACAATGATATCTATCTGCAGCGCGATTTCCGCGTACCAAGGGTGCTGGCACTTCCGTCTGCCGAGTTCACCGACGAGCGCGCCTATGTCGCCGACGAGGAGTCGCGGAGCAGCGACATTCACCAGGACCTGCTGGCGCGCTACAAGGTTCACAATATCTATGGCGCCAACCTTCAGACCGGTCCCGCCATGGGCTGGTTCGGCATATCCGTGCGCGAGGCCGGCGGCGAATTCGGCGATCGGGAGATGCGGGCTCTGTCGAGCCTCGCGCGTCACCTCCGGCAGGCCTATGCGACATTGAAGGCCAACAAAGATCTCGCGCTCGATCGCCGCCTGCTTACCGCCACACTCGACCGGCCGGGTTCAGCCATTCTGATAACCGACCGCGGACGGCTGGTTCACGCCAATGCGGGGATGCAGCAGTTGCTGGCGCAAGGGTTCTTTCGCCTCCGCGGAGAACGGCTGGATTGTGCGGACCGGAATGAAGCGAGAAAACTCGCGGCGTTGCAACAGGATGAGGAGGGCTCATCCCGGAGCAGGGTCGTGGTCCGTGCCCGCAGGACCGGCGAGAGTTTCATCGTCACCAGCCGCTATCTGTTCCCGCAGGTCGACGCGGATGGAAGGGTGTCCGGCCGCGAACAGGTCTTGACGGTGACGCTGATGGTTGCGGACGGAGAGATCGAGGTCGGCATGATGGAGGCGTTCTGCCATGAGCATGGCCTGTCGCCGCGAGAGAGCGATGTCGTTTTCGCCGTTCTCACCGGCGGGACGCTCGCGGATGTCGCACGCGCGCGCGGCGTGACCCTGGATACCGCCCGCAAACAGCTCAAGGCAGCCATGGCCCGGCTGGACGTTGGCAGCCAGAAGGCAATGGTCCGGATTTTCGAACGTTTCCGTGCGGCTGGATAGCCGCCGGAGCCGCATTGGCTCCGCCACTGCCGCCCAGAGGGGATCCTGCGGCTCGCAGTCGACGGCGCGGTGCCAGGGCATGACCGCGAATGTGCCACCGAATTTCTGCCACTTTGATCGGGTTTCAGTCGCGCCGGACAGGGGCTCGTTTTGCCGGGTCGCATCCGGGCGAAAGATCGCGATCCAATATCCGGCATCGCTAACTCAGGGGTTAACCCATCAGTAAGGTTAATGCATCAGTATCAACGTCACTTGTTCCTGTCTGTGAGTGGAGTGGCGTGCCCGTGTCGAAGCGTAAGCCTGCGTCCCGGCGTTCCGGCGACTTGTCGTCGAAATGGGCGGCATCGATCATATTCTCCCTTTCCGGACTTCTGTCCTTCCCGGTCACCCTGGCCCAGGGCGATATCGCATCCATGCTGGCTGCAAACCTCAGCAGGGGCGAGAGCTGGCGCAGCTTCATAGTGGAAGCCCCGGCCGGCTCGATCCACAAGGAAGAACTGGTTTTCGCCCAGCCCGACGCGCAACTGACCGCCAGGACGCGCGGCCTCGTGATGCCGCAGGGCGAACTCGTGGCACTGTCGCCGAGCGAGAAGCTCGAGCCAGCCACGCCGGATGAGGATCGCGTCACCCGCCACCTCAAGAAGAAGCGCATCATCACCGTCGACCAGATCCGGCCGCCGAAGGACTTCACGGCCGGCACCATTCTCGACCGCGAGGCGAGCCTGACCTCGCCCGAGATGCTCGAGGACAAGCGGACCGCCTTCATCAAGCCGGAAATATCGGGCAAGGAAATCGACATCGCGCTCGCCTTCCATATCCTGAAGCCGAAGCGGGAAAATCCCGGCGTCCCTGCAATGATCGCCAGCCTGGTCACCAGCGACGAAGCCGACAGCCTTGCCACGGCCTATGCCGATGCGACGCCCGACTATGCCGAAGTCTCGCCCTTCGATTCGATCCTGACCACCAGGAAGGCCACGCGGTTCGTTCCCAAGATCAAGGGCGACCACCACAACTGGGCGACCAACGTGCTGCCGGCCGCGGTTTTCACGCCGAAGGAGCAGCAGTGCCTGGCCGAGGCGATCTATTTCGAAGCGGTGACCGAGCCGCTCAAGGGCCAGGCCGCCGTGGCGCAGGTCGTGCTCAACCGCGTTCGCAATCCGACCTTCCCGAACACCATCTGCGGCGTCGTCTACCAGAACGAAGACTGGCGCAACCGCTGCCAGTTCTCCTTCGCCTGCGACCGCATTCCCGACCGCATCACCCACAAGGTGAAGTTCAAGACCGCCAAGGATATCGCGCTCGCCGTGACCGCCGGCAAGATCTATCTGAAGGAAGTCGGTGATTCGACGCACTACCACGCCACCTATGTTCGCCCCAACTGGGGTCGCACGATGTACAAGGTCGGCCGGATCGGCCTGCATATCTTCTATCGCACCCGCAATGGCGGCTGGTCCTGAGGGATTCTCTGCTGGGTGACGCCGCCCGGCGGCGAGCGGTTGGACGAATTCCGCTTCCCATTTGCGAAAATCGTTTTAAGTAATTGAATTTATTGAATTAATAGTTCCTGCAATTCATCCCTTAACCGCCTTGACGAAATCACGCTCTGTAACTATGTTGCGCACGGCTTGAAGGCGGGGTCTCCACTTTCGAGGCCGAGAGTTGTTGGCTTTTGCGCCAGTTTCATCGGCATCGCCTGGCTTCCGAGGAGGCCTGGAAGGAGGCAACGCATGGACAGTCTGGAAGAACGTCGCAAGAGGCTCGAAGAGGGGCTCGAGCACGTGCAGCCGAAGGACGAGGGGGCGGGGACGACGGGTCAGGATAGCCGTGCAGGCTATAACCAGGCGCTCAGGATTTCCTCCGAATTCATCGCGGCCGTCATCGTCGGCGGTCTCATTGGCTATCTTCTGGACACGTTTCTTCCGACGAAGCCGTGGGGACTGGTGTTCTTCGTCCTCATTGGTTTTGTCGCGGGCGTCATGAATGTTTTGCGGGTGACCGGCAAGGTCACCTCGCCCCATCCGGTGGACCGGATCGGGCAGCACAGGAACAGGGACAAGCGATAGGCCTCGCGGCCGATTGCGCAGGATAGAGAGATCAGACGTGGCGAGTCCAGACAAGGTAGATCCGATCCATCAGTTCCACATCAACCCGCTGGTTGATCTGGGCGATTACGACTTTACCAATTCTTCGCTCTTCATGGTCCTGACGGTCATCACCGCCACGACGTTCCTGCTTTGGGCATCGTCGCCGCGCGCCATCATTCCCGGCCGGCTTCAGTCGGTTGCCGAACTGTCCTACGAATTCATCGCCAAGATGCTGAAAGACGGGACCGGGCATGGCGGAATGAAGTTCTTCCCGCTGGTCTTCTCGCTGTTCATCTTCGTGCTCGTATCCAATCTGTTCGGCATGGTCCCGGGCTTCTTCACGGTCGGAAGCCAGATCATCGTCACGTTTTGCCTGGCGCTTCTGGTCATCGGCACCGTGGTGGTCTACGGCATATACAAGCACGGCTTCCATTTCTTCGGCCTGTTCGTTCCATCGGGCGTTCCGATGCTGGTCATCCCGCTGGTCACCCTCATCGAGATCGTTTCCTTCCTTTCGCGTCCGGTCAGCCTCTCTGTTCGTCTGTTCGCGAACCTGCTCGCCGGCCACATCACGCTCAAGGTCTTCGCCGGCTTCGTCTTTTCGCTCGGCGCGCTTGGCCCGCTCGGCATGATCGGCGCCGTGCTGCCGCTGCTGATGACCGTCGGCCTGACGGGCCTCGAATTCCTCGTTGCCTTCCTGCAGGCCTACGTCTTCGCGGTCCTGACCTGCATGTATCTCAACGATGCGCTCCATCCGGGGCACTGATCTCTACGAATATGCGGAGCGCAGCCAGTGTTCCGTAGGTATAGCCGCAACAACGACTTAAAGGAGTTCTGACATGGAAGCGGAAGCAGCAAAGTACATCGGCGCTGGTATTGCATGCCTCGGCATGGGTGGCGCGGCCCTCGGCCTCGGCAACATCTTCGGCAGCTATCTCGCCGGCGCGCTGCGCAACCCGTCTGCCGCCGACGGCCAGTTCGGCCGCCTGATCTTCGGCTTCGCCGTTACCGAAGCTCTGGGCATCTTCTCGCTGCTCGTCGCCCTTCTCGCCCTGTTCGGCTGATCGGCACCGAGAAAGCTACAAGGGGTCGCGAGGCTTGCGCCTCGTGACCCGTCTTGATACCGGCCGCTTGGCCTGGAGGTTGGAATGTTTGTGACGACAGCATATGCTCTGTCTGCCACGGCTGCCACGGAAGCAGCAGCGACCGCCGAAGGCGAGACGCACAATACCGAGACCGGCGTAGCGCACGATGCCCATGGCAGCGGCGTCTTCCCGCCCTTCGACCCGACCCATTTTCCATCCCAGATTCTCTGGCTGGCGCTGACGTTCGGCATCTTCTACTACATGGTTGCCAAGCATATCGCGCCGCGCCTGTCCGGCATTATCGAGACTCGCGAGAACCGCATTGCCGGCGACATCGCCGAAGCCAACCGTATGAAGGACGAAGCCGACGCGGCGATCGCCAAATACGAGCAGGAACTCGCGGAAGCCCGCGCCAAGTCCGCCGCCATTGCCGCCGAAGCCCGTGACAAGGTCAAGGCCGAGGCGGATGCTGAGCGCAGCCGTCTCGAGGCGGACCTCTCCAGCAAGATCGCCGCTGCCGAAGCCAGCATCGGTGAGATCAAGAACAAGGCGCTGGCCGAAGTCGCCACCGTCGCCGAAGATGCAGCCGGCGATATCGTCACGCGCCTCACCGGCGTCAAGGTCACCAAGACCGATGTGAAGGCCGCCGTCAGCGCGGCCAAGGGCTGAGGAGAACGTCATGGATGCAACTGGCTGGGCACAGATTTGGTCGATCGTCGCCCTTATCCTTTTCCTCGCACTGATCTTCTACATCGGCGCGCACAAGACGATCGCCAAGGCGCTCGACGATCGCTCGTCGAAGATTGCCGCTGAACTTGACGCCGCCAAGCGGCTTCGTGAGGAAGCCGAGGCGCTGCTTGCCGAATACCAGAGGAAGCGCAAGGACGCCGAGGCTGAGGCCGGCGAGATTGTCGCCGCCGCCAAGCGTGAAGCTTCGGCGATGGCGGAAGACGCCCGGGTCAAGACCGAGGAATATGTCGCCAGGCGCACGGCGCTCTCAGAGCAGAAGATCAAGGCTGCGGAGACAGACGCCGTCAACGCCGTTCGCTCCGCCGCGGTCGACCTTGCCGTCGCCGCCGCCGAGAGGTTGATTACGGCCAAAGTCGACACCGCGACCGACGCGACGCTGTTCAGCAACGCGGTCAGCGAGGTCAAGTCGCGGCTCAACTGAGCTTCACTCCGCTGATGGATTTGAAGGCCCCGTCGTGATCGGCGGGGCCTTCGCCGTTCGGGATGGCAGCAGCGCGTCGGCCCGCTAACCCGCTTGGCGCCTGCACTCGATCTCGCGGTAGAAATCCAGCGCATGCGAGTGCGCCGGCCAACGTTCCCGATAGATCAGCTTGTCGAGCGGCAGTTTCTCCCGCCAGCCCTTCACCGCAAGCTCGGGCCTGGAGAAGAGCTGGTCGACGTAACCGACGCAGAGATAGGCGATGATCTCGACGCTTTCGGGCAGGCCGAGGTGACGCTTGAGCCTGTCGTGGTCGAAGATCGACACCCACCCCACGCCCACCCCTTCGGCACGTGCCGCCAGCCACAGGTTCTGGACGGCGCAGACCGTGGAATAGAGATCCATGTCCGGATTGTGCGTCCGGCCCAGCACGAAGTCGCCGCCGCGCCGGCGGTCGCAGGTGATGCAGATGTTGAGCGGTGCCTTGAGGATGCCCTCGAGCTTGAGGCTCATGTATGTCTGCTTGATCTCGCCGGTCAGCCGGTCGGCGGCCTCGACATTCGCCTCGTGGAAGATGCCGTGCACCGCGCGCCGGTTCTCTTCCTCGCGGATCAGGATGAAGTTCCACGGCTGCATGTAGCCCACCGACGGCGCGGCATGGGCCGCATCCAGCAGGCGCCTCAGCAGGTCCTCCGGGATCGGATCCGGCAGGAATTCGTTGCGCACGTCACGGCGACTGTAGATCGCATGATAGACGGCAGCGCGCTCGGCCTCGGAAAACGGACCTGCCTGGGCAAGATGACGCGACGGTTCGGCCTGCATGTGTATCCCCCACATGGTCTGGCACTTCACGGGCCGTCCTCGCCGTAGAAGCTATTGTGTCCGGCCGGTCTTCTGGCTCGGGTTCATCTGGTCACGCCGCCTTCCCGGTTTCCCAGTGGCATC
Source organism: Rhizobium sp. (assembly GCA_019739215.1). Classification (GTDB taxonomy): domain Bacteria; phylum Pseudomonadota; class Alphaproteobacteria; order Rhizobiales; family Rhizobiaceae; genus Rhizobium_E. The sequence continues at coordinate 263,952 of JAHHDR010000023.1, forward strand.
AGGCAAGACCATCCCCCTCACAGCGTTGGGCACGCGCCGGATTGCAACCGGCTTCCCGATTCTCCCTTACGGGCACCGGACGGAGCAGTTCTATGCGATTGCGTGCGGTTCTGGCAATGTTGATGGCGACGGACGGTGTCGCCGGCACACTTTGTTCCGCGTGCCCGCTTGCGGCGGCGCATGGGTCAGGAGATCGGCTTGAACGGGCTGAATGTCATGCGGTGGATGGCACAAGGCCCATGGGCCGTGATTGCGGTGCGGTGCACGGCCGTCGCATAGCCGGCATGTTGCTCGAAACCATAGTGCGGATAGCGGACGCCGGCGGCTTGCATCATCCGGTCGCGTGTTACCTTGGCGACGATGGAGGCCGCGGCGATGGAGAAGGACCGGGCGTCACCCTTGACCAGAGCCTTGGCCGGGCACGTCAGTCCCGCCGGCACATCGCGCCCGTCGACCAGCACGAAACGTGCCGCTCTGGGCAGGGAAGCCACGGCGCGACGCATGGCTTCGAGTGAGGCGCGCAGGATATTGATCCGGTCAATCGACTGCGGGCTGAGAGACGCAATCGACACATCGGCGGTGGCAAGAATTTCCGCGTAGAGCTCTTCCCGCCGCGCGGCAGTCAGTTGCTTGGAGTCGTTGAGGCCCGCGGGGATACGCCGCGGATCGAGAATGACGGCGCTGGCCACCACCGGACCGGCGAGTGGACCGCGTCCTGCCTCGTCGCAGCCAGCGACCGGCATGAAGCCGTCGCGCATCAGGCCCTTCTCGAAGCGGAAGGTGGGGACGATCTCCTCGCCCAGGAGAGGAAGGGAATCGGATGAAGGACGTCGAGCCATGGCGGATAGTTCGCATCTCATCCGATTCCCTGCAAGTCCCGGCACGAGGGCGGCGCACCGGGACCACGAGCATGTTGTCGCAACATGCTCGGCACGACCGGGGTGGCGGACCCCGATCATGCATTTCCGGCCGGACCCATGCGGGCAGGGGTGACTGGATCCGGCCGAAATCGAAGGCTGCCGCTAAAGCAGCGAAAGCTGGACGCCATGGCCGCTGGGCGGCACGAAGAGGTCGGCGTTCAGCGAGATCGACCGGCGCGTCAAGCCGTACTTCTTGGCAGCGAGCTCGAAGCGCCGGGCGATCTGCCACGCATAGGGCCCGGTACCCTTCATCCTCTTGCCGAATTCGGCGTCGTAATCCTTGCCTCCGCGCATGGAGCGGATCAGGCTCATCACATGACGATAGCGGTCCGGGTAGTTGCGTAGCAGCCAGTCGCGAAAGAGCGGGCTCACCTCGAGCGGCAGACGGAGCAGGATGTAGCTCGCTTCCTGCACGCCGGCGGCGGCACCTGCATCGAGAATGCGTTCCAGTTCATGGTCGTTGAGCGCCGGGATCATCGGCGATGCCAGGATCGCGGTCGGCACGCCGGCCTCGCTGAGTGCCTTGAGCGCCTCGAGCCGGCGGACCGGCGTTGAGGCGCGCGGCTCCATCAGGCGGGCCAGTTTCTTGTCCAGCGTCGTCACCGAGATCGCGGCCTTTGCCAGTCCCTTCTCCGCCATGCTGGCCAGAATGTCGACGTCGCGCATGATCAGCGATGACTTGGTCACAACAGTCACCGGATGGTTGGCAGCCGAGAGCACTTCGAGGATCTGGCGCATGATCCGCCATTCCTTCTCGATCGGCTGGTAGGGATCGGTATTGGTGCCGATCGCGATCGTCCGCGGCGTGTAGCCGGGCCTGGAGAGTTCACGCTCCAGCAGCTTCGCCGCATCCGGCTTGGCAAACAGCTTCGCCTCGAAGTCGAGACCCGCCGACAGGCCCATATAGGCATGGGTCGGCCGCGCGAAACAGTAGATGCAGCCATGCTCGCAGCCGCGATAGGGATTGATCGAGCGATCGAAGGGAATGTCCGGGCTGTCATTGCGGGTGATGATCGCCCGCGGCTTCTCGACCTGCACCTCGGTCCTGAACGGCGCGAGAGTCTCGAAGGTCTGCCAGCCATCGTCGAACTGTTCCCGTTCCACCGGCTCGAAACGGCCGGCAGGATTGAGGCCCGCGCCTCGGCCCCGACGGCGATCGATCTCGATCCGGACACCGGATTCCTTGAGCAGGCTATCGGCAATGTCGGCCGTGTTGGCAGGCGCGAAAGCGACCTGCCGCGTAAGCGGCATATTCATCATCGGCTGTTCTCCGAGGGGCGATTCCTGCCCCGTCATGACTATTTTCCTATCGCCGAAATGAGAACAATGCAAGAACAAAATTGCGGACTCGCCTTTGTCAATTCCTTCCACTATGGGTAAACAATGCTGACTGTTCTCTTGGAGTGCCGGGACAACGAGCCCGAACTCGCCCATACGCTTGCCGTTCTCGTTTCGGGAGCCGTCGATGGCCTCGTGAGCGATGTGATCGTGCTGGACCATGGTTCGCGCGACGGCTCGGCGCGCGTCGCCGATGCGGCCGGATGCCGCTTCGTCGGGGAATGGGAGCTCTCCGATGTGCTGCGGATGGCGCGGGGCGAATGGATCATGTTGCTTGAGCCCGGCGCGCGGCCGCAGGCAGGCTGGATCGAGGAGGTGCTGGAACATGCCAGTCTCTCGAAGGCCCCGGCGCGCTTCACCCCATCGAGCCGCTTCCGCCGCCCGTTCTTCAAGCGCTGGAAACGGTCGGGCGCGCTCGAACTCGGCTTTCTCATGCAGAAGCGTCAGGCCGCGGCGATGACGCGGCCCGGCATGGATCTGTCGGCGCTGGCGAAGGGTGCCGCCGCACGACGGCTTCGATCGGAGTTGATCCCTGCCTGGGTGATGCAGCAGTCGCGGCAGCCTGCTGCCGGTCAGGGCTAGCGCGTCCCGATGCCTGAAGGCACCGGGATGCTGGCTTACGTTGTTTACTGGCAATCCGAGACGATGATCTTGCAGTTCGGGCAGCTTTCCAGCGCCATCGCCTCTGCGACTTCCTTGCTCTCGCCATAGCCGATGCCGTAGCTGACGCGGTCGCCGGCATAGGCGCCGCATTGTTCGAACCAGACGGCGACCTTGCAATCGTCGTTGCCGACGGCCTTGCATTCCTTCACGGCGTTGCTCTCGGCTTCCTGCTGGGTCGAACCCCAGCCCAGCGCGTAGCCGGCTTCTTCGGCCGACATGCCCTGTTCGTCGTTGACGGCGATGGCGCCGAACGCAAGGGCGGAGGTGGCGCTGGCGGTGAGGAGGAGAGAGATGGTCAGCGCGGTGATGATGCTCTTACGCATGTGGGTTCCCAATCTGGAAGCTGTGCTGCGGCCGATATTGATCGCGGCCGATCGGGTAGCGCGAAGCATTGCGCTCTGCAATGCCCGGATCTCTCAGTGTGAAGAATAATCAAGAAATATCATTAACTTAATGAGCGCTAACGCCTGGCTTGGCCGCCGAGCACAGTCCGCGCCTCATGCCGCGGTGCTCACCTCGAGGCGAATGCCCTGGGATTGCTGCAGCAGGCCGATCACGCGGAAGAGATCGGCGGCGCGCGGATCGCCTGCGGGGCTGAACATGTCGCGCAGGCTGGCGGCGGTGAGGTCCGCCTGCCGGGACAGTTCCTCGAAGCCGATCGTCGCATCGATATAGTCGAACAGCACGCTCTTGGCGGTCGCCATGTCGTCGGCCAGCAGCACCTCGATCGCCTCCGACAGCAGCGCATTGCCGAAGGCATCATCGGTGCGGATGCGTCCTTTCACCTGCTCCCGCATGCCGTCCAGCGTCAGCGGGGCCTCGTCGGAGAGGGGCGGGGCGGGATTGGCTTCGGGCATGGTCGGATCGGCGCTCGTCTGGTGCATGCGGACAGATATGGGGACGACCGTGTCGCAATCACGGCCCGGAAATCACTTTGTCTTGATGGCGCTGGCGGAAGGCATGGCGGCTGTTGCCGCCATGCTACGCTGAGCGGGCCGGGTTCAGCCCGAGATCTTCGAGAAATCGGCCACCGTGGCAGTCGCGGCACGGATCGCGGCCAGCAGGGCGAGGCGATTGGCGCGGATGGCGGCGTCCTCGTCATTGACCAGGACGTCGTTGAAAAACGTGTCGACAGGACCGCGCAGCTTCGACAGCCCTGCCATGGCCGCGCCGAAATCCTCGCGGTTCACCGCAGAAAGTGCGCTCTGCGAAGCGTTGACGATTGCTGAATGCAAGGCAGTCTCAGCTGGAAGCTTGAAGAGCGAACGGTCAATCGCATTAACGACCTCGGTACCCTTCTTTTCCTCTGCTGCCAGAAGCTGCGTTGCCCGACGTGTTCCGGCCAGCAGGTTCTTGCCGTCCTCGGTATCGACAAATTTTGCCAGAGCCTCGGCGCGGCGAGTTATAGACAGAAGTCGTTTTGTATTTTTCATGCCAGGCGTTTGGTTGTCGCGTTGGGTGCCCATGTCCAAGACAGCGTCTACAAGGTCGGGACGAATGCCGTTGTCTTTCAATTGCACCTTCAAACGTTCGCCGAAGAAGGAAGACAGGTCAAACGCCACCATGACAGGGTCGCAGTCAGGGAACCTGTCGGCGTGGTGAAGTGCAAACCAAAGAACATCAAGGTCCACGTTGTTTGCCAGAACGATGCTAACGACACCAAGCGCAGCACGACGCAGCGCATACGGATCCTTAGAACCCGTCGGCTTCTCGTCGATCGCCCAGAACCCGGTCAACGTATCGAGCTTGTCCGCCAGCGCCACCGTCACCGAAACCGGATCGACCGGCACGCGGTCCGACGGGCCGTTCGGCTTCCAATGTTCCTCGATCGCCGCGGCCACGGACGCATCCTCGCCCTGGAGTAGCGCATATTTCCGCCCCATCAGCCCCTGCAACTCCGGAAACTCGCCCACAGCCTCGGTGCGCAGGTCGGCCTTGGCCAGCACCACGGCCCGATCGACCTTGATCGGGTCGGCGCCGGTCACCTTGGCGAGTTCGGCGGCCAGCACCCGGATGCGCCCGACCCGCTCCCCCTGCGTGCCCAGCTTGGCATGGAACGTCACGTTCAGATGATCGAGCTTGGCCATCCGCTGGTCGAGCGGCTTCTTGAGGTCGAGGCCGAACTTCGCGGCCGATGCTTCAAGCTCGTGCAGATCAGGCATGTCCGCCTGGTCGCGCTTGTAGAAATGCGCCGCGTCCGACAGGCGCGCGCGCACCACCTTGCCATTGCCGTGGACGATTTCCTTGCCGCCGTCCTTCGCCTCGATATTGGAGACCAGGACGAAGCGGTTGGAGAGGTCTTCGCTGCCCTGCTTGCGGGTGACGAAGCATTTCTGGTTGGTCTTGATCGTCAGCCGGATGATCTCGGCGGGGATCGCCAGATAGGCTTCCTCGAAGGTGCCCATCAGCACATGCGGATATTCGACGAGGCCGGAGACCTCCTCGAGCAGCGCCTCGTCCTCGACCAGGTCGAGGCCGGAGGCGAAGGTGATGTTTTTCGCATCCGTGCGGATGATGTCCTTGCGGCGCTCGGCATCGAGCACGACCTTGGCCTTTTCCAGGCTTGAGACATAGTCCCGAGAAGCGCTTGACCGTGATCGCCCCGGGCGCGTGGAAGCGGTGGCCATAGGTGATGTTGGAGGCGGTAATGCCATCGACCTCGAAGGGGATGACCAACGTCTCGTCATGCTCCGTGCCCCATGTGCAGACGATCGACTGCAGCGGGCGCACCCATTTCAGCGCGCCGGGCCGGGCGGAGGCGGCGCCGGACCGCATGCTCTTGGGCCAGGGGAAGTTCCTGATGATGCCGGGCATCGCCTCGGCGACGATATCCTCGGCGCGGCGGCCGGGCTTGATAATAATGGCGACGTAGTAATCGCCCTTCTTAGGGTCCGTGCGCGTCTCGGCCTGGTCGATAGAGGCGAGGCCGGCGCCACGAAGGAAGCCGTCGATCGCCTGCTGCGGCGCTGTCGTGCTCGGGCCCTTCTTCTCTTCGCGCACCTCGGCGGAATGCGCGGTCAGCCCGCGAATATCCAGCGTCAGCCGGCGGGGCGTCCAGTATTCGCGCGCGCCCTCATAGGTCAGGCCCGCCTCCACCAGCGCGTCGGTGAGCAGCTTCCTGAGATCGCCGGCAGCCTTGCGCTGCATGCCGGCGGGGATTTCCTCGGAGCGGAGTTCAAGCAGAAGATCGGGCATGTCGGTCAGGCTTTCGGTCGGGCTTGCAGGCGGGCTGTCTGGAAGGTGGTTTGGCAGGCTGTCTGGCTGTGGAAATTGCGTGCCGGACCTAGCAAGTTCTCACCGCGATGTCACGACCGAATGGCGGAATTTCGGGCTACCAGCCACCGCCGCCACCACCACCACCGCCGCCGCCGGACGAACCGCCACCGGACGACGAGGACGACGAGAAGCCGGACGACGAACTCTTGGGCGGGGGCGGCAGCGACGAGACGATCGAGGTGGAAATCGAGCTCGACACCGTCGACATGCGGTTGCCGAACTGTCGGGGGCTGATGTCGCGGCCGCTGTACCAGCCCGGCTTGTAGTCGTGGTTCGCATTGGCGCCGGCCGTTTCCAGCCATTGCTGGAAATGCGTCGACCACGGCTTCTCGACCCCGAGCGCCACCGCATAGGGCAGCAGTTTCTCATAGTGCTGCGGTGACATCTGGGGCACGCCGGCGAGGTTCATGCGGTCTTTTTCGGCCACGGTCAGATAGAGCTTCAGGCCCTCGATGCCGTCCATCAGTTCCCGCCCAAGCGGCGTGGCGGCACCCATGAAGGTGGTGAAGAACACGGTGCTGACCAGGATGCCGCCGCAGCAGGCCAGCGCCACCCTGTCGTCGAAAGTATGGGCGACCTCGAACAGCACGATCGCGCTGACCAGCAGGACGATCGCCATGGCCAACCAGAAGAAGCCGAGAAACATCCAGGCCATTACCCTGATCGCGGTATTGGGGGCCGAGCGGATGATGGCGCCAAGCACCGCCGAAAAGATCGAGACGAAGACGAACAGCACGCCCGGAACGATGAGCATGCCGAGCATCTTCGTATCGAACGTCCCGAGCAGGATCACCGAAAGATAGGCAGCCACTGCCAGAACGATGCCCCAGACGATGATGCCGAGATTGTAGCGGTAATATTTGCCGGTATGTTCCTTGTCGATCGACACCCGGAAATCGTCGCCCATCTTCTGCAGCTTGCGGCCATTGACCTTGTTGATGGCGAGGAACGGAACGCCCTGTACCGAGCGGTAGATCACGTCCTCGCCCAGCGGCAGGGGCTTTTCAGGTTTGCTTTCGGTCGGTTTGAAACTGACCTCGCCCTTGACGTCGTCGAGGATGATCAGGCCCTTGACCGCGAGGTTGATCGCGGAGGCCGAGAAGGCGGTCCAGCCATTGTTGGTGAAGCCGCGATTGGCGACATAGTTGACCAGGGCAGGGGAAAGGCCCAGCGGCGCATCCCAGCGCGGGATGACCACGCCGCGCGAGGGGTCACGTCCGGCGCGGATCCAGTTCCAGGCGAAATAGACGAGCACGATTCCGAAGGCGGCGATCGCGATCAGCGAGTTCATCCGGTCCCTGACCTGCCACCAGAACTGGTCGGTCTCCGATGGCAATTCCAGCACGCCCTTGGCGAGCTTGACGCCAACCGTCAGCCCTTCGCGCAGGTTGAGCGGCACGGTCGTTGCGAAGAACACCTCATTGTCTTCGACCAGCACGCGCGCATTCTTCTCAATCGCGCCAAGTGGACCGGTGAAGAAGGTCGTGGCCTCGGTTTTTTGCGCCTTGCGGCAGCATGATCGTGGCGCTGGCCTCGCGGATCGGGAACTCCCAGGCGTTGCCCGTGACATTCCAGAACAACTCGTCGAAATCCGCGCGGTAGCGCACCTGCCGGCCGGTCTGGTAGGTGATCGAGTAGAGATGCTCACCACGCGGGATGAAGACGTCGGGATCGCCGATATAGATGCGGATGCCGCCGTCGATGGTTTCGGTCCTGTACGGCTCGTCCTGGCCGTTGCGCTCGATCTTGTCGATCGAAAAATCCACCCGTTGCACGGCGCCGGAATCGCCGGTGAAGGTCAGCGGAAAGTCGCGATAGATGCCGCGCTTGATCTTGTAGCCTTCAGCCTTGACGCGGATCGTCTCGGTCACGGTCATGCGACCGGTTTTTCGCGACGTCGATCGCTGCGTGAAAGGATTCGATCGCCTCTTCGGCGCGCAGGGGGAGGGCCGCCCCCAGGAGCGCGAGGAAGACAAAGGCCAGCCGGAGAGCGATGCGCCTCGCCACGATCGGGTCCCTCAGAACTTGACCTGCGGCAGCGCGCGGTCGGCCTCGTTGGTGATCTCGAAATAGTCCTTCTTGGCAAAGCCGAAGGGGTTGGCGACGAGATTGGAGGGAAAGCTCTCGACCTTGATGTTGAGCTCCCGCGCCGAGCCGTTGTAGTAGCGCCGCGCCATCTGGATCTCGCCTTCGATGCCGTCGAGCGCGCGCTGCATTTCGAGGAAGTTGTCGTTGGCCTTGAGATCGGGATAGGCCTCGGCGATCACCATCACCCGGCCGAGCGCCTGCCCGAGCAGGTTCTCCGCCATGCCCCTTGTCGCGACGTCGCCAGCGGGGATCGCCTGCGCCCTGTTGCGCAGTTCGATCACCTCCTCGAGCGTCGACTTCTCGTGCGCCGCGTACCCCTTCACGGTCTCGATCAAGTTGGGGATCAGGTCGGCGCGGCGCTTGAGCTGCACGTCGATGCCCGACCAGGCTTCCTCCGCCATCTGCCGCGATTTCACCAGGCTGTTGTAGAGCACCACGCCGAAGAGCGCGATGGCTGCGACGACGAGCACGATCACATAGGTCATTGAGGCAAGTCTCCCCTCATATCGATTGCGCGAAGGTAACGTTTCAGAGGGTTCAAGTCATCGGCGAAATTTGCGGCGGCTTGGAGGCCGGCTTCTGTACTTGGCCAGGCAGAAACCTCCCGACCAGACGCTGCGGCGACACTGGGGGACTCCGGAATTCGAATTCCGAATCAAACGCTTGGAGAATGTCGTATCGCCTCCGCCCCAGTTTACCTTGGAAACTGCGGGAGGACGGGTTGCGTGTGATTATCGTGTTCAGGATCAACCACCAGCCGTCGGGACACGACAATGAAGACGCTCACGACCATCATCAACATCTTCGCATTCGCGGTGCTGTTCAGTGAGTATGCCGTGGCGATGACCCCGCCCGAGCCCGCCGGCACCCGCCGCTTCCTCCAGATCTATGCCGGCCAGCTCCCCACCGGCACCTTCCCCACCCTGAAGCCAGTCTGGCAGATGGGCTACAGCGAAACGGAGATCGTCTGAACCTTCAGGCCGCGCTCTTCCAGCCCAATCCACCCGCTTCCGTCATCAGGAAAGCCTCGCCACAGGCGGTGGCCAGCGTGCGCACGCGCAGGATGTAGCTCTGGCGCTCGGTCACCGAGATCACGCCGCGCGCATCCAGCAGGTTGAAGACATGGCTCGCCTTGATGCACTGGTCATAGGCCGGGAACACGCATTTGTGCAGCGTCTGGTTGGCATTGCCGCCGGCGCGCACCGGCGGCGAGCAGCGCCAGGCACTCTTTCTCGGCGTCGATGAAATGGCCGGTGCAGCATGCCGGTGTCGGCATATTCGAAATTGTGCCGCGAGTATTCCTGCTCGGCCTGCAGGAAGACGTCGCCATAGGTGATCTTCTCTTCGCCCTCGCGGCCGTTGAAGTTGAGGTCGTAGACATTGTCGACGCCCTGCACATACATGGCCAGGCGCTCCAGGCCATAGGTCAGTTCGCCCGCGACCGGCGAGCATTCGATGCCGCAGACCTGCTGGAAATAGGTGAACTGCGACACTTCCATGCCGTCGCACCAGCACTCCCAGCCCAGACCCCAGGCGCCGAGCGTCGGGCTTTCCCAGTCGTCCTCGACGAAGCGGATGTCATGCAGCAGCGGATCGAGGCCGATCGCCTTCGAGCGAGCCGAGATAGAGCTCCTGCAGGTTCGGCGGGTTGGGCTTCAGGATGACCTGGTACTGGTAATAATGCTGCAGACGGTTGGGGTTCTCGCCGTAGCGCCCATCCGAGGGCCGGCGCGAGGGCTGCACATAGGCGGCCTTCCACGGCTTCGGGCCCGAGCGCGCGCAGCGTCGTTGCCGGATGGAAGGTCCCCGCGCCGACTTCCATGTCGTAGGGCTGCAGCACCGCGCAGCCCTTGTCGGCCCAGTAATTGCTGCAGCGTCAGGATCAGCGCCTGGAACGAGCGCTTCGGGTTCATGTGGTCTGGAATCTGCGGTCATGATCGGGGCCGTCACTGGGTTGCTGGCGTCGCCGGTGCAGTGCCATGATGGGCCGGGCGGGTCAAGACGTTTCCCCTGTCCCGCCAAGGCAGTGCGGTCAGGGCAGCCCCGCCCTGCGCGCGACTTGATTTCCGTCAACGCCGATTATCTCCCTAACCGCTAGCGTCTGCCGTAAGATGGCGAGTGAACAAAGGCGGGCGGATGACGCATACAGGTCTTGCAAATGCGGAGGCGCAGCAGCGGCTGGCCCGGTTCGGCCCCAACGCCTTGCCCGAGTCCACAGCGGATTCCCTGGTCGCGATCTTCCTGCGCCAGTTCCTGAGTCCCGCTGATCTACATCCTGCTCGCCGCCGCTCTCGTCTCCCTTATCGTCAGCGATATCAAGGATGCTCTGTTCATCGGTTTGGTGTTGGTCGTCAATGGCATCGTCGGCGCGGCACAGGAATATTCCGCCAGCAAGGCGGCCGCAGTCTTGCGTCAAATGGAGCAATCGATCGCCACGGTGATCCGGGAGGGTGAGCGTCGCGAGATCGATGCGCGGGATCTCGTTCCGGGCGACATGGTCCTGCTCGAGGCGGGTGGGCGCGTGCCCGCCGATATTCGGCTGGATGAAGCCGCCGACCTCCGCTGCGACGAATCCATGCTCACGGGTGAGTCCGAGCCGGCACGCAAGGCCGTCGCCGATCCATCCTGCGATCCCGCTCGGGCGCAGCTTGCCTTTGCCGGCACGATGGTTACCCGCGGCCGGGCGCGCGGCGAGGTCGTCGCCACCGGTCTGGCGACGGAATTGGGCCGCATCGCCGACGTTCTGGCTGAAAGCTCCCGGGCCAAGCCGCCACTTCTCCTGCGGCTGGAGCGGCTGTCCAGGATGCTCGCCCTTGTCGTGCTGGTCGCGACGCTGCTGCTTGTCGGCATCGGCCTGCTGCGCGGCATGGCGCTGACGGAACTCTTCATGGTTTCGGTCGGTCTCGCGGTCAGCGCCATACCGGAGGGCTTGCCCGTCGCGATTACCGTCGCGCTCGCCATCGCCATGCGGCGAATGGCGCGGCGGCACGTGATCATGCGCAATCTGCCGGCCATCGAATCGCTCGGCTCCTGCACCCTGATCGCGACCGACAAGACGGGTACGCTCACCCTCAACGAACTGACGGTGACGGATATCGTCCTTCCGGGGGGCGCCCGGATCTTGCTGGAAACCAATGCCCAGCAGGGCTCCGATCTTGAGGCCGGGTCGGGCGCCGCATTTCCGCTCGAGACGCAGCAGCGGATGCAGCCTCTGCTCCACGCAGCGGTCCTGCCCAACGAGGCCCATATCACGCGCAACGGCGACGATTGGCAGGGTACCGGAGACACAGTAGACATCGCGCTGCTGTCTGCGGCGCACCGGGGCGGCGTCGCCCACGAAGACGCGCAGGCCCGCCATCCGCTGATCGCGCGCATACCCTATGAGCCCGATCTCAAATATGCGGCATCGTTCCACAAGAGCGAACGGCAAGTCCGGATGTTCGTCAAGGGCGCGCCGGAAACGCTGATTGCCATGGCATCGTCGATGAATGTCGAGGGAGAGGCGGTCCCCATCGACCGCGACTATCTGCTCGAACAGAAATCACTCATGGCGGCGGGAGGGCTGAGGGTCCTCGCATTTGCCGAAGGCAGCATAGAGAGCGACGGCACCGACGCGTTCGATCATTCGCATCTGGAGGGCCTCACGTTCCTCGGGCTTGCCGGCATGAAAGATCCGCTGAGGCCGGAGGTGCCTGCAGCGATGCGGGCCTGCCGCTCGGCCGGCATCGCGGTGGCCATGGTTACCGGCGATGATCCCATTACCGCCTGCGCCATCGCACGTGATGCGGGCCTGTCGTTCCAGGATGGCGAGGTCGTCACCGGAGCGGAGGTTCAAGAGGCCACGGCGAAAGGCAATGCTGCGCTCGACGCGCTTACGCTCGGCGCCCGGATCTATGCGCGGGTCGAACCGCTCCAGAAGCTTGCGATCGTGGAATCCCTGGCGCGCAACGGTCATGTCGTCGCCGTGACCGGCGACGGTGTCAACGACGCACCGGCACTCAAGCATGCCCATGTCGGCGTCGCCATGGGGCGCAAGGGCACCGATATCGCCCGCGAAAGCGCCGACATCATCCTGACCGACGACAATTTTGCGTCGATCATCAGCGGCATCCGCGAGGGCAGGGTTGCCTATGCCAACATTCGCAAGGTCGTCTTCATGCTGATCGGCACGGGCGCGGCCGAGGTCATGCTCTTCCTGCTGGCCATCACGGCCGGGATGCCGATGCCGCTGCTTGCCGTGCAACTGCTCTGGCTGAACCTCGTGACCAATGGTATCCAGGACGTCGCGCTGGCTGCGGAAAAGGCCGAAGGCGACGAACTCGACCAGCCGCCGCGCAAGCCGGGCGAAAACTCTGTTCGATCGCCTCATGGTTCGTCGGATCCTGATTGCCGCGCTGTTCATGGGCCTGGGTGGCTATGCGCTCTTCCACTGGCGTGTTGCCGCGGGCGATCCGGTCGAGGCGGTCCGCAACGAGCTTCTCCTGCTCTTCGTGCTCTTCGAAAATGCCCTCACGCTGAGCGCGCGGTCCGAGCGCAACCTGCTGTTCGGCAGGTGGAATTTGTCCAACCCACTGTTGCTGGTGGGCGTTGCCGCGACGCAGAGTCTTCATGTCGGGGCAATGTACATCCCCTTCATGGCAGACACACTCGGCCTCGCGCCCGTCAGCTTTTCACACTGGGCCGCTCTGCTGCTGCCGGCCATCGTGCTGTTCGGCATGCTGGAGTTCGACAAATGGATGCACCGCAGGCGCTGAACCTCGCCACGACGCCGGACGTTCAGTCTTCGTCTTCCCGCTTGGGCCGGTATTCGCCGGTCTTCGGGTCAAGCACCAGCGTGCCCTTGGCATTGTTGGCGGTCGCCTTGCGCCGACGATGGTTGCCCTGCGCCAGGCGCTGGGCGTCGGCGACGAATTTCTTGTAGAACAGCCAGCCGATCAGCGCGGCCAGCAGCACGAAAATGACTTTCGAAAGTCCCACCCCGATTCACTCCCTATAGGCCGTAGCGACTCCACCATGCGCGGTCTTCGGCGGTCTCGGCAAGTCCCGCGGCAAAACCCGCACCAATCCCCGCGCCACCCTTGCCGCTCGATATGAACCGGCCGAGGAACCCGCGCGGGGCCCCGATCTTCTCAACTTCGACCGTCTCGCCGTAGCGCTTGCGCAATTCCACCATCATATCACCGATACCATCGACGAGTCCAAGCGCCAGGCCGGTCTCGCCGGTCCAGAACAGTCCGGTGAACAGGTCCGGACTGTCGGACAGCTTGTCGCCGCGACGTTCCCTGACCATGTCGATGAAGACGCGATGCACCTCGTTCTGCAGCGAGCGGAGGTGGTCGATGTCGCTCTGCTTTTCCGGCTGGAACGGGTCGAGCACCGACTTGTTCTCGCCCGATGTGTAGACGCGCCGCTCCACGCCGATTTTCTTGAGCAGTTCCGGAAAGCCGAAGCCGCCGGAGATCACGCCGATCGAGCCGACGATCGAGGTCGGGTCGGCGATGATCTCGTCGCCCGAAAGCGCGATCAGGTAGCCGCCGGAGGCTGCGACATCCTCGACGAAGACGATGACCTTCTTTTCCTTCTCCCGGGCCAGACCGCGGATGCGGTGGAAGATCGCCCGCGACTGCACCGGCGAGCCGCCGGGCGAGTTGATCGCGATCGCCACGGCCGGCGCGGACTTCCTGCCGAATGCCTTTTCCAGCATGTCCTCGACATTTGCGAGATTGAGTGCAGGCCTGAACTGGCTGCCCCCGGCCTGGATCACCCCCTGGAGCCGGACAAGCGGGATAACCGTCTTCTCCTTGCGGAATTTCTTGGGGATCAGGCGTTTGAGCGAGGCGAGCATCGGGTCTCCGTTCAGTTTGTCTTGTCGGGAGATGTAGTGGTGTTTGCCTAAAACGCAATGGCCGGTGTCGGTTTGCGGGCCTTTGCGAGCCTTGGATAGGCGGTTCGGCCATTGTTGAGGTCATCGATGAAGGGCAGGAAGCGATGCGCGCCCTCTCCATCCACGAAGGGGCCATGCATGAAGAGTGGCGCCCGGAAGATCAGCCGTGCCCGCGAGCCCTTGATTGCGGTGACGAGCAGGCGGATCGCGTTCTCGCCCTCGCGTGGATGCAGCATGGTGATCTCGATGCCGCCGAAACGGCGGCCGCAGGCACCGATGATGTCGGCGATCGATTCTGGCCGCGCGATCAGCGACAACTGGCCGCCCGGCTTCAGGATGGCCCCTGCGGTGCGGATCCAGTTCTCGAACAGATCGTCATCCATCGCATGCGCCTCGGCTTTCAGCCCGTCGGGCGCCCGCCGGTCGCCGGCGTCGTTGAAGGGCGGGTTCATGATCACGTGGTCGAAGCTGTCATCGGCCAGACCCGCCGCCAGTCGCGCCTTGCCCCTGAGCGTCACGTCGGTCTCGATGATGGAGAGCCGGGCTGCCAGGCGCGCATTCGCGGGGTGCGCGATGCTCCTGCGGGCAAAGTCCGCCATTTCCGTCGAACGCTCGAACAGCACGGCCTCCGCGTCCGCAATGCGCGCGGCCACGCCCATGCCGGCCGCACCGGCGCCCGCGCCGAGATCTGCGACCCGCATCGGTCCCTCGCCGGCCACCAATGCGGCCAGCAGCATTGCATCCATGCCGGCGCGATGGCCGCGACCCTTGGGCTGCACGACGTGGAATGCGCCGAAATGGAAGGCGTCGACGGTCTCGGTGACGCTCACTTACTTGACGTCCCGGAGTTCCGCACCAAGGCCCGCATCGATCAGCAGGCGCCGCGCCTCGTCGACGCGGTCGCTGTCGACGAGCAGCCGGCGCGGTATAATGCCGAGCGACCCCTCGAGCACGCTCATGCCTTGGTCGGCGATCATCGCGAAGATCCCGGCGTCCTTCATCAGGCTTTCGGCGAAGCTGAGCGCCACCGGGTCATTGGTGCGCATGATTTCGATCACTTTTCACCCATTTTTCACGGAGAGGGACAATTCGCCTCTTGCTGGCGGCGCCCCCGGTTTTTATTGTCCGGCCGGAAATTCAACAGGAGCCGGTCCTTTGGGCGTAGTCATACCGCTTGACGAAAGCAAGAACAAACAGGCATCGATCAAGCCACTGGTCGACCTGACCAAGGCGGATATGGAGCGTGTCAACCAGCTGATCCTGTCGAAGGCGGGATCGGATGTGCAGATGATTCCGGAGGTCGCCAACCACCTGATCTCCTCGGGCGGCAAGCGCCTCAGGCCGATGCTGACGCTCGCCTCCGCCAGCATGTTCGGCTATAATGGCGAGGCGCATGTGAAGCTCGCGGCCAGCGTGGAGTTCATGCACACCGCCACGCTGCTCCATGACGACGTCGTCGACGAAAGCGACATGCGGCGCGGCAAGAAGACGGCACGCATTTTGTGGGGCAATCAGGCGAGCGTGCTGGTCGGCGATTTCCTGCTGGGCCAGGCTTTCAAGATGATGGTCGACGTCGGCTCGCTGGAAGCGCTCGACGTGCTGGCCACCGCCGCCACCGTGATCGCCGAGGGGGAGGTGCTGCAGCTCTCCGTCGCCAAGAACATGGAAACCACCGAGGACGACTACCTCCAGGTGATCAAGGCCAAGACCGCGGCCCTGTTCGCCGCCGCCGCCGAAGTCGGCCCCATCGTCGCCCGCGCCAGCAAGGCCGACCGGGCGGCCCTCCGCTCCTTCGGCATGAACCTGGGCTATGCCTTCCAGATGGTCGACGACGCGCTGGATTACGGCGGCAAGGCGGCCGAGCTTGGAAAGAACACCGGCGACGATTTTCGCGAGGGCAAGATCACGCTGCCGGTCATCCTTGCCTGGCGCCGCGGTACGAGCGACGAGCGCCAGTTCTGGCGCGAAGCGATCGAGAATGGCCGCAACGACGACGCCAGCCTCGATCATGCCATGGGCCTGATCACCAAATATGGCTCGCTCTCCGATACGATCGCCCGTGCCAATCACTACGGCACGATCGCGCGGGACGCGATCGCCGCGCTTCCGGCCTCGCCATGGAAGTCGGCATTGATGGAAGTGATCGACTTCTGCATCGACCGGGTGAACTGAGGCGCGTTTCCCCCGGTCATGAAACATTGCAAGCAAATGTGATCGCTGCGCCACAAAATCGCGGCTGTCTTGTGGCCGAGTCCGATTTATGATCTCTAGAGCGCTCGATTTGCGCCCTTTCGAAAGGCTGAAGGATGGTACTGAAGTACAACCGCGGGCTAGTGGCCGGCTCGGCGCTTGCGTTGCTTCTGGCATTGACCGGCGCGGCGCGGGCAGAAGAAAAGCCCGCCGCTGCGGAGCCTCGGGCAACATTCGAGGCCACCTCCGTCGACACGTTTGCCGGCGCCCTGCTGGCCGCGCGGACGGCTGACAACGATTACGACTACCCGACGGCGATCACGCTCTATCGCACGGCACTGAAATACGACCCGTCGAATCTCGAGGTTCGTGAACGGCTGATGATCTGCCTGTTCATGGACAGCAATTTCGACGAAGGCGTCGCCGAGGCCCACAAGCTGAAGGATGACCCGGCCGTCGAACGTATCGTCACGATCGCCCGCGGCATCGACGCGATCCGTAAGAAGGACTTCGCCACCGCCGAGGGCCTTCTCAAGTATGACGGTCCCAACGAGCTGGACCGCATGGTCAACACCCTTCTGCTGGCCTGGGGCCAGCATGCGCAGGGCAAGTCCGCGGAAGCGGTAAAGGCCGTTGATACATTGAAGGGGCCGGAGTGGTACGGCATCTTCAAGAACTACAGCGCCGGCATGATCGCGGCTGCCGCCGGGGACGTCGAGACGGCCCGGAGCCGATTGAGCGAGATGATCGCCAACCGCGATGAGGGTGCATCGGCCACCGATACCTACATGCGCGGCGTCTTCGCGCTTGCGGCGCTCGAAGCAAGTGAAGGCAACAGGCAGAAGGCACTCGACGCGATTTCGGTGGGCGAGGAGTTCGCGCCCGGCTACCTGCCGCTCCAGGCATTTCGCAAGTCGATCGAGGCCGGCGCGAAGCCTGCATTTCCGGTCACCTCGGTGTCCGAAGGCATGTCGTCCGTGCTCTTCTCGGTCGGCGGTGCCCTGAATCAGTCGGTCGCCAACGCACCCGATCGTGAAAGCGCGCGCGATATCGTCGCCTTCTATCTGGCCACCTCCTATGCCCTGGCGCCGGGTGCCGACACGGCCGTTCTTCTCGGCGGACTGGCGGAAGGCATCGACAAGCCCGAGCAGGCGATCGCGTGGTACCAGCGCGTGCCGGTCGGTTCCCCGCTTCGCCGCGTATCGGAGTTGCAACTCGGCCTCAATCTCGCCGGCACGGGCAAAGTCGAGGAGGCGCGCGCGCATCTCAAGGCGGCGCTGGCCGCCGAGCCGGGCGACATCCGCGGATACCTTGCCTATGGCAGCCTTCTGTCCGATCAGAAGGAATATGACGAAATGGCCAGGACCTACGACAAGGCTGTCGAGGTCATCGGGCCGATGCCGAAGCGTGGTGACTGGTCGATCTTCTTCCAGCGCGGCATTGCCTATGAGCGGCTGAAGAAGTGGGATCTGGCGGAGCCGAACTTCAAGAAGGCGCTGGAACTGTTTCCCGACCAGCCGCAGGTGCTGAACTACCTCGGCTATTCCTGGGTCGACATGAACATCAAGCTCGACGAGGGCCTGGGCATGATCCGCAAGGCTGTCGATCTGAGGCCCGACGACGGCTACATCGTCGATTCCCTGGGCTGGGCCTATTATCGGCTCGGCCGGTTCGAGGATGCGGTTTCCGAGCTGGAGCGCGCCGTCGAGCTGCGTGCCGCCGATGCAACGATCAACGACCATCTCGGTGACGCCTATTGGCGGGTCGGCCGCAAGCTTGAGGCGATCTTCCAGTGGCGTACCGCGCTGGCCATGAAGCCCGACGAAACGGAGGTCGCGGCGATCCGGACGAAGATCAAGGCCGGTCTGCCCGAGCCGGAGGTCAAGAAAGCAGAGCAGTTGGAGCCGTCCGACGACACCACACGCAGCGTCGCGGTCGCCGCGGCGCTGCCGAGGACGCAGCTTCCGGGCGGGAATGCCGCCGACAAGCCAGCGCCGGGCGAAGACAAGTCCGCCCAGGAGCCTGCGGCCGATCAGGCGCCGGTTCAGCCCGCGGTCTACACCGTGGGCGAGGGCCAGTCGCTCTGGGACATTGCCCGCGATGTTCTGGGTGACGGAAACCGCTTCCAGGAAATCATCGACCTGAACCCCGAACTGAAGCGGTTTCCCGATCGCCTGAAGCCCGGCCAGGTGCTGAAGGTGCCGGCTGCCAGGAACTGAACGCCCCCGACCTGACGGGTTATGCATGATCGAGGAATTCGCACCGGCCAAGGTGAACCTTGCCCTGCACGTCACCGGTCGGCGTGCGGATGGCTATCACCTGCTCGATTCTCTGGTGGTGTTTGCGTCTGCCGGCGACAGGTTGACCTTTTCGCATGATGAGACCGATCGGCTGACCATCACCGGCCGGTTCGCGGCCAAGCTCTCGGAAGACGCCGCGAACGGCGCCGGAAACCTCGCCATCCGGGCGCGGGATGCGTTGCGTGTCTGGGCGGCGCGTACCGGAATGGCAGCGCCGGCGGTTCATATAAGCCTCGAGAAGAACCTTCCGGTCGCATCCGGCATTGGCGGAGGCTCGGCCGATGCCGCCGCGGCGCTCCGGGGCCTCGATCGGCTCTGGCAGCTTGGCGTGCCGGCGCGCGACCTGCTTGCGATCGGGCTGGCGCTCGGCGCCGATGTGCCGATGTGCATCGAAAGCCGCCCACTCGTGGCTCGCGGCATTGGCGAGGACATCACGCTCGTCGAGGACATGCCCGAACTGTTCTTGCTGCTCGTCAATCCGCTGGTCGAAGTCTCGACGCCGGAGGTCTTCCGCAGGCTGGCAAACCGCGAGAACCCTCCGCTCGACCTGCCTCGCGAAGGCGCGCCGATGGAACAATGGCTCGGCATGCTGGCCGCATCGCGCAACGATTTGCAGTCGACGGCCGAGGCGATCGAACCGAAGATCTCCGAAACGCTGGAACTGATCCGGGAAGCGGACCCGATGCTGGCGCGCATGTCGGGCTCCGGCGCGACCTGTTTTGGCATTTACCGCACCCAGGCCGGGCTCGACAGGGCGCTCGCCAGGCTTGAGGCGGCCCGGCCTGAATGGTATCTGCAGGGCGCAGCCATTCACCGGCGGTGATCCCGGGAGCCCCCATGCCGACCCCAGACCAGACACGCCCCTTTATCCCGCTCGGCATCGCCGTGCTCACCGTATCAGACACCCGCACGCTGGCCGATGACCGGTCCGGCGACACGCTGGCCGCGCGCATCGGCGACGCCGGCCATCGCCTCGTGGAACGCATGATCGTGACGGATGACAAGGCCGCGATCCACGACACGGTTCGGGACTGGACTCTGCGTG